>CP089982.1:12050000-13401787 GCA_037157775.1 Sorangiineae bacterium MSr12523
TGCATAATGGGCCTGCGAGTTACGTTACGTGGCAAGGTTAAGCCGATAGGTGAAGCCGGAGCGAAAGCGAGTCCTAACAGGGCGTCAAGTCGCGTGGCGTAGACCCGAAACCTTAGCGATCTATCCTTGGTCAGGTTGAAGGATTGGGTAACACCGTCTGGAGGACCGAACGCACCATAGTTGAAAATATGGGCGATGAACTGAGGATAGGAGTGAAAGGCTAATCAAGCTGGGAGATAGCTGGTTCTCCTCGAAATATATTGAGGTATAGCCTCGGACGAATACCGACGGAGGTAAAGCGCTGAATGGGCTAGGGGTCCTACCAGATTACCAAACCCAATCAAACTCTGAATGCCGTTGAGTAGTATCCGGGAGTCAGACAGTGCGAGATAAGTTGCATTGTCGAGAGGGAAAGAGCCCAGATCGTCAGCTAAGGTCCCAAAGTCTGACCTAAGTGTCAAAGGATGTGGAAGCGCATTGACAACCAGGAGGTTGGCTTAGAAGCAGCCATCCTTTAAAGAAAGCGTAATAGCTCACTGGTCAAGCGAGTCCGCGCCGAAAATATAACGGGGCTAAAGGTCAGCACCGAAGCTACGGGCTTAGAAATAAGCGGTAGAGGAGTATTCTCAGGTAGATACACGCCGGACCGTGAGGACCGGTATCGGACCTGAGAAGAGCTTATGCAGGCATGAGTAGCGATAAAGCAGATGAGAAATCTGCTCGCCGTAAGCCCAAGGTTTCCTGGGGAAGGATAATCCTCCCATGGGTTAGCCGGTACCTAAGCCGAGGCCGAGAGGCGTAGGTGATGGACAACAGGTTAATATTCCTGTGCTACCGAGGAAGGCGTTGAAGTAAGCAGGGACGGAGTAGGATAGGCCAAGCGCGGCGTTGGTTTGCCGTGTTCAAGCCCGTAGGGTGTCTCACCAGGACCCAAGAGGGACAAACAGTGAGACATTAGCCCGAGAGGTGATGAGGCGAAGCTTCGGCTTCGAAACTTGGTGATTCCACACTTCCAAGAAAATCTGCGTACAGAGCCCCTTCGGTAACCGTACTGCAAACCGACTCAGGTGGGCGGGAAGAGTATTCCAAGGCGCGTGAGAGAACCCTGGTTAAGGAACTCGGCAAATTGACACCGTAACTTCGGGAGAAGGTGTGCCCTTTTTCGTGAGAAACTTCGCGTTTCGAGCGTCGGAGGGTTGCAGAGAAACGGCGGTTGTGACTGTTTACTAAAAACACAGGACTCTGCAAAGTCGTAAGACGACGTATAGGGTCTGATGCCTGCCCGGTGCTGGAAGGTTAAGGGGACATGTCAGCGCAAGCGAAGCATTGAACCGAAGCCCCAGTAAACGGCGGCCGTAACTATAACGGTCCTAAGGTAGCGAAATTCCTTGTCGGGTAAGTTCCGACCTGCACGAATGGCATAACAACATCCGCGCTGTCTCGACCAGGGACTCAGCGAAATTGTATTGGGGGTGAAGATACCCTCTACCCGCGGCAAGACGGAAAGACCCCATGAACCTTTACTGCAACTTGGCAGTGAGTTTCGGGACATTCTGCGTAGGATAGGTGGGAGACTTTGAAGTCGGGCCTCTGGGTTCGATGGAGTCACCGTTGAAATACCACCCTGGATGTTCTGGGATTCTAACCTGCGCCCATAACCTGGGCGGGGGACACTGCCTGGCGGGCAGTTTGACTGGGGCGGTCGCCTCCTAAATCGTAACGGAGGCGTGCGAAGGTTCCCTCAGCCTGATTGGAAACCAGGCGTAGAGTGCAAACGCACAAGGGAGCTTAACTGCGAGACCGACAGGTCGAGCAGGTGCGAAAGCAGGCGTTAGTGATCCGGTGGTCCCGAATGGAAGGGCCATCGCTTATCGGATAAAAGGTACTCTGGGGATAACAGGCTGATCACTCCTGAGAGTTCACATCGGCGGAGTGGTTTGGCACCTCGATGTCGGCCCATCGCATCCTGGGGCTGGAGCAGGTCCCAAGGGTTCGGCTGTTCGCCGATTAAAGCGGTACGCGAGCTGGGTTTAAAACGTCGTGAGACAGTTTGGTCCCTATCTGCCGTGGGCGAAGGATACTTGAGAGGAGCTGACCATAGTACGAGAGGACCTGGTTGGACGCACCTCTAGTGAGCCAGTTGTCACGCCAGTGGCACAGCTGGGTAGCTATGTGCGGAACGGATAACCGCTGAAAGCATCTAAGCGGGAAGCCGGCCTCAAGACAAGGTATCCCAGGCGCAAGCCTCTAAAGACCCCTTGTAGACTACAAGGTTGATAGGCTGGGGATGGAAGTCACGTAAGTGGCGGAGTCGACCAGTACTAATAGGTCGTGCGGCTTAACCATGTCTCTAAGGCAACAATTGAGTTCGCGCCCAGGATTGGGTTTGCGAAGCTTGTTTCGCCTAGCGCCCGTTTGAGAAAAGACGATCTTTTCACTGAGCACCAACAACGCTCGGAAACGTGGACACCCACAGTTTCCGGTGGTGATCTCGAAGAGGCCACACCCGATCCCATCCCGAACTCGGAAGTTAAGCTCTTCGGAGCCGATGGTACTGCACGGGAAGCCGTGTGGGAGAGTAGGACGCCGCCGGGATTATCTTACGAAGGCTCGAGTCGATTACGACTCGGGCCTTTCTTTTTTTGTCTTTGGACCTTTGTTCATCGGCATTTTGGGCGTTTGGAACGCCGCGAAAGTCGCGCTCGTAAGCGGCTGTGCTTTCCTTGCGTGCTCAAGCATTTCTCCATCGATCGATTTCGCGGCAACTCGCGTTAATCTCGGTAGGTGTTGCGTCGACTTCGAGATGCGCTGCGCTCGGTTCCTACGTGGGTCGTTCGCTGGGTGCTGTTGAGTGTGGCCGGCGTGGGCTTGATCGCCGTGCTGTCGTTTCCCCCGTTGATGCGGGGACGCGTGAAGGCCGTGGCCGAAAAGCGCGGGCTCGAGGTGGGCGTCGGGAGCATCCGCCCGGGTTGGTTCGCCCTGAAATTGTCCGATGTGGACGTCCGGCCGGAGGGGGTGCGCGGGGCGAAGCTGTCGTTGTCCCAGGTGGAGATCTCGCTCGACATGTGGATGCGACCGCGGAAGGTCGCGATCGTCGGCGGGCACGTCGAGGCAGACGGTGCGCTGGACGATCTCGAGAAGGAGATCGACGCGTGGCGTTCGCGCCATCCGTCGCGCAGTGGCGGTACGCCTAGCGGCAAACGGCCGCTCGAGGTGACGGCGGACGCGATTTCACTCGCGTGGAATGGCGGGGTGGACGCGCTCGAAGGCTCGGGGATCTCTTTTGCGCGCGGTGAAGACGGGACCCGCGTCACGGTGCCGGAGCTTCGCGTGAGGCACGATGCGTGGAGCCTCGAGCTCGGCGAGGCGGGTGCACGGTTTTCCAAGGAGGGGGCGCTCGCGGAGGCGCAGGCGGCGCGGGTCGCGGTGGATCTCGTCGCGCGTGCGCCCATGGAGGCGACGCCCAAGCCCGCCGCGGCACCGGCGGAACCCGTGCCTGCGCCGGCGCAGCGGGAAGATCCATCGCCACGTTCGCGGCGTTCCGCGAGTGCGCGTGCGAAAGGGACGCCGCCACCGGCGGCCGTGCCGGAGCCTGCACAGGATGCAACCCCGCTGTTGTCGCTGCCGGATCTGCACGCGATGCGGGCGCGCCTCGGGCTTTTGGCCAAGGGGCTCGCCAAGCATTGGGAGCCGGAGGCTTCTCTGCGCGTGGACGGCTTGTCGTTCCGATGGGGTCGTGATGCCGATCGGCTCACGGTGGGGCCGGGGCCGGTGTCGATTGCCCGACGCGGTGACCGGCTCCTGGTGGAGTTCTCCACGAACCGCGCGACCGGTTCCCCCTCGGGGACGCCGCTGTCGCTTCGCGGGGAGCTCCCGCTCGAGCGCGGCGACATGGAGCTTTCGCTGGCCGGTGGGCCGGTCGCGCTGGCACCGCTCGGGGTGAAGGAGGGCGCGGGCGGTCTCACCGACGTGGGGCGCGGCACCTTGTCCGGGAAGGGGAGCCTCGTGCTCGCCGACGCGGGCGACGCTTTGGCCTTCGACCTGGACGTGGGGGCGAAGGATCTCTCCATCTCCAACCCGAAGCTCGCCGACGATGTGGTGCGGGGGCTGGCCATCTCGGCGCGGGCCAAGGGGGTACTCAACGACAAGGGGCTTCTGCGCATCGACGACGCGCAGGCCACGCTGGGGGCGCTGCGCGTGGCGGTGCGCGGCACCTTGGAGCAGACGGGGAGCCATGCGCTGGGATCGCTGTCCTTTGCCGTGCCGCAGGCGCAGTGTCAGGCGCTGTTCGAGAGCATCCCCAGCGCGCTCTTGCCGACCTTGAGCGGCGCAGCGATGAAGGGCACCTTCGGCGGAAAAGGGCAGCTGCAGTTCGATTCGCGCAAGCTCGACGACTTGATGCTCGAGTACGACTTCGACAACCTATGCAAGCTCACCGTGGTGCCGCAGGAGATCGACCACGGGCGCTTCACCAAGCCGTTCTTGCACCAGGTGTATCACCCCGATGGAACGGTGGGGCAGGAGGAGACGGGACCGGGTACCGAAGCGTGGACGGATCTCGGAGCCATCAGCCCCTTCATGCAGGTGGCCGTGCTGACCACCGAGGATGGCGCCTTCTTTCGCCACCATGGCTTCAACCATCGCGCCATCCGTGAATCGCTCATTGCCAACCTAAAGGCCCGCCGGTTCGTGCGCGGGGCGAGCACCATCACGATGCAGCTCGCGAAGAACCTCTTTTTGTCGCGAGAGAAGACGCTGTCGCGCAAGTTCGAGGAGGTCATCCTGGCGAGCTACCTCGAGCAGAATTTCTCCAAGCAGGAGATCATGGAGCTCTACTTGAACGTGGTGGAGTTCGGGCCCGATGTGTACGGCATCGGCCATGCGGCAGAGCACTACTTTGGCCGCAAGGCGGACGAGATTCATCTTCCCGAGGCGTTCTTCCTCTCCTCGCTTTTGCCGCGTCCGCTCGCGTACCATAAGACGTACGAGCGCGGGGAGCTCTCCGAGTCGTGGACACGGACGATTCGCTCCTTGATGGAGACGGCGTTCAAGCGCGGAACGATTTCGCGCGGGGAACTCGACTATGGTCTCTCCGAGACGGTGATGTTCCACAAGCCAGAGCAGCCGCGCCCGCCGCCGCGCTCTCCGGTCATCGGGTCGCGGCTGTTCGAGCAATCGATTCAGAAATAGGGACTACTTCTTCCCCTGCGCCCGCAGCGCGGCGAAAAAAGCGCGCAGGCGCGACGCGCACTCCTCTGCGAGGACGCCGCGCGTGACCTCGTAACGGTGGTTCAACCGGGTGTCCTGCGCAATGTTGTACAGCGAATGGAGCGCGCCGCCCTTGGGATCGTCGCAGCCATAGACCACGCGCGTGATGCGGGCGTGCACGAAGGCGCCCGCGCACATGATGCAAGGCTCCAACGTGACGTAGGCCGTGACGCCGTCGAGCCGCCAGCTCGGTGCTTTGGCCGCGGCCGCACGAAGGGCGACCATTTCCGCGTGCGCCGTGGCGTCGAGCCATGTCTCGCGCAAGTTGTAGCCACGTGCGATTTCGACGCCATCGGCCCCGACGAGGATGCAACCGACGGGCACCTCGAGGCGCGCCGCCGCGGCGTCCGCCTCGGCCAGGGCCGCTTGCATCCACGTCACATCGCGCTGCTCGTCCAACACGCTTCACTTAAGCCACATCGCTGCGGCGCGCAACAGCCGTGGCGGGTGCCGTTCGCGACCTACTGGCAGGCATCCTTTTCGACCTTGGCGAGCCGTTCGTAGGGGTCGATGCCCTGGTCGTAGTCGTCGTTCGGATAAATCGAGAAGTGCAGGTGCGCCTCGGTTCCCCGTGCTTGGCCGCTCTTGCCGAGGGCGCCGATCTCCTGGCCTGCCATCACGGTTTGGCCTTTCGCGAGCGTCGTCGGCGAGTCCATGTGGGCGTAGTAGTAGCTCCAGCCGTCCTTGTCCTTGAGGGTGATCGAGTTGCCGCCGATGGGGGAGGCACTCGGATCGTGCGAGGGATTCTCCGTCGTGGTTTCGACGACCGTGGCATCCGTCATGGCGACGAGCTTCGTTCCGACGGCGGCGAAGATGTCGTTGCCCAAATGCCCATTCTGGTGGTTGGCGTCGCCGGCGCCCGTGTGAAAGTCCGAGTTGGAGTTCGACCCATCGCAGCTCCACGTGGCCCAATTGGCGTCGTAGCCGAGGTTGTGCGGGCCCGCGACGGGGAAGCGGTCGGCTTTTGACGCCTCGTTGCATTGGGTTCCAGAGGTGTCCTGCGCCTGCACGGCGCGTCCGACGCCGGCGCTGTTGCAGTCGCCCCCGTTCGAGTCGGCGCACTTCGACGCCGTCGAAGCCCCCGCGTTGGCCGAGTCGACGATGGCGCCGGCGCAACCTGGCAGCAAATTCGTTGGCCCTTCGACGAGGCCGCCGCCGTCGCTGTCGGTCAATCCTTGGAGCCGCAGTCGCTCGTGGAACGCGAGTGGCTTCGTAGCGCGCGGCTTTTGCGAGCCGAGATCCGCAACGATGCGATCGAGAACGCGGCGTGCCTGCGGATTCGCTGGAAACGTGTTTTCCAGCACGTCGAGCGGAGCGGACGTCCCGGCGGTGGCGAGCTCCATGCGGGCGACGTCGTCTTTATGGCGCAACCGCGCCTCGAACGTGTGCTTCGCGCCGCGCGCGGTCGTGTAGTCGAATTCGACGATGGCGGTGTTCGTCGCATCGTAGCCCCGCACGACGGTGAATCGACCTTCGCCGAGCCGCATGCCCCACCTCTCGACGCCAAGCTCGGATCGCGTTTGGCTCGACGCCTCCATCTCGACGGCATCGGCCGACGGCGTCTCGGTCGACTTCGTGCACGCCAATCCAACGGTGGTGAAGAGTCCCAGAAAGACGAGGGCCGTCAGCTTTGCATGGGGCATGTTGGCCGCTTAGGGCAAGCGGCAGGCCACGCTCGCGCAGCGCAAAACAACGCGGTCGCGTGGGTCGCGAGGAATCGTCCTTTCCATCGCGCGGAAGCTTCCGTTCCGCGGCCCGGTGCCCGTTCGTGCCCGCTCGTGACTAGGCCCGGGTGGATCGCATCAGCGATGCGACGAGCGGCTCGAGCTCCTCGACCGAGAGCGGCGTATCACGAATCAGTCCCTGCATGAGCAGGCCCTCGAGTCCTGCGAGAAAGGCGCGGAACGTCATCTCGTCGCCGTGGTGCAGGAGCCGGGTCAAGATGTTGGCCCATCGACGCGCTGCAGGACGAAGTGCCGGCCGGCGTGCCGCCAGCAAGTAAAGCTCGTACTCGGCCATCAATCGCCCGCGACGCGGCCCGAGAGCGTCCGCGATCATCTCGGCCAATTCGCGGATCTCTTTGCGCTCGTCGCCACGGGCCCGCGCGATCCGGTCTCCGACGGTGACCGCGAACTCGTCCGCGCACCAGGTGAGCGTGGCGACGAGCAGATCGTCCAAGCTTTCGAAATGGTACGTCGTCGATGCGGTGGGCACCCCGGCCTCGTTGGCCACGCGCCTGTGCGTGATGCCCGCCACTCCGTCGCGCTCGACCAACCGCAAGGTGGCGTGGATGAGCGCTTCCCGCCTTCGATCCCCGCGGACCTTGCGCCCGTCGACCATGGTCATGCGTGTGCGCGCCCCAGTTCGAGCAACACCACGCCACCGATGACCAGGGCCAGCCCGCCGATCATGGTCAGGTTGAGCGGCTCCTTCAGGAACACCGCACCAATGAGGGCCACCCCGGCGATGCCGGCGGCGCACCAAATCGCGTAGGCGACGGCAATTGGAAATCCATCCTTCAACAGGCGCCCGAGCGCGCTGAACGCCACCACGTAGCCGATCACCACGACCACCGACGGCAGCAGCTTCGCGAAGTTCTCGGAAGCCTTCAACGCCGATGTGGCGGTGACCTCCGCGACGATGGCGATGGCCAAAAGGAGGTAGGGATTCATGCTCCACATATGTTGGGACGATCGTCCCAATAGACAAGGCTGCCCTAGGATTTGGCGGCTTCCCATCGCTGAGCCGCGCGCGCGTAGAGGACGATGGCCACGGAGCTCGCCAGGCCGAGTCCGACGAAGACCAGCCAGAACATGTGCGGGTGGTACGTGTCCCAGAGAAGCTGCGTGGCTTGCGTGGCGTCCAGTTGCGTGGCGCGCTGGAGTTCCGCCATGGCCTGTGTGCGCGTGATCGTGGCGAGGACCTCGGGCGTGAGCAGGTGGTGTTCGCCGAGGTAGCGCAGGGCCAGGTTGGCCTTGTCGGAGATGCGATCGTAGAGGAAGCCGCCGGCATAGGTCGCGGACGTGACGCCGATGGCCGCGGGTGCGCCGGTGAACCCCATGTAGAGTGCCTCCTCGCCGCGGGGGGCGATGGATGCCAAGTAGGCCCAGAACTTGGGCGCGGCGATCATCTCGCCGAGCGCGCAGACGAAGATGCCGAACAACGCGCAAAGCCCCATCGGTGTGATGCCGGCCAGGAGAAAGCCCATCGATACGACGGTGCCGCCGATGGCCAGGGCTGGGAGGCGCCCCAACTTTGCGGTCATCGCCGTGACGGGGAGCATGAGCACGACGATGGCCGTGCCCTCGACGTTGATCAGCAGCTCCGGAGGCACCTGCAGCCCGCGCGGCGTGGGGACGGCCAGCCAGCCTTCGCGAAGGCCGAACAAGGCAATGACGTCGCGACTATCGATCCATTCTTCGATGAAATTCGGCATCGAATCGAAGAGCTGGAAGTACAGGCCGAAGAAGCCCGACATCGCCACGAGGAAGGCGAGCAATCGCGGGCGCAGCATGGTTCGCACGGAGTGCACCACCACGCCCCACGTGCTGCGCGTACGCATGGTCTCGTCCGCGGAGGGCGGCGGGTCGCGGTAGGTCAAAAGGACGAGCCCATTGAGTCCGACGATGGCGGCGCAGGCGAGGAAGACCCAGCTCCACGAAAGGCGGCGCAGGTAGCCCGCGACCGGCGGGCCAAGCCAGCCGGCGAGGCCCACGACCTGGTAGAAAATGCCCCAACCGAGCGCGGAGTTCCGCTCGTCGAGCGCGCGGGCCAAGGTGGCTTGTTGCCCTGGTTTGAAGAAGGCGCTGGCCACGGCGAGCACCTGGCATCCGAGGAAGAAGCCCCAGAACGAGCGCTGCGTGGCCATGAGCACGTAGCCCGCGACCTTGAGCCCGATGGAGGAGGCCATGGTGGCGCGCCGGCCGTACTTGTCGGCGAAGCCGCCGACGAACATGGGCAGCACGGACTGGATCAGCGTCCAGCACGTGAGGATGATGCCCTTGGCGCGATTGTCGAAGTGCAGTCCGTTGGGATCTTGCGAGCTCGCGATGTACACCGGCACGACGACACGCGCGCCGTAGTAGGCGAGCCGCTCGAAGACCTCCATGGCGTTGGCCGCCCAGAACGGACGCGTGAGGGTGCGCAGTTGCGAAATCAAGACGCGCTGGACACTAACGCAGAACGTGACCAATCTTCATGGCATGCGTGAACGGCACGTGGCGTGGGAGGGCTTTTACAACGCGCGGGATCTCGGGGGGCTGAGCAACCGCGCCGGATGCGCCATTCGATTCGGGCAGCTCATTCGCTCGGCGGACTTGCGCTTCGTGACCGCGGCGGGGTGGCTCTCCGCTTACGATGCAGGCGTGCGCACCGTCGTGGACCTGCGCAACGAGCGCGAAGCGCGCCCGACGGCCGATGCGGTGGCGGCGCTTCGGCACCCGGAGATCCTTCGGGTCCACGTGCCCCTGGATGGGATCGACGACGTCGAACTGTGGCAGTTTCTGCGCGCGCAGGAGCTCGATGGCAGCCCGCTCTATTATCGGCCGTTCCTCGAGCGCAAAGCGGAGCGGGTGGTGGCGGTGTTGACGGCCATCGCGAATGCGGCGCCGGGCACGGTGATCTTTCATTGCTCCGCGGGGCGTGACCGAACGGGGCTCGTTACCTTGCTTCTGCTCGCCTTGGCCGATGTCGACATCGAGACCATCGCCGACGATTACGAGCTGACGACCGAACCACTCCGCACCCTGTTCGAGCGCATGGGCATGGGAAATGGTGACCTCGACGAGGTGGCCCGGATCCTCGCCCGAAAGAATACGACCGCGCGCGAGGCGCTTCGCCGGACCTTGGAGGGCCTGGACGTGGAGGCTTACCTGCTCGGTGCCGGAATGAGCCGGACGGACGTGACGCGGCTTCGGGCTCGTCTGATCGACTAGGTGGCCGACAACGTGAACGAGAGAATGCCTCCCTCGCGCAGGAAGCTGCCGCCGAGCTTCCAATCCCGGTAAGGGACGCCGTCGACGCGCAGGCTCTCGATGTATTTCCCTTCGCCCGACGTGGAAATCACGATGGGCGCACCGCCATCGGGCAGGACGAACGCGCTTGGAAACAAAGGCGCCGAGAGGAGCAGTTCCGCGGAGCCGGGCGTGCGCGGGTAGAGGCCCAAGGCGGCGAAGACGTACCAGGCGGACATGGTGCCGAGATCGTCGTTGCCCGGGAGCCCGGAAGGCCCCGTGGTGTAGACGGTGTTCACGATCTCGCGCACGGTCTCCTGCGTTTTTCGTGGTTGACCGAGCTCGTTGTAGAGCCATGGCGCGTGGATGTCGGGCTCGTTGGTCGGATCGTACTTGAGCGGGCCGCCTCCGCGCAGGAGCCAACCGCCGTGGGCGTCGTGGAAGAAGGCATCGAGTCGCGCGATGGCTTGGTCGCGTCCCCCCATGGCCTCGGCAAGGCCGGAGACGTCGTGCGGGACCATCCACGTGTACGCGGCGCTCGAGCCCTGCGCGAAGCCGCGATCGCTGGCCGGATCGAACGGCGTGACCCAGGCGCCGTCGAGGTTGCGCGCTTGGATGTACCCGGTTGCGGGGTTGAAGACGTTGCGCCAATAGCCACCGCGGGCAGCGAGTTCGCCGGCGATGCGGTGGTAGCCGAGCGACTGCGCCCAGCGGCCGAGTGCAAAGTCGGCCACGGAATCCTCGAGCGTTTCCGCGGCGCCGCCCCAGCAGTGGCACGCGTCGTTGGCGCTGTAATGCGAGGCGAGGTACTGCGCGAGGTTGGGGCGCTGCCCGACGCATTGGCCGGGGCAACCGGCGTCCTCGAGTCCCTCGGGGCGGGGCACCGTGGCCTGCCGGTACAGCGAATCGAACGCGCCGCGCGTGTCGAAGTTGCGCACGCCCATGGCGTGGAACGTCGCGAGTGTGGCGGCGGAGGGATCGCCCGTCATCACGTGGGTGGCGCCGTTGATGTGCACCCAGCGGTCCCAGACGCCGTCGTTCTGCTTGGCGTAGTTGAGCAGCGACTGCGCGAAGTTCCCCGCGACGCGCGGTTCGAGCAGCGCGAGCAACTGGATCTGCGCGCGGTACTGGTCCCAGCCGGAAAAATTGGAATACTGCGCATCCTGGCCGCGCTCGATGCGGTGTGGCTGCCGGTCCATGCCGAGGTAGCGGCCATCGACGTCGCTGACCAGGTTTGGCTGCTGGAGCGCATGGTAGAGCGCCGTGTAGAAGATGGTGCGTTGGGCGCCGGTGCCGCCGCCGACCTGGATGCGCCCCAGGTGATGGTTCCACGCGCGCCGGGTGGCGGAGGCCACGCTGTCGACGGTGGCGCGGCCGGGGAGCTCGGCGCGCAGGTTCTCGCGCGCGCCCTCGAGGCTGACGTACGAGATGGCGAGCCGCATGGTCACGTGGCTGCCCGGCGCAAAGGTGACGTATCCGCCGGAGCCGCGACCTTTGCGGTCGTTGCCGGTGGCGTAGCCCTCGCCGCCGGTTTGATGGAGCCCCCCGGGCTGGAGGGTCGCGTCTTTCCAGGTGCCGGTGCCCGTGAAGGGCTGATCGAACTCGGCGACGAAGTGAAGTCGGTAATAGCTTTTCCGGTTGTTGCTGCCGCCATTGGCGCGCCGGCCGCAGAAGGCCCCGGTGAGCACCGAGCCAATCACGCGGCGGTGCTCCGGATCGAGGTGGGTCTCGGCATCCTCGCTGCCATTGAGCGAGTTCGACGTGCGAAACAGCAGATTGGCCGGCTTGCCCTCGGGAAATCGAAATGTGCCGATGGCGGCGCGCTCGGTGGTGGCCACGTCGGTCGCCACGCCGTTGGCCAGACCGAGCTCGTAGCGTCCGGGTTGTGCGCGCTCGGCGGCGTGCGTGAAATCGCTCGCGTAGATGGCGTCGGTGACGTCGGCCGTGGGCGAGGAGGTGACGTCCCCCGCGTGCGGGAAAATGGGAACGTCGCCGGCGGCGCCGGGGTTGCAGCCGGCGCCATTGACGTGCGTGAGGCTGAAGCCGCGCAGGCGTGTGGTGCCGTACTCGTAGCCGTTGGCCGCGCCCGTGCTGGTCTGATCGCCGCGCGTGCTGGTGGGGCTCCACGCCATCATGCCGAAGGGAGCGGTCGCGCCGGGGTACGTGTTGCCGCCGCCCCTCGTGCCGATCAAGGGATCGACGTAGTCGGCGGGTAAGGCCCCGGAGCTCGAGGCGGTGGCGGTGGACGCAACGTCGAGCAGGATCGCGGCCAAAGCCACCACGAGAGGTCGGCGCATGGCGGCAGCGTAGCGCAGGGGCCGCGCTACGGTGCCGGATAATCGACGCTCAGGGAGGTGTCCCGCCACGCATCGAATTGGCCGCGGAGAACATCGAGTCGCTGGTGCGCCATCTGCAACGCGGACGCACCAAGTAGGAGGCGAAGCGGCGGCGTTTCCGCGTCGACGGCCGCGAGGACGGCTGCAGCGCCCCGGGCGGGATCGCCGGGTTGCTTGCCACCGCTTGCGCGCGTCGAGCCCCGTCGCTTGCCGGCCGTGGCGGCGTAGTCGTCGAGGACGATGGACGATTCGCGGAGGGACTTGGACGCCCACTCCGTGCGGAAGGCGCCCGGTTCGACGATGGTCACCTTGATGCCGAGGGGGGCGACCTCTTGCGCGAGCGATTCCGACAGGGCTTCGACGGCGAACTTCGTCGCGTGGTAGTAGCCCGTGGCGGCGAAGGCGACGAGCCCGCCGAGCGAGGAGAAGTTGACGATGTGGCCGCGCCGCCGTGCGCGCATCCCGGGAAGCACGCGCTGGATGGTGGCGACGAGGCCGAAGACGTTGGTCTCGAACTGGGCGCGCACGGCGTCGTCCTCACCTTCTTCGATCGCCGCCAGGTAACCGTAGCCGGCATTGTTGACCAGGACATCGACGCGGCCGAAATGCTCCTCGGCGGCGGTCACGGCGCGATCGATCTGCGCGCGATCGGTGACGTCGAGCGGCAGGGCCAGCGCGCGGGATCCATGCTCCTTCACGAGCGCGCCGAGCTGCTCGGGACGGCGTGCCGTCAGCACCGCGCGCCCGCCGCGGGCGAGAACGAGTTTGGCGATCTCATGGCCAAAGCCACTCGAACAACCGGTGATGAACCATATCGGGGTATCGTGGGTCATGGCCAAGGTATGCGGTCGGCGCGGCGCGAGGCGTTAGGGCGATGCTGCCAGTTCCTTGCACGATCCTTTCAATCCGCGACGCCATCGTTCGCCACTGCACGGCGCGGCGGCAGGCCACGAGCATCCCGCGGCTCACGCTTTTCCACGTCCGCGAGCCGACACCGCCCGTGCGCAGCATGTACGATCCAAGGCTCTGCGTGGTGGTGCAGGGCCGCAAGCAAGTCCTCCTTGGCGATCGCACGTACGACATCGGTGCGCGCGAATCCCTCATTGCCACGGCGGATCTGCCGGTCACGGCGCGCGTGACGAAAGCCAGTGCCGATACCCCGCACCTTGCGATCACCTTGGACCTGGATCGCGCGCGCATGGCGGAGTTGTTGCTCGCGATGCCCGATCCGCCGTCGCCGGCCGGTCCCTCTTCGGGGCTGGCCGTCGTGCGTCATACGGACGATCTTCTCGAGGCGGTGGCCAGGTTGATGGGCCTGCTCGATCGGCCTGCCGATATCCCGGTCATGGCACCGCTCATCGAGCGCGAAATCCATTACCGGTTGCTGCAGGGCGAGTTGGGCACGTTGCTCGCGCAATTCGCCACGGCGGGAACGCACCTGTCGCAAATTGGTCAGGTGACCGATTGGATCAAATCGCATTACGCGGAGCCGATGAGCATCGAGGATCTCGCGAAGCTTGCTCGCATGAGCGTGACCTCGTTTCATCGCCACTTCAAGGTGGTGACGGCGATGTCGCCGCTGCAATACCGAACGCGCATCCGCCTCGAGGAAGCGCGCCGCCGCTTGCTCGTGGAAGGGCGCGACGCCGGCGCCATCGGCTTCGAGGTGGGGTACGACAGCTCTTCTCAATTCAGCCGCGAATACCGCAAGATGTTCGGCGTGCCCCCTGCCACGGACGCGGCGCGCCTGCGCCGCGTCCATTCATGATCCGTTCATTTCGCGGATGGCGTCGCGACACGATGATCGCGCTCAACGTCGATAGATGACCACCTCCAAGGCGGCGCCATTTTTACGGCTTGCGTACAGTTCGCATCCGTCGTCGGAGACGCCGAAGGGAATGTCGTTCGTATTGGGTACGACCAATGTCGCCGTGCCCGCGCTCGAGGGCAGGGAGTTCGGCCAGCGCTGCTCGAAAATGCCGTACCCGCCCGTATTGAGTTTACCCCCGAGAAAGAGAACGAGGCCTCCTGTCGATTCTTCGGAGGTGGCCGCAAGGCCTTCCCATCCACTGGTGCCGGAACCCGTTAGGTTCGCGGCCATGGACCATACCGTTTTGTACCCTTCTTTTTCATAAATCTCCGCACCGTTGCGTACGAGGTAATACTCGGTGCGGCCGGTGCCCGGCGTATTCCAGCGGTCGACGGTGGTCATGACCGAGGTGGGCCCGAGCGTGGGTAGATTGTACGTGTAGTCCATGAGATTCGCATCGCTCGATTGGCGTACGCGGTACTCACTGGGTTGTCCGGCGCGCGTGATCTTGGAAATGCGTTGGTAGCCGGCGACGGACAGAATGCGCTCCTCGGGGTGATAAATTTGCTCCTCTTGTTGGATCTGCAGATTCCCATTCACGAAATCATCGTGCGCATGATGGAGAATGCGGCGGGGATCCTGTTGCGTTGCGAAGTCGAATTCCCTGTATCCGAACGTGTAGCCCGCCACCGTATACGTGCTGGGCAAAGGCACCACGAGCGCCTGTTGAAATGGCGTTCCGCGGCATACTCCGCCAGCGTCGGTGCCGGCGTCGTTTGGGGGCGCGGGATCGCATCCGCCGTCGGCGGCGGTTGCGAGCGGGTCATCCGTCGAACGGTTTCCGGTGTCGGAATCGGCCGCGCACGCAGCCACGTTCCACGCGAGCAACGAGAAGAGGGAAGCGAGGGTCAAGCGAATCGGGAGGGTCATACCCGCGTGTTGTGCCCGCATGCGTGAATCCGTCACGGGCTCGCTAAAAACGTCGCGCGCATCGTCGGTGTTGGCACGGTTCGTTCGTCCTTCGTGCGAACAACGAGGAGGTTCCCATGTTGCAGAATTCACCGATGTACGCGTATCTCCCGGCCAAGGACGTAGCTCGAGCGCGGCGCTTTTACGAGGGAACGCTCGGCTTCAAGCCCAAGGCCGAACTTTCCGGTGGCGTCGCCTACGAGTTTGCCGGCGGCAGTGCCTGTTTTCTCTACCCGACGCCGAACGCGGGAACATCGCAGGCGAGCCAAGCCTTTTGGGATGTTCTGGACATCGAACGGGAGGTGGACGAGCTCAAGGCCAAGGGCGTGCGCTTCGAAGAGTACGACATGCCCGGGATGCGCAATGGCATCTGCACCGCCGGGGGCGCCAAGGCCGCGTGGTTCAAAGATACGGAAGGAAATATTCTCGCCATCGTGCAGCGGCTAACGTGATTGGGCGCGCTAAAGCGTCGGCAGGGCGGCGAAGGCGCGGGCGTCGTGGGCGGGCACCAAGGTGAGATCGGGAAAGCGCGTGGCGATCGCCGCCATGCGCAAAAGGTTCTCCCGGACGCGAGGTGGATCGCGGTCGGCGAAGGTGCGCGCGAGCCAGGGGCGTTCTTCGCGCTCGGTGATGCCTTCGCGCTGCCACGCCAGATCGCCGACGAAGGCGTAGCGATGTCCGTTGGGAAGCGCAACGAAAGCGATGATCGAGCCCGGCGTATGCCCCGGCGCCGGCACGACGACGATGGATCCATCGCCGTAGAGATCGTGGCTTTGAGGAAAGCCGAGGTAGGCGCCGCCGTCGAAGGCGTACGTCTCGTAGTGCGGCGCGGCCATGCGGGCCACGGCGGTGAGCCGGCCTCCGTCTTCGATGAAGCGGCGTTCCTCGGAGGTCACCAGGACCGGTACCTCGGGAAAGTCCGAGACGCCGCTGACGTGATCCCAGTGCGCATGGGTCAGCAGAATGCCGCGAAGCCGCGTGCGATCGTAGCCCGCGGCTTCGAGCTGCTCGGCGGCGGAGCGGCCCCGATCGAAGGACGTGATGGCGCGGAAGAGAAAGGGCATCTCACGAAAATGCGCATCGATGTTGCGGCCGAAGCCGGTGTCGATGAGCAGATCGCCGCGCGGGTGTTGGACCAGGGCCGCGGTCATCGTGAAATCACGCGGATCGCGAAAAGAACCACCGCGGTACGCAAAAGCCGCACTTCGATGCGTCACGCCCGTGGGCAATTGGAAGAGCGCCATGCCGGCGGGCGGTGATGCAGCCGGCACGGGATCGGGCAGCGGCGCCGGTGCGGGAAGTGGCGCCGCGAGAAACGAGCTCGCGAGCAGTGCAAGCGGCGCGAGCACCATGGCCAAGGCAACGAGCCGCAGCTTTCTTCCTCGGATCACGGCGCCATCGTAGCCCTCAGCGGCTCTTCCCGTCGACCAGCGTCACCGTGAAGGAGCCGGGCGGCACGTCGTCGAGGCAGCGCACGTTCACGATAGCCATTTTCGTACCGTCGGGTTTGACGCTGCGCCAAAACGACTCGACACCACATTGTTTGCAAAAGAGATGATCGGCCACGCGCCGGTTGAATCGATAATTGGCGAGCGACTCCTCCCCCTGCAAAAGCGAGAATCGGTCGGCGGTCACGAAGGTCAGCAAGAAGCCCTTTCGCGAGCAATGCGAGCAGTTGCACTCCACGACCCGTGCGAGATCGGTTTCCACTTCGAAGCGTACGTTTCCGCAATGGCATCCGCCGCGGTGCGTTTCGATGGCGCCCATGGTCAAAACATCCCATTGGGGTTGGCCGATTCCTCCGGAATGGGCTGCATGACATCCCAGTGTTCGACGATTTTGCCGTCTTCCAATTTGAAAATATCGACAATGGCCGATCCGCGCTGCCCGGGTTCGCGCACCCCGTGCACGTGGGCAATGACGAAGTCGCCCTCCGCAAAAACGTGTTTGACGTCGGCGCGCAAGTTGGGAAACTTCTCTTTTAGAAAAGCGAGAAAGGCCTCGAAACCTGCATGCCCATCGGCGATGAGCGGATTGTGCTGCACGTAACGGTCGCCGAGGAGTTTGGAGGCGGTGGCATAATCCTTTTGCCGCAGCCCGGCCTCGTAGAAAGCAAGAACGGTTCGTTTGTTGGCTTCTCGTTTTGCATCGTCCTGCAGCATGGCGAGGTCCTCTTTTCTTTACCTTGAGGTCAAAAATGGACGAAAAAAAACCGTTACAATGCGGCCATGGCCGCGCGCACGGCGCGGACCAAGGCGTCGGGCTTGGGAGAGACCTTGGCGAGCACGGTCATGCCGAGAATCGTCGTCAGCATGAGGCTCGCAATGTCCTTCGCGTTGCGGTGCGCGTCGATTTCGCCGGTGCGTTGGCCCTCTTCGATGGTGGCCTGGAGCGCGCGCGCCATTCGCTCGAAAATGCCGCGCACGATGGCTGCCGCCGCCTCGTCCTCGTCGCCGAATTCCGCGGCCGTGTTCACGGCGAGGCAACCGCGGCGCCGCAGCTTTGCGCGCTCCGGGGTGGCAAGCCGCTCGAGCGCTGCCTGCAGCCTTGCGCGCACGGGGCCTGGCTGCGCGAGGGTTGCCATCAAGCCTGCGACGCGCTCGTCCCCGTACCGACGCAGCGCCTGCTCGAAGAGCGCGCGCTTGTTCTCGAAGGTGTTGTACAAGCTGCCCTTGCCGATCCCGAGCTCCTCGACGAGATCGGCCGGGGTCGTGGCGCCATAGCCTTTGCGCCAGAACAGGTCCATCGCAGTGGCGACGGCCGCGTCGGGATCGAACTGCTTGGGCCTGCCCATGGATTGAAAGGTACGATTTCTGTACCTGCGAGTCAAAAATTAAAATGAATGGCGCTCCCTCGATTGGTCCAAAGCTCACCCCAATTGAGACGCGAGCCACGCCCGGGCGCTCGCTTCGTCGGAGAAGGGCTTCGTCGTCGCGTGGAACATGCGTTTGATCACGGGTGCGGCGAGGCGCAAAACCATCGACTGCGCCGTGGAGCTGGTGACCATGGCGATGCCGGCGCACTTCCCTTTGATCTCGTTGGTGCGGGACTCGACCCATTCTTTCCAGCGTTTGCTCACTTCCTCGGGGATGGGCGCGCCCTTGTCCTTGCTGGCGAGTACGAGCATGCCAAAACGCGGCAGCTCGAGGACGGCGCTGTCGAGGATGGCGATGGGCGCATCGAGGGCGCTGGCGCCGGTGAGCAGATCGTGTGCTGCGCGGAGGTCTACGAGGACGATGGGATCTTGTCGTTCGACTTTCATGAGATGTGCCTCCGTGCCTTTCGGCGGGGCCATGTGGGCTGCAGCCGTCGTGAGCTTAGCGAAGCGAGCCAACGCGACCCCGAAAAAATGACCCTTGAGGAGTTTTCCTTCCACGACGGAAGAATACGAATTACGAAGTGAACCGAGCGGACACTGGGACGCGATGGCAGATGAGGCCTACGAGGGCCGGAAGGCCCGAGTGAAGGCTTTGGCAATGCCTGCGCTGTCGTGGTGCATGTAGAAAAGGGTGATGGCGCCGTTGCGGACGGCGAACTCGGCGACGAATTTTCCTTCGTACGACGAGTTGCGGTTCACGAAGCGGAAGCCTTCGGCGCCGGGAAGAAAGACGCGATCGTGGCAGGCGAGCGGTTCGTCGGGGCGAAAGTAGGTGTGCTGCGCCTCGGAGCTTTCGGCGATGAGGAACGCGCGCACCTCGTCGCGTCCGCGCCAGGTGCCCGCCCAGGGGATCACCGCGCGATCGCCGGGGACGTGCAGCACGATGTCCTCGGCGAGCAGGCCGAGGGCGCGTTCCAAGTCGCCCGACTGGAACGCGTTCACGAAGGCGAGCACGACCTCACGGGGCGCGTCGCTCAAGGTGACGCCGTGCTCCTGAAAGGCGCGGCGCGCGACCGCGAGGGCATTGAGCGCACGCGGGTAGCCGGCATATCCGCTGACCTGCATGCACGCTTCCACGATCTCCTTGGGCGCCGCCCCCGCGCGCAAGGCCATGCCGATGTGGAGCTGTAGCTGAGGTTCACAATTTCCGAGCGCGGACAGCATGCACACGGTGGCGATTTCACGCGTGCGCACGTCGAGCCCGGGCCGGCCAAGGAAGTCGCCCAAGGCGCACAAGGTCATCCGCCCGAAGTCCGGCGCAAGGTCCGCCAAGGTGTCGGCGGGGCTCGCCGTCGGTTCGGCGTTGAGACTACGAAAGATCTTCAACCCTCGTTCGAATCGCTCGTCGGTCATATGGGCCGTATTACTACAGCCGCGCGAATCGTCACCGCGTGACGATCTTCGACGGAAGAGGTTCCAGCGCTCCCGTCGATCCAATTCGGAGCGCGAAAGTGCCTTCCACCGTTTCTAGAAATAAGAGCGCCCCCGATGCAAAAGGAACGAGGCGAAAGCCGTGGAGGGTGGAGATGTCCTGAAAACTCCCGGCACGAACATGGTCGTCGTAAAGAACGGTATCGGGCACCGACATGATGCTCTCGATGGGGGCCATCCTCATGCGAAGACCGCCGCGTGTGCCGGCGGACCACACGACCAACAGCTTTCCATCGAGGTAGGCCGTGGCCACGGAATCGTGGTCGGCTGGAAGAATGTCGCTCGAATGATAAGGCCGTTCCGCGAGACGCATCGATTTCGACGTGCAAGCGACGTCCGTGCAATGGATCTCTCGGAGCACCCCGTCGACGAAGGGCAACGGGTGGGCGCGCTGTTCGAAGAACGAAGGCTCCACACCGGTCAGAATGGCTTCGCCCGCCGCACATTGAAGTTGGCTAACGTATCCATTGTACCAGACGGGCGGGGACCAGCCGCGTGTGCCCAAGAAGGAAAGATAGATATGTCCCCAGCTGCTCCCGACGGCGAGAACATCGGTGCCGTTCGCCCGGCAGCGGCCGAGGCTCGGCGGGGCATTCGACGCTTCTTGGGCGCGCGCGACATCGTCGAAGTCTCCCTGCGCCGCAATGCGAACCCGTCGCGAGGGGCTCTTCGAGGGACAGCCGTCTTCGACACGCGTCAAACTGTCGTCCTTGTCTCCGATATACGCCAGACTGCCATCTTCGAGTGCCGATGGACAGGGCTTGAGCCACGTGCCGAGGCACCATGCCGGGTCCAGCTCCAGGTGCGTCTCGCGCCCGGATGTGTAGAACACCTCGAGGCCCGAGGTGACGTTGGAGCGTTTGGGTGTGTGCATGGGCGAGCACGTCATCTCCGTCCCGTCGTGCGCGAGCACGCACGCGGCACGCTCCGGCAGAAGGCCTCCCACCATGACGCGCAGCGTGCCATCGTAAAACGGTGACGGGCGTATACCGGATACGGGAACCCACTCGCCCCGCATGCGCGCGGCCCTGGGGAGTGTGGTCACGTTCAAGGGCGATGCGGGAGCAGGTGCTTCGTCGGCGTCGTGCGCGCGGTCTGCGGCCAATGGGATCGCGGCCGCGGCGGCGAAGAGGGCGCGAACGTGCGACTGGAGGTTGGCCGTGCCGTCGTCCGGTTCGGACAGATCATGGGCGAAGGCTTGGCTCGAATCGACCAGTGTGGGAGTGCTCCCTTGCCTTCGTGCGGCTGCCGCGAGGCGATGCGCGAGCGGGCCGCATCGCCCGGGCCATACCGGAATCTCACTTTCGCTCCATCGATTCCAGGGGAGGCCGAGAATGGCGAGTTGCGCATTGCGCACACGGAGGCTCGCCTGCTCCGGCGTGAACGTGCCCTGCGTCCCCACCAGGCACGTGGCCAGCCGATCCCACGCCTGCCATGTCTGCTCGAGGCGCACGCGGCGATCATGTCGATCGTGAAGCACGAGAGCACACGTCACCAGCCCGCCCACACCGACGAGCACCCCGAGGCCGGTGAGCCGCCGGCGAAGCCGCTGCCGGCGCTGCTGCGCGAGCAGCTCGGGGTCGGGCACGAGCTCGAGGTCATCCAGCCCGTAGCGCGTGCGGTAGGGCATCATCCCATCGATGATACCCAGGCCCGGTGAAAACCTTCCCGCGTGCAGCGTCGGCGCTAATTTTTGCCGCGGACGCTGATGCGGTAACCCGTTTTGCTGCGGCAGTCGCCCACTTGTTGCACGACGGTGAGGACGTCGCTATCGGTGAGGTTCCGGCTCAGCACGATGATGGTGCCGCTTCCGTCCCCGAGTTCGTTCCCGCCTGCGTCGTAGACGCGGATGCGTGCGCCGGGGATCGATTGCCATACGACGACGAAATTCGTGCCGGCAATCGGCTGGTGGATGCGCGGTGCGGGTAGCTCTTCGCACCGACTTGCCGGCGGTGTCTTGGTGGTGGGCCCTGGTTTGCACAACGTCTGCTGCGCCACCAAGACGTCACCCGAAATGAGGCTTCGCCCAAGCGGTGTCTTGATATCGTAATTGGGAAACCACGATATGGGCGTGGTGAAGCCCCCGGCGGAGCCCACACCGGCGACGTCGATTTTCGTGTGCGTCCCATTGGTCAGTGACGAGAGGTTCACCAGCTCCTGGCCGGTGAACGTCATGGGCGGATCGAAGGTGGGTGCGGAGAGGCTGGACGGCGCCGCGACGGCTTTTTCGACCGCCGATAGCGGGCTTACGTCGCTGCATAGTTGGATTTTCGCCTCGAAGGCGTCCCCCACGGTGAAGGGGCGCTTGCCCGGCCAGATGGCCGTCCAATCCGTGCTCGTTCCGCCGGTGACGGCGGAACCGCCGTTGACCGTGACGGTGAGTTGCGCCCCAGGAACGTGGCGCACGGAGATGATCTCGGCGCATTCGTAGATCAGCGCAGGGTCGATGACCGGCGCGGGCAGGCCCGCCGGGTAATCGACTTTGTGATCGCGCACTTTGACGGTGGCCGACGGCCCGGATACGACGCCGAGCGACTCTTGGCGCGCGACCACTTCGTCGCCCACGGACAATGCCGGAACATTGAATACCTCTTGCGCGGGGTTGCGGGCGATGAGGCTTCCCACGTCTACCCCGTTGATGGATAGCGTCACCTTCGCATCGAGGATGGCCCCGCGGACGGCGACCTGCGTGGCGCACGCGTAGAGCGGATCGATGACGATGGGCGGCGAGACGTGCGACGGATCATCCTTCGTGTCGACGGGGACCACGGTGCCGGTCGACGGCGGTGCTTTGCACTGCGCGCGAAGTGCATCGATGTGCGCTTTGAACTGCGATTGATCCATATCGTACGGGGGCATGGTTCCCGGCGACGGCCGCGACCTCACCGCATTTTCGAAGACGCGCGAGCAATAGCCGCTCATGCGCGTCGAAAGCGCCGGAAACCGCCCGGACCCGCCCGCGCGATGGCAGCTGTCGCAACGGCCGGGCGATGAAATCGCGTCGAGCAAGTTGGTGGGCGCGGAGTTCTGCAGCCAATCCGTGTGAACGAGCGGATCGTACCAGGACGTGCCAAACGCCGAGAATCCGACGAAGGGCGTCTTTTCGGGGTGCACGACGAAGGGATTTTCGCCCCCGTGGCAATCCGTGCACTCGCCCTGGTTGTTGGCCTTGAGGTCGAATCCACCGACGAAGCGATTGATGTCGATCACCTCGCCGCGGGTGAACTTCGGGCCGCTCCGAGGGCTGTCCCAGAAGCAGGCTTTGTTGCTCACGGTGCCGAGGCAGATGATCCCGAGAAGGGAAATCGTTTTGTTGTCCGCCATGTAGCGCGGCAGCGCCAAGCAGGTGCCCGCGGGCTGGGTGCTCTCGTAATGCATGACCTCCGCGCCGCCGGTGCCGAGGAAGTCGTCGTCGATGAGACCGCGGTTCGTCCACGCGCTGGAAAACATCGGCGGAGGAATGGGCACGCCGGCGGCCATGCATTCGCGAATGTACTTTTCGCCGCCCGAGTTCGTGGCGGTCAGAAGATTCATTTTGCGCGCCTCGTTGGCGGCGACGTCGCCAGGGGCGAAGTGCTCGATGTAATACGCGCGAAGCGCTTCGTTGACGGTGCCGATGCGGATGCGATCCACGGGGCGCACGTCCTCGTTCAGCCAATCGATGAACCGCGCCCGCGCGAGAACCTCGTCGGCGACCTCGCCGGCAATACGGGTTTCGGTGGCGTGGGACGAGGGGTGGCCCATGGCCGCGGCCTCACGGCGCAGCATGTCGATGAACTCTTCCTGGGTGCGGCGCAGCAGCGCCAAATCGGGCGAAATGGATTTGCCGTTCGCGCCGACGAAAACGCCGTGCCCGAAGGTCACGATGGATTCGTGGGTGGACGGATCGGGCGGGCGCGCCGGCTCGCTGCTTTCGCAGGCCAAGAACGCAGACGCCACGGCGAACATCACGACGAGAATCGGTAGAAGCGTACCCGGTCGCATGTGTCCCTCCTCGGGCAGTGCTCGAAGATGGAATAAGAACCGGGCCGCTATTCGGGCAGTCACCCGAATAGGTGACGGCTAATTAATTAAAATAGCCGTCGAAAAGAATGCGGCTGATTTCGGTCGTGGTGGTGCGGCCCACCTCGAAGCCGCCTTGGACGACCTTGGTGTCGTTCATGATGGCGAGGGAGAATCGCTCGCGTGGACCGGCGAAACCCACGGAGTTCGTGATCCAGGATCCGTCGTCGTTGTCATCGGCCCAGCCGTTCTTGTTGCCCGGCTGGGCGGCGGCGCCTGCGCCCCAAACGCCCCATTGCTGGTTGGGATCGACCATGCGCATTTCGCGCACGAGGTAGTCGCGGTGCTTGGGCGGCATTCGCGTGAGTACGAAGTTCACCAGGCGGTCCAGATCGTCGGCGGTGGTGCGGATCCAGCCCCAGTGGTGTGGGTGCTCGCGGGTGAAGGTCATGTCCGTCATGCCATAGCGCGGAAATCGCGCACCGAATTCCGCTTCGCCGCCGTAGCGATTCCATAGGGCATGGGCCGCGGCGTTGTCGCTCGTGTGCAGCATGTCGTGCATGTGCGCGCGGTCCTCGGCCGTCAATGCGACGGTGCCTTGATCCTCGCGCACGAGTAGGTCCACCGCGATGGCGAGCTTCGGCGTGGAGCAGGCCCACATGCGCGTCTTCGCGTCCGCGGTGCGCCAGACCGCGCCCGTCTCGCGATCGCGCAAGACAATGCCGGCGATGCCCGGGCGGCTTTTGGCATAGGTCTCCGCAAGCTCGATGCGATGGCGCAATTCCGCGTCGAACGCGGCTTCGTGCTGGACGGCGACGTCCGCCCTCGGCGATCCGTGCGGGCTGCAGCCCAGCGCGGCCAACGCGGCCAACGCGGCTAGAGCCCAAAAGGCAATTCGAGCGCGCGGTGCTTGCGCCATTCGCGATCCCCTCCGGCGATTTTTCGTTCGGCCAATTCGTGCATCATCAAATTGATGGGCCAATACGCGATGTTTTGGATCCACGAATGGTCGAGCGCAAAATCGTACCGTTTTCGAATCGAGGAATACGAATACATCGATCGCCAGGCGCGCACCCAGCCCGAGCGCAGCTCGTCGCGCGACATGCGCGCCGGCTCGAAGAATGGAGCCCCCGTATCGTGGTCGCGTTCGAGCCACCAGCGATCGCGCAAAAGGCGCCCTTCGGATTTGAGGCGCTTGTAAAGCTTGGTGCCCGGGTACGGTGTGAGCAGGGCGAAAAGGGCCATGGTCAGCCGGGACTCGATGCAAAATTCGACGGTGCGCTCGAAGGAATCGCCGTTGTCGTCGTCGAGGCCGAAGATGAAGCTGCCCCACACGGCAATGCCATGATCGGCCAGCATGCGCACGATCTCCTGGTATTTGCGCGGCTTGTTTTGCTTTTTGCCGACGGTGCGCACGGTCCCATCGTCCACCGATTCGAAGCCGATGAAGAGCGCGCGGCACCCCGCGCGGGCCATGACTTTCACGTTCTCCACCCGGTGCAAGGCCGCGAGCGAGGCTTGGGCCACCCAGTGCTTTTTGAGCGGCACCATGGCCTCGAACAGCTCGTGGCTGTATTTCGTGTGGATCATCACATTGTCGTCGCCGAAGAGAATGCGCGGGCCGACATCCTCGAGCTCGCGAATCACTTCCCGCACCGGGCGAAAGCGGAACGTGGTGCCGTTGTACGTCGAGACGCTGCAAAATTCGCAGGGGAATGGGCAGCCCCGGGTGGTTTGCACCACATCGAAGGGCACGTAGCGCACCGATTTGATGAGACCGCGCTTGGGCAATGGAAGGTTCTCCAGCGCAGGCCACTCGTCGTGCTTGTACACGCGGCGCGAAAGCAACGAGCGCGTTTGTCCGAGCCGGCCTTTGCGCGCATCCTCGATGACTTTGGGCCAGAGAAATTCGGCTTCGCCGGAGACGACGGCATCGGCGTGCTCGAGGCCCTCGTCCGGAAGTGCGGTGACGTGGATCCCGCCGAGCACGACTTTGGAGCCGCGCTTTCGATACGACTCGGCAATGGCGTAGGCCCGTGCCGCGGTTTTCGAGTTCACACTGATGCCCACCAGATCGGGCACGTCTTGGGCTTTCTCCAGATCGATGGGGTCCAGGCCGTCGTCGTGAAATGTAAGCTCCACGTCGTCCGGCGTGTGGGCAGCCAACGTCGCCACCCACAAAGGCTTGATGTACGTGGAATCTTCGTTGGAGGGCGCAATCAGGTGAACGTGCATGGGCGATCTCGCCCCCCCAACTTAGCTCAACCCCGCTGGGCTCAACCCCAGATCTGGCGTGCGGTCTGCACCACGCGCTCGAGCTTCGCCCATTGTTGCTCTTCGGTGAGAATATTTCCCTCCATGGTGGAGGCGAAACCACACTGCGGGCTGAGCGCGAGGTGTTCGAGCGGCACGTAGCGCGATGCCTCGTCGACCCGTGCGCGCAAGGTCTCCACCGATTCGAGCGTGGGGGTCTTGCTGGTCACCAGCCCGAGAACCACGAACTTGCCGTGCGGCACGAAACGAAGGGGGTCGAAGCTTCCCGAGCGCTCGTCGTCGTATTCGAGAAGGAATCGATCGGCGTTCAAGCTCGAAAAGAGCTTTTCGGCGATGGCGTCGTATCCGCCCTCGGCATACCAGTGGCTGCGGTTGTTCCCGCGGCAAAGATGGATCGCCAAGGTGACGCCGTCGCGCCGCCCGGCGTCCAAGCAGGCATTGTCGGCGGCAATGGCTTCGTCGAGCGCGGCCTCCGGATCGACGCCCATCTCGCTCTGCATCCACCCGCGCCACTTCTCGTCGATGTAATAGCTGTATCGCGGCGCATCGATTTGAATGTACGGAACGCCCGCTTGGGCCAGAGCGGCCACCTCGGCCTTCACGATGGACACGATGTCCCAGAGAAGCTCCGAGTGCGATGCATACGCGGCATCGGAAACCCCGCGCTTGTAGGCAATGGCGGGAAACTGCGTGGCGCTCGGAAGTGTGATCTTGAAGGGGCCGGGCGAGCGCTGGATCAGAAAGGGTAACTCGTTGGTGGTGAGCCCCCGCCGCTGGTGCAGTTTGGACACGACGACGCCGGTCACGTTGCTCACGGGTACGCGGCTATCGCGCTTCGACGCGTCCCACCTGCGCGACACTGCCCCATCGAGGTCGAGACCTTCCACGGCATCGGTGAAGTTGCTCATGAAGTTGCTGCGACGCAGCTCGCCATCCGTGAAGACATCGAGCCCGAGCATTTGCTGCTGGGCGAGGAGGCGGAGCACGTAACGATCTTCGATGGCGGAGAGCTCCTCCGCAGGGACGCCGCGCCACCGTGCAGCAAGGAGCTCGCGCGGCCGCAAAAGGCTTCCGACGTGGTCGGCTCGATAGGCGGGGATCATGGGCGGGCTTTATTGGATACACCCATCCCGCACGTCTGCCAATCGCGGATGAAGTACTCTGGGGCGCGATGAAGAAGACCTTCGAGACGACAATCGTGCGCGACGGTTCGGTGTGTTTCATCCCGGTGACGTTCGATCCGAAGCCTGTGTTCGGCAAGGTGCGCGCGCCTGTCAAGGTCACCCTCAATGGCTACACGTACCGGAGCACGATTGCCTCGATGGGCGAGGGCCCGTGCATTCCTCTGCGCAAGAGCAATCGCGAGGCGGCAAAGCTCGAAGGTGGCGAGACATTGAAGGTCACGTTGGAACTCGACACGGACGCGCGTTCGATTGAACCGCCGGCCGACTTCGTAAAGGCGCTCGAGGCGGAGCCGCACGCGTGGGTGCGCTGGCAGGAGCTCAGTTATTCGCATCAGCGCGAGCACGTCGAGGCCATCGAGGAAGCGAAGAAGCCCGAGACGCGCGCACGCCGCATCGCCAACGCGGTGAAGACGATCGTGAGCCAGCCGCCGAAACGTCGGCCGAAGGTCTGAGGCGGCCGGCAGGCGGTTGGGCAACTTGTTTGTTGCTTGGACAACATTGCCGCTGCGTCGAATTTGGACGCGCCAGGGTGGTGATTGACGCTGGCTATTGCCAATTTCCAAATATCGATTCGCCCCTTGCGCAGCATTGAAACGGTACGTACAAACGGGTGGCTCCGAGGTGCCCGCCTTCCGGGGTGCTTTTCGGACGGCTCGGACGCATCGAACATGAGCGCGCCCCGTATGGCCGTGCATGTTCGTGCTTTCATCCGCATGATTTCGTCATCGTGATTCGGGGTGCTCGGCCCGCGATGCCATTAGCCGATCCATGCCCGGCGTTCTTGCCGATCCGGCAGCTTAATAGGGACAAAAGAGAGGTCCTTGGTCATGAAGCAGCGTTTTCGTTCCATGCGATTGGCTTCCGCGCTGGTGCTTCTCGCGGCCGGCGTGGCATGCGGTGCGGGCTGTGGCACCGATGCTTCTGGTTCGGCGGCGGAAGAAGTCCGTGATACGCAGATGAGCTTCGAGGAATTCGAAGCCACCGTTTACCGCGAGCCCGAGACGGGTATTTACATCGTGGACGGGGATACCCCACTTCAAAACCGCGACGAACTCAAAGCATTCTTCGAGCAGTACGTCAGGCAAGGCGCATTGATCGTGAATCGCGTGGGAAATGCCGTCGATCGATGGGACGACAACCAGAAGATCCACATCTCCTATTGCGTGAGCACCTCCTTTGGCTCGAACTACAACACCGTAGTCACCGCCATGGCCAATGCCACGGCGGCATGGTCGAACAGCGCGTACGTGGCGTTTCAACACGTTAGCGGGCAAGACGGAGCGTGCACGGCGAGCAACACCAACGTGGTGTTCGACGTGCGCCCGGTCAGCGGGCAGCCCTATTTGGCGCGCGCATTCTTTCCGAGCTACGCCCGTGCCAATCGCAACGTGTTGATCGATTCGAGCTCATTTGGAAATACCTCTCCGTGGACACTCACGGGCATTTTGCGGCACGAGCTCGGCCACACGCTCGGCTTCCGCCACGAACACACGCGACCGGAATCGGGGCGTTGTTTCGAAGACAACAATTGGTTCGCACTCACGCCCTACGATTCGGCCTCGGTCATGCATTATCCGCAATGCAACGGGACCCAAACGGGCGACTTGGTGTTGACGGCGCGCGATCGCGAAGGCGTGGCCTTGCTTTACGGCACCGGCTTCAATGGCGGCGGCGTTTGGATGAGCGGCTGGTGCAGCCACGTCGGTGCCAGTTTCGGCCAGGCCGATTTCAACGGCGATGGTCGGGACGATATCTGGTGCCACGATCCGATGAACAACAGCGCGGGCAACACCTGGGTTGCGCTCTCCAACGGGAGCGCCTTCACGGGCGGCGGCGTGTGGATGGGCGGTTGGTGCGGCCATTCCGGTGCAAGCTTTGGGACCGCGGACTTCAATGGCGATGGCCGGGACGATATTTGGTGCCACGATCCGATGAACAACAGCGCGGGCAACACGTGGGTTGCCTTGTCGACGGGCTCCGGCTTCACGGGCGGTGGCGTGTGGATGGGCGGCTGGTGCGGCCATAGCGGCGCGACGTTTGGGCAGGCCGATTTCAACGGCGATGGTCGGGCCGATATCTGGTGCCACGATCCGACGAACAACAGCGCAGGCAATACGTGGGTTGCCTTGTCGACGGGCTCCGGCTTCACGGGCGGTGGCGTGTGGATGGGCGGCTGGTGCGGTCATAGCGGCGCGACCTTTGGAACCTCGGATTTCAATGGCGACAATCGTGCCGATATCTGGTGCCACGATCCCATCAACGGGACCAGCGCAGGCAATACGTGGGTTGCGCTGTCGACGGGCTCCGGCTTCACGGGCGGTGGCGTGTGGATGGGCGGCTGGTGCAGCCACTCCGGTGCGACCTTCGGGCAAGCCGACTTCAATGGCGACAACCGTGCCGATATTTGGTGCCACGATCCCATGAACGGGACCAGCGCGGGCAATACGTGGGTTGCCTTGTCGACGGGCTCCGGCTTCAGTGGCGGTGGTGTGTGGATGGGCGGCTGGTGCAGCCACTCCGGCGCGACATTTGGGCAGGCCGACTTCAATGGCGACAACCGCGACGATATCTGGTGCCACGATCCGACGAACAACAGCGCGGGCAATACGTGGGTGGCGTTGTCGACGGGCAGCGGATTCTCCGGTGGCGGCACGTGGCTTTCCGGCTGGTGCGGTCATAGCGGTGCGACGTTTGGGACGGCGTTGTTCAACGGCGACGCCAAGGCCGATATCTGGTGCCACGATCCGATGAACGGTTCCAGCGGCGGCAACACTTGGGTGGCCACCGCGCGCTGACCGGAAATGGCCAAGGGCGCCCCACGATCGGGGCGCCCTCGGTCGCGTCGCAGCGCGTTGAAACCCGCGATGGAAAGGCGCCGTGACGCCGAATGCGCCAATGGCACCCATGTTGGAGCCATTGCGAAATTTCGGGGCCCTTTGCTGCGAAGATCTGCACCATGAGTTTGGACGCGTCCGTTGCTGCAGAGCTTCCCGTCGTGGAGGAACGTACCCGCGCCCCGATCGAGCGCCAGGCGCGCATCGCGGACATCGACGTGATCCGCGGTGCTGCGCTATTCGGCGTTCTGATGTGCAATCTGGCCTTTTGCTACCGCACGCCATTGTTTGCCCACGGCGGCCCGCGTTACGACAGTGGCCTGGAGCATTGGGTCTCCACCTTCGAGCTGGTCTTCCTGTCGGACAAAGCGATGACGCTTTTTTCGATGCTGTTCGGCGCCGGTTTGACCATCTTCTACGAACGGGCGAGCGCCCGCAGTTCCGGTGCCATGGGGCTTTTGGCGCGCCGGTTGTTCTTCTTATCCCTCTTTGGCTTTTTGCACATGTTCCTGCTCTGGAACGGTGACATCCTGGTCGATTATGCGACCGCGGGCCTCTGCGCCCTCGCGTTCATGAAGCGGCGCGCCTGGGTGCTCTGGGTGGGCATCGTGGTGCTCACGCTCTTTCCGGTATTGGGCGAGTTCTGGCCGGCGTTGCGGGACGCGGCCTATGGGATGGACTCTGCCAAGCATTACGAGGATGCCATTCCCATCTATGGGCACGGTACCTATTTGGACATCGTTCGATATCGATGCCACGAAGCCGTCGTGTACATGTGGCGGGCGTACATCTTCTATTGGCCCGGCACGATGCGAAACATGCTCGTGGGCATGCTGGTCTGGCGCTCGGGTATTTTGCGCACACCGCTGGCGCACGCGCGCGCGTTGCGGTGGACGGCGCTCATCGGCATCGTGGTGGGCCTGGTATATCCCGTGGTCCGAACGATTCATTACGAGATTCACCATCGGTCGCTCTTTCCGCCGAATAGCGTGTGGAGGCCCGCGTTGAGCGCGATCTCGGCGCCACTCTTGGCGCTGGGGTACGCGGCGGGGATTCTCTTGCTCCTTCACCGAGGCGGTTTGGGGCAAAGGGCCTTCGCGGCATTGGCGCCGGTGGGGCGCATGGCGTTTACGAATTACCTGACCCAGAGCATGGTCTTTTCCACGGTCTTTTATGGATATGGCCTGGGGCTCATTGGCCAGGTTGGATACACCGTTCCAGCGCTCATGGGGATTTCGTTCTATGCCCTCCAATGCGTGGTGAGCACCTATTGGTTGCGCCACTTTCGATTCGGGCCCTTCGAATGGGTGTGGCGCTGCCTCACCTACGGGCGATGGCAGCCCATGCGCCTGGCTACGGCGCCATCGTAAGCGTTTCTCCCGGGGCGAGCGTCACCCGGCGAAGCGCACCGTGTTGCCAGCCAAGCAGGGCGATGCGCGGATCCTCGAGTGGCGCATCGAGCACGATGTCGAGGGCGGTGGGCGCACCCGCCTCCGCCGCGGCAACGGTGATGCGCATGCCCTCGACCTCGGTGACGTCGCCGACGGCATAGGTGCGTTCGGGGCGTCGAAACGCGCGCTCGAGAATGCCCTTGAGCAACGTCGTTCCCTCCACCTCGAGGCGTAGGGACGAGGGGCCGGTGCGCGTCACGCGATGCGTGCCGCGCGTGGCGGAAAGGGTGAACCAATTCTCGGTGAGCTCCGGGTGGTTCGCCCTCCGAATGAACCACGGATACAGGCCGAGGAGCGGATCGACGGCTGCGAGCACCACGACCCGCTCGGTCCCGGGCGCGATCTCCGCCGTTTCGGCGGTGCGTTCCAGGCGCTCGGCGATGTTGCCCAGCATGAACATGCCCTTCACGAGCACGAGCGGCGCGAGCAGCCCGTGGACGACGACGAGCACACCTGCGCCTGCCCGGCCGATGCGCCCGACGCCGTGAAGGATCACTGTGGCGATGAGCGCCATGGTGCCGAGGCTCGGGATGAGCAGCAGACGCGAGCCGAGGATCCCACCCAGCGTCAGCAACGAGGACATCGCACTGCCCGCGGCGAGCCAGGTCAGCGTTCTTCGCGCGCGCTGGTCGAGACGTGGCCACACGGCGCGTGTGCCTGCCGCGAGGCCCACGAGCGCAAGCAGCCCGACGGTGATCATCGGCCCCTTTCGCAGCGTGCCTGCAAGATCCGCCGGTACGCCCAGGATGGCATCGGCGGCGAGAATCGGAAGCCGCTCGACGGCGTTGGCCAAGTACCGCGCCGTGTCCGCACCCGGATCGACGTAGGCACCGCTTTCGCGCGCCCCGCACCCGAGCGCGCGGTACACGATGGCGTAGACGGCGAGGACGCCAACAAGGGGCAGGCTGTGCCGAAGTCGCCCGCGCTCGCGTCGCCCGAGCCACTCGTAGGCGAGCCAATACGCCGCGACGCCGGCGGCGGCTTCGCTGGCCGCGAGCCCGATCGCGAGGCCGAAGGGTCCGAGCCATCGCCCCGCACGAAACCCGCGCTCGCGATAGCGCACGTGCGCGGCCAAACCGAGCAGCGCAGGCACCGCGCCCGTGAGCAGGTGACGCGATGCAATCCACGCGATGGGAAGCGCGTGGCCGTCGTCGAGCACGAACAGGAGCAGCGCCAGATGTCCGAGCGCCCCCGGCAATGCTTCTCGATAGAGGAGGGCAACCACCCCGACGAGGGCGAGCCACCAGAAGATCGTGTGCACGTGGTAGCCGAGCGGCCGATGCCCGAACCACGCGAAGTCGGCGGCGACGAGCGCGCTGGTGATGGGCCGAAAGAAGTGCAGCGCGAAGTCCTTGGGCGTCCACCACGGGTACACGCCTTGGGCCACGAGCTTCTCGAGATGGCTCGGGTCGTCCGGCGTAAAGCGATAAAGGTCCCACCACGACGGGTTCCACACCACGCGCTTCTCGAGAAACGTGAGATGCATGAAGTCGTCACTGAAGAAGCCCACGCTCAGCGAAGGGAGCGCCACGAGCAGCGCGAGCAGCAGGCATGCCAAGGGAAAGCGGGGATGCTCGAAAAGATGCCACCCGAGGCGGCGGAAGAAGCGCGAGTCCATGCGGCGTCCTTGGTCTATGGCGGCCAGGGACCACAAAGTCAAACGATTGTTTGAAACGTGTGTTCTGCCTCGTGTAACCCTTGCTGCGTAGCGCGACAGACCCGATGCTCGGCGCGATGACAGCGCCTGCGGTGGCGGTTGGAAAGATTGGAAACTCTGTATCGCGTGTGGGCATCGCGGCCGTGGGCGCGTACGTCGGGGCGCAGGTGATTGCGGACATCACCAGCGTCAAAATCGGGACCGTCTTCGGCTTGGCCGTGGATATGGGGACGTGGATTTATCCCATCACGTTCACCTTGCGGGATGTCGTCCACAAGGCGCTGGGGCGACATGCGGCACGCACGCTGGTGCTCACCGCGGCTGCAGTCAATCTGGCCATGGCGGCGTATTTGCAATGGGTGGCCCGTCAGCCGAGCGATCCCAGCTATGCTTTGGGAAACGAATTTGCGGCGGTGTTGGGGCCATTGTGGCGGATCGCCATCGCCTCCATCCTGGCCGAGGTGGTGAGCGAGTTGCTCGACACGGAGGTGTACCATTGGTTCGTTCGCCGGGTGACGACGCGCCATCAATGGGCGCGGGTTGCGCTTTCGAATGCGGCCTCCATTCCGGTCGACAACGTGGTCTTTGCCGTGGGAGCCTTTGGGGCGTTGCCGTTTCTAAAGGACCATCCGCTGACGTTGCCGTGGCCCGCGGTGTGGTCCATCTTCTTGGTGAACCTCACGGTGAAGGGCGCCGTGTCGGCGCTCAGCTTGCCGCTCATTTACGTTTCCGCCGATCGCGATTGGCATGCAGATCCCGAAGATGCCTAAACGGTATTTGTCGCCGAGTGAAACGCGCATCATCGACGATGGTGTGAAGGCCATCTTCGCGGTGACGACGGTGCGCGGCGTCGTCGATCGCGATCGGCTCCAGCGTGCGCTCCACGTCCTGCTGCGCGAACATCCTCGGCTCGGCGCGACGATCGAGCGCGATGGCGATGGCTACGTGTTCTCCGAGCAGGGCACGCGGGCCCCGGAGATCCGCGTGCGACGGGTTTCGCTGCACACCGAGATCAACACGACGCTGGAGCGCACGCAGGCGCTGGTGCGCGTGAGCCTTCTGCCCGACGGTGCGCGGAGCCAGGTGGTATTGGCCATCGATCATCCGATTGGAGATGCCCGGTTCGTCGTGGCGATGAACGATAGGCTGTGGACTCTCTACACGGCGGCCGATGCGGCCGTGCCGGCCGTCGTTGCCGAAAAGGTCGTGCCCATGGAGGATCGGCTCCAAGGTCGGTTCGACGAGGCGGAGTTGGCGGATCTGGTGGCCCGCGTCGCGAAGGCGCCCAAGGCGGCCATGTTGGCGATTCGGCCGGACCCCGCACCGGATGCCACGCGATTCGAGGGGACGAGTCTCGACGTGGCGACGAGCGGCGCGTTGTTCGAGGTGGCGCGCGCAAGCAGGGTTTCGGTCCACTCGCTGGTATGCGGTGTCCTCATGACGGTGTTTCGCACCCGGTTCGATCCGGCGGGTGCACCGCACACCATCGCGTGCGACTCGCCGGTGGACCTCCGCGCGCGCTTGAAGCCGCCGCTTCCCACGCACGTGCCGGGCCTATGCGTCGGATTCGCGACGGTGTGGGTTTCCACGAACGGTGACGAGGACGCCGTCCATTTGGCGCGCGCATGTCAGGAGCAAATGGACGCAGCGCGCGCGACGAATTTCCCGGAAAAATTCTTCCTGGTGGGCGCCAAGTTGCCCATCGACGTCCACTGCCGCACGACGATGCTCGTCTCCAACCTGGGGAGACTGGCCGTCCCCCCGCTGCCAGCCGATCTCGACTTCGTCGATCTGCAGCTCCTCACCACCGGCACCGCGCCACCGCCCTTCTTCTTCGTCACGACCCTCCGCGGGCAACTGCGTCTCACGCTCCTCTACACCGAAGCCCACCACGAGCCCCTCCGCATGCGCGCCTTGATGAGCGACATCGAAGTGTCCCTGCGCCGGGCCGCGGGCTCATAACGTCGCTAATCGAAAAGGTACGCAACCTCGGACGGGCAACGGCCGATGGACTACTCATCGTGGCCCCCGATCGAATTGTCGGTTCAGGTGTTCGTCTCGTTCCGTGGCTGGCCTTCGTTGGTCTCCTGCTTCTGCTCGCGGGCGATGCGCGCGCGGCGGAGTCGTGGACCCTGCGTCCCGCACCGTCGTGGCGCACCGTCATCCCGTTGGAGAAAGATGGCACGGCACCTGCACCGGCTGCGCCAAACGGCAGTCGTTATCTGCTTTACGATCATCAGGTTCGCGTTTCCGAGCGTGCAGTGGAGTCGTATTGGCACTGGGCGCGAGTCATTACGAACGAGGCGGGCCTGCAGAGCAACTCCCAGGTCAATATCGAATTCGACGCCAGCTACCAACGTCTTCTCTTGCACTCCATCGTGGTGCGGCGTGGAGCGGAGGTGCTCAATCGCCTGACGCGAGATTCCGTCAAAGTCATCCAGCGGGAACAAGGTCTAGACAATCATGTGTACGACGGACGAAGCTCGGCCATCGTCTTTCTGACCGATCTACGGGTGGGCGACATCGTCGAATACGCCTACACGTTGGACGGGGGCGATCCGACGTTGGACGGTCGTTACGCGGACGTGATGACGCTGGGTTCTCCCGAGCCCATCGACCGCCTGTACGTACGCCTCGTGATGCCGCATGGCAGGCGGATCGCAATGGCCTTGCACGGGCCTCCGGGCAGCGAAGCACTCGTCGCACAGCGGCGCGCAATTGGCAGTGACGACGAGTACGTGTGGGACTTGGCGGAGACGAAGTCCCACGCGGCCGAAACGCAAGTGCCTTCTTGGTATGACGTTTATCCGTGGGTGCAAATATCGGAATACGAAACATGGCACCAAGTTGCAGTATGGGGCACCGAGCTTTTTCGAGTCCCGTCGAGCGTCCGCTTGCACGATTGGGTGGCCAAGTCCCTGCGGGAAAGTGGCTCGCCGGATGAGTTTTTGGCGCGAACGATTCGCTTCGTGCAGGACGAGGTGCGCTATTTGGGGATCGAGGTCGGTCTCGGGCGCCGGAGGCCGGCCCCTCCCGACGTGGTTTTCCAACGGCGATACGGCGATTGCAAAGACAAAACGGCGCTTCTCGTGGCGCTTTTGCAGGAGGCTGCAGCCACGGGACTTCGAGCACGCCCGGCGCTGGTCAACACCACGCACGGGCACGTTCTCGATCACTGGGCTCCGAGCCCGGGTGCGTTCGATCACGTCATCGTTCGTGTCGAGAAGGCCGATGGGACCATTTACTGGATCGATCCCACGATGGCGCTTCAAGGCGGCGGGCTCGAGCGCCTGCGCGACGCGCCTTACGAGCGTGCGCTCATTTTGGACGCCGCGACCACCGCGCTCGAGTCGGTGCCGAATGCGGTTCCCATCGAGCCATCTCCGTCGGTCCGCGATCACTTCGTGGTGCCCGCGCCCGGTTCGACCGATCCCGCGCGCCTCGATTCGGAGCGCCGGTACCAGGGTGTCCTGGCGGATGCCGCGCGGGTCTCGCTTCGCACGCAGACGGCGGAGCAGCTCGCCAAGGGATACCTGGAGCTCTACAAAGCCGATTATCCGGGCATCTCCGAGAGAGCTCCGCTCGAGCAAGTCGACGATCGCGAACGCAACGTCGTTACCGTCAGTGCCCATTTCGTGATACCGAACTACTGGACGTGGCAGGCGAACGAAGGGCGCTACATCGCCACGGCCGTGGCGCGATCCATCGATCGTTCGTTGGTGCGGCCTGCCGAAGACCGAAAGGTGCCATTGGCCGTTCCCTATCCCTTTCGCATGCGTTACCTCGCGGAATTCGAGCTTCCGTTCGATCTGACCTCGGATCTGGCCGCCCAGGAAACGGTGCGCAGTCGCGCGATGGAGCTCGTGTTCCAACCCACGTATGCGAACCGCGCACTGTATTACCAATACGATCTCACGACGCTCGCAGACGTGGTCGATCCCAGGGAAGCGAAGGTGCACGCGGAGAAGATCGATCGCGTTCAGCAGATCATCGCGCGATCCCTCACGTACCGCACGCCGCCGGCGGACGGCTTCAATTGGGGCGTCTTCGTGGTGGTGTTCGGCTTCACTGCGCTCACGATCGCGGGGGCTATCCGTGTTTACCGCTCCACCGCTCCTCGCAGCCAACTCGACGTCGAGCGCGAACTTCGGCCGATGCCCGTCGGCGGTTTGCTGGCCCTCCTCGGTTTGCAGGTCGCCGTCGCGCCCTTCATCCTCTTCGTGCGGGCGGTATCCGAGCTCAAGACTCACCACCGCGGGACTCTCGACGTATCGCCCGGGGCTGGCCGTCGTGATTGTCATCGAGCAAATCATGGCATTTGGGCTCACGATTTATGCGGTGCTCCTGGCGGGATTGTTCTTCACGAAGAGGCGCGTATTCCCGTTCCATTGCACGCTGTACCTGTCCATCAGCATCGCGTATGCCCTTCTGGAGGCTGTCGTGATGCATACGTGGCAGAGCGATCCGGCGCAGGCGACGACGAGTGCCGGCGCTGTTTTTACCACCCTAGCGTGGAGCGCGCTTTGGATCCTGTACCTGCGTGGGTCGCGCCGGGTGGGAGCGACCTTCGTACGCGGCTGAGAAGGCGCGACTTCCCAGCGGCACCCATGGCATGATGGGCCGTTTTCCACCATGGGAGCCTCCTAAAATGTCCAGCTTGTCCGCTTTTCCGATTACGGCCCGATGGCCTGCCCAGCACGAAGACCGGCTGCAGCTTTATTCGTGCACCACCCCCAATGGGGTCAAGGTCTCGATCATGCTGGAAGAGATAGGGCTGCCCTACGAGGCGCACCGGGTCGAGATCAGCAAGAATGAAAGCTGGACCCCCGAGTTTCTCTCGCTGAATCCCAACGGGAAAATCCCAGCGATCATCGACCCGAATGGACCGGGGGGAAAGCCGCTCGCTTTGTTCGAGTCGGGTGCCATTCTGGTGTACTTGGCGGAAAAGACCGGCAAGCTCCTGCCCGCGGATCCGGCCGGGCGTTACGAGACCATGCAGTGGGTCTTTTTCCAGATGGCCGCCATTGGACCGATGTTCGGGCAGGTGGGCTTCTTTCACAAATTCGCCGGCCGGGACATCCAGGACAAGCGCCCGCTCGAGCGTTACGTCACGGAATCGAAACGCCTGCTCGGCGTGCTCGAAACGCGCCTTCGGGACCGCCCCTGGATCATGGGCGAGGAGTACACCATTGCCGATGTGGCCACCCTCGGGTGGGTGCGCAATCTGATTGGCTTCTACGGTGCCCGTGATTTGGTCGAATTCGATACATTCGCCCATGTCGCGGCATGGCTGGAACGCGGCCTTGCACGCCCTGCCGTGCAGCGGGGGCTGAACATCCCCGCGTGAAAGCGCGCGTCGTTGCGGCGATGAGCATCACCCTTGCCATGGCCGCGCGGGCGGAGGCGCGTCCCACGCGGCCGCGGTTCGAGCCGACGGATCTCGAGCTCGAGGACACGGGGGTGGCGGAGCTCGATCTGCAGATCGGACCGGCATTCGGCGACGGGCCGGGCGGCAATCGCATGCTCTTGCCCGACTTCGAGTTCGACCTCGGGCTGTTGCCCAACGTGGAACTCGACATCGATGGCGCGTTCAGTCTGGATCACGTGGCCGAGCCTTCTTCGCGCGCCATGTTCAGCGAAGCACTCTGGACGTGCGTCAAGCTCGGTGTGTGGGATTCGCGTGGAAGCGTGGACGGGCCGAACGTCTACGCCGTCGGGCTTCAAGCCGGACCGCGGATCCCCATCCTGGACGGGCACGGGATCGGCTACGGCGCCCTCGCGCTCTTTGGCCTGACGCGGGAGCGCTACCATCTCGCACTGAACCTGGGGTTCATCCTCGATCCGGGCGACACCATCCACACGGGCCGCCCGACGAGCTTCGTGGGCGGCCTCGATGCGGATATTTCGCTCGATCGGCGCGGCGCGTGGTCGCTTCTCGGCGAGATTGGCGGCGTGTATTACACGAGCCGCGATCCCAATGACATCACCGCCGCCGTCGGTGTCGCTTGGCACGTCGGCGAGATGCTCGACCTCTCCGCCATCGTCCTCGGTGGCGCCTTCTCGGGGGCCGATCGCCTGGCCGTGCTCGTGGGGGCGTCGCCCAAGATTGCGTTGTGGTGAGCTACGGAACCGGCGCGAAAATGACGCCGAGCTTGTCGACTTCATCGCCGGAGCGGCCGTGAAATCCGACGATTTGCCAACCCTCGGGGGCCGTGTACGTCACGGACGAACCGCTCTTGGTGCCGCCGGCGAGCGTGCGGCCTTGGCTGGTGCCAAAGCTCGCATGGAAGATGCGCGTATGGCCGTCGAAGTCGTCGGCGTAAAGCTGGACCGACGTGACGTGTTCGCCCGCGTTCAAGGCCAGCGACTGCTCGGTTCCGCCGGTGCCGCCATGGCTCGAACGGGTGCCATTTCCCAAGGTCAAGCTGACTTGGTCGACCCGGTTCGCGCTGCGAAGCGAAATCGATTGCACCGTCGGGCGCGCGGGCAATTGGTTGGCATCGTTGTAGCTATCCCCGTGCGGCCCGCCGAATTGATCGCTGAGGCGGAGGCCCGAGGCCAGCGTGTATTGGAATTTCGTAAACACGGGACGGTGGTCGGAAAGCATGTGGCCATCCGAATCGCGGAAGGCACCATCCAACACCGAGTACGTTTGCGCGGACAGTGAAATGTAGGCATTGCTCCGATAAAGGACCTTGTCGACGAACTCGTACCCAAAATCGGTCAGCACCGTGTTCTCGTCGTCCCAGACCAGGGCCGGCGAACCTTGGGCCGGCGGCGTTCCGCCCTTCATGAGATCGACCCAGCTATCGTGCCCGACCGCGCCCAGCAGATTACGAATGTTGTCCCCGGTCCGCGTATACCGCGTATTCGTATCACCGAATACCAATACGGCATTTCCTGCGGAATGGCTACCGATGTAGTCGACGAGCTGCAGGATGTTCGCGCGCCGCGCACTCAGGGCGGCATCGGAGTCTCCGGCGTTGGTGTGCACGTTGTACGTATCGATGTAAACGCCTTCGGCGAGCCGGAGGCGCAGCCAGGTGAAGCCCTTCGGCGTGAGGTTGTTTCCATCGGTGCTGCTGTTCGTCTGCCATTTGACCCGATCGATGTCGTCTGCAAATGGGAATACCGACATGGTATTCAGGCCGGATCCGATGCCGGCTCCGCCGCTGGTCGCGGTTCGGTAGGGGTGATTGTCATTGGCATATAGAGCGGCGTGCGAATTGAAGTCTTCCTGCACGTTGACGAGATCGTATTGGCGCAGCTTCTGCCCAATGGTCGGGGTGTATTTCTCCGGGTCTCCACCATTGCCCTGCAGAATGGCCGGCAGGCCATCGACGTTGTACGTGACAACGTTGAACGTGCCGCTCGCGGCCACCGGCGATGCCGACGTCCCCTCGGACTCCGAAGGTGACGTTGCGGCGGTACATCCCACCGCACTGCACAATAGCGCGGTGGCAAACGTTTTGGATACGCGCATACGGTTCTCCTCGGCCACGCGTCTGCGTGGCGGTGAAGGTTCATTGGCTCGGCTCCGGCGTGGAGCGCACGAGCGTCGCGCATGCTTAGCCGCGGCGGCGCCCGTGATTCAACCCTGCGCGCCAATTACATCGAAGTAAGTAGAAGCTTGTAGGTCAAAGCGACAGTCGTGCAAACAAATGACGTCGTTGTGATGGGCTATTCGAAATGCGTTGACGATTGCACATCAAAAGAACGAAGACGCCCTGCCATGCGATCCTCCTTCGCCCCACTTCGAATTGTGCTCATTTCCGCATTGCCCTTCGGATTCGTATCCTTGGCATGCAGCAGCGACGGCTCGGCCGTGCCGCAGACGATCCCGGTGCCGGCGCCCCCGGCGGATCCGGGATTCACCGATTCGGCCCCGGTTCCCGCGGTTCCGGCGTATGTGGACCGGTACAAGTCCAATGTGGCGGCCAATGCGACGGAGGATACCAATGCGACGTTGGGGCTGCTCGCGAACTTCGACGCGCTCTGGATGCGTGGAGCGACGTGGGACGGCGGCCATCCCACGGAGACCGGAAGAGCCACCCTCGAGGCCAATATTCATTATGTGGTGAATGCCACGCAAGGTCGCACCTCGAACCAAGCGGACGACGCGTATTTCGATGATCGTCGAAATCAGAGTTACAGCATCATCGACGGCCTCGGCCCGCTCGCATCTCGGTACTATTCCGGGGCGGGGGCCACCACCACCATCACCGCCATCCCGGCCGATGCGACGACGGTGAGGTACGACGACCTTGGCACCGGCGCCGGTGATGCGGCCAGCGCCCTGGGAAAGGTCGTCGGCCTGGTGAATTTGCTGCGTGGAAACTATTCGTCCACCACACCCACGAAGAATTACTTCCTCTATCCCCGTCCGTTTCGACAGAGCGCCGACGTCGTCGTCGTTCCTACGTTGGTTCCGGCCGAGAGCTCGACACCGGCCACGGACAGCGGCTTTACGAGCGGGCACACGAACGCCGCTTATTTGGCGGCGTTTGCGATGGCTTATGCCATCCCTGAGCGCTTTCAGGAGCTACTGACCCGCGCCTCCGAGTTGGGGCACCATCGCATCGTTGCGGGCATGCATTCTCCGCTCGATGTCATCGGTGGACGGATGGCGGCAACGGCCATTGCCGCATCGGTGCTGGCCGATTCCGACAATGCCGCGGCCAAGCGGGCGGCCTACGAGCAGGTGCACGCGTACTTCGAAGAAGGGCAACCCGCCACGAGCCTCTACGAGCAGGCGCACGCGGGGCCGCCATCGATGGACCGGTTTGCCTCCGAGCGTGACAATCGGGCCGCATACCGTGAGCGCATGACGTACGGCTTTGCCCCGCCGAATGCCGCGGCCATGACGCCATCGGTTCCGTCCGTCCCGAAGGCCGCCGAGGTGCTGCTGGAAACGAGGTTCCCGTATCTCGATGCGGAGCAGCGGCGGGTCGTGCTCCGTACGACCGCGCTCGAATCGGGGCTTCCGGTGCTCGACGATCCGGAAGGGTGGGGGCGGCTCGATGTGGTGGCGGCCGCCGATGGCTATGGCCAATTCGCTGGCAATGTCGTGGTGACGATGGATTCGTCGCGGGGTGGATTCCACGCCGTCGACCGCTGGAACCATGACATTTCGGGTCCCGGCAAGCTGACCAAGCGCGGCACGGGGACGCTCATTTTGACGGGCCAGAACGGCTACGCGGGCGGCACGCAGCTCGAAGGCGGCACGCTCGAGGGGGACTCGAATACGGCCTTTGGCGCGGGCGCGGTGTACGTCGGCGGCGGCACCTTGATCGATCATGCGCCGGGGACGCTGACCATGGCGGGCGACTACACGCAACTCGCCGCGGGTACGTTGACCGTGGACTTGGGCACGGGCGGTGCGGGGCGTGTGGCGGTTTTGGGGCGGGCCACCTTCGTCGGGGGCACGCTGCACGTGCGTTTCCGTTCGGAGTACAAGCCTGCGGTGGGCGATACGCTCGAAGTGCTTTCGTGCAGTCGCTGCGCGGGCAAGTTCGACACCATTGCGGTCGACGGGTTTGCCGTTACGCCGCAGTACTCCGAGGGCGGCGTGAAGCTCCACATCGAGCGGGCTCCATCTCAATGAACGGCGCGGTAGGGGCGCAGCCTCGCCGGATCGAAGGTGGCAATCAGGAGCGCCTCGCCGGCTAGCACGTGCTAAGAACATGCATGCCCGACGTCAAACTCGATTTTCAGGCATGGCTCGCAGCCCGGCGCGACAGTGAGCTGTCGGACGAGAGCGATGCGCTGGGCGAGGAGCTTTTCACCTGGATGGACGAACAGGTCGTCGTCGAGAAGAGCGGCTGGGCGCCGGAGTTATGCGAGCGCGTCGCAACGCGACTGCAAGCCGCCGACCCTGCGAGCATCCGCAAATGCCCCGTGGTGTTCTGGTCCGAGCAGCGAACGGCCTTCGCCGTGCCCGGGCGCTACATTTACATTGGGCGGCGCCTGATCGAGGAAGCCATGCCCGAAGATGCGGTGGCCTTTCTCTTCGCGCACGAGCTCGCGCACCACCGACTCGGGCATACGAAGCAGCTTTTGCCGGCGTTGCGCTGGGCGCGGCATCTTCCCGTGGCCCAGATCGCGTCCTTTCTCGCCGTCGCGGCGGTGCGCCTTGCAACCTCGCGCGAGCAGGAAACGGAGGCCGACGCATGGGCCTTCGATCGATGCCTCGAGGTCGGTTACGACGGCCGGTCGTGCCTGCAGCTGTTCGACGTGTTGCGAAAGGTCGCCGAAGACTACGGCGATCTCGATATGGCATATGGCCACGACGACGTGGAGGCCGCCGCCCAGAGGGAGTTGGACAAGCACCAGCAGCCCGAATGGCGAAACGCCCTTTCCGCGCTTCTCGAGCGTGGAGCGCGCGCCCGCTGGGAGATCATCCGCGGGTATCCATCCATCCGCGATCGACGCGCCCGGCTCGAAGCGCGGCTCGCGGAACGCACGAGGTGACGCCTAGGACTCGGACGGCAGTCGTATCTTCGTGATTCTCGATGGGAACGGCGAAGGGGCGCCGGCGAGAAACCAGATGGCGATGACGGCGTCGAGGATCAGGCATCCAAAGGACGACGTCTCCATGAAAGGCCAAATGGGATTCCCGAACAGATGGTGCACCAGATCCCAGGCCGAGTGCATGAGCCAAGCGACACCGATGAACCGATGGGAGCGTAAACCCAAATAGGCCACGAAGCTGCCGACCGCGGGAAAGAGCAGCTCCCACGGTCCCAGGCCGCCGCTCAAATACGCACCGGTCGCGCCCGCGACGAAGATCGCATTGAAGTTTCGCCGCGCCGGCTCTTTGACCAACGACATGCAAAGAATGAAGACGAGGCCGCCCAGCACGGGGCCGAGGTAGTCGCCAATGTGTTCGGGGAATCCACGATGCATGGGACGAAGGATACGAAATGGGCCATACTCCGCGAGTGGCAACGAAGACATCTTTCGCAGGATTCTCGCCAAAGCGAAATGCGCGCTCGCCTCGCCGTCATTTGGTGGCCGTGCTGGCGTTCGACGGTGTCGTTCTCGGCGATCTCGCGACCCCTTGCGAATTGTTCGGGCGCGTTCGGACCGACGATGGGCGTGCGCCGTACGAGGTACGGGTGTGCGGCACGTCCAGCCGCGTGGCCTCGGAGCTTTTGACCCTGCACGCACCCTGGCGAATTTCGTCGGTGGACCACGCCGATACCGTGATCGTGCCCGGCGTAGACGATGTCGAGCGCCCCGTCCCCGTCGCGATCCAAACGGCCATCCGGCGCGCACTCCGTCGCGGTGCACGCATCGCCTCCATTTGCAGCGGCGCCTTCGTCTTGGCCGCCACGGGCATTCTCGACGGCTTGCGTGCGACGACCCATTGGCTCGGCGCGCCCGAGCTCGCGCGGCGCTATCCGCGGGTGCAGGTCGACCCCGATGTTCTCTACGTCGACAATGGGCAGGTGCTGACCTCCGCGGGCGCCGCCGCGGGGCTCGATTTGTGCCTTTACCTGGTTCGGCGCGACTTCGGTGCGGAGGTGGCCGCACGCGCCGCGCGGATTGCGGTGATGCCGCTCGAGCGCGCGGGCGGCCAAGCGCAATTCATTGCCTACGAGCCGCCGGCCCGGAACGGAACCGCGATGGGCAATCTGCTCGCGTGGATCGAGCAGCACCTCGCGGAGGAATTGACGCTGTCCGTGCTCGCCCGCCGCGCCGCGATGAGTTCGCGGACATTCTGCCGCCGCTTTCGCGAGCAAGTGGGCACGACGCCCGCGGCATGGATTGCGAGGGCCCGCGTCACGCACGCGCAGCGCTTGCTCGAGAGCACCAACCTATCCATCGAGACCATTGCCTCCGAGGTTGGGCTGCGATCGTCCACGGTGCTGCGCGATCACTTTGCGCGCCTATTGGGCACCAGCCCCAATGCCTACCGGCGCGCATTCTCGGCCGCCTGAGTGCCGGCGCGTCTGGATCCTCGGTGATCCTTCCACGCGAATTGCGGTTCTGTAAATTGGTGTGAACGGAGGCTATCCATGGGCGTGCAATGGCGTCGAATCCGTTGGATGGTTGCTTTTCTGGCTCTCACCGAGACGCGCGCGTTGGCTGCGGAGCCAGACCCCGTGATGAACAAGGCCGTCTTCAACGATCCCATTGGATCCAAGGCGGCGCAAAATGCGATTTTCATTCAGTTTGCGCGATTGATCGATCGCGTGCCGTCGGGGGAAGAGATCCAGATGTCCTTCTTCGGGTGGGACCCGCCCAATACGGGTGACACGGCCGAGGAGCCCGATCTCGGGGCCCGGTTGGTGGCCGCTCATGCCCGCGGTGTTCGGGTCAAGGTCATCTTGGATCAGGGAAATACGGGGAACGCGGCGCACACGCGTCTGGCGAACGCGCTCGGGAGCGATGATACGAAGCCCTCGTACGTGGTCACGTGCAATGACCAGTTTCCGAATGGTCCGAAGCGCGGCTGCATTGGAACGCGCGTCGTCACATGGTCGGACGGCAGCAAAACCTATGCGTACAATCACAGCAAGTTCGCTCTCTTTTCGAAGGTGGCACTTGCCGCGGGGACCGTGTCGAGCGTGGTCTTCCAAGGGTCTTCGAACATGGGACTCTGGGATACCAACGAGTCGTACAACAACATGCTCACGTGGAGCGACGCCGGCACGTACGGGGCATTTCGGACCTATTTCGAAGATTTGCGGCGTTACCGCCGCACGGCGGGCGGCAACAATGACTATTATTGGGTAACGCCCAGCGGGACCGACTACAAAGTGCACTTCTTCCCGCGGCGCGAGCGCTCCGGTCAGCCTTTGGACGATGCGGCTTCCGACACCGTGTACAACATCTTGGAGAGCATTCGATCGTGCAGCTACGACGACAACGGCGTGACGCGGCAAACCGACGTGCGCGTGGCCATGTGGGCCATCAATCGCCCGGTGGTGGCGCGCAAGCTCACCCAATTGCGCAGGGCAGGCTGTTGGGTCGACGTGGTGTTCTCCGAGGCGAACGAGTCGTCGTTGAACGAACTCCGTGCCGCGGGCGGGCCGCAGCTGACGAAATGCAACTACAACGTCGGACCCGGGCTCGATGTGCGCGTGCATTCGAAGTACATGCTCATCGACGGCGCTTACGATGACGACATCGTGCCGCGCGTCTTCACCGGGAGCCACAATTACGCCTACTCGGCCCTGCGCCAAGCCGATGAAACGTTGGTGCGGATCATGGGCCGCCCGACGCACACGGACTACCTGAACGACTTTTACCGCATCCGCGATACGTGCCGCGCCCGCGGAGGGATCATCCGCTAGCGTGCGGGCGGCGACGTTCGTTGCGCTCCGTAGCCGGAAATCGAGCCCTCGATGAGCTTCGTGATGACGTCCGCGATCTTCTCGAGCGGCTCGGAAAACTGGCTTCGAAACCAGCGCAAGGCGATGTGGTGGACCGCACCGACGTAGCCCGTGGCCAATGCGTCCCGGTCGGAGACGACCTTCGACTTCGCAGGGAATTCCTCTGCGATCATCTCTTGGAAAACGGTTCCCATGGCGGAGAGAAATCGTTCCACCTGCTTCACCGTGGGCGCCACGGTGAAGGCTTCGACAAGCAGGATTCGGGCGATGTACGGCTTGCGGTGGATGACCTTCAGGTAGGCGGTCACGCCGGCGCGCAGGCGATCGGGGAGCCGCGGCGGCGCGGCGGCGATGGCGTCGGTGATCTTGGCCCGCCATTCGTCGCCCAATTCATGGACGATTTGCGCAAAGAAGTCATCGATGCCGCTGAAGGACTCGTAGAAGTATCGCTGGGTCAAGCCGGATTCCGCGGCGATGCTTCGCGTGGTCGTTGCGGCGAAGCCGTCCCGCCCAAAGCACACGAGGCCCGCAGCCATCAGTCGCGCGCGTCGCTCCTCCCGACGCTGATCGCCGCTAACGCCTCCGTAAACACGCTGTCCTTCCATGGCTTTCGCACCGGCCGCCGAACGAGTCACAGCAAGATTTGACCTCATCTGCTTCCAGATACAAGGCGGAGAAATTTCCCACGTCTGCACACACAGCAGGAAATCCCGCAAAGAATGGCGTGCTCGTCGATCAAATTTGACATCGTTTGCTTCCTCATCAAAAGTGGAATCAAACGATGTCACATTGAGGGGTAGCCATGCGAGGGGATCGAACGGTTCTGCGCGCCGGCGCTGTCGCCATGTTGTTGTGCGCCTGTGGGGGCGGGGACGCGGAGCACACTGGAGGCGATGGATGGTCGCCCGACCGGGGGCCCGTGTCCGGTGGTTCCTCGTCCGAGGGGAAGCCCAGCGTCGGGCTCGTGGTGCTTTCCAATCGGCCCGATCTCCTGAGCGCCCATGACGCGCTGGTCGAAATCGTTCTTCCGCGCGGCGCGAGCGAGCCCGATATTGCGACACTTCGCGTCGATGTCGATGGGCGCGATGTCACGGCGGCGTTCGAACGCCGCAAGAACGGTCGCGTGATGGGGCTCGTGACGGGGCTTGCGCTCGGGCGCAACGTCCTTTCGGCGAGCTTGGCCGGCGGTGTACCGCATCGTGTCGAATTGGTGAACCATCCCAATGGCGGTCCCGTGTTCGCGGGGCCCCAGGTGCAGCCGTGGGCGTGCCAGTCGACGGCGGTCGACGAGGCGTGCAACCAGCCGGTCGCCTACAGCTTCTTTTACCGGTCCACCAACCCGAACAAGGATTGGCAACCCTACGATGCGGAGCACCCGCCGTCGGACCTGGCCATGACCACCACCGATGCGGGCGTGACCGTGCCCTTCATCGTGCGCGTCGAGACCGGGTACCAGGATCGCGATCAGTACACGATTGGCGTGCTGTTCCAGCCCGGCTCACCGTGGACGCCCTGGGAGCCGCAAACGCAATGGAATCGCAAATTGCTCATCACCCACGGCGGTAGCTGCGGGGTCAGCTACGCGGCCGGGTCTGCGCCCAGCATTTTTTACGACGGGGCCGCCGGAAACATCACGGGCCTTCCCATCATAGACAATCAAATAGCCAACAGTCCGACGGTGGCCTTGGGGCGGGGTTTTGCCGTCATGTCGACGGCGCTCGACAACAATGGGCACAATTGCAACCTGCTGACGCAGGCCGAATCGTTGGTCATGGCCAAGGAGCACCTCGTCGAAACCTACGGCGAGCTCCGATACACCATTGGAACCGGGTGCTCGGGCGGCTCCTTGTCGCAGCAGTGGATCGCGAACGCGTACCCTGGGATCTACCAAGGCATCTTGCCCCAGTGCTCGTTCCCCGACACGTGGACGAGCACCACGCAGGTGGCGGACTATCACTTGCTACGCGCCTATTTCGAGAACCCGCTCAAATGGAAGTTCGGCATCCTTTGGACGCCCCTGCAATGGGGCTCCGTTACAGGGCACCCGAACTACCTCAACGTCCAGCTCGCCGACAATGCCTTCTTCTCAGCGGCCGTCGCGACCTATGCGTGCTCTGGAACGACGGCCGAGAACCGCTACGATCCATTGACCAATCCGGGCGGTGTTCGCTGCGGCATTGCCGATCATGCGATGAATCTCTTTGGCCCGCGCCCTGCCGACGTGTGGACGGCGGCCGAAAAGACCGTGGGGCGCGGCTTTGCGGGGTTGGCCCTCGACAACGTTGGTGTTCAATACGGATTGGCGGCGCTCCAGAGTTGGGCGATCACACCGGCCCAATTCATCGATCTGAATGCCAAGATCGGTGGAGTCGATATCGATGGCCAGGTGGTCTCGAAGCGAACCGTGGCCGACCCGCAGGCGCTGGCCCGTGCCTACCGCAGCGGGGCGATCAACGAAGCCAACAATCTGGGTCAGGTTGCCATCATCGACCTGCGAGGGCCCGATCCCGGGTTTGCCCACGACGCATATCGGACTTGGGCCATCCGGGCGCGGCTCGACCGGGCGCAGGGGCACCACAAGAACCATGTCGTATGGTTCGGCCAGGTTCCCGTCTTCGGTGGGCTCAACTACCCACGGGAGGGCCTGATTGCCATGGATCGCTGGCTTTCCGCGGTCGAGGCGGATGGGCGTGACGCACCGCTCGCGCAAAAGATCGTCGAGGACAAGCCGGCCGACATTGGCGACTACGGTGCGGGGTATTTCTACGGTACGCCCCGGACGGTGGCCGGGGAGGCGATCACGACGGACATCAACAAGTGCCAGCTGAAGCCGCTGAGCCGGAATGACGACTATGGACCCGGGTTCTCCGACTCGCAGTGGTCCGAATTGCAAGCTATCTTTCCGGACGGGGTTTGCGACTACGCCAAATCCGGCGTCGCGCAGGACTCGACGATCCCGTGGCTCACATACCAAGATTCGTCAGGTCACGTCGTCTATGGGGGTCAGCCAATGCCAATGAATCGACAGGCTGGCGGCTGGGCAAGTGCGGCATTTTCGCCAAAGGAGCACTGAATCATGGCAACACGCGGTACCTTTCCATGGCTCGTGGCCTTCGCCCTTTCGCTGCTTGCGCCGACCATTCCGGCGTGCAGTTCGTCGTCGGATTCCGGCCGGCCCAATCCTGACGCAAATGACGCAGATGCTTCCACCCCGCCGCCGCCGGCGACGGGTGTTCCGGCGCGGACGTGGACCTGGGTCGACATCCCTGGCTCGCAATGTGCCAATGGCCAGCCCACGGGCATTGGCGTGTACGTGAATCCCGACTCGCCCGAGCTCTTCTTCTACATGGCCGGCGGCGGCGCATGCTGGGACGGCGAGACCTGTTTCGGAACCAAGTCGGCGACCTACGTGGAATCGGGTTACGCGCAGCGCGAGTTCGAATCGGATTCGCAGGCGCTGCTGGTCCAAACCATCCCGACCGGGAACAACCCACTTGCCGGTAGGAGCATGGTCTACGTCCCCTATTGTACGGGGGACGATCACGCAGGAAACAACGTCATCGACTACGAGTACAAGGGCGTGACCAAGACGGTCCACCACGTCGGCTACGAAAACGTGGGAAGGGCTCTCGAGTACGTCGCCTCCACCTGGCCTGGGATGAAGCGCTTGATTCTTGCGGGGGTGAGCGCGGGTGGCTTCGGAACCGTGTTCAACTTCGACCGCGTGCAGCGGCGATTTCCCAACGTGCGTGTCGATGGGATCGATGATTCGGGTCCGCTGATCCAGCCGGCACCGGGAATCTGGGAAACGGTGAAGTCGCACTGGAATGCGCAGCTCCCTCCCGACTGCCCGGGGTGCGGGGAAGTATCGGGCTACTTCGATTTCCTGGCTGGGAAATATTCGAACGGGCCGAACCGATTTGCGCTCATCTCGTACACGTTCGACAGTGTCATCGCAGGGTTCATGCAACTTTCCGGGGCACTGTTCAACTTGAAGCTCGAGGAGCTGGGCAAGCGAATCGCCTCTTCGTGGCCGGCGGCACGCTATTACTTCATTCCGGGCACGTTGCACGTCGGCATCGCCAACGATGCCTCCCCGGAGTTTTATGCGTGGGTGGCGGCCATGCTCGACGACGATCCGAATTGGGCCAATCATCCGAATTAGCCAATCACCTCGCGCGCATTGCCACTCAAATGTCACCCGCGCATCCGCGGAATGCGTGATATGCGGTCTTGCAAAAAAGGAGGCTTGTCATGGGCCGAATTCGTACGACCGTGGTACTCGGTTTGACGTCGCTCTGTGCGGCGAGCGTCTATTTGCAAGGTTGTCGAGGTGACGGTGTCGAGGAATCGCCGGCGCGCACCGAACAGCGGAGCACGCAAACCTCGGGGAACTTGATCGTCAATGGCGATGCGGAGTTCGGCGACTCGAGCGCCAGCGGATACGACGGCGTGACCATTCCTGGGTGGGAAATGGTCGGGGTGCCGAGCGTCGTCAGTTACTTGAACAGCACCGGGTTTCCCGACGCCGCGACGCCGGGGCCCGAAGATCGCGGCACGAACTTCTTCGCCGGCGGGCCGGTGGGGAATGCCTCGCTGCAGCAATTCATCGACGTCAGCAGCGTCGCCGCGGAGATCGACACCGGCACCGTCACCTTCGATCTCGCGGGATGGTTGGGCGGCTATGCTTACGAGCGCGCGTCGGCGAAGCTCACCGTGAAGTTCCAGGGCATTGCCAACGATGCGCTCGGCTCCGCGACCATCGGCCCCGTCACCGTCGTCGACCGTTGGGGCTCCACCTCGTTCCAGCGCCGCTCGACCCAGGGCGCCGTTCCCGCGGGGACTCGCCGCATCCGCGTCCAACTCGACCTCGACGGCGATCCGGTGCGCAATCTCCTGGTCCAAACGAACGACGCGTACGCCGACAACCTGTCGCTGACCTTGTCGCTGCCTCTGCCCGCCGCGCCGCCTCCGGAACCTGCCGCGAGCACGGCGCCTGCGCTGGACCACGTCTTCTTCGTCATCATGGAAAACGAGGGATTCGGGGCGGTCATCGGCAACGCTGCGGCGCCTTACCTGAACGACCTGGCGGCCAACAACGTGACCCTCGCCAATTCGTACGCGCTCGTGCACCCGAGCAATCCGAATTACATCGCCGTGGCGGGCGGCAGTGCTTTCGGGCGCACCGACAATCCGCCGCTCACCCTGGCCATCGACGCGCCCCACATCGGGGATCGCGTCGAGGAGGTGGGGCGAACGTGGCGTGCCTATGTCGAGGGCGCAAACGGCCTGTGCGACGGAGTTCCCCACGATACGCCCACCGGCAAATACTACCCGGACAATGTCCCATTTTGGTTCTTCGCCGACATGAAGGATCCCGCCCGCTGCGCGGCGCGATTGCATCCGATCGAGCAGCTCTGGACCGATCTGGCCAAGGACACGACGACGCCGGCGTTCGTGTGGTTCGAGCCGAATGGCTGCAACATGATGCACGACTGCAGCGTGGCCACCGGGGACGCCTGGATGAAGGCGAACTTGCCGAAGTTGTTCGCGTCGGAGGCGTGGACGAAGCGAAAATCGCTGCTCGTCATCACGTGGGACGAGGACCATTACTTCGACGGGCAACACATCCCGACGATCATCGCCGGCTCGCCTGGGCTCCTTCGCGCGGGGTTCGTGTCCAATATCCGCTACGACCACTACAGCATCGCGCGGACCATGGAAGAGGCCCTGGGCCTGCGCTTTCTGACCAAGAATGACCGGTACGCAAAGCCGCTCAACGACATTTGGCAGCGTCCGTAGCGAGCGAATCGCCGCCAAACAAAATTGCAGCCCAGGGCGTCGCGCCGGCATCCAAGAAAGGTGCGGCGCCCTCCCGCTCGAACGGCAAAGGTTTCGCCCGGCAATGCGGAAGCTCTCGCGCATCTGCTCGGCGCCGTTCCTCCCGAACCGCAGCTCGCCACGCTCGCGGAAAGTGTGCCATCGCCGAGTCGATGGCGGTACGAGCTCAAATTCGATGGTTATCGCATTCTCGCGTATTGCGATCGCGGCCATATCCTGTTGATGTCGCGGCGCGCGCTCGATTGGACCGGCGAGTTTCCCGAAGTGGCCAATGCGCTGCGTGCGCTTCGTCTACCCGCGAGCGTTCTCGATGGGGAGGTTTGCGCCGTCGACGAAGGCGGCATTCCTCGCTTCAACCTGCTTCAGAATCGCGCGGGCGGTGCGCGTCTGGTCTACGTCGCGTTCGATTTGCTTTGGCGGCGTGAGGACCTTCGCCGTGCCCCGCTCGAAGAGCGCCGAAGGGCCCTCGAGAAGCTCGTGGGGCACGATGCCGCGAGCACCGTCTTCGCTTCGACGTCGGCCGAAGGCGATCCTCGCGAGATCCTGCGCTTGGCGTGTCGCGCGGGCTATGAAGGCATCGTGGCGAAGCAGCAAGGCTCCCTCTATAGCCCCGGTCGTTCCCGCACCTGGCTCAAATTGAAATGCAGCAAGCGCCAGGAATTCGGGGTCATTGGCTACGTTCCCATGGTGGGCGGAAAGGTCGTCGGTGCTCTTCTTCTCGCCGTGCGCGAAGGCGATCGGCTCGTGTACGCGGGACGGACGGGGACCGGCTTCACCACCGCCCAACGCGCCGAACTTGCCCGCGGGCTCGATCGCCATCGTGTCGAGGAGCCTCCGGCGGCCGACGTTCCGCGGGATGTCCTGTCCACGGCGATCTGGTCGAAGCCACGCCTCGTCGTGGAAGTCGCCTACCTCGAACGAACCAAGGGAGAATTGCGGCATTCGTCCTTCAAGGGAATTCGCGCGGACAAAACGCCCATGGACTGCACATGGGAAATCAGCGACCCCAACGCGAATCCTAGTTAGTGACGAAGCGGTTCGAAGTAGCGATCGGCGCGGCGGAGGATTGCGCGGGCCAGCGATGTGGAACCTGCGGCGATGGCGTCGCGCTCGTGGTCCGTGAGCTCGGTCCATTCTTGGCGCAAGAAGTCCATATCGGACATGGCCTCGGGATGGCGGAGATCGGGATCCTCCGCGGCAAGCGCGGCGAGCCATGTGAGGGCGCGAGCCTCGCGCGTTTCGGGATCGGCGGCTTCCAACGCATCCACGGCGGCCGGGATGTCCTGCCGCGGATCCCCTGTTGGGTCGCCCGGAAGCCACAAGGCCGTCAGCCCCGCATGGCGCTCATTCATGAGCTCTTCCAGCGATAGCGGGGCTCCCGGTTCGCCGAGCGATACCTCGGAAGGAAGTGGCCCGACATCGATGTAGCGGAGCTCCGCCAGCGCGTTCCAATGCCGTAGCACCACGGAGATGCGGGCTTTCAGCGCGCCGAGATTGTACCGCGGCGCGGGGTCCGCGACCGTGAGCGCCACGGCTCCCCAACACGTGTTTCCCACGGCTGCGGCAAAGGCATCCTCGACCTGATCGCGCTCCTGCCAGTCCAAGGCCTCCTGGACGGCAATGCGAAGGCTGCGCACGAGGTAAAGCCGATAGCCGGGGTAGCCGGATGCCAACAGATCCACCGCTTCGTGGACGATCACCGGCGACTCCGGCGCGACGGCGAGCCATTCGCTGTCGGCGATCATCTCTTGTTGCGGATCGACGAAGCTGCCCGTCCGAGCGTAGCGCTTGGCGAGGAAGAGCGTCATCTCGCCAAGGAGACGCGCCGCCCGGCGATCGGGGCGCCACATGAACGCGGGAAATCGGAGTTGGCTATCCTCCCGATACGGTAGGGTCGTCACGGGTACTGAACGCGAGACTACACTGCACTTGGACCATGCGCACCGGGGTTCGGGCTTGGCCTATGTTTACAGAGATCCACGTCTTCCCAGGGCGGACAATCGCGCCTCGGCGATCGGCGCGCCTCTACCTTTTCTCGGGTCGAGCGTACCAGGCTTCGTGCGGGGACCACTGGGTGCACGCAAGACATGCCGTGTCGTGCCATTGTTTTCGGTCAGGGTCTTCGTCGGCTCGGCGAAACATCGTCCGTAGATTCGGCGGGTTCCTCGGGAAACCGAATGGCGTTTTCCGGGATGACGATGCCGGGGAGCTTGCGTGAAACCCAGATATGGACGGCGGTTGCCGCATCGACTGGCTCGTCCAAGGAGCCGGCTTTGATGGTGACGGATTCCGACGGCCCTTCCGGCTCGTGCCACAATCGAGAGCCGCAGTCCGCGCAGAATGCGCATCGGAGCCTTCCGCCGCTGTCCGTTCCGCGGGTCCACCATTTCGGAGTACCGCGGGTCAATCCGAAGCCCGCGCGGGGAACTTGAAGCGACATGCCGAACGCCGAGGCCGATTGCCTTCGGCATTCGCGGCAATGGCAAATATAAAGCCCCAGAGTCTCGCCCTCGCTTGCGTAACGTACGTTCCCGCACTGACATCCACCGGTGAGCATCACGGCACCAAGAATACGCCGGTTCAATCGAACTTCGGACACATTCGCGCGAGCTTGGTTGAGCTCAATCCGTGCCGACTTGATTTTCCGTGACAATCGGAGCAGCGTCGGGTCCTGATGGATCGACCGTGCCCTTCGCAGGAAGACCTTCAGGCCTTCGCCACGGGACAACTGGACCCGGCGTCGCGCGAGGCCATCGAAGCGCACTTGGCCGATTGTACGAGCTGCAAGCTTTTCGAGCGAATGCCGACGCCGGACAACGAAACGCTCACATCGCATGCGCGTTCGCCCAACGAGCGCCACCCGAGGCGCGATCGATCCCATGGGGCGTCCATTCAACCGGGTACGCTGGTCGGTCGCTATCTGGTGGTCGATTTGATCGGCACCGGCGGAATGGGGAGCGTTTACCGTGCTTACGATCCGAAACTCAATCGCAACGTTGCCCTCAAGCTGATTCGCGTTCGACCGCGCACTGCGGACGACGATCCGCCGCAACCGCGCCTTTTGCGTGAGGCTCAGGCTCTGGCGCAGGTGGTTCACCCGAACGTCGTCGCCATTTTCGATGTCGGTGAGTTTCGCGAACAGGTGTTCTTTGCCATGGAGTTGATCGAGGGCAGCACCTTGCGCGATGTGATGCGCCGCGCCGCACACGATCCACGAACGTCGTTGCGGTTGCTCGATCAGGCGGGACGCGGGCTCGCGGCGGCGCACGACGCGGGCCTGGTCCATCGCGACTTCAAACCCGAGAACGTGCTCGTCGATCGCGAGCAGCGTGCCAAAGTCGTCGATTTCGGCCTCGCACGTGCGGTCAATGCCCACAAAGCCGCGGATCTCGTGTCGGTGCCGCGCCCGGGCGAGTCTCCTTCGATGTTGGACCTCCGCATCACCGAGACGGGCGCATTCCTCGGGACGCCGGCTTACATGGCGCCGGAGCAGTACCTCGGGCAGCATGCCGACGCGCGCAGCGACCAATTCAGTTTCGCCTGCGTGGCCTACGAAGCGCTGTTCGGGCAGCATCCCTTTTTGAAAGGGACCAAGATTTCCATGGTGGCGCTTTGCGCCGGGGAAATCGTGGACACGGGCCGGCGGTTGGATCCGGCATACCTGCGCGTGTTGCGGCGTGGCCTGTCGCGCGATCCTGCGAATCGATACCCATCGCTCGAGCACCTGCTCGATGACTTGGCCCGCGTTCCACGGCGGCGAAGGCGTCGTGGCATCACCATCGCCGCGATCGCGTGCGCCGCGGGGGCCATCCTTGGCGTGCCGGCCATTCAGAAACATCGCGCGCAGCGTTGCGATGCTGCGGCGACGCAGGCGCTTGCCGGGATCTGGGACACGCCGCGACGGGAGAAGATCGAGGCCGTCTTCGTGGGCGACGGGCAGGCCTTCGGGCGCGCTCTATGGAAAAGCGTTGCGGCCGCGGTGGATACGTACGCGGAGCAGTGGAGAAACACGAGCGTGGAGCTCTGTCGGAGCGCGGACGGGTGGCGCTCCGAAGACAGTGCGACGCACGCGCGGTCCGCGTCGTGTCTCGACGAGCGGCGCCGCGAGTTGCGGGCCGCAACCGACGTACTCGCCGAGGGCGATCGGGACGTGCGCGCCCGCGCCCACGAGGTCCTTCTTCGACTCGGCTCGGTATCGAGCTGCCTGAATCCTGCGGTCCTCGCGTTCACGCGGTTGCCGGCGCACGACGCCGCGACCTCCAACACCGTCGAACGCATTCGCGATCTTCTCGCTCAAAGTCGTGCGCTCAATGATGCCCACAAGGTTGCACCCGGAGAATCCGCGGCACGGGAAGCGTTGGAGCTGGCGCGCAAGCTGCCCGACCGAGGGCTCGCCGCGGAAGCGCTCCACCATCTCAGCATGGTGCAGGAAACCGGTGCCGAATACGACGCGTCGGAAGCGAGCATCGTGCAGGCGCTCGCCGAAGCCGAAGCGAGTGGTCAAGAACGATTGCTGCCGTTGATTTGGTTGCAGATGATCCGCGTGATCGGCAACAGCCAAGGACGCACGCGGGACGTCGAGCCTCTGATCCCCTTCGTTCAGGCTACGGTGGAGCGCTTCGATCCCCAAGGCCCGGCCCATGTCGAGCTTTTGTTCGACCTGGGCATCATCGAAACCCGGGCAGGTCGATACGAGGCGGCCGCGGGACACCTCGCCGCGGCCCTGGAGATGTCGCGACGAGTATTCGGTGAGAACAACGTATTTCGTATCGAAATCTACCAGAACTTGGCGATTGCCGAGCAAAGTCTCGGTCAACTCGACAGGGCAAGCGCGCACATCAAATCGGCTTTGAGCGAGACCGAAGCGCTATTTGGTAATGACTATCCGGCCATCGTGGAAACATTGGCTTTGCTGGCACAATTGCTTGGCGAGCAAGGCGACAGTGCGGGAATGCAAGCGGTGGGGCAGCGTGCGCGCGCCATCATCGAGCAATCCTCTTCCCTCGAGAACAAGGACTTGGGGTATTCGCTTTCCACGTTGGGAAGAGCCTATTTGGCGGACGCTCAGCCGGACGTTGCCTTGTCTCTCTATCGCCGTGCGTACGCCATGGCCTCGCCGAACGAGCCGAACCGACATGCCCGCCTTTCCGGTCTTGCTCGCGCCGAAGAGATGCTCGGCCAGCTGGAGGTGGCGCGCAGCTCGTTCGAGGAGGCGCTCGCCATGGGCCGGCGCATGGCAGGCCCCGGTCACGCGCTGACGATCCTCTATGCCGTCGGGTTGGGACGGATCTTGCGCGCGCTGCATCGCGAGCGGGAGGCGCTGCAAGTTTGCACCGCGGTGCTCGAGGCGGCGGAGCGCCCGCCCGTGGCCCGCGGGATCTCCCTCGCATGGGCCCTCTCGTGTGTCGGCGAATCGTACGAGCAGCTCGGCCGGCTCCCCGCCGCAGTGGTGGCGCTCGAACGCGCGCAGAAGCTTCTCGAGGTCGAGGCGATTCCTCCTCGCCCCCTCCAGCGTGGGATTATCGGCTTCGCCCTTGCCCGCGTTCTTTGGGACAGCGGCGGCGATCGCGATCGCGCCCGACGCCTTGCCACCGAAGCGGCCGACACCTTCCGGCATGGCGGCCGCGCCGACGCCGAAAACGCCGTTGCCGTAGAGACATGGCTGACCAAGACATCCACGCCCCAACGATGAACGCTCTTACGCAGAACGAAATGCGATGACGTCTTCGTCGTACCTTCGTGACAACGGCGCGTCCGCGCATCGATCAGCTGTTGGAGGGTAATCCGGCACCCCCTCCCGGACACGAACTGTTCCTTCGGCAACTGTGTGTCGTCACTTCTTAATTTCTTGCGCCGTCGTACCGTTGGAGTAGAGCGTTTGCATCACGGTCGATGTATGATGCCGTGAAGAGGGGCATGCGGCGGGCGCTGACGAAAATACATCGGGTCAACCGCGCGCGCATAAAATAATATTCTCTAGATAGAATATCGAAATGCCGATGATGCACCGACATTTCGTAGCTTTCGCTTGCGCCATCTCGAATCGAGCGACTTCAACAACGGAGACTACGAATGAACGCAACTGCCAACGAATCGGGCGTTTTTGTCGGTAAATTGAACGGCATCAACCAAGAGTTCACGCGGTTTACCAGTCGTGTCTTCCCTTATCCGATCGAAGAGGTGTGGCCTCACATCTCCAAGAGCTATCTGGAACTGCAGCAATTCATTCATGCCTCCCAGGAAACGGCTTCGCCGGTGAAGCTCGTCTCGGGGGGCGACGGCGTGGGCTCGGTCATCGAGTTCGACTGGAACGGACAGCAAGTGCTGGAGAAGCTCGTGGAGCAGGATGACCACGATTACGTGTGGAGCATCATCGTCCCGGGCGAAACGCAGGTGTTCAAGCGTTACAGCGCGAAGCTGGCCTTCGTTCCCATCACCGAGACGGACGACTCGCCGGGCAACACCTTGGCGACACTCGAGTTGAAGATGGTCCTGCAGAAGCCGGAGACCGCCGCCCAGATCTTCTCGCACGTCGACCCGCTGATCCTCCAGCGGTTGCCGAGGCTCGAGGAGTTCATCCAGCAGAAGCACGGATATCAAACTGCACAATTGGCGGAGGAAGTGCAGGTTCCCGCCGACCGGCTCTGGTCCATCATCAGCAATTGGAACGACATCAGTTGGGTGCTCGATGGCCAATCGGTGAAGATCGACGCCAAGGACCCGTACCTTCGCGAGATCCGCTTCAAGGCAGGATATTCGATCTCGGAGCGCTTGGTGTCCAAGGATGACGACAGCCGCACGCTCGAGTACCAAATCCTGAAAGGCTCGTTCCCAGTTAGCTATTACAAAGGTAGAATTCATCTCGAACCGCGGGGGAACGAAAAGAGCGCCTTCCGGTACGATCTTCTTTTCATCCCCACGGGGAACAAGGAAGAAAGCGCAAAGGCGATCCTCGATCGGCTGAAGGCCGGTGTGAAATTCATCAATTCTGCCCTCGGTGGCCGCGCCTCCTAAGAACAACACCTCCACGGAGAAATCATGCCCAAGATTGCGTTGGTGACGGGTACGTCGTCTGGAATCGGATTGTCCTCGGCGGTGGGCTTGGCCCGCGCCGGGTTCACGGTCATTGCAACCCTGCGGGACGTGAAGAAGGCCGGCCCTCTGCGCGAGCGTGCTGCGCGTGAAGGGGTGACGCTCGACATCCGTGCCCTCGACGTCTCCGTGCCGACATCGGTCGACGCCGTCGTTTCGGAAATACTCACCCGCTACGGCAAGGTCGACGTGTTGGTGAACAACGCGGGGGCGGGCTATTTGGGCTCCCTGGAGCAGACTCCGCTCACCGAGTTCGAGCGGATGATGGACGTGAACTTCTTCGGAGTGGTCCGTACGACCAAAGCGCTATTCCCGCACATGCGTGCCGCGCGCTCCGGGCGCATCATCACCGTGTCGAGCGTCGGCGGTCTCCTCGGTCAGCCCTTCAACGATGCATACTGCGCCGCCAAGTTTGCCGTTGAAGGGCTGATGGAGAGCCTCGTGCCCATGGCACGGGCCTTCGGTGTGCACCTCTCGCTCATCGAACCCGGGCCCGTGAATACCGAGTTCGTGAACAACGTGCTCGAGGCGACCGGGCGCCAACCCGCTGCGTCGAACGATCCGTACGCACCGATGCTCAAATCGTACATGAGCGCCGTGGAGGCTCGTTATTCCTCGGAAGCGCAAACGGGCGACGACATTGCGCGCATCATCGTGGAGGCGGCAACCACCGATGCGCCGCATTTCCGCTATCCAACGTCGGACATGGTCAAGACTGTGGCGTCCTACAAGTACACGGATCCGACGGGCAACGTGGTGTTCAAACTGAGCGCGGCGGTGTCCGGGGAAAAGTCGAAATAGCATCCCAACGCCGCACCGGCGGGCGCTTCAATCGTTGCGCCCGCCTTTGGAGCGTGCTACCTCACCGGTCGTCGATTCCGGATGAGTGGTCCTGCGGCCGTGCGCCTTCGAGCGCCCCGCGGGAGCCCTTGCGGAGTGGCAATAGCGCTGCCTACTCCGCAAGAGGGGCGATCCATTCCATCGAGGTCGCAAGCCATGGCTCATCTGAAAATCGATATTCTTGCAGCACGCGCGGCGCGCTTGGCGGCCGTGTCGGGACTGCCGCTCGTTCTCGCGTCATGCTCCGGGGCGGACGCCGACGAAACGCAGGCATCCGGTGGCGCGCACGTCCTCGAGCGCGTGACGGAGAGTACGCCGATTTATTCGTACGCCGATGCCGTTCGCGAGGCGGTGTGGGTCGAAACGACGCTCGACAACGACGGTGATGGCAAGCCCGATAAAGTGGCCGTGGACATCGTGCGACCTCGGCTTCCCGCGGGCGACACGACGAAGGTCCCCGTCATCCTCGAGGCGTCGCCGTATTACAGCAATCGAGGACGCGGAAACGAGGCGGAGCTGAAGAGCTACGACGCGTCCGGCGTCATTCGAAAAATGCCGTTGTATTATGATAACTACTTCGTGCCGCGGGGATATGCCTTCATCGGCGTCGACCTGGCGGGCACCAATCGCTCGACGGGCTGCCTCGACGTGGGCGGAAAAGAAGAGATTCTCGCCACGAAAGCCGTCATCGATTGGCTCAACGGGCGCGCGACGGCACGGCGTGCGAACGGCACGGCGGTGGTCGCCGATTGGACGACGGGCAAGGTCGGCATGATTGGGAAATCGTGGGACGGGACCATCGCCAATGGCGTGGCCGCCACGGGAGTCGACGGCTTGGCGACCATCGTACCCATTGCCGGGATCAGCAGCTGGTACGTTTACGTTCGCGCCAACGGCACGCTCCGCGGCTCGAATCGGATGAGCGGACTGGCCACGAGCATGAGCGGCCGCCCCTCCGGCGTTTGCGATGCCCAAACGCGCGCCCTCCGAACGGGCCAGGACGACGCCACCGGCAACTACAACGATTTCTATGCCCAGCGCGATTACATTCCCGACGTATCCAAAGTTCGCGCGAGCGTGTTCGTCGTCCATGGACTCAACGACTGGAACGTGACGCCGCATCAATTTGGTCCTTGGTGGAATGCGCTGGCAGCCCGGAACGTGCCGCGCAAGATCTGGCTGCCACAGGTGGCCCACGTGGATCCGTTCGATTTCCGGCGCGAGGAGTGGGTCAATACCCTGCATCGCTGGTTCGATCATTGGCTTCTGGGCTTGGACAACGGCATCATGCAGGAGCCGATGGCGTCCGTCGAACGCGCGCCGGGGATGTGGACCGACGATGCCGTTTGGCCTGCGCAGGGCGTGCACACGGAGTCGCTCGCATTGGGCATTGGCGACGGGCGCACGGGCACCATCGGAGGGCTCCCCTCCAGCACGGAGGTGGCGCCGGTCCGCACCTTCACGGACGTTCCATCGTTGACCGAAGCCGATGCCACCTCGAGCCCGAACACGTCCAAGAATGGGCGCCTCGTCTTCTTGAGCCAGAAGCTCACCAGGGCGATTCGGATTTCCGGCGCGGCCAACGTGAAGTTGCGCATTCGCGCCAACAAGCCGACGACCGAATTCACCGCGCGCCTTGTCGATTATGGCAGCGCCAGCCGGAATCTCAGTTTCCGATCGGGCGTGGACGGGATCGTCAATCTGACGACGTCTTCATGCTGGGGCGAATCGTCGACGGGCGACGATGCTTGCTACAAGGACACGAAACTCGATGTTTCGAATACCGATTACGGAGTCATCACGCGCGGCTGGCTCGATGCCGCACACCGCGACTCACTTCGGAATCCGACCTCACTGAATTCGAGCACGTGGTACGAGGTCGTGGTGCCGCTCGACGTGGACGACGCCGTCATCGATGCGGGGCACGTCCTCGGCCTGGTCATCGTTGCCAGCGACCGCGAATTGACCGCCCCGCAAACGACGGGTGCCACCATCGACGTCGACCTTGCAACGTCCACGCTGCGTCTTCCCATCGTGGATACGGGGGCGACCTCGGTCTCCGCGCGTGAGGTTCTCGCGCCCGCCGAGGACGCGACCGCGCCCGTCGCCCCTTGGATCCATGCTCCCCGTCCGACGGATTGGCCCGACAGCTTCGATCCCACGGCGACGTTCTACTGATCGCTCAATACTGGGTAGCCTGCAATGTCCACAGATGGTCTTGTGTTCCATTGTCCTCGAATTGCACGACATTGGCACTGTCCTCCGTGGACATTCCGGATACGGCGAGGAGCTTGCCACTGTTCGAGTTTTTGATCTTGAATCGCCCTCCGCCCGTGTCGATCAGCCGCCACACGTGATCGGGACCGCCATCGTCACTCCATTGGACCGCGCCCGCGCTGTTCTCGAGGGAGGCGTGGCGGATCCCGAGGACCAGATGGCTATTTTCGTTCACGATTTTGAACTGCCCACCCGGGGCGCGCACGAACCGCCACAAATGGTCGCGCGTGCCATTGTCACGGTATTGCTGGACCTGGGCACCGGCCTGGTGCGCCGCGTTCTCGACGGCGAGCAATTTGCCGCTGTGCACGTTCACCAGGTGAAACACTGGCTCGCCCCATGCTTCGAATTCGCTCAGGCCCCAGCCCACGTTGCCACCTCGGTTGGGTGCGACGACGCGAAGCTTGGACGTGGCGAGCGTCGGAAAGCGAATCGTCTGTCGTGCATTGGCCGCCGGCAGCGACGGGGAACGCGCCTGATTCGGCACCGATGACCAGGCGCCGTTGCTCCAATATTGGAGATCGTAACTCGCGGGAACGCGCACACCCCCCGCGTCGTCGTAGAAGTACAGGGTCACATTGCCAAGGATGACCTGGCGCTGAAAATCGATGCCGAAATGGTCCTGGGCGTTGGGGCTCGCATAGGTGGTCCAGCGGCTGTTCTGCGGAATGCCATTGCGGTAAACGATGCCGTCGATCGCGCGCCAAACATCGTCGTACGGCGACGTGTACGATGCGAATGGCTGCACGCCGTGGCCGAAATGCTGGCCATTGGCCGCCAGGTTCACCCGCGTCTCCGAGGGGGCGAGCACCGCGGGCCCGACGTCGACGGTGAGCGCGTTCGTCGACGGCTGGCTCGCGCGTTTCGTCCCGTCGACGTACACGTGCAGCCCCGGCCCCGCTCCGTAACGGGTGCCCGTGCGGTCCCACAGAATCGTCAACAGGTGCCCATGGTAAGGTGCATTCTCGAGGGCGAAATAGTCCCAGCTCGCGGGGGCCAAGGGCGCCACGGTCACGCGTGGATCGGGGCGTCCACGAAGGCCGATCAGCCCGGAGATGACGTTGTCGGCGTACGTCGAATGGTTGTAATCCTCACTGTGATTGTACCCGTCGTACATCCATGAGTCCAAATCGGGCTGATGGGCCTCCGCGACATACGGAGAGCCATTCTTGAATTGCGTCACGGCGTACGTGTGAAGCAGCGCGACGTAGTCACCCGCCGAAATGTCTCCCTGGGGCGAGTAATCGAGGAGCACGTTTTCCACCGCGGTTAGGATCTGCGAGGTGGCAAAGGGCCACGAGGGGCCATTCCAGCGGCAGCAGCCGTCGTTGGCCTCGTGCATGAACCAGTGGCTCCGCCGCTCCGTGGTGGTGGGGCCGTAGGGGGCGCCGAACCCATTGGGATCGAGAAGCTGCCGAAACGCGATGGAGGCCGAGGGAGGCGCCATATCGAACATCCACGGAATGAACCCCATGGCCTCGCGCGAGGAGGTGAACGCCTTCGTCGGATTCTCGTCGCGGGCAATGCCATAGAAGAATTGGCGCTGGGGATCCCACAAATGCGCTTTCAGGGCACTTTGCAGTGCGGAGGCGCGGGCGTCGAAGTCGCTGGCCAGGGCCGAGTCTCCTGCGAGGCGAGCCATCTTGGCAATGGCGCGCGCGTCCCCATACTGGTACGCGTTGAGCGTGGGCCGGTATCCGGCGCCACCATGGTACGGATCTCTCGATTCGTACGACGACGCCGAGAGCTCCGTGGCATCCCACACGGGAACCTGCCAATACAGGCCGAGCGTTGCGTCGAATTGGTGGTCCCACCCGTGGTATTGGGCCACCAGAGGAGCGAGCTCCCCCAAGGTAAATGACGTATCGCCGGTGGCGAGGTAGTGATCCCACACCGCGCTGGCCGCCCAAAAGCTGTATTCGTGGGCCCAATCGGTGGTATTGGGATTGACCGATTCGTCTTTCGGTTTGGGAAAGATCCCCGGCCCGTTGAGCCAATAGTCGATGATGTCCTTCGCGTAGGTCGGATCGCGAAGCCAGCGTCCCTCGCGGATGTGATGCCCGGCCGCGGCATTGATGCCGCCGTACGGTGCGCCATAGAAAACGGGGGTCAAAAACTCGTTCGAGAGAAAGCCATACTGAGCCCCCGTGTACACCAGGTGCTGCTTGTAGCTTTGCCATCGGTAGTAATAAACGCGCTGAATGGCATCGTCCGGTGCCTCGAAAAAAGGGATGTTGCGCTCGAACCACCCTGGATCCTCCACCTGACCGAGGAGTGCCGCATGATTCAGGAACGACGTTCCCGTGGCCAGCGCGATGGACTCCGCACGCGAACGCGAGCTGCCATCCGTGTCGATGCATCCCGCGATGGCCAACCCACCTGCGAGCACACCGCACCAGGTCCCCTTTGCGGTCAGCATGCACGCGACGATATCACTGACCGCGCACCCGCGCTCGTGCCCACTCGCAGTGCCACGATTCGGTACCAAATGATCGGAGGTGTCGAGCCCACTCTGTCGTTCGGAAGACCTCCACTGAACTTCGATGGGGCCCTGGTCCAAATGCGGTTCACGTCGCGTGTTGCAACCGCAATTTCGATGTCGGATTCATTTTGATCCGACGCGGGTGCGCTCCGTGAGCTAAACGTTTGCGTACGGAGAAAATGGGGTACCCATGGACGCTTTCCGTCACGCGCTGCGCCGTCGCCATATTTCCAAGTTGAAGTATCTGTTCTTGGTCATTGGCATGCTTGTGCTCGTGGCCGTCGGCCAAGTTCGAAGCGCGCCACGTGCGTGCGATTTGGGCGAGGACCATTGCCACACGGAAGGCCAGTGCTTCGTCGCCGGGACACTCGTGGCGACGCCGTCGGGGGAACGTCCCATCGAGAGCCTCGCGGTGGGCGATCTGGTGTTGGCCCGCGGAGAGTCGGACGACGTGGTCGCACCTCGTCACATCACCCGCACATTCGTCCGTGCCGCACCTTCGTTGGTCGATGTGATTTGGATGACGATCGATGGCGAGCGCGAGCGCGTTCGTTCAACCCCTGAACATCCCTATTTCACCCTCGACCGCGGGTGGATTGCGGCTGAGGAACTTCGCGTCAACGAAGCATTGCTCGATCGCGATGGCCACGAAGTGCACGTCGCCAAGGTGCTGCCCATCCCGCAGGAGGCGATGGTCTACAACCTCGAGGTCGATGTCGACCATACGTTCTTCGTCGGTCGCACGGGCATCTGGGTTCACAACCAGTGCATGCGCGACGACTTCGGGGTGCCCGGAGGGCCGGGAGGCAAACCCGGGAAGTGGGGCAAAGGCGGCAAAGGCGGCAAGGGCGGCAAAGCGGGCCCGGGGGGCGGCGCTCCTCCCGGCAACTCCAAAGGAGATCCGGGGAACTCGAAAAAGCCGCCGCCGGATTCGACGAATGACAAGAACCCTGGAAATTCCAAAGGAGACCCGGGGAACTCGCGAGGCGATCCCGGGAACTCGAAAGGCGATCCCGGGAATTCGAAAAAGCCGCCGCCGGATCCTTGTGCCAAGAGCGGCGGAAAACCGGACAGCCCCGCCAGCACCGGAGGCAAAATCACCGCCGATCCCGATGGGGCCGTCTTCTGGTCTGGGCGCGACAGCAAGGGAACGGACGTCAAAGAATCCGCCGAGGCCTGGGCCAGGGCCAATGGCCGCAACACCCTCGAGGGCAGGATCAAGGATCAGGGCATCTGTTCCGCGAAATGGAATCCCAAGGACCCGACGACGAAAGATTGGTGGCGAACCGAATCCCGCATTTACGCAGGGAAGGCGAGCGGCAATGCGTACTTCTTCGCGGGCTCCGATCGGCGCGACAACTCCACGTGGGACCGCATCGAGTTTCCTCAGCTCAAGGCGAACCCCAAGGTCAACTGCGTCTATCAGGTCGACGCCGACACCTTGCAGCAGAAGTTGATCTATACGAAGCCCGGGGCGAGCTGCAAATAGTCGGTCGCTACAAACCGATTCGCGTATTTTTGGCAAACGACGTCGATGTTTGCCATTGCTGCCAGGCACTGCGGATCGCATCCGCCGAGTTGCTCGAAATGTTTGGCGTCGTCCTCCACGACGTCGGTCCGTACCATCCCCAGGGCGTGGGATTCAGGGCATTCGTGGATTTGTAGGACCACATGGTCCAACTCAGTCCGGCGTTGTTGTACGCATTTTTCGTATAGGTCCACGCGTTCGGATAATCGAAGCAGTTGAACTCGCCAATGTAGCCCGGCACATTCCAGGAGGCGTGATTGTTGAAATCCGCCACCTGCCGATCCGTGCCCGCTCGGACCTGCGCCTCGGTGCCATTGAATTGGTACTCGTGCATCTCGTAGACGACGTTGGTCCAGCCGTACTGCGAGGGAGGCGGGAGCATGCTCCAGTTCCAATTGCCGAACGTTCCCTCCATGAAGATCATGTGATCGGGATCGACCGAGCGAATCGACGAATAGAGGTTTCTGTACGCGTCCCACACGGCCTGCGTGTTCGGGGCACCCGTGGGCTCGTTGAGCAAGTCGTAGCCGGCCACCGTGGGGTTTCCCTTGTAGCGGTTGGCGATTTGCCACCACATCCACGCCGTATTCCCCTTGTTGTTGTCGCTGTTCCAATATTGGTTCTGGTTCGAGCGACCGGTGTGGTCGGCCGTGCTTTGTCCTCCGACGGCACCATGCATGTCGATGATGACGTAAAGCCCCCGCGCACCCGCATTGTTCACCACCCAATCGAGCATCTCGAAGGCGTCGGAGCGCCAACCGCCATTGGAGATGTTGTTGATGGGATAAAAATTGCCGTACCAGACCGGTACGCGCAGGGCGTTGTATCCAGCGTTCCTCACATTGTCGAGATCCAGCGTGGTAAGCCACGCTTGCTGATACGATTTGATGAGGCTTTGCTCGGTGGCGATGCCAAAGCGGTTGTCGAGTTGCTGCAGGACGGCGTAATTGTCCGCGAGGCTGCCGCTGTCCATGGGCGTCATCCACTTCTCGAACACCAGCCAGCCGCCAAGGTTGAATCCACGCAATGGGACGACCTGGCCGCTCGCGTTGACGATGTTGCGGCCCTGCGTGTGGAGCATACTCGGTGCGAGCGCCAAGGATTGCTTGGCGACGGTCTCGTTTTCCACCGTGCGGGCCTGCTCTTCGCTGGAACCGTCGACGGCACAGGCCGCGAGTCCCATCACGAATGCACTCAACAAAAACCGTGTGCCGCCACGAACGAGTGTCATCGGGCCCTACCTCCGGTTGGAATGAGTTATCAATCGCTGCTCGGGCAACTAGGTGGTCACCCGGGAGCTTGGCGGCTTTGATGTTAATCATACGCATTACAGGGTCAAGCAGGACGTGTATCTGAGCCGGCGGGATCTCTTTGTCGGTACGGACCAGTAGGACGGAGTGGAATACGAGGAGGCCCATTGCGCGAATGTCGCATTGCGCGATTGTCGCGACGCCGCGACAAATTCCACGAGGGTGCGATTTGTACGGCGCGGCCAATCCATTTAGAGGACGAAGGATGAAAACTTCGCGGGTGCTTCCCGTACTTCTCGTTGGACTCTCGCTTTCCACATTGGCCCATGCCCAAGGGCCCGCGCCCGTCCCCAAGGAGGACCCTCTCGAATCCGGGACGGTGGGCCTCGAGATTGGACTGCGCACGGGTTTCGCTCTTCCTTTTGGCCAGATCGCGGACCGCGCCCCGGACATTTCGGAATACGTCACGGGCCAGGTCCCCTTTTGGCTGGATGCCGGTTATCGCATCATTCCCGAATTGTACGTGGGCGGGTATGCCCAATACGGTATCGGCATTACCAAGAATTGCCCGTCCGGAATCAGCTGCTCCGCGAACGATGTTCGCCTTGGCATCAACGTCCAGTACCACCCCACGCCCTTGCAGGTCACCGACCCATGGATCGGCCTCGGTTTCGGCTACGAGGTTTTCAACCTGTCGCAGTCGACGACGCGCGGAGAAAGCGCTGACGCCTCGGCCAAAGGTTGGGAGTTTGCCAATTTTCAAACCGGCGTCGACTTTCGGGCGTCCCCCAACTTTCGCATCGGTCCCTTCGTCAGCTTCTCGCTCGACCAGACGGCGACGATCAGCCAGGGCAGCCTCTCCTCGAGCGACTTCGACAAAGCGCTCCACATGTGGCTCTTTTTCGGCCTCCGTGGGGCATTCGTGGTCGGCGGTTAGCCTGAATCAATCGGCCTCTACGCCATTTCGTGGCGATTGGATATCGATGGCTCGGACGATCGGCCCCATAGAAGGCGCTCATCCCGGAGGAATGCGATGAACCGTCGAGACTTCGTGACAGCGAGCTTGGCCTCCTTGACCGTGGCGTGTACCCGGAGTGCGCCCGCAGCGCACGCGGGCACACCCGAACTACGGCTTCCGCCCGACGGAGGCGTCCGAACGGGAGGTTCGCGCATGATCGACATTGGCGGAGGGCATCGCGTTTGGACGAAAAAGGTCGGCGATGCGCCCATCAAGGTGCTCCTCCTCCATGGCGGGCCGGGGGCCGATCATTCGTATTTCGAATGTTTCGAGGACTTTCTTCCGCCGAACGGTATCGAGTTTTATTACTACGATCAGCTCGATTCGACGAATTCGGACAAGCCAGACGATCCAAAGCTCTGGACGGTGGAACGCTACCGCGACGAGGTCGAGTCCGTGCGAAAGGGGCTCGGGCTCGAGCGTTTCTACCTCTTGGGGCATTCGTGGGGTGGAATGCTCGCCATGGAGTATGCGCTCGCGTACCCCGACCATCTCGATGGGGTGATCATCTCCAACATGGTGGCCAGCGTCCCGTCGTACATGGCCTACATGGGCAAGCTTCGCGCGGCCTTGCCCAAAGATGTGCAGGCCACGTTGGACAAATACGAAAAGGTCGGAAACTACGAGGCGCCCGAATACCAAAAGGTCATGTTGGAGCAGGTCTACACCCGGCATATCTGCCGGCTCGACCCGTGGCCGGAGCCCATCGAGCGGACTTTTCGCAATTTGAATGCCAAGATTTACAACTACATGCAGGGCCCCAACGAATTCGTCGTCACGGGCACCTTCAAGAATTGGGATCGCTGGGCGGAGCTTCCGCGCATTCGGGCTCGCACGTTGGTCATGGGCGCCAAATACGACGAAATGGATCCGGAGGCGTTGCGCAAGATGGCGACCCTCATCCCGCACGCGCGCGCGTGGATTTCCGAGAAGGGAAGCCACATGGTGATGTACGACGATCAAATGCCGTATTTTCGCGAGCTCCTGCGCTTTCTCCAATCAGGATAGACGCGTCGGTGCACCGGTGCAGGCTCGGCGGACGCACCCACGAAACCAAGTATGGCCCGCGTCGTTGTCCAGGCGCGGGCTCCATGCTTGCGCAAACGTGAGCTTCGACGGTGTGCCGGTCACGGACAATCGACGCAGGCCGAACGCCCCCAGCACGATGGCGGCCAGCCGCGCCGGGAGAACGGTGTAAGCGTCGCTTTCACGCACCAACGATGCCGCGGCCAGAAACGATGGCACGATGCGACTCGGTGGCCGGCCGCGTTGTCGGCTCGGGAGCTTGCGCAGGGCTTCCTCCCGTCGCGTCTTCGTGGCGACGGCGACTTCCTCGAGTGCGGTGAGGCGTTTCGGACTGATTCGACGCCCGGCCCATGGGTGGTCCTGCCGGACGACGGGAACGAGGTCGTCCTGATAGAGGCGTTGAATGCGCACGTCGGGCGCGCGCCCGTGCTGCACGCCGATGTCGAGATCGACTTCGAGCCCGTCGGTCGATGCGACGAAATGAAGGGCTACGCGCGGTGCTTCGCGGCGCACGAGCATCTCGAGCACGCGGCCCAGGGTCACGATGACGGCATCGGATGCTCGGATCACGAAGGTTCGCTCGAGCGTGGCGACGTCCAGCGGCTGCTCGGGCCGAAGCAGCGCATCGATCTCGTTCGCCACCACGCCCACGCGATCACGCATGGCCAGCGCCCGCGGCGTGGGCACCAGGCGATTGCCCGCGCGCACGAAGAGCGGATCCCCAACGGCGGCCCGCAACCGTGCAAGCGTGTGGCTCATCGCCGGCGGGCTAATGTTCATGCGGCGTGCGGCACCGGTCACGCTGCCTTCGCGGAGGAGCGCATCGAGGGCCAGCAGAAGGTTCGCATCGGCGGATTGCATCTTGTGCATCTAGCATGTTCGTATGTTTCAATCGATTCATTCTGCCTGCGCACTAGATTCTTGGGAAATCGCTCAGGAGGTAAATCGATGGCGAAAATTGCTCTGGTCACGGGTTCCACCGTCAATATTGGCAAGGCCATCGCGCAAAGGCTCGCGCGGGATGGATATCGTGTGGTCGTCACCTCGCGCCACGAGGAGGAGGTCAAGCAGGTGAGCGCGAGCTTGCCCACACCGGGCGGGTACTATGCCCTCGACTTCGCCGACCCTCGCCAGATCGAGTCCTTGTTTGCCTATATCGCCGACAAGTTCGGCGGTATCGACGTGCTGGTCAACAACGTGGCGTACACCAAGAACGAATCCATCTTCGATTGCGACGAAGAAACGTGGGAGCGGACCATCCACACCAATCTGCGCAGCTATTACCTGTGCATGCGCCATGCGGCGCGCATGATGCGCGATGCCGGAAAGGGAGGCAGCATCGTCAACGTCACGATATCCGTCACCCGCGGCGTGCCCAACAAGTTCAGCTATACGACCAGCAAGGGTGGGGTGAATTTCATGACCATGTCGGCGGCGCTCGACCTTGCGCCTTATGGCATTCGCGTCAATGCCATTGGTTCCGGCATGGTGGGCACGCCGGTGGGGCATCGCACGTCCGATCGCCCTCGTGAGAACGCAGCCATTCCCCTCGGCCACATCGGCGCTCCGGAAGACGTTGCGCATGCCGTGGCGTTTCTCGTTTCCGAGGAAGCATCCTTCATCACAGGCGCGCTCTTGCCGGTGGATGGTGGCGGATTCGTCGGGCACTCGTTCGGAAGCGCTGGGCATCACGTTGCGTTCAGACCGCCACGTTCGCCGAGTTGAGTGAAACCCGGGCCGCCGGCCCGCGTAGTCCCGGGGCATCAAGGAGGCAACCATGACGACTGCCATCGAGAAAGAGAAAGCGCGGCCCGTGGACATGAAACTCGAGGTCATCGTGATCCCCGTGTCGGACGTGGATCGCGCAAAGGCGTTCTACGAAAGACTCGGCTGGAGACTCGATGCGGACTTCGGGGACGGCGATGACTTCCGCGTGATCCAGTTCACACCGCCGGGTTCCGGGGCCTCGGTCATCTTCGGAAAGAACGTCACCGCGGCGGCACCCGGCACCGCCCAAGGATTGTACCTCATCGTCGCCGACATCGAGGCCGCCCGCGCCGAGCTGCTCGCACGCGGCGTGGACGTGAGCGAGCCGTTCCACCACGCCGGCGATGGATACGGCGGCATGGACGAGCCCTACTTGTTCGGGCGGCGCCGCGTTCGCGGTGCGGATCCCGAGCATCGCAGTTACCGCTCGTATGCCTCATTCCGCGATCCCGACGGCAACGGCTGGCTGCTTCAGGAGGTTACTTCGCGATTGGCGGGACGCGTGGACGCCAACACGACGGCGTTCGCATCGGCGTCCGATCTCGCGGGTGCATTCCGGCGCGCGGCGGCCGCACACGGTGAGTACGAGAAACAACTCGGCCACCACGATGACAATTGGCCGGACTGGTATGCCGATTACATGGTTCGGGAACAAGCCGGCAAACCGGCCCCGTGAAGTTTTATAAGGGAACCCCACCGTCACCTTGGTCGATGGACGCCACGGAAGGAAAGGGGCGCGAGAGGTCGCCCCGCACGCGTCATCGGCCGATTACACGGCCATGACCTTAACGTCGTGGCTGGTTCCGAACCGTCTTTGAAAAGGGAGCTCTTTTGACGCGATTTGCGATTTGCGCACACGGGGCACGGCCATTGCGGAATCGCGCGCCTCATGAAATATGCACGCCTTGGCTTGGCGCTCTTTGGCGCGATGGGCTCCTTCTTCTCGATGACCGCGCACGCCCAAGAAGTGGCAACTTGGCGCTGCGAGCTCGCGGACCACGAAGGCATCGACGATGGTGACGCCCGCACGGCGGCGAAGCTCGTTTGCGCCGAGGTGCAGCGCGGCGGGCCCGCCCCCGGCGGCGTATACCAAGTAGGGTTGGGCAAGCTGGGAACGGCGGTGATCCTGACGCTCGAGGCCGATGTGCGCGGTGCGCACGACCAGCGGCAAATGAAGCTTTCGGGCATCGAGGAAGTTGCCACCGCCGCCCCGCGCATCGCGGATGCGCTCCTTCATGGAAAATCCGTGGATCAAACGGAGCGGCTCGGAGGATTGACCAACGAGGAAACGAAGAACGCAAAGCGAAAGCAAGGCTCGATGCACTTCGCGCTCGGCCTCTTCGGGGTGTCGCCCAACATGAAGGGGATAGCGCCCGGCGTCGATTTCACCCTTCACTACGAAACGGCGGACTTTTCCGTCGGGGTCGGGGCGCGCTTCGCCGGGAAAACCAACGACTCGTACAAGATGATGTACGACGCGCTGAACATCGGTGGTCGCTACTACCTGACCTCGACCGACGTGAGCCCCTTCCTGGGTGGTGGCATCGCGTGGACGTGGCTCACCGCCGATGGCTTCGAGAGCAACAACGGCATCGGTGCCTATGCCGAATTGGGCGTCGAACTCCTGCGGACGCATAGTGCGCACCTCGCCGCGATCGCCCGCATCGATGTTCCGAGCTACAGCCTCGAACGTCGCTCGACGGCGAGCTACTACGCGCCGGCCAGCTCGGGCATGGCCTTCACCTTTTGAGTGCGCTGAGCGCGCTGAGTGCGCGGCCTCGACCTTAGTTTCGGACCTTCCCCGAAGGTGGGACCTCGTCGGTCTTGAAGACGTGACCGTCGCCGGTTCGCTGAAGCGTGCCTTGAATCCGGCGGAGCGCTACGCGAACGTCGGAAAGGTCGTGGCCGATGCCCGCGAGGGCTTCTGTTTGCGTGTCGGCCATTTCGAACATGCCCGAATCGGGACTGCCTGGTTCGCTGGCGGCCGTGGATTCCATCTTACCGAGAGCAGCCTTGATGCGAACGAGGTAGAGCTGCATGTCGGCCAAGGTAGAGGCCTGCTCGTGGGTCGCGCCGTATCCGATTTGCCGAGATGAGGTAACGACGTCTTCGAGATCTCCAAGCAATCGGTACGCTTCGCAAACAATGTTCTCGACCGTCACCCGCTTCATCTTCGTCCGCCCCCTTTCGCATTCTTGAGTTGCTCTCTTGCAATCCGTCGTTGCTCGAAGAGGCTTTGATCATGCGCGCGATGTTCGCGGGACGCCATAGGGTGACGTTCAAATTGGTGCGCGCGGGTGTTCAACGAGGCGCCCCCCACCATCAGAGCTCCGATCAATGCGCCACGTGGGAGCAGGCGCCGCGTTCGCGTGCCTCGGGCGACGTTTTCGCGGTGCGCGCAACCGTAGCGGGCTGGTTGGGCAACAACGAAGCGCCCGCAATGCGAACAATGCTCCGACGAGGCCGAGGCGGCATCGTGGCCGCGGCTCGGAACGATGGCCCCGTGTGGTATGGCTTGGCACATGGCTTCGGACACGCGGTTGCTCTCGGAGCGGTTTCCTCGCGCGTCGGCGTATCATCCGGATTGGGTCATGGCCGGCATCAGCGGCGGCGCCAACTCGCTTTGGCTGACGGAGTGGCTATCCGGAGCACTTCGCCTCCGGCCCGGTATGCGGGTGCTGGATCTCGGCTGCGGAAGGGGCGCTTCGTCCATCTTTCTGCACCGCGAATTTGGGGTGCAGGTCTGGGCGACGGATTTGTGGTTCAGGGCGTCGGAGAGGCTCGCGCGCATCCGCGACGCCGGTGTCGAAGACGGTGTGTTTCCGATTCACGCGGATGCTCGCTCCTTGCCCTTCGCCACCGAGTTTTTCGACGCCATCGTGAGCATCGATTCCTTTCTCTATTACGGCACCGACGATCTCTATCTGAGCTACCTCGCCCGATTCCTGAAACCTGGCGGTCCGGTGGGGATTGCCAGCGTTGGGCTGGTGCGCGAAATCGATGGCGTGGTGCCAGAACACCTCCGGAGCTGGTGGGAGCCCAGCATGGCGTGCCTTCATTCGGCCTCGTGGTGGCAACGGCACTGGGGCCGGACGGGAATTGTGGATATCGAAACGGCCGACACGATGCCGGATGGATGGCAAGTTTGGCTCGACTGGCAGAAAACCGCGTGCCCGGCGAATCGCACGGAAATCGAAGCACTGGAAGCCGATCGTGGTGACCATCTTGGTTATGTTCGCGTCGTAGGCCGTCGCAAAGCCGACGCGAAGTTGGAGGACCCGATCACATCGGTGCCCTCCGAGTACACGAAGCAGCCGTTGCTACGCAGGTAGCGCGATTCCCGATCATCATGGGACAACGACGTCACCCCGGCTCTTGTTCACGGCCCGTGCACGGGCCCGACGAGAGCCTGGCCTTCGTCATTCCCGATTGACGCTCGCGCCGGATCTTTCGCAGCGCAGAGCTTGTACTTGCGTTTCGGATGGAAGAAAGCGTGGCGCGCTGACGTAGAATGCGCAACGAGAGCATGATCCCTTCTTCGCCTGACCGATCCTTCCCGCGCTACGTCCTCGATATCGAGAAAATCGAAGAGCAGCTCGGAGCCCCGCTCGGGCCGCTCTTGGTCGAGCTTTCCCGGATGGCTTGCAAGCTCGATCCGTTCTGCCCGATGGCCGCGTTCGAGCCCTTGCAAATGGATCTCGTGTACCTCAATGAGGAATCGCCCACGGCGACGCCTTTGGTGCCCGACGACGCATTGATCTTTCTCGAAACCGGCGCCAACGGGACCTGTGCCGGGTTCCTCGATGATGGCTCAGGCCGCCCGCTCGACGAGCGGGAGGTGTGCCTCGTGCGCAAGGGCGAGTCGTGGACCGTGGCGCCAAATCTGGCCACGTTTCTTGGAATGGTTGCGGTGGCCGGCACCGAAGCCATCGATCCCGAGCGCGACACCGACGAAGGGTGGTTCGAATGCCGCGAGGAACGCTTGGCCGACGAGGAAGACGGCTTCCGAGCGCTCTCGGAAAAGCTCTGCACCTTGCCCGGCGTGACGCTGCATCGCAAGGGGCCGGTCCCCAAGTACGCGTATTGGTGCTACGAGCCGCCCTCCGAGCCCCAACAGGGTGGGCTCGCGGGCGTTCGGCAGCTTCTACGAAAAGGAAAACGTCGCAAGGCATCCGTCGAGCTGGTGAAACAGATCAATGTCGTGCTGAGCGTGGCGGATCTCGTACCGCCCGAGCGTTGGGGGGAGCTTCAAGAGCTGGTGACGGCGCTGAAGCCCAACCTCGCCGAACCGGTTCGCGCCGAGCTCGCGAAACGCGGCGTGCAGTGAATGGCGCCTAAGCGCGACGCGGCAGCTGCAGCCGCGCGACGCATCCGGTGGCGTCCGTGCGATTCGTCAGGGTGAGCTCCCCGCCATGCGCCTCGGCGATCTGCCGCGACAGCGCAAGACCGATGCCCGTGCCCCCGCGCTTGGTCGTAAAAAACGGCACGAAGAGGTTTGCGTCGCTGGCCAAGCCGCGGCCGTCGTCGGTGATCTCGAGCAACACGTAGGTCTCTTCGAGTTCCCATCGGATGGCCACGCCGCCTTGCGTCTCTGCGGCGGCGTCCACCGCATTGCGAATCAGATTGATGAGAAGCTGCTCGAGCTGATCGGCATCTCCTACGAGCTGCACGTTCGGTCCTCGCGTGACACGGATGGGCAAACGGGTCTCCAGTTCCGCCACGCGCTGCACGAGTGCGGTGACGTCGACCTGATCGTGCCGCGGAGGGGGAAGTTGCGCCATCCGCGCGTACGCCGTGAGGAATCGACCCAGGCCTTCCGCCCGGCGCGCGATCACCTCGAGACCGCTCGCGATGTCGTCTTCCCAGTCGATCGGACGCGGCGTCCGCGTGAGGAGCGCGCGCTGGCTGTGCGCAATCGACTGAATCGGCGCGAGCGAATTGTTGATCTCGTGGCTCAACACGCGCACGAGCCGCTCGAAGGCCTGGCGTTCCTCCTCACGGACGACCCGTTTCACGTCGGTGAGGACCAGGAGCTCGTGTGGAATGCCGCCGCGCCGAAAGACGCTCTTTCGGATTTGCCAGGTACCGCCCGCGCGCTCGATGCGTGAGGCGTTGGGTGCGCGTAGCCAGTGCGCGATGCCGAGCTCCGTTGCGGAGCGCGTGAGCAACGCCTCGGGGGTGGCGTCGAGCAAGGTGGCGCCCGCGCGGTTGACGAGGCGCAGTTGGCTTGCTCCGTCGAAGGCGAAGATGGCCACGTCCACCTGCTCGAGGACGATGCGTACCAGCGCATCGGCCTCGAGTGCGGCAAGGCGCCGCTCGCGGAGGTTGTCGCCGAGCGCATTGATCTCGAGCATGAGTTCGCCCAGCGGGTTGCCGGCGCGCGCACCGGTGCCGCGCAGCGAAAAGTCGCCGACTCGAATGGCCTCCACCAGGTTCGTCATCGTCCGGAGAGGCCGCATCACCCGCGCGCGCACGGCGAGCGCTGCGCCCACCCACGCCACCACGATGAGGAGCGCCAAGGCCATGCGCAGGTCCACGGACGCGGGGCTCCACGCCAGAAAAGCGAGTGCGACGGCTGCACCGGGAAGCGCGCCCAGGAATGCCGTGAGCGAGACCTGCGCGTCGTGCGCGAGCCTGCGCGACCGGGGCCGCACCTGGGGAACGTCAGCCGCCGCCACGAAGCCCGAAATAGGAGAGACGGCGATAAAATGCGCTGCGACTGAGGCCGAGCGCGCGCGCGGCCTCGGCCACGTTCCCGTTGGCGCGTGCGAGTGCACGCTCCGCCAGCACCTTTTCGGCGTCTTCCAGCGTCATATCCTCCAATTTGCGCTCGCCCTCGGCCTTGGCCTTGAGCGCGAAATCCTCGGGCAGGACGGTGTCGCCTTCGGCCATCAACACCGCGCGCTCCACGGCGTGGCGGAGCTCGCGGACGTTCCCCGGCCAGGTGTGTTGACGAAGCAGCTCGATGCACGCGGCATCGAATCGCGATACCGAAAGCCCGTAGCGGCTGGCGTGCTCACGGAGAAAGTGCGCTGCGAGAAGCGGGATGTCCTCACGGCGATCGCGCAGCGGCGGAAGCTGGATTTCGACGGTGTTCAACCGATAGAGCAGATCCTCGCGGAAGCGACCCGCGGTCACTTCGTCGGTGATGCGCGCGTTGGTGGCCGAGACGACGCGCATCTCCACCTTGCGCACTTTGGAGGAGCCCACCGGCTGAAACTCCCCCGTCTGCAGCACGCGCAGGAGCTTCGCTTGCTGGCTGGGCGGCATGTTCGCGATCTCGTCGAGGAACAGCGTGCCCTGATCGGCGAGCTCGAACGCGCCGACGCGGTCGGCTTTGGCGTCGGTGAAGGCGCCCTTCACGTGGCCGAACAATTCGCTCTCGAAGACGCCGTCGGCCAGCCCTCCGGCGTTGACCGGCACGAAGGGGGCCTTGCTGCGCTTCGAGGCGCCGTGCAGCCATCGCGCGACGACGTCTTTCCCTGTCCCGTGTTCTCCGGTAACGAGGACGTTCGCGTCGGAGGGGCCGATGCGATCGATGAGGCGCATCACCGGCTGCATCGCCCGCGACTCGGCGATCATCGCCGGCAGCTCGCCGCGTCGGAAGGCGCGGTTTTCGCGCTCGAGCCTCTGCGCATCGCGCAGGGCCCGCGCAAGCTCGGCTTGCGCGCGCAAGGTGGCCACGAGGCGCGTGTTGTCCCAGGGCTTCTGCACGTAGTCGCGTGCGCCGCGTCGCATGGCCTCGACCGCGCCTTCGATTCGGCCATACGCCGTCATCACGACGACGGGCAAGGTCGGGTCGATCGCCCGCAACCGCGCGAGCACGTCGAGCCCCTCCTGCCCGGAGGTCGTGTCGCGCGTGTAATTCAGATCGATCAGCGCGACATCCACGGCGGTCGCCTCGACGCACGCGACGATGGCTTCGGGCGACGAGGCGGTGACGACCTCGAAGCCCTCCGCCTTGACGAGCAGCCGCAGGGCGGCGAGGACGTCAGGCTCATCGTCAGCGAGCAGAATCTTCATGGCCGTAGAGGGCACTATACCGCTACTCCGCGCGCAGGACGGACATCAGGTCGATGCGGGTCGCGCGCCTCGCGGGCACGAGCGCGGCGATGCCACCGACGAGGAGCAGCAGCAGCGCGATCCCGCCGTAGGTCAGCGGATCGTAGCGGCCAATGCCGAAGAGGAATGGCTCCAGCAGCCGTGCGAGCGCGAAGGCGCCGACGAGGCCCGCCGCGATGCCCACTGCGATGAGCTTGCCGCTCTGGAGCACGACCAGGCGCACGATGTCGCGGGGCATGGCGCCCAGCGCGGAGCGGATCGAGAACTCCCTCTCGCGCTGCGTGACCGCGTACCCCGTCACGCTGTAGACGCCCATGACGGAGAGAAACAGCGCCGCGCCGGAGAAGATGCCGAACAGCAGCATCGCGAAGCGCTGGCCGGAGATGGATTCCGCGACCCACTCCGGAAGGGGCTTCAAGCTGTCGACGGCCTGGTTCTTGTCGATCTCGTAGATCGCGCTTCGCACGGCGTCGGGTTGGACCACGGCATCGTCGTGCCGCAGCACGAAGGCGGCGTAACCCGAGGAGATCTGGGCGAAGGGAAAGTAGAGCTGCATGCCCACCTCGCCATCGAGCTCCTGCTTGACGTCCCCGACCACGCCGACGATCTCGCTCCAATCGTCACCGCCCCCCGAGATCCGCTTGCCGATGGCATCGCCGCCGAAGTAGGTCCTGGCCATCGTCTCGTTGACGATGGCCACGTGGGCGGCCTTCGCGGTGTCGAAGCTCTCGAACGGGCGGCCGTGGATCAAGGGGATGCGCATCGCCTTGAAATAGTCAGGGGTGACATGAAAGGTGCTCGCTGCGGGCAGCTCGGCGGCGCTGGTCGCGGACAGCGCCGCGGTCCGGAAGTACGTGAAATCGCCTCCTTCCATGAAAGGGACGAACTGCGAGGCGCCCACCGCGGTGACGCCGGGCAGGGCGGCGAGGCGCTGCGTGATCTGCTCGGTGAACACCGCGCGTTGCTCGTGCGTGGCGAAACGCTCCTTGGGCATGGAGATGCGAACGGCCAGCGCTCCTTCCGACTGAAACCCCGGGTCCACTTTTTCCAATGCGGCAAAGGTGCGCATGAGAAGCCCCGCGCCAACCAGGAGCACGAGGGTGACCGCCACCTGAACGACGACCACCGCGCCACGCCATCGTTGCGAGCGCCGCGTGGCGCTCGCGCCCCGTCCGCCGTCCTTCAGGAGCTCGTTCACGTCCACGCGCGCGGTCTGGATCGCGGGCACGAGCCCGAAGACGATGCCCGTGAGCAGGCTGAGCGCGAGGGCGAAGATCACGGTGTGACCGTCGAAGGCCACCTCGCTCTTGCGCGGGAAATCCTCGGGCGCGAGCGACATGAGGACGCCGAGGCCCCAATGCGCCACCAAGAGACCGAGCAGGCCCCCAAGCCCCGCGAGCACGATGGCTTCCACGAGAAGCTGGCGAACGATTCGTCCCCGGCTCGCGCCAAGCGCCGTGCGCGTGGCAATCTCCTTGGTGCGCGTGGTCGCTCGTGCGAGCAGGAGGTTCGCCACGTTGGTGCACGCGATGAGGAGCAGAAACGCGCCCGCGCCGAGCACGGAGATCAGAACGGGCCGCACGTTCTTCACGCGCGACTCCAGCATGGGAATGACCTTCACGCTCCAGCCGCGGCTGTCGGGATTTTGCGCGGCGACCTGCTCGTTGATGCGCGCCACCTCGCTCTGGGCGCTCTCGAGCGAGGCGGACGATCGGAGGCGGCCGAAAACGTCGAAGAAGCGCGATCGATGATCCCGTGCCGCACCTTCGTTCCAGACCAGCGGCGTGAACACGTCGCTGCGGTCGCCGGACTGGAACTCCTGGGGCATGACGCCGATGACGCGAAAAGGGTGGCCGTCGAGCTGGATCGACTGCTCGAGGATGTCTGGGCGCGCGCCGAACCCGCGAAGCCAGAGACCGTGGCTGAGGACGACCACGCTCTCATTTCCGCGAAGCGCGTCCTCGGCGGTAAAGTCCCGCCCTCGTTCGGGCGGTGTGTGCAGGGCGGCGAAGTAGTTCGGCGTCACGCTCAGGCAACGGACGCGAATCGGCTCGGAGCTGCCGGTCAGGCTTCGTGGGCCGCCGCGAACCGCCACCAGTTGCTCGAATTGCGTCGCCGCCTCTTTCCATTCGAAGTAGTGCGCGCTCGCGGGCCGGAAGTCCGGAAAGGCCGGCGGGTTCGATTCCCGAATCACCACGAGGCGATCGGACTCGGGATAGGGCAGCGGGCGCAGAAGCACGCCGTTCACCACGGAGAAGATCGCGACGCACGCGCCGATGCCGCCCGCGAGCGTGAGCAGGACGGCCAGGGTGAAGCCTGGCGCCTTGACCAACTGTCGAAATGCAAAGCGCAGATCGTGCATCATCGGATGTTCACCCGGTCCACGTTGTCCCATCGTGTCATGTCGCTCAGCACCACCTCGTCACCTTCGCGCAGCCCCTCGCGCACTTCGATCTGATTCACGGAGCTCCTTCCGAGAACGACGCGAATGCGCTCGGCTTGCCCCGACGTCACCCGGAAAAGCGTGGAAGGCCCGTCCGTCTGAACGCCGGCCGGGCGCTCCACGAACACGACGTCGCTCAGTCGTTCCAATTCGATGTACCCCTCCACGGTGAGATCGGGCCGGGCCCCCTTCGGCAGATCCCCTTCGAGCGCGATCTCCACCGACACGGTCCCTTGGCTCGCCGCCGTGGCGATGCGCGCAACGTGACCGGTTATCGTGCCGTTGCGCGTGTCCACCTCGGCATGCTGCCCGAGGATCAGATCTTTCGCCTGCACCTCCGACACGCGGATCTCGGCTTTCAGCCGCTCCGGCTGGACCACCTTGGCGAGCACGGTGCCGGGCACCACCCATTGCCCGAGTTCGACGGGGATCTCTTGCAATACGCCGCTACCGCCGGCGCGTACATGCATGGAGTCCACCTGGCGCTTTCGAAACGCGGCGACTTCGCGGCGGCGGCTTATTTGGCTGCGTTGCGCGGCGATTTCGTCGCGGAGGCTCTGGGCGACGACGTCGACTTGTTCCCTCGCGAGCGCGACGCGCGAGGTGAGCTCCGTGGCGTGGGCTTGCATCCGATGGACGTCCAGTTCCGTGAAGACCTCGCCGGCACCGTTCGTGTACGCGCGGGCGCGGTGCTCGGCATCGATCAACTCGGCGACCAGCGTCGCCAACGATCCGCGCTCCTTGAGCTGCTGCGTGCGCAGTCGGCTCGTCATCTGGAGAAGGTCGGCCTCGGCGCTCGCCACCTCGCGTTCCGCCTGCAGCGCTTGCAGCACCAGATCGGCGTTGGTGAGCTCCATCAGCGGCGTCTCGGGCTGGACGACCATGCCCGCCCGTCCGGCGATCTGCTCGATGCGTCCAGCCGTCTCGGTGGTGATCCATTGCGTCTGCTCGGGCACGAGGCGACCATTGCCCTTCACCTGCCGCAACATGGGCCCGCGCTTCACGACGCCGACCCAGAGGGTGGAGCGCTCGAGCGTCGGCGCCGCCGCCTTGAGTCGGCCCACGAAGACCGTGACGAGCAGCACGACGGCGAAGCCCAGAAGGGGAAGCAGCCACGCGCGGTGGTTTGCGCGGCGGACGCGAGGAATGTCCATCGAGCCGCGTCCTACAGCAACGCATGTGCCAGTCCGCCCTCCCCGCGTTCCCGTGGACGACGGCCCGATTCGACCCCGCGCGGACCGTCCGCTTGCGGGATGGCGATTCCCATAGCCGGACGGTCGGGGCGTGTCGCCCGCTAAACGGCGAGGATGATTCTCGAACAGGAAGAAGGAAATCGCCAGGACGCCAGGGGGGCCAGGATCGCCAACTGAACCAACAATAAATCAAAAAAGTGAGAGTTTATTGTTGGTTCACCTGGCGATCCTGGCGCCTCTCTTCTGGCGTCCTGGCGGTTTCTTCTTCTCGTCGTGACGCCGTTCGAGGATCGCGCTCGCTGATTAGCCGTCGGCGTTCTCGAGCGAGGAGGCGACGCGCGCATCCTGGTCCGGCATCGCGCCGTTGTCGCGAAGGTAACCGTGTTTGCGAGGATCGGGCATGGCCCACGACGCGAAGAGCGCGACCGCGGAGAGAACCGTGACGTACCAGAAGTACCCTCGCTCGATGCCGTGGGCCTTGAACTGCAGCGCCACGTATTCGGCCGTCCCGCCGAACGCCGCATTCCCGATGGCGTACGAGAGGCCCACGGCGAGGGCGCGAATTTGCGGCGGGAACATCTCCGCTTTCACCAGCCCGCTGATCGACGTGTAGAAGCTCACCCCGGCGAGGGCGAGCAAGAGCAACGCGAAGGCCGCAACCGGCGAGTGCACTTGGCCGAGGGCGGTGAGCAACGGCACCGTGCCCAGTGTGCTCACCAGGCCGAAACAAAGCATGGACGGACGACGCCCGATGCGATCGGAAAGGGCACCGAACGCGGGCTGCATGAGCATGTAGCAAAAGAGCACGGCGGTCATGACCTGGCTCGCGGTCTCGCGCGGCAGGTGCGCGGTGTTGACCAGGTACTTCTGCATGTACGTGGAGTACGTGTAGAAGACGAGCGAGCCGCCCGCCGTGTACCCCAAGACGATGAGCAGCGCGCGCGGGTACTGCAGCACCCCGCGCAAGGTGCCGGCCTTCTCGTCGCTGCGGGTTTCGGCGCTGCTGGTCTCCACCAGCGATTTGCGCAAAAACAGGGCGACGATGGCCGCGAGCGCGCCGAGCACGAAGGGAATGCGCCAGCCCCAAGCCTTGAGTTCTTCGGCCGAAAGAATCTGCTGAAGGATGACCAGGACCAGCACCGCCAGCAGCTGCCCGCCAATGAGCGTGACGTATTGAAACGAGGCATAGAAACCGCGTCTGCCGGCCACGGCCACCTCGCTCATGTAGGTGGCACTCGTGCCGTACTCGCCGCCGACCGACAGCCCTTGAATCAGCCGCGCGAGCAACAAGAGCGCGGGCGCGACCTTCCCGACGGTGGCATACGTCGGCAAACAGGCGACCATCAGAGAGCCGAAGCACATCATCAGGACCGACACCATCATCGAGGTGCGGCGTCCCAGCTTGTCGGCAAGGCGCCCGAACAACCATCCGCCGAGCGGCCGCATGAAGAAGCCCACGGCGAAGACGCCGGCCGTGTTGAGCAATTCGGTGGTCGGATCGCCCGACGGAAAGAACGCCGACGCGAAATAGATCGCCGTGAAGGAGTAGGTGTAGAAATCGAACCACTCCACCAAGTTGCCGGACGACGCGCCGACGATGGCCAAGATGGGGCTTTTCGGCGAACTGGGCGGCTCTTGGCGCGATTGGGCGTCGTGCATCGTTCCAGGTGCTCACGCTTCGCCAGCTACGGCAAGCGCCTCGTTAGTCCGGCAATGCGACGCCGACGGTGCAGAGCAAGCCCCCATCCACGGGCAAGCTGACGCCGGTGACGAAGCTGGCGCGTTCGCTCGACAGAAAGGCGATGACCTCCGCAATCTCGGAGGGGCGGCCGACGCGCCCCAGCGGATGTGCGGAGCCCCATTGGTCGATCATCCGTTGCTCGCCTTGGGGAGAGCCGTCGGCGAATCGTCGGGCGCTTGCACGAAGCATCGGTGTGTCGACCGATCCGGGGCACACCGCATTGGCGCGAACACCATGGCGAGCTTCGTCGAGTGCCACCGTGCGGATGAACGCGTTGAGCGCGCCCTTGGTCGCCGAGTAGGCGGCGACCGCGTTTTGGCACACGAACGCCTGCACCGACGAGACGGCCACGATGGCGCCGCGGCCACTGGTTCGAAGGTGCGGCAGTGCGTGCTTGACCACGAGAAACGCGCCTTTGACGTTCACCGCGAAGGTGCGGTCCCAATCCGCGCCGTCGGTATCGGCGGCCGTGCCATAGCTTTGCACGCCGGCGGCCATGACGACCACGTCCAACCTGCCAAAGCGCTCCACGGTGGCTGCGACCAGGCCGGCGACTTCGGACTCGTGGGTGACATCCGCGGTGCGGGCCAGCGCGCTCCTTCCCGCGAGTTCCGCGGCGACCCGATCCGTCTCGCGCGGGTCGATGCCGCACAATGCAACCGAGGCCCCGCGCGCGAGCAACAGATCCACCGTGGCCCGCCCAATTCCGCTCATTCCACCGGAAACCAGAGCCACCACACCGTCGAACTCGGCCATGCTCGCATGGTGGCAGGCCGTTCTTCGGAGCGTCAACGGCCAGCTCATCTGAGGTGCAACTAAATGGTTGCACCTCGTCCGGGCCATTGCTACATCTGCAACCAGATGGTTGCAGAAACATAGGAGCCAACATGAGTTCTCAAGAGATCGCTGCCAAAGCCGAAATGCTGATTCGAAGTCCCGTGGCCAAGGTGTTCGAGGCGTTCGTCGACCCGGCCATCACCAGCAAAATCTGGTTCAGCCACGGCAGCGCCAAGCTCGAGGTGGGCAAGACGGTGCAGTGGGACTGGCGATGGTACGACTTTTCGGTCCAAGCCAAGGTCAAGGTGCTCGAGCCCAACGAGCGCCTCGTCGTCGAATGGTCTGCTTATGGCTCACCCACCGACATCGAGTGGGTATTTACGGCACGTCCGGACAATACGACCTTCGTCAGCGTCACCAATTCCGGATTCCGCGGCACCCCGGCCGAGATAGCCAAGTTGGTCGTGGACTCCACGGAGGGCTTTGCCTTTCTGCTGGCGGGCGCAAAAGCACTTCTGGAGCACGGTGTGCAGCTGAATCTCGTGCCCGATCGCTTCCCGGATGGCTTGCCCAAGAGCAAACGGAGCTGAACGCAGCCCGGGTGGGTTGCGGTCCACCGGCAATCGCGCGAAGGTAGGTCGGCTGGAGGGGGCCCATGATCCTACTCGACCCGAAGCACCACACCCGTCCGTACCACGATGCGCGTTCGAAGGAGGTGATGGTCGACACCATCGCGTTCTTCGAAAACAAGGGCAAGCGCAAGCTCTTGGACGACTACTATGCGCGCGTCTGGTATTCCGATTTTCTCGGTTTCGTCAAAGAGAAGAAGATCTTCGCCACCATGTGCACCCCCGCGGGTTACGGCGCCCCCCACTCCCGCTGGGACACCTGGCGCATTTGCGAATTCGCCGAGATACTCGGGTTTTACGGGCTGCAATATTGGTACACGTGGCAAGTCTCGGTGCTGGGGCTGGGCCCTATTTTGATGAGCACGAATGAAGCGCTCAAGCGGCGTGCCGCGGCCATGCTGGAGGCGGGCGGCATTTTCGCTTTCGGTCTCTCGGAGAAGGAGCACGGCGCGGACATCTACTCCACGGGAATGCAGCTGAAACAGGCCGGGAATGGGCAGTACGTGGCGAGCGGCCGCAAATATTATATTGGCAATGCCAACCAGGCGGCCATCGTGTCGACGTTCGGAAAGCTCGATTCGGGCGATTATGTCTTTTTTGCTGTCGATTCCCAGCACCCCAAGTTCGAATGCGTTCGCAATGTGGTGTCCAGCCAGAATTACGTGGCCGAGTACGCGTTGAACGATTATCCCATCGGGGAGGCCGATATCCTGGAAAAGGGCCAGGAGGCGTGGGACGCGGCGCTCAATACCGTCAACATCGGGAAATACAACCTCGGCTGGGCCTCGATCGGCATCTGCACGCACGCGTTCTACGAGGCGATCGAGCACGCCGCCCATCGCCGTCTGTACGGCATGCAGGTGACCGATTTCCCGCACGTCAAGCAGATGTTCGTGGACGCGTATGCGCGGCTGGTGGCGATGAAGCTGTTCGCGCTGCGCGCGGCCGACTACATGCGCTCGGCCTCGGCCGAGGACCGGCGCTACCTTTTGTACAATCCCATGGTGAAGATGAAGGTGACCACCCAGGGTGAGGCGGTCATCGATTTGCTCTGGGACGTGATTGCCGCCAAAGGATTCGAGAAGGATACCTATTTCGGCCAGGCGGCCATCGATATTCGCGCGCTACCGAAACTCGAGGGAACGGTGCACGTGAACATCGCGCTGATCGTGAAATTCATGCCGAGCTATTTCTTTTTCCCCGCCGAGCTTCCCGACGTTCCGCGGCGGGACGAGGCGGTTCACGACGCGTTTCTGTTTCACCAAGGTCCGGCCAAGGGGCTGAGCAAGATTCGCTTTCACGACTACACGCGCGCCTTTCGCGGTTTCGACCAGCCGAACGTGCGCCTGTTCGCCGAGCAGGCGGGGCTCTTCAAAGCGATGCTCGCGGCGGCACCGCCCAGCGAAGCGCAACTCAAGGACGTCGACTTCCTGCTGGCCGGAGGGGAGCTCTTCGCGCTGGTCGTTTATGCCCAATTGATTCTGGAGAACGCGCGCATCTACGCCATCGAGGGTGAGCTGGTCGATCAGATATTCGACTTCATGGTGCGTGACTTTTCGCGCCTGGCGCTCAATCTGTACAGCAAACCGAGCAGCACGTCCGATCAGATGGAACACTGCACGAAGATGATTCGAAAACCGATCCTGGACGATGCCCGCTATCGAAAAGTGTGGACCGAGCACGTTTATGCACGAAATCTCGCCTATCGAATGAACCCGTAATGGATTTTCGTCGAATGGGTTGAGGTGACGCCGCCCGACCGAGCGCCATGAGCGCGATGGAAGGGCAAGGCTCGCGCATCAAATTGACAACCAACTTACCTTCATGCACCTCAAGCCAACCTTTCTCCTTTTTGCGGCGGTGGGCGCGATCCTGGGGGCTGCCTCGAGCGCACACGCCTTCTGCCGCACGATGACCGGCCGAGAGCCGGGCGATGCGCAGGAAACGAATCGGTGCACGAACTGGAAGGAGCAGGAGCAGAACGCCTGCTGTCCCTACGGCAAACCTCTGTTCTGGCGAAACGCCTGTGTCGGATTCAGTCTGCAAAAGAACGCGAGCCGGCAAGTATCCCTGAGCGACGCCGAACGCATATTCAAGCGCGCGTTCGCGACATGGACCGCCACCACATGCTCGCTGAACGGCACGCCGGTGGGGCGTGTGAGCATGGATGTGAGCTACCTGGGGGTGGTCGACTGCAGCTTGGTCGAGTTCAACGAGGAGGCCCCCAACCAGAACGTCATCATGTTTCGCGATTCGGGGTGGACCCATCTCGATCCGAACGCCACGCTCGGGCTCACGACGGTGACGTACAACCCGAACACGGGTGAGATTTCGGGCGCCGACATGGAAATCAATGCGGCCCAATCGAAGCCGCTCTCGGTCAGCGATTCTCCGCCCGCCGGCTCGGTCGACCTTCTCAGCATTGCCACGCACGAGGCCGGGCACTTCCTCGGCTTTGCGCACTCGACGGTGTCCGATGCCACGATGTACGCGACGTACTTCGGCGTCGGCATGCGCGACCTTGCACCCGACGACTCCACGGGCATTTGCAACGTGTACAAGCCCGACCAGAATCGCACCACCGGCGATGGCGTCGTACGCGCCGACAAATGCGATCCCACGCCGGCGCATGGCTACATGAGCCAGTGTGCCGATCACTTGTCCATCGAGGGCGGGGGATGCGCGCTCGCTTCGGGAAGCTCGCGAGGCTCGGAGCCTTCGCCAATGCCGTCGCCGTTGACCGCGGCATTGGGCGCGTTGAGTCTCGTTCTCCTGCGGCGCGTCCGACATGCGCGCGGCATGCGGATGCACATCGACGAGCGCCGCTGAGCTTGGAGAAGCGTTCGCATCGCAAAGAGCGCGCGATGCAGAATCGTTTCGTGCGAGAGTGAGCTCAGGGAGAGAGCTCATGAAAGAGACGCCGTTTCGTTCCGTCGACCCCACAAGCGGTGAAGTGCTGGGAACCTTTCCCCTCGCGAATGCCGCGGAAATCGAGCAGATCCTCGGCCGAGCCGCCCATGCCCAACGTCAATGGGCGCAGCGTTCGGTGCGCGAGCGTGCCGACGGCCTTCGCAAGGTTGCGGCGTTGCTCAAGGCGCGCTCCGGCGACATGGCAAAGCATGCGGCGCGCGAAATGGGCAAGGTCGTCGCGGAGGGCGTCGCCGAGGTCATGAAGTGCGCCCTCGCCTGTGAGTACTACGCCTCGCAAGCCGAAGCGTTCCTCGCCCCGCGCATCGTCGAGAGCGACGCGTCCCGAAGCGCGGTCCACTACGAGCCGCTCGGTGTGCTGCTTGCGATCATGCCGTGGAACTTCCCCTACTGGCAGGCGGTGCGCCTCGCCTCGGGCGCGCTCATGGCGGGCAATGGCATCGTGATCAAGCATGCGCCGAGCGTCCCGCAGTGTGCGCTGGCGCTGGAGGCCGTGTTTCGCGATGCCGACCTGCCCGCCGGGCTGGTTCAGAATCTGTTCGCCGACATCGATCAGCTTCCGGGCATCCTGAACGACCGACGCATTGCCGCGGCGACGCTCACGGGAAGCACGCGCGCGGGCCGATCCTTGGCGGCCGCGGCAGGCCAAGCGTTGAAGCCGGTGGTGCTCGAGCTCGGCGGCAACGGCGCATTCGTCGTCCTCGGGGACGCCAACCTGGAAGAGGCGGCGCTGGTGGGCGTGAAGTCGCGGACGATGAATGCCGGGCAGACCTGCATTTCGGCGACGCGCTTCATCGTCGTCGACAGCGTTTACGACCGATTCGTCGCATTGCTTCGCGAGAACCTGGGCAAGCTGCGCATGGGCAGCCCCCTGGCCGAGAACACGGATCTCGGGCCGATGGTCAGCCTTGCGCAGCGCGAACGGTTGCACCAGCAGGTGGAGGCGGCGGTGGCCTCGGGCGGCAAGCTGCTCCTCGGCGGCAAGGTGCCCGATGGCCCGGGCGCATACTATCCGCCGACGCTGATCGCCGACGTGGCGCCCACCGCCGCCGCATTCCGGGAAGAGCTCTTCGGCCCCGTGGCCATCGTCACGCGCGTGAAGGACACGGCCGCGGCCGTCGAGGCGGCGAACGACACCGTTTACGGTCTATCGGCCGCGGTGTGGGGCAGCAATGCGAAGGAGCTCGACGCGATCGCGGCGCAGCTTCAAGTCGGTGCCGTCTTCGTCAACGGCATGGTGAAGAGCGATCCTCGGCTTCCGTTCGGGGGCATCAAGGACTCCGGGTTCGGCCGCGAACTCGGCATCGAGGGGATTCGCTCCTTCACCAACGCAAAATCGGTCTGGATCCGCTGACGTCCGTCAGTTGCAGGTTCCAGGGCCGTTGTATCGAATCTGCGTCGTCCCCGAGAAGCCGCCTCCCGCACGGAGTTTCGCATCGAGGCTGTTCGCCTCGCACTCGGGGACCAACGGATTGGCCCAGACGATCAGATAGTCACCGCCGACCTTCGTGAGCTGCGCCACGCTGGCGATGCTCGTCAGTTTGTCATTGCCCTGGATGCGGAAATTCCCGTCGACGGTCGTCAGCTGCGCGAGCGCGGTGATGTCGGTCAGGTTGCGGTTGTACTCGACGTCCAAGTCGCCAGCCACCGACCGAATTGCCTCCAGCCCCGCCAAATGGGTGAGCGCATCGCACGATTCGATGCGGAGATACCCGTTTACGCTGGTCACGGAGCTCAATGGCGCGAGGCTGACCAGCGAAGGCGCCCGCAAGGAAAGGGCGCCCCCGACCTTGCTCAACGAATGCAGCTCCTGAATGCTGTTCAGGGCAGCGCCGCTGATGACCAGATCGCCGGTCACCTCCCGCAGGTTCTCGAACGCCGCGAACCTCGTCAGCGCATCGTTCTCCCGGATCTCCGTCTGCCCTGCCGCCTCCAGCGCTTCGAGCCCGCCGAGCGTCGTCAACGCATCGTTGTCCTGAATCGATAGAAAACCAGATACCGATTTGAGGTTGTGCAGTGCATTGAACTGCTTCAACTTGGGATTCCAACGAATATTGACGATTGCCATCTCGGTGGGCGCGTTCAAACTGCCAATTTCCGTCAGCTCCCTATTGTTGTAGATGAAAATTCCGTATGCCGGAACCAGCGCACCGAGGCCGCGCAGGTTCTGAAGGGCATCATTGTCTTCGACGTTGAGCTGAACCACCTTGGACAGATTCTCGAGTCCCGCGACCGAGGTGAGCGCCGTGTGCAAGAGGCGGAGGCTACCGGTCATGGTCGTGAGATGCTCGAGGCCGCGCAGATCCCGCAGGAGGAGGGACCGCGCGATGGTGATGTCACCCGCCGAGGTCAGACTCCGTAGGCCTTCGAGTGTCGACAACGATACCTGGTCCAATTCCAGCTTCCCCACGCTCTGGACATTTCCGAGGTCCAACGTGTCGAGCGAGAGGCACTTCGTCAAAGTGACCGGGCCCGGCATCTTCGTGACCTGGGGGAAAGACACGCGCTGCAACCGGGTGTTGTCGAGGATCAGCCCGCCCAACGTGCTCACTCTGTCGAACGCGGACAACTCACCGAGCAAGCTTCCCTCGATCGATACCGCACCTCCAATGCTGCTCAGCGCCGGCAACCGGTCGAAGGTCGACAGTTGGGGCGAGCCGTCGATCAAGATGCTGCCCTGGATCTCTTGGAGCGCGGGGAACCCCCCGACGTGTTGGAGCTGCGTCTCCTCCGAAATTTTGAGCCCGCCGATCTTCGTGAGCCGGCTCGGGCCGAGCCATTCGACGAGCGCATTGTTCTTGATGAACAAGTTCTCCCCCACGCTCTGCAGTGACGGCAATGCGTCGAGCTGCGCAAGGCTCGTGTTGTTGGATATCCGAAGCTCGCCTCCGACCGCCTGGAGCGCCTCGAGACCATGCAGCGACGGCAGTCGCGTGTTGGAGTCGATGATCAGATCGCCGCCCACTTTCTGGAGCTGGGCGAGCGGTTCCAGATTTTTTACGAGGCTGCCGCTGCGAATGGTGAGCGAGCCGGTGATCTCGTTGCAGCCGGCAATGGCCTCGAAATCCGACGCCTGGGCCACGGTGACAGGGCCCGCGCAGGTCGTTGCCACATCGACGGGGCCATTGCGCAGCCCCTCGCGGTTCGTTGGGTCGGCCGAGTCTGCGCACGCCGCGAGGCTAGCGAGGAGTACGAGCCCTGCGGCCCCCGGCGCACGCGCAGCTGCTTTCCGCAAACGAGAAATCATGGATCTCCTTCTCCACCACCCGGAAGACAACGATGACCCCTTTCTGCAATTGGGAAAAGGGCGAAGCTTCCGTCACGAAAGTCGCGCCGTCACGGATTTTGGGGCGGCTGGCAGCAGTCGTCGCCGTCGCAATTGTCCAAGGCGAGGATCACGGGCTGGGGGCGTTCGGGCGAAGCGTTGGGCGGGTGGGGGGCCGCCATGGCCTCGACGGGATCTGCGACGCAGGACGACAAGAAGTGCGGAAAGATGGGTTGAGCCGTCGGAACGGCGCAGGTGTTGTTCTCGGGCTTGCGATTCTCGATTGCGATGCAGTCGTGAATCTTGGTGACCACCGCTTTGGAAAACTTCAGCGACGCGAGGTCGAGGCGTTTCCACACACGTCCCATGTCCGAAGTGCCCTTGGCGACGGGCGGCAGGTGCGAGCAACTGAATTTCGCCGTTTCGTCGGCCTCGGCGAAGCAACGCATCACACTCGCCTCGTACGCGCACAAGGCATTGCCTTGCTCACAGCCGCAGGTATCGTCGATGAAGGTCCACTTGGCGGGCTCGCTCGCGCCGTAGATGCATTGCTCACCGCGGGGCGGCGTGTTTTTCGGCGGCGGGGTGGGGGCGCACCCCGCGTACCCTACGGCGACGAGTGACAGGACGAAGAGCGCGCGCGATGTTCTCGAGACGGGCATGAGCAAAGAGCCCGCATCTTAGTGCGCCCCGAGCGCGCGAGGCCAGCGATTGCTCAGCCCCAGGCCATCTCGCCCTTGGCGACTTTTGCGCCGATTTCGAGGGCCACGCCCATGCCCGCGCCCGGATAGTGCCGCTTCATCGCAGCGATGAGTGCGGCAGCATCGCTGGCCCCGGCGAGCTCTTTTTCGAAGGTCACCAGGTAATCGCGGGTGTAGGCGATGGCGGAGGCATCGGTTGCAGCCCCCGTCACGGCGTGCCCAGGCACGACGACGGACGGATTTCGCGTTGCGAGGACGTGCAGGTTTTCGATCCACGCTTTGCGCTCCTCGGCGCTCGGCGTGTCCGCGACCCAGACGTGGACCCCCGAAAAGACGAGCACACCGCCGAACATCGCGCGCAGGGAAGGAACCCACAAATAGCGCCGATTGACGAGGCCACGCGCCTCGACGATCTCGATGCTCTCCCCCTCGAGCACGAGCTTGCGCTCGTTGAAGGGCGCGGGAACGACGACGTCGGCGAGCGACGCGGGGCCATTGTCTCCGAGCTTGGGCCCCCATATTTCGAATTTCTTCTGCACGCTGGCCTGGATGGCGGCGACGGTTCCCGGGGCGGCCAAAATTTGCGCCTCGGGAAATGCCGCGCGAACGGGTCCCAGCGAAAAGTAGTAATCGGGATCGCTCTGGCTCACGTAGATCGCGGTGAGCCGCTTGCCGGTCGCTCGAATGGCGGCCGCGAGCTTGCGCCCGTCCTCGAGCGTGAACCCTCCGTCGATCAACAATGCGTCGGATGCGCCCGCGAGCAGCACCGGCGCACGGAAGAAGCCCTGCTCACCCGCAGGGAAATGCGTCCACGTGATCGTCATGCTCGATTCTCCTTTCGGCTATCCGGCCCGGCGCGTTGCGGAGCGGATCTGGTGAAGCAAATCCTCGACGCGCCCGTAAAGAAGGCTCGTCGAAATCACGCGAAGCGCCGCGTGCTCGTGCAAAATGAGCGTGGGCACGCCGTGCGCGTTGACCGAGCGAAGAAGCTTGCGCCCTTCGACCATGCGCGCGATCGCCGCATCCAGGAGCTCCGGCTCGCGCATCGCCACGCTCGCGGCCGCCGCACCGAGCCCAATTTCGTGGAGAATCTCCGCAAGCACATCGTAATTGGTCACGTCCCTTCCGGCGACGTAGCGCGCGGACTGGATGGCCTCGAGTGCCGCGAGCTCGCTCTCGGGCGCCGTATGCCGAACGGCCGTCAACGCCATGACCGCGGGCCCCGAGTCGAGCGACGAGCTGCGATCCGCGAGGACATAATCGCGGTAACGTTGCGAGAAGACCTGCTCCGTCAACGCGGCAATCCGCTGATCGTTGGACCACGCGTGCTCGGCAAAATGGTCATCCATCGGTCGCACGCCCGCGCCCGCGAACAATCCGGATGGCGCGAGATCCATGGTCACCCCGGGCTCCTGCGCCAAGCGCCGAAGGGAGGGCGTCGCACCGTAGCACCAGCCGCAGAGCGGGTCGTAAATGAGCGTCAACCGCACGGGCGAGTGCATGCCATTCTTCATGGCCGTAATTCTTAGCGGTGGGCCCCCGTTTGCAGTAGGCACCGAGTTCATACAGACTGTTTGCCAAAGGCAAACAATGCGCACCGCCTCCCGCGAACCGCTGAATTTGAACCGACTCGCGTATTTTGCTTACGTCGTCGAAGCGGGCTCGTTCACACGCGCCGCGGAACGGCTCGGTATCACGAAGGCGGTGGTGAGCCAGCAGGTTGCCCGACTCGAGCGGGAGGTGGGGACCACGCTCCTCGTGCGCACCACCCGCAAGGTCGTTCCCACCGAGGCCGGGCGAGCCCTTCACGCTCGATGCATGGTGATCCTGCGCGAGTCATCGGAAGCCTTCGACGAGCTCGCGCAGGGCGTTGCCGAACCGCGCGGGAAGCTGCGGGTGACCGCGCCGTTCGATTACGGCACCTCGGTCGTCGCCCCGGTGGCCACGGAGTTTACGCGCACCTATCCGCACTGCGATGTGGAGTTGATGCTCAGCGATCGGCTGGTGGATCTTCAGACGGTCGATTTGGCCATTCGCGTGGGATGGCCCCGCGATTCGAGCCACGTGATGCGCCGGATCGGCACCATGGAGCAATACTTGGTGTGCACGCCCAAAATGGCCATGCTTCTCGGGCGTGGCAGCGAGCCGGAAGACCTCGGCTTGCTGCCCTTCGTGGCGAACAGCTCGCTGCCCGATCCGAACGTGTGGCGCTTCACGCACCCCGAGCACGGGCGCCGCACGGTGCGGATGCGGGCGCGCATCACCGTCGATGCCACGCCGGCGGCGCACGTGGCGGTGCTGACGGGAGCAGGGACTTCGGTGCTTCCAGACTACCTTGTCAGCGCCGATCTCGCCGCCGGGCGCCTGGTGCGGGTGCTTCCGGAGTGGAAGCTCCGAAGCGGCGGGATCCACGCGCTCTTTCCGCCCACGCGATTCCGTTCGCCCAAGGTAAGCCGCTTTTTCGAGTCGATGAGCCGCGCGGAGACCGAGCGCCACGCGAAAGCGCGCGCAGAGCAGATGGCCGTGCGTTGATTCCCTTTGCAGAATTACGTGTTTCGATGAGGAAGCATGCACAATATTCGTCAGCGCGAGCCTCGTAAGCGGGGTGGTCGGCGCGGCGGTTCGGTCCTAGCACCAGGCTTTACCCCCAAAGGCCTGCCTGGATGACCGCTTCGACGTCGACCGTTTCCCCTGCACCAAAAGCTTTCGGCGCGCTCGCACTGCGCGGATACCGCGCTTACTTGCTCACGTTCATGTTGACCATGATGGCTGACAACGTCGAGCACGTGATCAGTTACTGGGTCGTCTTTCAGAAGTTTCACTCGCCTGCACTCGGCGGTTTTGCGGTCGTCTCGCACTGGCTCCCGTTTCTTGCATTTTCGGTGGCCATCGGCGCGCTCAACGATCGATTCGATTCGCGGCGCCTCATTCAGGGGGGCGCGGTTTTGTTCATGATCGCGTCGGCGGGGTGGGGCTATTTCTTCATCACCGACACGTTGCAAATGTGGCACGCGATGGTGCTGCTGGTCATTCACGGATGCGCGGGCGTCTTGTGGGTGACCTCGAGCCAGATGCTCCTCTACGACATCGTTGGACCTGCCTCGCTGCCCAGCGCCGTGCGCCTTGCCGCCACGGCGCGCTACCTCGGTGTGTTGGTCGGACCCGGCGTTGGCAGCGTGGTGATGCTCACGCTCGGCCCGACGCGCGGCATCTTCTTCAACACCGTCTTTTACCTGCCGCTCTTCTTCTGGTTGATCTCGGCGCCCTACGGCCGTCATTTTCGTGGGGACACGTCCGGTCCGAAGCGCGCCGTGCGCGGGCTCGCCGACATCGTGCAGACCATCCGCGAGGTGCGAACGATTCCGTTGCTCGCGACCATGATCCTCCTCGCGGGCGGCGCATCGTTCTTCATCGGCAACAGCTACCAGGCCCAAATGCCGGGCTTCGCGAACGATCTCGGCCACGGCGATCCCGGCACCGCGTACACGATGCTGCTTGCCGCCGACGCCGCAGGGGCGCTGCTCGCGGGCATCTTGCTCGAGAGTCGCGGAGGCATCTTCAAAATGAGCCCACCGACGGCGGTCATCCTCGCCATGGGTTGGGCCGCCGCGCTGTTTGGCTTTGCGCTGATGCGCGTGTATCCGTTGGCCATCGCGCTTCTCTTCCTGGCCGGTTTTTTCGAGCTTTCGTTCAGCAGCATGACGCAGACGTTGGTGCAGATGCACGCCCCCGAGACCACACGCGGTCGCGTTCTTGGTCTCTACAACATGGCAGCCGCCGGCTTGCGCGCCTTCAGTGGCATCACGGTCGGACTCGTAGGAAGCCTTGCGAGCGTTCACACGTCCTTGGCTGTCGCCGCCGGGGCATTCGTCTCCGTAAGTGCCATTCTCCTCGCCCGGCTGCGCACCGCATCCAGCGTGACTTGACAACGTCGGATCCCCTTACGATCTCGGGGTGCGCAAGCGCCTAACATGTAAGCGCTGTTTTCGTAATATAATATTTTAGCGCGACGACGCGTTGCGGCAAGCATGTATTTGTTTGCGCATCCCATCGCTCCATGGAAATCATAATTCCCATGAGGCAACTGATTCGAGGCCAAGGCCTCGTTGTTCCGATCGTGGCGTTGTTCGGAGCAACGACTCTCGCGTGGGGGTGTGCGGGGTTGTCGTCCGACGACAAATCTTTGTCCGGGCATGACACCGGTATCAATGGCGGCGGGGATGCCGACCGGTTGACGGAGGACCCGGTGCCCGTGCGCGTGATCACGGCATCCTCGATCGCGGAGTTGCAGGCCGCGCTCGACAAGGCTGCTCCGGGCGATCGCATCGAGCTAACCAACGGCTCTTACACATTGAGTTCCGCGATTCGGTTTAGCCGATCAGGGACTGCTGCGCAGCCGATCACGGTGGCCGCGCAGAATACCGGGGGGGCGGAGCTCACAGGGTCGGCGACATTCAATTTGAGCTCCGTGTCGTACGTAGGCATTTCCGGATTCAAAATCACCACGTCCGCGGGCGTGAGCATTCCGGGGAACGCAGACCATATTCGATTCAGCCGCAACACGATTGAGATGGCCGCGTCGCCGTCGACCAAGAGCTGGGTGACCGTCGCGGCGAACGACACCGAGGTGGATCACAACACCTTCCAGAACAAATCGACCGAGGGCGTCTACCTGCAGATCACCGGGCCCGGAGAGGCCGACATGGCCCGAGGAACGTGGGTGCACCACAACTACTTCTACAATCACACGTACGGCGGGACGAACGGTGGCGAGTCGGTTCGACTGGGACTCAGCAAGCGTCAGCACGCATCCGCGGAAGCGAAGATAGAATACAATCTTTTCGAGAAGGCCAACGGCGATGCCGAGGCCATCTCGGTGAAGTCGTCGAACAACGTCGTTCGCTACAACACGATTCGCGACAGCATCGGATCCATCGTCCTCCGCCACGGCAATGCCAATCGGGTGGAGGGAAACATCGAATTAGGGGGAAGTTCGGGAATTCGGCTCTACGAGAACGATCACGTCATCGTCAACAACCTGATCCAGGGCGGCACGGGTCAGATCCTCGTAGGGTCGGGGACGTTGGTCGACGACACGAACAATGGCACGGAACACGCGCGGGTCGACCGAGCCTTGATCGCCTTCAACACGGTGGTGGGTTCGGGGCGGCTGTTGGACATCGGACCTGGCAGTGATCCCTACGGCCCGGACGACTGCACATTCGCGAACAACATTTTTCAGGGCGGCGAGTCGGCGACGCTGATCCGCATCGGCAAGGCGACCAACCTACACTGGGACGGGAACATCGTGTGGGGCGGCAGCGCCGGTGCTACTCCCTCCAGCGGATACCGAAATGTGGATCCAGCGCTTGGAACCGATGCCGATGGCCTCTATCGACTCACGTCGGCCACCGGCCCGGCCATCGACGCGGCGCAAGGCTCGTATCCCCAAGTCACCTTGGACATCGATCTTCAAACGCGGTCGGGCGCGAAAGACGTAGGCGCAGACGAATTCGTCGCGGGTGGAACTCCACGACGCCCGCTGAGCACGGCGGACGTCGGCCCCAGCGCCCCGTAAGAGAGTGCGGCAGCGTACGCGTCGGGCGCCGCCGCCAATCCCTTTCGTACACGGGTTTCAGCGCCCGAGAGGCATTCGCCCAATTCGCCGACAAGTTTCAACGCGAATTGCCCCTTGCCCGATGCACCGGCTGGAACGAGACTCACCCCATCGACGCGGCGAGCATTCGGAGCATGAATCAACACTGACCTGGCTCGAAGCCCATGCTGTCGAACCAAATGCCCGCTTGCGGATGCTCCAGCGCGCGCCGGACGTACGGAATGACGTTGGCCGGCAATCGATGGAGCGAGTACCAGGCCAATTCGTCGCACTTGTGAGGCTCGCAATTGCTCACCTCTCCCCTCCAGCGTTCCACCCGAACGAAAAAATCGATGCGTTCGTCGCTCGATTTGCGGTGCATCACACCGATGACCCGTACATCCGCGGGCTCGACCATGACGCCACATTCTTCTCGTGCCTCGCGAATGGCGGCGGTCACCACTTCCTCGTCCCCATCCAGGTGCCCGGCGGGGACGCTGTAATTGCCATCCTCGTAACCTGTTTCGAAGCGTCGCAGCAACAGGACCTCATCCCCGCGGGCGACAACTACGTGGACGGCCACAGGCATTGCAAAGCGATGAACCAAATTCAACCTCCGTGAGAACAGCTTATCCCAGGTAGCGCGAAGTTTGGTGCGCACTCGGCGCGTACCACGCGGCGCATTCACGCACGCAATATGCCGGCGTCTTGCGTGGAATACGGTGGGCCCGACGATTGCTGCGCCAATGGTCCCAGCCATGAAGACCGAACTCGCCGTTGTCTTTAGTCCCGTCGGCGGAGGTCACAAATCCGCCGCCCTGGCGCTGGCCGATGCTGCGCGCTCCCGCGGCATCTCCGTCGAAGTGCTCAGCCTGTTCGACTTTGCGCCCCGTGCCGTGGGAGACGCCTATTTGCAGGCGCACCTCACCGGGCAAAATACGGTCCCCTGTCTCTATGGCGCAGCTTATTTCGCCGCGAATCAGCGCGGAGGGCGCTTCGAGCCGCTGCGCCATACCGTCGATCGTATTGCCTTTGGCGCACTGATTCGCGCCATCGATGCACTCGCACCCCGCGCCATGGTGGCGACGCATCATTTGCCATTGGTCGTGCTCGGGCACGCGCGGCGGCGCGGGCGTTTGACCATGCCGCTTTTCGGCGTGGTGACCGATTATACATCGCATGCATGCTGGGCCGAGGATGGCGTCGATGGCTTCGCCGTCGCGTGCCCGGAGGCCGCCCACGAGCTCGAGGGCCACGGTATTCAACACGATCGCATTGCGGTGACCGGTATTCCGGTGCGTGAGGCCTTCGAGCGCATCGAGCCCGTGCGGCAGCCCGAGCGCGGGGAGCCGCTTCGTGTGCTGGTGACAAGCGGCGGTTTCGGCGTGGGCCCCGTGCGCCGAATCGTGCGCTCCTTCGCGGGAATGCGGGACGTTCACGTGACCGTCGTCTGCGGCGCCTCGGCGCACGTGCGCGACGCGATTTCGCGCGACGTTTTTCGGATGCGCCTGAATGCCGAGGTCGTGGGATTCGAAAGCGATATGTCGCGTCGTGTGCGGGATGCACATATCGTCGTTGGCAAAGCGGGAGGCCTCACGGTATCCGAGACGCTTGCGGCGGGCAGACCCATGATCGTCGTCAACGCCATCCCAGGTAATGAGAAATTGAACGAGGCTTATGTCTGTCGCGGGGGCGCGGGGATTTGTGCGCCACCCCATCGCGTGGGCGAGCGGGTGCGCGAGCTTTACCAGCGCGGCATCATCGCGGAAATGGGCGCAAACGGCCGCGCCCTGGTGCGCGCGGGGGCGGCCGATCGCATCGCGCGCCTCGCGTGCGCCGCGTAAAGCCGAGGTGGCGATTCGAATGGACACCGCCTCGAGCTAAGGCGATGCGAATCGAACGAGTTCGCGACCGTGTCGTTCGGTATCCGCGGCAAGAAAGGCGGCATCATTCAGATTTCCGAGCCAGCGGATGCGCGGCGATGCGGGACCTGGCACGATCTCTCCGAGCGCGCGGGTACCGGCCGGCGTGCCGTCGCTCACCCAGGGCTCCCCTTCGCCGGGAGCCCCAGACCAGGCGAGGCCATCGCCTCGAACGAAGTGCAGGCGGTCACCGTGCACGAACAAATCGTTGGATCGTGGTGCGATCTCGATGGGAACGTTGGCATTGCCCAATACGACTTGAAGGCCGTGGTTGAACGTGTCGATGGCCAAACCGTCACGGAAAGGCACGATGGCTTCCACGTCGGACACGATCTGGAATGCCGTCGTGCCGTCCAGCCGATAAACAATCTTGTTGCCCAGCGCGAAGGCACGATGGGGCCCTGTTGCATGCACGCGCGTGACGTTGCTCGCCGGCGAGACCTGCACAGTGCCACCTGGCGTGCCATCGCTGACGAAAAGCCGTTCGCCGCCGAACACCAGGTACCCGGAGGCCTCGTCGACCGCCGTCACCCGGCCGCTTCCGAGCTTCGCCACCACCTGTCCATTGGCATCGATCCGCGCGAGCCCATTGGGCGTGGGCAAGTACAGGGCATCTCCGCGAACGATCCATCGCGCCCCCTCGGTCACACGCCCGATGGCCACCTCTTTTCGCTGGCCGGAGGGCGTTCCATCGGACGAATGAACCTCCTCGTTGGCGTCGGCGAAGAAGACACGTTGGCCGAGGGCCATCATCGGGAGGTCGAATCGTCCGCCGGTGGGGTCACAAAGAAAATCGAGCTCCAATGGATGAACGGTCGCGATATCCGTGGCCTGCCCGCGCCATGATGCAAGTTCGCATTTGCCCCAACCGTTGCCGGACGCGCGCACGATGAAATAGCGATCACCGAGTTTGGCGGGCGGCCCCATGTGCACCGGTCCAATCGAACGCGTTCCTGCCCGCGTTCCGTCCGTGAACCACGATTGCCGGTACTGCAGCGAAAAGGACGCATTGGCCGCGAAGACGGCGCCGGAGCCACCCTCGAGTGGAAAAAATCCGGTCGGATCCGAAGGCGCGGTCCGATCCTCCACGGGAATGACCGTCAGCTTGCCGTCGGCGAATTTCATCGCGCACGGCGTGGGCCACGACGTTTCGTTTTCGCAGACGAAGAAGATCCAATCCGGGCCCATCACCGCAGGTGCTCGCGTCAACGCCGTGTCGGTGGGGTAGCGTGCGGGCCCCAAGCTGGCCATCGTGCCGAGTGCGACGGTGCCTTCCGCGGTGCCATCGCTCCGCCAGACTTTTCCCTCGTTGATGTCGTCGTCCCAGAAGAAGGCTGCCCCCGGAGCTTGGGTCCACGGCTGCAGCACCGCGTAGGGATCGGTGGGGATGGTGGCGATCTTTTTCGCCGCCGCCGGCTCGCCCTCGATGGCCCACACGTCTTTTCCTTGAAGCAAAAGAGCACGCGAATCCGTGACCGAGAGAAGCTTGGTGGTCCAATCCGGGGTTGGCGCCCCGGACACGCTGCTCACCGTCAAGGTGGCAGGATCGAGGACGTAGAGTTTTCCGTCGATGGACAAGACCGCGGAGTTCCCCACGCGGACGGCATATTCGAGTTCACGGCTGCCGGCGGGAATGCCATCCACCTTGCGGGTGCCGGCCGCGGTTCCGTCGGTTACCCACACGCTATAGCCAACCCCCGACGCGTACCCACTCAGGATCACACGATCATTCATCACGAGTGAACGAAGCAAGGATCCGGTGGGCCCCGGAAGGGTGGTCGTTCCCGCGTCCGTTCCATCCGTGCGCACGATGTTTCCATTGACGCGCAGCAGCGCGTAGGACGCCGTCGACACGACCACCTCGTCGACGGGGGCATTGGGAATGGCCGTCAAATGCGACAGGGAACTTCGTGCGCTGTCCGTGCACCAAACGGGGGAGGCGGCTCCGAGCAAAACGCAAACTCGTTCGCCCGCGACGAACGTTTGTTCGATATCCGCATAGCTGGTCACGCCGGGAATGCCCGTCGGAAGAGCGCCGACGATGCGTGTGCCTCCCTGGGTGCCATCACTTCGATAGAGGTTCCAGGTCGTACCATCGCTGGCGCTGAAGAAGATGGAGTCGAACGCGGCCAGCGGCGCCGATGGCCAGGCATCGGCCGTTCCCGGCGCGGTCTCGATGGCTAGCTTGGTGCCTTCGGCGGTTCCATCGGAGACCCATAGCTCGGCGCCATGATCGTGGTCGGAGCCGGAAAAATAGATCTTTCCGCGAAATGCCGTCGCCGACGGGATGTCGCGCGCCGTCGCATGGACCGATCGCGCCTTGCGCACATTCAAATCGAAGACCTCGAAGCCCGCCGCCGGCCCAAGCGAATCACCATCCGGTCCCCCGTCGCGCGGCGGCGTGCCCGGATTTCCGGGTCCGTCGCTTCCACCACCACAGCGAACGAGTGCGAGCGCCAGCGTTCCCGCACCAAGAATGCCAACCAAACGTCGATTGAGAAGGGTCATCACGAGCTCCGTCCGTACCGAACCGAGGCGTTGGACGGAAGGTACCGCGGACTCTTCAAAGGAAAATCACCAGCTCCCCCCGAGTCCAACGCCCATGCTCGTGTGGGTCGCAACGGGGCGCAGCTCCATTTTGAATCCGAGATCGTTGCGCACCAGGACGGTTTTGGGCGATACGAGGCCGCCAATCAGCATGGCAAGGCCGCCCGTCTGCACGATCCCGTCGAGGGCGCAGAAGAATTGTCCGGTCGACGACTGCGTCTGCGCGGCTTGGATGAACGGTCCCAAGGCCGGCAGAAGAAGCGCCGACGCGTTGTCCTGGGCATCGGCGCTGATCGAGGCGGCCATCAATGAAAAGACATAGAAGATGCCAAAAGGAATGGCGCCGCCGATGACCAATCCGCGACGAATTCTCGTTTCCATGTGATAGCCATTCGGAATCGGTTGCCCCTCCTCCCAGTCGTCGAGGATGCGAGGGCCGCTCAAGGCCACCGTGGTGGGAATGCCCCCCGTCTCGGGGTGAAGCTGCACGATGATGGGATTGCTCATCGTACCGTGCGGCGCCCACGAAGGCTGTCCTGCCGGCGGCGCCTGGGGCACACCCTCTGCGGCGAGCGCAGTGCGCGACGTCGCCGCGATGCACGACAACACGACGGCCGCGCGTGCGAGGTTTGCGAGGCGATGAGGGAAGAAAGCCTTGCTGTTGCCTGCTGCAGTCATGCAGTGGTGGTATCGCGCCGGACGGAGGCGAACAAATGACACATGCTGACGCGTGAGGCGCGTTAGTCGTCCCCTTGAAAAACGTTGCGGCGTGCTTGGCGGCGCATGGCGCGCGGCGACTGTCCGAACGCGCGCAAGAAGGCGCGTCGCATGTGCTCGTAGCCCGTGAATCCCGCTTCGCGTGCGATGTCGTGGAGCGAATGGTGCGTTCGCTCCATCAGCGTGCGTGCAGCCTCGATGCGCAGATCCTCGACGGCCTTTGCCGGCGGGCGCCCCGTCTCCTTGGTGAAGGCACGCGCGAATTGCCGCGGGCTGAGATGGGCTACCTTGGCGAGGTGCTCGACCGAAAGCCGCAGGTGCAAGTTGCGTTTCGCATAGGTGAGAACATCCTGCATGCGATCCGACTTCGGCTCGAGCTCGAGCAGTACGGAATGCTGCGATTGGCCGCCGGTTCGCCGCTGGTAGAGGACCAGCCCCTTCGCGACGCTTCGAGCCAGTTCCACACCCAGATCTTCCTCCACCATTCCGAGTGCGAGATCGATCGATGCACTTCCGCCGGCCGATGTCCAAACGTGGCCATCGGCGATGTAAATGCGATCTTGCTCCACGTTCACCTTTGGATACTTGGATTGAAACTCGCGTGATTTGCACCAATGCGTCGTGGCGCGCCGGCCATCGAGAATGCCCGCATCCGCGAGGGAAAATGCGCCCGTTCCAAGCGAGGCGATCCGGCGTGAGGTCCTCATCGCCCCCTGCAGGAACGCCACGAGTGCGGCCGGAGGGGGCACGATGACCGTGCTGCAGTCCGAGACCACGGCTGCACCGGAGATGATCACCGTGTCGTATTCGGGCGCGCCCAGGGGTTGCGTCTCGATGGTTACACCCATCGAGGTGCGTACGCGGCCGCCCGTCTCCGAGAGCACGTGCACGTCGTAATGCACCTGTTTCGAATTCGCCAATTCGAAGGCCGCAAGTGCCGCGAAATTCAACGCTTGGAAACCCGGCGTCACGTAAAAACCGAGTCGGTGCATGACGGCGGACTCAAAAGCTTCGCATCAAGGTGTCTCGCAGGGTTTCCAGGCGTCCTTTGAGCTCGAAAAGCTCTTCGTTCGAGCACTCCTCGAGCGCGCGACCGATGCCGCGAGGTACGTCGGGCGCCTTGGACTCGAGGGCCCGCCCGCCTTTGGTCAGCTCGATGATGACTTGTCGCTCGTCCTTGGGGCCGCGTGTGCGCGAAATCCACTCCATGCTCTCGAGCCGCTTCAGAAGGGGCGTGAGGGTGGCCGAGTCGAGGTAAAGGCGCTCGCCGATCTCCGACACGGTAAGCGCGTCACGCTCCCATAAAACGAGCATGACGAGGTATTGCGGATAGGTGAGCCCGAGGTCCACGAGCAGGCGCCGATACACCTTGTTCAACGCCAACCCTGCCGAGTACAGCGCGAAGCAAAGCTGATCATCGAGGCGCAGAGACGGCTCCGTGGCCGTCTCCACACTGGTCGGTTTCTCCATTGAGAAGATGATGAATCGGATGCGATGCAATCGCAAGCGATTTAAATGCCGCGCCCGCTAGTCGATGCCATCGGCGGCGGCGAGGATGACATTGGCCACTTCCTGCGGGTGCGACACCATGGCCACGTGGCTCGAGGCCAGCTCGGTGACCTGTGCATGGATCGTTTTGGCCATGGCGCGTTCTTGATTCGGCTGGATCATGTGATCGTTCGCGGCGACGACATACCAATTCGGTTTGCTGGCCCACGCGGGCGTGTGGATCTTCTCCTCGAAGGCGCTGACGCGAATGGGGCCTTGCGTGGTGGCAATGATATTGGCCACATCGGGCGATACGTCGGGGGCAAAGTGATTGCGCACGGTCTCGGGCGGCAAGCTGCCGAAACCAAAGGCGTCGACCTTCAAGGTGGCGAGCCCGGGCGGGGGCGGGAAATCCTTGCTCGTGTCCGCAGTCGACTGACCTGCCGAGGGCGCAAACGCCGCGACGTACACCAGCGCTTTGACCTTGTCGTCGTTGCCGGCTTCGGTGATCACCGTACCACCCCAGGAATGTCCCACCAGGACGACCGGTCCGCTCTGCCCCGCGATTGCGCGCTTGGTGGTTTGCACATCGTCGGACAACGACGTGAGCGGATTCTGTACGGCAACGACGTGGAGCCCCTTGGCTTGGAGCAACGGGATGACGTTGGCCCACGACGATCCATCGGCAAATGCGCCGTGTACGAGGACGACGGTCGTTTGCGAAGGCGGAGGCGGTGGGTCGGCCTTGGTGCTACTCGAGCACGACGCGCCCAAAGCAATGAGGGAGGTAAAGGCCGCAATGCGGATGCTGCTCATGGGGTATCTCCGTATCTCGAAGCGATTGAAAATGGCTCCACCGCCGATTCGTATTCGGGGAGAGTCCACGCTTCAGGACACTTTCGTTGCCTGAACCCATGAGGTAAATGTCATAGAGTTGACGAATTCGGACACGCGAGCGGGCCCGTCCACGGCAACGGCCGGTGGACGGGCCAACAATCCGCGATTCGCTGCACTCAGGGTGTAATGATGGGAAGCAGATGCGAAATCTTGAGCGTCTTGGCGTCCACCGTTTCACCGCGGAGGGCGCGTTTGACGATCTCGATGACCACCGGATGGTTGGGTATGCCAAGGTGCATGGTCAGGTCCAATTTGAGACCCTCGATGTCCTGAAGCGTGATGTTGGTGAACCGGTGGCCCGAGACGCCGTTCAGAGCGCACTGCGTCCATGGTGTGACGGCTTCGTCGTGCTTGGTGGAGATGCACACGTAGCTGACTCCTTCGAGGGTGTCGCCGCCATCATCCAATTCCGCCTGGATGCTGGCCATCGAGTCCCGCGATTGCTGGAGCGCAGCCTTGCCCACCATCAAATTGGTGGTCTGACACGCGACATTTTGAACACGGAGATAGGTCGTGATGGCGGTACCGAGCGTTTGCATGGCCATCATGGTGGTCCCATGGTTGGACGGCGCCAACCCGATCAGCTTGTCGACTTTGTCTTTTCCACCTTCGTACTTGAGATACCAGCGGGGCATGATCCCTCCGCCTTGGGAGTGGCCCACCAAGTCCACCTTCTGCGCGCCTGTCTTGCGCAAGACTTCGTCGACGAACAAAGCCAGCTCTTTGGCTGACTCCTTGATGTCGCAATATCCCTTGATGACCGGTGGCAGCGAGGCGTCTTTACAACCGAAGTTCAGGGCAAAGACGGCGAAGTTGGCATTTTTTAGCTCTTGGGAAAGCACTTTGAACGTGTTGTAACGATTGGCCCACGTGCCGTGCACGAGAACCACGGGGTTGGTTCCCGGCGGAGGTTTGGCCACGGTCGCGGCGGTCTCGGCGAATGGGTCCTGTGCGCCCGGCGGAAGGGCCTCGGGTCGCAGGCACGATTCGACGAGCGCCTGTTGAAATCTCGCCACTGGCGACCCCTGCGCAAGATTGGTGGCCGCATTTGCGAGTGTTCCGAGAGGATTAATGGGAGTTTTCATTCCACGCTCCTTTGCAATCCAGGTTGTGATTCGTCGCGGTCACGACCGACCCCCCCCGTCTGCACGGAAACGGGAATTCACGAGGTTGTCGATCGCATCGAGAAGGGCTGCATCCCAGTCCGCCGGAAGCAGCGTCGCGAAAGCCTCGCTGGCAGTATCTTGCCGTCGGGCGTTTTCAAATCAAGCGTGGAAATGTCTTCGGATCGCTTTAATCGTGCGAGGAGCGATTTGCACGCATTTGTTGCCATGGCACTCATCGGCCGTGCTTACCGATGAGCGCTGTCTCACCTGCGCAAACTCGCTACGTGCGTCGTGTTCGTCCCGTTCGGCAGGGCAGGCAAGCTGAGGGCTGAAGTTGCCCGCGACGCAGCCGCTCTTCGGCGCGTCTTTCGATTGACTCCGGCATCGCGCCGGCACAGACTCCTCCCGCCTAATTTGAAATCACGTGAGTTGACGGCGGCTTCATTCCCAGCCGCGTGATGCAAACGAGCAGGGTGCGTTCGAGACATCTCCGGAAGAGGAGGGGGCGCGCAGTTTCCCGATGTCGATTGTGAGTCAATCCCGACGTTGACGACGAACGGCCATCGAAAACGGTGGCGGAGGGTGGAGCTATGGCGATCTTGGAGCCGCTGAAGAACTTGATGGATAAAGGGCCCGACTTGCCGGTACCGAGTGACCTCGCGGAGGCATTTCGGAAGAGATTTACATCCGTCATGCCCGAAGGGGCCGCAAAGTATCTCGATCAGATGAGGAAGGAGTACCCGGAGGAGATGGCCTGGGTGGATCCCTCTCCTCTGGATGGCGGCCCTTTGATGCTGCGCGAGCTTTACTGGCGGAAACTCACGGCGGCCGTCGTTCGAAAGAACAACGTCCTCCAGGCGCGGCGCGCCCCATCGGACGAGGATCGCGTGACGCCCATCCTGATTGGGAAACGCTACCCAGGGCTCACCGGGGCGCCGGTTTTCGTGTCGGAGAATACGCCGGTGAAGGAGTGCCAGAGCCCCATTGCCCTGTTGGTTTTGAAGTGGGTTCTGTTTCAAAAAGAAATCGTCGGTATGAGCCAGTTCTACAAGGATCCGTGGAAGGGCACCGGCGTGCCTTATCCGCCGGAGTTCCAGGCTCTGAAGCCAGCGCCGCAGGTGCCGGAAGACTTCCGCCAAGGTGCAGATAGATTGGCAGGCGTTGCACGCCGCGGTCCCTTCTCCATCTACACGAGGAAGGACGGACAGGACTACATCGTGGATCTGCGGAAGATCGAGGCGCTCGAGACGAGGGCTCCGTTCGTTCGCGCGGGCGGGCTGGCTCGGTTCTCACGCAATGGAAATGGCAGCCTCGCCACCGTGGGCGTCGAATTTCAAGGCAAGACGTATCGGCCGGGTGCGAATGCCGAGTGGGCAATGGCCGAGAAGCGCTTCCTCGTCGGGCTCAACTCCTTCGGCACCTTGGCCGATCACCTCACGCATCTGCACATCGTTGCCGCGGGCACGTGGACGATCTGCACCCGCCTCACGCTTCCGGCGCGCCATCCACTCCGCTGTCTTCTCGAGCCATTCGTGATCGAGACGATGCGTGTGAACAACGACAACATCGATGGCTTGATTCTCAGCGAAAACAGCAACGTCCCATCCTACACCGGGTATACGCTCGCAACGGTTCACGGGGCCATGCGAAATGTGATATCCGACTTCGACATACGCTGGCTCGACGCCGAGCACCGCGCCAAGGAGCAAGGCTTGCTCGACGATCCCGCGTTTCCGACCATGCAGAGCGCGGTGGACCTCTTTCGCATCTTCCGCCGCTTCACCAGCGCGTGGTGCAAGGAGTTCGTCCCCACGATCGACCCGGAGACGCGAAACTTCTGCCAGGAGCTGCAAAACCGAGTTCCGAACGGCGTTTTCAAGCTTCTTGGGATCGACGGCATCGCCCAGCTCACGACCGAGCATGTCGCCCACCTGGTGACGATTGGCATGTTCAGTGAATCGATCTGGCACACCATCGTGGCCAACATGGTTCGCGACTACGAAATGCAGTTCGATATCATGCCGCCGGCCATCAATGCCGAAGGCCATCCGACGCTCGGCATCGTCTTGGAAAAGCGAAACTCGATCACGATTGCCGACCTGCTGCGCTACAAGCTGCTGGACGACAACGTTCCTTTCCCAAACGACGCGATGAAGCAAAGTTGGGCAAAGTTCCAGGCCGACCTGAAGGATTACGAAGCGGGCGTCCGCAAGGACGCGTCGACGCAACGCTACCGCGTGATCCCGAGTGAGGTACCCGGTTCGATTCACGCCTGAAAATTTGCTTGGGCCATCGCAAAGGAGCGGGGAAATGAAAAATCCTGTGATGCAAACGAAGGCGTATTCTCAGCCAATCAACGCTATTTCGTCCGAGGGTACTTGTCCGTTTCCCCACGCCGCCGATGGCATGACCAAACCGGCGGACGGGGCGGCTCGAGCCGCGGGCACGGGCTCCTCCGCCCGCGGGACCGGCCGTCCCGTGCGCAAGGACTTCAGCGTCCTTCGCCGCGCCATTCACGCCGGCACGTACGTGGGAATCCTCGCGCTCAAGCCGGTCAAAATGTACGCGTACCGGACGCGCTTCAAGTTCATCAAGCGCGCCATCCTGGAGGTGACGACACCCATCGATTGGAGCCTCATTTTCTTCAATATTCAGAATCCGACCATGCTCCTTCACGAAAAGGCGTATGGCGGGAATTTCCTTTTCGGAAAAGGGGTCATGGTGATCGACCACCGGCGTACCGAAGAGGAGATTTCGAAAGCGGCGCCACGCTGCAACGACTTCATGGGCGTGAGCTTCGTCACCGGGGATAGCATCGTCTTCGCAACCAACAGCGGCAGCATCAACCAGTGCCCGCCCGCCCGCGGTGCCAGCCGCAACTACATGGAGACGCAGATCTTCACGCCGGAGGTGCGTGCAATCGAGCAGGATTACGAAAAGGCGCGTGCGGAGTGTGCCGACATCCTCGAGGAATGGAAGCGTGCCGACGACATGGCGACGATGCTCGGCATTCGAGGGGCAGCGACCCGCATCCTGCTGAAGCTCCTCACAGGCAAGACGATTCCAAAGAAGGACGCCGACGACGTTACGCGCGAGTTCTACAACCGATTCGCGGAGGCGTCGCTGTTTGGCCGATATGCGACATTCATGACTGGGCTTTTGGGCACGCACGAAAGGATGCGGCGAAACGTCTACCAGAAGCTGAAGGACCACGGTTTCGACGTCATGCTCATCGAGATGGTCATGTTCGCCGGAATGTTCAGTATCGGTACGATCGTGATGCGATGCGTGGAAGACATCCAGAGGTTCAAGATTCGCTACGAGGAGCTGACCTACGAGGAAAAACGGAACTTCGTCATCGAAGCACAGCGCCTTTTCCCCACGGTGACCTCCGTTCATCGCATCTTGGAGAAAGACGAAGTCGTCAAGATTGGCCGCAAACAGATCAAGCTCCAAGCCGGCGATCAAATGGTCTATCCATTCGCCTGCTCGAACCGCGATCCGAATCAGTTCCACCAGCCCGAACAGCTTCGCCTCGACCGCCCTCAGGAGGAATACGACAAGGTCCTGAGCTGGTCGAAAGGCCCCCATCGCTGCCCCGCGATGGCCCTCTCGATCACGGTCGTGGTCTCCATGCTCGATACGCTGGCGGAGAGGCACGACTTGTCCCAGCTGAAGATCTTCAACATGCAGATCTGACGTCCGTCGGTTTCCCGCAGCAGGCCCGTGCTCGCATCCGAGCACGGGCCAACGCCGCGCAGAGAGCTTACGGTAGCCGGACGGGGGGCACGGGCGGGAGCTCGCATACGAACTCCGGTGGGTTCATTTCGCGCACCTCGGCGAGATTGAGCTTGGTTCGGTCGAACTTGTCCAAATGCAGATTGGAGAAGGCCGATAAGGCGCTTCCCTCGTTGTGCTCGAGGCAGATGCGTTGCGGGTTGGGGCCCTGGGCTCCTGGGGGCAGGATGCCATCGTAGAGCATGTCGGGAACCCTGTTGTTCTCGGGGAATTGGCCGAGGGTCAGAAGGGCGCCGAGTTCCTTGCTGATGTCGGGGGCGGTGCCGCCTTCGGTGAACGTGTTGTCGTGGACGTGAATCTTGCTTGGCCACTGGTACGGCGCATAATTCGGATCGGTGGTTTGCTCCACGACGAGAAAGCTGAGAATCGACATGTGCGCCGTCTTGTTCTTTTCGAATGTATTCTGAAAAACCTCGACGTTGGTGCTTGCCAGGACGGCGACCCCGGTTCCTCCTGGCACGTGCCGCACCAGGGCCGAGGGGGCGAAATTGGTTCCGTTGTTTTCGCGAACGCGGTTTTTGAAGACGCGTATATCGTGTCCGCCGACCTGTTGCAGATTCGGTACGTCGAAGACGAGAATTCCGGCGGCGTTGTCGTGCGCCTCGTTGTCGTATACGTCGGCGGTGAAGCAATTTTCGAGCTCGATTCCTGCGACGTTGCCGTGCGCCTCGTTATTTTGCACCACGATGTTCTTCGATTGCCCCACGTAGATTCCCGCATCCGATGCGCCAATGACGAGACTCTTCTCGATGAGCACATCGGTCGACTGGACGGGATAAAGACCATAGCCGCCGTGTTTGGACGTGTCCTCCGAGGACCAGTAGGTCTTCAAATCGCGAAAGACGACGTTCGTGCTTTGCAGAACTTTGACGCCGTTGCCGGGCGGGTCCTTCACGGTGAAACCCTCGATGCGCAGATTCCGCACGTATTGGGCATAGACGCTGTCGTTGGCCGTTGTCAGCCCGGCGAAGTCCAGCACCGTCTTCTCGCGGCCTGAGCCGAGCAAGGCGATGTCGTTGACATTGGAAGGCAACGCAATCTGGTTGGTGAACGTGAACGTGCCCTCACCAAACTTGACACTTTCGCCCGAGCGGATGGTGGCGATTCGATTTTGAATCTCGAGTTCGCTGGTTCCGCTTGCAAAGAAGGTGCACCGGTTGGCCGCGGTGCACGAGGGATCGCCCGGCGGATTCTGCGAATCGTCGCTGCTGCACGCGAGCAAAGAGGCGCCGAGGGCGAGGAGCGCTAGGGTCATGCCGTGGAAGGCGCATGTTCTCATGACCGGAGTATACGCTCACGTCAGGGGGCGCCGGGCCGTTGCGGCGAGCCCTTCGTCGAACGGTCCTCGTACTGGCAAGTATCCTGGCCACGGCATGCTCGCAGCCGAAAGCGCCTGCGTCCGTCGCGTCCGTTGGATCGGCTGAAAATCGGCTCTCGCCTGGGGAGCACACGGGCGTCGTCGGCGACGCGTCGATTGTCTACCGCGTGTACGGAACCGGGCCGGTCATGATTGCACAGTCAAATACTACTTCGAGCGGTCCGAGCGGCGAAAACCGCACACCCCGGGAACCAAGCCCAAGCCGCAGCCGCCGTACGACGTGCGTGCTCGCTTGAGCGAAATCAAAATGCCCACGCTCATCCTGGTGGGGGAACGTGATTTCGTCTGCTCCGTCAAAATGGCCAATATCATGCACCAAGGAATCCAAGGGTCCCACATGGCGGTGCTACCGAATGCGGGGCATATGGTGCACTTCGAAGTTCCCCAAGAGCATGCGCGTGCGATTCATGAATTCGTCGCGTCGCTCGGCTAGAGCGCGGAACGAATCCGTGCGGCGAGCGCTTCGAGCTGCGCGGTATCCGCCATCTCACGCGCATGCAACTTGAGTGGCTGGTCCGCCCAGCGTGGGATCACGTGAAAATGCAGGTGCGGCACGGTCTGTCCCGCGGCCGCGCCGTTGAACTGCCCGATGAAGAGGCCTTCCGGATTGAGCACCGTCCGCAACGCGAGTGCGACGCGCTTCACCGTCTTCATGCATTCGAACGCGCCGTTCTCGGACAACTCGTAGAATGTCTCCACGGCCTCCTTCGGCAAGACGAGCACGTGCCCTTTGGATTGAGGCATGATGTCCATCATGGCGAGCGTCGTGTCGGACTCGCATAACCGAACGCACGGCATCTCTCCGCGAAGGATCTTTGCGAATACGTTGCTTTGATCGTAGGCCATCGGATCCTCCTCACGCGCCCGCGGCGCCTTGCCTCGATTCTCGCCGCCCGTGCGCGTCGTGCGCAAGCGAGTCCGCGTGCGATCGGACTGAAGCGGACTTCACCGGGCCTGGCGGTGTCGGGTCGACGACGCTCGCGATTCTCCAGATCAAACGCGCACGAGAGCCGTAACGGCAGCATGCAACGTTACCGTTCTCGGTCGCTTTTATCCGCTTTCGTTCTTTCCTTTTCCGCAGCGTGCTCCCTTCCTCCCGATCATCCCGAGGAGACGACGGGCGATATCGGGCAGCCCCTCCGGGTGACGCCACCCTCCGTGGCAGGCGGGGCGGTTCTCGGTTCCGGCTATGCCGTCGACCGTCGAGCGTTTACCGGCACCTGCCTTTCGGGCGAGGTTCGATACGCCGGCGGCTCGTCGGGTGGGTTGGGCCTCACGCGCGTCGATGGTGCGTGGCAGCTTGCCTCCGACGTCGGCGTGGAGGAGGGACCCGCGGCGTTTGCGCCCGCGATGGACAACTTGGCCGCGCGATTCGTGACCACGGCCGAGTCGACGGCGTCGCGCCAAAGTGTCACGTACGGCTACCGCGTGCAGGGTAAAAGCGCCGTCCTCGTTAATGGCGTTCCGACCCAGGCCGCGCTGGACGCAAAGGCGGAAGGGGCCGAGGCCGTGAAGCAAGCATGCGGCACGGAGTTCGTGAGCGAGGTCCAACTTGGTGCGGGGCTCTGGGTCAACGTCGGGGTCGACTACCTCGACCGGAGTGCGATGGATGCCTTTCGCAGGTCCCTGGAAGCCAAAGTCCGCGCCGGCTTCGAAAGCGGAGAGGCCTTCCATCTCGAGGAGCCGGGCAGTGCCAAGAGCGCGCATGTCACCATTTCGGCCTATCAGCTCGGTGGCGATCCCAAAAAGCTCGGATCGATGTTTGCGCAGTCGCAATGCCAGACCGGCGACAATGTGCCTGCCGATTCGAGCGGTGTCGCCAAGAAATGCATCGCGACGACCACGTGTTCGCTCTCGGCGCCGCAGGATTGCAACGACGCGTTGGCCCGCGTCCGCGGGTATGCGTACACCTCCTTTCCAAAGCAGATCGAAAACCTTTCTTATGACATCCATGCCCCAACCGGCGCGGCCGTGCTGGCGTATGTGACGCGGAGCTACAGGGAGGCCGGGTATTCCAACATCGTCGATGAAGAGAGCCCCGTCACGCCGCCCGGCGTGGCGAGTGCGCGCGTTCAGCTCCACCAGCGTCTTCGGGACCTCGCGCGCGATCGTGCGCGCGTCGAGACACTCCTCGGGACGGCGTTTCGGCTCACGTCCGAGGAGCGAACGGCGTTCGATGCAACCCACCGGAACATTCTCAATCAGATGGTCGAAACGGGCCGTGTCCTCCGCACCTGCTATTCGCGACTCGGTGAATGCGAGGCTGCAGAGACTGCGCTCGCGGAACGGTTCAAAGGCCCGGATTATCGCTACGATCTGGAAAGCCTCGTCAAGGCCCCCGGGTTCTTCGAATATTGCTCCGGTTTCGAACCGTCGGTCGAGAGCACCAAGACGCTCGATGCCATTCGTGATCAATTGGGCGCACGCGGGCTCTCGTGCGAAATGGCCGCCGACAAGCTCGCCGTTGCGACGTCGCTCGATCTTCATGCCAAGGGACTCGTCGACATTCGCCCACTCCGCGGTGCAACGTCGCTGCAAGCGCTGAACCTAAGGCAAAATCAATTGCGAAGCCTTGCCTCATTTCCCGCGCTGCCGCGCCTTGCCCGATTGAATGTGGCGTACAATCGACTTGTCAACGTGGAACCACTCACGGCATTGCCCGCGCTCGTGTCCGTGAAAATTCAAGGAAACAACGAGATCGAGGACCTGTCGCCGCTCGACCGAATTCCCACCCTCCAGACGAAAATCAAAACCGACGCCGATGTTTGTCGGCTGGAGCGCGCCGAGGTCCTGGCGGCGGGCATGATCAGCGATCAAGAATATGCGATTTACGAGCGCCGCAATTGGGGGCCCGACTACAACCGCACCGGTGATCGGGGCTCTGGAATCGATCTGTGGATCCCGTGCGCGAGGGTCGCGCCCGATCTTCCCGCCGGGCTTGCTCCGTAGAAGTGGTACAAGTGCTTGCGCGCGGGCGCCTCGAGCTGGAACTCGAGTGCGCCCGTAGCAAGTGCGAATTACTGCGCCGTGATCTTCACGGTGGCCGGCGCGCTGTTTTCGAGTTCGTCGTTGACCACGAGCTCGATCTCGTAAACACCGACCTTGTCGGCCTTGAAGGTCGGCTTCTTCGTGGTGGCATCGCTCAAGGCGGCGGTGCTGCCGGCCGGCTTGGACTTGAGCGTCCACGCGAATGAAAGCGTGTCGCCCGGGTCCGCGTCGGAGCTTGCGCTGCCATCGAGCGTGACCGTCGCGGCGGCGATGACCGTTTGCGCGTTGCCCGCATTGGCTACGGGTCTTGCATTGCTGGCGACGGCGCGGATTTTGACCTCCGCCGCGTCGCTGTCGACCTTGCCGTCATTCACAATGAGGGATGCCACGTAGTCGCCGGCCAGATCGGCCTTGAAGGTCGGCTTGGCCGCGGCGGCGTCGTTCAAGGCAGCCTTGCTCGTCGCCGGCTTCGTCTTGAGCGTCCATTTGTACGTCAGCTTGTCCTTGTCCGGATCGCTGCTCTGCGATCCGTCGAGTGCCACGTTGTTGCCCACGAGTACCTTGGAGGGCCCGGTAGCCTTGGACGACGGCTTTCCGTTCTGGCGATCGCTCGTGACGGTGACCTTGACCGTCGCCTTTCCCGAGGCGCGGCCATCGCTCACGGTCAGCTCGACGTCATAATCGCCCACGACCGTCGGGGTCATGCTCGGCTTGGCCGACGTGTCGTCGATTTTGAGCGTGCTTCCCTTCGGCTGCTTGGTAATCGCCCATTTGAAGGTGATCTTGTCACCGTCCGGGTCTTTGCTATTCGACCCATCGAGCGTCACCTTCTGGTTCACTTTCACGGACTGGGCGGTGCCTGCATTGGCAATGGGTGCGCGATTGTCGTCACCGTCACTACTGCAACCGGCCAAAGCAAGGATTCCAAGCAATGCACACGAAAGCGTTCTTCCAAAGTAAGTGTTCATCCGAAGTGATCCTCCGAAGAACAGACGCGCGTCCTCCGTGGGTGGCGCAAAATTAGATTTCATCGACGAATTTACGGACGCGTTCGCTTGTATGTCGGTGCGACGTTCGAGTCATGCGCTCAGGCACATTGTGGCGCACCTCCCGAAACGATGAAGAATGTTGCATCGTGCAAGCCTGTCGGTTGCAACTCGCAACGAAGGTCGCGTGATTCGACGTATTTCGCGAGCTCCGAGCCCGGCACACAACGTGATGGTGTCCTGGTCGATTCTCGAAGAACGGAGTAGTACATGAAAATTGGATATTTCGCATTGGCGATGGGCGTGATGGTCATTGCGTGCGCTGGGCACCCGGATGAAGCATCGGATTCCGCTTCGCAAGAGACCGCGCTGCACGACGACGGATGGGACGATGATCGTTGTCGCCCCGCCCCCCCGGGCATTCCGGCCGCCCTGGCCGTGCCGGACGACGAATGCCTCACGGCCAAGGTGCGCGGCGTCGGCGTACAGATCTACCGCTGCACGGCGGGTGCGTGGCTGAACATTGCCCCCGAGGCGAATCTGCTCAATCGAAATGGTCGCTTCGTCGGCAATCATTTTTTTGGACCGAACTGGCAATGGCGCGATGGCAGCAAGGTCAGGGCTGCGAAGGTGGCCGAGGTGAATGCGCCCGATTCCGCACACGATATTCCGTGGCTGTTGTTGTCCGTGGTTGGCCAGGATGGTGCGGGTCGTTTGGCCGGCGTCCTCCACCTCCAGCGGCTCAACACCGCCGGTGGGGTCGCGCCGGCGGGCAACTGCACCAATGGCGCCGAAGTCCGCGTGCCTTACGCGGCGGATTATCTCTTCTATCGACTGGATAGTCAGGAATAGAGCTGGCGCGATATGCGGGTATGCGCGGAGCCGTCCTTTCCCCGATGGAACGAATCGTTCCGCAGTTAAGGCGAAAATTCTCGGAAGATCCGCACGAACGCAGCCGGCACGCCTCCTGCTCTGCGAACGGCGATGCGTCTCGCAAAAAGCGTTATCACCTTCGGCTCGGTGCTGCTATTGGCGCTCACGGCGGCCACGCCTGCGCAAGCCGATCCCCTCGTCGACGGATCCAGCGATCTTTTCAAGCGTTGCAAGCTGACGAACGAGAAACCGTACCCGGTCGTGCTCGTCCACGGTCAAGGCGGCAACTACGGCGGCTTGACCGCCATTTCGGAGCGGCTCACGCGCGAAGGTTACTGCGTCTGCGGGATGAACTATGGCCCCATCAACCTCGCCGGCGGCGGCGGGTACGGTCAGGACCATATTTGGAATAGCGCCGACCAGATTTCCGAGTACATCGACGCCGCTCTCGACTACACGAAAGCCAAGAAGGTCGACGTCGTTGGGCATTCCGCCGGCACCGGGGTGCTCGACGACTACGTCCTCAAAAAGGGCGGGGCGTCGAAGGTGCACGCATTCGTTTCCTTCGGCGGGCTGCACCATCCGTACGGCCACCTCGGGGTGCCTCGCTTTTTCGACTCCGACGTGTACCTGCCGAATCTCTTGGCCTTCGGGCGCCAGTTCTATCCTGGCCTCACGGTGAAGCAAGTCGTCGATACGTTGGTATCGACCTTCAACCTCGATAGAACACTGGCCGGTACGTTGCAATCACCCTTCGTGGAAGATTTGTTCGACGCCAACTACTGGAACGACTTGCACGGCGGTCCCTCGGAGCCGCCGGGCACGTTCCTTCGGTTTGCGACCAATGGGCGATCGTTGCGGACCAACGACGCCTCACCGGGGATTTGCTACACGAATATCGTCGGCGTCGGGGACTTTCTCGTCGGAGGAAGCACGGGATGGCAAGACGAGTCGTCGAGCACCGAAAATTTCCTTTTGACCTCGAACGTGACGGCAAACATGCACAACGACATGCTGGGCAACGAGGAAGCGTTGTCGAAAATGGTGCAGGGGCTTCAGAAGGATTGCGGCGGCGGGAATGGCCTTCGAACGCAGGGCGCACGAGGAAGCCTGCATCTGGCCAGTGACCAGGCCGCGCCCTCGGAGGCTGCGGCCCAGAAGGAATTCGGAGATGCCTTTCTCGAGGCGCTCGAGCGCGATCACGGATTGAAGGCCGAGGAGCAAGGCGGTTGCACCGTTTCACGGCGTTCGAGCGAGGTGCCGATTTCGGGTTTGGTCCTTCTCGGCGCCTTGATGGCTTTCCGGCGGCGCCGCATCGCCTCGTAGCTCATGGCCGGTGGGCCTGATTTTCCCATCGCAGCGTATTGCGAAGAAACTCGGGAGTGCTCCCCGCGAAGGCCCAGCGCGCCACCGGATCGCGCGTGAGCCGGTAGCGCATCCAGGCCGTGACGTATCCAAAATAGGGCTGCGGGCCAATTCCGCCGCAGCCCAATTGGGAACACGAATCCTGAATATCGTTGTGGTCCGCACCAATCAAGGTTGCGCGCGCCTTGACGGTGCCGTCGGGCACGGCATCGTAGAAGGCGCGCATCGATTGCTCGCCCGCCGTGGTGGCATCCTGATTGGACGGTGAAATGAAGCCGTCTTTGTTCCCATTGACGAAGAAAATCGAGCCCGACGTGATGTCGCTTCCACTGTAGAAATTGTGCTCTTTGCAGGTGGGATCGCCGCTGTTGAAGCATATCCACCGTTGCGCCGGCAACTCGATGGGCACCACCGTGGAAACGTGCGCATGCGCATCGCCGGAGGCATTCGCCAGCTTGTAGGCGTTGATGCTGCCGCCCGCTCCCTGCGAATGACCGAAGGTACCCACCGCTTGGCGGTCGAGCGCATGGTAATACGTCGACGAGGGATCCTCGTCTGCGCGCATGATCCAATCCAGCGACGCAATCATCTCCTGCCCGGTGCCGGTGTTCTGGCTCGTGGAGGCGACGACGACGAATCCCCACGATGCCATGTGGCTCAAAAAGCGGCTGTATTGCCCCGGCACCGCGCCGGTGCCATTTCCCCATACGAGCACGGCGTGTCGATGCCCCGCGCGCCCCAAGTCCGAAGGACGAAAGAGCTCGTACGTGGCCGAAGCCTTGGCGTCGTATACGCTCTCATGCGCCACGGCCCAAGGCCCCGGCGCCGTGTAGATCGCCTCGATCACCAGCTCCTGCGCGGCGTGCCCATCTTTCGGAATGAGCGACGGAACGAAGCCAAACGAAACAACCAGCAGCGTACGCTTCCAATTCGATGTCATGTTTCGACGGATGGTGCCCGTGCCCCGCACCTCCGTTCAAACGAATTGCACACCCGCGTTCTCGTCGGTACGTGGACGTGTGGCGTACCAGGTCGTGAAACTGGCCTCGGGAATCATTTCAATCGGGCGACACCCCTCCGACCATTACGAACGGACCGGGCGTTTAGGCCGAGTGTTACACTTGGCGTGAGACGTGCGTGACCATCAATGGACCGCTGAGCAAGGCCAGATGCATCCGTGCCAAAGAGGTTTCTTACGGACCGAGTAGCTGGCCGCGAATGCGGCGGGTGCGGGTGCCAAACCGATCATAGACGAGCAGCGCGCGCCCATCACGGTGGCTCGCGGCGCCGCCGCCCGCCGGCGCAAAAATCTCGTACGCGCCATCGCAGGGCACCGTTATGTAGGGTGCTCCATTCGGGGGAACCATGCTTCCGTTGGTCCCGATGGTTCCCCCGTAGATACCGCATTCTCCATCACGTGCCTCGCTCCAGCACGAAAGATAGTTGTCAATAGTGAGCGTGCTCAGTGCAGAGAATCCCCACGTAGAGGCGACCACGAAGCCATTGGGATCAAGCACATTGCCGGTTGCCGTGATACGTGCACCGAGCAACTTATTCGGATTGCGACTCCACGTAACGAGAAAGTCAGAGCCGTTCGACGCGCTAGCATTGCCAAAAACATCGCCCATGCCGTCCCCTAGAGCGAGCGGAGGTGAATCTAGGATGCTCCCGGTGGCCGCGTCGACGCGCACCGCGAATTCACCCCAAGATAGGAGATAGTGGCCGGCATTGTCGTGCGTCACCGACACACGACCTTGCGAAGAACCGACAACAAAAGGTGACGGATCGATGGGGATTCCATTGTCACCTATGCGCTGCGCATATGTCTCGTTCGTAGTGCGCCACGCGACGAGGCACTGACTCGCCTCGCAAGAAATACCCGGTTCCTCGGGAATTGTCGCACTTTGCAACTGGATGGGAGGGGCATCTAGCACGGCGCCCGTGGCTGCATCGATTCGAACGAGGCGAATCGCAGAGGCTTCGGGGGCGATCCATGTCTTTGAGGAGGCGATCACGTAGTGGCGAGCGGTTGCTGAAATCGCGAAGTTTTGCGCTTCGGTCGCCAGCACCGAAAGGGCCGGTGAATCAAGAATGGTGCCATCGACCCCTACTCGGACGGCGTAAATGGATCGCGCAGATGGATCCGTTCGATTGTCTTTCCAAGCAACGAGGTACCCGTCCTCGGGGCCCGCAGCCACGCGCGCGCCGGTTTCCTCGTTTTCGTTCCTTGCGAGCTCAATGCGCGTTTCGACTGTGCTCGCGTCCGCGATAGGTAGGAGTTTCGCCGCGACACCATCGGCGTCCTGGAATGCGACAATGCATCTTCCTCCGGGGCAAGCGATCGCAAAAGCGCCGATTGCGGGCGCAATGGAGAGCGGCGCACTGTCGATCAGTGTGCCCGTAGGCGCAAATCTTTGCTCAACGAGTTGCCTCGGCGCCGTCTTCGTAAGCCACACCGCGTGAAAGAGAGTTCCGTCGAAGCCGAGCGCCAGTTCCTCGCCGCTGCCGCCGAGCGAAAATGCCGAACTATCCCCAAGCTTCACGTGCACGATTCCCGAGCCATCCTCGAGCCATCCCAGCGCCAAAATGCCAGCTCCATACGCAGCGCCGGGAAATCGCGCATTGGAGATGCCATTGTCTCGAATCGGCGCCCCAGGTTCGTTGCAAGGGCCAATACCCTGCACGAGAATCGGCTTGGTCTGCCCGTAAAAACCATTGTCTTCACAGAATGCTTTTGGCGCCCCATCCACCGAGATCGCGACCGGAAGCCTCTGCGCGATGTTTCGCTCCAAGTTCGAGATAACATCGCGTGTGACCGGACCTGGGCTGCCCGTCGAGGTGACGCGGCTATAAACGAACTGTTCGCTGTGCTCGTACGAGATCCATCCCACGCGTGACCCGTCGCCGTCACGCGTCACAGTCGCGTAGGTCGCATTCCCGTCTGTCGGCGCTACGACGAAGCCGTCGGGGTCCAGGATCGTGCCATCGCGTGCGACACGCGACGCCATCGCGGTTACGGGTCCGCCCGGATTTATCGGCAGGCGGAGCCAGGCGACGATAAACTGCTTGCCATCGTACCCTATGGCGTGGTCGCCAATGAAAGGTTGGGCGTGAATCCGGGTACCGCCTAGATTGACTACCGTCCCATCCTCCAACACCCGAGCGCCCCACAGACCTGCGCGATCCGTCCACGTAAAAAACGCCTGCGCACCATCCGTTGCGCCTGCGATATGCCAAGTCATCTGTGTCGCACCCGTAACGGGTGTATCAAACGTGATCTCCCTTAGGGCAGGTGGACCACCGCCATCTTCGCTCGGTGTTGGTGGCGCGCCATCCGCTTCGGAGTCTGGTGAGCCGGCATCGCCGTAGGGATTAGACGCGTCCTTCGGAGGCGCAGTTGGCGGTGTTTGCGGCCCCCCCGGATCAGTCATGGCGCAGCTGCCCGCGCCCCAGCTCACCAGGAAGAGTACCAGAGCTGCCTTATGCCGTATCTGTGTCATCCCGCTACCCCCCGACGAACGCGAGTCCGTTGTCTCTAATTGGCGTGCGACGATGACTTCCGTCACATGACAACGTCGTTTCAAAGCTACGGTCGCGGATGTCTTTGTCGAGAACCCCGGGGCAGATTCGCCGTTGCGCGAACTCGCCGTATCGTTGCGAATACGCAAGCGCGATGGTAGCGCACGTCTTTTCATAAGACGGTTTCCCAAGCACTAGCGTGCTTGCACCCTGTTCGGCTGGGCCTCTGGACGAGTGAGAAGAGCCATGTGGAGCATGATCTCGTCGCGCCAACGCGGTTGTGTGAGGTGGAGCGCAGGATCAAGGCACGCGCTGCGAGATCATCCTCAACGGTCAGATGGCGAACGGATTACTTCTCGTGACCGTCAAGGCGGACGGTCCTCGGACCACTAGTCCGGTGGGGCCGCCGGGCCTTGGGAGGCGTCTGGTCGCGGATGCAGCCGTTGCTTGGCGAAGGGGACCGCCTGCTCGCCGAGCAGCATGCCCAGCAATCCGAGCAGCGCGATGAGGGGCGGGGCGGGCGAGCGCACGCCGAAGAGCGAATAGATGATGCCCACCAGCACACCGATACCCAGCGAGAGGAAGTAGGGTTTCATGACATCCTCGGGCAACGCCCCCGATGGCATCGGGTGATCCGATTCATCGCCCGATACCAGGGGCAGCCATTCACCAGGACTTAGGCCTTCTTGCCCTCGTGGACGGCGAACATCGTATGCGCGTAGTGGATGCCGACGCCGAAGGCGCCGCCGAACCGCTTCGCAACACCGGTGGTCAGCTCGTAGGTCTCCACGCGGGCCCAGTCGCGTTGCAGTTCGAGGAGATAGGTCAGGGCCGTGATGGGGCGCGCGCCCGCTTGAAGCATGCGCTCGATCGCGCGCTCATGGGCTTCGGGCGTGCAGTCGCCGCAGGCATCGGTGACCACGTAGACTTCGTAGCCCTGCTCGAGCGCCGACAGGACGGGGCCATTGCAGCAAACCGAGGTCCACAGCCCGCAAATCACCAGACGGCTCTTGCCGGTGGCATTGACGCGCGCAATGAAATTCTCGTCTTCCCAGGCATTCGATGTGGTGCGGTCGACAATCTTCGCCTCAGGCAGCGCGGCCGTGATTTCATCGAACAACGGGCCGGCGAACGTGTCCTTCGAAATGGTCGAGACGATCGTCGGGACATTGAAACCCTTTGCCGTATGGGCGAGAATTCCCGTATTCGTGCGCAGATTGGTGATGTCGATCGACTTGACGTTGAAGGCCATTTGCGATTGATGGTCGATCAGAATCAGCGCGTGATCTTTCGGGCTGAGGAGCGTCGAGGCGGGCTTGGCAATGGCTTTGATGCTCATGAAGATCCTCTCTAGGTTCGATGGCGTTGGACGATGGAGCGCGGCACCGATGATCCATCGGCCAACCGCGCGTCATCGAGTTACGACGATCCTAGGGAGTCATCGCGGCGCGGGAGCGTGCAATTTCGCGGAATCAACCACGCGAAATTGCGGATTGGACCTTCCCCTCGATGAATTCGCGTTGCTTGGTGATGGCCTCCGCGCAATGCCTCATGAAGGCATAAACCCGTCCAGACTTGCGAATATCGGGGTGGGTCAGAACCCAGAGCTCGTCGAAGACCTCCGGCTCGACGGCGCTGATGCGTAGAAGGCCGGGCACCAGATCCCCGTGCATGCAGGGAAGAAAACCGACGCCCATCCCGGCCGCGATGGCCGAGGCGACGCCCGCAACCGAATCGCTCCGGTAGGCGATTTTTTCGCGGGATACGTGGTCGTTGACGAACTTGTGCGCTTTGAGGCCGGACAAGCCCTTGCCGTACGATACCCACGGCCGTCGATAGAGTTCGTCACGATGGGGCGATGCTCCGACGTAGTCGAGCCTGCGTCCGTAAATGGCCCATGCCACGGTTGCGAGCTTGGATCCGAAGAGGTTCTCTTCCGGCGCGCAGGTGGCCGCCCGAAAAGCAATGTCCGAATCCCCTCGCGCCAGGTTCAGCGCGCGGTTTCCCACGATCACCTCGATTCGGATCTCCGGATTTCGGGCCTGGAACTCCGCAATGATGGGCGTGAGAAAATCCAAGAGCAACGCGTCGCTCGTCGTGACGCGGAGATCGCCCTTGTGGCTTTGGACATTGCCCGAAACGCGCCGAGCCACGTTCAGGATGTCGTGTTCGACGCGTTCCGCAAGCGCAATCATGTCGGCCCCGGCCGCCGTAGGCGCATAGCGGCTCCGGCGTCGATCGAAGAGGACCACGCCCAAGGTTTGTTCCACCACAGCGAGCCGTCGCGAGATCGTCGAATGGTTCACGGCGAGCGCCGCCGCCGCCGCCACGAGGCCGCCGCCCTCGCCAATGGCCTTGATGATGCGGAGATCGTCCCATGAGAGTCGTTGGAGGGCATCGCTCATGATGTCCCTTTTAGCGCCAAGACGCGCTCTCCGCTCGAACGGGTACACGACGACCCATCGTTCGGCCGTCCAGGACCCAACGATGGCGGCAGGCGCTGCTTCGGCAAGCGCGAATGCACGAGATTTTGCGATGTCGAGAGCCTGGCACGGTTGCTGCGATTAAGCGCCCGTGTCGTTGAACGGCACACTCATTTACGAGGACGACGCGTCGTCGAGCATTCCTCGTCCAACCATCAAGGATGATTCATGCGATCTTTTCATATCGTATTGCTGGCTAGTTCTTTGTCCATCGGTTGCGCCAATGCTGCGGACAGCGCGAACGAGGCCCCCGCGGACGGAGAAGAAGCTGCTGGAAGTGCAGCCTCCGAGCTTCGCGCCCTTCAAGACAACGAGAAGCTCGGATCGATGGCTTATGGAGATACCAAATCGGTCGACTACACGGAAACTCCGCTTTATCGCGCGTACAGCTTTTCGGCCAGTGCGAACGACTCCATCGATATCTGGGTTCGCGGAACCGCGGGAACGGATGCGATTGCGTGGCTGTTGGGAGCCGACTACCAGACCCTGGCCTCCAACGACAATGCCGGCTCCGGGGTAAAGGACGCGCATATTGCATACAAGATCGCCACGGCGGGCACGTATTGGATTGCCTTCCGCGAGGTGAATCAGGAAAATTCGACGTTCACCGTGAGCTTGAGCAAAGCGACTACGGCGCCCGTGGATGTCTTCGATCCGAATACCTGCCAGGGAACCCCTCTCGCGCGTGCCGAGGTTCTTCACTATTTCGCGCCGGGGTCTTCGGCTTCGGCTCTCATCGTCAAACCTCACTTGTACCTACGCGAACGCCGCTGCAATACGGCGACGGGTTGTGCGGCGTGGACCGAGAGCACGAAAGGGATCGATCTGACGTACGTCGCCGGAGGGCAACAGACGAAAAACACCGTCAAAGATCTCCGGGTGTCGGCCAATGTCGAAGAGAATTCGTACATTCATCTCGATCTACGGGGCACGGATAATACGAACGATTACGTGCCATTCTATCACACGTACGTGCCGAACAGCTCTTCCGGCACGCTCAAGGCTTCTCGCCAGGCGTACAGCGTGACGTACGAGGGCGTCACCTTCCCGTCGGAGATCTCGGTAAAGCTATTTACGACGTGTCTCTACACGAAACTAACGGGGTCGACCTCGCCGAACTCCTCGTCCACGTACAAGGAGGTCGAGGCCGTCTTTTACAGCGAAACCCTACCGCCTCCCTACTGACGAAAGAACCCGCGCGTTCTCGCGGCGCGGTCCTCGCTACACCGAGGGCTGCGCCGGGGTGCGGGGGCGTGCCGCGCCGAGGGCGATGAAGGCGAGTCCGGCGACCACGAGGATGTCGGCCACGTTGAAGACGGGCCAATGGGTCAGATGAATGAAGTCGACCACGAACCCGCGCATGAATCGATCGAGGATATTGCCCATGGCACCCGCGGCCACGAGTGCGTAGCCCATCGGCTCGGGCCACTGGGCGTAGCGGCGACGCCACCAGGTGACCAACATGCCGACGAAGACGGCCGCGGCGAAGGCGCCGAGCACGAGGGGCTTGTGCGGAATGGCGACATCGCGAAGCAACGAGAAGGCGATATCGTGATTTTCCGTATACCGAAGATCGAGCACGCCCGCGATAAGCTCCACGATGCGGCCGCCGCCTAGCTCGTGGAGCGCCATCGCCTTCGATGCGTGATCGCAGCCGACCAGCGCAGCGGAACCGAGGAGCAAGAGAGCGCGTGCGAAAAGCCCGGTGCCGCGAGAACCCATACCGCGAGAAACCAAGCGCGCGCGTCGATTGTTCCCGGCTGCGTCACGCGCAATGCGGGAGACCCGCATCGAGTGCGGTTCGCCCGCTGCGTGTGCGTCCTTGCAGGCGCCCGCCCGCCCACGTGCACGGAATGGCCAGGACAATCAGCGCGATGGGGTACCATTTGGGGCCGAATTCCGGGCCTTGATTCCACGTCGCGACCAGGCCCATGGTGCCCAAGAGCATGCCGATCGCGCCGAGAACCACGACGTGCCCCATGCGCCGCGTGGTTGCGATGCGCGCCGTCAGGTACGCGCCGCCGATGGTGAAGAGGATGCGGTAGCCAAGCGCGAGCAAAAAGAGGCCATCGTTCATGGCCTCGCCGGCGGGTGAATAGATGCCCGTCGCGTGCAGCACCGCATCGACGATGCTGGGTGGAATGGCCGTCGCGAGCAAGCCCGCAACGATGCTGCCGACGCCGCGCTTGGTGATCTTCGATGCTTGATTCGGGTTCATGGCTCGTCTCCAGGGGAAAACGTTGGTTTCGTCCCTGAGTCGGAGCCGCCTTCGCGTTCTCGACATGGCCCCGCGTTTTTTTTCTCGCCCCGGAGCAAACCGGTCGCAAGACATCGGAACGCCTCGACGGCCTTTGCAAAGACGGCGTGAGGATCTTCCGAGGCTGCAATCCAGAGCGAGGCATTGAGCGCCGCACCATTGAGCAGTCGGGCGGCCGCTTCCGCATCCACCGCCTTCACCATGCCCTCGTCGATGAGCGCCTGGATCGTTTGCGTCGTCGTGCGAAGGCACGCGGTTTGGTTCGGCCATTGCGATGGATCGCCGAGCACGGCCGGTCCGTCCAGCAGCATGATGCGCTGGATTTCCGGCTCCAAAGCCATCTCGATGTACGTGATGTTCGCGTCGAGAAATCCGACCCATGCGTTCTCCGCCTGCTCGGCGGCGGCGCGCAGCCGTAGCCCCATTTCGGCATCGATCTGGTCGATCACGGCCTGGAGCAAGCCCTTCTTGTCGCCGAAGTTGTGGTAGAGCGCGCCTCGCGTCAGCCCCACTTCGGCCGTTAGCTCATCCATGGACGCGGCCGCATAGCCTTGCGCGGCGAACGCCCTCCGAGCGGCCTGAATGAGCTTTGCCCGCGTTTCCTCGACCATTTCCGCGCGTCGTTTAGCGGCCACGGCATCTCCAACGAAAACATACGTCACGTATGCGGATTGACATACGGGGCGTATGTCCCAACGTATTGACATACGAAGCGTATGTCAAAGCTAGGGAGAGAAACAATGGCCAAACGCGATGCGGTTTTTCCTGCGGGAAGGCAGGCGTTGTACGAGAAGTACCTGTATTCGGCGGCGATTCGCTCGGGCGACTTTCTATTCGTCTCGGGCCAGGTCGGCAGCCGCGAAGACGGATCGCCCGAACCAGACTTCGAGAAACAGGTCCAGCTTGCATTCGACAACCTCGCAGCGGTGTTGAAGGCCGCGGGCTGCACGTTCGATGACGTCGTGGACGTGACCACGTTCCACACCGATCCGGCCACGCAGTTCGAGACGTTTGTCGCCATTCGACGGAAGGCGATCGGTGACCCGCCTTATCCGAATTGGACCGCGGTGGGCGTGAATTGGCTGGCGGGTTTCGATTTCGAGATCAAGGTCATCGCGCGCATTCCTCCGTCCGCGCTCGCGCCTCGATGAACGGTCATCGAACCTCTTTGTAAATATCGTCGCTGAGAACGTCGACGTGGCCATCCGCAACGGTGGTTTGACCGATTCGAGCCTGCTGGCTCCTCTCATTGGTGCATCACCGCTTCTCATCGTGGCCTCGTCGGCGTATTCGCCTTGCGACGATACCGCAAAATCGTTGTCGTGATTTCATCCACCAGACGAACGGATGGCCTGCAAATCCGCCCATTGTCGAAATCATTTGGTAGCGAACGATTTTGAAAGCAATCGACGACGAATGTGCAAGAGTAGGCAGCGTTGCGGTGAGTAACTTGCGGCTCTGCGCAGTGTGACGCGCGGTCGCGAGTTTCCATGCGGCGTTCCGGCCGGTTGGCCGTTGGCTTGTGAAATCCTCGCGCTACGCGTCCGTGCGCTGGTCGTAGCGCGGCCGTCAACAAGGAGTAAGCCGCCATGTCCAAGAAAATTGCATACCGCGCGTCAACGTCTTCGCTTTCACGCCGGCAAATGATTCATCGAATTGGATCGACACTTGCGATTGCGCCGTTTTCGAGGGTCTTGCTTGGATGTGCATCCACGGACATCGATGGCGCGGAGGACTCGAGCGACTCGCCTCTCGCCGCCCAGTGGGCGACAGGGGGGACGGCCTCCATGCAAGGGCCGACCCCGGATCCGTTCGAGGGCGGCACGGGTACGCCCTGCACCCTTTCTTGTCGGGATCAGCTGGGGCCTTGCTACGCGCCAACGCGCCGGCTCAAGGATGTTAGCGACGGGAAACCCGGTCTGCCGGTTCGTCTCGTTTTTCTGCTCGTGGATGAATCGTGCAAACCGATTTCGGGCGCCAGTCTCGATATATGGCATACGTCCGCCGACGGGCTTTACTCGGGAAACCGGGGGGCGCCTGGACATGAAAGCCAATGGAATTTGAGCATCTGCAATCCCGATCGGGTCGCAGAAGCCATGCGCAGCTCGTGGTTTCGCGGCACGCAGAGCAGCGACACCAAAGGGCGCATCTACTTCGATACCTGCTACCCTGGTTGGTATACATTGAGGACGATTCATATTCACGGGATCGTCCGAATCGGCAATACGGAATCCCTCACGACGCAGTTCTATTTCGACGACGCGCTCAATGACGAAATCATGAAGCAGCCCGTCTACAACGAGCGAGGGCCCCGCGGCGGCAAGAGAAACAGCCAGGAAGGAGGCACGGCCATGGATCCCGCCTATCGGTTCCAGACGCGCCAACTGGCCGACGGATCTCTACTGGCGTGGAAACAGCTGATCGTTCGACGCACTGGAACGGCTACGTGCGGAAGGGGATAGCGTAGACGCCGCGTGCGGTGCTCCCACTCGAATGGGTTTACGAGAACCCGACGTTGGGCACTCCAGGACCCAACGAAGGCGAGAAATGCGCTCCGATCGACGCGAAAGCGCGACTTTTTGCCTTCCCGCGGGCCTGGCACGCTTGCTGCGATGAATTCTCTATTTTTGTTCTTCGAATTCGAGATAGGAATTCATTCGTAAACGGCAGACGAAATTCGAGGGAGAGTTTCCGGGATGCTCGCGTAGGAGCTGACATGAAACTCTCTCGACTCGTGTGGATGGCGTCTTCCGTTATCGCGTTCGTTGCTTGTGACAAGTCATCCGAGGCTCCCAAAGAAGGCGCATCATCGGCTGCCGTGGCCTCGGCGAAGGCCGCACCCAGTGCTGCTCCTTCCTCGAACGCAGGCGGCACGCTCTATTCGTGCAACCAGCCGAGCGCAGGGCTGTGTGCCGAGTGGAGAGGTCTTTCGGCCGGGAAGATTGCCGAGGCGAAAGGCAGCTGCAACGATCCCGGCTCCGTATTCTCCACCAAGCCGTGCGATACGAAGGGCGTGCTGGGAACGTGCGAGCAACCCAAGGAACACATCACGCTGTTCATCTCGAAGAATCCGGCCATCGCGACCGCGAAGGACGCCAAAGAGATCCTGTGTGACGACGGAAAGTTCACCGCCCTCGCGCCGTGAACCCGCGACGCCGGCGTACTTTGCGAAAGCTCGTCCCGGCGTGCGGTGCGCATGAGCATCGAATGGGTCACATCGTTCAAACGCTTACGCCGCGGGATCGATTGCGCCATCGAACCGCACCAAGCGCGCCACGCGTTTGCGCCCAATCGTGCGTGTCGCCGGCGCGACGAAGGACTACACTGGGGCGATATTTGCCTTTAAGGAGGCCTCCATGCGTTGGACCGTCGCAGTCATTGCGGTATCCGTTTTCACGTCGGGAACCAGTCTCGCTTCCGATGCCGATCGACCGCCGCTTCCCGGCCCCTGGTACCCCGTTCACACCGGGGGCAACAGGGATTATTCGGCGATTGATTTCTGTGGTTTCCCGGTTGCCATGCGAGTCGTCGATGACCAGGAATTGGGACGAAACCTGGCCGTCGACGCCTCGGGCAAACCCACGCTGATCGAGATCAAAGGTGACCTCGTCCTGAGCTACACCAACACGGACACGGGAAAATCCGTGGTCCGGCACGTCGATGGACACGCGTTCATCTCCTACCACCCTGACAAATCCGAGACCTGGGTCGTCTATGGTCCCTTCGCGGGTGCGGTCCGTCGCAATACCGCGAACATCTTCGTGCCTCGAATGGACCAGGGCGTCTACATCTGGTCCGGCGTGACGGTCGCCGAGGGCCCGCCCCCTGCGACCCCGCCGAGTCCCGCCACGCTCGTATGGACGCCTCCCGTGGAGAACCTTTGCGACACGCTCAGGGGTGCCCCGTAACGTTGTTTCGCGCGGGGTCGTCGTGCCATTCCACGTTGCCTTCCCGAGGTGTGATGAAGAGAACGCGCACCTCGGGCGTGTGCGCCTTGCCGGAATGCGCAACGCCTTTGGGAATGAGAAGCGCATCGCCAGGGCCGAGCTCGTGCGACTTTTCGGGGCCCTCACTCGGGCGCAACGTCATGGTGCAGCGGCCCTCGAGGAGCACGAGAATCTCGTCACCGCCGTCGTGGCGTTCCCAGAAGCCGCCGGTGCGTTCTCTCGGGATGCGGATGACGCCGAGCATGGCCTTACCGTCCACGGCGTAGTCGCCCAGGACGTGCGGCTGGGCGCGCTCGGCCATGTTTGCGAGTGTCGTTGCAATATGAAATGAAGTGCCGGTCTGGATTGCGGACATGGGCTCAATATGGGAACGTGGGATCGCCTTCGCCAATCGCATTCTGGGAGCCGCACTTCGATGGAGACGAACCCGAGAAAACGGCCGCGGCAAGCGCGATCCCAGGCCACCGTCGACGCGCTCATGGACGCGCTGGCTCAGGTTTTGACCCAGCATGGCTACGATGGGACCACCACGGCGCGTGTGGCCGAGCGGGCCGGGGTGAGCATTGGCTCGCTGTACCAGTATTTCCCCAACAAGGAGGCACTGGTGGCGGCCCTCATCGAGCACCACGCGACGAAGATCGTGGCCGACTTCGAAGAGGCACTTGCAGGCGACGACGCCGCGTCGTTCGAGGATGCGTTGCGGGTGCTCGCCCGCACGGTCCTCGGCATGCATCGGATTGCCCCGGCGCTCCACGGTATTCTCAACGAGCAAGTGCCCCGCGTTGGCCGCATCGCGGAGGCCATGGCCGCAGGCCGTGGTGTCGAGCAGGTGATCGAGCGCCTTTTGAATGCGCACCGCGATCGACTGGCACCGGGGCGCGATCCTGCGCGCGCGGCCCGGGTCATCGCCACGGCGTTGGAAGCGCTCGTTCACAAAGCGGTGAACGGGCGTCCCGAGCTCCTCCCCGGTCTGGAGGATGAGGTTCATGCGCTTTTGGTGGGGTACCTCTTGCGGCGCTAAATGCCTCCAGCATGAACCTCGTTTATGCGTTGCATGAATCCTATTCCCTGGTTTGCTCGAAGGCCCGCGGTTACGTTCAGCCCACCAATGACGAACCAAATCCATTTGGGTGGGCGTTTTACGTTCCCCGGTACGAGTTTATCGGTCAACCGCATGGGCTACGGCGCCATGCAGCTGGCGGGGCCTCATGTTTTTGGCCCGCCGCGTGATTACGACGGAGCCGTCGCCGTTCTCGAGGAGGCCCGGGCGGCCGGCGTCGACCATATCGATACGAGCGACTTCTATGGCCCGCACGTCACGAATCAGATCATCAAACGTGCTCTCCATCCATATCCGAAAAACCTCGTCATCGTCACGAAGGTGGGGGCGCGGCGTGGGGACGATGCTTCCTGGTTGCCGGCGCAGTCCCCCGACGAGCTCCGCTCCGCAGTCCGAGACAACCTCCGCAACCTCGGCGTCGAAGCGCTCGATATCGTCAACTTGCGGCCCTTCGTCGACAATTCGATCAAGGAAAGGGTCCTCGCCCTGATCGATTTGAAAAAGCAGGGGCTCATCAAGCACATTGGCCTGAGCAACGTCACACCGAAGCAGTTCGCCGAGGCGCGGGCGCTCACCGACATCGTCTGCGTGCAGAACGAGTACAACTTGGCGCACCGTGGAGACGATGCGTTCATCGACCAGCTGGCGAAGGAAGGCGTCGCGTACGTGCCGTTCTTCCCGCTCGGCGGATTCACACCCTTGCAATCGTCGACGTTGTCCGAGGTCGCCACGTCGCTCGAAGCGACACCGATGCAGGTGGCACTGGCATGGCTGTTCCAGCGCGCGCCGAATATCCTGCTCATCCCGGGAACGTCGTCGGTCGCGCACCTCCGGGAGAATCTGAAGGCCGCGGAGTTGAAACTGCCTCTCGCCGCGGTCGAAAAGTTGAATACCATCGCGGCGTCCGCACCCTCCCGCCACTGACGCGTCCGCGTGCGAACGCCAGAACGGGCGCGAGTCGTCGGCGGTTTCCCGTTATGATAGGGGGATGGCGCGCGCGCTTCGTTTTTTCTCGTCCTGGTTCGCGCACGCCGCACGTCATCGCACGAGGAGGCGACTCAGGATCCTTCTCGTGGTTGCCGCGTTCCTCGTCATCCATTCGACGATTGTCTGGTACGCGTGGCGCACGACGTCACGGCGCGCGATGCTCGACGCGGAGACCGCCGGTCGCCAGAGGCTGTCCCTTTACGCGAGCTCGATCGAGCGCGCGCTGGACAAGTACCGCCCGCTGCCGGAAATCCTCGCGCGGGACAAAGACATCCGCGCACTGCTTCACTCGCCCCACGATGCCGCGCTCGTCGATTCGGTGAACCGGAGCCTCGAAGCGACGAACACCGCGATGAGCGCTGCTGCGCTGTACGTGCTGAACACCGACGGGGTTGCGCTTGCCGCGAGCAATTGGAATCAAGAGCACAGCTTCGTCGGACGAGATCTCGCCTATCGGCCGTACTATCACCAAGCCATCGCGACAGGAAGCGGCCGCTTTTTCGGTGTCGGCACGACCAGCGGGTTGCCCGGCTACTTCATGGCGAACGCGGTGCAGAGCGGCAACGAGAGAATCGGGATTGTCGTGGTCAAAGTGGATCTCGAGCCGCTCGAACGCGACTGGACGCGGGCCGAAGAGCGGGTCCTCGTCGTGGATGCGAACGGGGTCGCATTCCTCGCGAGCCGGCCCGAGCTCAAATACGGATTGATGGCGCATCTATCGCCAAATTCCGCGCAGACAATTGCCGAGCAGCATCAGTACCCTGCGGACGCACTGCACGCGGTCCACTACAACATCGAGCGCGAGCTCACCAAGGACACGCGCATCGTGCGCCTGCGGACCGGTGCTCGAGGCACACAGTTTCTCATGCAGTCGCTCGCGATGCCGAGTGACGGCTGGACGATGCACTACCTCTCCAGCCTCACGGCCGTCGATGCCCAAGCGCGAGACAGCGCGATCAAAGCGAGCGCCGCCATCGTGGCCGGGGCGCTCCTCCTCCTTTATCTACGCCAGCGTAGGCTTGCACTGCGCGCCACGCTTGCCTCCCGCGATGAGCTCGAAGCGCAGGTGCACGCGCGAACCGCCGATCTTCGCGCGGAGATCGCCGAGCGTCAGAAGGCCGAGCACGTCCTTCGTGAGGCGCAGGACGAGCTCGTCCACGCGGGAAAAATGGCGGCGCTCGGGCAAATGTCGGCCGCCGTCGCACACGAACTCAACCAACCGCTCACCGCGATGCAGACCTTTCTTGCGAGCACGCGCGTCCTGCTCGAGGAAGGCGACGACGAGCAAGCCGCGAAGAACCTCGCGCTGCTCGAAGAATTGGGGCAACGCATGTCGCGCCTCACCGGGCAACTTCGCGGATTTTCGCCGAGGCGCTCGGGCCGCGCAGAGCGCGTGGCACTCGAGCTCGCGATCGAGCGCGCTCTGCTCTTGTGCGAGGGGCGCGTCCGTCTCGAACGCGTCGAGGTGGACGTGCAGATCCCGTCCGGAGCTTCGGTGCTCGCCGAGCGAACGCGGATCGAGCAAATCATGCTGAATCTCGTGCGCAATGCTCTCGACGCGATGACCAAGAGGGAGGCGCGCCGGCTCTCGATCCGCGTGACGGAGAGCGGCGAGCGCTGCACGATCCGCGTCGGCGACACGGGCGAAGGCATCCAAGAGGAGCACCTGGCGCGGCTTTTCGATCCGTTCTTCACGACCAAAGCGGACGGCGAGGGGCTGGGGCTCGGCCTTTCCGTCACCTATGGTATCGTGCGTGAGCTCGGTGGATCGATCCGGGTCGAGTCGACGGTCGGCATCGGCAGCACGTTCATCGTCGAGCTTCCACGGTACAAACCTTGAGAGCGTCTGGATGAACACGAGTGGAGCGCGCCCCCATGGCTGAACGATGCCGAGTGATTTTCGTCGACGACGAGGCAAGTGTTCGCCTCGCCGTGGAGCAGTGGCTGGGGCTCGTGGGGGTCGAGGTCGTCATGTGCGCATCGGCACGCGATGCGCTCGCAAAGCTTCCCGTCGAAGACGCGATCCTCGTCACCGATGTGAAAATGCCGGAGACGGACGGGATCGAGCTCTTACGCATCGCCGTTCGGCAAGATGCAGATAGGCCCGTCGTGCTCCTCACGGGCCACGGCGATATTGCGATGGCCGTCGAGGCGATGCGCGGCGGGGCATACGACTTCGTCGAGAAGCCCTTCGAGCCCGATCGCCTCGTCGAAACGATACGGCGCGCATGCGAAAAATGGAGGCTCGTGCTGGAGAACCGGCGCCTCCGTGCGCAGCTTCACGGCAAAGTCGGGATTGAATCACGCATCATCGGTACCTCGCCCGCGATCGAGACGCTCCGGCGCTCGGTCCTCGACTTGGCAAGCACACACGTCAACGTGGTCATCCGCGGCGAGACCGGGACCGGCAAAGAGCTCGTCGCGCGCTGCCTTCACGATTTCGGCCAGCGTGCCGCGCAGCCGTTCGTCGCGATCAATTGCGGCGCCGTTCCGGAGACGATGTTCGAGAGCGAATTCTTCGGGCACGAGGTGGGGGCATTCACGGGTGCGGTCGCACGGCGCGTGGGAAAATTCGAACACGCGAACGGCGGAACGCTCTTCATGGACGAAATCGAGAGCATGCCCATCGCCCTCCAAGTGAAGACGCTGCGCGCGCTGCAGGAGCAGGCCGTCGAGCGACTCGGATCGCACAAGAGCATCCGCGTCGACGTGCGAACGGTCGCCGCGGCAAAGGTCGATTTGCTCGGCGAGGTGCACGCGGGGCGGTTTCGCGAAGATCTGTATTATCGCCTCGACGTCGCGGAGCTTCACATCCCGCCGCTTCGCGAGCGCAAGGAAGACATTCCGCTCTTGTTCGAGTTCATGGCCTCGGAAGCAGCGGCGCTGCATGGGCGCGAGCCGCGGCCATTGGCCGACGCCGACCTGCGACAGTTGCTCGCGCACGATTGGCCGGGCAATGTTCGGGAGCTGAAAAATGCCGCTGAGCGTCATGCCATCGGAATTGGTTCCGGGGTCGTTTCGGTGAGCCCGGCAGCGCCATCGAGCGCAACGCCCATCGACGCGCCCGTGCGCGAGTCGCTCTCCGCGCAGGTCGAACAATTCGAGCGCACGTGCATCGAGGGCGCGCTCAAGACGTGCCGTGGCGACATTAAGGCGACGATGGAGCTTCTCAACCTGCCGCGTCGTACATTGAACGAGAAAATGGCGCGTTACGGGATCGATCGGCGGAAGTTCGCCCGCTGAGCGGCGCCCGACGAGCGAACATTTGCCGATACGCCGGTGCGATCGGCGGATATTTGCCGATGCCCGCGGGCTGCAGCCCCACGAAATGAGCTGTCGGAGCGCATTCCGACACCGAGCCAATACCGGCACGAAACATGCGATTCGCCGCCGCCGTGAAGCGAGCGTACCGCCTCGCCCTTGGCTCGTGTTTGCTCCGTGAGGTCCAGCCTTGAAAAAGCCGTTCTACAAAATTCTGTACGTCCAGGTGCTCTTCGCAATCGCGTGCGGCGTTGCGCTCGGTCACTTCCGACCCGCGGCGGGCGTCGAGCTAAAGGTCTTCGGCGACGGCTTCATCAAGCTGATCAAGATGATCATCGCGCCCGTGATCTTCTGCACGGTCGTCACGGGCATCGGTGGCATGCGCGACATGCGCAAAGTCGGGCGCGTCGGCGGCAAGGCGGTCCTCTACTTCGAAATCGTGTCGACGGTCGCTCTCGGCATCGGCCTCGCGGTTGCGAACATCCTCAAGCCGGGGGCAGGCTTCAACGCGTCGCTCGCCACGCTCGATACGAAGCAGATTGCCGAGTTCACGGCGAAGGCAAAAACGCAGAGCACGACCGACTTCATCATGAACATCATCCCCACGACGGTGGTCGATGCGTTCGCGAAGGGGGAAATCCTACAGGTGCTGCTCTTTGCCATTCTCTTCGGGTTCGCAGTGAGCGCGCTCGGTGACCGTGGCAAGCCGATCCTGACCTTCATCGAAGATTTGTCGAAGGCGATCTTCGGAGTGGTGAACATCATCATGAAGGCGGCGCCCGTCGGCGCGTTCGGGGCGATGGCGTTCACCATTGGCAAGTATGGAGTGGCGTCGCTCCTTCCGATGGCCAAGCTGATGGGCTCGTTCTATCTCACCTGTATTCTCTTCATCGTGGTCTTTCTGGGGGCGGTCGCGCGTTTCACCGGCTTCAGTATTCTCCGATTCATCGCGTACATCAAAGAGGAGCTGCTCATCGTCCTCGGCACGAGTTCGTCGGAAAGCGCGCTGCCTCTGCTGATGGAGAAGCTCGAGTCGCTCGGCTGTTCGAAGTCCGTGGTCGGGCTGGTGGTGCCCACGGGTTATTCGTTCAACTTGGACGGTACGAACATTTACATGACGATGGCGGCGCTGTTCATCGCGCAGGCGACCAATACGGACCTGACCCTTGGCCAACAGCTCACAATCCTGGGCGTTGCGATGCTGACGTCGAAGGGCGCCTCCGGAATCACCGGGGCGGGCTTCGTCACGCTCGCTTCGACGCTTGCCGTCATTCCGAGCATTCCCGTTGCGGGAATGGCACTCATTCTCGGTATCGATCGATTCATGAGCGAAGCGCGTGCACTCACGAACATCATCGGAAACGGAGTGGCGACCGTGGTGGTCTCGCGGTGGGAGAAGGAGCTCGATCATGAAAAGATCGCGGCCACATTGAGTCGAGGCGTCGAGGTCTCCGCCCCTGCGCGTGCGACCACGCTCACGCAGTGACCCATTAGACGGAAAATGCGTTCCTTTTTTAGGGGGCTAAGATGGGGGATGGGGGGCCATCGGATTCAAGAGTCGGCGCCCATCGCGTGACCATATGGTCCATTCGTGTTGCGCCATGTCGTGAAGGGAGCACGTACATGACCGATCGATCGCTTCGTATTCCGTCCGTCATTTCTGCGTTCGTACTGGCCTGTCTGGTCTCCGCGCCAGCACGCGCACAGACGCCGCCCCCACCGCAGGAGCAGGCGCCTCCGCCCGCGCCCGCGCCCAGTGCTTCGGCGCCGGAAATAACCCCGGCGCCACCGGCGCCGCCCCCGTCTCCCGCGGGGGTGGCGCCACCTTCTTCTTCACCGCCTGTACCGGCAGCGGCGCCGGAGCCGGCGAAGCCCGCGCCTCCGCCCGCTGAAAAAGACAGCAATGGGAAAAAACGGGGCTTCGCCTCCGTATCCGAGTTCGCCCGCTCACCGTACACGGTGAAAATCGGCGAGGCGGATAATCAGTGGAAAATCAGTATTTACGGCTTCATCGAGTTCGACATGATCCACGACTCGACGCGGAGCTACACCGATGTCGCCGGGTCCACGGTCATTCGGCGCGAGGATGTCCTCGCGGGCGAAAAGGGTCGTACCACGTTCAGTGCCCGCAATAGCCGCCTCGGCTTTCGCATGGAATCGCCCAAGTTTCACGGTATCCGGCCCTCGGCCGTGCTCGAGTTCGACTTCAGGGGAAATCAGCCAGCGGAAGCGACGGAATCGCAGTTCTTCAACAATCCGTCGCTTCGCATCCGGCATGCGTACCTGCGGCTTCTCAATGATGTCGTCGATATCCTTGGTGGCGAGACCTTCGCACTTTTTGGCGCGCAACCCTATTTCTATCCAGCGGCGGTGCAATACCTGCCGATACCCGGTCAGTTGTTGAACCGCACGACGCAGTTGCGGCTCTCGCGCACCTTCAAAACGGAGCCCATCAATGTCGATTTCGGCGTCGCGGCGGTGCGGCCGGTCGAGCGGGATTCCACGTTGCCGGAGGGGCAGGCCGCTCTGAAAATCACCGTCAACGATTGGAAAGGCCTGCACACGCCCGGCGCGCTCGGAACGACGGCGGACGGCGCAGCGTTGTCGGTGTCCGGGCTGATACGCGGTTTCCGAGTGAATGAATTTTCGCCCAATCCGATCACCACGAGAACGGAGACCGGCTGGGGCGCTTCGTTCGACGTGATGCTGCCCGTCATCCCGGTGCCGGATGCGGACACGCGCGGCAATGCGCTGACCCTCATGGGGTCGTTCATCGTCGGCTCGGGCATCGCCGATCAGATGGTCCTGACCGGGGGCGTCACGCAGCCGCCGCTTCCCAATCCGCCTGGCGGGACGTACACGCCGGACATCGACAATGGGCTCGTGGTCTATGACCGCGGTGGTACCTTGCATAGCGTCGACTGGCGCAGCATCGTGGCAGGGTTGCAGTATTATCTGCCGCCCTCGGGCCGCATTTTCATATCGTCGAACTTCTCGCATGCCGAATCGCGAAATGTGACGGGCCTGGTCACGGAACCGCAGCAAACCAGGAATGTTTTCCGTTTGCAGCGTTACTGGGACGCGAACCTCTTTTTCGATATCACGCCGGCAGCCCGCGTGGCGCTTTCCTACCAATGGACGTGGCAGCGGTTCCTCGACGGTGCCAGCGCCGAGAACAAACGTTACATGTTGGGAATGTATTACCTATTCTGACGAAACGTCATTACGACGGAGGTCGTCTCGCGATGGGAGAAGGAAGCAATGAAACCCGTTGACCGAGAACGCGTACTGCCTCGTGCAAAGCGCCACGCCTTTCCACGAGTGCAGATTCCAATATGGCGATTCGTTGGCCTTTCCCCACACGCTGCGCGGGCCATCGACTGGCGCGTCTTCGAGCTCCCGCGACGTACACGCCGTCGCATGCGACTCGATGAAGAAAACGGCCACTAGACTAACCAACTCGCCCGACGAGTTGGTTCGAAGGCGCCGAACCCTGAGAACGCGTCGTGCTCACGGTCATGCGCTACAATCTACGAAGCGCCCCGCGGGAAGGAATGCGGGTGCGCTTCGTAGATTGGAGCCGGGAGAGTTCCCGCCCCCCTTCGCGAATTCGATCGACGATGATTCCGTGGGATGGCTGACCCAGGAGCCCCCGACGAGTGGCCCATGATCATCTATCCGCGTCACAGGACGAGGTACGCCAGAGTTAGTCCTTCAATTTACAGGTCTAGCCGCTAACCAACGGTTAGCGGAATGGCTGCTAAGATGGCGCCTAGGATGCGCTCCCTTGCTTATGTGACATCGGCGGCCCTCTGGGGTACGAGCGGATTGATAGCCTGCACGGCGTCGCCGGCGGGAGATGAGCGCGTTCGCCTTCCCCCGACCGTCGTTGACTGCGTTGCGGTTTTGGGAAGCAATTCGCAAGTTGCGAGCGTCGCTCTCGAATCTGTCCCGTACTCGGGCGTCGCCCGGGAGAAGCTTATTTCCTATCTCTCAGACGATGAATTGGGGCGATTTTGTGATTTCGGCATCTGCCTAGGGCCCAACGGCTACAACCGAAGTTGCTATAATGAAGGCCGCGAAGAGTGTCCCATTTCTCCCCCGCCGCAAGGATGCTCACGGGCATTCCATTCGGCACCAAATCCTCTGCTCTCAACCTTCGGGCAAACGTGCTATCGAGGCGCGGATTATGACGAAAGCACCACGATCGACAGTCGTGAAGCCTGCGTGTCGCTTTTTCGCGGCTACTATGGCACGTGCCATCTTGGCGCTTTTGAGGACTGCTGGCGGGAGCGCGCGTGGGCTCCGTTTGGGACCATCCTGTGGGGGCCGAGTTGTGAAACAACCAAGAAGGAGTGCGGCTATTTTTGACGCGGAGCGAGGTTATTTTCGATGAACCCGAGAAAGTGCTTGCAATCGTGGAGCCAAAGACTCCTATTCTCATTTTCTGTCACCACAGTTGGTGCCGGCTTTCTTGAGACGGCCTGCAAACGGACTCCTTCGGAACAGCCGTCATCCCTTAAGGAGTCACTCGCCGCGGCGGAGCCAGTTGATGCCTCAGCCTCGCTCGATTGCGTCGATGTACTTCACGTTATCTCGAATCGCGGGAGTAAGCTCGCCAATGTCGTTCGGTTTGGAGAATCCAATCCCGCCTTGCGAACGAGCACTCGCCTCGGGGAGCTATCGGGCGCCGACCTACGCGCGTTCTGCGATTGGGAGGCCTGCATGCGGACGAATGGCTATGCTCATGCATGCTGGATCAATGATGCGGGATGGGAGCGATGCCGTGTCTGCGACGATGCCGATCATTGCGATGGATATCCATTCAATCAGGAAGCCTGTGTCGCGCATGCGGCTGACCCTGACCGGGCGTCATGCCACGTCGGACTCTTGCAAGAATGCATTCTGCAACGATCGCTGCGAGGCCCGGCCGATGCTCGCGTCACGCGGGCGTGCCGGCTGAGCGCGCAAGCCTGCGCCGGACAGCTGCCGGGCGACCGCTCCGCCGAGGCCCTGGCAGCCCAACACGAAACCGATCAAGTCACGATGCAGGTGATCAACCGCGAACTCGACCAGGCCGACAGACTTCAACCCGACTCCTCTTTCGTCCGGCTATGGCGGACAAAACTCTCGGCATGGGAAGGCGGTGTTCCCTCCGATGAGGGCGATGCGTCCTCCGATGGCGGTGACTCCGGGCACTAGGTGTCACATTCGCGGGCCCGGTGGTGTCTTTATGTCCGAACCTACAAGGAGGACACCATGGCATTGCGCGTTCCGAAGGCGAAGCTCACCGGGCTCAGTGACGACTTGATCAAGCAGTTGGGCGTCATTCCCGAACCTCTCGCTGTGACGTGGCACAATCGCAAGGTCGTCGAGGGCTCGCGGGAGTTCGCGGGCAAGGTGGGCGCGTGGGATTCGGTCGACGAGAGCCTGAAGTCGTTCGCCCATATGGCGGTCGCGGCACAGGTTGGCTGCAGCTGGTGCCTCGACGTCGGCTACTTCCAGGCGCGGAACAAGAACCTGGACATGGCGAAGGCCAGCCAGGTACTGCGCTGGCGGGAGTCGGAGGCGTTTGCACCGCTGGAGCGGGATGTGCTCGAGTATGCCGAGGCCATGACGAACACCCCGCCGACCGTCACTGACGCGTTGTCCGCGCGTCTGCTCGATCGGCTCGGGCCGGCGGCGATGATCGAACTCACCGCGTTCATCGCGTTCGCCAACTTCGCAGCGCGCAACAACGCCGCGCTCGGGATTGAGTCGCAGGGCTTCTCGTCCGCATGCGAGATTCCGCTGGCCGCCCGTCCCGTGAATTCCGGCGTAGCGTCGGCGGTATGACCGACAACCCGTTCGTCGCCCATCGCAGCCTGCTGTTCACGGTCGCCTACGAGATGCTCGGATCGGTGGCCGATGCGGAGGACGTGTTGCAAGAGTCCTGGCTGCGATGGGCCGACGTCGACCCATCGCAGGTGCGCGATCCGCGGGCGTACCTCGTGCGGATCGTCACCCGGCAAGCGCTCAACCGACTGCGGACTTTGTCGCGCAGCCGCGAGGAATACGTGGGCGAGTGGCTGCCGGAACCGGTGCTGACCGGCCCGGATGTCGCCGAGGACCTCAAACTCGCGGAGAGCGTCTCCATCGCCATGCTGACCGTGCTGGAGACGCTCGGGCCGACGGAGCGGGCGGTGTTCGTGCTCCGCGAGGTCTTCGACATGTCGTTCGGCGAGATCTCCGAGGCCATCGGGAAGTCCCCGGCCACGGTGCGCCAGATCGCGCGGCGCGCCCGCGAGCACGTGGCGGCCCGGCGGCCGCGGGTGCACGTGAGCCGCGCAGAGCAGCAGGCCGTCGTGGAGCGGTTCCTGCTAGCGCTGCGAACCGGTGAGTTTCAGGAGCTGATGGAGATCATGGCTCCGGACGTGGTTCTCATCGCCGACGGTGGCGGGGTTGCGGCCGCCGTGCGGGCACCGATCCACGGCGCCGAGGTGGTGGCGAAGCTTCTCTCGCGCGCGCGCCGGATGCTCTCCGCGTCGATCGTGTGGCTCAACGGGGCTCCTGCGTGCCGCATCGAGATCGACGGTGAGCTCACCATGATGAGCGTCGCCGTGGAGAAGGAGCGGGTCACCCGGATCTACGTGATGCGAAACCCGCAGAAGCTGACCCGACTAAGGGAACGCGCCCAACTCGCGAGGTAAGTCCGTTTACGTGCATTCGAGGCGCCATTCGTCCGGGCGGACGAATGGCGCGTGCGATTTTTTGATCACGGCTCACCCGTCCGGTGTCCAAGCGCGCATGGATTGGATCGTTCGCAGCAGCACGGCATCGGCCCTGTGTGGCTTGGTGACATCGATCGCTTTGTGGAGCTTGGCAGGTCCCGGCTGCTCCTCGTCTTCGGATTCGGCCAATGAAACCGACGCTGGAGCCCCCGATGCCGTGGTGTCCGATGGCGGCACCCCCGTGTGGCCCGACGAGTGGAGCGCCGACATCCTCTGGTCCGAGATCGACGCCAACGGCTCCAAGAGCAACACGTGGACGGGGCACGTTTCTTACAATTGGAAATTGCGCGCCATGCGCACCGACGTCGTTCCTCCCGAAGGTGGAATACCAGGCCCGCCCATCGGAAAGGCCGGGTCGATGTTGATGCGAAACGGCAAAATCTATTTTATTCCAACGGGCGAACGTTGTTTCGTATCCGCCGACTTCGGTGCGCCACGGCCGAACTGGCTCGGGGAGGCGCATGCGGTGCTCGCGCCCGGAACAGCGACATTGGCCGTGTCACGCTGGATCGTGGACTCGACGCAACTCGATGGCGGGCTGCAGGGATGCTTCACCTACGCGCTCGGGCGCGCCGACGGCACGCCCCGTCTCTTTGGCGGCTCCGCCACCTGCCAAGAATGGCCCAAAGGAAGCTTCATCGAGTACGCGAACTTTACGACGCGCGCCCTACCTGACAGTGCCTTCGATGTTCCACCCGATTGCGCGGCGGAAGGTGGTGCCGTTGGCGGCGAAACCGGCTGTCACGCCTGCCACGATGCTCCAAATTGAGGGCTCAATGACATCACATTGGCCATTGCATGCCATGAATGACAGGCGAATACGCTAAAGCCATCGCCGCCCATGCCTTGGGGCTAAATGCATTTTGGCGCATTCCGCTGCGTAAGTTGTCCTTGATTGTTGATAAGGACGTTCCATGATGACGTTGGGTCGATAGCTAAGGCCCTTTGATTCGTTTCCCTTACTTAACACGCATAAAGAGGACTAAAAATGAGCGACTTTGGCTCCAAAGGGCCAGCGGGCACATCGTTGCGCACGGTGTCCCGTCGCGGGATTCTGCAGCTTGGCGCGTTCACCGCGGCGGCTGCATCGATACCCTTCGCGAGATTGGCAATTGCCCAGGGCGCGGCGCCTCGGCACTTTTTCCTGCATATCCTGATCTCGGGCGGAATCGATAGCAGCTATTTGTTCGATGCGCGCCCGCTGCGGATGACCGACAAAGGTCGTCACGCCAACTATCTCTACAAGAACAGCAGGAAAAGTATTCCCACGGGGGTCGATGCCGCGCGCATCGAGATGGAGGGGTCGAACGGGACGAAGACGCTGCGCACATCGCTGGTCAATCCGCTCATGGCCCACGCGGCCGACTTCTCGATCCTCAACGGTGTCCTCATGAGCAAAGACGCCGACGGCCACGGGAGCAATGCGCGGTACGCAATTACCAATCAGTCGAACGAGGGGTTCGATTCATTTCTCCCCATGGTGGGTGAGCGATCCGGATTTCCGATCGAAGCGGTTCTCTTCGGATTTCTCCCGGACGGGGCGTCGCCGGGTGCCAACTTCAGCAAAAGCATTCAATTTCGAGGGTCGGAAGCGAACGGAATCGGTCGTGCTCTCGCCAACGGCCCCAAAATCGAAGAAGACTCGGCGCTCATTCGCCACATCCAGCAACGCCAGCTGGCCAACGCCCAAGGCACGGGCATGTTTTCCGAAGGCTCGAAAAAGCTTCACTCGGCGCTGCGGAGTGCTCCTTCGCTCTCGTCCGCCCTTCAAAGGGCCGTCGGGACGGGCGCCACGTCGGGGGTCGACCTGCTCGCGGGCGTCGCGATCGCCTTCGATTACTTCCGCTCCGGCGTGACCTCGGCGGCGACGGTCGTCTACAATCGAGATCCCATTCTCGACGTTCACGGTGCCGATAGCGCGGCGGGGACGCAAATCGAGCTGCTCGGCGGCAGCCTTGGAACGGGGAGCAGCACCACCGAGCCGGGTGTGACGCAGAACCTCGCCCGTTTGTTCGAGCTCCTCAAAGGGACGCCGGTCGATCCCAACAATCCACAAAGCCCGTCGTTTTTCGACGTGACCACCGTGTGCATTCACACGGAGTTCGCCCGCACGATGGTCAACCTCGGCTTCGGTGGCGACGTGGGAAATACCGGCACCGATCACAATCCGCTGTCGAATACGGTCATTCTGGCGGGCAACGGAATCCGCGGTGGTCTCATCCTGGGTGAGAGCGACTGCACCGACGTGGACGACAACGGTAATATTCTGAACGTCTCCGGTGCCCACTTCTCCCGCGAGGGGACGACGAACAACATGGAGCTTCGCAAGGTCATGGGCAAACCGTTCGACTTTGCGACCATGAAGGCACGCAGCGATCTGCCGGCGACCTTCCAAGCCACGGATTATCTGAACTTCTCTTCGGTAGCCAATACGGTGATGGACATTTTCGGAATCGACCGACAGCAGCAGTTCCGAGTGGGTGGCAATCAAGCGCCCATCCTCACCACCCTTCGAAAACCGATTCAAACCATTCCTGGTTGAACCAGAGAGACGAAGATCATGGCTTATACAGTAGCTTCCCGCGCGCGGCGGGCATCCTTGGGATTGACTTTGTGTCTCGGCATCGCCGTTTCGGCACAGGCCTGTAGCTCGCAGCCGGATGCGAGGTCACAGGAGGACATGTCACGCACGGAGCAAGGGCTCGCCGAGGGCCAGCTTTCGAAGCGTGCATGGATCAAGAAGGCTGCGGAAGTGCTCCGCAATGGCGAGGGCATCGGGCCCGACGACAACATGGACGAGCTCATGGTGCTGAGCGAGGACGCCATCCTCGATCGGTTCATGGCCGATCCTCGGTTCGGCGACACGATGCTCGCGTTCAATCTTTATTATCTGAGCCGTCCGGCCGAGCAACTGAAGGAACCCTCCGCCTCCGATCCGACGCGTAGCGTGTATTCACCCTCGGTCTATGCCATGCCGCAAGCCATCAGCGGTGCGCGGGCGATGGTCTCGGGTGGCGACTACTTCAATATCTATTCGGCGGCGCAGCCGCTCTTCATTGCTCCGATGCGTCCCGCTACGGAGCCGTTTCCGCCGGATCCGAGCGTCGATGCGCGGACCGCACACTTCAATCGGATCCGCGAGGCGATTGCACAATTGCGCGCGACGGCGGCTTCGTCGGCACCGGACGCAAAAGCGTCCGCGTGTTCTTCGATTGGGTTCGAAAGCCGGTACGGGTTCATGATCACCCGCTACCTCGACGAGGCAGGATTCGATCGCCTCGTCGCGCAGGCCGTTCGCGAGAGCTGGATTGCGCCCTTGGCCGAAGGCGATTGCGTGGATGCGAACGTCACGGCGGCGCAGCTCGTGACGAAGCTGGACGCGCTCCGCGACGGATTGGAAGCCGTGATGACGCAGGCTGCGTCGCTGCCGACCACCGCGAACAACGTCGGCGAGATTGCGACCCTGTCGGTCAACGTCCCCGGCCTCGCGCCGCTTTCGCCGCAGACTCCCTTTACCCAACCCGGTTTTTGGGAAACGGCGCTGAATTCGTCGACCAACGTCAACCGCCGCCGGGCGTCGTACATCTGGAAGACGTATTTCTGCGACGACCTCACGCCGCTCGCCGTGCCGTCGCCGGATGGCGGCCATTCCGAAGGAAAACACGGATCGGCGCCCGAGTGTGCTGCGTGCCACTACAAGCTCGATCCGGTGGCGGGCCTCTTTCGTTACAACGGCAAGCGCGGGCGGAATTACGAAGGGCGGACGAGCTTTCTCTTCGACGATGACACGGCCCTCTCCGGCCCGACGTACGAGGCGTACCTCGACAATTGGCGCAAGGACGGCAATTGGGTCGTCGGTGTCAACAAGGCGCCGAACACGCTGCACGACAGCTGGAGGCCCGCCGAGAACAAGCTTTCGGACATGTGGGGATTCATGAAGCGCGCGCCCGAGGTTCGTTCCTGCCTCGTAAGGCGCATGGCCGAATACTTCCTCGGTGCGAATCAAGTCTACGATGGCACCTGGCTCGCCGACGTAAAGGCCGATTTGAAGCCGGGTACGGGCTCGAGCGCAAAAGTGAAGGCGATCATCCGGAAGCTCATTACGAGCCGCACGTTTTCCACCTCCGATCCCGAACACGGCAAATGTTACGACTGCGTGGGCGGGCAGTGCACCGAGGGACCCGACAAGCTCCCTTGCGAAATCAATTCCATCGTCCAAACCCGCTGCGTAAATTGCCATTCCGAGATCAATCAGCCGGCGCACCTGCGGGTGAAGTTGACCGGGTTGGTGCAGCTCGCGGACGGCACGTACGGCTTCGACCACGAGGACCCCAACGGGAACAAACTCACGCGCAACCAAAGCTTTCGCAGGATCATGAAATACATCACCACCGGCGATCCCGAGGCGCCGGGTACGCGGACGATGCCGCCCGGCGGAATGGATGCGGGCGAAAAGACCATTCTTTACAAGTGGCTCGAGCGAAACAGCATCGAGTGATGCAAGGGGTCACGATCAATGTCTCGTCTTGAATTGAAATTCGTAATGTTGTCGGTTCTCGCCTGCAGCGGCGTGGCGGCGGCGGGGTGTCAGAAGGGGACGGGGACCGACGAGAGCGTCGGGACCTCGGAGGCGGCTGCCGGTATTCCGGTAGGCGATATTCGCGGGACGGCGCTGGTGAACAAGTCGCTCCAGACGCGCCTCTTCGATCCGCAAGCGCCCACGACCCAGAGCTTCGCCATCGAGAAGCTCGCGGGGGACGATGTCGAGAGGCTCCGTTCGTTCCTCGGGCAATGGGTGACGGCGGGGACGCAGAGCAAGTTCCAGGGCGGTGAGCCCAATCCGTTCGGCCTCGTCCTCTGGCATCAGGTGATTGCCGCCTTCGCCAAAGGCATGGGCGGTATTTGCGACACGCCGGGGGCCGTGGATGTCACGTTCCCGGGTGTCTCCGCCCCCGACGCTTCGCCATCGGGGGCCACCACGGCCAAACTCCATCGCAACGTGGCGCCGAAGATCGCGAAGGTGTGCACGTTCGAGGGAGACGACGCTGCAAAAAAGGACGCGGCTCGCGCGCTCTTCCACGCGGTGGTCGACGACGAGCTGCCCGAGGAAGACGCGGCGTTCGCGGACTTCTTCGCCGGCCCCGATTACGCCCAGGCGCCCGGAAAAAAGCGCGTCGAAGCGATGTTCACCGCCTTGCTCCTCAATCCCCATTTTCTTCTCACGAGGTAGTCATACCCCATGCGTACTTTGCTTCGACGTTCATCGATTCGTATTCTTATTTCTACCAGCGCGGTTGCTCTTTTCGCGGCCTGCGCCGCCCCGGGCGAGGAGCCTGCATCCCAGTCGAGCGCGCAGTCCCTGCGAAGCGCAGAGCCCACGGACGGCGGCCCGCCCGCCCCGAGTGATACCTACGAACAGTCGCTCCACGACTACATCGACGACCTCGCCGGAGTGCCCCGCGACGGCGGTAGCCCGCGCCCTTCGTGGAAAAAGGCGAACATCAACTCCGGAATTACCATGTTCGGCTGCCAAGGGACTCAGGACGGTGCAGGCTGTTTCTCGGACGCGCGATACACCGCCATCAGCGATGAACGGAACAACCTCCCGGCGCTTCAAGATCTCAAGGTGGTGCGGCAGCTCCCGAGCCGGACATCGTACTGGATTCGCAGCTCGAGCGATGGTCGCTATGTGGGCGCCAGCCGCCGCATCATGGATTTGTTCGCCGTCGAGAAGGGCTTGATCAATCCGGATATCCCGGTCAATGCACCGTACGATCCGTATTTCTTCCCGGGCAACGATGGTTTCAGCTATGCGGGCGCCGGCGCAACCAGCGATATCGTGGCATGCAAGCAGAGCATTCTCGTTGGCATGTCCGAGGACGAATTCGGAGAGGTGACCTTCGCCGAAGCAGGATGCAAAAAGGTATCGACCAGCGTGTACCAGAGCATTGGGCAAGCGCTCGAAGGTGGCTCGGAATACATCGTGGCCAATAGCCCCAGCGATCACACCAATGATCCGGGAAACGGCGATCTCGTGGCTCCGTTCGGCCCGACGGCGCACTCGGACTTCGTGCCGATGGTGCTCTCCAGCACGGGCAGCTACGATCCGAAGCCGAAAGTGACGGTTTCGCACCCCTTCGAGGGCGATGTCATGCTCTCGCCGACCGGTGGGCTCTACGCCAGCCGGCTGACCAACGGGACCAAGCAAATTGGCTATCGGGTCGGCGTCATCGAGACCGTGCGCCCCACCCCCGAGTCGCCGAACTACGGCTTCAATACGAAGCCCGTGGCGACGGTCGACCTGCTCGGTGGCAAAGCCGCGTTCTCGTTCGACGAGCGCTTCATCGCGGTGCATTCCTATGCCAACCAAGCCGATCCCCATCTTTCGATCAACGCGGACGCGTCGGACATCGTCATCGTCGATTTGAAGACGGGCGCACATTATCAAATTACGAAGATGCCCTCGAAGGTTCGGGCGCTCTATCCTCACTTCCGCAACGACGGGTGGCTCTACTTCCTCGTGCGTGACGCGAACACGGGGACGGAGACGATCCTCGCCACCGATCTGGCCGCCCGCATCGCGCGCGGCCAGTGACATCATGATCGGATCCTTCCGGCGTTTCGTCTCGATTGGGTCGTTCTCCGTTCTCGGCGCGATTGTCGCGGCCTCCGCCGCGGCCGCGTGCGGGGCAACGAGCACCGAGCAAGAGATCGACCAGCAAGCACAGAGCGTGACGCCGGAGGATCGCATGTTGATCGGGATCGCCGAGCAGTATCCGAGCGATCCCGAGGCGTCCGCGCGCACGAGTGAATTTGCCCAGTCCATGAAGGCAAGGCGCGAGTTCGGGTGGCGCGTGGTGGAGAAAGTCCTGAGCCCCGTGCCCATTGCGGCGCCCAAGCTCGATCCGGACGATCCGGACGTGTCGGGCGTGCTGCCTCGCTTTCAAACGTGGTATGGCAAGACGGACGTGGTGGCCGCGTTCGATCAACTCTGGGTCGGAATGAAGGCGGAAGACCCGGCCCAAGTTCGCGACTTTCGCGCGTGTGAAGTGGATTCGGTGTTTCGCTGGAACGCGGAAGAACGGCCGAAGAATCTGAGCACGTGGAACCGCGACGTGTACAATGCACGTCGCGCGGAGCTCAATGACTCCGAAGGTGTCAGTTCGCTCGGGCGAAATACGCGGGTGCTCATGAGCCCCGCCTTCGTGAGCCATCTGCTGCGAAATTATCGAACATTGGCCGGTTGCGTGAACAAGACCATGCCGCTCACGCAACCGCCGCTCTCCGCGGAGAATCACACGCGTTGCATGACCTCCGAGTTTCCGGCGGATGCCGCAGTGATCAAAGCCGGTTGGGAGCCCGATGGACCGACGTTTCCGGCATACGGCACGTCCGCCGGCGATATCCAATCGATGTTGGCGGCGGGAACGTGGCCCGCGCCGCGGGCGATTGCGCCTCCGGGCCCCGATGCCATTTACACCATGCGTGCGCTCACTTCGTCCACGGGGCAACCCCGCGCCGAAAAGAAGCGTCTCGCGGCGCTGCATATCCTGACCAAAGAGCTGCGCGATTGGGTATGGATATCCCTCTTTTGGTCCGAGGAACCGGATCTCGACTTTGGCGCCGATCGGCCGCAATCGATACGCGCACTCGGCGGGCCGTGGTCGCACTACAAAATGGTGGTCAACACCGCCTACGACGAGGAAGATCCGGATCCCGGTAGCGGCTACGCGGACTCCGCCCCGACGCTGGCGAGTGCGCTCCGAAGCGCTCGGCCCAATCCTCCGGCCGAAGGAAGCACCGTTCGAACGTGGGCCAGCAACCCCTACATCGAGCGAGAAGTGCGAAACGGTGCGACGAATTGCATTGGGTGCCATGCGCACGGAGGGACGAAATTGTCAGTCCAGGGGCTCCTCGACGACGAAACGCAATATCCCGACAACACCCGCCGCCGCGTCCGCGCCGCATTCCCTGCAGACTACACGTGGGTGACCTCACAAGGCGGAATGGACCTGGGTGCGATCTTCAAAGAGACGCTCGACGGCGCACGGACGCCCAGCCGCCTCCCGGGCGTCCAACCGCGCCCGTGCGGGATGCAGCCCAGGGCGCGCTAGCCGGCGCGTTCTGCCAAGATACGCTGCGCTTCGCGGCGACCCGACATGAGCGCGCCGTGAACGGTTTGATAATTCTCCGCCTCGGTCGCTTCACCGGCAAAGAGCAGACGACGTCCAACCGGCTCGGCGAGCGCATGGAAATCGTCGGGGCTCGAGCCGACCTTGTCGAACGAGTAGGAACCGAAGGCGAAGGGATCGTTCGCCCAACGCGTGATCCGAGTGGCGGTGGGCTCGGGCACGCGCGCGCCATACATCGTGCGGAGTGAGCCCATGGCCCCGGCGAGGATGGCCGCATCGGTCATGTTCTCGATCCGTCGGGCGACGGCGCCACCGATGAATGCGAGCAGCACGGGCGCCTTGGTCACGGGGCCCATGTCGGTCCATACCGACCAGGCCTCGTCGATAGGGTCCATCTGATGAATGCTCTCGGCATGATCCCAGAATGCGCGATCGAATCGTAAGTAGACCTTGTCGAGCACGCCCACGCCGAGCCGCTGGATCGCCCGCAGCTTGCGCGCGGGCAGCTCGGGCGCAAAGGCGATGCGGCCGCGTTGGAGAACGCCGAGTGGAAACGTGACCAGCGCACGATTGGCCGTGAATATTCCGCGATTGGTGACCACGCGCACGCCCGAGTCGGAGTGCTCGATTCGAGTCACCACACAATCGAGATGGATGTCGAGACCTTCCGCCAGGCGATCCGTGAGCTGATTGTAGCCGCCGGGGAAAACGGCTTCTTCGCCGCCGAACTCGGATCCATCTTGTATCGCTCGGAGCGCAACCTCGTTCGGATCCCCCGCATCATCCTGCAGGATGTTCGCACGCATTCCCTGCCTCGCATAGCGCGCGCGGGTTCTGCCCAAATCGAGTTCGCGAAGGGCGCGGTCGATCGCCTGCTCGGCGGACAGCCCGGGATTGGATTTCGCATCGATGCCGTCGACGCGCTCCTCGAGACGGGTCAGATCCTTTTCCATTTGCACGCGTTCGTCCTCGGCCAGACGACGCGAGCCCGAATACGTCACCTGCGTCGTCGACGGATCGAACTCCATCGTTCGAATACCGAGTTCATTGCACAAGGCGGTAAGCGGATTTCCCTCGGTCCCGTGAATCCACGAGCCGCCCAAATCGATCGGGATACCGCCCCATGTGCGATCCGTCCAAAGGCGGCCGCCGACGCGTGTGCGTGCCTCCAGAATGCTCACGTCGTGTCCCGCGCGCCGCAGCTCGTAAGCGGCCGCAAGTCCCGCTATCCCGGCGCCGAGAATCAGCGTGTCCCGTCGTTTTTCGGGAGAATGCTCGTGCAGTGCACTTGCCGCGCAGCCTCCGTCGAAAACAGCGGCCCCTGCGGCAAGCCATGCGAACTGCAGCACCTCTCGTCTGCTCGGTGTTCGTATCATTCATGGCGTAGACGCAACGCCGCGCGCCATGGCGCGCAAAGAAGTGAGAGCTTGTGCGTGGCCAGCTTCAGTGCGTCGGAAGATCCTGGGCCACTCCGGGATCGCCCGCATCGGCCTCGTAGTCGCTTGGCGATGTTTCATCCACGCCTTCTTCCATCTTGAAGGAGCGAAAGAGCAGCGTGAGCACGACGGCGACGATCACATTGAGCACGAAGGCCGTGAGCGCAATGTAGCCCGCGTGGCCGAGCATGGGGATCTCGGCGATCTGGCCACCGAAGTGGGTCCCCGGTTTGCCGGGTGCCGGAACGAAATAGCTCGTGGCCGTGCCGTACACCATACCCACGAGCCAACCGACGAAGAGCGCCCTGCGGTGGAACCACCGGGTGTAGAGACCGAAGACCAGCGCGGGGAATGTCTGCATGATCCAGATTCCGCCCAGCAATTGGAACTGGATGGCAAACGATTTATCCAACGCGAGAACGAAAACGAGGGCACCGAACTTCAATAGAAGCGAGGCCACTTTGCTGACTTGCGTCTCGGCCGCGGGCGTGGCGTTGGGGCTGATGAACGCGCGGTAAACGTTGCGCGTGAAGAGGTTTGCGGCCGCGATCGACATGATCGCCGCGGGGACCAGCGCCCCAATTCCGATGGCAGCAAATGCGACCCCGGTGAACCAGCTGGGGAAATTCTGTTTGAAGAGCAACGGGACCGAGAGCGAATTGTTTCCCCCTGTCGTGATGCCCGAGGACAAAGCCATCAGGCCGAGCAGGGCAATCATGCCGAGCAAGATCGTGTACATCGGCAAGAGGGCGGTGTTGCGCCGGATCACGTTCCGATTCTTGGTCGAGAGCACGGCGGTGACCGAATGCGGATAAATGAAGAGCGCGAGCGCGGAGCCGAATCCAAGTGTGCAGTACGGCCATAGCTGCTTTTCCGAGAGGAGCAGCCCGCCAAAGGGCTTTCCCGTGGTGGGGTTCGTCTTTGCGAGCTTCTGCCCGGCTGCGGAGAAGATGTGCTCCCATCCGCCGAGTTTGGCCGGGAGATAAATAATGGATACTCCGACCACCAAGTAGATGAGGCTGTCCTTCACGAATGCAATCATTGCGGGCGCGCGCAACCCCGCAGAGTACGTGTACGCGGCGAGCAGGGCGAAGGCGACGAACAGCGGCATCTCGCGCACGATCCACGGCGTGTCCGGGCCGCCGCCGACGCCCATGGCGTCGAGACAGACCTGGATGCCGACCAACTGGAGCGCGATGTACGGCATGGTTGCGAGGATGCCCGTGAGCGCCACGGCCAACGTGAGCGCGCGCGAGCCGTGGCGGCCTTCCACGAAATCCGCGGTGGTCACGTATCCGTGACGATGAGAGACCGACCAGAGTCGGGGCAAAAAGAGAAAGATGATGGGCCAAACCACGATGGCGTAGGGCACGGCAAAGAAGCCGAGCGCCCCCACACCGAAGACCAGGGCGGGCACGGCAATGCATGTGTACGCCGTAAACACGTCGCCGCCGAGAAGGAACCAGGCGATGAACGTGCCGAACGAACGACCGCCCAGTCCCCACTCGTCGAGGTGCATGATGTCGGCAGGCCGGCGCCATCGGGAGGCGAGAAAGCCCATGACCGCAACGAGCAGGAACAGCACCGTGAAGACGGCCAGGGCCACGCCGTCGAACTGCATGCCCGTTTGATGCGCGCTCACTTTTTACCCCTCGTCTTTTGCGCGGGCACCACGAGAAAGTACGCGCCGCTCATCGTGCACATGGTGAGCGCGACCCAGAGCAGTTGATACCAATAGAAGAACGGAAACCCCGCGAGTGTCGGCTCGGTCCGATTGTAAATGCCCGGCATGAGCAGCGCGATGATTGGAGCGGCCAGTAGTGGGGCAGCGAGCATGTAGCGGATTCGCGGTGTCATCCAATCCTCGTCCTATCGATGCAGGCGTCTTCGGAGATAAGTAGGTCCACGATGGCGTGATAAACAGTCCGCCTTCTCGACTCGCATACGATTCAATTGCGCGCATGTTTCGGAGTCTGCACTTCTTTTTCGCGATGAAGGCGCGTATCGTCCGGCTTGCTTACCCACGTCCTTGACGACCCCAATGAGATCGTTCAAGGTCTCTCTCGTTCCTGATGCGCACGCTCGTCCTTCTTCCCGAGACCCTTCTCTCCCTCGCGCTTCTTCTTCGCGAGGCGGGAGAGAGCGTCACTCGGCGGTAAGAAACGACGAGTCGACCCTCTTCCGCCGGACCGGCCGGAAGAGGGATATCGCATTCGCCTCCATCGCTCTTTCGGCCTTTCCGGCTCTCGAACCCCACGGAGCCCGAAATGAACGACAAGATCACGATACTGGATACGACATTGCGCGACGGTGAGCAGTCCGCCGGCGTCAACTTTACGCAATCCGACAAGCTGGAGATTGCGCGCGCGCTCGAGGCCATGCGCATCGACGTGATCGAAGCGGGATTTCCCGCGGCGAGCGCGGCCGAATTCGCCAATGTAAAGGCGGTGGCCAAAGATGTGCGCGGAGCCGCCATTTGCGCCCTTTCACGGGCCGTCGCGGAGGATGTCGATGCGGCGGGCGAGGCCTTGAAGGGCGCTGCGTCGCCGCGCATCCACATCTTTTTGAACGCGAGCGACATGCAGCTCGAGCATCAATTGCGAAAAAAGAGGGAAGACGTGCGGGCGCTCGCCGACGCCATGGTTCGGCGTGCGCGAAACTACGTGGCGGACGTCGAGTTCTCCGCGATGGATGCCACACGTGCCGATCCGGATTTTCTGGCCGAGATCGTCCGCACGGCCATTGCGGCTGGCGCGGGGACCATCAATCTTCCCGACACCGTCGGCTATGTGCTGCCTCACCAGCTTCACGCGATGATGGTCGATCTGCGGTCCCGCGTTCCCGAGCTCGACGGGGTCTGCATGAGTTTTCACGGCCAGGACGATTTGGGCCTCTCGACGGCGAATACGATCGAGGCCGTCCGCGCCGGCGCGCGCCAAGTGGAGCTCACCGTGAATGGCATTGGGGAGCGCGCGGGCAATACGGCCCTGGAAGAGGTGGTCGTGGCGTTGACGCTCCACGGACCCTCGCTGGGCGTGCGCGTGGACGTCGACACCACGAAGATCTCGGCGCTCTCGCAATTGGTTGCGGAACGGAGCGGCATGCCGGTGGCACCGAACAAAGCGCTCGTGGGCAGGAATGCGTTTCGCCACGCGTCGGGAATTCACCAAAACGGCGTGATCAAGAAGCGTGAGACGTTCGAATGGATTGATCCGAAGATGGTCGGCAACACGCGCGGAACCGAAATCGTGCTCGGAAAATTGTCGGGGCGAGCCGGATTTCTGGCGCGGGTGCACGCGCTCGGACTGAAGCTCACCGCGAGCAAGGAGGAAGAGACGTTCGCCCGCTTTCAAGAGCTCGCCGATCGACAGCGCGTGGTCGAGGACGCCGAGGTAAGGGCTATTTGCCTCCAGGGCGCCTGACCGCGCTACTCCTTCATTGCCGGCAGAGGATCGCGTCCGGTGTCCGGCTCGAGCCCACCCGGCCCGTGTACGCCACCCCGGCAATGTATTCGTTCGCGGCGCATTGTCCTTTGTAATGGCCTTGAGCGAAATCGCCGCCGCCCGATGCGCGATTGTCGCCGCGGTCGAACCATACCGTCCGCCCATCATGGCCCAGGGGCGTTGGCGACTTGGCGCACAACCCCGCGTCAAAAGCCGCGCCCTTGACGCTGTAGCCAACCAGGAAATGGTCCGCGGGGCATTGCACCTTCGTGTACCCCGAGGCCCAATCCGTCTCCACGTACGATTCATCACGGACCACGGCATATCCCGACGATGGCCATGAGCCGGTGCACAGCCCGCGGTTGCCGGTGTGGCTCAATCCGATCACGCGCTGACCATCCGGGCAAGCACCTTTGCGGGCACCGGGGTTCCAGTCCGGCATGGCGCGGACCGCCCGTGATGGCTGGAAATCGGCATGGTCGAGGTTCAGCATGGACCAGCGTTCGACCTGCGGGATCTGCCCGGAGCGGCTGGGCGCGTGGATCAACCGCGTCCAGGCGGGTTCGCGCCAGTCATCGCCATCGTAGAGTCCCATTCGGTTGCCCGCAGCGTCCCAATGCAGCAGCGCCCAGCCATTGCCGGTCCGATTGGTGTGAAATCCGACGAGTGGCCAATAGGCGAAATCCGTATCGGTCTGAACGAGGTAGTCGACGAAACGATTGAACCAGTCGCGCGACTTTGGATCGCTGTTGTCGCGACCACCGACCCCAAATTCGCTGATCCACACCGGAGCGTTGAAGTGCGTTCCGGCTTCGGCGGCGACGTAAAAGGCTTGCCGGTAGAGGACATCTCGAAGTTCCTGCGGGCTCAGATCCTGGTAGCGGGGATCGTGGGTCTCTCCCGTACCGGTCGCGCCGCTGTGATTGGGGCCGGTGTATCCGTAGAAATGCGCCGAGTAGACGAGCTTCCCGGAGTCAATCAGCGTATGCGAAAGGTTGCGAACCGGCTCGAGGGTGGGGCGGCCATGCGGCAGGCCGTCGGCCGGGACACCGAACCAGTTGATGCCCTCGACGATGATCAGCAGATCCGGATTGGCCTCGAGCTGGATCCGATCGGCGACGCGCTGGCTCGCTTGTTGCCAATCGTGGTCGTCACCCAGGCCCCAGTTCGGGTCGTCCCAAACGTTGCGGCGAACTTCGTTGTAAAGGTCGGCGCCCACCACGCGTTTGTTCGCCTTGTAGCGGCGGGCCATGAATACCCAGTCGTCCTGCCACTGCTGGACCGTTTGGCTGGTATTCCAGCGCTCGTTGCCATCGACGCCGCAGCACCAGCGGGAGGTATTCGTGTGGTTATTGAGAATGACCGCAAAGCCGCGTGCCGTCAGGCGGTCGACGACGGCGTCGTAGATCTGAAGTGGGGTTTTGCCGCTCAGGCCGGGGTTCTTGAGGACCTGCACCGGACGGGTGTCATGGATCATCTGGTTGGAGAAGGGCAGTCGAATGCTGTTGATACCCAATTCGGCAAAGCCATCGAGGATCTCTTCGAGCGAAGCCCGATCGAGGCCGAGCGGGATCTGGTCGGCTTTTTCGCCCGCATGATGGTTCGCGGGGTCGTTGATGTCACCCGAGCCGGTCCACGTCCCGCTGGCGCCGTGCCAATTGCCGGATTTCAACTTGAACCGGTCGCCATTGGCATCGACGATGTAGCGCCCCCGTGTGCTCAGCGGACCTACCCAGCCCTCCTGGGTGGCCTCGGCCGCGCCGGCGATCATCAGGATTCTCGTTCCCAGCAAGGCTGCCAGCAAGACGCGAGGAAGCTTCATGCCGCGCAGGATAAACGCCCGCGCAAGTCGCGTCGATTAAAGAGCTTCATACATTGAGATCTCCCGCTTCCCCATCGAAGGGCGTCCTGGACGCTGGAAGATTTCTCGAAGAGCCGCGGTATCACTCTTCGATACGGCCAGCTGCGGCAGCTTGGCCCATCGCAGGAGGATGTCATGTCGAAGCGTGAGAAGCGGCCCAATCAGAGTCCACTGGAGATGCTCGGACAGGGGGCCGTGGCCTTCAACGCGTGGCGTATCGCGAATCCGTCCACCACGATCGAATTGGCTCGTGCCGACCTACGCGGGCGCGACCTGGACCAGGTCATTTTTGCCGGTGCCGATCTCCGTGGGGCGAATTTTTCCGGTGCATCGCTGCGCGAGGCCGTATTCTCCGGTGCGAACCTCACCGGCGCCCGATTCGATGGTGCAGACCTCGGCGGCGCGAGCTTCGGCCTCATCGAGATGATCGATTCGCGGATTGCGTTTACGCCGCTGGGCAAGCGATTGCTGTATGGCGCCGAACTTGGTGGCGCAGTGTTCACGGGCGCTTTTCTCGACGACACATCGTTCCGCGAATGCCGCCTCGAAGGGGTCGACTTTCGAGGATGCGATCTGACGACCCTCGATCTGCGCCGCGCAAGCCTGGAGGATGCGATGACCGATCCGGCCTCGCCGAGCCAAGCTCCGAATCCAGAGCAGGAAGAGACTTGGCAACGCGAGGCCGGCAACGGAGACGCGACGGCCATGATCAAGCTCGGCATGCGGCACGAGCAAGGTGGCGACATCGCGGGTGCGGTGCGATGGTACGAGGCGGCGGCTGGCAAAGGCGATATTTCCGCGGTAGGACTTCTTGCCAACATCTTCGAAGACGCGGGCGATGGGGTGCGGGCCGAGGAATGGTACCAAATGGCTGCGGACCGGCGCTGTGCTCCCGCCATGCACGACTATGCGCTTTTCCTCCTGGCTCGGGGCGATCGCGGGCGGGGAGAAGACATGTACCGCAGAGCGGCGGAGGCGGGAGCTGCCGCGTCGATGTGCAACCTCGGCGTCCTTGCCGAGGAGCGTGGCGACGTCGCATCGGCCGAGCAGTGGTTCCGACAAGCCTTCGATACCGGTTACGTCCGGGCGGCGTTTTACCTCGCTCGGTTGGCTCACGGGCGCGACATCCATGAAGCGCGACGCTGGTTGCGCCTTGCGGCCCGAGGCGGCGACGAGCGGGCCATGTTCACGCTGGCGAGGCTCGGGGCCGAAATGGACGACGAAATGGACGTCAAATATTGGGGTCGCCGGGCGGCCAACGCCGGTCACCCCGAGGCGCAGCAAATCTTCGGCGGCTCCGATCGGATTCCGCCACTGCGCGGCATCACCCTCGGCTGATCTCAGGTTCGCAGGGCGCGCTCTTGCCGGTCGGGGTACGATGCGGCATGCCTCTGAACCCGTATGATTTCTCTGTCGCCGTGTTCGTGCGCGGCCTCACCAACTTGAAGGCGTGTCTTGCCAAGGCCGAAGCGCATGCTTCCGCGAATGGTCTCGAGCCGCTCGCGCTCATTCATGCGCGGCTCGCGTCGGATATGTACGATCTGGCGACGCAAATTCACTGGGCGGCCGAAGGCGCGAAGCTCGCGATAGATCGCCTGATGGGCACGAAGGCGCCGCCGCCGCCGGCCATCGAGCGAACGACCTTTGCGGAGTTGCACGAAGCCATCGACGCGGCCATCGTCTATTTGAAGGCGGTCGATCCGCAGGTCCTCGAAAGGGGGCTCGATGCCACGATCGAGATCCCCGCCCGCAGCGGCACGATCACCTTCGCCGGCGCACAATTCCTCGCCCAGTTTGCCCTGCCGAACTTCTTTTTTCACATGACGGCGGCGTACGCCATCTTGCGAGAGCGAGGCGTGCCGCTCACGAAGAACGAATTCATGGGCCCAATGGGCTAGCCGGGAAGGGGGACTTACATGAAATTAATGATTGGACATCAAGAAACGTTCAAACGAATTACAAATCATTGCAATGCCAAATAGGAATCGACGCGAATCCGGCAATGTGGCCGACGTCTCGGTGGCGTGCAGTCCAACCCAATAGAGCGCAGGTCACGTCCTTTCGGCGACGACCAAGCGCTCGCCGAGGGCATTCACGGTCTCCTCGGGCGATTCGTCGGAAAAGCGTGCGGCGAATTCGACGCGATTCTCGTCGCTCAATGGGCGAAAATGCGCCGCCTCGAGAAGCTGGGTCGCGTGCTCCCGATGCATCAAGCCGAGCTGGGGCTCGCCGCTGCGTGACAAGATCCAGCGACGCAGGTTGCGGCGGACGAATGGTTCGTCGCTTCGCGTCGCGGGCTCGAGGTACGTCATCGCCAATCGGCTTCCGGACGGGACGATCGCGGAAAGATTTGCCAGCGTTTCCGCGGTCGCCCGATGCGGCAGGTACATCGTGACACCCTCCCAAATGACGAAGGCGCGTTCATCCGTGCGCAGCCCGGCGTTGCGAAGGGCGCCCCCCAGATCGTCGCGCGCGAAGTCCACCGGCACGTACCGGAGCGACTCGGCCGGCGATTGCAGCGACGCCGCGCGGGCGCGTTTGAACTGCTGCGTGGCCGGGTGATCGATCTCGAAAACGCGCACACCCCGCAGCGAATCGAGCCGGTAGGCCCGAGCGTCGAGACCCGCGCCGAGGATCACCAACTGCCGCACCCCGAGCTCGTAGGCTTCGGCCCACGCGGCGTCGATGGCGCTCGAGCGCAATGCAACGGTATCGATGAAGCCGCGTGAGGATACCCACCATCGCTGCCCGAGACCCTCCCGGCGTTCGAGGAGCCATTGCGCACCGTGCACGATTTTCCCCACGGAGGGTGGCAACAACTGCACCGCGAACGGATCGGAAAACGCGCGAACGCGCGTGACACCCAGCGTATTGAGCGCACGAAAAAACGCGACGATGGTGGACGTTGTACTCGGTTTTCCTTCGATCATGGTCCGTGCAGTGTGCCGTAGAGTTCGCGCGCACGGGTAAAGAAGCGCAAAGACGTGACCGGAGCGAAACCGATCGCGAGCTGCGGCGTAGTCCTCGGTGATTCCCAGCTCGCAAGGTTCGCATTGGGTGCGATTCGCGTCGCGAGCAGAGTCGTTGGAGGGACATCCCATGAAATATCATCGTCTGGCACTCGCCCTGGTGTTCTCCGTCGCTGCACTGACCCACGTGCCCTCGGCAGAAGCTGCGCCGTCTACGACGCGCATCAAGAACATCGTCCTCGTGCACGGCGCGTTCGTCGATGGGTCGGGGTGGAGGCCCGTGTACGATCTCTTGGCTCGCGATGGGTACAACGTGACCGTGGTGCAGCAGCCGCTTTCCGGATTGGACGAAGACGTTGCGGCCACGAAGCGCGCGCTCGATCGACAGGACGGTCCGAGCCTCCTGGTGGCCCACAGCTACGGCGGCGCGATCATCACCGAGGCGGGCAACGATGCACGCGTCGCCGGCCTCGTGTACATCGCGGCGCACGCGCCCGACGAGGGTGAAACGGAGACGGGCAACGGCCAGCGCTATCCGGCCGCCGGGCGCGATGCGATCACGAAGACGCCCGATGGTTACACGTTCATCGATCCGGCGCGCTACCACGCGGAGTTCGCCGCCGATCTACCGGCCGCCGAGGCGGAGTTCGAGGCGCGCTCGCAAATGTTCACGGCGGGCAAGGTGTTCTCCACGCCCATCGTCGACCCGGCCTGGAAGAAGAAGCCGAGCTGGTACATGGTGGCGCAGGCCGACCGGATCATCAGCCCCGATCTCGAAAGGATGTATGCTGCACGCGCTCACAGCTACAAGGTGGAGATCCCCGGGGCGAGCCACTCCGTGTATCGCTCGCATCCTTGGGAGGTCGCCTCGTTGATCGAGCTGGCCGCGCGAACCGCACCGAGCGGTGGCTGATCGAATCGATTCAATGCTTCCTGAGATCGCCTTTGCGGTCCGCTTGGGGTCCGATGCACATCCGCGAACCTCGCGTTTCCGGGTCACCTTGCGTATTCTGCAACGGTGTAGAGCGTCGGACGCTCCTCTAAGCGTCCGAGTGACATCGTAGGGAAAGGGGAGGAAGCAGGCAACCCGATGGACTGGGCGGAACTCACGCCGAGAACGGTCTTCGCGGATCGGTTCGTTGTCGAGGGCGTTGCCGGCCGGGGAGCGATGGGCATCGTCTATCGGGCGCGCGATTGCCGGCGCGACGATGCACCGGTGGCGCTCAAAGTGCTTCCGCCCTTCGGAGCCCACCCCAACTTCCGGGCGCGCTTCTATCGCGAAGCGTACATGCTCTCGCAGCTCCAGCACCCGGGCATCGTCGCGTACATCGATCACGGCGTCACGCGCGAGGGGCATCCCTTTCTGGCCATGGAGTGGCTCGACGGCGAAGACCTCGGCGAACGCCTCGAGCACGACGGCCTTTCGCTAGAGGACACGCTTCGCATGCTCTCCGGTGTGGCCGACGCCCTTTCGGCCGCGCATCGGCGGGGGTTCGTGCACCGTGACCTCAAGCCCGAGAACATCTTCCTCCGTCACGGGCGCCCCGATGCACCGACGCTGCTCGACTTCGGTGTGGCGCGCCTCGTGGAGTCCGATCTGACCGCGACGGGGCTCGCCGTCGGCACGCCGCTCTACATGGCGCCCGAGCAAGCGCGCGGCGATAGGGACGTCGGGCCCAGCGCCGACGTGTTCGCATTCGGATGCGTGATGTACAAATGCCTGACCGGGCGAACGCCCTTCGCCGACGGGCATCCGATGGTCGTCGTGGCGAGCATCCTCCTCGACGAGGTCCCGCGGCTGCGCGTGCTGAGGCCCGATCTGCCGGAGGCGTTGGACCGGCTGCTCCAGCGCCTGCTCGCCAAGGACCGGGCCCAGCGTCCCAAGGATGCCAACGTGCTGCGCGAGGAGCTTCGCGCCCTGGGGCCTCTTTCGGACACGCCGACGCGCGAACGAGTAGCCCGCACGCCGGGCGCTGCGCTTCTTTCCGACGAACAGCAGCTCGTGAGCGTGCTTCTGGTCACCGACGACGAGACGACCGATGTGCCGTTGCACGACGAGTCGCTGAAGAGGCTCAATCGACGAGGGCAGCGACAGTTCCTCGCCGACGAGCTCCGAGCCCGCTTCGATGCTCGGGTCGAAGTCCTTTTCGACGGCTCGATGATCGTCACCCTGGCGCAAACGGAACGCATGACGGCGACCGATCAGGCCGTGCAGGCGGCTCGTTGTGCGCTCTTCGTGCACGAGCAGCTCCCCTCGCAGTACGTCGTCATCACCACGGGTCGAAGCGTCGTCATCGGCGAGCACCTTCCCAACGGGGACATTCTCGAGCGCGCCAATCGGCTCCTGCTCGGTGGCTCGCGCTCGGTCGCCACGCTGCACGGCATTCGCCTCGACGACATCACGGCGCATCTGCTCGATGCACGATTCCAAAAGAGGCAAACGAACTGCGGCTTCTTCGTCTTGGACTCCGAGCTGGCCATCGACGAGGCGCGCCCGCTTCTCGGCAAGCCGACGCCCTTCGTCGGCCGCGACCGCGAGCTGCCGCAGCTGCAGCTGCTCCTCAACGAATGCTGCGAGGATTCGGTCGCGCGCCTCGCCATGGTGATCGCGGCCGCGGGCGTCGGAAAGTCGCGCCTGCGTCACGAATTCGTTCGCCGCGTGCAGCAGACGCAGAACATCGACATTTGGCTCGGACGAAGCGATCCCACGCGTGCGGGTCGCCCGTATGGCATTCTTGCCGATGCTTTGCGGCGCCTCGTCGACGTGCACGACGGCGAAGAGGTGTCCGTCCAGCAGCAGAAGCTCGAAGATCGCGTGCGGTGCCACGTCCCGGCGAACGAGGCGCGCTTCGTCACGGAATTCCTCGGTGAACTCTGCGGCGTGCCCTTCCCTTCGGAGAGCAGCGTCAAGCTGCGTCTGGCACGAACCGAGCCGCGCACGATGGTCGCCCAGGTGACGGCGGCCTTCATCGCGTTCTTGCGCGCCGAATGCAAAGACCATCCGGTGCTGTTCGTCCTCGAAGATCTGCATTGGGGCGATGCGCTCACCGTGCGCGTGATCGACGCGTCGTTGCGCGAGTGCCAAAATCTGCCGCTCATGGTGCTCGCCCTCGCGAGACCGGAGATCGAGGATCTCTATCCAAAGCTCTGGCTCGAGCGCAGGCGCCAGGTCTTCTGGCTCGATGGATTGAGCCATCGCGCGAGCAAGCAGCTCATCGCCGCCGCGCTTGGCCCCAACGTCTCGGCCGCAATCGTGACGAGAATCGTCGAGCAGGCTTCGGGCAATGCGCTCTTTTTGGAAGAGTTGATTCGATTCGTCGCGGAAGGTCGCTCCGACGTGATGCCGGACACCGTGCTGGCCATGTTGCAGGCGAGGCTGCGGCGCCTCGAGCCCGAGTTGCGGCGGATCCTACGTGCGGCCAGCGTCTATGGAGGCACCTTCTGGCGCGGTGGCGTTCTCGCCTTGTTCGGCCATCGCGGTCCGGAAAGCCTCGAAGAGCGCGTCGACGAGCGGCTGGACGAGCTGATTCAGTGCGAGCTCATTACGAAAAACGCCACGAGCCGGTTTCTCGACGATACCGAATATGCATTCCGTCACGCGCTCGTGCGCGAGGCCGCGCACAGCATGCTGACCGAAGAAGATCGCTCGGCATCGCACCGCGCCGCGGCCGAGTTTCTCGAAAGAATGGGCGAAAGCGATGCCCATGTCCTTGCCGAGCATCATGCGTTGGGCGGGGACAAGGATCGAGCGGCCGTGCTCTATGCGCGGGCGGCCGCAGACGCCCTCGACCATGCGAACCTCCGCGAGGGCACATGGCTCGCCGAACGCGGTATCGCCTGCGGAGCCAAGGAGAATCTCCGAGGCATCCTCCGCTCCGTGCAGGCGCGCGTCGCCATGTTGGAATGCGATTACGTCAAAGGGCGGGCGCTCGTCTCCGAGGCGCTCTCGCTACTGCCCCGCGGCGGCGTCGACTGGTGCTACGCCGTGGGGACCATGGCCTTCGGGGCCGCACCATCCCCGGTGAACCATCACGAAATTTTGCTCTGGGGGGACGTGTTGCGGGCGACCGATCCCGAGCCCGCGGCCGCCGGGGCCTACATCGATTCGTTGCGGATTCTGACCACGATTCTGAGCTTCTTCGGGCGTCATGCGGAGGTTCAGACCTGCTTGTCCCGCATGGACGAAGTGGCCAGCATGGGCGACAACGTCGGTGCCCGAGGCTCCTGGGAGCTCTCGCGTGCGGTTTCGGGTTGGTACCTTTCCCGTGATCCTTGGTCGGCTTGGGTGGCGGCCGCCCATGCGGAGGCCATTTTCGAGTCGCTCAACGACAAGGGGCTTCTCGCGAATGCGCGCATCTACGGGGGACTCTTGCTCACCCATCTCGGCGACGTCGAAGCCGGAGAAGAAAAGCTGCGAAGCGCACGCGCGGAAGGTATGCGCGATGGCGACAAGTGGACGAGCAGCATGGCCACGTGCCAGCTTGCGATGGCCTTGGTCGACAAGGAAGATGACGCTTCGCGCGAGGAGGCCGAGCACCTCCTCTGGGCGTTCTTGGACGATCGCGCGGCCGAGCATCACTTGAAGGGATTCGCCAAAGCCATCTTGGCCAATATTCTTCTCGACTGCGGTGCCCTCGATGCGGCGGAGCAGCACGTTCGGCATGCGCTGGAGACGCTCACCAACATCGTGGCTCTGCGTCCCTACGCCGAGGCGACGCGGTTGAACATCTTGCTACGCAGCGGCCGGCTCGGCGATGCGCGCGAGCGTGCGGGCGTGCAGCGGACGTGGCTCGAGCAGTGCGGCGGTGCGGGCTTCGTCGAGGGGCGACTTCGGCTGGCCGTGTTCGAGGCGTACGCCGCCTCGGGGGATCCGGCCGCGCAGAGCATTCTCGACGGGACCATCGAACAGATCCGGTGTCGCGCGGAGGCCATCCCCGATATCGAAATGCGAATACGCTTTCTCGAGAAGAATGCCATCAACCGGCGCACCCTCGAGAAGGTCGCGACGGGTCGCCATGCACCGAGCTCGCTGGCGCGTCGCCGGCTCGAGCGCTCCGTCAGCCGGCCCGATGACGCTACTCCAGGTGACCGAGCGTCTGCCGCACGAAGTAGCGCGTCATCGCGTTCGAAAGCTTGATGAAGTCGACGGGCTTGATGGCAATTTCGGCCCCGCCGGCGCGAAGTAGTTCTTCGCGCGGGTAGAGTTGGCCGTACGCCGTGAGAAAGATGACCGGCGTGAGAAGAACCGGCACGTCGAGTGCGTAGCAGGGCAAGCTCGCGCGATCGAGCTTGCCGCGGATCAACTTCACCAGCGCGATGCCGTCGAGCTGGGAGCGTTTGAGCTGGATGTCCATCAAGATCATCCCGAGCCGTTCACCTTCGCGTTTCAAGCAGGTGCAGGCTTGCTCGTCGTTCTCTGCTTCGAGCAATTCGTAGCGCTCCTCGAGAAGCAATCGCGCGGCCGCCAAGTTGCTGGCGTCGTCGTCGACGTAGAGCACGCACGGCCGCGTTTGACGCCCGCCTTCAGGCCCGCTCTGCACGCTTCACCTCCTCCACGCATGGTAGCCGCACGTAGAAGATCGATCCACGTCCCGGTTGGCTCTCGACCCAAATCTCCCCACGATGTAGGCGAACGATTTCTCGGGAGATGGCTAGACCGAGCCCCGCGCCACCCGCATGCCGCGTGTTGGTGCCATCCACTTGATAAAAGCTTTCGAAGATTTTCCCTTGTTCGTGCTGGGCAATGCCGATGCCGTCGTCGCGGACGGTGAAAAGGGCAAAGCCTTCGTGGTCCTGCCGTACGGCCACTTCGACGGCGCCGCCCTCGCTGGAAAATTTGATGGCATTGTCCACGAGGTTGATGAGCACCTGTTGGAGGCGCCCGTGGTCCGCTAGGAGCGTTGGCGCCACGCCCTCCGCGCGCAGGGCGACATGGACCCTTCGCTTCTCGCCGAGCGCGCGCATCTTGTCCACGACCTCACGGGCAGCCTCGTGGGCGTCGAGCTCGACCGGGTCGATGCGCATGCGCGCGGCATCGAGCCGGCTCATGTCGAGGAGATCTTCCACCAGGCCAATGAGCTGCTCGCCGTTGGTCTGGACCACGCGCAAATAGCTGACGGCATCGTCGCGCCGGCCGCGATAGAGGCAGACGCTCCTTTTCGAGAACGAGTCCTGCGCGCCGCAGGCCGGGCAGACGGGCTTTGGGCGCAAGAGGACGAGCTCCTCGCAGGCGGTGCAGATCCACTCCGTGCGTTCCGAGAGGCGGGCGGCCAGGCCATTGGGAATATTCACGATGGCGTTGAGCGGCGTGCGAAGCTCGTGCGACGTATTGGCGAGAAATTCCGTTTTGAGCCGCGCACTCTCCCGCGCAGCCTCGAGGGCCATGGTCAGCTTCTCGTTGTTCTCTTTGAGCTCGGAGTACAAGCGCGCATTGTCCAGCGAAATGGCCGCTTGGGATGCGAGCACCTGCAGGACGCGCACGCGCCCGACCGTGAAGGCGTTGGTGGTCTGATTGTTCTCCAAATAGAGTACGCCAATGAGGCCTCCTCCTCGCATCACCGGGACGCACAACACCGACTTCGGCGCGCGCCGCTGGAGCGTCTCGTCGCGTCCGAACGTCGGATCGGCGGTGGCATCGTTGAGGACGCGCGACTCACCCGTGTGTGCCACGTAATGGACCACGGCCGGCACCAGCTCCGGGCACTCGGCAAGGGGCATGGTGCGAATCTCCACCTCCCCGAAGGCACGTGCCCGCGCGACCGCCCGAAACTCCGCGGCCTGCCGCGGGCGACTTTCCACGCTGCATTCTTCGTCGCGGGCGAGCACCAGGACGGCCGTCTCCGCACCGGCGGACGCGAGGCACATTTCGAGAAGCACGCAGAAGACCCGGTCGGGCTCCATTTCGCTGGAAATGGCCTGGGACGCCTTGGCGATCGCCGTCAGATCGATCGACTCGTCCAGGCTTCCCGTGCTGCTCCACGCCGGGGAATGCGAGGGGTAACTGTCTCGCCCGCGCACCACCGATCCGTCTTGCGGATAGGCGCGATCGAGCTGCATCAATTTGTGCTTTGCGCCCCAAGCCCGGTACGCATCGCGCGCATCGGCGATGTAGGAGAGCCCCATCTCGTGCTGGCCCGACTCGATGAGAAGCTTGCCGGCGAGCTCGCACGCGAGTGCGGCGTATTGGCGAAAACCTTGCTTGTTCGCGGAGCGGCTCGCCCCATCGAGCAACGTGAGGGCGCGCCAGGGATCGCCTGCCGCACGTGCCACCGCGGCTTCGAGGATCGCATGCATGTGGCGGAAGTTGGCCGGGGACGACTCGGCCCAACGCGCGAGCTTTTTGCGGCACGCCTCGATCGGCGCCGCGGAGCCGGCGGCGTCGGTATCGAGCAAACAAAGCCCATAGAAGAGTGCGTGCACCGCGCTGGTGATGAAGCCCCTCACGAACGTCAGGAGCTCCTCGGCCTTTCGGCACCAGGCGAGGGCGAGCTCCACCTTGCCATGCAGGTACAAGGCTTGTGCGAGACCCACGTAAAGGCAGGTCATTTGGGTCTTCTGCGTTTCATGCTTCTTCAACCACGAGGGCACATCGGTCTCACCAATGGCGAACGTGACGTCCGAATCGGTCTCGCCGAGCAGGTTGAGGACCGGAAAGAGGACCGTCTCGATGAACGTAGGACCCACGGCGTGCCGAGTTCGCAAACAGAAGAGGAGATTCTCGTGGCTCTCTTCTTTGACTTTCGCGAGGGGCTCCCCCGAATGAAAGACCAAGATGGATTTGAACTGCAGGTTGTAGCCCGCCCACTGCAGCTCTCCGGCGTCGAGTCCTGCGCGATAGCCTTCATCGAAGTAGGCCATGCTCGCCTGCAGATGCTCCGTCCAGGGCACGATGAACGCGCCCATGTTGACGCCATTTTTGCATAGCTGCGCAAGGTAACCGCCCCTCTTGGCGAGCTGCCATCCGAGCATGCCGTATTCGTAGCCGGCGCGGTAATCGCCTTTCCCGTAGACGAGGAGCATGCCGAACGACGAATACGCCGTCGCCGACTCCGGGCAATTGCCGTACGTGATCGACAGGTTGGCCAACTTCGCATTGAAGACCGCGTGGAGCGCCTGGTTCGACATGTACGCCGCGGGCAGCATCCCCACGAGCAGGCGCAGGGCCGCAATGACCCTGGGTTCCGTCATGGCCGGCATATCGATGAGCCCATGAATGGACCTCCCCGCCATGTGCCGCTCGATGGAGGCCATTTCGGCGTCGAGGACGGGGGTGAGATCGCCTTCCTCGGGGATGACGATGCCCAGCGCGCGCAGCCCCGCAAAGCCCCAGCGAAAGACGCCTTCGTACTTCATCTCGAGGGTACACTGCCAGACGAGAAGCCGGCAGACGTCGGCGCGCTCCATGGGCGTGCGTGCGCGATCCATCAAGTCCAGACTAATCTTTTCGGATTGTTCGAAATGGCCAAGCAAATATTCGATTTCGGCGTACTCGAGGCGCATGGCCATGTTGGCCTCATGGTCTTCCTCCCACGAGCCAATGCACTCGAGGCCTACTTGATAATAGGCACTGGCGGCACCGTACGCGTTGGCGCGCTTGGCGAGCTGCCCGGCCAATAGATTGAGCCGCGCCAGCGTGCACCGCTCCGCACCGGTGACCAGCTCGCGCGCCGTGTTCAAGTGGTCGGCGGTCGCAAAAATGCGATCCATCTGCTCCTCGTCGCCCGCTTGCTGCAGGAGCCTGCGGCCGATTCGAAGGTGCGACTGCTTTCGAGCTTCGACGTCCTCCGAGTCATACGCGGCTTGCTGAACACGGTCGTGGAGGAAGCGAAATTGCCGATGCACGAGCGTGGGCGCGGCATCGCTCGCGGTCGTCTCGAGTCCCGATGTCGGGAGAACGAAGCCCGCATTCAGTGCGGGCAACAGCTTTGCGTAGGTCGCCTCCTCCGAGAGATCGCAAATCCAGGCCAGCGTCCGAAGGTCGAACTGATTGCCAATGCACGCCGCGAGATGGACGATGTGGAGGCCATCGGCCGAAAGCGACGAGAGGCGGCGCGACAGCAGATCGGCCACGTTTTCGGTCGCGCTTCGCTCGCGGATCACCTCGGGCTTCCAGGTGAAATGCCGCGCGCCGCAATCGAAGGTGAGCGCCCCGTCGGCGTGCAACGCATGAAGAAATTGATTCACGAAAAAGGGATTTCCGTCCGTCTTCTGCTGCAGCAGCGCGACGAGGGGCTCCACGTCGTGCGGGCTTCGATGCAGCACGTCGGCACAGAGCTGGGTCAGATCCGCGGGGGTGAGGGGACCGAGTGCGATCTCCTCGAAGACATGCTGCTGCGCCCTCCGGCCCTCGAGAAATCGCTTGAGCGGGTGGACGGCGTCGACCTCGTTGTCGCGGTACGTTCCAATGACCAGGAGGTTGCGCCGCTCCCCTCCCGGCACGAAAATCTCCATCAGCCGCAGGGAGGCCGAGTCGATCCACTGCAGGTCGTCGATGAACATGACGAGGGGGTGCTCGGGCCGGCAGAGGACATCGAGGAATCGTCCAAAGATCAAATTGAAACGATTTTGCGTTTCGATGGCGCCGAGTATGGGCACTTCGGGTTGCGGACCGAGGAGCCGCTCGAGCTCGGGAATGACATCGAAGAGCGCGCGCGCCTTGTCGCCGAGCGCTTCGAGAATTTCACGTCGCCACTGGGCGAGGCACTGCTCCGGCTCGCACAGAAGCTGCTGAACGAGCTCGTGGAACGCCTCGGTGATGGCCGCGTACGGGACGCTGCGCCGCAGTTGATCGAACTTCCCGGAAATGAAGTATCCGTGGCGATGGCTGACGGGTACGTGAAGATCCTGGATGAGCGAGGTTTTTCCGATTCCCGAATAGCCCGAAACGAGCACCAGCTCGCAGGGCCCGTTGACCGTGCGCTCGAATGCGGCGCCCAGCCGCTGGAGCTCCGAGGCGCGCCCGTAGAGCCGATGCGGTATGGAAAAAGCGTGGAGAACGTCGTCCCGCCCCAATTCGAAACGCGCGTCGCGATCGGCGAGGCAGCGCTCGAGATCCGCTTTGACACCGACGGCGCTCCGGTATCGATCCTCGGGATTCTTCTCGAGGAGCTTCATCACGATGTCGGAGACCGATTTCGGAATTCGGGAATCGGCTTCTGCGGGAGGCTTCGGACGCCGTGCCAGGTGGGCATGGACCCATTCGAGCGTGTCACCGCCCGTGAAAAGCGTGCGACGCGTGAGTAGCTCGTAGAGCGTCACCCCCAGCGAATACAGATCGGTCCGATGATCGATCGAGCGATTCATCCGCCCGGTCTGTTCCGGCGAGACGTAGGCGAGCGTGAACTCGCGCCGGAGCGGATCGCGCTGACTGGCCTCGGTGGACACGGGCGCGACGAGCGAGGTGCTCGCGCCAAAGTCGATGAGCTTGGCTTCACCCGAATTGGGGCAATATACGATGTTGGCCGGCTTGACATCGTTGTGAACGATTTGGGCATCATGGATCGCCGCCAGAGCGGTGCATATTTGCATGCCAACTCGAAGAGTCTGCTCCATCGAAAGCGGCTGCTGAGCCGCAAATCGCTCGAGGGAGGTGGCCCCGAAGTCTTCGAGCACGAGAAACGTCGTGCCTTGCTCCGCACGGAGGTCGTAAGCCCGTATCACATGCGAGGAGTTTACGCGCTGTAGTGTTTCGAATTCGTGACGATAGCGAGCGCGATATTCGCGACACGCGCTCGATCCTTGAAGGACTTTGAGAACGACGTTTTCGGGCCAGGCGGACAAGTCGGGCGAACGTGCCGTCTGTCGTGCGCGGTAAACCGACGAACGTGCACTTTCGGAGAGGATCTCCTCGATCGCGAATCCTTCGTACATCTATCCCCCGCGAATCGCCGGCCTCAGCACAGTGGCCGAATGGGACCCGCTACCTCAGCTAGCATACGACGAGTCGCGTCCGCCGGACATGAGATTCCACGCGTGACCGCGCGGGGGAGCTCAAGTATGCACCCGCGGCAAGCGCAAGTTGCCACCTTGCGCGATTCGCCCTTGCCATTTTTTCTGTCACGCAACATATAAAGTTGCGTGAAGCAAATGAGCAAGCCAACCTACGATCAGTCCTTCTGGGAACGACTCTGGTCGAAGACGCTGCGGGAGCACGCGGACAAAGTCGCGCATCGGCCACCGAATGCACATCTCGTCCGCGAGGTGGTGAACCTTCACCCCGGGCGCGTCCTCGACGCAGGCTGTGGACACGGAACGGAGACGCTTTGGCTCGCCGCGCATGGGTGGCATGTCACGGCGGTGGATTTCTCCGCGAGCGCTCTGGCCCATGGCCGTTCGATGGCCGCGGCGGCCGGGCCCACCATCTCGGAGCGCATCGTTTGGGTCGAGGGCGATCTCGCGACCTGGACGGCAAAGCCCGGTGAATTCGATCTCGTGGTCTGCCTGTACGTCCACATCGCGGGATCGGTGGAAGAGATGGTGCAGAGGATGGCGAACGCGGTCGCTGTTGGCGGCACGTTGTTCATGGTCGGCCATCGTCCGATCGATCCCGCGACGGGAGCCGCTACGGCTGCAGCCGGTCAGGTGCAAGTCTCCGTCGAGCGCGTGGTCGCCGCGCTCGATCCGCAGCGCTGGCAATGCCTCGTCGCGGAGGAGCGTCCGCGGCCCATCACGGGCACCGGCGTCGACGCGGTGATACGTGCGCGGCGCTCGTCGTGATGGGCTTGGCCGAATCGGCTACCTATTTGGTCCACACCGCGGCGTAGTTGGCCGTGCCGCCGTCGGACACGCCGGTCACGAATTTGGTCAGGAAGCCTTGGCCGGTGAAGCTATCGTAATCGGATTGATACTGCGCACTCGTGCGATCGTGGCGCGCCACCCACGAGCCTAGGCTTTGCGAGGAGAAGATGGCCGAGTAGAACACCTGGCCGTTGTGAACGTACGTGTCCAAGTAGTGCGGGCGGCGGCCGGCGTCCACTTCGGCATCGAAGGTCGCTTGGTACTGGCTGGCGGGGATGCCGTGCAGGCCGACGAAGCTGCCGAAAGGCGCGCTGTCCCAGAGTGCGGTGATCTGGCGGGCGCCGCCCACCGAGACCACGGACACGTTCACGGGACGCCACCCTTGGTTGGTGAGGCTGTTCCAATTCGATTGATGCAGGGCCTCGGAGGCGCCGTGATAGGCCGTCTGCGCGGGCCCGCTCTCGTTGGTCCAAATGCCATTGTAGCGGACCGCACCCGCCGAAAGGTAACTGTCGACGTGCACCAGTCGGTGGCCGTCTTGCGATTGCGTCGTGAACTCGCTCTGATATTGCGCCGACGTCATGCCCGCGCGGGCGAGCCACCAGACATTGCCCGCCGGCCGAAAGAGCATATTGAAGAAGGAATCGTTCCCAATGTTGAATCCATCGATCCACACCGGCCGATAACCCGCCGCGGTGACGTCATCGAAAACGGTCTGGAAGTTCGCTGCGCTCACGCCGTGGCGTGCCACCTCGGCGAAGCCGGGAACCAAGTTCGACACCTTGAAGGTGCGCGACGTCTTCAACGCATTGTTGACGAAGACGCGCATCGTCCAGGTGCCCGGCGTGTTTCCCACCTTCCAGGTCCAGCTGGGCATCCAATGCGCGTAGCGGGCGACGCCGCCGGCGGTCCATGTCCAAGAAGATACGTTCGAGTCCGGCGCGACCATGCTGATTTGCACTTTGTCGCCGCCTCGAATGGCCGCGGACAAGCCGACGCCCATCGTGGCTCCCGGAGCGTAGAGCGTGTCGTTGGGCGCCGGATCCTTGATCTGCTGAGCGCTGCTGAAGGCTCCTTCCTTGAGCATCACATCCATGATGTCGGACGGCCCCTCGTAGGCGGGCGGTGCAGTCCACATGTCCTCGAATGACTCGAGCCAAGCGTCGCTGCAGTCGTGCACCTCGAAGTGAAGATGCGCCTGCGTGGAACAGCCGGAGCTACCGACCACCGCCAGCTTCTGCCCGGCCACGACACTGTCGCCCACATTGACGACGACCGAGTTCTTCTTCACGTGACCGTAGTAGCTCGCATAGCCATTCGCGTGGCGAAGCACCACCACGTTCCAAGTTCCGGTGCAGCTCGTGTTTCGATCGAACTGGTCCTCGCGAATGAACTCGACCACACCATCCGCGGCCGCGCGCACGATGGCGGTGCCGTTGTCCATCTCGCGAAAGGAGGATATGTCGATATCGGCGCCGCGATGACCGTCGTAGGTGCGCGCCAAGCTGCCGGTCTTACCCTTGTAATCGCGCGTGTCCGTCGCATCGGCGTCGAGATCGGTGTAGTTGTTGATCATCCATTGCTTGCCGTGCGCACCGGAGACCGGCCAAGTCGAGAAATGGAGATCGGCCTTGTTGCAGCTCGGCGCCAACTCCGCACGATTCGCCGCCGCACGCTCCTTGCTGCTTCGTTCGAGTCGCAGAGAATCATGATGTGCGCCCTCCTCCGAGGAGTCCGCGCTCCATTCATGATCGGGAGCCCTCACCGCCGGCTCGGGATCCACCGCCGCTGCCGTGAGCTCGTCCGAAGCCGCTACGGGTGTTTCCTCGTCTGCCACCCCCGCACAACCAACCAATGCCAAAACGAAGACCAAATTCACCCGAATCGATCGCATCGATGTTTTTCTCCTCAAGGTTTGAGCGCACGTCGGGGCGGTTTCGCGCCAATCTGCGCCGTGCGGGGGGATGCTTTAGCAAAGTCAGGACCAGATGCTCCGCGGCGCCTTTTCGCGCGCTCGCTCGGAGAAACCCGCGCTGGCGCGGGTCGTTGGAGATCCCACGTGTTGCGCCGGATCACCGCGAGAAAGCGCGTCCACGTCGCTCGGATCGGCGGTTCGAGCAGGTGCAACAGGGTGCAACATCGCAACAGCTCACCCGCTGCCGTGGACGTGGGGTAGTCCGCCCTGCGCCGTCTCGAAGAGCGAATCGTTTTCGAGTTATTAGGTTGCCTAATGCTTCCCGCTCGGGGCCTGCGAATGTTACCTGCCGTGATGGCGCCGTTCACGGGGCGTGCATGTCTCGCTTACCACGTCGAGGTCATTGCAAAAGAGGAAGACGCCGACACGATCTCCTGGGCCCGTGTGCATCAAGAAGCGTGGGGCTACGTCGGGCTGCGCGAGGAGACCGTGAGCTTCGAGCGGGCGGGGCTCCTGATTCCCCAGGACGTGGTCGACGAGTACATTCCGAATGTCACGGTGTTTCGGACGTCGCGCAGTCGGATGTTTCCGCAGCGAATCCCAGAGCACTTGCAGGCCTTCATCCATAGCCGCAATTTGCCTGCGGCCACCCGAGATCGGCTCTTCGCATCGGGGCGGGTGCTCATTTTCAACGAGCGCATCGTGTGCCCCAATGATTCCATCGTCGTGGCGCGCCGTGACGCGCAAACGTTTTTTGCTCACGGGACCACTCCTGCCTTGCGATTGAGCAAGCCCTCCACGAGCAAGACATGGACGTCGGCAGCGCTCTGGGGGCTGCTCGCAACCGTATGCCTCTCTGCCACGTACAACTTGAGCGGTTGCGGCAAAGAAACGCCATCGGCGCCCACCGCTCCAGAGAGCTCGGGGGCGGGAGGCCCCAGGTGAGATGAGCGTTTCGTGCTCAAAAGTTTGCTGAGCCGATAAAACTTTCGCGGGGCAAGGGCGTCCGTATGTGGGTGCTGAGTCGTGTCCGCGCCGCTGCCCCCCGCGTTTTCGTCCTATCCCTGATGGCGCTGGGGGCAGCTTTCATCACCGCTTCGAGCCTGGCGTACTTCAAGTTCGATGAGCTTCCCCCCTTCGTGATCGAGAAGCTTCCTTTGCGGTTCGAGGCTCTCTGGCTCCTGTCGCTGCGTGTTCACGTCGTTGCAGCGCTCATCTCGTTCCCGCTCTGCATCGTGCTGATGACCCGCGCGCTTCAGCGGCGTGCGGTATTGCATCGATGGATCGGACGGAGCGCCGGCGCGCTGATTCTCTTTGCGCTGGTTCCGTCCGGTGCCGTGCTTTCGTTCGAAGCAAAAGGCGGCCCGCTGGTGAGCGCCGGCTTCCTTCTCAGTGGTGCGCTCATCGCTTGGTTCATGGTGAAGGGCGTTTTCGCGGCGAGACGTCGAGAGTTCGGTGCCCATCGCCGTGCCATGCTGCATGTGTTTGCCCAGATGAGCGTCGCGGTCACGTCGCGCGCGCTGTTGTTCGGCCTCGACGTTGCGGGGATGAGCCCTGACGTCGCATACGTCGTTGCGCTTTGGTGCCCGGTCCTTGGAAGCGCCGCCATGGCCGAGTTGTTGTCCGGATCTCTCAAGAGGATGGTTCAGAATCATGGTCTCAAGATGGCAATGTCTCTGCGTGCTCGGTTCGTTGCTCGTCCCATCGTTCGCTTTGGCCGCTGATTCCCTCCCAGCCGTCGTGCAGCGCCGTGTCGAGCAAGCGCTGCTGAAGCCACTGGCAGAGAAAGAGAAGGAGCGAAGCCGCTTCTCCCGCGCCCGACTCCCGCCCCGCGAACGGCGTGTGCGCGTGACCGAGGCAACGACCACCCGCGACGCGAGCGGGCGTGAATACGTCGCGTTTTCCGTCGATGTTCGCTTTGGCGATCAGTGGCAAGAGAACGACATCGTTGGCTGCGCATACCCGCAGAGCGGTGCACTCTTCGTGAAACGTGGCGACGAATACCGCCCTGCGGACATCCTCCTCGGCAAGAACACCGACCCAGCCCCCGCCGTGTGCGTTCCGGCCAGGCCGCGAAGTTGATTGTAGCGTTTTCTAGAGTTCTGCCGAAAATGACACCAATGCTCGAGCGAACTGCTGCGGTTGTTCGAGATCGGGACAGTGGCCCGCCTGGTCGAAACGCATCACGCGAGCTTCACGAAAATAGGGGAGCGCGGATTCGGGATCGCTGCGCCGGTGGCTGCGATCCTGGCTACCCCAGATGACCAACGCCGGTTGCTGCACCGGGACGAAGGTGGGGTCTTCACTCGAGAAATAGGCTTGCACCATGGACGCGAGCGCCCAGGGGGAGCCTGCATCGAACGCGCCCGCCGCGGTGTCGGCGAATTGCTGTTTTGCAGCGCCCTTGCCGAGATTGGAGTGGAACCATCGCTTGGCGATCCTCCGCTTGCCAGCCCGCACGAGCAGTTGGCCCAAAACCGGAGTCGCAACCAAGCCGCGCCCCCCGAAATCGATGCGGCGAGCCCAGATTCGTTCCTGCTCCCAACTCGGTGCCTGAACGCTCACGACCCCCCGAACGACGCTCGGGGCCATCGATGCCAAGATGAGTGCCAAGTATGCGCCGACGCACGAGAAAGAAAGAATACAGTCTTCGACATTTTCCGCCTCCAACACCTCCCGCACGGCTTGCGCTTGACTGCGAAGGCCATAATCGAAGCCCCGTGCCGCCTTCGAAAAGCCCATGCCGGGTAGCTCGAGGCAGAGAACCTTGAATCGAGGGGAAAGTAAGTCGAAAAGGCCATCGTAGTGTTCGATGAACACGGGCGTATCGCAGACGAATACGATGGTGCGCGCGCCTTCGCCTTGGCATCGCAGGCGCACGTTGCCGGAAGGCGTGCGGCGGATGCGAATTCCGTTGCGTCCGGAATAAAGTGGATTGTAAGCGCGGCTCCAAGCAAGTGGGCGTTCCAAGCCATAGGCATTCATGAGCCCTCTCGTACTGAAGTACGGCTTGGCCGTGGGTCACCCCTTGGTCACGTTCATCGGAGCATTGCCTCGAACGGCACATCGTCGCGCCGTACTCGGCGCCTCCGATCCCGGAACAAGATTAGCGATTATCTGTTTCGTCTGGGAGCGTTTGCAGAACGCGAGGACTTCGGCGGCGACTTCGTATCTCGCCAGCGAGCCGGTCGGCCAGCCGATCGAGGACACGGGGGGCCCGGGATCGCAAGCAGAATGCGCATGGGTGTTTCCTCCGAGGTGGCGTTCATCCACGGACGACGGGTGAGCGCGCGCTCTCCGCGTGACTATACGTGTATGGCGCCACGAGAGGGACGCGAACACAGCAGCCGCGGATGTCGGAAACGGGTTGCGATGAGGAAGCATCCAGGCATGATGCGCGCGGACTGTGGGATGGCATCAGGATCCTGTTCGCGTGAAGGCTGAATCGAAAAACGACTCCCATTCTGCACGAACGCGGACGCTGTTCCATCCGCCCCGCGTGACGCGGCGGCGTCTTCCTTTTTCGGTGGCATGGGTCGCCGGCGAACAAGCACAACTAAGAACGGAAAGGTAATGAATCTTTTCTCCCTTCGAGTCCATCCCGCGGCAGAACTTTTTCCTTTGATGAAAGGCGACGAACTCCGTGAACTCGCGGACGACATCCGCAAAAACGGTCTTCGCGCTCCAATCGTCGTACTCGACAACGCGGGTGAGCGATGGGTGCTCGACGGTCGCAATCGACTGAGGGCCTGTCAGATGGCGGAAGTCGAACCGGAGCACATCGTATGGCAGGGGACCGATCCGGTGGCTTACGTCACGTCGGCCAATCTTCGGCGCCGCCAACTGCGAGACAGCCAACTTGCCATATTGGCCGTTGCAATCGAGAAGCTGTATTCGGACGATGCGGGCAAGCCGGAGAAGGCTGGCAACGGAGCCGACAACGCCGGGAGTACAGGGAAGAAAGAGACTCCTCAGGCCGATCGCGCCGAAGGAATGGAGACGGAAGCCCGTCGACCACGAGCCAAGGCCGCAGCGCAAGTCGGGGTTTCAACGAGTCTGGTCCAGCGCGCGAAAAAAGTCGTCGATCAAGCCGCGCCCGAAGTGACGGCGGCGGTGCAGGCAGGGAAGCTCACCATCACCGATGCCGTGCGCATCGTCGATCGTCCGCAAGAGGAGCAGGCCGAGTTGGTCGCCCGCGTGGAGGCCGGAGAAGCCAAGACGCTCTCCCAGGCCCTCGCAAAGAGTACGCAGCCGGCAGTCGCTTCACCCGATGCCGCGGTGGACTCCGTCTGGAAGCGTGTCATGAAGCTCTCGCGGGGCGAGCTCGCAGAACTGCATCGCAGGCTCGGCGACTTTCTCGAGAACGCGACCGAGAAGTGATTCCGAATCGATATCGACCGAGGTGGTTTGACGTTGCAAACGACCTCGATCGATATCGGATTTCGCTACACCGCGTGCGTCACCCGCACGAGAAGTCGATATAGCTATAGGCGTTGTCGCATCCGCAAAGGCCGCAAGCGCCTCCACATTCCGCGTAGCCGAGAGGGCGACCGCGGTCGGCGCAATATTGCCGTGCGCCAGCGCGAAGGCTATCGCAACAGACGCAGGAATTGGGCGCTGCGAGCGTTCCGCTTACACCGTCGCCAGGCTTGAGCGTGACCTCGACGTCTTTGCTGCTCAATGTTTTGCCCTGCATGGCCGCGCAGCTGATTCCTTCTTGCGCGCTCTCGACGCTTTGCTCCGCGCGATTTTCCGCGGGCGTTTGCTCGTCCGTTCCGCTGCAGCCAGCGATTACACCCGAGAGCAAGAAAGCACAGCACGCGGTCCACAAGCCGATTTTCGTCGTTCGCATAGGCTACCTCCGTATGTTCGATTGAACGAGCAAGCGTGATTTCCGGAGCTCGAGCGCGTCTTTGGGCCGGCGCACCAATGCTCGCCTCCGGGGAAAGGAACTCGCCGTGTCTATTGTTGATACGTAGGTCGAAAGACGAATATTTGATGGCCTAATGGAATTTCCTCATCGCTCGAATCGAACGCAGAATAACGACGATGCTCATCCTCGAATCGAGCGGATTGGCGCAAAATCATCGACGTAGAATGAGAGTTGGATCGGGCACTTACCCGGACTCGATGCGCGATATGGCCCATTCGCGACTTCCGACGACGCTGGTGGCAGAACACCGCCATCGAACGTCCCGCCCCTTCGATGCCATGTGGTCGGTCGGGAGACTGATTCCTTCGTGGAATACGAAATGTGCGTGTTCTGCCCGTAGATGACGTGATGCGCGCCTACCGGAGAATTCGCGCCATCGTGGCGCGAGGGCGTTATGTCGTCACCTGAACCGGCACGAGGCACCACCGCATCGCCGTGGTCCGGTCTCCGATGCGGTGGGCGGCCGATATGACGAAATCGAAGATGCGTGCACGATTCGCTAAAAGGACGATACTTCGATATCGAGCTTTCGGCTAGCGCGCGTCCTTCGATGCCGAGGAATCCAAAAGCAAAGGCCCCATCTGGATGGGGCCGGCGAAAAGTCAATCGTGGGGGAAGGGAAGAATCAGCGAGCGAAGTAGGTCGTCGCGCGCTTCTGGCCCTTGGTCTTGACCTTCCTATTGGCGACGAGCTCCTTGAGGGGACGGGGCAGTTCCTTCGCCTCGAGGCCGAGCTCTTCGCGAATCTGTTCTGCGCGGAGGCCTTCGGCGTGTCCCTTCAGCAACTCGATGATCTTATCGCCGACGGCGCCAATCTCCTCGTCCGAGCGGCGGGGGAGGCGACCGCCGCGGGCGCGCTTCGGCGCGGGCGTGGTGGCCGGCGCACCGCGGCGCGTGCCGCCCTTGGCCGTGGCCGCGGGGCTCGCGCCCTTTTCCAGGATCTCCTCGAGGGAAGCGCTGCGGATGGCCGCGAGGACGCCTTGGGCGAATTCAGCTGCAAGATCTTCAATTTGATTCTTTAGATTGCTCATGACGCGAAACTATCCATATCGATCCGCGCGTCAAGCGAGAAAGTTGCGTGTTTTGCTATCCCCGCGCGCGAGTGTAGGTGACTGTCGAATGCGATCCCCGTTAAGAATTCAACACCGCGGCTCCGCTATTCTTCGCGCCAATAAAAGTTACGGCGGTGCAGCAATCTACGGCGCGAGCGGGCGCGAGCGGACAGCGAACTTTCAATTCCGTCTGTTCGGGGAAGCCGTCCTCCGGAACAGCCGGACGGATTCCTTCGAGCGCCCGAATCTGCTTCGAAGTAGCTTTGCGGCCGCGGCTCTCGACGAGGCTTGGCCGCGTAATCAGTATACGACGCCCACCACGAGATGGCGCCGCCTAGGTCCAACGAGACTTTGATCCACGAGGGCGCTTGAAGACATAAACGTCATTGGCGGGGCCTCAGACATGGCACTATCGTATCGATCGAGTTTGGGTTGCCATCGTGGAACCCGCGTTCGGCAGCGTGCCCGCCCACGGCAACTGGATTCATCTCCGAGGACAGACTCATCCGGGATTCGAATCATGGTCGAGGACGCTTGATACTGATCGTATGGTCAGTATCATGGCGGACATGTTCGTAGCGCCGCCCCTGCCCGAGCTCTTCGCGGCTTTCGAGCGATTCGCCGAGCACGAGTTGCTCGAAGGCCGGCGCAAGAAGCCGTACGCAAGGTGGAAGTTGAACGAGCGCGGGATGCTCGTGTACGCGCTGTTGATTCCGCCGGATTACTCTTGGGAGTGGGGGCGCGGTGACCCTGCGCAAAGACAATACCTGGAGCCGGAGCATTACCCGACGCCCATTCGCGTGATCTCGCAGCAGGTGATTGACCTCATCGAACGGCGCAATCTCGAGGTGGAGGACCTTTCCGCGTTCTCCGTCGAATCGCGCTCGACGTGCCAATGGGTTCTCGAGGTCACCATCGCGCGGCCCAATTCGAGAGGGTTGAAACGCAGGCGAGACTGGTAGGACGACAAACGTCGACGCCAGGCTGGTTGGCATGGGCCGTCACACCGAAGGACGCCACGCCGAACGGCGCAATTGTCGGCTGGTTTTGCTTCGAAAGATGTGACAGATGCAGCGCGGAAATCCCAATAAACGAATAGGAGTTTTCATGCGGCTTTGGCATAGCGGCGTCTGTCCGGCAGTCCTTGTATCTTGTGCGATGGTGGCGTGCACTTCGGAGACGAATGTGCCCAACGCGCCAGCCACGCACCCGAGCGAAGCGGCCCTCATCGGGCTCACCCAGGAGCCAGCGGGCATCGAGTGGTGCGGGAATGGAGTCGACGAGGACGGCGACGGAGTCGATCTTGCGTGCGCGCCGACGCCGGCGATGCCCATCGTTACGAAAATCTTGCCGCTGACCGCGCATCTCCCGAGCACGACGATTGCGTGCGGCGGTGAGGCCGTCGAACGCGGGGAGGGCTCGGGGAGCTATGCGGTGCGGTTTCCACGCGGCGTCGTGGCCGACGTTCACCTCGTGAACGATACCCACACCGTTCTCGATTGGACCGGGCACTACGGGTTCGGGTATCTCCGCGTCGGGGAGGAAGTCGCGGTCTTGGACCAACCGGGGCATTCTCTTTCCATCAGAGACCATAGCAGGGTGGAACATTTGTACGGCAGCCTATGGGTCGAGTATTCCGAGCCTCCTTACGAGCCCTCGCCGAGCGATGCGATGACGCTCGAAGGCAGCGCCAAGGTGTACGACCGGACTTACGACGTGCGGATGACCGTCACACCACGCGATGGCACGTATTGCACCGGGAGTAATATCGTGCACTCCGTTCGTGCCGCCGCGGCCCTCGAATACGGGCACCTCACCACGGAAATGGATATCGAGCTCTTCGCGCCGGGTACGACCGAGAGCCACGGACGCTTCCACTTCGGCATCGAGAACTGTGACCCTCAAACCCCGAACCACAATCCGAGCTACGTGGATTGGGATCATTCCTCGGAGCATCCGGAGGGCCGACTTGCACTCATCGGCGATGAGCTGGCGCCGAACGGCAAGGCGCACCTTTTCCTGAACGGCACGCCTGGACACCTCACGGGGTATGCACAAAACCTAGGCGGCGAATTCAACCTCAACACGACCTTGGACGTTCGCGTCGTTTCGGCACGCTGAGGTATTCATCTGCCGTCACGGTGTGTCGTCGAGGCCGGACGCGTGGCCGGCGTCGTGCAATCTCCGGTACTTCGGATGGCTCGCATTGTTTCCGAAGTAGGAAAGTGCTGCGCGGTCCATACCCGACCACGTTTGCGGTGCGGATAGGCCGTGGAGCTTCTCGTAGATGCCGTAGAGCTCCGTGAGCCCGATCAAGGGAGCGTCGCTGCCACCGTGGATGGTGCTCAGGAACGTCAGAAGGTCCCATTCGCTGCTTTCCTCGGCCGCGGGGCAATGTTCTGCAACCCATGTCACGGGCTCTCGGGCATCGAGTACGAACGGCGGATGATGAACCACGCCATCATCCGTCAGTACTTCCTTGTAATAGGCGAACACGGGATCGTTGCGCAGGCGTCGATTGAACGTCCGTTGTGCAATGAAGTGCGCCCAGCCCTCGATTTCGGCAGTCCAGAAGCGGTGGCGCGATTGCAAGCAGTGCAGATGATTGGCCGCCTCCACGAAGTCGCACTTGCATGACGCAGGCGCCGACGCTGACGGGGGATAGTCGCCACCGCCGTAGAATGCCCAATCGAGGCGATGAATCTGAAGCTGATGACCTAGCTCGTGCGCGATCACGAATTTCAAGGTGGTCATATCGTGATGGTCCGCGGCTTGGCTCAATCCGAAGTACGCCGTGGACCCGCCACACGCTTCGTCCCAATTGTACCAAACGACACCCGTGTTGGGATCCTTGTAGTAGGGACAGCCGCTGTTGGCATAAATCGGATACGTGTCATTCGCTTTGTGGCCGCTGTCGGCGGTGGCGAGCATCTGACCCGCCACGGAGGCCACGCGCGTCGCGGGCGATTCGGGCCCCGCGGGGATGTTCACGCGGACATACCCGGGAGCGCTATTCGGTACGGTAAATGGCGTCGAAATCGAATCGTTGCTCTCGCACCAGTTTTTCGGTGGATTGGCGATTCGGGTGGGCGTGCATGGGACGCCCGGTACCGGTTCGAAGACCTTGAGGATGTCGTACGTCGCCGTGCCCGACGCGAGCTTGGTCGCAACGGTGAAGGAATAGCTCCCCGGGGCCAGTCGAATCGCCGGGCTGCAGCCGTCGGCATCGAGCGCGCCCGACCAGACCTTGCCGGCGGCGCCCGACACCGTCGCCGAGGCAAATCGCGCGGGATGCGGATCGCGAACCCAATGTTCGAGGGGCTTCGCGTCGGCCTGCAGACGTTCGAGGTGTCCCTCGTCGACGAAGTCTTCGCCCAGGTGCGTGTCGGAAAACGAGCCACTCCACTTCGTGCACAGGACCACCGAGGTGCGCGCTCGGGATGCGTCCGTTTCGAGCGTCGGCGAGGGTGGAAGATCGGCTTGCAACAGCATGGGTTCGCCCACCTCGATGCCATCGCGCGCTTCCGCTCCGACGAGGGACATTTCCGACCCACCGCGACGTGCGGCGGCGAACGGGCCCGAGGAATCGAGCGCCGACACGAACGATGTGGTGCGGTCCCGCGAGAGTGCGACTTGCAGGCTCGGAGAGTAGACCGCTTTCTGGCGCCCCTCTTCGCTCACGAGCGCCACGAGCTGCACATCGAACGGGACTCCCTGGCTCGGTATGGGCAGCGCACTCGGTTCGATGTCGAGCGTCTCCGCGTTTCCGGCATCGACGACGGCATGACGGAGATAGCGCTCCACCGTGCGGCCATGAACTTTCGCAGTGACCACGACGTCGACGTCGGCGCGGTGAGCCCGCATGTTCCGGATGCGCGCGTGGAGCGCGCCGTGGTGCTCGACGACGGGGGCGGCGAGATCCTCGCTCCACGTCAGGGCGAGGGGACCTGGACTCGATGCTTCATGCCACAGCGGCGCCTGGCTGCGCGTTTCCAATGGCGCGCGCGCCGAGCCGTCGTCATTGGGCATTTCGGTGGAGCATCCGCCCGTCACACCGACGGCCGCCAACACGAGAGAATACCGCGCCCACGTTCGAGTGTGATCTTGATTCATGGTTTCGGCGCAGCATCATGCCACCGATCGGGACTTGCGTCTGGGACGGAGTTGATGATGTCGCGACTACACCGTTCGTCATTGGGATGAGATGCCTCCCGTGTCGCAGGGATACTTCGATGTGAAGTTCCTAATGTGGAATCGCGGCCCGCGACGCCTGAACGAGAGTTCGCTTGCAAAAGCGGTCGGAATGCGATGCCTGATCGCACCGATCGGGGCTCCGTGATCGCCGAGATCATCTGGCCCTCGTTCGTATGCGGCTCGGATGGCAATCGCGCGCATGACACCGGAAGCAAAACCGCGGCACATAAGCTGCACGGAGCGCAGCGCGACGTTCACGCTCGCAACCTGGAGGCAACATGCGCCGATCGAAGGCATCCCAAAAAGCATTCTCCTTTGCCGTGCTCACCGCCATGGCCTGTTTGCCCATCGCGGTCGTCGGTCGCGCAGCACCGGCCGCCCCGGCGGCAATTGGCAACAATTGGTACGCGGCGGCGCCCTACCTCATGCCCCAGAGCAACAGCCCGCCCGATCCCGTCGCCGTCATGTCGGCGACCGGCCTGAAGGCATTCCAACTCGCCTTCATCCTGGCGCCCAACGGGGGCGGCTGCTCGCCCACGTGGGACGGTACATCGGCCGTTTCCTCGGACACGGTGGTGGCGGGCGTGGTCTCGAAAATCCGCGCAGCGGGCGGCGATGTTTCGGTCTCCGTGGGCGGCTACGGAGGCACCAAGCTCGGTCAGACGTGCGGTGACGCCGCGTCGACCGCGGCCGCGTACCAACAAGTGATTACCAAATACCAGCTCAAGGCCATCGACTTCGACCTCGAGGAGCCCGAATACGAAAACGAAGCGGCCATCGCCAACGAGCTCGGTGCCGCCAAGATCCTCCAGGCCAACAACCCTGGTCTCTTCATCTCCGTGACCATGCCCGGGACGGCCGCCGGCACGGGATGGTTTGGCACCTTGCTTCTCGACAAGGCCAAATCGATCGGGTTCACGCCGAACAATTTCTCCATCATGCCCTTCGACGGTGGCTTCAATGGCGCCTCGAGCCAGGTCTCGGCCCTCGAAAATTTCCACGGCTTGCTCATGAGCCACATGGGGTGGGACAGCGCCACGGCGTACGCGCACGAGGGCTTTTCGGGCATGAATGGCAAGTCCGACATATCGGAATATTTCTACCAATCCGATTTCGAGACCGTGCTCAATTATGCGACCGGCCATGGATTGGGACGGTTTACGTTTTGGTCCGTCAACCGCGATCGCCCTTGCGGCTCCTCGACGGACAATGGCATTTGCAGCAACGTGACCCAGAATGCCTGGGACTTTACCAAGTACAGTGTGCGCTTCGCCGGGGCGACCCCGCCCGTCGATGCCGGGCCTCCGCCTCCCACGGATGCCGGCGGTGGAGGCACCTGCACCGCGCCCGCGTGGGTATCCTCCACCGCGTACAATGGTGGCGCCGTCGTCTCGTACAATGGTCACAAGTGGACCGCGAAATGGTGGACGCAGAACGACGTCCCCGGCGGCCCCGCTGGCGTTTGGACCGACAACGGCCCGTGCACCTCGTGACGCTGCGGTAGTTTTTCAACACCGCCGAAAGGGGACTGGCGCACCGCTCGTAGCGGCCCTATGTGCTTCGTTGTAAGGAGACGCAGCATGGACCGGTTCACGGGCGGTTGCCGGTGCGGCAACGTACGAATTGTAGCGTCGGGCCTCCCATACCGGGTCGGCATTTGTCACTGTCTCGATTGCCGCAAGCAACATGCGGCCCTTTTTCACGCTTCCGCAATATTCCCTCAGGATGCGGTGACGATCGAGGGCGAAACACGGGAGTACGTCGGGCGGTTTTTCTGTCCTCGTTGCGGCTCGACCGTTTTCTCGCGTACCGCCGACGAAATCGAAGTGAGCCTAGGATCCCTGGACGCTCCTGACCAATTGAGGCCAACCTACGAACTCTGGATCGTTCGTCGCGAGTCCTGGTTGCCCCCCTTTCCGCGCACGAAACGATACGACCGCGATCGCGAAGCCAAGGGTCGCTCCGAGGAGTAGGTCGTACGAAGGGTGCGAAGGCGCCGTGGCGTGGACTACGGTCCCTTCTCGGCCAAAATTTTCTCCAAATCCGAATACCAGACATCGGCCATTTTCGCATAGCCGGTGTCGTTCGGGTGCAGGGTATCGTAAAAATCCGATTTGCCGATTGCGTGGTACATGTCGACCAATCGCACCTTTTTGCCCTGCGACACCTTGCTTCGCACGATGGCGGAAATCGCATCGTTGAAGGTCTCGACCCGCGCGTTGATGACGGCATACAACGTCGGCACGATTTGCGCGACCACGATGGTGATGCCGGGAACGTCGGCGGCGATTTTATCGACGAGTGCACTCAATCGATCCGGCGCCGTTGCGACATTGTAATCGCGCGCCATATCGTTGGTGCCGATGTGCAAGAGCACGATGTCCGGCTTGTACGTCGCCAGCCACCCGTCGATGTTCGCGGTAATCTGGTCGATACGCCACCCCGAGTGCCCTTCGTTGTCGACGTCGGGAAGCTGGCCGCTGCGATTCGAGCCGACGAAGTCGACGGAATATCCGGTCATGCCGAGCATCCGCTTCCACAATTCGGCGCGGTAGCCGGCATCGGTACTGCTGTGCGCCCCGGCCGTGATGGAGTCGCCCAGGGGCATGATGGCCACCCTTTTGACCGCCGTCGGCGTTTCGACGGCCGCGTCAACGGCGGATCCCGTCGCGGCGTCCGCCGGGGTTTGCACCGCCGCGTCAGGCGATATTTCCACTCCCGCCGCATCCCTCGGGGCATCGCTGGCGCAGCAAATGAGCGCCGAGGATGCGGCCATGAGCGCAGCGAGTACTCCCGCGAATTCAACGAGGTTGCCAGAAGCGTCCGAGACGGTCTTCACGTCGAAGATATCGTCTTGAGCTGCTTGTTCGTTGCGACCTTTGATTCGGCGGAAAATCGATTCTAGACATTGGGTACGGCATCGACCGCGAGCCGGCAAAGTTGCGCGGAAAATGCCGCTCTTCGCGGCTTAGGAGGACGGCCCGCGCGCCGGACGAGACTTCCTCTCGAACCCGCCGCAGTACGTGAAGAAGGTACGACGATGGTTCGAGTGGCCGCGATTATCTATTTTACCTCGTGGGTAATAATCATCGATAATCAAAATAGAGCCTGGCTAAGGCGTATTCTCTGCTCTAGGGTTACCGCCGCCTGGCTTGGAATAGTTCGTTTGTTTCATGGAAAGTGAATGGTAGATGATGCTGAATTTCGTTCATAAGTCGTACTCATACAAGGTGTCCGTGACGCTTCTGGCCTTGGTTCTGGCGGCCTGTTCGAGTGACGGCGATGGTGGGAACGACAAGCAGGGACCGGGGCCGCAGACGAGTGGAGGCCCTGCGGCACAAAACTGTGCGTCGCGTTGTGACGCGATTGTTCGAAAGTGCCACGCACAAGGGCGCTGCGATTCGTTTTGCGCGAGTGCTACGGAGGCACAACTTGCTTGCTACGAGCAAGCCGGATGCGATCTACCGAAGCTCGCTGCCTGCGAAGATGTACAATCCAGTGGCGGCGGCTCTTCGGGCCAATTCAAGGGGGAGGGGGAGTCTTGCCAATGCGAGAACTCTGGCGGCAGCACGTTTACAACGTGCCAATCCTCTTCGGGCCCATGTGAGCCGTCGCTCGTCTGCGAAGGTTCCGGCTCGTCGCTCGTTTGCGCCAAGCCGTGCACCGTCGGCGGCAACGACTGCGCGGCCCCCTTCGTCTGCACGAAGCGCCTCGCAGGCAGTTATTGCGAACGCCACTAGGTCGTGACGTCGTCGAGCTCAAGCCAGTTCACGCAGAAACGAGTTGACCACCTCTCCAAGGCGCTCGGGTTGCTCGAAGGGGAGGCCGTGACCCGCGTCTTGGACCTGATCGATTCGCACGCGTGGGTTGAGGCTGCGCAATTGAATGGCCATCTCGCGTGTGACGACGGGACTGCGATCGCCAAAGACGAGTAGGCTCGGGACGTCAATTGCACGTACCGCGTCGCGATAGTCGGGGTTGGGCGGCGTGAGCACGTCGAATGCCGCCATGCGGGTTTTCAGTCTGGCGTCGGCCTGGAGCTCGATGATCTCGGACGAGCGATGCGGGTGCCGGGCTCGCGCCTGGGCGACGAGGTCGGATTTCTGCAGACCGAGAACGCGGCGGTGTTGATCGGCGACGTCGCTATCGCGCACGTCGCGTTGGGTTTCTGGGCTCAAGAACGTCGGGTCGACCAGAATGACGCCGCTCAGGAGCCCCGCACCTCGACTTGCGACCACCGCGGCGGTCATGCCGCCCATCGAGTGGCCGAGCACGACCGGGTGCGAGAGCTCCAGGCGGCGAATGAGGCCGACGACGTCGTTCGCATGATCGTCGTACCGGTACCCGTGGTGCGGCGCACTCGAACCGCCGTGCCCCCTTGCATCGGGCATGACGACATCGAATTCACCCTGAAGTGCGCGTGCCAGGGGAGTCCAGCACGCGCCGCTGCCCATCAAGCCATGGAGCAGAACGACGGGCGGTTTGGCGCCTCCGGTCCGGAGGTAGTGGATGCTGATGCCATTCGTTTCGCAGACTCCATCGATCCAGGTCGTCATCGGTTCTCCGCAACGGACCCTACTCGGCAACACCTCCTTCGTGCTCGGAAATTCCGGCTTCGTCGCTACCACCGCCACGTGGGCCGATGGCATCGGCCACGCCCAGACAGGTGCGGTCGCGAAAGACGCCTAGTTCGTAATGCGCGGACTTCGCGTCCGCGGAACGAACCATGAGCCCGATCTCGTAATCGCCTGGGTAGGTAACTTCACCGAGGTACTGGATCTGGTACGACCACGGAGGCACGTCCGGCACCGATTGCGCACCGCCCGTTCCCATCGAGTGCATCGCGAAAGCGGCGACGGCGTCGTCGTACCAAGTGGCCAGTGCGATGAAATTGACGTGCTGGTTGGAATCGACGTCACCGATCCGAGAGCGCAGCGGCGCCCAATACGAGTAGTGATCGCGTTGCAGTCGCTCGGGACTTGGACGGGCCGCCGACGGACCTGCCTCGGGTAGCTTGAGTTCGGCGAGATCGGTGAGCAGCTCCTCGGGAAGTTGGAGCGGCCCTGAGCTACCGGCCAACACGACGGTGGCGTTGCCGCTGCCTACGCGTTCGTCGCCGACCATGATCACATGTTCGTAGGAGAACGAGGAGCGCCCGATGTGACCGATGCCGGTGTGCACTTGAACGAGGGCGCCGGCCGATCCAGCCCGCGCGAGCCGGCTGACACCCTGACCGACGAGCAAGATGTTGAACGGGCCGAACCCGCCCGCGGCCACGAGGCGTTCGAAGCGGCGCATTCGCAGCCGGATTCGGGCATCCTCGAGCCAGCGGGCCATGCCGATCGTACTCGCCGAACCGTCTCGGCCGAGGTCGACCTGCCGCACCCGGACGTCAATCTTGGCGAGAAAGTCATGATTATCGAGGGTGGCGCTGTTCATGGTATTCTGAATGGACGACGCGCTGAGATCGCCCCTCGCGCACGGAAATCGTCTCCAGAAAGCGCGCAGAGAGCGGTACGGCCGCCCTCGTTGCATATGGGCGGATGTCGACTAGGATGCGCCCGCGCTAATGTCCGATCTTTCCCAGGAAGAGCTCGCTCGTACGATTGCGATTCTGGAGTCGCTCGTCGAAAACCGGATTCAACTCGCTTCCATTCCGCAGGAGCAGCGCGTGGCGTTGCTCACGGCAGCGGGGCGGCTCTCGAGGCCGCATCGCCACGAAACGGTGAAGCTCTCGAAGGCGTTTCGGCGCATCCAGCGAAAGGCCAACCGGGCCGCCGACCGCGATGCCCGCGATGCCACCGAGATTCGTGCGGCGCGCCGGGCGGACGTCTTTTCGGCGCCGCCACGGCTTCCGCCGGGCGCTTCCTCCACACCGCCGCGCGAGCTGAACACGCCGCGCAATTGCTACGTGTGCAAGGCCGAGTTCACGCGTTTGCACTTCTTCTACGATTCGATGTGCGAGGCCTGCGCGGAGCTCAATTACGAGAAGCGGCATCAAACGGCGGTACTCGACGGGCGCGTGGCGCTCATCACCGGTGCGCGCGTGAAGATTGGATACCAAGCCGCCTTGAAGATGCTTCGCGCAGGTGCACGCGTGATCGTCACCACGCGCTTTCCGCACGATGCGGCGAAGCGTTATGCCAGCGAGCCGGATTATGCGAAATTCGCCGACCGGCTCCAGATTCATGGTTTGGATCTGCGCCATTGCCCGAGCGTCGAGCTTTTTGCGCGCTACTTGGAGCAGACGTGCCCGCGGCTCGACTTTCTGGTGAACAATGCTGCCCAAACCGTGCGACGGCCGGCGAATTACTATGCGCACTTGCTCGAGCACGAGATCCGCGCACACCACGATCTGGCGCCGGAAATGCGCAAGCTTCTTCGAGGTCACGAAGCCTGCAAGAGCGCCATGAGTGTGTCCGTGTCGAATGTCGCCCGCAGTGAATCACGGAGCTCCGGACCGGGCGTACTCACGATGCTCGGCCAGCAAGGTACGGTTTCGGGCGGCCTGGCCATTTGGAACGATGGTGCGCCGGGCGTGGGCATTCGCTCGTCGGCCCTGCTGTCTCAAATGCCGTGCACCTACGAGGACGGGATCACGTCGACCGAGCTTTTTCCGACTGGGGCGATGGACGCGGATCTTCAGCAGGTCGATTTGCGTGCAACCAACAGCTGGCGCGCGACCCTGGCGGAGGTTTTGACCGCCGAGCTGCTGGAGGTGAACCTCATCAACGCGGTCGCGCCGTTCATTCTGTGCAGCAAACTCAAGCCGCTGATGATGCGTGAACCCACGGGTGACCGTCACATCGTGAACGTGACCGCCATGGAAGGCATTTTTTCGCGCCACACCAAGACGGACAAACATCCGCATACGAACATGGCCAAGGCGGCGCTCAACATGATGACCCTCACCTCGGCGCCAGATTATGCCAAGGGCGGCATCTTCATGAACGCGGTGGACACCGGTTGGGTGACCGACGAGGACCCCGCTCACATCTCGCAGCGAAAACAAGAGATGCACGATTTCCAGCCGCCGCTGGACATCGTGGACGGTGCCGCGCGCATCTGCGATCCCTTCTTTTCCGATTTGAATACCGGCGTTCGGGTATATGGCAAATTTCTGAAGGACTATCGCCCCGCGCCCTGGTGACGAGTCATCATTCGCACCGATCAGTAGCAGCCGAGGTTACCGTCGTTGTTGGCCACGTCGCGGAAACAGGTGCCGTGCCAGGACCTGGGGCCCGTCCAAGAGCCATTCCTTCTCCGGCAGCTGGAAGCACTCGCAGAGGTGACCGCGCCACTCGGTGAACCCTCGGCATGTCCGTTTTTGCACGATGACATGAAGGAGACCCTCTTTGCCGCGGCGGCAGATACATCTTGTGCGTCGGAAGGCAGGGTCGAGGCGGTGTCCTCACCCGCGGATTCGCTCTCGGATGCGCATCCGCCCAGCACGCAAAGTAGGCTCAACGTTCCCAAAAATGCACCAAACGTTCGGATCTTCTTCATGCTCGTGAACAGAGGATTGCTTATTTTGAAACAAATGGAAGTGGACTTTTTTGCGATTTGCAAACCAGCGTTAGTGGTCAATGGCACGTTCGCGGGAAGTTCTAATTCCCACGGCCATTGAACCGATCTCGTCCATCTCTCGTTTCGTGTGACGCGCGCGATTCCGTCGCTCGGGCGAGAAGCGTTTCTTCACATGGTCTTCGCGAGCGATGTAAGCTCGCGGGGCGCGAGCATGGTACAAAGTTGCCATGAGCCTAACGATGAAAGCAGCAGTTGCGACGCGTGTGGGCGCGCCGGAGGTGCTCGAGGTGCGCGAGGTTCCACGCCCGGCTGCACGTGAGGGCTGGACGCTGGTGCAGGTGAAGGCCTTTGGCCTGAACCGCTCGGAGCTGATGACCCGGCTGGGGCACTCGCCGAGCGTGCAATTTCCGCGGGTGCTCGGCATCGAGTGCGTCGGCGTGGTGGCGGACACACGCGATCCGGATATCGCGGTGGGCACCACGGTGGCTGCGGTGATGGGGGAAATGGGGCGCGCCTTCGACGGCGGCTATGCCGAATATGCGCTTTTGCCGACGTCGCTGCTCATCCCGCTCCGGACCAAGCTGGATTGGCCGCTGCTCGCCGCGTTGCCCGAGACGTTCCTCACGGCGCACGGTTCGCTGGAAGCACTGGACATCCGCGAGGGTCGCAAACATTTGCTCATTCGGGGCGGCACGTCGTCGTTGGGGCTGGCCGCGCTCGCGATCGCGAAGCGTCGCTTCGGGCTCACGGTCGCCGCAACGACCCGCAATCCGAACAAGTTGGCCGCGCTTCGAGAGGCTGGGGCCGACCACGCGCTCCTGGATCGCGACGACGTTGCCCAGAGAACATTCGAAGTGTTCCCCGAGGGCGCCGACTACGTCTTGGAGCTGGTCGGGGCGAATACCGCAGTGGAGTCACTCCGCCTCGTGCGCCGCGGGGGCGTGGTGTGCGCGACCGGGCACTTGAGTGGTATTTGGACGATTCCGAACTTCCAGCCGGTGGGAATGATCCCCTCCGGCGTGAAGCTCACCGCATTCCATAGCGACGATATCCGAGGCGCCGCGGGTGCGGCCATCTTGCAGGACATCGTGTCGGACGTGGAGGCGGGGCGATACCGCCCGCACCTCGATCGGGTATTTTCCCTCGATCAAATCGTGGAAGCGCACCGGTACATGGAAGAAAATCGCGCCACCGGCAAGATCGTGGGCGTGCCGAATCAATAGCGGATGAGCGCCGCGTCACCCGTCCGGCGCGTGCGCGCATCCCCCTTGTACATATGTGGCGCAGCTCGTTCGAGCGCCGAAGCAAGGCGCTGGGCTGCGCCCGCGACCTCGTCTCGGAATGCAAGCCTCCATGGTCGACGCAGCGGCGCCGATGAGAGTCTCTTGGCAACCAAGTCGGTTCTGTCGAGGTAGCCGCTCGCAATCCATTCGGACAGAACGGCGATTCCCATTCCCGCTCGGGCCGCATCGACGATGGCCTCGGTCAACGGGAGCCGGAGAAAATCGAGTTTCGGGCGCCTTCGTCCGAATAGCCGCGTCATGAACCATCTCGTCTCCGCCTCTGGCGTGTGCGAGGAGATGAGAAGATGCTCGCAAAGATCTCGCGCGGTGATCGATCGCTGCGCCGCGAGAGGATGCGAAGCTGCCACGACGAACACCACCTCGTCGGAGAACAGCGGCAGCTCGCGCAAGCGACCCCGCACGCGCGCCATCGTGAGCAACGCCATGTCGACCTCGCCGGCCACGAGCGCTGCAACCGGATCGTGCGTGTGCTCGATGGCGAGCGTCACGTCGACCTTTGGATACGACTCGTGCAGCCGCCGGAGCACCGAAGGCAGCCAACGATACGCCGTGTAACACTCGCACACGATGCGAAGTCGCGTGGGCGCGACGGCGAGCGCACGCGCAGACTCCACGAGCTCGGCAAGCTGCGCCAGAACGGGTCTCGCGCCCGCAATGAGCCGTTGGCCTGCGGGTGTCGGCGTGAGCCCGCGCCCCGTACGTTCGAAGATGGGCGCACCGAGTCTCTCCTCGGCAAGCGAGAGTGCGCGGCTCACCGCCGACTGCGTCAAATTCAGTGTCGGACTTGCCGCCGCCGTGCTTCCCGCCGAGGCGATTGCGAGGACGACCTGGAGATCGCGCACGTCGAGGGGAGGGGAACCTATGAGCAACACGCATCGAATGTAGCAAAACTATGCGTTGGACGCACGGCGGAGCGCGCCCCACCATGATGGGCGAAACGGCTCTTGGGCCGGCAAGGAGACACACGATGCACACTCATGAAGCGGCGTTGAAGTACGTCCACGCAAACGGGCTACGGTTTGCTTACCTCGAGCAGGGACAAGGGCCGCTCGTCTTGTTTCTGCACGGCTTCCCGGACAACGCCCGGTCCTATCGGCCGCAGCTCCGCGCCTTCGCGTCGGCCGGGTACCGCGCGGTTGCACCATTTTTGCGGGGCTATGCGCCGACCTCGATTCCGGAAGATGGAGTCTTCGACCCGATCGCGCTGGGCAAGGATCTCGAGGCGCTCATCGCGGCGCTGAGTGACGATGGACGCGCGTTGGTCGCCGGCATGGACTGGGGCGGAACGTCGATCCTGACCGCGTTGGCGACGGCCCCATCGAGCATCAAGGCCGCCGTCGTCATGAACACGGCCCACCCGATCACATTTCAAAGCATCCGAAAAGATCCCGAAGCCGTTCGCGCGCTCTTTCATTTCTACTTCTTCCAACTCGAAGGCATCGAAGCCTTCGTAAATATCGACGATCTGCCCTTCGTCGACTACCTCTGGAAACTATGGTCGCCGGCGCTCCAAGACGAGGACCACCTTCGCTCCGTCAAGGAGACCCTCCGCTCGCCCGGCACGATGGCGGCGGCGCTCGAATACTATCGCGCCTTGTTCAACTCATCGCGAGAACGGCGGCTGCCGATGAACGAAATGACAACTCCGACGCTGACGATTTATGGCAGCAACGATCCGACGGCGCGCCATTCCTCGAAAGAGGCACCCTTTTTCAAAGGACCTTACAAGAGGGTTATCATCCCCGGCGTGGGGCACTTTCCTCATCGGGAGCACGTGGCCGAGGTGACTCGCTTGATGATGGACTGGTTTAGCGCGCACGGGACTGCAAGCGTCGCCTGATGCGTGCTCGTCCATGCGCTCACGTGTTTTCTTGATCGAATCGCGCGCAGCGGAGAAACTGCATGCGGCGGGATGCGTAGTCCCAAGCGCCTGGTAGCTTTCGTCAACCCGAACGAGCGCACGCTCGGCTTTCCACTGGAGGAGTCGTGACTGAACTCTGGCGTTTGCCTGCAACCGAACTTGTCCATCGCATTCGCAGCCGCGAAGTTTCCGCTCGGGAGGCGGCGGATGCGGCGCTCGAGCGATTGGACGCGGTCAATCCGAAAATTCATGCCATCGTCGCGCATCGTCCGGAGTGGGTCCGGGCCCAGGCAAGCAAGGTGGACGAGGCACTGGCCCGAGGCGAGGATCCCGGTCCTCTCGCGGGCGTCCCGGTGACCGTGAAGATCAATGTGGATCAAGCGGGCTTCGCCACCACGAACGGCACGCGGCTGCAGGAAAACCTGATCGCGAATGCGAACAGTCCGGTGGTCGACAACCTCGTTCGAGCCGGCGCCGTGCTGCTCGGCAGCAGCAATTCGCCAACGTTCGCCTTGCGCTGGTTCACCAGCAATCAAGTCCATGGCAAGACACTCAATCCACGCAATCCGTCGATCACCCCGGGAGGGTCGACGGGAGGCGGGGCTGCCGCGGTGACGGCAGGCATTGGGCACATCGCCCTCGGTACCGACATCGGGGGTTCGCTTCGTTACCCGGCATATGCGTGCGGCGTCCATGGGCTGCGCCCATCCTTCGGCCGCGTCCCTGCCTTCAATGCCTCTTCGCCCGAGCGCCCGATTGGCCCGCAGCTGATGTCCGCCGCCGGTCCCATCGCGCGCACGGTGGACGATCTGCGTGTCGCGCTCGCTGCGATGTCGGCCCCCGATCCCCGTGATCCATGGTGGGTGCCTGCGCCCTTGGAGGGGCCGGAGCTTCCATCCCGCGCGGCGATCTGTCTGCGGCCGGGAGGATTGCAGATTGCTCCGGAGGTCGAGGCGGCGCTGAGAGACGCGGGGCGTCGTCTGGTCGACGCGGGTTGGACGGTCGAGGAGATCGAGGACACGCCCTTGATTCGCGATGCGGCCGAAGTGCAGGAACGACTCTGGCTGGGCGATGGCTTTGCGGCATTCGCCGACGCCGTAGCGCGTGACGGCGATCCCGCTGCGCTCGCCGTGGTCGCGGCTGTCCGCGCGAAGGTCGCGGCCATGCCCGCCGACGCCGTCTCCGGTTCCTTGGTGCGGCGAACCACGTTGGCGCGTCAATGGCGATTGTTCCTGACCCGATATCCGGTTTTGTTGCTTCCGGTTTCGGGGGAGTTGCCATTCCCCGACGACCTTGACCTGAAAGGCGAGGAAGGTTTTCGTCGCGTGTGGGAGGCCCAGCTCACGATGAGGGCCTTACCGGCGGTGGGCTTGCCGGGTCTTACCGTATCGACGGGCATGGTCGGTTCCATTCCGGTCGGCGTACAGATCGTCGCCGCCCATTTCCGCGAAGATCTGTTGTTCCGTGCGGGCAAGGCCATCGAGGCGGGAGGCACGCCGGTCTCTCCGGTCGATCCTGCATGAACGAGAAGTGCCGTGGTTCGGCGAGCGGGGCGCGAACGTAAGCTTTAGCTTCCTAGGACTTCGCGACCGCGCACCCGCACGCGAACCCCCACCGGCTGCAGGGCAATCACCGGGCGCGGGCGAACCGCGGACGGATCGACGAGTTCGAGTCGAAAGCGGCGGTTGATCTCCGCAAGGAGGATCACCGCTTCGGTGGTCGCAACGGCGGCGCCAATGCAGGCGCGTGGACCGAGCCCAAATGGGAAATACGAACCACGAGGCGGCAAATTCGACGGATCGAGCCACCTTTCGGGCACGAATCGATGGGCATCGGAAAAGAATCGCGGATCGCGATGGGTGACCCATTGGCTCACCGTGACCGTGGTCCCTCGAGGGATGCGATATCCCGCGTATTCGACATCGCAAATGCAATCGCGGCTGGTGATCCAGACCGGAGAGTACAATCGCATCGCTTCCTTCAGCACGGCGTGCGTGTATCGGAGCGATTCCATTCGGTCGACGCCCGCGGCGCCGGCTTCTTCCGCGACGCGCTTGGCGGCACTTGGATGCTGCGCGAGCAGATAGGAGGCCCAAACGACGGCGTCGTTGGTGGTCTCGTATCCCGCCATCACCAAAGTGGCGAATTCATCCCGCAGCTCTGCGCTGGATAGCTTTGGGTTTGCGCTCATGAGCGCATGAAGCACGGGAGCACGTTCGGGATCGCTCGCGCGTGGCGATGCAGCGACACGGGCCAGGATTTCATCGAGTTGCCGCAGCGATCGGCGGATGCGCACGACCTTCGGCGTCGGCACCCACTCGGGCAAAATGATGGGCGTGGTGGCCAAATCCATTACGGCGGCGACCAACTTCGCGACGATCTCGACGTCGGAAGGCGAGAACGACTCGCCGAACAGAAGCCGCGTGACCACGCGCAACGTGAGCCGAGCGACATGCTCCTGCAGATCCTGCACGCTCCCCAAAGCCCAGCCACTCAGCATCCGCTCGGCCTCGACCCGCACCACCTCGGCGGCGGTCATGGTCATTTTGCGAGAAAAGGAGGGCTGCAGACGGTCGCGTTTGGTGCGCCAGTCGTCTCCGTCGCTGTTCATCATGGCGTGGGGAAAACCTTGGCCGCGACGGCCCTCGCTGCTGCCCGGCATTCTCGCCTTCGAGAAGCGGCCCTCACGGTCGACGAGGATATTTTCGATGTCGCGCGGATGGGTGAGCAGCACGTTGTGCGAGCCGATGGCGACGACATCTCCATGTTCTCGCGCGGCGTGCGTGAGAAATGTCAGCGGGTCGGATGAAAAATCGAAAAGATTACCGAGCACCCGGCGTCCCGCGGGCCCCGGAATCGAAAGCTTTTCAACGGTATCCATGGCATTGCTCATAGGCCGGTTGCCTCTTTCCCGGATCGTCGGAAGCCATTTCGAGCCCGTCGTTACCGACGGGAGAGAGGCAGCCGGGGATTACGGTTTCAGCGACGAATCAATCTCAATAGTACATGTACGGCAGGGTGAGGCGATCCTTGCGCGCATGACCAGTGAGCACGGCGGCAACGAGAACGATTTTGCGGATCATGTATGACTCCTTGAGGATTTGGTGTCGAGCGCTTCATGATTCAAAGCGCGTTGATTGTTAATACGAAAAGAGATCGAGCTCTGTTCGATCGGTGGACCAAATGATCACGATGGCGCGCGAAATCCCAAAACGAGCTTCACGTTGGCTCGATGTCCTACGCGTCGCATCATTTCGAGCGATCTTCATTGCGCACGTCATTTCGCTGTCCGGTACACTCGTTGCCCAAGTCGCCCTCTCCGTGAGAATTCACGAGCGCACGGGCTCGTCGTTTCTCTCCGCGCTCACGTTCGCCCTCGGACTGTTGCCCCACGCGCTGGCGGGGGCGCTGTCGTCACGATGCCATCTACCGGCACGACGCACGTTGATCGGATGCGAGCTCCTGGCTGGAGGGCTGATCGCGGGCATGGCTGTGCCGGATCTCCCCGTCGCGATGCTGCTCGCCGCCACCTTTCTCGCGGGTACGTTCGGCTCGCTGTTTGCCGTGACGCGCGCGGCGAGCCTTCCGGAACTCGTGCCCGCCGGGCTCTATCCATTGGCCCATTCGGTACTTCGAATGTCTTCGAATTCCGCGCAGATTGCCAGCTATGCCTTTGGCGGCTTGCTTCTGACGAAATGGTCCAGCGGCACCATTCTGCTCATCGATGCCGCGACATTCTTGATCTCGGCGATCATCTTGTACCGTGGATTGCCTATATCCGAGATGCCCGCGGGAGCGGCGCGACGTCCGGCGGCATCGCCGGCAATCCATCGCGATTCATGGGTGGCTCTTCGCAAACCGGAATTGCGTGCTTTGGTCCTATTGGGATGGTTGCTCCCCGTCGTCTGTGTGGTGCCCGAGGCCTTGGCGGTTCCATATGCGCGAGGCATGAATGGAACGGGATGGGATGTCGGGGTTCTTCTCGCCGCACTGTCCGCGGGCTCGGTCGTGGGCGAATTCTGGGCGGGTCGCACGCTCGGCGAACGCGCGCGGGTCACCGCCATCGTGCCCCTCGGGCTGATGCAGCTGATTCCTTTGCTCGTATATGGGATGACGCCCATCGTCCCCATTGCGGCGGTTGCGCTCTTCGTCTCGGGCCTCGGTGCGGGCCATCGATTGGGCCTCGATCAACGCGTCCTCGAATTGACCGATCCGCAAACGCGCGGGCCGGTTCTCGCAATCGCCACCGCCGGATTGATGATCGCCCAAGGGGCGGCCTTTGCCGCAGCAGGGGCTCTCGGCGACACCTTCGCCCCTCACTGGGTCGTTGCAGGCAGCGCCATCGCCGGAATTCCCTGCGCGCTGCTTCTCATGATGGCTTCTCGCTCGAGCCGTTCTTCCTGAAGGTGGAGCTGTTCGCGTGAAGGGCTGCCGCGCCCCCTACCTTCGCCGTTGCTGCTCCTCGTGACCCTCCCACATCGCCGCGGCTTCTTCGTCCTCCTCGGCATCTCGCCCGCGCCCGGTGTCCGCCGGCGCAATCCGCACCTTGCCAGGTGACGACTCCACCCTCGCTCGCCGCTTCGCGGGAGACTCGAGATGGCGCTGCTGGCTCTCGCGCCACCACTTCATCCCCTCATCGTGCTCCCGGAAGTCTTCCTCGCTGCTTGTCAGCGCGACGAGCGCGTGAATGGCCAGGCCGATGCCCCAGCCGAGCAGGGGCAAGAACCAGATCCACCACGGTGTGAAGCTCAAAAGAACGAGGCCGAAGACCAGGATCCCCGCGTTGACGATCCCATAGATCCCCGCATGCCGATAGAGATTCAGCCGCTGCTGCCGGAACCAGGCATCGCGCCTCTTTGCGAAGTCGTCGCCCGTGCCACTCGATTCCTGCTTGCTGGCGCGCAGCGCGCGGGTGGCCTCCCGGAGGGAATCGGGATCGATACCCACCTCGGCCGCGACGGAGAGCAGATCCTCGAAACTAAGCTTGGTCGAACCCTGGCGCTCGGCCTGCTGATCGATGGCCTTGGCGAGCACATCTCGGACCTCGCTCGTCGAGAAGCGCTGCGCGTCGGTCGCGCCCTGCGGCAGCCGCTCACGGGCTTGTCGGGGCTCCGCCGATCTGGGCTCGTCGCCTGCACGCATGGCGGCATCGAGGGCCTGCGCGGCATCACCCATGGAGGAAAAGCGATTCTCGGGCCGCTTCTCCAGCGCTCGGAGAACCACGTCCTGCACGGCACGCGGAACTGCGGCCTGATCGAGCGGGGCGCGGTCGACACGATCCATGAGCACCGACGCCATGACGGCCATGGCATCATCCGATTCGCGCCAAGGAAGCCGCCCTGCGAGTAGCTCGTACGCGACGACACCCCACGCGAATTGGTCGGTGCGACCATCGAGCGGCTCGCCGAGGATTTGCTCGGGAGCCATGTAGAAAGGGGTACCCATCTTGACGCCCTCGATCGTGAGCGTCGGAAGTGCGGGCATTCCGGTTTCGCTGTGAGGACCCAGGCTACCGCCCTGGCGGCGTGCGATGCCGAAGTCGAGCACCTTCACCACCCCGTCCTCGCGGACCATCACATTCTCGGGCTTGATGTCGCGGTGGACGAGCCCGCGCTTGTGCGCCACGTCGAGCGCCCGGGCCACGTCGGCAAGCTCCGCGACACGCGTCGCCGTCGGGGCGGAAGCATCTCCGACAGCGTCACGCAGCGTGCGACCCAAGACGAGCTCCATGACGATGAACGGCGTTCCCTCGTACTCGCCGACGTCGAAGACGGAGACGATGTTGGGGTGGTCGAACGCGGCCGCAGCGCGAGCCTCGCGGAGGAGGCGAGCGTTGGCATCGGCATCGGCTTGCCCATCGCGCGGGCCGTCGGAGATCACCTTGAGAGCCACGCGCCTCCCCAGCCGGGTGTCATGGGCGCGGTAGACGCAGCCCATCCCGCCTTGCCCGAGTGGCGCCTCGATCGTGTAGCGCTCGAATGTGTCGCCCGGCTTCAGCATCGGACGGAAGGATAGTGCATCTGCGCCAGTCAACGTCTCCAAGACGAATTTTTCGCTCAACCCCGACATGAACGGGGTCGATGAACATGGAAATGCGTTCCGTGTCGTTCGTCGTGGGGCTCGGTGTTGCGCTGGTCGGCTGCCTCTCGGCGTGTGGGGCGTCGCCCCAACCCCCTTCGAAGGTGGCCATCCGTGTTCCACCGGCGCCGGTCGCTCTGCCCGAATCGATCACGCCGGAGGAGGCCTGTCGAAGGCTCGTCGGGGCAAACGAGCGCCTTCTCGCGAGAACGGAGGCATCGCGCGTGGAGGCGCTGGAGAAAGAGCGCGCCGAGAATCCCCGGGCGACGTTGCCCGCCAAGCCCGAGCCCATGGACCGCGACGGGCTCGATCGGGTGACGGGGAAGGAGGCGTGCATCGCAGCGGACGGTGTTGCCTGGGCCTACTCGCTGGAATCGTACGAGGTGAGTGGCTGGTTGAACCATGCCGACGTGCGGATCGGAATCCGATTCATGGGCAAAAACGGCAAGGCCACGCCGGCCCTCCGGCGAGTGGTCAACACGCCAATTGACATTTGGGTGACGAGCACTGACAAACTCGAAAGCCAGGGGAGGAGCATGGCGGGATTGGCGTATTGAGGGGCTATCGCGTGCATGATACGAAAATAAAATGGCGATAAGCCACCCAGTCATTGACAGCCTTCGCAACACCCTTCGGACATCGCAGAGAGCCACCGCATTCATCGCAGAGATGGAGGGACGCATCCGGCAATTCCCGGCCAACATGGTCGATGGAAGGGTCTTGCCGAAACATGAGGTGGATATCCTCCGTACCTCGCTGATCGAGTTGGTGCGCGTGGAGGCACTGCCCGCGTTTGCGCTTCGCAATCCAAATGACGCGCTTCGCCTGCTCGACGTACTCAAGGCGTACGGGTATACGCAGCTCGAAGGTGTGCGGTCGGACATCGAAAGAAGCCGCGCAGCGAAATTCCCGCCCCCATTGCCCGCAACGTGGCCTGAACTGGAAACGTTGCGCGTGGCAGCCGTGCAGCATCCTGACGCTTGCAGAATCAGCCCACCCGCGCAAAGCGGCTATTTCGCCGAGGAGCTGAAGGCGGATGGCCTTCTCCTTCCCGAGGGGTTGCTCGAACTTTACGCATGGGCCGATGGTTTCGACATCAGCCTAGCAGTTGAACCAAATCTCCCCGTCTTCGGTCTGCTGCCGGCAGCGTCCATCGACGAATCCGATGAATCTGGGCAATACCCACGTCGCGCGGCGGTCTTTTACGGCGGGGACGAAGTCCAGTTCTCCGTGTACCGAGATGAAAAGCGCCAGTGGTGGCTCGTGTACGAATACGAGTACGAGCCCATCGCGAAAAAAGAGCTCGACCTGCAGGCACTCATCCGATTTGCTATCCGACGTATGAATGCTGCGACGAATGATGCCCTTCGTGGGGAACTGTTCTGGGATAACTACTTCGAAATCCCCTCCGTGTAAGGCGGAGGGTCGTCGCACAAAAATGTGAGAAGTTTGCAAGGCGCGGCCAATTCAAGCCAAATCGAGTAGCATCCGCCGTGTGGAATCGAAGTACGCGCGCCTGGAATACGAACGCCGTTGGTTGGTGACACAATTGCCGGACCTGGGGCCCAATGTTGAGGGGTCACACATCGACGACCGTTACCTCTGCGGCACGACGCTACGGCTTCGGCGCGTGACGCCCATCGGAAACGGCCCGCCGGTTTACAAACTCGGACAGAAGGTCAGGCCCGACCCCGATGATTCGCGGCAGGTGCTTCACACCACCATGTATCTCACGGCCGACGAGTACACATGTTTGAGCCGTTTGGCCGGCTTCAATTTGCAAAAAATGCGCTACCGACTCGCGCGCGAAGGCAGAACCTTCAGCCTCGATGTGTTCCAAGGGAAACTCTCTGGGCTTGCACTTCTCGAGATCGAGACCGAGCCCGGAGATACATCGTTTACCGCTCCTCCCTTCGTCGACCGAGAAGTCACAGGTGAGGAACGCTACACGGGAGGCTGGCTTGCTCGGGCTTCGAATGAGTCGATCGAATAGATTCACTGTTTGCAGAAACTGCGTGTTGCGACGGTTCCAACGTTGCCGCAATGCTCGAGCATCGGGCAGCCACGAGGTGTAGCACTCATTCGTCGCACTAGAAGCTCACGCTCAGGAGCGGCATGGTGACCGACGCGGGTGCGTGCACGGTCGTGCCGTTGATGTTCTCAGGGGCGGCGGGAACCGGTGCGCGTGGCGTCACCGTTTGGTACGACGTGGACGGACGACGGGAAAGGACTAGTTCTACGAGGCCGCCCGCGAGCAGTCCGCCGCCACCAAAGAAGGTGCCCGCTGCGGCGATAGCGTAATCTTCACCGCTTTCTTCGGAGCGGAGGCCGTCGTTCGAGGCCGCTGCCGCCAAGAATACGGACGCCGCGAGGGCCACGCTTCCCAGCACGATGCCCACGATCCCGAGGGCGCGTCCCCTCCCTCGACGCTCACCGCGAAGGACGGCGTCGCGGATGGGCAAGTCGACGCGTTCGCCGGCGTGGGCCTCAATGGCAAACTCCGTGGTCGTATTCTTCGAGCGCGTGCGAAGTCTTGTGGTCGGCACAATCAAGGCCGCACAAGGCGATACGCATACCGGAATCCAACCACGGACCGAATCGTAGTATTCGATGAGTGCCGGGTGCTCCGCGTACTCCGAGACGACCAGAATGCGCTCCGCCGCGAGATCGGCGTGGGCCGGCCTCGGAACGAGCTGCACGAGGATGAGAACACCAACGAAGACGAGCGTTCGCCACATGCCGTGCCTCCCCACCGGGAGGGAACCCCGGTGCGAGAGGCATCCTGTTGCGAGTGCTGCGCGCTCTCAAATGACACGACCTGACAATCTTGTGAGCAGATCATCGGTATTGCTGTGTTCCATACTGCGTGCGTAATCCAGGCTGTAGGCCCGCGACATACTGCGTGGGCCGAAAAAAGACGATTCCCGCCCCACGAAGGGCCATCCGTCAGGCGTCGTACCCGGCACATCTCAATTGTCGTATCTGGCGGCAAATTTGTCGTGCCATGCACCGAAAGGATTTTCCTAGGCCCTTCGTACATTGCAACATGACAGCAAGACCCAAGAGCACCGTCGCCGTTGTTTTCAGCTGGATCGCTATCCTCATGGGAATAGCAGCATTCCTGACGGGGGGAATCAGGGGAGGTCATGCTGGATGGGAAATGATGGTCCTGTTCACGCTTCCGGCCGTCGTCAGCGCTATCGTGGCCATCATCGTCCGTCGATCGATGGTGACCTATGTGGCCCTTGCGGGCGGGGCGCTGGGCATCGTGGGCTTCTTCCTTGGTGCGTAAACCTGACGTTGCGGGGGCCGGCCGAAAATAGGAACTAGATAGAATTTGGCCACATGTTCAAAAAACACATGTGAGTCGCGGGAAGGGGGCACGCTGCGATACAATGGCGTCATGCCGAAGACGCCGTGGAATGATGACTACGCCGCAGGTGATCTGCCCTGGGATACCGGCCAGCCGGATCCGCGGCTGGTCGAGTTCATCGAGTCCGGTGCCATTGTACCGGGACGCGCGCTCGATGTGGGGTGCGGTACAGGCACCGACGCAATCTGGCTCGCCGAGCGTGGCTTCGACGTGCTCGGCATCGACCTCTCGCCGCTCGCGGTGGACCAGGCGCGTTCGAAATTGGGGGCTTCGAAGCTGCGCTGCCGGTTTGCGGCGTTGGATTTCCTTGCCGCCGCACCGGCGGAACCCCCGTTTGACTTCGTGTTCGACCGCGGCTGTTTCCATGGGTTCGACGAGGCCGAGGAGCGATCTCGATTTGCTCGTCGGGTAGCCGCTGCCCTGACCACAGGCGGGTTGTGGCTCAGTTTGATCCGCAGCACCGAAGGGCCAGCACGCGACAAAGGATCACCGTGCCGCTCGGCGCTCGACGTGATTTCTGCGATCGAGCCCGAGCTCGAAATCCTGGAGCTGCGCTCGATCCCATCGCAGATAGAGTCGGCCAGGGCCTGGTTTTGCCTCTCGCGCCGCCGCCCGGACCCAGAAGGACCGGTCACGCGAAGTCCGTGAGCACTCAGGCGGCTTGGACGCGCTTCCAGTACGCGTCGAGCGTCTTCTTCCATGCCGGGCGGCCGGTGCAACGCGCGCGATACGCAAGGACATTCGGATACGACTTCAGCATCTCCTCGCGGGTTCCAGCGTCCAGCACATGGGTCATGAGGATATCGGCGACGGTGAAGTCCTCCGTGGCGATGAACTGGCGATTCGTGAGCCAACCGTCGAGTTGCTTCAAGCGCATCTCGGCCCAGCCATGCAATGCCTCGCTCGGCTTGGTGTCCTTGCCGCCGGTCAAGTTGACGAACCAGAGAGATAGGACCGGTAGCTCGATGGTGGTCAGCGCGGCGAAGCACCAGCGAAGAACCTGCCCCTCCCCCGCGAGATCGTGGGGCATCAGCTTGCCGCTCTTGCGCGCAAGGTAGAGCAGTATTGCGCCGGACTCGGAGACCACGACACCCTCGTCATCGATCACCGGAATCTGACCAAACGGATTTAGCGCGCGGTACTCGGGCGAATCGAGATCGTGGTTCGGGTGGTCCATCCCGACGATCTCGTAGGGCAGTCCGACCTCTTCGAGCGCCCATAGGACACGCAAATCGCGTGTGTTGCCGCGCGCTCCTTCGTTCACTCGACCAAAGCCATAGAGTTTGATCATGCGCGCAGCCTACCGCGATCGTTTGCGGATGTCCCGACTGTCACCGGCCCACCACAGCTGGCGCTTATTTTCAGCTGGGCTGATTGGCAAGTCACCTATTTCAGGATCACTCGTGGTGGTCGACAACGAGGTCCCCGGAGCTCGGAACGATTCGGAACCAGATGGCGTACATCGCCGGAAGGAAGACGAGCGTGAGCACCGTCCCGGCGAACGTGCCGCCGATCAACGTGTACGCGAGGGTCCCCCAGAACACCGAATGCGTCAGCGGGACGAACGCGAGGACGGCGGCGAGCGCGGTCAGGATGACGGGACGCGCCCGCTGAACCGTCGCTTCCACGACGGCCTCGAAGGGAGCGAGCCCCTCCTTCAAATTGTGGTGGATCTGTCCGAGCAGAATGAGCGTGTTGCGCATTAGGATGCCCGAGAGCGCAATGAGCCCGACGAGGGCGTTGATGCCGAACGGCTGCTGGAAAACGAGCAGAGTGGGAACCACCCCAATGAGACCGAGCGGCGCCGTCGCAAACACCATGGCCATCGCCGACATCGAGCGCACCTGGATGATGATGATGAGCAGCGTCAACGCGAGCATGATCGGGAAGAGGGGCAGGAGAGCCTTGTTCGCCTTCCCAGATTCTTCGATGGTGCCCGCCTCTTCGATCCGGTAGCCCGCGGGGAGTCGGTCGATGACCGGCCGCAGGTCGTCGAGAACCGCGGTCGAAACGTCCGGAGGCTGCAGGCCTTCGGCGATGTCACCACGCACGGTGATGGTCGGAGCTCGATCCCGACGACGAATGATCGGGTCCTCCATCCGGAGCTCCACTGTCCCGACCTGCGAAAGAGGCACGCGCTGACCTGCCGACCCGATGAGTGTGAAGTCCGCGATCCTCGCGGGGTCGAGCCGCGTCTCTCCGGCCGAACGCGCCACCACCTGGACGGATCGAATGTCTTCGCGGACCTCCGCGATGGGAACACCCCTCAGGAGAAACTGGAGTTGCAGCGAAACGGAGTTCGACGTCAGCCCCACGGCCTGCAGCCGATCCTGCTGCAGCGAGAAATGCAGCGTCGGCGTGCGCTCCCCCCAATCGGTGTTCACGGTGCGCATCATCGGGTTCGCCTCGAGAACCTTGCGGGCCTCGGCGGCGATCTCGCGCAGCTTGTTCGGGTCCGGCCCGCTGATGCGATACGCGACGGGGAATGGGGAGGGCGGCCCGAAGACGATCTGCGTGACGCGAACGCGAGCCTCCGGAGCGAGGCCGTCCGCGGCTGCGTGACGAAGCCGCTCCTTCAACGCCTCGCGCTCGGCCTCGCTCCCGGTCAGGACGACGATCTTGGCGAATGACGGATCAGGGAGCTCGGGCGACAGCGCGAGGAAGAAGCGCGGCGCGCCCTGACCGATGTACGCGGTGACGATTTTCGCCTCTGTCTGTTTCGCGAGCCAGTCCTCGACCTTCTTCGACGCGGCGCTCGTTTGCTCAATCGAGCTCCCGTAGGGCAACTGGATCTCGACGAGCACCTCCGGACGGTCCGAGGTCGGGAAAAACTGCTTCCGGACGGCGGCCATCCCAAGAATCGCGACGACGAACGAGGCGACGACGGCCGCGGCCACGAGCCACTTGCGATGAATGACGCGGCCAAGCAGACCGCGGAAGCGGTTGTAGTTCGGCGTGGCGTAGATGGCGTGGTGCCCGCCCTCGATCTTCTTGATATCGGGCAACAGCTTCACGCCCAGGTACGGCGTGAAGGCGACGGCGACGATCCAGGATGCGATCAGCGCGATGCCGACGATCCAGAACATGTTGCTCGTGTACTCACCGGCCGTCGATTTCGCGAAAGCGTTCGGCATGAATCCGATCGCGGTCACGAGCGTTCCGGACAACATCGGGGCCGCGGTGTGGCTCCACGCGTAGGCCGAAGCGTCGATGCGACTGTACCCCTCCTCCATTTTCACGATCATCATCTCGATGGCGATGATCGCGTCATCGACGAGCAGCCCCAGCGCGAGGATCAACGACCCGAGCGTGATCCGGTCGAAGTCCTTGCCCATGGCCGCCATCACGATGAACACGCTCGCCAGCGTCAGCGGAACGGCCGCGGCGACGACGATGCCCACGCGCCAACCCATGCTCAGGAAGCTGACGAGCATGACCACGCCGAGGGCCACGAAGAACTTCAACATGAACTCGTCGACGGCCGTGCGAATGTTCACCGCTTGATCGGTGACCTTCGTCAGGCTGATGCCGACGGGGAATCCCGAGTTGATGGCCGCCACCTCCTTGTCGAGCGCCGTGCCGAGGTCGAGCCCGTTCCAGCCGTCGCGCATGACGATGCCGAGGAGCAACGTCGGTTCCCCGTTGTTCCGGATGAGGAACGTGGCGGGATCCTCGTATCCGCGCTCGACACTCGCGACGTCGGAGAGCTTGGCGGTGCGCCCGCGTGCCACGATCGGAGTGTCCCGAATCTTCTGGAGCTCGTCGAACGCACCGTCGAGGCGAATGAACACCTCGGGCCCGCGCGTGTCGATCGAGCCCGCTGGCGTCACGAGGTTCTGCGTGGCGAGGGCGGAGAAGATGTCCTGCGGGGAGATCCCGAGCGTTGCGAGCCGGTCGTGGGAAAAGCCGACGAAGATCCGTTCGGCTTGCTCTCCGACGATGTTGACCTTCTTGACCCCGGGAACATGGAGCAAACGCTGGCGGAGCGACTCGGCGTCCCGGACGAGAGTCCGCTGCGGCTCGCCTTTCGCCTTGAGGGCATAGAGCGCAAAGGTTACGTCGGAGTACTCGTCATTGAGGATCGGGCCAATGACGCCCGCCGGGAGGTTGCGCGCCTCGTCGCCCATCTTTTTTCGCGCCTGGTAGAATTCCTCCTGAACTTCCGACGGTGGCATGTCGTCGCGAAGCTGCACGAGTGTGAAGGCGAGGCCCGGGCGCGCGAACGTCTCCGAGCGATCGTACCAGCGGAGCTCTTGGAGCCGCTTCTCGAGTCGTTCTGCGACTTGATCCTGCATCTCCTGCGCCGTCGCGCCCGGCCACGCGGTGACCATCGTCATGGACTTCACGGTGAATGCCGGGTCCTCGGCACGTCCCAACTTGAAGAACGCGAGGATGCCCGCGACGGAGATCAGGAGGATCGCGAAAAGTGTGACGGAGCGCTCGCGAACGGCGAGGGCGGAGAGATTGAATCCGCTCATGGCTTACCGACCCCTAGGGCCCCCTCGTGGCGTGAAGCCTGCGCATCGAGTCGAACTTCCTGCCCCTCGTGGAGAATGTGCGCTCCGAGCGATACGACTCGATCTCCCTCCTTCAGACCTTCGCTCACGCTGACGGTGTCGTCGTCGATGCGGTTCACTTTGATCGGTCGCCACGTCACTCGAGCGGGCGGGTCGAGGATGGTCCAAACACCGGGGCCGCCCCCTGGGTCGAAGACAGCGCCGACGGGAACGCGTAGATCGTGTCGGGCTCCGTCCTCGGGCACGACGACGGTGACAGTCGCTCCCAGCGCTGCATCCGCGAGCGGTCCTTCCAGAACGTACTTCGCTTGGAAGGTCCTCGTGAGAGGGTCCGCCGCGCTCGACAGCTCTCGAAGGTGCGTCGGAACGATCACGCCCGCGTGGCCGTAGAGAGCGGCCTGCGCACTCGACCCTAGCATTGGCCGCAACGTCTCGGGCAGTTGCACCACCGCTTCGCGTGGCCCGTGCTGCGCGAGCCGCACGACGGTCTGACCGGCCCCCACGACCTGACCCGGCTCGGCCAGCGTCTCGACAATCACGCCGTTCGCGTCCGCCACGAGCAGCGCGTACGCGGTCGCATTGCGCGCCACCGTGGCTTGCGCCTGGACGGCCTTCAACTGGGCGCGCGCCGCTTCCGCACTCGCTTTCATGCGGTCGTAGGCTGCAATCGGTACGGCACCATCCGCCGCGAGGCTCCGGTCGCGCGTCTCGTCGTCCGTGGCCTGCCGTGCGCGGGCAGCGGCAGCCACGACGGCCTCCTCCTGCGCGTTCGATGCGAGTTTGAGGTCGACGTCATCGAGTCGCATGAGCGGCTGTCCTCGACGGACCTGCTGCCCAGAGCTGACGAGCCGCTCGAGAACCTTGCCCGAGACGCGAAAACTCAGATCGCTCTGCACGCGCGCAGCAACCGTTCCCGTGAACGAGCGCGTGAGCGAGGACGCATCGGTCTGAACGACGGCAGTCCGCACCAGCGGCGGGTCGATTCGTGGATCGCTTTTCGTGGGATGGCGGCACCCCGACAGAAGCACGGGCAAGCCGAGCGCGAGGATCGCGGGCAGGAACGCAGCTCGTTCAGAGAACATGACGGGGATATGTGTCTAGTGACTAAAACTGTCAATGGTCACAATCCGGCGAGCAGGGCTCCGCTCGCGTCATCACCGCCCAGCCCTCAGGGCGTCAGGCTGCGAAGGATCAGACTCGCGAGTTGAAGCGCAGCGTCCTTGGCGTGATCCAAGCTGTGTTGCGAGAGGAGCGGGTTCGCATAGGGGAGCATCACCAGAAACGTCGCGGCCACGGTCTCGTCGAGCGGCGTCTTGCGCTCGAATTCGCCCGATTCGCGGCCCTCTTTGAGGATCTGCGCGAGGGTTCTTCTCAGATGCTCTTCAAACGCATCGACCGCCGGCCAGCGGTCCCGAGCTGCCACGGCCGCAATGTCGTAAAGCTTTCGGTCGTCCGAAAAGAGCGTCGCGTTTGCGTCCACGAGCGCGCGAAACATCCGGCGTATTTGGTCCGAGGACGATTTGCCCGCCCTCACGCTTCGATCGACGGCTTCCGTGATTTTCTCGAGGCAATTGACGCAGATCACCTCACCGATCGCCTGTTTCGAGTCGAAGAACTTGTAGATGTAGGCTTTGGAGTACCCGATCGCGTTCGCCAGGTCCGAGACCGTCGTCTTCTCGAAACCATAGAGACGGAAGTGCTCCGTCGCAGCAAGGATGATGCGGTCGTGGATGACGTGGTCAGGGCCGCTTCGAGTCCCACGTGCCGGTGTGGCGCTGCTCATCCTCGAAGCCTACGGCTGCACGCCAACTTTTACAACGAGTGACTATGTGCGACATTCGTCACGCGCATCGTGAGACCTCCGAGCGCGGTGAGCAGGCCGGCGACGAGCAGAAGGACGAAGACGCGCTCGAAGCGCGCTGCCTCTCCAAAGCGTCCGAGTAGGACGACGACGATCGCGACGCCGAGTACGGAGCCGAACTGGCGGATCGCCTGGTTGACACCGCTCCCTACACCGAAGGTCGCGGCATCCAGCTCGAGCGCCGACGCGCCGCTCAGCGAGGGGAGCACCATCCCGATCGCCGTGCCCATGACGATGGCGGAAGGCAGCCAAAGAAGGAAGCGAGCATCTTCGTTGGCCACGTGGAGCATCCAGGCGGCTCCCATGGCATAGAGAAGCCCCCCGACGATGAAGAGCGGCCGGTAGCCGATGCGATCCGCACGACGTCCCGCGAAGATGGCGACGGGGATGACGGTCAGCGGCCCTGGAGAGATCCAAAGGCCAGCCTCGAAGATGGATCGATGCCACCGCTCCGTCAGGAAGAAGACGTTTCCGAAGAACATGGCCGTGAACGCGATGCTGAAGACGAGGCTCATCGCGTTTGCGATGGCGAACGTGCGCCGCCGGAAGAGCCGCACGTCGAGCGCGGGCACCGAAACGCGCAACGACCTGAGGACGAAGAGTGCGAGGAGAGCTAGGCCGAGCAGAATCGCAGCCGCCGCGGTCGAAGGCTTCTCGCGCGAGCCGACGATGCCGTACGCCAGGGCCCCGAACGATGCGATGAGGAGGGCCGTGCCGACGGCGTCGGGCAACCCGCCTTGTTCACTCGCACGTGACTCGTCGATTCTTCGGCGCCCGCTCGACACCGCGTAGATGCCCAGCGGCAGGTTGAGGAAGAAGACCCAACGCCAGCTCGCGAACTGGACGATCGCAGAGCCCACGGCAGGGCCGATTGCTGCCGCAAGGGCGCCCACGGCTCCCCAGATCCCGATGGCCATCCCGCGCCGCTCGCTCGGGAACGCGTGGAGGACCAAGGCGAACGATGCCGGCATCAACAGCGCGGCGCCCAAGGATTGCAGGCCGCGAGCAACGACGAGAAAGGGCACGTTCGGTGCGACGCCGCACAGCAGCGACGCCAACGCGAAGACGACGAGCCCCGCCAGAAAGAAGCGCCGGCGGCCGAAGCGATCCGCCAGGCGACCCGTCGGCACGAGCAAAGCCCCATACCCGATCGTGTAGACGTTGAGGATCCACGAGATGCCCTCGGACGAGACGTCGCGGAACGTGGCCCGGATGCTCGGGAACGCGACGAACAGGACGGTCGTATCGAGTGAGACGATGAATACTGCAAGCGCGGCGACCGCCAGCGTCCGCCAAGCGGCGGTCATCCGAGCGCGCTCACCCGAAGCGATGCTCGAGGGCGTCAAAGGGTGCCGCCTCGCCACTTGCCATGGCCTTGGACCGCCCGGGCGCGCGTCGCACCTTCCACGATCTGCCGGGGCGCGTAAATGCGACCCATGATCCGCCGCATGATCGCGCGCGGCGTGATCGCCACGAGGAAGGCGAGGAGGCGGTACGCGGCGCCAATGGGACGTACGACGCGCCGGTCATCGGCGGCGTTCATGGAGACGCGGGCGACGTGCTCCGGCGTGAGCTGAGGAAGGCTACCGTCCTGGTCTGCCGAGCCGGCCGTGCGCGTGAAGTCGCTCTTGGTCACACCAGGGCTCGCGGCAAGAACCTGAACACCGGTGCCCGAGAGCTCCACGGAGAGCGCCTCGCTGAAGTGAAGGACGAACGCCTTCGTGGCCGCGTATGTCGCGAAGTAGGGCGTCGGCATGAAGCCGAGGATGGACGCAACGTTGATGACCAGACCGCGCCCCCTCTCGATCATTCTCGGGAGAAGCCGTCGGGTCAGCGCAACGACCGCGCCCACGTTCAACGCGATCTGGTCGGTCTCGCGCCCGATCGGCTGTTCGACGAATGCGCCGTGCGTGCCGAAGCTCGCGTTGTTCACGAGGACGTCCACGTCGATGTCCCGGAGTCGCTCGGTCGCACGCTCGATTCCATCGGGCGTCGCCAGATCGGCAACGATGATTTTCGCCAGCCCTCCCAGGCGGCCGACCTCGTTGGCCACGCGTTCGAGCTCCGTCTCGCGGCGCGCGATCAGGAGCACCGGGAAGCCGCGCCCCGTCAGCTCGAGCGCGAAGGCCCGACCGATGCCGCTGGAAGCTCCCGTGATGACTGCCCAGGGACCACTGACCGTCATGAAAAGAGTGTATATGCACCTAAATGGTGGTCGTCAAGCGGACGCGGCGTCAAAACCTAGACATCCATGGGCTATGTGCATATACATCATGCATGGCCGGCTTCACCCAAATGGTCCGCCGCGTAGCCACGGAGTGCACGGGCATGCGCGTCCGCCAAGTGTCCCGTCTCCTCACCCGCATCTACGACGACTGCCTGAGGCCACTCGGCATCCAAGAGACCCAGTACTCCGTGCTCGTCGCCGTTGCGATGTTCGGTGAGGACGGGGTCACGATGGGCGCCCTCGCCGGCACGCTCGTGATGGATCGCACGACCCTAACGAGGAACATCGTACCGCTCGAGAAGGCGGGTTACCTGCGTGTTGCACGCTCGGCTGCCGATGCCCGAGCTCGCGTCATCCTGCTCACGCGCTCCGGCGAGCGCCTCATCGAATCCGCGTACCCACTCTGGGAGGAGGCGCAGAGCAAGATCCGCCGCACTCTCGGCGAGGATCGGTTCGACGCGTTGCGGTCGCAGCTCTCCGAGGTGCTGACGTTCACCGACGAACTGGAGGTCAACGCCGCAGAGTAGTGACGGCCGTATTACCTATTGAGAAAGCGCTCGTTAATCCAATGAAAGCCTCGATTGACGAGGAGGAACTGCGATTCGTCCACCCTGCGTACGGTGGCTGCCACGGCATCGTTTTTGAAGATGCCACGGAAGGTGAAACGGCCGTCGTCGGTCTTCGTATAGGAGAGGACGTATTCGATGTCGGGATCTGTCGTGGGTGAAAGCGTCAGTTGCTGCTTGTCTTGATCGTGCTTTGATCGATACCTCTCGCCCGAACCCTCGACGGAGGTGATCGATAGCAAGCTTCCTTGAACGGTAACCCAGCGCCAACGCGTGCGCTCGGTGAGCAGTGGCGGAATCGTCTCTCCGTTTCGGACGAAGGTCTCGACCTCATAAATGCCATAGAGGCCCGAGCTCGGAATGTCATGTTGCTTGCGGTAGCGTTCGACCGATTCCACGACATTCGAGACCACGACGGTGCCCATCACGAGAATCTGGACGGCCACGAAGGTGCGATTCATCCACAGTTGTTTGAACTTTGGACCATCGAGTCTCGCAGGCTCACATGGCCGATTGAACAAGAAGACATTGGCGAGCCGTTTCAGGTCGGGGATGACGAGCAAGACGGTCATTGCGAGCAAGTGCGATGAATAGAGCTTGATCGGTACGTCGTAGCTCAGGTTGAGCATCACCACGTTGGCCAGCACACCGCAGGCGACGAGCGCTCCGAGCGTGGTGGTGCGTCGAAAAAGGAGGAGCGCACCCGCGAGCAATTCCATTGCACCGCCGAAAAATGTGTAAGCCGTCGAAATTCCCATGAACGACCAGAGAAGCCCCGCCGGTGACGACTCTCCGAACGTCTGCACAAGACGCGCTAGCGGAAATGGGAACTGGACCTTGATGACCTTGACGATGCCGTACAGGAGCAGCGTGGTGCCTAGGTTGTATCGCAGCAAGAAGCGCAGCCAGTCGTGCGCTGTAAGGTCGTCCGTCCTTCTGCGGTCCAGGAACGACCATACGGCCGTCACGCCGATCGAGACGCCGAGCGTGCAAACGACTCGTACATAGCCGTAGGTCGTATCCGCGCTGCCATCCTGGAAGGGCGTCACTTCCGTCCGGAGATGCAGTATATGGCTGCCCACCCACCGAGCCAGCATCAGCCACGGCTTGTCCGCTGTATTCCACCACCACGCGTCAATGCCGGGCATCATCCCGAGCAGGAATGGGAGGGTATAGAGAAGGAGATACGTGCCGGCGAAACGAAAGCCGATGCGCTGCCACTGGGACCAGCGCACCGTGGGATTTTCTGCCGTTGCGAGCATGAAGTCCTGCTTGTAACCGAAGATTGGCGGGAACGAATCGTCGCGACGCCGCGACAATGGGATCGAGCGTGATTTACGCTCCCGCGCAAAGCTTCGCACGCATCCGGAATGGCCGTTGTGCACTCGTTTACTCAAGGTGTCGGCGTGCCGAGAGCACACGGGGCGCCGAGTCCGGTGTCCACACCAAAGATGGTAATGGACTTTTTCGCCATCTCGGAAAGGGTGCTCCTTGTGTGTCTCGTACGGAGCTTCGATATCAGCGGCACTTTCCTTTTGTAAGTACGTGCTTTTTGGTAAGTGACCTCTCGCTGGGGTGTCTTCGTGTTGCTTCCGCTCCTCGCGCGCTCGGCCTGTGGATTTCGAACAACGCGGTCAAGGTGCTCGCTGTGCGCGAGAAGCACCGGCGCGCTGGATCGCGTAGCGAAGCAAGGTCACCTTCGGCCAGCTGATCGCCTCCACCGGGGCGATGGTCACGCTGTGTTTGTCGATTCCCTCGAAGAGGCGGAGGCCAACGCCGAGGAAGGTCGGAGCCACGGCGAGGAAGAGTTCGTCGACGAGGCCCGCGTTCACGTATTGGATGACGGTGCTTCCCCCACCCGCGATTCGGATGTCTTTCTCGCCGGCTACCTCGAAGGCACGGCGGAGCGCGCCTTGGATGCCGTCGTTGATGAAGTGAAACGTGGTGCCGCCTTTGCGCACCCATGGTTCGCGGACCTCGTGCGTGACGACGAACACCGGCGTGTGGAAGGGAGCCTCCTCCGGCCAGGCCACCTCGCCTTGATTGAACATTCGCTTCCCCATGATGCTCACGCCCGTGCGGGCGAGGATCGACTCGACGAACTGGTTCTCTGGCCCAGTCTGCCCGCCCTCACCGAGCTTGAGGTTCTGCCGGAGCACGCGCTGCTCGAGCAGCCATTCGTGGAGATCCATCCACCCGTCGCCGCCCATATTCTCGAGGCTGTTGTTCGGCCCCGCGATGTAACCGTCGAGCGACATCCCCAAGAAGACAAACACTTTGCTCATGTTGGTTTCCTCACCTTTCTCCCGTACAACGTGGGAAACGTGCTGCACTCATCGCTCGCGCTCGAAAAAAGTGAACAGGCCCTCCTCGCGTCTGCAAAAGCGGGAAATGAAGCCGCTTTTCGAGACTTGATCGAGCCGCTGAGTCGCGAGCTCTCGGCCTACGCGTACCGTATGCTCGGCGCGTTCCAAGACGCCGAAGATGCGCTGCAGGAGACACAGCTGAAAGCATGGCGTCACCTGTCTTCGTACGAGCCGCATGCGCCGTTTCGCGCCTGGGTCTATCGCATTGCGACGAACACGTGCCTCGACATGTTGCGCAAGGAGCAGCGTCGCGTGCTTCCACCGGACGTCGGACCACCGGTCCAGCCCGGACCGCCGACGACGGAAATGCGAGGCGACATTTCATGGCTCGAGCCCTACCCCGACACGCTCTTGCCGGCGACGACCGACCCTGAGGCAAGGCTACGTCTTCATGAGAGCGTGCGACTCGCGTTCGTGCGCGCGCTTCAAGTACTGCCCGCGCGTCAGCGTGCGGCGCTCATCCTGCATGACGTTCTCGAATGGAGCGTGGAAGACGTGGCGTCGATGCTCGAGACGACCACCGCCGCGATCAACAGCGCGCTCCAGCGGGCCCGTGGCGCGCTCCAGCAACGCGGGGCCTCTCCGGACGAATCGCCCGGCGAGCGCAACGAGCGACTCGATGCGCAGAAGGCGGAAGCGCTCGCGCGGTTCGTCAAGGCATGGGAGACGGGAGACTTCGACGACCTCGTCTCGATGCTCCGAGCCGACGCCGTGATGACGATGCCGCCTTGGATCTACTGGCTCGACGGCCGTGATGCGGTCGTGGCGACGATGACGAGCCCCGGTACGTGGGAGGGCGAGCTTCGCTCCGGGCGCTATCGCATGCTGCCCACACCGATGAACGGTCAGCCGGCCGCACTGGCGTACGTGCGTCGCGACGGTGGTGCCTGGGTCCCGGTCTGTCTGACGGTGATGACCCTCGACGAAGCCGGGCAGGTCGCCGCGATGGACGTCTTCGTTCTGCCAAAGCACTTCACGACCTGGGGTTTTCCCGCCACCCTCGAGTGACGTCCCTAGCCACGACGGCTGCAGGGGACGAGCGCAGTAAGTGGTTCATTGGCGTCGCGTCTGTCGCGTTTTTCATACGGCGCGAATGGACGACGCGAAGGGAGATTGCGGACACCTGGCGCGTATCTCTCGGGACACTGGATGTATGCACCGCGGATTCAGGAGGCTCTCCACGAAATCGCCGGAGCGCTTGCGGCCCAAATGGGCGAGCGAGCCACGGCGGAGGCCGTGATGGCGATTGCCGCCGGCAGTTCGCTCGCATACCCCTTCGGCGAGCCGTGCTGGCAGCGCGACGCACTCTATCGTCTGGCGCACATCGTATTGACTCGCGGCCCGTACGTGCATCCCGAGTTTCTCGTCATCGGCATGATGAACCTCGATCTCATTGTGAGGGGTGCGGCTTCCTGGAAAGATCTCGTCGAATTGATGATGGCCATCGAAGAAGAGGTGGGCCCCCTCCTCGATTCGGAGAGCCTGGCCGTTTTGGCCCTCTCCGGTGACCCCCTGGTTCGCGCCGTACGGGACGCGCTGCCGGTCGGGCGAGGTCGCCCGGCCACCGCGGTCGCGGACGTGCCGCGTTGCACGCAGTGCGGCGCGCAAGCCCTCGAGCTCATTTGCAAATACTGCGGCACCCTCGTCGAGCCCACCGAGCACGTGGGGGCGCAAATGCAGGCGCTGCGTGAATTTCACACATTGCTGCAAGCTGCGGGGGCGGAAAGGCAGCAGCAGTTGCTCACGGCGGGGTATTTCCCGAGTCAGTGGCAAGTGCTCGTCGAGGCGGGCCTACAATGCCTTCCGCTTCTCAAGGACGGGGAGGCGGACGAAGTCTCGCTCGCCGCGTCCAACCGTCTCGACGCTATTTCGGCCCGCTTGCGCCTTCACGGGGACAAGCCGGAAGCGCAGCGTGCGGCCGCCGACTTCGAGGCGCGCCTCGAACGCTTTCGACGCGCCGAGCGCAATTTGATGGTGCTTGCGCTCGGAGTTGTCGCCGTGATTGTGGCCCTCGTCGTGTGGGGTATCACTGCATATTTGAAACGTAATTAGACGTTAACATTTCAGGAGACTTTGATGTGGATTGCTCTCGGTGTGGTGGTGGCCTTGATCGTCGCGTTTTTCGTCGCCCGCAGCCTGATGCTGGGCAAGATGGATTCCGATTACGAGAAGAACAAGTTCGTTCCAGTGCGGCAATGGGCCTGGGAAATGCAATTGTCAGACGCCGAAGAAGCGGCAGTCATGCAGGGCCTCGAAGCATTCCAGAATAGCGGGCGCTCGCTTTATATCAATCATGACGAGGGGATCATCACGCTTTACGAGCCGACGGTCATCATTTCGCTCTTTCTTTTCGGTACTCGATTTCGTGCATTGGGGCCGAATGCGCTCGCGAACCCTGCCGCGGCCGTGAAGCACGTCTTCGATGGCCTTCTGGCGCGTGAGGAGCCGGGCGTCTTGTTCCTACAGCCCAATTGGTACCCCGAAGAAGTCGACGGGATGGACAACAATCAATTCACCGAAGAGGTGCGCAAAGTCCTCGAATCGGGCTCGGTGGCGGGCCTTCCCGGCTTCGACGGCTGGTACTCGGACGAAAATTTCGGCGAAATCAAGCTTCGTATTTTGGACCAGCCGTCGGAGGCCATGCACGCACTGCGGGCCGCGGACAAATACCAAGAAGCGGAATATGCCAAGAGCTATGCGGTGAACACCATGGTCATCGATCTCGCCCGTGTCCTCGCGCGCTACCGAGCCCTTCGCGCAGCCCGCAGCGATCTCGCGCCCCCCGCGGCGTTGCGAATCGTGCTGGTCGACGCCTTGTCCCATTCGGCGCCTGGGATCATGTGGTCGAAGGTGACCGCGAGTCCGCTTCAGCAGGCCATCGTTCTCGCGTCTGCCGAAGGGCGCTCAACGCTGCAGGTTTGATGCAGTGAAATGGCGCCCGCACCCGACCAAGTGGTCCGCGAGGGCGCGTAAAAGAAGAAGATCGCCTCCTTGTCGATCCTCGGAAAGGTCGTTCGACGTAACAGTGAAGGCAGGCAGCACGGTGGGCAGATGGCTCACGGGCTCCTGTCCAACACGCCGGTCTTGTTCGCCAACAAGGAGCCTCTCGATGACCATCACGATTACTGCCTTTGAACGCTCACCCGATGGAGGCATGGGACTGGCGCGCGACACGCGCGTTCGCTGGGCGCTCGAAGAAGTGGGCCAACCCTACCAGGTTCGCCTTGTTTCGTTTCGTGCGATGAAGGAACCCGCGCATCTGGCGATCCATCCGTTCGGGCAAATTCCGACCTATGAGGAAGGCGATCTCGCGCTGTTCGAGACAGGTGCGATCGTGTTTCACATCGCCGAGCAATATGCGGGCTTGCTGCCGGACGACGCCCGCGCTCGGGCGCGCGCGATCACATGGATCTTTGCCGCGCTCAACACGGTGGAACCACCAATTCTCGACCTCGTAACCGCCCGGATCGTGGAGCGAGACAAGCCCTGGTATGCCGAGCGCCTGCCTCTGGTCGAAGATCGCATCCGCGCACGGCTGGACCAACTCTCCGTCCGCCTGCGCGACGCCGACTGGCTCGATGGTGCATTCAGCGCGGGCGACTTGATGATGGTGTCGGTGCTCCTCAGGTTGAGACCATCGGGCATTCTGGACAAATTTCCGACCCTGGCCGCCTACGTCGCCCGCGGCGAAGCACGCCCCGCGTACAAGCGCGCTTTCGCCGCACAATTGGCCGTCAACACCGCCAAGCCGTCGACCGCCTGATTGCGGGCTGACAGCAGGTAAGCGTGGACTCCGAAAACCCAGCGCGGAAGAGCACCTTTTCGTGCAGTGGGTAGCGGCACGATTCGCGGCGTTGCTTATCCAACTACCGCCGGGTCATCGGGGAGACGGGATAACGACGTTTCAGCCAGCCGAAACCAAATTGATAACAATCCTCCGAGTCTTAGCTCGTGCATGCAGTCTCGTTTGGATTTCGCGAAATCGGCGCGGCGCGTCACCGCGGCGCAGTCCGGCGACCAGGCACCCTACCTGCATTGCTCATGGGACAGGGGACGATTGTGAGCAATGTCGGATTGCAGTCATTCATTTCCGACCAGCCATGCCCCGCCTGCGGCTCGAATCGCCCGATGTGGGAGGAGAGGCCGTTGACGCAGTGAGCTATTGCATCTCGAAGTTTGTTTCATAAACTATGACATCATTGCGCACTCACCGGCGTGCTTGACTGCACGACCTGGTTTCACGCCGGCACGAGCAGGTAAGAAGCGCGAGCTTTCGTCGCCTCCATTCATACGAGGGCAGTTATCCAGTTGCCCATTCGGAACGTGGACGCGATCTGAAAACGACGTTTCCCCACCCACAACACGATTGTGCATCCTGAATGCGTCGACTCTCGGTCGACCTGCCATTCAGCGAAAGGATCGATGATGAGTGAGCAATCCAAGCGTTCCGCGCCCTTTGCCAAATCTTCGCCTACTTGCATCGTGATACGTTGGCTGCCGATGCCGCTGGTAGCAGCGGCCCTTCTCAGCATCGTCGGCTGTTCGGGCGCCGCGGATAGCCCTCCTTCGGAGCAAGTCGAGAGCACGTCGCAAGAACTTTACGTTCTGAGTACCAATGTTTGGGACGACAATCAGATCAGCGTCTGCTGGGAGACTGGGGGCTTCAATAGGCAAAAGGGATGGGTGCGCACCGCCATCGAAAACACGTGGCAACGCTTCTCTCAGCTGGAATTCACGGGTTGGGGCTCGTGTGCTGTGTCGGGCGGAGCGAACATAAGAATTGCGATTGCTGACCAGAATCCTAGAACGCTCGGACTTGGGAGCGACCTGGACCACGTCCGCAATGGGATGCTTCTGGACTTTACGTTCAGGAACTGGAGCCCGGCGTGTCAGAACCAGGTCGAGTACTGTATTCGGGCCATCGCCGTCCACGAGTTTGGGCACGCCCTAGGTTTCGCTCACGAGCAGAATAGGGCCGACACACCTGACACCTGCGACCAGGCCCCGCAGGGCAGCAACGGCGATACGACGGTGGGCGACTGGGATGCGATGTCCGTCATGAATTACTGCAATCCTCGCTATAACAACGATGGCAACTTGAGCCAGACGGACATAGCGGGCCTGCAGCAGTACTACGGTCAACCCTAACGGGACATCTCCTTGCGGGAGCGGGCTCCACCCCACGTCGCCGGTTTCCAAACCAATCGGCGAACGTCAAAGTTCTTACGGAGCCTCGCACGCATTGGAGCTACCAAGGAGATCTGGATGATACGAGCCTTGGGCGCGGGAGAGAATGATGGGGGGCGACGGTTCAAGCAAGTCTACAACGCCTATCCAAGGGGACCAGGAGCTGCTCGCGCTCCGGGATTCTGCGATGGACCTGATGTGCGTTCTGCGCCTTTTCGCCGCCCGACTCGAGAAAGCCAACGAGGGCCCGGAAAGCCGAGATATTGCGCGAGACCTACGCACGCATGCGCATTGGCTCGAGAAATCGGTGCTTGCAGATCCTGCCGCACCGGATCCTGATTCATTCATCGGATGGCTTCGTCTGCAGACGAAACGCGAGGACAAAATAGGAGCGCTGGCCCGATTCGTCGGCGAAAAAGGTGCCAGCGTTGCTACCGGTCATCGCGATTACGGTCAGCCGCAGGCCATCCCAGAGCAGTGGCCACTCGTGGACGCACTTCAGGAATTTCATCGCGAGACGATGCGCGCGAGTCTGAAAGGGACTCCGAATCGTCTCTATTCCGTTCGTCCGCCCAGCGGTCTCTAATCGACGTACGCGAACGTACCCGCGACCACCACGCCATTGAGAACCGCATCGTCGGGCGATGTCTGCCCGCGCAATGCAGGCGCGTTGTTAGAATCGGCTTCCGGTGAACTGCGGAACAAGTCCGCCTCGATCATAAAGCGAATATAGCCATTGTACTGAGCAGATGGCCACGCGGCCGCTACCTCGAGCTCAGCCCGCGCCAGCTCGCTTCCATGCTGCGACTCTGCGGCGTACGCTGCAAAGTCAGATCGTACGGAGGACCGAAAACAAATGACGCTCGAATGCATCAATCCCCCGGAACTACCCACCCCGGAAACGTACACTCAAGTCGTTGTCGCGAGGGGTACCAAGCTGATTTTTGTCTCTGGCCAGGAGCCTGAAGACGTACACGGGAAGCTGGTCGGCCAAGGTGATTTCGCGGTTCAAGTGCGCCAGACCTTTGCCAACCTCGGTCGAGCCCTTGCAGCCGCAGGTGCCCGGCCCAATCAAGTCGCCAAGATTACGATCTACGTCGTCGATTACCAGCGCGATTTCCATTACCCGATCATCGAAAAGTCTCGAGCGACGCTGTTCGGGGATCACAAGCCGGCCAACGTCGTGATGGGAGTTGCGCGCCTATCTCCCGACTATCTGATCGAGGTTGATGCGGTTGCTGTCGTCGACGATTAAGGCCAAACCCGCCTCGAAACATCGTTCACGGCGTGGCAATGCGCCTCGACGAATCAACCGCATCTCACGATCGAGCCGAACGAGGGGCCTCATCGACGAATCCCGACTCGTCGTGTATCACGTGGCGCTCGGCCGGTTCCGGTTGGAACAATTTCCACTGCCCCTCGGAGACGACCTGGGGATCGCCGTCGACCACGCTAATGGCGGTATCATCGTCGATCGCGTATGTTGGCGCGGGAATCCGTGCCGCCCACTTCTCCGCGTTGGCCAAGGAAGCGTCGGCGTGCTCTGGGTGCTCGAGGTGCGGGATCACCGCGAAATCGACGAGTCCTAGGCCCTGTCCTGTCACCAGGGTTTTCTTGACGTCGCCCCGGGGGCTGGTGAAGACGATGTCCTCCGTCTTCAGCGGTCGATCGTTTCCTCGGGGCGGTTCGGTGTACGTCTCCACGAAGATGGCGGCAGCAACGATGCTCCCGGCGCTTACCCCAACGTAGACCGCCTCGGAGCGCAGCGTCGGCAGGAGATCGGTCAAACCCGAGCGCCGCATCCAGTTGGCGAGAAACAGCGGGTCACCGCCCCCCACCAGCAGTGCGTCGGCATCCCGAACTGCCGGCACCCAAGCGGCCTTCTCGATGGTCGGCAGCGCCGTCAGCTCCAGGACCCCCAACGATTTCCAACCTAGCTCGCACAACGGCGTCGGACCCTTGCCGCAGATCGCCCGGTACGCCATGCCGGCCCCGCCGGGAAAGGGATAGATGGCCGTGGGGATGAAGAGGGCATTGGACTCGGCGATCGGTTTGCCCAGCAGATTGACCAGCGCGCCCTGGATGCTGCTGTTCTTGATCCCGGACGAGGTGAGGAGAGCTCTCATGTTCCTATCTTAGAGCCCTACCAGGCTCTTGTGGCGTGCGTCCGGGGGTTGCTGGGCGAGCCCGAGCTCGCAAATTTCGATTGGCATTGAACGAACGAGCCGGAGCGGGAACCAAGTGGCCACTCAATGAAGGAGATCGTGTGAATCCCAATAAGACGGTGTGCTTGGTATTGGCGAGCTTGGCATTTTTTGCAGGTTGTGCGGAGGACAGTTCGCCAAATCATCGTGAGGGGTCATCCACTGGGCTGACCGTTCAGGAGGACAGCCAAATAGCGACGGTCCTGCAAAGAGGTCTCGAGCGGCTTCATGCCGGCGGCGTGATTGGCGCGGTCGCTCGAGGGAGCGACGGCGCGCACGTGATCGATGCCCGCAGCGGCAGTGCTCGTCACAATGGCACGGAGCCTGTGGCGTTCGAGAGCCAGTTCCGAATGGGCAGCAACACCAAGACGTTCGTCGCAGTGGTGATATTGCAACTCGTCGACGAGGGAACAATTCGCCTCGACGACACCGTCGATCGGTGGTTGCCCGGGCTGGTATCCGGTCATGGCAACGACGGCAAAAGGATCACGATTCGCCATCTGCTGCAGCACACGAGCGGTCTTCACGAGTACTCGACGGATATGTTCAAGGACGAAGAAGACTACCAAGCGACGCGCTTTCGACACTTCGATCCCGAGGAGCTGGTCGCCATGGCCGTCGCACACCAGCCAAACTTCGAGCCTGGAACGGGTTGGAGCTATTCGAATACGAATTACACGCTTGCGGGGATGATCATCGAGAAGGCCACGGGCCACCTTTGGAGCGAGGAGGTCCGCACACGCATCTTGGAACCGCTCCAGATGGGGCACACGTTCGAGCCGGGAGACTGGCCCGCTCTTCCCGCACCACATGCGCAGGGGTACAACGCATTTTCGAGGGGAAAGCCGGTCGCCGACGTCACGCTGCTCAATATGAGCTGGGGCGGTGCCGCGGGTAGCCTGATCACCACGACCGAGGATCTGACTCGATTCTGGCGTGCGTTGCAGGGTGGAGAACTTCTATCCCCGGCGCGCATGGCCGAAATGCACGAGACCGTTCCGGCGACCGAGCTGCAGGCCGTGTTTCCCGGCATGCGTGACGGACTCGGCATCTTTTGGTCTCCAACGAGGTGTGGCGGCTTCTGGCATCACCCCGGCGACGCCCCTGGGTTCTCCACCCGCAATGCGGTCAATGAAGGAGGCACCCGCTCAGTCGTGATCTCGGAGAACACCACCGGCGACGCACCCGTCGCGTCCCGCGCGAAAGACGAGCTGCAAGTCCTGGAAGACGTGATGTGTGTCGGCCAATGAGTCACGCGAAGGCTCTGCCTCGCGCGCCCTCATTGCACGCAATCGCACGCGTTTTTGCGCTTCAGGATGTCGCGGCGGATGAGTCGAATGCTTCGGATAAATTGGCCGCAACGCTGTAAGAATTCATCACATCGTACCACACAGTAGAAGCTAATTAGATAGCTTCACCTTCTCCTTGCGCTAACGCGGACGTGCGGTCGAATCTTGCTCGACGCAAAGGGATAGGGATGCGAACGGCTTCGCGTCGGTGCGGTTGTTCTTGAACAACGACTGCGAGCACGAAGAACCCGGAGTTTTGCTCCGGGCAAGGTGCTGGCGACGGGGGAATTGCACCGTCTTGCAGGCTCGCAGCCATCTACGAGGAGCTCGACTCGAATGCAAGACATCCGACGGACGGAGTCGTTCATTGCGTCTGCGTGCATCGCAATAGCAACGTTCGCATCAGGATGCTCGTCCGATGGCGCGCCCGCGAGCACCGAGAGCACATGCAACGTCAATGCGGCACTCGTGGCACGCCCCGCCGCGAGGCTCTTTCTCACCCCTACGTTGATGGCCCGGTTGAAAGCCCGCGCGGCCGCCAACGATCCTGCATGGGTACAGCTCAAACGAAAATGCGACGGATACGCTGCGGGATCCATCGATCTACCGGGCGCCACCGCATATCCCAACTTTCCAAATATCGGACCCGGGTATCAGGGCGAAGAGTACCTGCCACCGATCATGTCGCTCGGTCTCTGCTATCGGATCGTCGCGGGCAGCGACGTCGCCGCGGAGCAGGCCTATGGCAGCGCAGGCGGACGGCTGCTCGATGCGATGTCGACCCCTGTCGAGTCGGGAGGGCAATTGCCATCGACCGACCATGGCTATGGAATACGCAATTTCGGCGTCGGAATGGCCATCGGCTTCGATTGGCTCCATCCCGCGCTCTCGGCGACGACACGTTCGAACGTCATTACGTCGCTGAATCTATGGATCGACTGGTACGACCTTGCTGGGTTCATTCGCAACCAGCCGATTGGAAATTATTTCGCGGGCTATTTTCTGACCAAGTTGGCGACCGCGCTGGGCACCGAGGGAGACAATCCCAAGGCCGAGGCCTACTTCGCGGACATAAGCCAAATGTGGGAAGGTCTGGTCAAGCCCGCGTTCGTGCGCTCGATGGCCGGAGGAGGCTGGCCGGAAGGGTGGATCTACGGACCGCGGGCGGTGCGCGGGATGGTCGACGCCCTCTGGGCGGCGAAGACGGCGAAGGGGCTCGACTGGATGCGCGACGTGCCACTCGCGCGCGATCAGGCCAATTATGGGATGTATTTCACCTGGCCGTCGCTCGAGCAGGTCGATGATCTGGGCACGGTGCGGGCGGGGACGAACCCCGCACCGTCGGCGGCGCTTGCGAGCGCGCTCGCGACCGCGCTCGGCGAGCTCGGTCATCCGTCGGCGGCCACCGCGCGCGCGTTCGCGGCGGACATCATCGCAGTATCCGACAATCGAGCGCCGTGGGAAAAGTTCCTCTATTGGGACCCTGCACTCGTCGCGAAGCCTTATCAGGACAAGGAATTGTCGTACCTCGCGCCAGGCCCCGGCCACGTTGCCATGCGTTCGTCGTGGAAGAGCGATGCCGCGTGGGCCGCGTTCTCGAGTGGCACCTACATCAATGCCCCGGACTCCGGAGAGCAGATGTTCAATCAAGGGAGCCTCAGCGTCGTCAACGGCGGTGCACCCGTTCTGGTGAATGCCACGGGATGGATTCCTCGCGTCGCGGGCACCCCCGGCGAAGACTTCGTTTACGACGACAGCTGGGGCAAAAAATCGCGTGCACTTTACAATACATTCTTCGTGTCCGATCCGAGCAATCCGTTCAACCCGGGGCAGTCGAGTGCGTCCCCGGACAAGGCGCAGACCCACGTCGAGCGCTACGAGGATTGGGGCGGCTTCGTACGGGCGCGCGGCGCACAAATCGAGCAGATGTACCGATCGACTCTTCTTCGCGCGTTCACGCGTGATCTCGTCTTCTTCCGTCCCTCCACGTTCGTCGTCTTCGACCGAACCAGCGTGACCGGTAGCCCGGATCAGTGGATGGCCTTTCACACTCCGAGCGCGCCCGCGGAGGCGCCTTCCTCTGGTAAGGCCACGGACAAACGCTTCGATATTTCCAAAGACGGCGCTATCACCGGAAGCGTCCGCATGCTGCTTCCTCGAGACGCGAGCGTGCAGTCGGTGAGCTTGCCCGGCGGCGTCACTCGGCTCGAGGAACATTCGAACCTTTCGAGCGATCAGGAATGGCTCACCGTCATTTCGGCCTCCAGCACCGTTCCGGAGCAAGTGAGGCTATCGGCGAGCGATGGAAACGTGAGCGCCGGCAATGTCGTCGGTGTCCATGTGCAGGGCCCGCGAAATCAGGTTTTGCTCTTCGCGGCGGACCAGGCGACCAACGCCACCACGGACCGGGCGCGGTATACGGTGACCCAGACGGGCGCCGCGGATCACGTGATCATCGACGTTGCACCTTCCGCCACCGGATATTCGGTGACCGCAACGGCAGAAGGGGACAAAGTCACCGTCGACGTGAAGCCAGGTGGCTCGGTGACAACGACACCAGGCGGCGCCCTCTGCTACTCGGTTTCGCCAACCGGCGCCGTAGGTCCTTGCGAATTCTCGCCGCCGAGGACGAGGACGACAGAGGACGCCGCCCCGGAACCGCAACCGCAACTATCCGCGGGCGGGTGCAAAAGGTAGCTGGACCAGGTGTCCGTCCTACTTGATTGTCGCGGAGCCCGCAGCCTGAATGTCGCCGGGAAAGTTGGCTGTCGTCCAAAACTGCGACTTCACGCGAAATCCATCGACGTCAGAGACCTTCTCGGCTTCTACGCGAAAATCAACGTTGCCGAAGCCGCCCTCTGAAGCAGGAATCATCGACAAAAGGCGGGCGGGTACGGATCCCTTCTCATTTGCTACCGGATAGTAGCAGTCGACATCCCACCACTGATGATGCGGATTTACTTGCGTTACATTGATCCTTGCATGGATGTTGCCGGCAGCGACGTTCTCTGGTTGCCACGCCAGATCGAGGTCGACGGATCGATCGATGACGCGCTCCCCCGTCGCCCAGTTCGGCCTCGAGAATACGGTGAGCGATGGCGCGTTCAGATCCACATCGAACGCGGGCAAGCCGCCCGGCTCACCGGCCGCCTTGATTCGAACGGCTTCACCTCCCGACCAAATCGTACCTTGTCCTATCCATCGCGTGTAGCCGGAACCAGGCAGCGGATTCAGCACGATGGGAGGAGCGATCCGGGCCCCACTGATCTCGATATCGCCCGCGCTGAATGAGGTAACAGCTCCGATGTCGGAGCTCCTGCAGAAGGTCACCTTGCAACTTTCTTCGGCCGCCAATGTTTCGCAATCGTCGGGTCGCTCCTGCTGCCAAATGTGGGCGCCGGCCGAGTGATCGGCCCCGAATTGATTTCTGTGCGTTGCGATCGAAATGAGACCGCTCCGCAGCTCGGAGCGCAAAGCCGACTTGGTCTCCGCCCCCTGTGGAGTCTCGCCGCCGCTGCAAGCGACGGCGCCGGACGCGCCCATCAGAGAAATCACCACCGCCCACGCGTGCCCACGCTGAATCGTCATATCGCACCTCACTCGGCCAAATGGAGTCGACGAGCCTCGGCATGCCGCCCCTCGGGTCGGGACCATGGGCATCCGAAGTCTCGCCGTAGCCATGTTCGGAGCGAGGTCTCGCGGATCAGAGAAAATGACCACGGATCCAATCATGCCAGCGCGGATCTCTCGCGCCACGAAGGGCGTCGACATCCGCGCCGACCATCGTTGTTCTGAAAAGACGGAGCCAACTGCTGAAGACGAAATTGTTCGCAGTTCGTATTTTTGACCAATTGATTCTTTGCCCGACTCCGTAAGGGGGCACCTTAACTATTCCTGCGGCGCCCGAAAATGCCAATCATGAGCGCGTAACGCTTGTTTCAATTCAAGAATCAATCAAAGTGGCGTCATGAACGTGGCTCTTCCTAGATTCGGTTGGGTTCTCCTTGTCGTTGCGGGATGCGCGTCAGCGTCGCCGGCAACGGAGCCGACTTCGGAACCGCTGGAAAACTCGCCTTCGGCGGATCTGGAATCCGAGGACCAGCAGCTCCAGCAATTGTACGCCGAAGCCCTTGCCGAGGGGGGCGAGTTGACCGTTTACGCGGGAGGCGACAAGCCTACCCAGCAAGATCGGACCAAGGACGCTTTTCTTGCGCAATTTCCACGCATTCGAATCAATGACGTCGTCGACCTCAGTAAGGTTCACGATGCGCGCGTCGACAATCAAATCGCAGAGCATCACGTCGTCGCCGACGTCGTCCAGCTTCAGACCTTCGATGACTTTCCACGTTGGAAGCGCCAGGGCGCCCTGCTCGCGTACAAGCCTGTCGGTTGGAGTAAGGTTTTCGAGGCGGTCAAGGATAGGGACGGGTATTACACCGGCGTGTGGTTCCACGCGTTCGCGACCCTCGCGGCCACCTCACTCGGAAATGACGCGCCGGTCGAGGCCGGGGATTTCTTGAAGCCCGAGTTCAAAGACAAGCTCGTGTTCACGTATCCCAACGACGATGATGCCGTTCTGTTCTATTTCAAGCAGCTTACGGACCAATACGGCTTGGATTACTTGAAAAAGCTCATTGCGCAGAATCCGAAGTTCGTTCGCGGCACTCAAGACGCGGGTGACCTGGTTCGCAATGGCACGTATGCGGCGGCCTTCGGCTTGGGCGGAGCCATCATCTTTCGGCCCGGCCAAACCGCTAAATTTTCACTTCCCAAGAACAGCCCGTGGGTCACCTGGGCACAGACGGCCGCCATTCTCAAGGACGCACCGCATCCAGCTGCTGCCAAGCTTTACATGAGCTGGGTCATCTCGCATGCCAACCAGCAGAACCTCGTCCGGCTGTCGGCATGGAGCACGCGCTCCGACGTCGCGCCGCCCGATGGCTACGAATCCATTTGGAACTATGGAAATTCCGACCCACGAGCACTGCCGGCCTTCATGAGCGACCGCGCGTCGCTCGATCGGTACAAGGCGCTGATCACGCTCTATATTGGCGACCCAAAGGGAAACAATCCCAACGGCGATCTCGGACTGTATCCGGGCGCCTTCGATTGAAGCTCACCGACTACGACGACAAGGCCCGAGTGAGCGGGGAACTCGGAACGCGCTTCAATTCGATGCGGCAGAGGTCTATTTGGGTGCGCAGCTGGGCCTCGTCGGCTTCTGGCAGCCTCAGTGCCGCTTCGAAGTCCTCGATCGCGGCATCGAATCGGCCTGCGGCCTGATTCGCGAGACCTCGATTGTAGCGCAGATCCGGATCGTCGCCGGCCAGCTCCAATGCCCTGGTCAGTTTGGCCACGGCGGCGTCGAAGTCGTGCTCCGTGAAGTCGAGTACCGCGCTGCCAACCAACGCGGCGGACAGGTCAGGGGCCATGGCGAGCGCCTCGGCGAAGCTTGTCCGGGCCACCTCGTGCTCCTCGCGTTCCATGGCGATCTGGCCCCGGGTGCACAACAGGTGAGCGTTGCGCGGATCGGCTGCGAGGCCATGTGCGACGTCCTCCGCGGCACCATCGAGATCCCCAGCTTCGAAGAGCAATGCGGCCCGATTGATTCGCGCGTCGAGGTGATCGGGCTCCAGTTCGAGCACGTACCCGAAGTCGGCGATCGCGCCATGGGCATCGCCGGTGCTCGCACGGACGTCCCCTCGACTGTAATAGGCCTCCAGGATCGGTGCGCTGAGCGCCATCGCCGCCTCATAGTCGCCGACAGCGGCCGCGTCATCTCCGCGCAGCCGGGCCAAGTTGCCCCGGTCGTAACGGAACTCGGGAAAGTACGGATCGAGGGCAATTGCGTCATTGAGGTCCCGCTCGGCCGCTTCGAGCATTCCGAGCAGCTGATACACCTTGGCCCGATTGTGATGCAGCACCGAATGATGCTGGCGGTAGGCGTCCTCGGGCAGCTCCTCGACGAGAATCTCGATTGCCGATGTGACCAACCGCAGCGCCTCGGCCCGATTGCCGAGCCGCATCTCGATGAGGGCCAGCGCGTTGCGGAGGAACGAAGTCCGGAAAGACCGCTCCCGAGCATCCCCGACCAGGCCGGCGAACGCGAGCGCGTTCTGCGCGTACGCCTTGGCGAGCGAGAGGTTCTTCTCGGCGTAGAACACGGCGTGCAGCATGGCGATTGAATAGCTGGTGGAGCGGTGCACCTCTGGGTGCGCATATTCGCCGCGCAGCTCGTTGAGAATTCGCTCGGCTTCTTTCGGATCGGTCCCGCGCAGGCTCAGCGCGAGAATCGCCATGAACAGGCAGTACTCCCGCTGACGATCCGGCGTGAGCAGCGCAAGGCCCCGCCCCGCAAGATCGGCCGCCGCCGAGATGAAGCCCTGACCCGCGCAGTACTGCGCGGCGAACTCCAATGCCCGCACGCCGGCGCCGGCCGGATCACTGCCGTGTTCGCGATGGAACGGAATGGTTCCGAGCTGGTGGCCGAGGTCACCACTACGACTCAGCGCGTCGGCAGCGGCGTCGTGCAATTCGGCACGATGGCGAGGGTCCGCCCGCGACCATGCGGCCAGCTCCTCGGGATCGTCGCTGGTGCCGTGGCCCTCGATGTACGCGCGCAGCAGCACGTCCTGTGAACGCGATGACGATTCGGCCGGTGTCGCCGCCGATGGATGAACGGTCAACGATGTCGCGTACGTGGCCAAGGCCTTGGCCAGTACCGTGGGAAGCGGCTGCTCGTTGGTACCGACGTGCACTTGCAGCAGGGCCGGATTGGCCCTGCGCAGCAGGATCGCGAGGAACTCCTGATCGGTCGCGTCAGAGGCATGAGCGGCATCGAAAGCCAGCCGCAGGGTACCTTCCCCGAGTCGCCGCGCGTACGCGACGAGCAGCTCGACGACGCCATGCGCAGCCCTGCGTGCCAGCCCGGTCTGGTATCGGGTGCGTTCCTCGATGGGGGCCGTCATGTGCAGCGTTTTCGGAACCTCGCCGGTGAACTCGACCAATTCCGGCGCGACGGTCAGGATGGCAAAACGGTGCTCGTGCACCACTTCGGGCCAGCGAGAATGGATGCGCGGCACGAGTTCGGCGAGCACGCTACCAGCGCCGGTGAACGGCCCGCGCAGCCGACGATGACAGGTGACCGAGAGATCGGCCTCGGCCGATGCCAGGCGCTCAGCCGGCGAAGCGCCGATGATCCACAGATGCCGCATGCCCGCCCTCCATTTTTCTCGACAAGGACGCGGCCCCCGAACCGTTCCGGGGGCCGCGTCACCTGCGAAACCTCGATCACAACGGAAGGACGTCGTACACCGTGAAACCACTGATCATCGGCGCGGAACCGGTTTTACGGGCAATGAACTTCTTCATTGTCTTCATGGTTATCTCCTTGCCCATAGGGCACTTCCGAAAGCCGTCGGCGCTTTTACCGACTGTATCGATCTGGGCTTGTCGGGGGTGCTAGTCAAGAAAACTCTGGCGCCGGTGCGCGAGAGGCGCCCGGTACCGCGAATATTTGCTTTCGCGAGTGTCGCGACGCGAATGCCTATTTGATGAGATTCAAACGCCAATGCAGGCCGTAAACCGTGGACCATGAACATGCCGTCTCGACATTTCACTTCCGGCCCTTCACGCGCTTTTTCGCAACGTGGCGAAAGCACGGTTGTGTCGATGATGCTCGCTGTCGAAATCCCCGGCGATGGGAGATTCCGTGACGCAGTTGCGCATCGAACCTCAGGCGCTCGGAGACGCCGTCCTGCGCGCGAAACGCGCCAATGAGCGCCGTACCTTGCTCGAATGTTCAAGTGGCCTTTGGACGAAGCAGAAGCCAACCGTCCAGAGGCCCTTGTTGCAAACACGACATATCATCATGCGTAAAAGCAATCTTCGTTTGGTGGACCGGCCACCCTCATTTAGAAGATAACGCCCTTCTTGATGATCACGCACCCGTAAGGGCGCAGTTCACCGGTCACGACGATGGCAAAAGCTTTCTTCGCCCGTTCGTAAAATGCAAAGCGCTCGATTTTTGTCAAGGGCGAAGGTTTCCCTTCCCGATTCGTGATGACCGCTTGAAATTCTTTCTGCACTTCCGGCACCTCATCTGGCTTTCCCACCACCTCCATCCGCAAGGCCGGGTCGGCGACGAACGTATCGAGCGGAATGAGCTGCAGAATGGCATCCAACGCCACTGGAGCGCTGACGCCGTCGAGCCGGACGAGTCTTTGCGCCATGGAAACGGCCGGGAAGTGGGCGTCGACGACCACGATATCATCGCCGTGTCCCATCGAGGCAAGCGTGTGCAACAGCTCCGGAGTATGCAGAGAGGTCAGGTTCTTGAGCATATGTTCTTCGATATCACATTGCCCGCAATGCTCATCATCAGAAAGAAATATTCACATTATGGTCGACATGGGTAAAGAACCACTCGAAGCGCCGCAGGCCAAACGGCGGAAGCTGGATCCACTCGGCCGTTTCGACGAGCGGCCGTCAAAATCGTGAGGAAGCATGATGGCTCAAGCCGGCGAAGCTGCCTGGACGCGAAAATTCACCCGGGCCCACGATGCAAATGAGCTCGGCTTTCTGCCTGCCACTTTGTTTGCGAGCGCGATCTCATCGGCGAATGAACGCGGACCGAGGTAGGTATGGGACTCGAAGTAGGCTAACGTCGCGCCGAGTCCAGCGGCCCCGGGGAAGAAGCCTGCGAAGACCTCCAGAGGGACCTGGGTGAACGAGAGGTCATGGCCCTGCTGTTTCAATGTTCGGAGAGCAGCTTGGGCGCGATCGCAATTCGTAACAATGCGTCAACAGTTGGCATCATTTGATACAATTCGATCCATATGAGCGAACCCGTGGAGACCTCGGAACTCGTCGCCTTTACCAAGACGGTCGACGCCAAATCCCTCTCCCGCGCCGCCGCCGAGCTGCGCGTCCCCCGCGCGACCGTGAGCCGACGCCTCGCGCGCCTCGAGGAGCGGCTCGGCGCGCGCCTCCTTCTCCGCACCACGCGCAGCCTCGTCCTCACCGAGGTCGGTGAGGCGTTCTACCGGCAGGCCCGCAAAGCTCCACGTCGACGGCGCGTTCTTCTCGAACGACATCGACCTCTTGTGCGACGCCGCCGTGCGCGGTCTCGGCATCGCGCTCCTCCCGCGCATGCTCGTGCGGCCGCACCTCGAGAGCGGCGCGCTCGTGCAGGTGCGCGCGTTCATCGACGCGGCCGTCGCCTGGGTTTCGCGCGAGCTCGCCGCGGGCCAGCGCCCGTCCCCGCGCGAGCTGCCGGGCGTGGTCGCGAAGAAGACGAAGAAAGCCGCGCCGCGCTCCCGGCGCAAGCGGAGTTGATTTCGGCTCGCGCGTGGTGGGTTCTTTATTTGGCGTTGACGATCACGTGCTACCAAGCATTGGCATCCATCCGAACGTAGGAGAGGAGTGCCTGGGGGTTGCCGGCCATCGTCATGGCGAAGTGTGTGTTCCCGGCCGCGTCGATGACCGCGTCTTGGAGTCCCCCGCTCCACGTGAAGCTACGCACCTTCCAGCCGGTGGCATCGAGATAATGATCTTCGATCTTCGACAGGTACGGCACTTGGTAGAGGATGTGTGGTCGCCCGAGGTTATCGACGATGGGAATCGTCCGGATGCTGGACCAGGAGGCACTACCACCTCTCCGACAATTCGAACCTACCCACGACAGATCGGCGACGTCTTCCACGATCCACCCGGCACCCGTCAAGCGGTGCACGCGTAGCCATCGCTTGGAGTTCTCGAATCCGTCCTCGAACACGACCATTCCGCCGTTCGGCAACGCCAGCGGCTGGTGCGAGACTGGATGCACGCAGCTTCCCTCCGGCACGGTGGTCGTCACGTTGTAGACGGGTGCCCAAGTGGTCGCGTCGACACGGCGATGCAACTTCATCGCATAGGACGTATACGGGGACGTTTGGGTGAAGTTCGCGAGGTATACGTCACCGTTCGACGCGTAACCGAGACGCAGTTTATCGTAGAGGTAGAAGCCGGTTAGCGTCTCGTCGCGCGTGAAGGCCCCCGGCGCGCCGACGCGATAATGCAGAGAACCCGATATCCGGCTCAGGGAGTGCCATTCGCCGCCGCCGCGTATGGCGTGATACGTGTAATCCGCGTCGCCGTACGCGAATTGCCAGGAAGCATTGTCGCGGGTGCCGACGACGAATGAGCCGCCAGGGGAGGAGAAGAAGCGCTGAAAATACGTTTGGAGCGCGCCACCATCGCTGGCGAGGACGAGATCTTCCCTTTCCAGCGAGACCTCGTTTTGGCCCCACGTCAGGGGCTCGCTCTTGGTCCAGTAGCTCGGCCCCCGCTCGGCGTGCACGAGACGCATGTCCTTCATCGGAAGGTTGTTTGGGCCTCGGTACCTGAGACCGTACAGGTATGCGATGTGTGCCTTGCCCGTGGGCTCGACGGTCAGCGACGCGGTATCGACGCCGAGCGGCGTCTGGGTGACCGCCTCGATCGAGGCGCAACGGCACGCCGAAGGGGCACCGGCGGCGCAGCGGCAACCCTGCTCGACCTTGCATGTCGTGCTGCAGCCATCGCCGCCGTCGACATCGCCGTCGTCGCATTCCTCCCTTCCGACGAGCTTACCGTCGCCGCATATCGGCGTGCACCTCGTCGGCTGGCCGGTACAACTCCATCCCGCTTCCAAGCCGCACCGTGAAGAGCAGCCGTCGCCGTTCTCCGTATTGTAATCGTCACAGGCTTCGTTCCCCTCGATCTTGCCGTCGCCGCACGTCGCGGCGATTGCGAGGGTTTCCTGCATGCCGTCGGAGTGGGACTCCGAGTCGCCGACGCTGGCGGGCGGTGAGTTTTCGGTGCCTCCGCAAGCGGCGGCGGTAAGGAGGACAAGAAGATTGGTGGACGCCAAAGCTCGAGTGGTCTTGCGCACGATGATCGGACTCTACAATGACAACTCGCCAATCGGTAGCTGCGAATGGCGCCAGTATCGTTGCTACATCGTTGGCGCAAACTGCAATGGCCGGATCCCGGCGTGATGGTCGGACGCGGGGATGGGAGCAGTTTCGGCCAGGAAAATTCGACCCACCCTTGAAGAGGTGGACAGGCAAGCCGTGGGGACTCGCGCTCGAGTTCCTCATGGAGGAGTCCCGCCAATCGACCCTTGCGGCGGAACTACGCGCTAGTCCGTATTTGCGATCAACTCGTTTTCGATCGAGCGCTAACTCCAGAATGTCCGTAATCCCGTTTAACTTGTGGTCGAGCACCGCGCAACGTTCTGTGCTTGCTCTTCGGAAGCGCGCAATGCGCGGCGAGCGCTCGTGTGCGCGGCCAGTGAGAACGTGTAGTCGATCTTCCGTCGGACGACTCGGTCGGGCGCCATCGATTGGGGGCGCATCACCCGAAGGACGGTCCGGTTAACACCCCACGTTGTACGCGAAGTAGCCGAAGTTTCCCGGCATTCGACGTTGGTCCGTTACATGCTCGTGTCTTGGCGGCAGTAATGGCAAGGTGGTCAATAACTTCGTGGAGATTGCATGCATCTCGTTCAGAGGCTGATCCAAATTCGCGCAATTCTCGTCCGGCCGCTTACGGCATTCGCGCTGACGTGCGTCCTCGCATACTCCTTATTCGCGTATGGCTGCAGTTCGAGTGGTACTGGGGAATCCTCCACCGCGACAACCCCTGGCGGACATGACGTTCCGGGGGGCATCGGCTCTCCGGACGCTGGCGACAGCGCCGGTAATGTACTTCCGTATTATCGAATTCGGATCGAGTTCCTCGACCAGGGGGATTGGGCGACCCTAAAGATCGCGAATCCGTCGAAGGTCATCAAGGCCCGCCAGATGTCGGTCACGGGAAAGCCGAACGTGCTGTCGGTTCAGAAAGACCAGCTCGCCTTGAATACGAACGCCGGCAGCGATCTATCGGTGGTCGCAGACTATGCGCTCATTCCGAGCGCCGTCGAAGCTCCGTTCCAATTCTCGCTCACGAAAGGCGCTGCGGGCACCGTGACGATTCGCATCTCCACCGTCATCGGCACGACGGTGACTCTCGTGAAGGAGATCAAGCAAGCCGCTCGGCCGATGGATTTCGAGGTCAACTTCTCGGCCCTCAAGGGTACCCCCCCGGTGATGGCTCCGATGGCGCCCGTCAAGAACATGGGGTTGGCGCTCTATTACCCGTGGTACTCACAGAATAATTGGGTAAATAACCCTGCTTTGAGGGATACGCCGTCGACGCCTTATGCATCGGACAACCCGGCGGATCTTGCGCGCCAGATCGATCAAGCGCAAAGCGCGGGCATCAACGGTTTCATCGTGTCGTGGATTGGGCCCGGCAGCTCGAGCGACAAGAACATCCGGCTCCTGCTGACCGAAGCCCAGAAGAAGGGCTTCTACATTGGTTTTTTCTTGGAGACCACCGAAGGAAAGCTGTCGCAAGACACGCGCAAGGCCGTCGATTGGCTGACGTACATCGCGACGGAATACTCGGGCCACTCGGCCGTCCTCAAGATCGACGGCAAACCGGTTGTCGTCCCGTGGGTGACCAACACGATCCCGGTGGACACGTGGGCCACGATCCGCGCCGGCGTGCGGGCGAAGGGCAAGGACGTCTGGCTCGTGCAGGACTGCCAGGAGATGAACTACCTCGATGTCTTCGACGGCATCTGGTACTCGGGCGGCATCACGGGGCTCGGTGAGGCGGTTCGGTACTACTCGGTACTTGCGGACAAGCCCGCCCCCAAGGTCTGGATGGCAACCGCGATGCCCGGCTTCGACGAGCGTCTCCTCTCCGATCGCGGGCCGAATCCGCGCTACATCGATCGGGAAAACGGCGCGTATTTCCGCAAACAGCTCGACGACGTGTTCGCCAACTCTCCGCAGTGGGTCGTGATCTACACCTGGAACGAGTGGTACGAGAACACGTACATCGAACCGTCCAAGAATTATGGTGATCAGTATCTTCGTATCGCCGGCCAATACTTGAAGGACATGCCGAAATAAGCGCCGAGCATGGTGACATCAGGTATCCGTCCTGCAAAGCACGTCGTGACCGGATCGTGCTGGCGACGTAGACTTGATGCCCGCAAGGAGGGAGCTATCGAGCATCGTGATCGAGCTCCCTCCGCCTATCTCGTAAGGGATGGCGTTTAGCGAGCGAGACCCCCACGACTGAACTGAAACCGTTTGTGCCAAATTTTGTTGTCGGTACCGCGTACGACGGCCACGACGCTCTTTCCGAAGGAGAAGACGCCCGGTTGTGAAGGTGTCCGGCCATCGTCGGACCGCCAAGGTGAATACTCGTGATTGTCTTTGTCGAATAAAGACCACCGGAACACGTTATCCGAGTCCCGGAACGCAACGAACATTAGGTCGGACAGCTCGCAGTCCAACATCGCGAGCCTGGGTCCGCTATACGCGACGGCGTTTTGGTCGACCTGGTTCCAACGCGTGGGGTCGAACCAGGCACCGTCAGCATCCTGCTGTGTGTAATAGAAATTGGGAGAGGCAGTCCCCGTTCCCGTATGCCAAATATGAATTTTGCGCGTACAGTCCACGGTGGCGCCGACCCCATAGGGTGTGCGCCCGCCGGCGTTGGGGGGAGCTTCGCCATAGCCGGTGAGCCAATCGAGGTCCCCGGAAACAGCGCGTCTGGTGGCGCGCTGCCATAGAATCTGCTCTCCGCTGTCCCCACCGACGGCATAGAGATACAAACTCAAGCCCGCGACGACGACGGTAGCGGGCTTGTTGTCCGCGATCCTCTGGCTTCCCGGCACCCGCTTCCAATTTCTCCCGGGCCAATTTACGTAGTAGATTTTACCATCTTCGCCAGTGCGAAATATGTAAATATCGCCTTGTTAATCGATCACGGCGGGCGAGGTCTTCGTGCGTTCGTTGCCGATCTTGGTAAAGCCCTGACCGTTGTTCCACCACCAGACACGCCCGTCCGTTCCCTTGATCACGATGAACTCTTTGATGTTCCCCCCACGAGCAATGTAATAGGTTCCCGCCGGACCGGCGTCCGTCACCGCTCCCGCATTGACCATCGCCCACTGGAGGGGGACCGGGCCAGCCAACGCTTCGCCTTCACCGTCCGTCGTTGCGTCTTCCTCGGCCTGTTCCGTTTCCGTTTCCGTTTTTACCAATTCCAACTTCGTCCCAGTTCCTGTCTCGTCCGAAGACTCGGTCGAGTCACCACACGCGCCCATGAGGGCAACGATTGACACCGCTACCAGCATCCGTGCTCGTTCCATGACGGTTTTCCTCTCGAGAGATGTGACGACGCACTCCGTCGAAGTGACACATGACAAGGAAGTTCGAAATCAAACGACGCTACGTATCTGCAATAGCTACGTCCAGGCCTGAGCGCTGCTCGTGTTCTGCCATTGCGTTTAGCGATCTAATCGTGTGCACTAGCGTTTCGCGACAGCGCAGGACGTCAACGGACGTCTGCCCATCCCGACACGAGTCTCGACGAGAAATGCGCGGCAAGTATTGCGGGCGCCATTTCCATCGAGCGGATCCTCGCCAGCATATCTACCGAAAGCGGGCAGAATCGAAACGTGCCCATGGAGAACGGTATTCGCTCGCACATCCCATCCTCCACGCCATATCCGGTGCCCGCATTAAATAGTCGTGCACGCGACCGTCCGCTCCGCCGTGCGTGGCGGATGTTTGCGCCGGGAGGTGCTAACCAACAGGTCCAATTTTGACATTGGCATTGGACCATGGCGCTCCACCTTCGTCCCGCACGCAGCGCGTCGTGACCCGTGGAGCAGGCGACCTAGATTTGGGGTCGGATGAAGGAGCTATCGAGCACCGAGCTGCTATCCAGGACTTGCCGATCGGCGGGGGAATGGTGATCTTGCCGAGCGGCGCGTCGAGCTCGTCCGGGAGGAGGCGGGCACGGGTGCCCAGGCAATTCATGGACGAGTTCGAGGACGCGGCGTTTCGGCCAACTCGGCAGGACGCGAACAGATCGCGCAGGTACGAAACCACTTCCGCCGCATGTTGGAGCCCAGATGCAGCCGACGAGCCGTGACGCCGCATCCGAGCAATCAGTACACGCGGCTATTCTATTTATTGCCTCGACAGCGAGTCCTTCGAGAAATCGCGCAAATGCCTCCAGGCTCGTTTCCATTACCCGCCCGTGTATCCCGATGGGAACTCTGCCTCGGGTTAGACACGGATTTCAGAAGATTTGGGGCCGCGCCGTGATGTCATTCTGTCAGCGCGCACAAGAGGTACACGTTGGAGGCGCACTTTCAGCACATGAATCGTAGGGCCTACCTACGAGTGAGGCCGATCATCGGCGAATAGGAGAACAGGAGACGATCATACCATCAAGTTCATGCCACCCCAGATGCCGTTTCTCGAGAGACGGCGTCTCGATGAGCAGTTTTTAGAATGCGCGCAGAAACGGCGGGGTGCAAAATCTTGAAAGGATTAGCGGATGAAGATAGGCAAATTCAAAACGGCTATCGGAGTCGGAATTCTGGCTGGAATCATGGCTGCCAGCGTGGTTACTGCGCCGCCGGCGAAGGCGAAGTCGCTCCACGCCTCGTCGAGCGACGAGGAGTTCCTGGCGCAAGATTGCGAACGCGTTCGGCACGAGGTGCATTGGGGCAGGAACGTGAACACATGGCAGTGCGACCTCATGACGCACGGGCAAGTTTCCGATGCACAAAAAGGTGACTCTGTGTGGCTTGCGGACTGGCCAGAGGGCGTGGCCTATGTCAAAGACGGATGGAACTACGCGGATACGCCTGGGGCTTTCGCGGTGGGCCAGCAGACCTGCGCCAGATTGGTCGGTCTCGGCGGCACTTGGTGCAATTGATACCCATCACCCTACTAGAGGAGTAATTGCATTCATGAATTTTCGCCGAAAAATGATGCGTTTTGTTCTGGGAGCCTCGCTCTGTGTCTTCACCTTGGGAGCCATTGCATCGCTGTCGCCGAAGGCCGAGGCATCGCCCATTCAAGTATCCAATGCTCCGGACGAGGACTTCGAGGCACGGGACTGCACCCGCGTCCGGTACTGGTTTCTCCAGGAGGCCGTCATCAACATCTGGACGTGCGACATCGCGACGTACCACGCGCAGATCGCTCACGCGCAAGCCGGCGATCAAGTATGGTTTGGAGGGGATGAGGTCCGTTACTCGGTACCCGTAGGTAGTACCTACGCGAATACACACGAAGTGGAAACGGACCGTCAGGTTTGCGCGCGAATCGCTGCGACTGGCGCATCCGACTGCAATCCACGTTGAGACGCGGTGGTGCATCGCTGCGCCAGCAGTTCGCATCCTGGGCACAGAACGGTACTGGGAGTAGGAGGTCCAAAAACGAGGGCAGGAGCGACGTGTCGGTGTTCTCGATCCGACGGAAGCCGCCGGCCCGCGCCTTCATCGCGAAGAACATTGGGTCAACAAAATACGAACTATGGAGATGGAACATGAAGGTCATGACACAGCTCAGCTTCTCGTTCGTCATCGGTTGCTTTGGGCTTTTGGCAGGCTGCAGTTCGGATACGACAGGCGACGACCCCGAGCTTAATCCCGTACAAGCCGCGGACGTTCCCGTCGCGACACTCGCCGACGCGCGTCCTTGCAATGAGAATGAGCAGCCCAAGCAGATTCGCTTCGTTCTGGCGCCGGGGGCAGTCATCTGTTACGGCGGCCTGGTCGGAGCGCTGCGGATAGATGATATTTATGTCACCGGAGTCCAAGCTGGCGGTTACTCCGGATATGTTACTTGCGACAATAATCACCAGATAAAGTTTAGTCCCCACGAAGTGTACTACCCTAAATGCAACGTTCGATGGCTGGGTATCACCCCTCCCTGGTAGGTCACGGCCCGAACGAAAGTCCCGAATCGGTGACAATGATCCCTTCCGTAAACGAGCTCGCGGCGTGCCTTGGCGCGGAGACTTTCAGCACCGTAGCGCGTTGGCCCTGCTCGCCATGCACGATGTACCGCTCATCGCATAGACGGTGGTCTGCGTGACCACGTCGCGACTTGCTCCCATGAACTGCCCCGCGACCCGAGCTCGGCCCCTGCTCGACCTCGTCACGACGTGCTCCGCGGGACGGATACGTCTCCCTTAGTTCGCCGCACGGAGCCAGATTTCACGCTTGCTGCCGCAGACGGTAGTGGGAGAAGGGGAGGGCGCGCCGTAGCAGTGCTCGCCTACGAGAAAGGCTTAAGCCATCAGAGATTGAGCTGTTCGTAGGAAATGGAGCTTCGGACGAGCCATTTTCGTTTCGGGAGGACGCGGGCTCCTGGCGGGTTCTCCGAAGGCTCACTATCATCGAGCGATGGGCATCGACGCTGATTACCAGGCGATTCCGTACCAACCGTTGCTGGAACGGGCACTGCACGATAAGGACGTTGCCGAAATGCTGCAGTTCTTTCGGAGGCTGGGAACCGACGACCTCTCCAAAACTCCTCATGAGCACGATCCGATCTGGCTCCAGCTTTCGCTGGATGTACGTCAGGTCGTAAGCCAACGACCTGGCCTACTGGAGAGGACGCTCGGGACGCGGGCGTGGGATGCCGTCTATTGGTTGCTCTCACCAGACCGGCGGGAGGAAGCGGAACGGAATCCGACCGGACTAGCCGAGATCGCGGTGTTCGGTGCAGAGCCATTTCCTTGTGGCGCGGTTACCACACAGGGATTTCCGCTGCAATTCGTCCGACCCACCACGGCGGGAGCCGTCGCCGATTACGTGGAAAGTATGCTGGACAGCGCACGAGACGTATTCGACCCCGAGGCGATGGCTGCGAGTGGCGTGTACAAATCACCGTGGGATCGCGACTACGTCCTCAAGCTGTTGACGGAATATGCCCAACTGTACCGGATTGCTGCGGACCTGGACGAATGTGTGCTCGTCGCTCTCGACTGACGGGCACTTTGATCTACCCGCTGACGATCCATCATTGCGCCTTGGCGAGCGGCCGCCATCGCGCTCGGCTTCTGCTGGGCTCCGCACTGGGCGCGTGCACGCTGCGAGGACCGCGTCAGTGTCATTCTCGACGACGAATCGCTCGGTTCTCGCGCCTATCATTCCACCCCAGCGACGACGTAGGAAACTCCTCCCCGGCAGGTGGACCCCACGGGGCCTGTGACGACGAGCTCCATGTCGACGCCGTCGACGCGCGCCCGGCCGCCGCTCGAGAGATTCTGCCCGGTGCTGCCGAATGGCGTTTCCGCATCCGGACGAAAAATTGCTTCGGGGCCGACGGTTTGCACAACGCCATTGCCCTGACACAAGAACGATCCGGTGGTGTAGACGACCACTTCGCGGTAGTTCCCAACGGCGATGACCGGGCTCGGGGTATTCGCGGTCGTCAACGCGCCCGCCGCGAGCTTCGTAAACTTCGGCGCGACGGCATTGCAGCAGGCACCTCCCGATGAATCGGCATGAGCGTCCGGCACGAACGAGGTGTCCGAAGGTCCATTGGTCGATGACGTACAATAGATGACGAAAGACCCGAGTATCGACGCGAGCACGATTTGAAGTTTGGGCTTCATGCCAAACTGGTACGACTGAACCGGGTCGGACCTTCCTGCCGGAATTGGATTATCGCCCTTCGAGGACTTCGACATCTCGACAACGGCCATCGCACGACTGTGTGGAATCGCACGTGGAGGCTGATGACAATTCCGGATTGTCCGGTACACGCACTATCGTGCATCGAGCTCGGACAGCCGGGCGCGCGCATCGTGGGCATCTTCCGATTCAGGGTGGAGCTTTCCAATGGCAAGTTTCAGCTCTGCGACGGCTGCATCTTTGCTCCCTTTCGCCGCGAAAACGCGCGCTCGACAGAGATGCTGCACTCCGCTCAAGGGCCCTGCGGCGGCCGCCTGTTCGAGCGTTGCGAGTGCAGCATCTATATCGCCTTTGAGACATTGGACCTCTGCGCGCGTGTGGAGGCAGGACTGGTGAGCGTGCTCCCAGCCTCCGGGACTCTCGTTACGAAGACTCTGACAGGCATCATCGAGCTCGCGGAGCCAGCTCTCGGCCGTATCGTGCGATAGGGACCCCGACCCGCGATAGTCTGGAGCCAAGGTCGCCCGTGCCGAGTACGATACGACATTGTTCACCACCCACGGCGCCAGTGCCTTCCCCGCGGCGCGCCGTGTAACGGTAATAGCTTCTTCGTATCGGCGTTGCGCACCGATGGCGATGCCGAGGGAGATCCAGTCGCTATCCGTTCGCTCCGCCTCGGGAATTCTCGTCAACGCGCGCTCGACCGCCGCCGAATTCGTCTGCCGACGGGCGATCGAGGCCACCCGTCGCAAGGTCGACGCCTTTGCATGCTGCGCGACGATCGCTTCCACCGCAGCCGAAGACATAACCCACGGACATCGCTGCGGGAGCGCCTCTGTTACGCGGAGCCACCCGTCATCTTCAGCTTCGGCGATGACTTCGACGGCGAGCGGCGCGCAGGTCTCACATATCGAGACCACGGGCCCTTCGACCAGCTTTCGCACCTGCATCCGCGTTTGCCCGCAAAAACCACACTGCGACTCGCTTCGCGCTCTACGCGACACGAGGAGGGCCATGACGAATACGCCACCGAGAAAGGTTCCCAGTGGAAGCGCGAGCCCCGAATCGTCCACGCGGCTTGCAAGAAGGAGCAGCATCGCGACGATCATCGTCACGCCCATCACCGTGCGAACCTTGTTGGCAAAGGCGGTTGACATGGCAATCGCGACTTGCGGTCTCTCTCGCTTACCCATTGAGGGGGGACCCTACACCAGGTGATGTGGGCCGTCAGGGGAGGGATCCAAAATACCCGACGGGAGGCCTGCAACGCCACCTTCGAGTGGGAACTAGAATATCCCAGGCAATCCGGCAGGGCACCTTTTCCGAATTAGAATCCTCGATGACCTTTGCATTGATACTTTTGCGATTTGAAGTCCTGGAGGTCGCACCGGATACGGACAGCGCGCAGGCTCGCGTAGCCTAAAAAAACCACCACGCCCGTCGATGCAGCACGCACCGCCTTTGTCTCCTTGAAGACCACGAAAGCTGGGGAAGTCAATCTCCTCCCGCAGGTGCAGCGCGCGGGCGGACGTTCCGGTCAGCATCGGTATCGTGGCGCACTGCGTCTTCGACTTTCCTCCCACGAGGAGTCGCTTGCCCGCGCCCGTAGGCATGTGTCGCCAACGTAAACACAATGGAGACGGGGCGGAGCTTCCACGCGCGGAGGAATGCAGGCAGTTCGCTCGCTGAGGCTCGCGCAATCGAAGCGGTATTTCGATATGGGGGACAATGACCGTTATGGCTCAGCCGACACCCCCACTCTCGGGGTAAGACTTAATTAGGAAAGTTTCTTAACTAAAGGATTGACCGCTCATCGAGGCCCTCGGTATGGTCCGCGATAGCAACGAATCGCCCGATGCCCCCGGGCCGGGCCGCATACGAAGGGAGTCTCGCAATGTCTCCTCTGTCACTCCGGCGACGTCGATTCGCACTGGCGCTGCCTGCGCTTCTTGCTCTCATGGTCACGTCGTGCTCGAGCGACGCGACGGACGACACCGAGAGCTCCGTGAGCCTTTTGGCACAGACTATCTACGAAGCCGAAAATGCGAATATCGGGCAAGGTGTGGTGGAATCCAACCACGCCGGCTACAGCGGCAGTGGCTTCGTCAACTTCGACAATGTCACGGGCAGCTACGTCGAATTCACGGTCAATGCCGCCGTCGCGGGCAACACGGCCCTCACTTTCCGCTTTGCCAATGGCACCACCACCAATCGCCCGCTCGACATCGCCGTCAACGGCACCGTCGTATCGAGCGACGTTGCCTTCGCGGGTACCGGAGCGTGGACGAATTGGCAAGATGTCACCATCACCGCCAACCTCCGGGCGGGCGCCAACACCGTCCGCGCCACGGCGACGACGGCCAACGGCGGTCCCAACCTCGACAAGCTCACCGAGAGCACGGGCGGGGGTGGCGGCGGCGGCACTCCGGTGGAACAGAACGGGCAGCTCCACGTGTGCGGCACCAAGCTATGCAACAAAAATGGCAAGGCCATTCAGCTCCGAGGCATGAGCACGCACGGCCTGCAGTGGCACCGCGACTGTGTCAGCAACGCCTCCCTCGACGCTCTGGCCAACGATTGGAAGGCCGACATCCTGCGCATCTCCATGTACATCGAAAGCGGTGGGTACCAGTCCAATCCGCGCTTCTATACGGACTTGGTGCACCAGATCATCGAGCAAGCAACGGCGCGCGGTCTCTACGCGCTGGTCGACTGGCACATGCTGGAGCACGGCGATCCGAATTACCATCTGTCGCGCGCCAAGACCTTTTTCACCGAGATCGCGCAGCGTCACGCCAACAAACCGAACATCTTGTATGAGGTGGCCAACGAACCGAGCGACGTCAGCTGGGCCACCATCAAGAGCTACCACGAGCAAATCATCCCAGTGATCCGCCAGCAGGATCCTGATGCGGTGATTCTGCTCGGCACCCGTGCCTGGTCGTCGCTCGGCGTTTCCGAGGATAGCGACGAGACCGAGGTCGTGAACAACCCGGTCAACGCCTCCAACATCATGTACACCTTCCACTTCTATGCCGCGTCGCATCGCGGCGAGTACCTCGATGCGCTCTCGCGCGCGGCCGATCGCATTCCGATGTTCGTCACGGAGTTCGGCACGCAGGACTACACCGGTGGGGGCGCGAACGACTTCACCCAATCGCAGGCCTACATCAACCTGATGGCCACCAAGAAAATCAGCTGGACCAACTGGAACTATTCCGACGATCCGCTCTCGGGCGCCGCCTTCACCGAAGGCACCTGCCCGAACGGCCCCTACGCCGGTACCAGCCGCTTGAAGCCCGCCGGCGCGTGGATCCGCGAGCGCACCCGATTACCGGACGATTTCTAGACGATCTTCGGTATCCACGGAGGACGAAATGGCTCCGCGCGTCATCGGCCCTGCAGGGACTTCACGTTGTTGCCGAAAGTCCAGTTCTTCGAGCCGTCCCAGTTGATCGACCAGGTCATCAGTCCCTTCAAGCCGCTGACACTCCTGTACGCCTGCGACACGAGGCTGGTGGACATGTAGCCGCCGCCCGCGCCCGGCTGCGCCGGCAGACCCGGGACCTGCTTGTCGACCGGCACCCGGATGGTCACGCCCTGCACGACCAGGCCGGAGGCCAGGCAGTTCGTCTGCGCGGTGAAGCCCTGGACCGTGCCGGCCTCGTAGGAGTCACCGTGGCAACCGTACATGCTTCCGTTGTAGTACTGCATGTTCAGCCACCAGAGCCGGCCGTTGTCGGCGTACTTCTTGATGATCGGCAGATAGGCTCCCCAAATCGAGCCGTAAGTGACGCTCCCGCCGGTCACATACGCCGTTTCGGGCGCCATCGTCAGCCCGAAGTTCGATGGCATTTGGGCGAGCACACCGTCGATGATCCGGATTAGGTTCTTCTGCGAAGTGGACAGCTGGTTGATATTCCCGGAGCCAATCAGGCCCGTCTCGATGTCGATGTCGATGCCATCGAAGTTGTACTTCTTGAGGATCGGCACAATCGTGGCCACGAACCTGTCGGCCACCGCCGTCGAGTTGAGGTCGATCCCGGCGGCTGCGCCACCAATGGACATTAGAATGGTGGCGCCGGCGTCCTTGGCCGCGCACATATCGGCCGGCGGAGACACCTTGACTCCAGCATCCATCCCGTCCTCCCAGAGGGCCGTGCCATCCGAGAGGATCACCGGGAAAGCAGCGTTGATCACATTGTAGCCGTGGTCGCGAATCCGGCTGTCGTTGATGGGCACCCAGCCGAACGGCGGATGCACACCATTGGCCGCCCCATCCCAGTTTTCCCAATACCCCTGGAGAACCTTGCCCGTCGGCCGAGACTTGACGGCACACGTCTCAGCGGCCGATGCGGGAGCGACCCCCGTCACCACCAGACCAAGCGCAAACAACCAGGAAAGCAAGCGGCGCATTTCGGTATTTCCTTTCTGGCTCGCGGAACGGGGCCACATGGTCCCGGCGCCAGTGCACCGTGCGTGCCGTGCTCACTTTGCGGCATTTCATACTGGTTTGCGCTCTTCGAACGGAGACCGTGATCGGCGCGATCAGGGTTACATCGATCGATGTGATCAGCCCTTGAACGATTGGTGACGGGCAGGGTGGGAGCACCATGCAGCGCGCCCCAAATCCGAATCACCTTCACCCGGGCGCACTACTGCACGCGTAGCACGATCTTGCCCCGGTTCCCGCCGCGAAGCCCGCGCTCGTACGCCACCCGCGCATCGGCAAGGGGGTAGACGCCTGCCACGTTGGAGGAGAGCGCGCCGCGATCGGCCAGCTCCGCGAGCGACGTAAGCCCCATGCGATCTTGTTTCACGATGAACCATTCCACGCGAACGTCGGGCCGTGCCGCGTCTCGATCCGGCTCGGACACCGCCACTGAGACGAACGCGCCGCCAGAGCGCATGCTCGCCATCGCACCGCGCGCAACCTTTGGCCCAACGGTGTCGAGGACGAGATCCACATCCGAGAGATGCTGCTCGACCGCCTCCGAGGCATAGTCCAGCACCGTGGTGGCCCCCAGGTGCCGAACGAAGTCCCGATCTTGCGCGGAACAAGTCGCACTCACCCGCGCGCCGGCCGCCACCGCGAGCTGTACGCCGAAGGAGCCGACCCCACCGGCCCCGCCGAGCACCAGTACGTGCTGTCCGCTGCGAATGCCGCCGTGCTCGTGCAGCGCTTGCCATGCAGTGAGCGCGGACAGCGGCAAGGCGGCCGTCTGCGCCGCGTCGAGTCTCTTCGGTTTGCGCGCCAAGGCATCTGCGGCCACCGCCACGTATTCGGCGGCCGCACCATCACGGTCGAAGGCGGTGAGCCCGAAGACCTCGTCACCGACGGCCAATCCGGATGTGTCCGCGCCGAGCTCCGCCACGACACCGCACACCTCATGGGATGGAATGATCGGCAGACGGCTCGTTCCATCGTGGTGTGCCCAGGTCTCCGGCCAGAGAAACTCCGTGGGGGTGATGGCCGCCGCGTGCACGCGAACGAGTGCATCCCGCGGCCCGACCACGGGTAGGGGGGCGTCCTCGAATACCAATGTCTCCGGCCCACCTTGCGTATGGGCTCGAATGGCTCGCATCGTGGTCATCGCATTTCTCCGTGCTCATCGTGGTGCGCCCCTTTCGAATGGCAAAGGGACGCGCAAACGTGGTTCCTATTTGTCCGGGGTGGTCAGCTCTTTGTCGTTGGTATCGACGATGAAGACCGCGAGGAGCTTCGCGGGCTCCGTGGTGCTCATGTTTTTCGATTCGAGATGATGCGCTCCCGGTAGCTCGTACCAACTCTCACCGGCGTGGAAGTCGCGGGCCGGCTCGCCCTCGACTTGGCTGCGAATGGTACCGGATACGACGTAGGCGTAGATGAAGGAAGAATTCGCGTGATGGTGCGGTGTGGATGTGCCTCCCGGCGCGTACGTGACCTCGACGGCAATCAGCGACTTCCCGGGGATGTTCGGGATGACGCGGTCGAAGTTGGTGGTCACGGTCTCACCCGAACTACGAGCCACGGCAGGCACGGCACGTGAGGGCGTGGTTGCACAGGCGGCTGCTGCGATAGATGCGAAAGCCACGCAGGCGGCCGCCGTGAAGGATCTGAAGCTCATCTTCGTCGTGTCTCCTTTTGCACACGAGAGATGGAGGTCGCCTAGGCCGAAGAGAAGCACCAAAAACCGATTATTTCTTTGTACCACGAGCCGCGGCCACTCCTTCCTGTAGAGCTCGATCGGTCCGCCAAACGCCCCTCGCGGAGCAATTCGAAAGGGAATCGCCACGGCCATCCGAACCGGCGTCCTCATGCCAAGAGCGCGACACCATCCCGTTTCGGAAACGACAGTCAAAAAGTGTTGGTAATTCAACACGTGCTCGTCAACGCGGCTGACACGACGAAGATCGATTCGGATAGATTCCGTTGACCAGCCATTCAATGGAACTTCGATTCAATCTTCGTCCCTGCGGGTCAGATCACGTCGTTCAATCCGCGCGACGCGTTTGAAAATATACTCGAGAGGCGGCGCCAGAAAATCTTGTTGCGCACATGAGAACGATATGCAGACATCGTTCTCATGCGCTGCACGAAGCCATTCCGTTTCCGCCGATAATGTGCCGGCCTCCCGAATTCGCGTCTACGAATGGAGACGCCTCAATTGGTGGAAGGACATGGCACGCACGCTTTCAGTGATGGCGCCGTCTTCTACTGCGACGACTTCAGGACTGTCCCACGTTCGCGTCCACGGCGACGAGAAGCTCGTCCAGTTGCTCGAACATCTCGACCATCGCGTCCGCAAAGCCGGTGCCCGCAGCATCGAGAGCTTCCTTCGACGGATAGAGATCGCGCATGACCAGCAGCGTCTTGCCATCTTTTTCCTCGAGGGTCAGCGTGGTGACGGACCCACCCTCACCACCTTCTTCATTCGTCCAGACGAGGCGTGAGTTCGGTATCACCTCGAGGTACCTACCGAAGAATGCCATGGGCTCTGAGTCACCGTTGCTGAAGACGAAACGGTATTTGCCCCCGACACGAACATCCGCCTCGCAGGACAGCAGGGACGAGCCAAGCGACTTCGGTACCCACCACCGCTTGAGCAGCTCGGGCTTGGTCCACGCCTCGAACACCATGCGCGCCGGGCCGTTGAAGGTTCGTGTGACGACGAGCTCACGCTCGGACGTCCGTTCCACCGTGGTGCGGTTTTTCATGGGCATAGGCTCACTCTCTCTTCGTGCGTCCATCGAACTTCTCCTTGCGTTTCAGTTCCTCGATAATCTCGTCCAATTCGTCGAAGCGCGCGGCCCAGAGCTGGCGGTACCTCTCGATCCATGCCGTCTCCTCCTCCAGTCGGCGCGGGCCGAGTCTGCAGGTTCGAACCCGCCCGACCTTCTCCGTGGTGACGAGCCCGGCCTGCTCCAAGACACCGACGTGCTTCTTCATGCCCGTGAGGGTCATGTGGAACTTCTCGGCAAGCTCGGTGATCGAAGCGTCGGCACACCCGAGCTGCTCCAGAACGCCGCGTCGGGTCGCGTCCGAAAGCGCGGCAAACGAGGCATCGAGGCGGGCACTCTCATACTGAACCATGTGGTTCAGTATGTAATGCATGGACGGGCGGGACGCAAGGGGAGGTCTTCGAAGATCAGCGCGTGGACGTGATGGGCTTCGGCTGGCGTTCGCCCCAAGAGTCCCACGCATGTTCACGGGGGCGAGAAGCCGCTACCGTCGAACATCCGCCACGGTATTCTCCGTGCCAGCATGAAACCCTTCTCGGCGTTGGTGATGCTCATCGTCGTTTTGGTCGCTTGCGGAAGCGACAACACCGAAAGCGATCATCCGCGGCCCGCTTGCCCGCTCACGTGCACAAGCTTTTCGGTGAACGGCTCGTGCTATTGCCAGACGACGTGCACAGGGCAGACGCAAATCTTCACCTGCGACAATGGTGCGTGCACCTGTCAGGGGCATCGCGCCAATCCGAGCCAGGTGAACATCGCCTGCGTGTCTCAGCAAGCCGCCGACTCCATTTATCGGGCGTGTTTCCCTTAGCGCACAACTATCGTGTGCGAGCGCTACGCCAAGTGTGCAGCAGCAAAATGTCGCCGACAACAAGTACCTGCCGGCATCCTGGAGAAGCATCGCGAGGTTCAAATCGAGAACCGGCCTCCTCATGTCGTCCCTCTAATCACCGATGAGCGAGTGCTGGCCGTGAACTTGAGCGATCCGTATTGTTCATCCAAACTCCAGTTCATCGCGCCCAAGAACGTCGACTTCAAATCGACAAGGCCTCTCTTCGCGGAAGGATTATCGGTACCCAGCGCGCAACTCTTGCCGCGACTTGGTTGGAGGACAACTACGACGGCGAGATCCAAACAGGACTATATGATACGCAGGAAGCCGCCTACCCCGACCTCGTCAGCGGACGCGTTGACGCGGTCTTAGCGGACAAGTACGTTCAATACGAATTTCTCGAGAGCAGCGATGGCCATCGGCCGCTTCTGCGGAGAAGCGGCCATTCGAATCGTGCGCGGCGCTCCCGTGGATCCGCTCTTCGCTTCGCGCTTTTCGCCCCCTCCGTTGCCGTTCACGTCAATGGCAAGAGGTCAAGGGCGCGGCGCGAGGGACACCCGCGGGGCAAGCGCGCGCAGCCGATCGCGCCGGTTCGCCCGCGGCGGGCACGGAAACGATCAGCGATCGGTTTCAAATCGCCGCGTTTTCAGCCAGCTCGCGCGAGGGAAACCGATCATTAAACCGATCAGGGGGGCCGAAACTATTTCGATCACCTCGGTGATCGGTTTTCGGAGGCGAAGAGGGGGGAGCGAGCGGAGGTCGTGAGCATTCTCCTGCTCGACGTGACTATCGGTCGCCGCATCCCGTCCAACGCCATGATGCAGCGATTCGTCTTCCCCGTGGCTACCATCCTCCTCTGTGGCGGGTGCTCGAGCTCGGGCGGCGGCACGGGTGGCGGCTGCGCTTCCCTGTTCGGCGGCAGTCACACCTTCAGCGATGTCGATCTCACGATCGAGGCTGTCAAGATGCGCGATCGGCCCATGGTGATCACCACGCGACTGAGCACCGACAGCAATTCCAATTGCTTCGTCGCACCGGACGACATGCGAATCAGCGTGGATGGCCAGGCACTCGAGCTTGGCCACAAGGGCGGGAAAGCGCCGCCGACCATGATCTCTGGGGCCCCCATTCAGCTCACAGAATGCGCTCCGGCCGTGTTCCGCTCTCGCATGAATTCCATTTTCGAAGATCGCGCGGAAAGCATCGTTGTCGTCGAGAGCCATGGTCGACGGGCAGAGGCCAGGATCAGGCACCTTTTGGCTCAACGGCAGCTCGAGATCCAGCCATCCAACCAACTTCGCGTCGGCGATCGCGTCACTTTGGTGTGGACATCCACCGAGGACGAGTGGTCCGGATACAGCAAGGCCATAGGCGTGACCGTCTATCACCCGAATGACTTTTTGGTGCGCCTCCAGCCCGAGATTGATCCGCCACGTTTCACCTTCGTCCTGCCCGACGTTCGGCCTGGACCCGCCAAGATAGAGCTGGCAACCACGTACATCAAGGCCCCTCCCAAGGTCGTTGCCTGCATGGGTTTGAAGAGCTGCAACGCGGGCGCCGACAGCGGTCCCGCTGAAGTCGAGGTTACAGTTGCACCGCGCTAAGATCAGCGGTGGTGCGGGCGCGGGATAGGTCTTCGTGTAGCAGCGAAGACTCCACTTGCAGCCGAGGCACGGCTCCGGCGTTCGGATCTAGCGTCCCGCGGCCACCTGGTGGAGCACGCTCATGGCCCGCGCCACTTCGTGGGCCTCCGTCGCCTCGGGCGACTCGTTCGTGACCAGTTGGACCGTGACGAACGCGCCGTCCTTCATCGCCATCGCGAAGACCAGCGCCGTCCGGTTATGGACCAGCGTCCCCTCCGGAACGATGACTTCCAACGCGGGGTCGACGCGCTCCGAATTGCATTCTTTTCCGGGCCCGTAGTCGACGCAGCATTCTTCCCCGAAGGCCGGCGTCCAACTCTTCGAGGATCGTGCGGAGGGTCGACTTGTTCCCGCTGTTGGCTTTCCGTGCGTTCATGGTCTCGTGTAGATGCGAGTTCCGGTCCAATATCATCATCGCGCACTTTTGCGCTATCCCGCGGACGCCTCATTCCGGAGTCGGACATCTGAATCAGGATCGTTTCGCGATATCGCGAGTCGTCCGAATGTTCTGCTATGATGTCTGAATCAGGGGGTCGCTGGTTTGCGACGCCCGAACATGGCTCCGGCGAAGGCGCCTCGGTGGGTCGCGTCGCCGTCATCGGGTACGATCTCCGCGTCGACGACCCGTTGCTCGGCCGCGGTGGCTGCCGCCCCTTGCGCATCACGCCCGCAGCCCTTTCAGTCGCGACGCGAGCATCGCGACCCGAGTTTGAAGCGCAGGGACAGGCCTTGGATGGTGCGCGCTGCCTTCGGGTGATATGAGACTCGCCAGGAGGTTGGGGCATGAAGCGTGGATTGATTTTTGGCATTGTCATGATGATTGGCTGCGCGACGGGAGTGAGCGTTCGGGACCTGGTTGTCCCTGCGCGTGCCCAAAATCAAACAGGGCCATCGTATCAATATTCTGCATTCTACATATTGAACTCTTCGAATGAACAGGTTCAGGCTGCGCTCGACAAGTACGCGGCGCAAGGCTGGCGACTTTCGAATTCGTTTCACTCGGGTTGCTGCGGCGTCCAACTCATTTTCGAGCGACAGGTGCAGAAGTAGGTGCCAATCTGGTGCTGGTGTGGTCGTGCGCGTGCGGCAACGCATGGACGGGCGCACCCGCGGAAGTAGGCGAATGCGCGGATCCTGCACCCTCCGGGAGAACTGTCTGTCGCCTCGTCGATACTCATTTTGCGGGCGGCCGAGAATGGGCAAAGGCGAGGAGGACGCAATGGTGCTCCCTCGCCCTTGACTCCTGCTGTCGGTTACCGTTGGGAATTGTCGCCGAGAATGTTCTCCAAGACGTCAGTCTCGTTGAGCTGCCCAGGCCCTCTGTCCCACTCATTATCGTCGGCTTTGGGGGGAGAGCCCCGCGGAGTTAAGGCTCGCAGGGCCTCGCGGTAGTTGCTAGGGAACTTGTTCACCGTCCTCGGGCACAATCTCCGCGTCCACGCTCCCCTCTTCGGCCGCGGATGGCCCGCGGCTCTCTTTCAGCATTGCCCATGGGGGGTGCTCCAGCTTGGGGCCTCGCGGTGGTGCGAACCGTCACTTGAAAGCGGGAACACGAATATCGTCGGCGGTATTCCATATCCTATCGGGTCCTGCGCTCCGGACGACGGTTTCGTCATCCGCACACTCGATTAGGAACGGATTGTTCCACTCATCGGCGACGCGAGAGGACGGCTCCAATTGTCGCTCACGTTGCAGATCGAAGATTGACGGGCAGGCGGTGGAATTCGTACTCACGCGGAAAAGCTGGGCCGCTTGCCGGACAGTGTGCGCCGAGCTACGGGTGTGACCGAAGATCGGGCGCCGCAGCTCGGCAATACAGGCCGACGTCAGCCAACCCGCCAGCGCAATCGCCGGGCTCGCAACCACCATGGTGCGCCACCATCGCGAGACGAGCCTCTCATTCTGCCGGGTGAGCGCATCGACCTGCCGCGTGAGCGCATCGATTTCTGCAAGCGCGGCGTGGATGTCTCCGCGGTACGCGTCGTGTGATTCCATCCCAGATACTACCGCCGTCGGCCTCTCATCCTTCCGTATATGAGCGCCGCGCCCCGCGATTCTTACCGTGTGGCTCGCAGCCGGAACGTGCATGCACCCTGTCCACCTCGCCGAACGGCGGAATCATCGCACTCGTTCGAGCCACCGGACGTCCTCGATTCCGAATCACCCGAGCACCGAATCGACAGGATGTACCGGTAGTATCGGCCTGCCAATGCCGACCTCTCGAGCCTCTCTCCCCGCCGCCATCGCGGTGGCCTTCCTTGTGCTGTTCGCCGGGCTCGCGATCCGAAAATGGACGGGAGGAGCGTTCGCCAAGTATGCCGGCGTCGCCCTCTACGCTTCCCTGATTTACACGCTGGTGATCGCCATCGCGCCACGTCTCTCCCCCTGGCGAGCGGCGGCCATCGCGCTCGGCTTCTGTTGGGCGATCGAATTCGGGCAGCTCTCGTCCATCCCAGCTTCACTCGCGCGCCGGAGCATGCTGGCTCGCCTCGTCCTGGGCACCACGTTCAACGTTCCCGACTTGTTCTGGTACGCCGTCGGCATCGCGCCGATGGCCGTCGCGGACGGCGGGCTTCGTGCGCGCGCCCTGCATAGGCGAAATTGAAGCTCGCCATCGCGGCAACGCCATAGCTTCCCTTCGCGGAGTGCCCCGCATGCACGGACCGTGGAAGAGGATCAGCTCCGCTCGAGCTGCGATCATCGAGGAGTGACGGTGCTCTCGAAGCTCCCGCCGGGCCCAACGTGAAATAGAAACTACCGTACCTTGCAGCCGAGCGCCGCTTCCCGCGTGTCGAGGAGGGCGCTTCTTGTCGCGAACGCGACGGAGCTGGCGGCAAGCGTCGTTCAAACTCCGGCCAAGGGCGCCAACCGTTCCGCCGATGGTGCCATTCCTGAATGCTGCGAGTGTAGTTCTCGTCGCATCCTACTGAGGCTTGAACCGCTATTTCATTCGCAGGTGGAGGGCGTCGCATGAAGTCTGCTCGAATCTTCTTGATCTTAATCGTGGCATCCGGTTGCAGCGCGGCCTCCTCTTTGGAGGATGAGCGCGAGGGCGAGCAGAAAGCTTCCCCTTCGGTCCAAACAACAGCGGGTGTCTTGGCGACGCCCGAGCTCATTGCATCGCAGGTCCCCGCGTTTGTCTGGAAGCTCGATGGGGCCGACTTCTTTTTCACCGGCGGGGGCGATGCGTCCCCCACCGACATCGTGGGCCGAATGCCCGTGGGCGGGGGCACGTACACCGCGCTCGCCAGCGGTCAGCCCGTGGGATGGGGCATTGCAACGGACAGCGAAAAGATCTTTTGGGGCGGACTGGGCTACGTGCGTACGATGCCGAAGGCCGGAGGAATCCCCACGACGCTTTGGGCAGAGGACAACCAATACGGAACGTGGCTCGCGACGGATGGCACGACGGTGTTCTTTACGACCCGAGAAAACAGCGGCGGCAATCGCCTGAGGCGCGTGCCCATCGCGGGCGGCACATCGCAAGTTCTCTATGAGACGACGTCCACCACAGACCTCACGGAGCTCGGGCTCGACACCAACAACGTGTACACTGCATACAGGCGCGATTTCCTGCGGATACCAAAAGGTGGTGGAACCCCCACCGTGGTCGCATCGTTCAACGAGGAGCCGTGCCGCATCCACTACGACGGCGCCGTCGCCTTTCTCAATCTCGGCAACACGATCGCGCGCCTTCCGCTCGCGGGCGGAACACCCCTCACGGTCTTCGACGGCACGGTCGACGGTAAAACCGTCTACGGCTGCCTCTCGCTCGCCGCCGACGCGAACAATCTATACTTCAGCGCCTACACGGAGCCGTTCACCGTCGAGGGCATCTTCAAGGTCGCGAAGACTGGCGGCGCGGCCGTGCAGATCGCCGCCGGTCAAAAGACCATTTACAACATGGGAGTCGACGCGAAATACGTATATTGGTCCACGGGAAGCGCGGAAGTCTTCCGTATTCCAAAGTGATTCGTCGGGCCTGAGGCCGGCGTCCGATTCGTCCGGCCTCCTGCCCTGTTCTTATGATACGAGTCGCTGCATCACTCGAAGGGCTCCACGGGCAGCAGGGCATAAGCACATCGTGCGCAGCTTAGCGTGACACCGCGTCGAATCCATCGACGCACCGAATCCGCGGTGAACGTGACGCTTTTCCTCATGCGTCCAAGCTGGGTGCGAAGCTAGGGCAAGGAGAACGTGCTGCCGAGCTCCCTGTGATTGCGACCTTCGAGCTCATCGAACGGATTCTTTCGCATCGTTCGGACTCCCCGCCCTGAAAGGTGGCCAAACGCGAGAATGCACGAGGCGCGGCCATGCGTCACGCGCGGCGTGGGACGATGTTTGGGGTATAGCATCGCACACATCGAGTTAGCGCAGGCCGCGTGCATCCGGCGGACCACGGTCGCCACGTCGCGACTTTCAGTGTCGGCCGCGGGCAGGTGGCGGCTACGATGGGCGTGCGCGCTCTTCAAAGGCGTGCGGCACGATGGGACGGTGGTGCAAAGGTGAGCGACTTTCTCGATCGAGTTAGGAATGGCCTTGAAGCGCTGCGACAGCGCGGGCCCAACGGGAAGCAAGTCTTCGGCGCGGGCGAACACGGTTTCCATCTTCATCCGTGCGTCCCACGAGAGACGATCGACATGTTTGAAAGCACGCACGGAATCCGCCTACCCTCGGACTACCGCTCGTTCCTGTCCGAGCTGGGTAATGGTGGCGCGGGCCCGTACTATGGCGTTTTCAAGCTCGGAGAGATGGACGACCATTCCGGCTTCAAGCCGTGGACGGCGGATGGAATCGTCGGCAATCTGGCGAAATCTTTCCCGTACACGACATCGTGGAACTTGTCAGCCGAGGAGCTGGAGCGCATTCAAACTTCGGAAGACGACGAGGAGATCCTACGGGTGTATTGGATCGCGATCGACGGTGCGATCCCGATCTGCCACGAAGGATGCGCGCTCCGCGATTGGCTCGTTGTATCCGGCACCGAAGCCGGTCGCGTATGGCACGACGCAACCGCCGACCTCGAGGGCTGGTCGCCGTGCACATTTCCGGACGGGCGGCACATGACATTTGCTGACTGGTATCTCGCGTGACTCGATACGGCACTACGCTCGGTTGTAGCCCCTATCTAGCCCACTAGGGATTTTGTATGAAGGCGGTCACGTCGCTGACGATGGCCTCGTCCGCTCGTAATTCGTCCACGCATCGGTCGCATCGCATGCCAACCAGGACGACGGACTCGAGCGAGCCGTTGTGCACCGCCTTTGTCTCGTCCAGCCGCTCGAGCGCCAGGCCGGAAGCGAAGGCGCGGGTTTTGCGCAGCGGGGCCGATGAAGATGACGGGTACCCCCGGGGGCTGACGCAACGATCGAGCAACACGGGGTATAGGTGGGCCGCGTTCGGGTACCATGGGCGCGTGCGCGGACCCCTCTGCTTGCGAATGGTGCTCGTTTCCCTTTTGGCCGTCTTGGCGGCCTGCTCTCGCGGCCAGGATGCCCGTCCGCCAACGAAGGCGCCCGAACCGCGGGTCGTCCTGAATCACGTCGTTGCCACGCTCGACGCTGAGACGCTGGCCGCGATCCAGAGGAACTCGTTCATCCGCGAACACCTCGCCGCGGCCGAGGAAAGAACAAACGCGACGGCGGACGGGCAGTCGTGGACTGGCTTCTACCTCTACGGGCGCGACACCTCGATCGAATTCTTCGGACCAGGTCCGTCCACGGCCGCGGGTGACGGCGCCATCGGCCTGGGCGTGGATGAACGTGGTGGACTGGAAAGGCTTGCATCTCGGCTGCGCGCCAGCGGCAGGCGCTTCCACCCGCATCTCGTCACGAAGCGTGACCCTGACGGGCGAGAGCTCCCTTGGTTCACGACAGCGACGTTCCTGCCCGAACGCCCCAAGGCACCGTTCGGAAGCTGGGTCATGGAGTACCGACCGGAATTCATGGCTGGGCGCGTTGCTGGTACGCAGCGGGATCCGAACGATGTATCTCGACGAAACTATCTTTTCATTCGATATCGGCCCGAGATGCTTGTTGAGAATCTACGCTCGGCTCACTATCGGATGCCATGTCGCGAGCGAGACGAGTTTGCCACCGATTTCGCCGCCTACGGTTGGAGAGTCCGGCGCGAGGGGGACGATGCCGTGGCCACAGGACCGGACTTTGAAATGCGCCTTACCGCGGACGCCGAGCGAACCGGCCTTGTGGAATTGCGATTCGCCCTTCAACGAAAAGTCGACCGTCAGGAGGTCGCCCTAGGTAGCTCGAAACTTACCGTTGGGCCAGGCTCGGACGCGGTGTGGCGGTTTGCCGCTGCATCACGAACGACGAGCCAAACTAGTTTGTCCGAAGGGGCGAACTAGTCTTGCAGCGTGCGCGGTATTCAAGACGAAGCGGGTCGCCGATGAGCATGTCTCATATGCGGCATGCTGAAATAGGGGACCCTCTTCGAGCTTCTTGTGGAGATCATCCGCAGTTACGGCCCTGGACGAGATGAAGGCGAAGACAATGTCGACCTCGAGCTCAAATAGCCCCAGCAAGGACGTCGTCGTGATGCTTGGAGCCACCGATGGAGAGCATCTTGCTGTTCGGGCACGGCGCCGCAGCCATGCGGACTGTGCCGATTATTGGGATGGGAATTGGCTCGACTGCGCCATCGAGGTGTGCGCCGGTGGCTTTCGCGGCTCGATGAACGCGGATCTTCGTGCCGAGGAGTTCGTGGAGTTCCGAGATGCGCTCGGCGCGCTTCACCGCCGGCTAGCCGGCACGGCGACCTTCCAGACCATGGAACGATGGCTGACGATAAAGGTCGTCGGTGATGGGCGCGGTCACTTCGAAGCCGACTGCGAGCTTCGCGACGCACCCGGTACGGGGAACCGCCTCCACTGCACCCTCGGGTTCGATCAGACCGAGCTGCCGTTGATGCTTCGAGGCCTCGACGCCATCGTCGACGCTTTTCCGGTCGTTGGTCGACCCTGACCTGCTCGGGACCCCGGCGCTGTCGACGACATAAGCCTCCGCCGCCTCCGGGAAGGTCCTTGCTCCAATCATCCGTTCACGAGACTCGACGATCGATCATAATTTTAGCGCAAAAGCAAAAAAACAGGGCATCAGTAGCTTGCCATTTAGCGAGCGCGGCAGAACCTGTCGCCCGACGAGCGCTTGGGTCCGGTGGCGAGTAGCGGCCGCAGGTCCTCACCCGGCGATAGCGTTCGAAATTCTTTTCGCATTCAGCATCATCACGATACGAGCAGGGCGTTGAAGCGCTGTAGGTCGACATTGCCTCCCGTCACGATGACGCCCACACGTTGACCTTCGAGCTTTCCGGGATCCGCCTTGCTCCGGCAAGAGCGAGGCATCCCGTCGGCTCGACGATGATCTTCATCCGTGAGGCAAACAGCCGCATGCACTCGAGCAGGTCGTCGTCGCTGGCCGTCAGGATATCATCGACATCACGTTTGATGATCTCGAATGTGAGATTGCCAAGTGCTGCAATTGTGCCCCGTCTGCAATGGGTTTTGGGTATTTCGATATGCACGAGTGAGCCCGAGCGAAGGGATTGTTGGCCGTCGTTGCACTTCTTCGAACAACTCCTTGTGGTGAGTATCCTATCCGCGCCGATCACACCGGCAAGTTCTGGATCGATGAACGATCGCACTCGAACCGCTCCGCGATGGATTTTCGCCGAATGGGAAGAGACCGTACGCGCGTGCTTCGCGAGCAGGGCGAGCCGCGCCACGAAAGTTTTGGGCACCTCCCCCGCACGGTAGCCCATGCGTGCCAACTTTAACGACAATGGATGACGCTCTGCCCAATCGAAGCTTAATATCCAACCGAAGCCCAATAGAGGAGTACCACGGTCACGCAGCTCCCGTGAGCCCAAAGCAGCGCGTCCTTGCGACGGCGCAGCAGGAACAGCAGCAGCGTCGACCCTAACGCGTAGAGCACGACGGTGAGACGGATGTTCATGATCAGCAAGAGGATCTGCATCCCGTCGCCAAATCCAACCCACATATCCATTTCAGTTATCGGGCGGTTGAGCACCTTCGGCTCGGGGGCATGGATGTTCGCTATCGCCACGAACGCCAGGACGACGCTAAGCACCAGAATGCTAGCATGGATTCCCACCACGCGGACCGTGCGAGAAGGATGCTCCAAGGGATCGCTCATACGATGGATTTTAGCGCAGCCGTCATTGGCGTTTGCTGCAATGACGTGCCCGGTCGCTGCAGATCAAGTTCTTCGGCGCTTGCCTCGCCATGCACACCATACGTGTATGGCGTCGGGTCTTCGAACCAGATGGCGCGGGAGCCCAGCCGAGGTCCACGCGGCCTTCGACGGTCGTCGAGCGTGGCATGGCCAGAGCGCGCCCTCCTCCGAACAAGAGGACGGCGTGGACCGGCAGCTGACCATCGGTCCCATCGCGGCGTGGGAAGGGGTCGAGGGCCGCAGTCGGCTTCAAATGCGGCCAAGATTTCCAGGCTAGGGCGGTCCTTCGAGGACACAAGGCTCGTAGGGAAAGCGATATGTAAAGGTCCACTGCATCGAAGCCGGTTTACCCTGAAACAGGATATCCGCGCACCGGTGTACGGAGAGACTTGCGAGCATGCCCGCCGAAGACTCCCTTCTGAAGACCGCAAACGAGACCTTGCACGCCGCAGTCGACTGGATTCTCAACTCCCGGAACCTACCTCTCGTAGATGTGATTTATCTACGGTCCTGAGCACGCCCCATTCATTTCGAATCGAGAGACAATGTACCTCTAGCCCGCAGCAAGTCGGCTCCGAAGCGTGGCGCCTCCCCAGCGGTTAGTTCGCGCCCGCTGTCAGCGGGCTTTAATAACGAGCAATCCCGCGCGCGAGGCGCAGCACGAGGAGTTCGAACCGCGACGTGGGAGCGTTCTGACAGACGTTGCGATGGCGACGCCCGCGACAGCAAGTCCGGGGATTCGAAATGCTCTGGGTTTCATCTCCAGTATGAAAATGCAACCACGGTCCACCTTAATTGGCGTCGACGTCTGCGCCCAGTTACCACGATTTCTCGGTCATGGCGGGTCGATTCCTTCCGGTCATGGAACTCGCCCTTCCGCCCTTCGTTGCTTATTCCGAAGTCCGTGAAGGCCTCCATCCAGAAGCTGTTCGCGACCGTTCCGGAGTCGGCCTGATCGTCGCTGCCAGCATCGTCTCGGTCATCGACGAGGCGAGGCGAGGCGCTTCCAACATGTGCACACCGTCGGCGCCTATCTCGGACTCGAGCTCAATGTAGGTCACCTGCGCAGCGCGCTCGCGCACGGAAAGTCTACCAAGTGCGGGTCGTGGAACAGAACCCGCAAGGAGCGGTTCTTTCCGTGACGCCTACTCGCTCCCGCATGCTCCATTACGGTACAAACAGAGAAATGCGGCGCCGCTCGTTTCTTCTCAGCACCGTCGCGGGGTCGCTGGCTGCATGGGTGGGCCCCGGATGTGGAGGCGTCACGCGCAGCGATCTTCCGAGGTCTCCCTCTGCCCGCGTTACCGGGAACGTCATCCTCGACGCCATCCTCGAGATTGCCTCGCTCGCGCCAAGCAGCCACAACTCGCAACCGTGGGCGGTGCGGGTCGAGTCTCCTCGGCGTCTGTCGGTTCTCTCGGTAAAAGAGCGATGGCTGCCGGCCGTCGATCCCAATAACCGCGAGATGCTCCTCTCGCTCGGAGCGTTCCTCGAAAACCTGACGTTGGCCGCGGCCGTCCACGGGCTGCACGCGGACATCGCGCTCGCCGCAAGAAACGCGCGCGACGCGCTCGTCGCGGACGTGACGTTGGAGCCGGCGTCTCCCCCGGCAAGCGACGCTGATCTCGCCCGCGCGCGCTTCCGGCGAACGCTACGCCGTAAGCTCGACACAACACCGCTCCGCGCCGCCGACCTCGCGCACCTCGAACGGTTAACCGGCGAACTCGCCTACGTCGCACGCGGCGAGGGCTCATGCAACTACCTCGACGAGGTGACCATCGAGGCCAACCGCATTCAGGCTTATCGCGACGACGCACAAGCGGAGCTCGTTCGCTGGATCCGCTGGTCGAACGACGAGGTCGAGCAGCATCGCGACGGACTCACGCTTCCCGCGCTCGAGGTCACGGGCCTCACAGGATGGTTTGCGCGGACCTTCCTCTCGAAGGAGTCGCAGCTCTCGCAGTCGTCGCGCGAACGCGCGGTGAACATAGCACGCGATCTCGTCCCGAACAGTGGCGGCTGGATCGTCCTCGGCTCGAAGGATGATGGCGTCGCTGAACTCATCGATGCCGGCCGCCGTTTCCAGCGGCTCTTCCTCCAGGTGCGCGAGCGCGGCATCGGGTTGCACCCAATGTCGCAGGCGCTCGAAGAGGGGCGCTTCCGCGAGGAGATCGCCGCGCGCATCGGCGTGCCCACGCCGCAGTTCCTACTTCGGATCGGTTACTGCGGGAGTTACGACAATCCGGTGAGTCCACGGCGTCCGATCGAGTCGTTCGTCGGCTGATTGCCTAACCGATCGTGCGATGCTCGCCCGATGATGCCCCCATCGGCCGAGGGGCGGGCGAAGCCGCGCGCAACAACGGCGAAGATCGATGACGCTCCGAAGCGTGTTCAAAGGTCGACGGACGCGCCCCGGCCCATCCCCATCCGCGCCGTGTCCGCGGATCAATCGACGATCGCGTCGACCACCGTCTCGAGCATGATTTCGAGAAGGTACATAGTCGCCGCAATAGAATGACGAGCCGCGTTCCGGTTCGCTCTCGACCCAACTCCTGCCCCGATGCCGGCGAGCGTCTTACGGGTAGATGGCTACATCAAGTCCCGCCGCTTCGGCATGGCGCGTGTGGGTTCCACTCCGCTGGATAGACTTTCGAAGGATCTTCTTCTCTTGCTCAGCAGCACGAGCCTGCGAGCGCTTTTGCGGCAAACTCACGTCCCATTCGGACGCCTCCGTGACGCTCACAACGAATCAAGGCTACTGAGGAAGCCGTCGACCCGATCGGCGGGCCATCCAAGCTCCCATGGCAAGCGCTTGGATGTCTACTGGAGCACCCCTCGGTGAGAAGGCGTAGAGCTGTTTTGTAAGCGACGGCGGCGCCCTCGACGGTTACGGTGGAGGCCGCAAGTTGTGCGGTGATAGAGAACTTGTTCAAAGCAAGAGCGAGTATCGCACAGCATATTAGTAAATGCTAATTAACTTAGTTCGTTCTGAACGCGCGCACGTGACATTTCCCTGGCTGGAGCAGTCGTGGCTGCGCTCGCCGCTTCAGCATGCTGCTTGGGCCCATGCTTCTTGCTGCCGGCGGGGTGGGGGGCGTCGGTGCCGCTGCGGCGCTCGGCGCCGCAAACCGCGCCAAGTCGATTTACCTGGGGTGTGAGGGCTCAAGACATCGCCCGGCGGGACGCGTCGCCCCTCTGGAGCATCGGTGAGATTCTGGCATCACGCAATCGGCGGTTTCGCAACATCGGGCGAAGCCGTTTCGTGCGGTCGGTTTCATGTTTCAGGGCATGACAGCACCCGTGAAGAATGGCAGCGGCTCGCGGCGCGCCTTCGCCACGTGGGCACGTGGCCAGCGGATCCAACGCGGCGTCTTTCGAGACGAAGCTTCCGAACATCGCCGCCGGCAGCCGGGCGGGGGCTCCGAAGGTGCTCGATGAGGTGCGCGAAGCATCTCATTCCGCGGCTACCGCGTACCGTGATTTTCAGCATTACTTGCCGACGACATTTTTCGACGATCCGAAGAAGGGCAAGGAAGGCATCAAGAAGCCCTTCGCCGGGGACCGCTATGCGATGGGCGAAGTTGAATACAATTGGGCCATTACGCACGGTTTCATGTCGCGATCGAAAGGCACTGTCCCATCCCGAGAAACGCGCGAGCTGCGACCGGGCCGAGGGCCGTGCCCTTCGCTATCTGTTCTCAGCTCAGCACTCGACGCATTACTCTCGGGGAAGGGCCCTCTAGGCGGCGCGCATCGCGGCCGCGCAATCCTTTGCCAGGATAAAGGCTCGTTCCACTGAAAGGACTTGCCCGGAGCACTGTTCACTCAGCCATGTGCGAGCATCCTCTGCAGATGCGAAGAAGTTGACTGCATTGCAAAACGCTCCGCGTAGCTCGTTGGCTTCGCATGCCGTGACCAGCGATACCACAGTGCTCGAGGGTTCGATGTCAGCGACCCCCGTTGGAGAGACAGCCATTCGAATAGGCACACCTGTAGCCCGGCACCGCGACGTCACGCACGCGCTCTGCCCAAGGATCACCGGAAAGAACAACGCATCAAGCGCGCACCACGTAAAAAGTCGCTTTCCGTCGACCTGGTAGGAGTGCGGTGTCTCATGCAACGTGAGCCCGAATCCTACGAGATTGCCCGCCTCATCTCGCTCGACATCGGGGAAGCAGGCCAGAATCGTGTCGACTCGCTCGAGACTCCAACCCAGTTCGTCTGTGAGATGGGCAATTGCGAGAGGTTTCCCGTCGCTGAGCAGCCGTGCCGTGGTCGAGAGGACGTCGTAAGCGCCGGGAATGTTGGAGATGGTTCCCGCGATGTCCGCCAATATGGGGATCGTGCCATTCATGATGAGCCTCCGAAAGAGTTCTGGACTGTATCGTATTTAAGTACATACTAATGTGCTATGTGCAAGCGGGACGAGGCGAGCTCATGTCGATAACGACCGATCGTGCCAAGAAGCTCTCGATTGGACGCGCAATACTGGCGGCGCTAGCCGCCTTATCGTGTTGCTTGCTTCCCTGCTACCGCAAACCCAAACGCGGGGCCTTGGCCGCATGCGGATGCGAGCCATCGCCGAAGAAGCGAGCGGCACGAATGGGACTATGGATTGCGGGCGCATTCGTTCTCGCCCTCGCAGCCGCGCCGTCGCTCTTCGCGCGCTGGGCCGTCGCGAGCAATCGAAACGTCACGGCACCAGGCAAGCTTGCGCAGTCGGTCATTGAGGTCCGGGGAATGGACTGCGAGGCGTGCGCTGCGCCCATAAGCGCCGCGCTGGCGAAGGTCGGAGGCTTCTACGATCTCCGGCTCGACATAGCTGCGCAGAGGGCCACGGTGCGCTACGAGCCCGCGCCCGCTCGCCTCGATGCGTACGTGGCAGCGATCAATGACCTTGGATACGATGCTGCATTGCAGCCTACTGGGAGACAACGGAGAGAATGAAACGCATCGAGATCATGATGTTCGAAGGGTGCCCCAACATCGACAAGGTGCTCGAGCGCGCAAGGTCAGCCGCCGACACGACCGGCGTGCCGACGGATGTTTCGCTGGTTCGAATTGGAAGCCTTGCGGAAGCCATTGATCGACGGTTTCTCGGATCGCCCACGGTGCGGGTATACTCGTCGTCGATGAGCCAGGCGTTGACATCGACAACCGTATGGTGATCGCGGAATGGATCGCCAAACCGGAGCATGCTGGCGACGAGTACCAGCTTATCGGCGCGCATAGCCCCCTTCGTCTTTCCGTTGCGTGGCCTCGTCATCGTGAAAGGCGTAGGTGGCGTGACCGCGTCGCTCGACTGTGTATGAGCGCACGCAGCGCGCAATTCTTGCCGTATGGCTGGCGGCAAAACGTGCATGGACATCGTCCAATCGCGCCATCGCCAACACGGCCTCGGGAAGAGTCGCGCTGATGTGAGCGAACTATGAATCTTCGCCCGTACGAGGGAGCGCCGCCAAGACCGCGACCAGCTCTTCGATTCTCACCGGTTTCGGCACATGCATCGTAAAGCCGGCGCGCAGCACTTGCTCCCGATGTTCGGCACCGGTACGTCCCGTTAGGGCCAGGGCGGGGAGACAAGAAGCGCGAGCTTCGGGTGACGCTCGCACGCGGCGAATCAAATCGTAACCGCTTTCGACGGGCATATCGATATCGGAGATCAGTACATCCGGCAGTTCTTGTTCAAGCTTAGAAATGGCGTCCGCGACGCTTTCTGCGCACGTAACACGTGCGCCGTGCTGTTCGAGCATTATCTGCAGTGCAAGACGGCTATCGTAGTGATCGTCCGTGACGAGAACGTGGATCCCAGCAAGCTGTGGCGAACGTTCGGGCGCTGCGGCTGCGGCTGCGTTCTCTGAATGCGAATCCTTGTGCATGGGGAGCCTGAGGAGTCATGAGTCCAGCTGCCTGACGACGAGCGTGCCCCCTTCGCCAAAGCCTTTGCATGGCGAACGCCAACCAAGGAATGTGGATTATTGCTCGTTGTGCGGGAGAATTGATTCGCCGTGCTCCCAAGGCGCGTTCCAAATTTCTCTAGTGAGGCAATGGTGCCTATTCAGGTGAGCATCGCGTAACGGAATCAGCCTCTAACCAAGCAGCGCTGCATTCGATGGCGTCGGGTGACGCGCAGCGGCGATCTTTGGGTCGCAACCTTGTGAGAGCCCGAGCCGGTCAGGAGCTCGTAGAACTCCTGGGGGCATTTCAGGTGGGCGCGCCGGCAGTATGTTTCCTCGCACGTTCAGGTGGATGCGACGCTCGGCTGCGGAGTCTTGGGCGAAACCCGGCTTCCCGTGTGGGCATCGATCGGGCTTCGCATCGCAAGCGATCCCAACGTCTGGTGAGCCAGGCACCGCTGGCCGTTTCACGTCCGGGCACCCCGCGATGATTTCAGATTCCATCCCAAGCATTCGGATGGACTCTGCCGTCCATGGGAACGCCGGCGCCAACCATCCCCTTCGAGGGTGCGCGCGTGCTTGTGGTCGAGGATGAACCCGACTCGCGTCTTCTCCTCGAGGCCCTTTTTCGGACCCGAGGCGCCATCGTGAAGGGCGTTTCCTCGGCGCGCGAGGGGCGGACTGCGCTTGATGCCTTCGTACCCGACGTCATCGTGAGCAACATCGGACTGCCCGACGAGGATGGATACGTTCCGAAGCCGGTGGAGCTCAAGTCGCTGATCGAGATTGTTCACGAGCTGGTTGGCGCCTCGCGACCATGTTAGCCATTCTCAGCGTGATGGCGCACCGCTCTGGAATGACAACCGATCCGGCACGTCTGCGCACCGAAGTCTTGGCACTCCGGACAATCAGCGCACGGAACTCGTGGCCGACTTGCTCGCGAGCGTGGACTTCGCCTCACGGGTCGATGTGCTGCAAACGTTCGCGCGCCTGGATTCTCGGACGCTCCTCGCGCTCTATCGGATGATCACCTCGCGCCGGTGAGGCCGTCCGACGTTCGCGAGGTGCTCTTCGCATGGCCATACGTGTAGGGCGTCGGCCTTCGAAACAGGTCATGGGCGTCAGGAGCGCTCGCTGGGACATCAACGTAGCGAATTGTCCCGAACGACTGTCCGATGATGCGTCTCGGGGATGCGCTTCATTCGTCGACGGGAATGTCGCAACCGCGAAATTCCAAGCTACTGGTGCGCTTCATGCAGGTGCTATGGACGTCGCCGATGTCGTCCCGTGCCACGTTCAGCCGGGATCTATTTCCATCGGAACAAGAATTCATGAACGAGCAGACGCGTCTCGTTCTCCACTCCGCTGATCGAGGCACGCGGCGGCGGAATGTGAAGGAGACCAGCGTCATGAACTCGCTTCGAAATCTACCTATCGTCCTCGAATACGAGGAGGACGGCAGCATCCACGCGCATTGTCCGCTGTTGGCCGGGTGCGAATGCAAGGCCCCCACGCGCGCCATCGCGTTGAACACGATGGAGCAGACCATCAGACGCATGCGCAACGAGCATGCATTTGGTTCGATGAAAGCGCACAAGTACGAAGTAATCCACCTCGCCTTGACGCCCATCGCCACTGGACGACGCCCACAAGTGAGCTCCGGTCGCAGACGCGCGTCACCTCCCGACGCCACCCCGCCTGCGGAGGACTCGTGAATATTCGTGGGAGTGGAAGCCATGGTTCGCAAGTTCCCGATAAGATCGCGTTAGAGTGCACCATGGACTCCAAATCATCGAGCTCGAACGCAGAGGTGCGACTCGATGGCATCTGTGTGCTTGTCATTGAGGACGAGGACGATTCGCTTCTCCTCATGGAGACTGCGTTGAAAGCGCGTGGCGCAATTGTGCGCGGGGCCAAATCTGCGAGCGAAGGTCGCCACCTGCTCGAAGTGTTCCCGGCGGACGCGATCGTCAGCGACATCTCGATGCCGGAGGAGGACGGCTACTCCTTCATTCGGAGTATCCGGTCGTTACCGGCGGAAAAGGGGGGAAGTACGCCGGCCGTGGCATTGTCGGGGCATGCCTTTCCCGAGGACGTGCGACGCTCTCTCGAAGCAGGCTATGATGTGCACGTTACGAAACCCGTGCACCTTGAAAACTTGCTTGAGGCCGTGCGCGGTTTGATTGATCATGCGGCTCGAGACGCCCGAATTGAGGGCATTCTCGCGGGGCCGCACGCCCATGTCTCGTAATTTCAACAGGTCCACCTGCGAGACATTGCGAAGTCACCTCGACCAATCCAACGCACATCGAGCCGCCCGACGTTCAACGTCGTGGGCGACTTACTCTTCGCAGGACCATACGGGTATGGCGTCAGGTCTTCGAACCACATGGCGCCGCATCCTATCCGGAGGTGGATCACGGTTCGGCGGCTCATCCGAGGATCTTCCAATGAGCACCGCTCCAGACTCCATTTCCACGATTGTTCGGGTGCCCTTTTCCGTGCAGGCGATCTCGACGCCGACGCAGGTCCGGTCTTCGTGGCTGGTCATCGTGCGTGAAGAAGCGCCTAATGAGACATGAGCGATCACGAACGAGCTTCGATCGAGATGGCAAACCCCGGCCGTTTAGCAACCCTTCTTCGGAAGGAGCGGGAGGCGCTAATCGACCGGTGGCTCGACCGAGTTCTCAACGATCCCGGCGTTCCCACCGCCAACAAGCTCGGGCGGCCGGCGCTCGAGGACAATATGCCAGTGCTGCTCGACCGCATCATTGAAAGAACCGCTGGCGGAGATTTTGACGTAGACGATCTGAGCGACGGTAGTGGCCGACATTCCGTAGGCGCGAAGGAGATCGGTACCGCGCACGCAGAACACCGCTTCGACGTAAACTACACAGCAGAGGAAACCATTCGCGAGCTATCTATTTTTCGCGAGGTCCTGCTCGAGCTATGCGCTGAAAATCGGATCGTGCTCACTCTGGATGAATCCAAGGTGGTGCACCTCGCGATCGACGAGATGATGGCGGTCGACGCAAAGCAACTCGAAACGCAGGTATTCAGTCGAAGCGAACAGGTCATGGCTATCGTTGCACATGACCTTCGTAACCCGCTTAACATCGTGGACGGGTACGCCCAGCTCTTGAAAATGGATCCAGCACCGGGTGTCGTTGCGGCTGCGCAGGCGATCGAACGAAGCACCAAGCAGATGACGCGGCTGATTGAAGACCTGCTGGCAATGTCCCAGCTGGAATTGGGCCACATGTCCATTCAGCAGCAGGAAGCGGATGCTCGCGAGCTCGTGACCGAGGTCCTCGATCAGTTCCGCCATACTGCAAATCGAAAAGGCATCGCGCTGACCAGCCACCTACCGGAGCGAGAGGTGCTGATCGGGTGCGACCCTCTCCGGATCGAGCAGGCTATCGGCAACTTGGTCTCGAATGCGATCAAGTTCACCCCACATGGTGGCCGCGTTTGGGTGGAGCTCGAACGAACAGGTACCCGCGTGATCTTCCGAGTATGCGATACAGGTTCTGGGATCGCTCCCGAACAACGCCCTCAAGTCTTCCGACCGTTTTGGCAAGGCGGCGAAGCCGGCCGCCATGGCGTTGGTCTCGGACTCGCCATTGTCCGGGGCATTGTGGACGCACACGGCGGAAGCGTTTCCGCTCACGAAGCACCGGGCGGCGGCGCGATGTTTTGCTTTACGCTTCCGGTGCTGGAGGAAGCACGCTCCAGCAAGTCATTCCGCATCGGGAGACCAAGTAGGTAAGTCCGAGAGCATCTCCGGCGAGGCCTTCGATTAAGGGGTTATCGGCTCGCTACGAGGGATCCGGCGTGCGTTCGGCGACGGTCGCTCCGTCGCATGCGCGTGCCGATGCCATGTCGGTCGAATCCCGAGAGACGGCGCCCTATCCCGTTACCGTGCGGCGGATTGAGCGGGGGGAGAGGTTCCCATTCCGAGACGATGTCCTCCGCGCTCGTCGCCGTTGTCGCCGCATGTCGAAGCCATCGTTCGAGAAGCGCGGCTTCGGTGCATGCGAGAATCTTGGCTCGAACCGAATCGTTTACCGGAATGTTGCGCGCGAGCAAGACGACGAGGACGTCGGCGGCACGAGCTTTTGCGACTTCCTTTTCGACTTCTTCGGCCAGCTGCCGCTTGAACATTTCACTTCTAAATCGGTAACCTGACAGGTCCATCACTGCGTTTCGATGCACTGAAGAACTGGAATCGCAGCGAGGGCGGATTGTATGCAATATAGACGAAAAGGTGTACCCAGACACGATGCGACCGTCAGTCGTCTAACGTCCGCTGCTCGTCACCAATCTTTCGTGAGTCATTTTGTTTAGAGCGCGCCTCGCGGCGCCGATGTACTCTCGAACTTCGTCAAGCAAGTACACTTTCATATCGGTGGGACCGTCTCCACTCCGAGTCGAGGAGAGGTCTTCTTCGACGTCACCAAGTTGAGGATAGGCCTCACGAACAATCTCTTCGAAGGTCGGTACATGCATGTCCCCCCTCCAGCGAAAGCGATGCTCTACAGCGTGGCCTGGATTTCGGTCCGGTCCAGCAAAGCGATGAGCTGTATCAATGGGGCGCTCGCCTTGCGTTGAGGTGGTTTCCTCATGAGTTCTGTCTGTTCCCGGACAGCACTCTTGACCGCCATCGTTGAACATGGCTTGTCCTAAGACGCGAGTCACAGAACGGGCCCTCGATGTCCAATCATTTATGAAATTGCGGCGCGTAGCTTCGACAACCGTTCGATGATCCGTTCGAGGCTCTCGCACAATGAGGCGTGGGACTGGCGGCTCGCGTCGAGGTCGAGCTCCAGCGTTTCGGGCTCGAGCGCCTGCCACTCTACGAGCTCTTTTTCACCGGCTCGATCGAGCGATGCGCGTACCTCGTGACGAAGGGAGTGCATGCGAGAGAGCTGCTCTTGAACGGCGGTCGCCAGCCGATGTCGAACGAGAGCACGGCCAAGCTGCCGATCTGAGCGCGAGCACGCACACGATGTGGCGTTTTTGCCCCAGCCTCCGGCCGCGAGAGTCCGTGGTCCCGCTTAGATGCCTTCTTTTTCGTGAAAGTTTCGCACCCGCGCTGAAATTGGTCGCTGGCTTGATTCGTGCTCACCGGCAAGCATCGAACGGGCGCCGATCGTCAATCGGCTGCTCGTTCAGCGGGGGGCCAGCTCTCGACACGGAGGCTTGCCAGTGAGGGAACACATCAAGATCTCGAGCTGCCCGAAATGCGACCTTCCCGTCTTGCTCTCCTACGCCCCGAGCGGTGATGTCGAGGACTGCTGCTCAGTGTGGCCCGAGTGCCAGTGCACGGGCGCATCACGAGCGGTCGCTCTCCACATGATACAGCGGCTGATCAAAGGCCACAGGTACGAGGAAGGCCCTTCGGAAGCCGCCCCTCAACCCGAGCAACCACGCATCGAGGTGTCGTAGCCTTCTCGGCGCGCTACGCGTTCTTTCGATGGTCGGCGCGACTTGCACGAACTTTGTGCAATCGATGGCCAAGTTGTTCGAACCCGGCCTGCATTTCCTGAAGTTCTTCATCGCTCATGTCCTCCAACGCGAGGAGCCCGTTTCGCGCCCCCTTATTACATCGAATGAGTTCATCGAGCTTCAGGTGGATCGCTTTCGCATCGCGGTTTTGGGTGTTCTGAATGAGAAAGACCATCAAGAAGGTGACGATGGTGGTGCTGGTGTTGATGACCAATTGCCACGTATCGGAGAAGCGAAACAATGGTCCGCTTACCGCCCAAATACCAATGGCGAAGAGGGCGGCAAAGAAGACCGTGGGGTGGCCGGCGCCTTCCGCGATGGTGTGAGCGAATTTTCGAAATCGGTCTTTCATGAGGATCCGAGATGCAAAAAGCACACGAGGTGGTTTCGAGCAGCAGTGGGAGTGGCACGGCGCAGCATCGAAAGGACACGGCCTATCGAAGACGCGCCGGCAAGCGGCTCGAGGGGATCCGCATATTGGTAGTAGATGACGAGCGCGATAGCCGGCTCGTTCTGGAGACGTGCTTGCGGCTTCGCGGTGCGCATGTCCGCACGGCGGCATCCGCTGGCGAAGGACGCCGCGAGCTCGAGAAGTTCAAGCCGCACGTGATCGTGAGCGACATTGCCATGCCCGGTGAGGACGGGCACCAATTCGTTCGAGGCATTCGAGCCATGTCTGTCGAGCACGGAGGCAGCACACCGGCCATTGCGCTGACCGCCTTCGCCGATCCCGAAGCTCAACTCGAGGCATTGGAAGCCGGCTTCAACGCCCACTTGGGGAAACCAGCCAATTACGAAGAGCTGCTTTCCCTCCTGCGCCGATTGGCATTTGCCGCAGGCGCAGGATGACCAGAACCCAGGAGCTTGTGACGATTTGAGAGCATCCGCCTTGCCCGCGCGACAAATAAGACGGTGTGCCTCGTACATCATCTTGATGCTGACTATGGGCATTGAAAGCCAAGCATGGGCGATCCGGCCGCTCATCACGGATGATGCCCGTGTCGTCGGCGAGCGTGCCGCGCAGATCGAAACCTGGATCCGCGTGGACGAAGGAGGGCCCCAGCATTGGACCGTGTTTGCTGTCGGACCGTTGAAGCCGCTCGAGCTGTCGGCGGGAGGTTTCTATGGGAGCGATGACCGGCACTTCACCGCGGCGGCCCCCACCATTCAACTCAAGGCACTGGCCCTTGAACCCAAAGCGGGCGCGATTCTGCCCGGCGTCGCCGTCGTCGCTGGCATATTTGGGCCCGTCGGGACAGGTCCCCTTCGCGTTCGGGGATGGGACTCTTTTGGCTACATTGCTTTGACGGAATCTCTCGATAGAGGAGATCGCGTTCTCGTTCACCAGAACGTCGGAGTGGTGACGACCCACGATTCCACCCTAGGAGGCAAGCACGACATCGTCACCTGGGGCGTCGGCACTCAGGTCCGCATAGCAGCGGGGTTCCATTTCGTCGGAGAGATCTTTTCGGGAGATCCGTATTCGGATTCACCCGGCGGCGCTTTCCAGGTCGGCGGGCGCCAATTCGTTTCGTCGCACGTGCAGGTGGATGCAACCGTAGGGCGAGGCATCTTTGGCGAAACCATTCTCCCGGTGTGGGGTTCGCTCGGGTTGCGATTCGCGAGCGATCCAGATTTTTGGTGAGTGGTGCGCCAGATCCCTGCGGGGCACGCTATTCCGGGCGAATAAACTTCTACCGTCGCTCTATCCGAGCGCAGTTGCCCAGAAAGCACCCGTCTTCGAGACAATGGCGCCCCAAGGAGCGTTAACGCCACACCTCGGGTTTGAATCTTCGGGCGGCCGGTTTGATGTTGGATCGCGATGTCATCGGTCTTCGGGCTTGCTGCACGCGAAACGTGTTCTGGCACGGCGCTCGCTCTAGTGCGGGACGGCACCAGGCAAGGTGGCTCTCCCCCCCGGGCCCCTCTGCATGGTGCCTTTTTCTATTTCGCCCCCCGCTCAAGAAGCAAGGAGGGTCTGGTCATGTCCGACGACAAATCAAAAGTGGGAGAGCCCGATCGTTCCCGGGTCGCCGCTGGCGAAGAATGGGAGGCGGCTATTTGGTAAAGAAGCTCGGTGTCACCGCTGATGAAGTGAGGGCCGCCGTCGCCAAGGTAGGAATCAACCGGGCCGCAGTCGAAGCAGAATTGGCCACAAGCTCGTCGAGATCGGCCATCCACGCGCGGCATACATACGGGCGGAGCGCCTCGATGCTGGCGCAACGCTTGCTTGGGCGTGAAGCCATTGTCCTCAGCGCTTTTTGAATCCCCGGTTTATTGCCGATTCCATCGGGCAGGTGACCGTGGAAACCGGAAGCGTCAAGTCGACGAAATAATGATTAGCGTGCTCGATGGCGCAAGGGTTTGCATAACCCAGGTAGAGGCTATGCGCGGCATGGTCGACGCGTACCAGAGCGGAGCCGACCAGCCGTTCCTTGAGGTCTTTCGCTTCTTCTTCCTCGGCCAACGACGTGAGCACCAATGCCGGCGGAAGCCCGGTTGCGTCGAGGGCAGCATGCGGATTGCTGACGGGCACCGGCGAACCGATGCACATCGTCCCCAGTGCCGTTTGCCAGCGGGGCAGGTGCGGCGCGAGCCGACGATTTCGCTCCTGGGCAGCGCGATAATCGGCAATCTGCCGATAGCCCCAACCATCTCCGCACTGCGTCGCGGTCAGAAAGTTGGGCCATGCGAGCTTGCCGCCCCGGCCTGGCGCGGACAAGAGCGTTGCGTCGCCGCGGCGCGCTTGGTCGATGCCCTGGGCCAGCTCATTCCATCGTTCGGTAGCGAGATACGCTCCGGCAAAGGCTTCGAGATCGACCCCGGCGTAGTGAACATCGTCCTGGCCATTGCGCGCCGGAATGGGTGTCTCGTCAGCACGATTTAGGAGCTCCGTCCATACCGCGGACACATCTTCCTTTTGAAGCACGCAGTCGGTGCTTGCACTACACCACGTGACGAAACGCGCGAAGGGGGTCTCCGCGGTGCGATCGCGCATTTCATCATAGGCCGACGCATCGGCGAGATGATCGACGACGGAGTCCAACACCATGGCCCTTAGTTGCTGCGGAAACAATCGCGCGTAGGCCACACCGAACACCCCTCCGTACGAAACGCCCAGGTAGTTCAGTTTTTCGTCGCCCAGCGCTCGGCGAATGGCCTCCATGTCTCGGGCCTGGCTGAGCGAGTCCACGTGGTCGAACCGCACCGGATGGTGCCGGCGGCATCGCTCGGCCACGGCGAGGTTCTTCTGAGAAAGGCGCTCCCACTCGACGTCGTCGGTAGGGCGACCGGGTTCCACGGTCGCAAAACAGCCGTCATGCTCCTCCCCCTTCTCGAAGGTGGACTCCGAACCACGCGGTTCCCAGGTCACCACGTCGAAGCGTTGCCGCAAATTTTCGAATGTAGCCGCCTTGCGCTCCAGATCCGGGATCCCATTGCCGCCCGGGCCACCGGGGTTGAACAAGACCGATCCGAGGCGCTTCGCGGGATCGGCACTTGGCCGGCGCGCAAGGTGCAATTGGAGTTTCGGCCCGCCCGGGTACGCCCAGTCCACGGGAACTACGAGTGAAGCGCATTGCATCCCACCGCTGCAATCGTGCCATTCGAGTGGCTCCGCGGCAGCGTCGCTGGAGGACGAACAGTGACCAAGGGTCATCGCCCATGCCACGGCCGACAATCGAACGAGAGACCACCCGACCTGCACGATTTCGACTTGCTTCTTTCTAGGCATGTATTTCAGGACTCCTTGCAGCTACCGGGTCGCGTCGGTACCCAGCTGCTCATCTTCATGAATTGGCATTGTTTGGTTATGGACCGGCGTACGGTTGGCGGCGGCTTCGGCGTCCGCCAGGATCTTCTGACGCTCTCCGTGGGACACGAGCCTGCCGCGGACGACAACCGCTTCGATGGTTCGTGTGTTCCGAATATTTTCGAGCGGATCCTCGTCGAGGACGACCAAGTCGGCGATCTTTCCCTTTGCAATCGTGCCGAGCGAATCCGACAAACCGAAGGCTTTCGCAGGATGGATCGTGGCTGCCTGCAGCGCCGCCATCGGTGTCAATCCGGATTTTACCATCAACTCCAATTCATCGTGGAGGCCATAACCGGCAATGCAGTAAGGATTGCCCGCGTCGGTCCCCGCCAGGAGACCGACCCCGGCTCGATGCAATGCGCCCGTGAGCTGGAGTCGGCGCTCGTACAACTCTCTCCCGTCGGCGAGCTGCCGTTCGTCCAGGGATGCGCGGGTCGCAATGAAGTTCTCCCACGATATCCGTAGATTCACCGGAATGTACCGCAGCCCGTCGGGGTCGCCGACGGTACCGTCCAGAAGCCCGATCGCCCGCGCCACGGTCAACGTCGGCGTTTGCCACGTGCCGTTGTCCTTCAGTCGACGGAATAGCGCCGTGGCTTTGGCTTCGTCGTATGACCGTGCACCCAGCAACGCCGCCTGGCTTTGACGGCTAGCGAAGGTGGCAACGTCCCGCGGCGTCGGGGTCTCGAGTTTCGTCCAGTCGGACAGGGCTGTGCCCATTTTCTCGAGCAACTCCGCCTCGCGATTCGAGGTCGCTTCGGGGATGCCGTACAGATGCTCGGCCGTCAGCAAGCCCGCGTCGGACGCCCGAGCCGCTGGCATGACCACGGGGATATGTCCGGCAATGGGAATGTGCAATTTGGAGGCTTCGTCGGCAATGGCCAAATAGTTGGCCTTCGTGAGGGCGGAGTAAACTTTGATGAAGTCAGCCCCTTCTTCTTTGGCCCGGCGTACCGCGGCTCGCCCCTCAGCTTCGTCGGAAACGGCCACCGAGCCGGGGTGGATCACGGGCTTCCCGTCGATGATGGCGCTGCCGATGACATAGCGCGGCCCAAGGCGCTTGCCCGCATCGATCTCCGCTCGCAAGGCGTGCTGTTTGGGAGTACCCCACATATCGCGAACACTCGTGACGCCCATGGCCACATCGAGGGAGAGTTCGATGTCCTCGTAGACGGTATGAACGTGCGAATCCCAAAGCCCAGGAACGACGTACCGCCCACCCCCATCCACGATGGTCGCACCTGCCGGGGCGGGCGGAAGGGCATCTTTTCGAATCACTTCGACGATGCGATCGTCGGAGACGATGATGGCCATTCCCGGGTTCCACGTCGCGCCGGTGGCGTCGAGCACCGTCACGTTCGTGAGTGCCCAGCCGCCCTTTGCCGGCCAGCGTGCCGAACTTTCCCCGCCGCTGCATGTCGTGGATGCGAGTCCCAAGATGAGCGCGGAAACGAGAAGAGATTTCATTGAACTCAACCTAGGCAGGGGTAATCCGATGAACCAAACATCGGATCACGCGGTAAACTCGCCGCGCCTATTGCCGATTTGGTGCGTATGCCCCAAAGGGCTCGGAACGGCGGTAAGGAAAAATCCCACGGAAAATATAGCGGTTTGCCGCAGGCATCTGTTCGTGCCCGCGCATCGCTCGATAATGTCGTCGGATGATAAGCAGACACATCCGAATTGGCGCATGCGGCAAGAAAAAGCAATATGAGCAGGAGAATGTACTTCATGGTTTACTGATTCATTTGGCGGGTACGACGAAGTTAAGAAAGGAAGATTCTCTCTTCACCAGGGCACGCCCATGCCCACCGAGGAAAGAACGGCCCTAAATCCGTACTGCGAGAGCGAATGGTGCGACGCACATCGTCATCGCGAAGGATGGCACTCACATTAGTTGTGCTTCGATCCTCGAGCAAGGAATAGGGGATGCCAACTCCGCGTACACTTGATGCCAAGCGTTCCTCGCCCTGACGTGATGTGATTCATCGAAGGGCATCGAGCTCGCTGCGCAGTTCGGTGAGCTGGCGGCATTTTCCGATTGCGACCTGCCTCAAACGCGCCATGTTGCCGTTGCATTGAGAACCCGCTCTCGTGGCATACGGATCGCGTCATTCTTCGTCCCGAAGGTGCTCGCGCACGTGCGCGCGGCTGCAGGGGAAAAGTCGGCGGCGCTGGAACGAGCGTTCGGTCTTCCGCTCGACTGGCGCGAGGACCAGCGATTGACGGTCCCGCTCGGCGTGATCCGTGACCTGACGGAGTCCGCCGAGCACCTGATTGCAGACCCGCATATCGGACTTCGCTTGGGAACCAGTCACAAGCGGGGGGATTTTGGGATTATGGAATTTGCTGCTCGGAGTGCTCCCACGTTCGGTGCGGGCATCGAGCGGCTGTCGAAGTACCAGCGACTGCTCAACAACTTCGTATCGTTCGAGAGCGACGTGCGAAAGGACGAATTCGTGATCTCCCACAGCATTCCGGGCGATCCATTTGGCACGGGTCGACACGGTCACGAGTACACGATGTCCGTGATGTTGAACATGATCCGCGACGTCACCCAGACGCCCATCGTCCCCAAGGCCGTCCGGTTTGCGCATGCACGCTCATCGGGCACCCTCCCGTTGCAAGAGTTCTTCGGCACCGAACGCGTCGAGTTCGATCAAGGGATCAACACGCTCACATTCCCCATCGAGTTGGTCGATCTGCCGCTCGTCACGGCAGACGCCGAGCTATTGGCGCTGTTGGACGGGGTGGCGGAGCGCGATCTGCAGGCGGCGCCGTTCTGGGGCGATGACGGAGAACGCGATTGGGTCATCTCGGTGCGCAATCATATCGTCGAGACGTTGAAACGAGGCGAGACACCGTCGATCGAGGATGCAGCGGATGCTCACCATATGAGCGTGCGCACGCTCCAGCGACGGCTCGACGAAATGGGATGCATCTTCGCCAAATTGGTCGATGATGTCCGGCGCGAGCTGTCGTTCATCTATTTGCAGGATACACGCTTGCGCGTCCGTGACGTGGCGACGCGCCTCGGTTACGCGGAGGTGGGGCCATTCGTGCGCGCATTCCGACGCTGGACGGGGGATACACCTCGGCAGTATCGGGCACGAGCTTAAGCTCCAAGCCAACGCTCGAGTGCCGAACGCAGCCCGCTCGGTCGCCCTCTCGCCGCGAATGGCCCAATGTGTCAAACTTGCGAGCATGGAGTGGACCCTCGCGGAACTTACAGAGGAAATCGCGAACGATCCGTGGTTTGCGCGCCTCATCGGCGGGGAGCCCATGAACGAGCAGATGCGCGCCGAGTACCAGGCTTGGTTGCGCGCCCGCGGCGATGTGCGTGCCGAGGTGCTGCGCCTGCATGAGGCCTTGTGTGCCGAGCCTCCACCCGCCCATCACGCCGCGCTCCGGGAACAATTCGAATCGCTTCTAGGTCAGGTCGCACCCCGGTGGTGGCGCCTGGTACGAACCTTTTATGGAGTGCGCAATTGCGGCGCTTCCCCGTTTACACCCGAATATCGTAAATTGCGATTTGCCTATCCATGCTCGAAAACGTGGGACACCCTGGAGCCGACGGCCATGCCCAAGGAGCGTCACTGCCAGGAGTGCGGCCACTCCGTCTATTTCTGCACCAGCGCCGAAGAGGCCTCCCAACGCGCGCGACAAGGTCAGTGCATCTCGGTGACAACGCTGATGGCCCAGCGGATGGGGCAACGGGCCATGCAGAACCACACTGGATTTCCGAAGCCGGATGAATGCTGGGCGGACACCATTTTTAGCTCCGAGGAGGGATGAGGGGAGTCACCCTTCTATTCCGAGTTGGAATGCGCCGGATCGTAGACTTTCGTTTTCCGTGCGCATAGTCCCACTTCGTCGAGCATCACCTTTCCAAATGTGAGCGTCTCCCCGTCCCGGAGGGCCTGCACGGCACCGGCAACGAGCGGATCGGAGTACTGATCTTCGACCCGAGCACGATCGGGTCCGTGGGATCGCCGCCAATCGAATTGCGTCATGGCGGCGAATTCACCGCTGTTCGTATCCGTGTCGGTGATGGCGTCACCACTACGGACGGTGTCCATCTGCCCCTGAAGCCTCAGTGCTCATAGATTAGCGTGGCGAAGTAGTGCTTAGCACGATTCGAGCCTGTCAAAGCTCATAAAACCGGCTTTCCAACGATACCTGGCACTGGTTTCCACGCCCATCTTGAAACAATCCGAATCCGGGCCATTCCGTATAATCACTTTGACCCATTGAGGCGAAGTGCATCTGTTGTACACTTGGACGAAACGCAATTCGGGGAACACGTCCCGATCCACGCAAGACGGTGGAAGGGTATACCGTGTACTCAGTCTGCTCGGGTCGCTCGACACGGCCGAATCGTCTTCTCGGGGAGCCTCGTCCGGCCCCTCCGCCTGAACGATCTCGTTCATCTGCTGCGTAGCCGGATCCTCTGTCTGGCCATCCAGATTGTCTGCCGCACACCCGATGATTGGCACTCCGAAGAGCGCAACGATCAAGAGCCCGGGCGTCTTTGTGGCTGTCCTATTCATGTAACTCCCTTTCTTGAAAGGACCTTCAGCATGACGTATGCCGACCTGCAGATGCGGTGACGGAAACCAGGATTCATGCGATTTGCCGGTTGATGCGAGGACAATGAAAAGTACGAACGGGGGATCCGGGACGATCTCGTCCAGCACCCCACGATGATCCGGCAAAGCGTCGCCGCACGAAGCTCGTCGCGAGCGGCCCCGTCCAGTACACGGACGCCGGCATTCGCGGAATGCGCGTCTCCGTTCCGAGCGGTTCCGTCGCCCGCCTCTACCCTCGGCGAGACCCGCAGGGGCCTGGTCCAGCGAGGATCGAGTGCGTGGCGCCGCCGGGGGGCTTGCGCTGTTCTCAGGCGGCTCGAGAACGTGGCGTCCAACGAGCGCTTCGCTCTACGACTCGTCCAGCCGCGCGAGGCATTCGTTCACACTGCTCGCCCTCCCATGTGGACGGTGACAAGTGTACGGTAAATTTTTTGAAATTGCAGGACAGGAAGGACGAGAGGACATTGCGACCGCTGCAGAACAACTAACGGAGAAGGGGCACATCGAAGCGCGCGTCGAGACCTTACGGATGGCGATCGAGAAGGCTCTCGCGGTGCGAAACGTGGCGCTCTCGGAAGTCGGGCGAGCACGGCATCGACGGATGCATTGATCCAACGCTGCTCGCTCCGGCTCGAACAGAGGATGGTCACATGGACGAAGCATTCGATTTCGTCGATGGAACTCGAGCCCGACATATCGATCCTAAGTTCTAATCGGAACGTCGATTGTGAAATTTTGCATGGAAAATCGCGCAGGTGGACATCCGGCGAAATGTTCGACAAATTCTGCCTCCGAGAGGACTACTCCATGGCAGCTTCACACCAGATTGTGCGCGCACTCGACCATGCATCGACGGTCATTCGTCTGACGGCGTTCGACGAAACGTTGTCGTACGCTGCCGTGTCCGTTGGATTCGTTTACGAGACATCCGTTTCGGAAGCGGATCTTGTTCGAGGTCTCGAGGTGGCGCTCGCGCACTACCCCGTATTCGGAGCTCGTATGCGCCGCCGGCAGGGCAGCGCCGAGCTGGTCTGTGACAATCAGGGAATATCGCTTTCAGTGCGGGTTGTCGACGCGACCGTCGACGATGCGACCGAATGGCTGACCGCGAATGCAATCGACCGTATCGTTACCCCGGTGAACGCGCTACGTGCACGTGCAGGAAAGGAGCCTTTGCTCAGCCTTCGCATCACGTACCTCGCCGGCGGCGGGATGCTCGTCGGAGCCTCGTGGCATCATTCGATCGGGGACACGCAATCCTTCATGCGGTTCATGAACGCGTGGTCGGCAGCCGTCGACGGACGCGACATTGCTTCCGAGGAGCGAATAACCAACCGTTCCGCGTACCTATTGCGACACTTCACCGCGTGCAATCTCGCGAATGGCAAAGCCAGTGCATTGCGCTTTCAGCGACTCCGGCTGCTCGAGGTGGCGAAGATTCTCCTGGCACTGCGAAAGCGAAACTTTCGCAGCGTCGCCATGTATTTTACATCCGACGAAATCATCGAAATGAAGCGCGCGCTCGGCCCCAGGCTCTCGGCCAACGACGTGGTCTCCGCACATATTCACGATCTCGTACGCCGGTGCGAGGGCGCGGAGAGTCCGCGCGAGCTCATGATCGTGGTCAACTTTCGAAAGCGTGTCGGTCTGGGTCCCGACGTGCTCGGCAACCTCCTCACGCCAATGATGCTCCCGTGGAAGCCCGGCGACTCGGTGGGGGAGATGTCCGGAAGGATCCGCGCGGGCGTCGATCATTATTTGACCGACCATTTCGATTATTCGGCCACTGAGCGCGAGCTCGGCGCAATACCGAGGCGGGCTCGATGGCGTTACGTTCCCATCGATCCGACGCGCCGAATCGTCACGTTCACGAATTGGAGCAAGTTCGGTGTCTACGATGTGTCGTTCGGCGGGAGCCGTCCCATGATGTTTGCGCCCCTCTCCGCGCGACCTCAGCCCTGGGCCTCCATTCTGGTCGAGGGCTTCCGCGGCGAAGGCGTGCTCGTTCGAGGCGATTTTCCGATCAACATCGTAGCCGAGCTGCACAAAATGCCGAACGAACGCCGTCACCCGTACCGGGCGGCGGGTACCGCGTTGTCCACCCCATCGCGTACATTTCTCTGACGGAACACGCCTATGTGTGCTTCCCGCCAGTCACAGGGATGGCAAGGGGGCGCCACGCTTATCGCTCTTGGCGGACTACCACGCACGCATCACCGTCGTTTACATCGAACGATCAACGGCCATGGGTGCGGGCACCACGCCTCGTGAGGACGACGATGCGACGCCGTAGCGTGGTGCGGGACAAGTGGATCAGTTACCTACGCGTCAGTGCGACCGAGCAGGCGGAGCAGTGAAGTTGTTCATGTCGAAGGACAAATTCGCCAGCATGACTCGCAATAGCGAATGGGCCGAGGAATTCACGCCCGGCGATTTCAAGGCCCTCGGCGTGTTCGAGGCGCTGGGGCTGATCCTGCCCGCCGTTCTCGGCATCGCGCCGATCCTCGTGCCGATAGCGGCTTCGGACCTGACGCTGTACATGGCCGGCGCCATGGCAACGCGGCTACGTCGTGGCGAATACGCTGTGATGATGGGAGACTTCGTCTTCCTCGCTCGATGGCTGCTGGCCAAGTGAAAGTTAGGGACGACCCAGGAAGCGCTCGAGTTGCTGCTCGGCCAGGTCGATCGAGTCCGACACTCCGGGGGGGACCTCGAACGCACGATGCACGTTGCTGCACCCCGCATCGTATTGATATCGAATTGCGTCCGTTGAACCGTTCGCGTCGGATTTGGACCGCACCTCGGTCAACCTTCCGAGCTGGTCGTAAACATACGTCGTCACAGTCCGCACGATCGGCTTCGGCGAATCACGCGTGTGATCGGTTCGAGTCGTTTCGACGCGTCGGCCGGTGTCGTCGTACCTATGCCAAAGCTCGAACCAGAGGACTCCACGGGAAGAGAACCGCGCCTCGTGCAACGCGCGTCCGCTTTCGTCACGCTCGACGCGCCGCTCGGGCGCTCGCACTCCATCTTGCACCCAATATCGTGTGACGACGCGCGGCTCGATGTCATAGACGTACTCGATCACATGTTCGTCATCCATCCGGTATTGCCACGGTTGGTCCGCTACGGTGTTCCACCTGTCAACCCAAGAGGAGTGTACGCTCGTCGGGAGTGCGAGCGTCGGTTGGCCATAATGGAACGTGCCAATGAACGTTCGGACAAAGTACGGGCGGAAGCTTCCACCGACGAAAACAGGGTGAGGACGGAAACAGCCATCATCGCTCTTGTCACATGTCACAAGTGGACTATCGCCCCTGTGGTCGTATGCCGTGTAACGCTCCACCAATTTGACAGGCCGATTTTGTTCGTCGTAGCGGTAGTCCCTGTCGATACCGTCTCGGTCGTTTCTCATCCTCGGACAGGGCTCGTCGTCGCATCGTGGGTCGATGGCACTCTGAACCGGAAGGCGATCGATTCTGCGATGGATATGGACGAGCCGGTCACGAGCGTCATAGGAGAACCAGCTCCTTCGAATGGGCAAGATTTGGACCTGGTCCACGGCGTAGATCAGGCGACCGCGCGAATCGTAGCGGTACTCGGGCGTGACCGCGCGTACGGGCACGACCGGCGACCCCGCGTTTTCCGGCGCGCTCTGACGCACCGTGCACGCGCCAGCGGGCACTGACGGCGTTGCCGTAGGATCGACCGGGACGGGAGCCGGCGGGCGGTGGCCGCACCCGAACACGCCAAAGGCGATGACCCAACCGAGTGCCCTCATATCTCGTTAGACGGTCGAGCGGCCACTTGCATGTATGACGGCGAAGCTTGTCCGGCTCTGCATCCTGCTCCTCGGCACGATGATGCATCTTGCGAGACCGATTGGATGAGGCCAAGCATGTACTCCGGCCGCTCGCGCAGACACATCATCGCGCGCCCGAACATCACGAGCTCGAGTTCCCACGGGGCGATACAAATCGATACACACCGTTACCATCGGTGACAGCGAATCGCCGGCAGTAGGCTACAATGTCGCGGGCGGTGCAAAGAAACACACGGCTACCGGCCATCGTGGATGTGCGGCCATCGAATGCGTCCACATGAAGACGAAAAAACGCTTTGAGGTGCAAGCCAGCGCCATCATCGAGAAGCTTCTTTCCAAGGAGCTTCTCCTCATGAAGAAGGGACGAGATTCCAGTCGTCTCATGCGCGACTTGGCGCGCTTGCTCGAAGCGCCGCCATTGGTATGGTTCAACGAAGAGCCTGAGCCTGAAGAGGTGATGGGCCGTCAGCTCGCGGAGTACATCTCGACGTCCCAGCTGGTAGATGGAGAGCCGCCAACATTGGTGTACTATCAACCCACCCCCGGGGAGGTATCGGGGCGTCAGCTCGCCGAGTTCCTTACGGTGCACGAGCAGGTCGATGAATTGTTTGCCGAAGACGACGATCTCGAGTCCATCCTAAGAGAAACGCCGGCTGCGCCGGAGTTTCGAGGCCATCCCTGGCATGCCCCCGAATGGACACAATGGCTCGCCACGGCCCTCGCCGGAGCGCCACCCGATTGGCAAGGCGCGGTGGAGGTTCTTGAAGCAGGTGAGGTCTCGTTGCCGACGGGCAGGCTGGTCGCGTGCGATCCGTGTTGGGCGCATATCCGGGGGAAGCACTTCGTTCGGGCCGTGAAGCCAGGGACATATCCGCTTTCCCTCGTCGTCTGTCATTTCGAGCACTCGTTGAAGGTGAGGAATGCACTCTCCGTCATTCGTCTCTCGGGCCGCGATCCACGAAGTTGGGAACTCGCGTTGTGCGACGATCAGAAGCTCGACGAGCTTCGCCGCGGCGAAATATATGGCTTTCCCGTCGATGCGGGGATCGGCTGCTACGTCGATGCTGCGCACGTGTCGCTCTTGGAATCAAAGGACGAAAAAATTACCGAAGCCATGCTGCAAGCTTCGCCATCCGTGGGACGAGCCACGATCGATTTCGCGGGCGGATTGCTCACCGTGTTCGTGACCGGTGCCGGTGACGGATGTTACCCGACGTTCTTCGGACTCGATGAAGACGGCGATCCCGCTTGCGTCGTGTCCATATTTGGCATTCTCCCATCACCCTGGCCCCACGTCGAAGACCACGAAGACGAATGGCAGCCATCATCGGGCTAGGAAATCCGCGCCGGCCCGCACTCGAGCGATTTACATCTTGGCAAGCTCATGAGCTCGCCTGAGCAACATTGCAACCGTGGCGTATGGGAAGGCAAAGGTTAGGATCGGCGAGGAGACGAGCGATCGGCTCGACTACCGGCCAGCGTCCTTGGTGCGCGTGCAGACGGCGCGAATCAAATGCGCATCTGCATGCAAGTGCCAAGAGGGCGGAATCGTGATAGGTCGCCTCCGGCGACGCTGCCCGTCGACAAAGGTCTTGCCGGGCCCGGCCTGCTAGCACACGTAGTGATTAGCAAGTATGCCGAGCACATTGAGAGTTCCATCAAAGTGGCCTTTGCCTTCGCAGGTATCGATACTCGCATTTGCACAGCATCATGGTATTCCTACGCGTCTGCTCGACTGGACATGGAACGGACTGGTTGCGGCGTACTCTGCGGCATCACGACGCGAGCAGGGCGTTGAAGCGCTGTAGGTCGACATTGCCTCCCGTCACGATGACGCCCACGCGTTGACCCTCGAGCTTTTCCGGGATCCGTCTTGCTCCGGCAAGGGCGAGGCATCCCGTCGGCTCGACGATGATCTTCATCCGTGAGGCAAACAGCCGCATGCACTCGATCAGGTCGTCGTCGCTGGCCGTCAGGATATCATCGACATCACGTTTGATGATCTCGAACGTGAGATTGCCCAAGTGCTGCGACTGTGCCCCGTCTGCAATGGTATCGGGTATTTCGATATGCATGAGTGAGCCCGAGCGAAGGGATTGTTGGCCGTCGTTGCCAGCTTCCGGTTCGACACCATACAGCTTGGCCCGAGGCGAAAGTGCCCGCAAGGAGAGCGCCGACCCAGCAAGCAAGCCGCCGCCCCCGAGGCACACGAACAATGCATCAAGCTCGCCGACTTCTTCGAACAACTCCTTGGCCACGGTGCCCTGCCCAGCAATAACGTGCGGGTGGTCATACGACGGAATCAAGGTCATGCCTTGTTGTTCGGCCAATTGGCGACCGATCGCCTCGCGATCGTCCTTGTAGCGATCGTAAGAGACGACTTTGCCTCCGTAGTCTCGCGTCGCTGCTATTTTTGAGGGGGGAGCATCGTTGGGCATCAAGATGGTGGCAGGCATGCCGAGTATGCGTGCCGCCAGCGCAATACCCTGAGCATGATTGCCGCCCGAAAATGCTATTGCTCCCGCTCGCCGTTGCCTCTCGTCGAATTTCGATAATGAATTAAAAGCGCCGCGAAATTTGAAAGCACCCGTTCGCTGAAAATTTTCGCATTTGAAGAAAATCTTCGCCCCCACGGCCTCGTCGATGGTGCGGGAGGTCAGTACAGGCGTCCGGTGGGCATGGTCTTTGATGCGCTCGGCAGCCGCAGTGACGTCGTCGAAGGTAGGTAAGGTCATGGGCCCTTTCCATGAGAGAAGAAAAGCCGTCAAGGCGCCAGGGTTTATTGTGCGAGGGTCGAGAGGGAGAGAGTCGAGCGGCAGTTGAAGCCGAATTGCGGAGATATCGGAAGTAGCGCGGCCCGGGCTACGGCTTCACGTGCTCAAACGTCGCGCCCAGTCGGGGGAACGCGAGCCCTCGGGATATACGTTCTTCGAGCTCGTTGCCATCGAGGTGCGCGACGTGGACGTTCTCGATACTCGGAGTTTTTGCGTCCATGGTCGGTGTGCGCTTGTAGCAAGCTTGGGAGCCCACGGCGTTTTTCATGGGGTGTCGACGTTGGTCGATGTCGTCGTCGACTCCCAATCCGCCATTTCCCGGCGCAGTTCGTCCAGCTTCTTCTGTACGAACGAGAGCGCGTCCGGGCCCAAGATCAGATGCGCCGGTGGCGCCGAACTCTCGACGAGTTTTAGGATCGCGGCGGCAGCTTTCGCGGGATCGCCCAGCTGTCGACCGCTGTACTCCTGCCTGCGCTTTCGCAATGGTTCGAAGAGTGCATCGTAGTCCGTAATGCTGCGCGCCGACCGGCGCATCGAGCCACCCGCCCAGTTCGTGCGGAACGAGCCCGGTTCGACCGCGGTGACGGCGATGCCGAACGCGGCGACCTCTTGTCGCAGTGTCTCCGAGAAGCCTTCGAGCGCGAATTTGCTCGCGCAGTAGTAGCCAACGCCAGGAAAGGCAACGAGGCCGCCCATCGAGGTGATGGTGATGATGCGTCCCTTCCGGCGCCGCCGCATGTAGGGAAGGACGCTCTTGATGACGGAAATGGTGCCGAAGACGTTCACCTCGAATTGGCGTTGCAGTTCGTCGAGGTCCGACTCTTCGATGATGCCCTCGTGGCCGTAGCCCGCGTTGTTCACGAGCACGTCGATCGAGCCGAACTCGTTCTCGAGCTCGGTCACGACGCGCTGAACGCCTTTGGCGTCCGTGATGTCGAGTATCGGGGCGATGGCTCGCTCGGGGGCGAGCGCCTCGAACGTGGCTCGAGCGGCCCTGTCTCGTACGGTTCCGAAAACGCGATGCCCGCGTGCGAGCGCGGCTCTACCCAAGGCCAGCCCGAGACCTGAACTGGCACCGGTGATCAAGAAGTTCTGCGGGGCGGAGATCGTCATGGTTCTACCTTCCTCATTGCGAATGCCAACAACGTTAGGATCCGCGCACCGTTCGGACTATCGTGTACAATCCGAACGGGTTATGAGGCCAAGGTGGTATAATGCGCGGGGCTGAATTCGCGGAATTAAAGGCGTTCGTCGCGGTGGTCGACCGTCAAAGCTTCGTGCGAGCCGCCGAATCCCTCCGTATGGCGCCTTCCAGCTTGAGCCAGACGATTCGCTCGCTGGAGACGCGCCTCGGCGTGCCGCTTCTCGTTCGCACCACGCGCAGTGTCGCGCCGACGGAAGCCGGGGTTCGTCTTTACACCCGCTTTCGCGCGGCCATGCTCGAAATGGACGCTGCCGTTTCGGATGCTCTCGAGCGGCGCGACGAGGTCGCCGGCACCGTGCGTCTGCATGCGCCTCGGCTTGCGGTGCAGACCTTCATCGAGCCGATCCTGGGCGAGTTCAACGCGTGCCACCCTGATGTGGTGCTCGACATTTCGGTGAACGAGGTCTCGCTCGACATCGTGAAAGAAGGCCTCGACGTGGGCATGCGTCTCGGCGAATCGGTGGACCGCGATATGCTGGCCGTTCGTCTCGGGAAGCCGTTCCGCACGTTGGCCGTCGCTTCTCCCGAGTATGTCCGTCGCCACGGCGCGCCCAAGTCCCCCGCCGATCTTCGCAATCATCGATGCATCAATTGGCGGCAGCCTGGAACCGAAGGCCTGTACAAATGGGAATTCTTCAAAGGCGGCCAGTGGTTTTCCGTGGCGGTGGAGGGGCCGCTCATCACCTCACACAAGGATTTGGCACTGGCCGCGGCACTTCAAGGGGTCGGAATCGCCTTTTGGGCCGACTACCGCGTGCAACCCTTTCTCGAGCAGGGGAGCCTCGTGGCCTTGCTCGAGCGGTGGTGCGCCCTGCATCCGGGCTGGTTTCTCTATTACCCGAGACAGCGCTGCAGCGCCCCGGCGGTCAAAGCATTCGTCACTTTTCTACGTAAGGCATGGAGCCCAACGGATGGGCGAGGGAAACTCCCTCGCACGCCCTAGAGCCACCTCGCGAACGACTCCGCGTTCGACCACTCCCAGCCCGCGCGCGCGGCGTGCGCCTGCGGCAGGGGGAGGAAGACCGCCTGTTCGCCGCCGAGCTGCTCCCAGTCGACGGATTCATCGCGGTGGGAGACCGAGATCTGGGGTTCACGCGCTGGGTCGCTTCGCTCGCCGAACGATTGCCGATGGGGCCCAAGTCGTTCCGTCTGGCGGCGTGGTCGGGGTTGCAGGACTCCATGCCGCGCGCCGCGCTGCTCTCGATTCATGCGCGCATCGCCCACGCCCAGCGCGCCCAGCCGACGACCTGGGAGCATCTGTCGCTCGTTCAACTGCGCTCACCACCAGGACCTTCGTCTCCCCGTTTCTCGGTCGCCCAGGGGGTGTTCGAGGGCGCCATCGATGCGCGAAACGGTCACTCCGGGCCGGGCACCAGGCGTTGGCGAAGGTGGTCGATGAGGAGCCGCACCTTGGCCGGCGCGCGCTGACTGGGATAAACCGCATAGATGCCGGCGGTGCGCAATCGATAGTCAGGGCCGAGGAGTAGGGCCAATCGACCGGCGCGGATGTCGTCGGCTACCAGATACTCGGGCAGCGCCGAGAGCCCCACGTGATTCAGAATCAACTCGCGAATGGCGCTGGCGCTGTTGACCTCCGCCACCGGGCGCACCCGCACCGCGTGACGGCTTCCGTTGTTGCCGATGAACGTCAAGGTCGATGGGGCCGGAAGCAAGGGGGCCGCGATCCAATCGTGCGCGCTGAGCTCGCCGGGCTCGCGCGGGGTGCCGCGCAGGGCAAGATAGGTCGGTGACGCCACCACCCAGCGGCGGCATTGAGCCAGACGCATCGCGTGCGCGCTGGAGTCACGCAGCCACCCCACGCGGATCGATAGATCGAAGCGCTCGGCCACCAGATCGCGTATCTCGTCGCTGAGCACCAGCTCGACATACAACTTTGGATACCTGCGCATGAACTCGGCCAGCGCGGGCCCCAGGACGGTGACCCCGTAATCGGTGGTGCTGGTGAGGCGCAAGGTGCCGACCAGCGCTTGCCGATCCTGCGAGATGCGCTCGATGGCGGCCTGCGTTTCGGCGAGGATGCGCACGCAATCTGGGTGAAAGGTCAATCCAGCTTCGGTCAGGCTCATCTTGCGGCTGGTGCGGAGCATCAAGGTGATCCCCAGCTCTTCTTCCAGACGCGCCAGGTGCTGGCTCACCATCGCCTTGGTCAACCCCAGCTCACGCGCGGCCGCGGTGAAGGAGCCGGCGCTCACGATCGACGCGAACACCACCAAACGATTCAGGTTTATCTCGCGACCACCGGCCGATCTCATCGTCAACTTCTACTTTACATTGAGTTCTCGATGGGCGCACTTCGCTTCGCCGTGCCGTGAGCCATGATCAGCATGCCATCCCAACCCATCGAGGCCAGTCATGTACAAGCTTGGTTCATCTCTCTTGCCGATATCGCTCGCGGTCGCTGGATTGTCCTGCGCCTCCCCGTCTGCCCCCGGAGCCTCCAGCCCCGGCGGCGCGGGGGCGGAGCCCTCGCTTTCGCTCGTGCCTTACAACCCGGGCGTGAAGGCCATGTTTCCGGTGACGTCCATCCTGGTAACCGGTCGCGATGACGCGCTACTGGTGGATGCGCAGTTTGCCCGCAAGGACGCTCTGAAGCTGGTCGACGCCGTCAAGGCGTCACACAAACGGCTGACGACGATTTACATCAGCCAGGCGGATCCGGATTACTACTTCGGGCTCGACGCGCTCCAGGACGCCTTTCCGGCTGCCAAGATCGTGGCGACCCGCGCCACCGTCGAGCGCATCAAGGCCACGGAAAAGCACAAATTCGGTTATTGGGGCCCCATCCTGAAGGAGGATGCACCGAAGCGCATCGTGGTGCCGGAGCCGCTGGACGGGAGCAAGATCACCTTGGAAGGCCACGCGATCGAGGTGCTCGGGTTGGACGCGGCCCCCGACCGCACCTGCCTGTGGATCCCATCACTCAAGGCGGTGGTGGGTGGCGTGGTGGTCTTCAGCGGCGTGCACGTGTGGATGACCGACACCGAAGCGCCCGGCGCCAGGGCGAATTGGCTGGCCCTGCTGGATCGGATCGAGCAGCTCCAGCCTCGAACCGTGGTGCCCGGGCACTACCTGGAAGGGAGCAAGTTCGATATTAGCGCAGTGCGATTCACGCGCGATTACATTAAAGTGTTCGACGCGGAGGCCGCGAAGGCCGAAAACTCGGCGGCGCTGATGGCAGCCATGGAAAAGCGCTATCCGGAGCTGGGGCTCAAGACTTCGCTGGAGTTCAGCAGCAAGGTCGCCAAGCACGAGATGACCTGGGATTGAGGGTGACCGTTTGGGGCTCGCGAGCCGGTTCCGGAGTTTCAGATCCAGCCTTGGGTCGAAGCGAAACGGGTAGTCAACGCGGGCTACGGAAGGCGTCGATGCACAGCCGGGCATCCGCCACGCGCGCGGCCAAAACGAAATAGATGAGTGCGTAAAGCATTTGGATGCCCACCAAGTCCCATTTCTCGCGCAGGCACGTCCCAAATATACCAGTGCTGCGATGAGGCATCCACCGAGGAACAGCGCCGCGCGAAGCCTTGCGCCGAGAAGAATGGCTAAAGGCGCGGGTTACGTGGAATTTCGTTGGCTACCGAGACCTTCGTTCCACATCGCAATCACGTTCTCAACCCCGGTCGAGAGTCTAAGCCTCGACGATAAACCAAAGATTCGCCTCGGGAACGGCTGGATACTCGACGCTTGGTTGAATAGCCTGAATGATGAAGGGCTCCATGCGGTGCTATCGCAGAGAGTTGCCGGTTCGCTGTCAGACACGGTATCGGAAATGCATTTCGCTACGTGTGTGCTCCCCATTTTTTTTACCGCACGCACAGATACTATCAAGAAGGCAAAGTAGACAGTTGGACCTTGGCGATCGAGGATTGGACGACGGTGCCTTTGACGGGCTCAAGAGTGTTGGCGGATTCGCGGTTACTCGCGTCATGAAGATTGAGCGAGCGAACGGAGACCATTTTACTCCTGCCGAGCTGACTTCCGTACTTGAAAAGATACGATGGCCGCTATCGTCCGTCCGAGGTGCGTGGACAGCTCCGCTCTTCGTGACGGGGTTCAATCAAGACGGGGCGCGAATTTGGGAAGAGTGGGTCTCGACAGCTGGCGAACTTGCCACACATCGTTTCCATTACTCGAATGTCGGTGCACCGCTCGAACGTTTGGGTGGACTGCTTGACGAGAAAGGCAAAGAGCACATTGCGCAATGTGCGTTCATTGGTACGTTGAGGCAAATTCCGGCAAGATCGCGGTTAAGCGCGGGATCGTACTCGCGCTTACCGCCCTCGAACGACTAGTCGTGTGACGTATCAGCCTTCCCCGACGTAAGCTGCACTCGCAGCGCGATTGATCAAGATCTGCCAATCGGTGACCGTGTCACCCTGAAGGTATTTCAGTTTTCCGGTGGCGAGTCGAATGCGGTTTGACTAAATGCGGTTTAGCTATAATGATAGCCATCATCTTGGAGGTAGCTCGCCGTGAAAGTTGATGGCGTTTCGCTCGCGGGCCTGGGCAGCTTCCTGCCCCCGGTCGTCGATATCGGCCAGGCAGTGCGGGACGAACTTATCGACGCGCAGGCGGCACAGCGCTACGGCATCCAAAGCGTGACCGACGCGGGCGACGTGCCGGCACCGGAGCTCGCCCTGCGGGCCACCCGGACCGCCCTCGATCGCGCCGGCCGTGCCGGGCACGAGTTGACCTTGGTGCTCTACGTGAGCGTGTGGCACCAGGGTCCGCACGGATGGTGCCCGCAGTACTACGTCCAACGTGGAATCGGTGCCTCCAAGGCGACGGCGGCCGAGGTTCGGCAGGGCTGCATGGGGATGTTTAGTGCGCTGGAACTCGGCGCCGCCCACCTCATGGCAAGTCCGGCGCATACCCTCGCGCTGCTGACTTCGGGGGACAACTTCAACTCACCCCTGCTGGACCGGTGGCGGTTTAGCCCGCATTTCGTCATGGGTGACGCCGGGTCCGCGATGGTGTTGACCCGTGACGAGGGCTTCGCCCGCCTGTGCGCGATCAACGCCGTCACGTTGCCCGAGTACGAGACAATGCACCGCGACTCGGCGCCGCTGTTCCCACCTGGATCGACGTTGGCCAGGCCGTTGAACTTCAGCGACAGCAAACAGAACTGGCTCGACGCCCGCCCAATTGGCGACGACGGGCCGTTGCGGCTGGTCGCCGCCCAGGACGAGATCGTCTCTCGGACCCTTGAGGAGTCGGGGATCGAAATGGCCGACGTCACCCGTGTCGGCTACGTCAACGGATCGCGTGAGCGGGTCGAGGGCCGCGCGATGATCCCGCTGGGGCTGCCGTTGTCCCGGTCGACGTGGGAGCAGGGCAGGACCGTGGGACACATCGGCGCCAGTGACCAGATCGTGGGGCTGGAACACCTGCTCGCGCGGGGTGAACTGACCGAGGGCGATCATTTCCTGATGCTCGGCGTCGGCCCGGGGTTGAACATCGCCTGTGCGGTCTTCGAGATCCTGCGGACTCCGAAGTGGACGGAGGACGCCGCGTGACCACGACTTCGCGTTTCTCTCCGGCGCCGGCGCCGGCGCCGGCGCGGGATCTGCGGGAGAAGCTGCGAGCCGCGTTTCCGGTCACCGTCACCTCGGACCGGCCCGGCTACACCCGGGAGGACTGGGCGCTTCTCGGCCGGCTTGGCCTGCTGGGTGCCTCGGTTCCGGCGGAGTTGGGCGGAGGTGGCCTGAGCGCGGTGGACACGGCCGCCATGTTCGAGGTCGCGGGCGAGGTTTGTCACGACACCGGGATGCTGTTCGGCGCGGCGGCACAGCTTTTCGCCTGCGCGATGCCACTGGCCGAGTTCCGGTCCACAGCAGTCCACGAGCGGTGGCTCGCCGCGATGTGTGCCGGTGAGGCGATCGCCGGGAACGCGATGACCGAGGCCGACGCCGGTTCCGACACGTCCCGGCTCGCCACGACGGCCACCCGCGTCGAGGGCGGTCACCTGCTAGACGGGACGAAGACCTGGGTGAGCAACGGTCCGGTAGCCGATGTCTATCTGGTTTACGCGACGACCGATCCGGCGGCCAGGCACCTCGGCATCACCGCGTTTCTGGTCGAACGTGCCGACGACGGGGTGCACCCCGGCCCAGCGCATGACAAGGCGGGCCTGCGGTCCTGCCCCGCGGGGCCGCTGCGCCTGGAGCGATGTTTCGTACCGGACGAGCGGACCCTGGGGCCCGCCGGCGCGGGCGCCGCGGTGTTCGGCCATTCGATGTCGTGGGAGCGCGGCTGCCTGTTCGCGCTGTACGTCGGCCTCCAGCAGCGGCTGCTCGATCGCTGCGTAGGCCACGCCCGGCAGCGGCGTCAGTTCGGTCAGCCGATCGGCCAGTTCCAGGCGGTCGCCGACCGGATCGTCGGCATGAAAATGCGTTTGGAGAGTGGCCGGCTGTTGCTGCGGCGGGCCTGTGAGGCCCTCGACGAGGGGTTACCCGAGGCCGGGTGGGCGGCGATGGCGAAGCTGTCGATCTCCGAGGGCACCGTGGCCTCGGCGCTCGACGCGGTGAACCTGCTCGGTGGCGCCGGCTATCTGCGCGACGAGTTGGTGGAATTGGTACTGCGGGACAGCATGCCCGCCACGATTTTCTCCGGCACGTCAGACATTCAGCGCCGGATCGTGGCACGGGAGCTGGGCCTGTGAACCTCCGTGACCTCGTGCCCGTCGCCAGCCGTCGCCACCCGGACACGTTGGCCGTGGCCGATCTCGACGCGGAACTGACCTACGCGGAACTCGACGCCGGCGCCGCCATGTCCGCCGCGGCGCTGCACGCGCGTGGTGTCCGTCCAGGTGACCGGGTGGTGTTGTGGGCCGAGAAAACCGCGGACCTCGTCGTGGTCATGCAGGCGGTACTGCGGATCGGCGCGGTCTACGTTCCCGTCGCGCCCTCCAATCCCCGCGAACGCGTGACCCGCATCGTCGAGGACTGTGCCCCGGTCCTGCTGATCACCGATCGGCGGATCGACTTGGGGATCGACTCGGTCACGCCGGCCGAACTGCGTGGGTTCCGTGGCGACACGGCGCCTCCGGCCGCGCCCATCGCTCCCGACGACCCCGTGTACATCCTCTACACCTCCGGTTCCACCGGCACGCCCAAGGGTGTCGTTCTGTCCGACCGCAACGCCGTGGCGTTCGTCGAGTGGGCCGCGCTCACCGCCGGGGTGGTGCGCGAGGACCGGCTGGCCAACCACGCGTCCTTCAACTTCGACCTGTCCGTGTTCGACCTCTACGCCGCGTTCCTGGCCGGTGCCAGTGTCCACCTGATCCCGGAAACCCTCGCGCAGGTCGCCCCGCTGCTCGTCGACTTCGTGCGCGAGCGCGCGATCACCGTGTGGTACTCGGTCCCTTCCGTACTGCTCCAGATGATTGACACCGGTGGCTTGCTCGACCGAGACCACGGCGCCATGCGGGTGTGCGTCTTCGCGGGCGAACCATTCCCTTTGGCCGCGGTGCAACGGCTTCGCGCGGCCTGGCCGTCGGTACGAATGTTCAATTGGTACGGACCGACCGAGACCAACGTCTGCACCTCGTACGAAGTGACCGAGGCCGACCTGACGCGCACCAGCCCGTTGCCCATCGGCCACTCCGCCTGCGGTAACACGGTGGAACTCGACAGCGACGGGGAGATCGTCGTGACCGGCCCCACCGTGATGCTCGGCTACTGGGGACGCGGGCCGCACCGCGGGCCGTACCGCACGGGCGATCTCGGTCAGCGCGACGCCGAGGGCGTACTGCACTACCTGGGGCGGCGCGACGACCAGCTCAAGATTCGCGGCCACCGGATGGAAGCCGGCGAAATAGAGGCCGCGTTGTCGCTGCGGGCGGAGGTCGAACGGGCTGTGGTGCTGGCGACCGGGGTGGGACCCGACGCCCGGCTGCACGCCGTGGTACGGCCAAGGACCGGATGCCAGCCCGGACTGGCCGCACTGCGCCAGCACTGCGCCGAGCGGCTGCCGCGCTACATGCTCATCGACTCCCTGCACCTCGTTGACGAGATTCCCTTGAACGCCAACGGCAAGGTCGACCGGGCCCGCCTGGCCCGCGAGCTGGCGGCCGCCGTATCCAACGGGGGGACACAGTGACCGAACTGGCGCGGAGCTGGGAAGCGTACTGGGGTGAACTCGCCCGTGAGGACGAACCCGCGCTGTGGGACTCCCCACCGGCGACAGCGGTCGCGATCCACCTGCAGTACGGCCGGCCCTACCTCGACACCTCCCTGCCGATGATCGACTTCGGTTGCGGCAGTGGACGGCAGACGGCGCGGTTGGCCGAGTCGTTCGCCAGGGTCGTCGGTGTCGACATCGCCGAACAGGCGTTGACGCTGGCCCGGCGCGACAACACCGCCCAAAACGTCGAGTACCGGCGAATCGACCTGCTCGACTTCCGCGAGGTCGCCGCGTTAAGAGCGGAGCTGGGTGAGGCGAACGTCTACGTCCGCGGGGTGCTGCACCAGCTTCCGCCGGACGCCAGAGGCCAGGCGCTGCAAGGCATCCGTGAGCTGCTGGGCCGAGGCGGCCACCTCGTCGCGCACGAGCTGACGGACCGGACCCGCTGGGTGGTGCAGTCGCTGTTCGAGGCCGATGGACCCGAACCGGAGAAGTTCGAGCGGCTGCGCCGCCACTTCGGCTTCGGTACACCGGCCCTGCTCGGGGAGGAAAGGCAGCTCGACGCGCTGCTGACCCGCGGGGGGTTACACGTCGTGGCCTCGGGTGAGAACACCTTGCAGACCACCCAACTCGGTGACGACGGAGCACCCGTCGAGCTGCCCACCGAGTGGGCGATCGCCCAGAACCCGCCGCCACCCCGGCACGACGACTGACCCACCGACCCCGAAGGCGAGCAACCATGTCCGAGAACACCGAGTCCGACAACATCGAGCTACACGACCGGATCCTGGCTTTCGTCCGCGACGAGCTGGCCACCACCACCGAACGCGAGGGGCTGACCGCCACGACGCCGCTGCTCGAAGCGGGGATCCTCGATTCGCTGCGTACGGCGCGGCTCATCGCCTGGCTCCGGGACGATCTGAAGGTGCGGGTACCGCCCCTGGCGATGACGGGAAAGAACTTCCACAACATCGACCGCATCACGGATCTCGTCGCCAGCCTGCGCGCCACTTTGACCAGCGCGATCGCTCTTGGGAAGGAGCCCGCGAGATGAGCCGCACCCCAGCGACGACCGGCCGGGACTTCGACTTCGACGTCGCGGTGATCGGCGGCGGACCGGCCGGCTCGACCACCGCGTCCTACTTGGCTAAGGCCGGACTGTCCGTGGCCGTGTTCGAGAGTGAGATGTTCCCCCGGGAGCACGTCGGGGAGTCGCTGGTGCCGGCGACCACACCGGTTTTGCTCGAAATCGGGGCCATGGACAAGATCGAGGCGGCCGGGTTTCCGCGCAAGTACGGCGCGGCCTGGACGGCGGCGAACGGCGACGGGATCGACCCGCTGGGATTTCGCGTGCACGAACACGGGTTCGGCACCGCCGACGTGTTGTTCAACGAGCGCGAGCAACTCGGCGTCGACCGCGACTACACCTTTCACGTCGACCGCGGCCAGTTCGACCTGATCCTGCTCAAGCACGCCGAGAGCCTCGGCGCGAAGGTGTTCTGCGGTGTCCGGGTGCACCAGGTCGACTTCGCCGACCGGGACCGCCCGGTCCTCGACGTCGGCATGGGGCCCACCCGTACGCCGGTGCGCGCCCGCATGGTGGTGGACGCCAGCGGCCGTTCGACACTACTCGGCCGTCAGCTCAAGGTGAAGGTGCCCGACCCGGAGTTCAACCAGTACGCCGTGCACAGCTGGTTCAAGGGTCTCGACCGGACCGCGCTGACCGACAGCGGTCATCGGGCCGACTATATCTTCATCCACTTCCTCCCGCTGCACGATACCTGGGTGTGGCAGATCCCGATCACGGACACCATCACCTCGGTCGGTGTCGTCACGCAGAAGTCCCGTTTCAAGGAAGCAAAGGACGACCTCGAACAGTTCTTCTGGAACTCCGTGGCGAGCCGGCCCGAACTGTTCGACGCGCTCAAACAGACCGAGAGGCTGCGTCCGTTCAAATCGGAGGGCGACTACAGCTACGGGATGCGCAAGGTCGCCGACGACTCGATGCTCCTGGTCGGGGACGCCGCCCGGTTCGTCGACCCGATCTTCTCCAGCGGTGTGTCGGTCGCGATGAACAGCGCCCGCCTCGCCTGCGTCGACATCATCGCCGCGGCGGCGGCCGGCGACTTCCGCGCGCACCGGTTCGACACCTACGTCCGCAGGCTCCGGCGCGGCGTGTCGAACTGGTACGAGTTCATTTCGATCTACTACCGGCTCAACATCCTCTTCACCGCGTTCGTACAGGACCCCCGTTATCGCGTGGGCGTGCTGAAGCTGTTGCAGGGAGACGTCTACGATGACGAGGAACCGCCCGCGCTGATCGCGATGCGCGAGTTCCTCGCGGCCGTCGAGGCCGATCCGACCCATCTCTGGCATTCCAAGCTGGGCAATCTTCGCGTCTCCCAGGAGTCGAGATGCCTATTCTGAGTGGACGACGACGGCGAACGCCCCTGAGTCCCGGCCAGGGATCCGCATGAGGCCGGCGAACGTGTTCCTGTCCGGTCTCGGGTGCTGGCTGCCACCCGCGTACCCCGCTTCCGAGGCGGTCGCCTCGGGCCTGTACGACGCCACGGCCTACGCCGAGAGCAAGCTGCGCGGTGTTCGGGTCGCCGGGTCGGAGTCGCCACCGGAAATGGCGGTGTGCGCCGCGCGGACGGCACTCGACCGGTCCCCCGGCGGTGCTGCAGCGATCGGGACGGTGCTGCACTGCTCGGCGTTCTACCAGGGGCCCGAGTTGTGGTCGCCGGCCGCGTACATCATGCGGGAGCTGGGCATCACGGGGGCAGGCGGCACCGAGATCCGTAACGGGTGCAACAGCATGCTCAGCGGTCTCCAACTGGCGGCCGCCCTGCTGTCGCACCAGCCGGCCAGCCGTCCGGACATCCTGCTAAGCACGGCGGACAACTTCAACTCGCCGTTGATCAACCGGTGGGACGTCGGCTCGATGGGTGTGGTCGGCGCCGACGCGGCCAGCTCGGTCGTGGTCAGCCCGGTCGCCGGCTTCGCCAGCGTCGACGCGGTCGTCTCGCGGGTCTATCCGGAGTTCGAGGGGATGGCGCGCGGCGACGAGCCGCTGTTCCCGCCCACCGGATCGGCGGGCCGGCGGATCGACCCCGTGGCACGCGCCCAGCAGTTCAACGAGCGCGTGCGGGAGATCGGCGGGATGAGTGTCCCCGAGGGCATCGCGAAAGCCTGCTCGGAGACGGCGTTCGCCGCCCTGGACGAGGCCGGCGTCGAGGCCGGGGACCTGCGCTGGGTCCTCGTGCCCAACGGTGACGAGGCGACCACCCGCAACTGCATGATGGAGCCGCTCGGCCTGGACGTCTCCCGTTCGCAGTGGGAGTTCGGCTGCGGAATCGGGCACGCCTCGTCCAACGACCAATTCATCGCCCTCGACCATCTTCTCCGCTCCGGCCAGCTCGACGCGGGCGACCATGTCCTGATCTTCGGTGGCGCTCCGGGATGGTCGGCCATGGCGGTGATCCTCACCATCACCGAAGTGCCTCGCTGGGCACGGGGATCGACCGGACACGAGGTGTTGGCGACGTCACCAGGAGGAGGCGCGCATTGACGCGGCAGAAGGACCCGGTGGCCATGGAACCGATCGCGATCGTGGGGATGGCGTGCGAGTTCCCCGGCGCGGACGGTGTCGCGGCGTTCTGGAAAATGCAGCTCGACGGGGTGGACGCCACCACCGACGTGCCCGCCGACCGGTTTCCCATCGACACCTTCCACGACCCCCGCCCGCGCACGCCAGGACGGACCATCAGTCGCCGCGGCGGCTTTCTGCCCGACATCCGGGGCTTCGACGCCCGCTATTTCGGCATCTCCGGCCGCGAGGCCAGCCACATGGACCCGCAGCAGCGGCTACTCCTCCAGACCGCCGCCGCGGCCGTGCGGGACGCGGGACTGACGTTGGAGCAGTTGGCCGGAAGCCCGACCGCGGTCGTCGTCGGGCAGCGCACCGCCGAGTACTGGGACCTGCTGCGAGCCGCCGGGGCGCTGGACATCTACGCCAACATCGGGACCTCCCGCAGCGTCCTGTCCGGCCGCCTGTCGTTCTTCTTCGACCTGCGCGGGCCGAGCACCTCCGTCGACACCGCCTGCTCGTCGTCGCTGGTCGCCGTGCACCAGGCGTGCGCCGCGCTGCGCAGCGGGGAGGCGACCCTCGCGCTGGCCGCGGGCGTCAACCTGGTGCTCACCCCGGAGGAGAGCATCACGTTTTCCCAGGCGGACATGCTGTCGGCGGACGGGCTGTGCAAGTTCGGCGCGGCCGGCGCCGACGGCTTCGTCCGCAGTGACGGCGTCGGTGTCGTCGTCCTCAAGCCGCTGGCGCGGGCCGAAGCGGACGGGGACCGGATCTACGCGGTCATCCACGGCTCGGCGGTCGAAAATGAGGGCCGCAGCAGCGGCTACCTGATGACCCCTTCGGAGACCGCCCAGATCGACATGATGCGGCACACCTGTGCCCGCGGCGGCGTCGACCCGCGGGTCGTCGGCTACGTGGAGGCGCACGGCACCGGCACACCCATCGGCGACCCGATCGAACTGCGCGGCCTGGACGCGGTGTACGGCACCGGAGCGGGTCGCACCCCCGCGGACCCCCTGCTGGTCGGCTCGGTGAAGACGAACATCGGCCACACCGAGGCGGCCGCCGGCATCGCGGCCGTCATCAAGGCGGCGCTCTGCGTCGCGCGGGGTGTGATCCCGCCCAGCCTGCACAGCGGCCGGCTGACCGACGCGGTGGACTGGGACCGCATGGCGGTGGAGATCCCGCAGGCCACCCGCGACTGGGGCCGCGACGGCACTCTCCGGTACGCCGCCGTCAGCTCGTTCGGCATTTCCGGCACCAACGCCCACGTCGTGCTCGGCGAGCACCGTCCCACGGTCGTACCGCCGCCCGCCGATCACCGGCCGTACCTGCTCGCGCTGTCGGCGCATACGCCCGCCGCGCTGTCGGAACTCGCCGACGCCTACGCGGACTTCCTCGGACCGGACGGGGAAGGCCGCCGGCACACTCTGCGCGACGTCAGTTTCAGCGCGCTGACCCGCAGCACCCATCACCGACACCGGATGACCGTTCTCGCCCTGGATCATGACCAGGTCGTCCGGCAGCTTCGCAAGGGACGGCCGGTCGTCGTCGCCAACCCCGGCGCCGCGTGGAAGACCGTCTTCGTGTTCCCCGGCCAGGGCTCTCAGTGGGCCGGAATGGGGCTCCGCCTCCTGCGGACCTCCGCGGTCTTCCGGGAAACGGTCGAGCAGTGTGACCGGCACGTCCGCGCCGAGCGTGGCTGGTCGGTGCTCGACCGCCTGGCCACCGACAACCCGGCGGACTGGCCGATCGACGTGGTGCAGCCGCTGCTCTGGGCGATGGAGGTCGGGCTGGCCGCGCTTTGGCGGTCGTGGGGCGTCACGCCCGACGTGGTGATCGGGCACAGCATGGGCGAGGTCGCGGCCGCCTGCGTCGCCGGCGCGCTCACCCTGGCCGACGGCGCCGCGGTGATCTGCCGCCGCAGCGCGCTGCTCAAGGAGATCGCCGGCGCCGGGTCCATGGCCGCCGTCGACCTGCCCGCCGACGAGCTGCGGCGGAGACTCGCCGACGTGCCGGACGTCGACGTCGCGGCGAGCAACGCCCCACGGCGCGCCATCATCTCGGGGCACGCGCCCGCGGTGGAGAAAGTGCTGGCCGAGTTGGCCGAGCAGGAGGTCTTCGCCAGGGTCGTGAAGGTGGACGTGGCCTCGCACAGCAATCAGGTCGACTCCCTGCTGGACGCGCTGCGCGCCGCCCTTGAGCCGATCCGGCCCCGCAAGGCCGAGCTGCCGCTGCGCTCGACGGTGACCGGTGACCTGCTGACCGGCGAGGAGCTGGACGCCGGCTATTGGGTGCGCAACCTCCGCGACGAGGTCCGGTTCCACGCGGCCGTCGACGTCGAGACCGCCGAGACCGGGTCGGCGGTCGTCATCGAGATGAGCCCGCACCCGATCCTCACCTCGGCGGTGAAGGAGTGCCTGCCGCAGGAACGCGTTGGTGACCAGGTGGTGCCGTCGCTGCTGCGCGACACCGACGACCTGACCGCGCTGCTGACCTCCGCCGGGCAGCTCTACCAGGCCGGATATCCGCTGCGCCACGGCGCGCTGTTCGACGAGCCGGCCGCGTACGTGGGGCTGCCGGCCTATCCGTGGCAGCGCGCCGAGTTCTGGTTCGAGCCGCTGGCCGAACCGCACGTCCCTGGCGAACACCCACTGCTCGGCGCGCACACCGTCCTCGACGACGGCACGCACCGGTGGGAAGGCCCCATCGACCTTAGCCGCAATGCCTACCTGCTTGATCATCGAATGCGGGACCAGGTCATCCTGCCGGGCGCGGCGTACCTGGAACTGGCGTCGGTGGCAGGCGCCACCGTGACCGCTACCGACGTCGTCGTCCGGTGCGTCCGCTACGAGCAGGCGCTCTTCCTCACCGCGGAGGCCCCGCCGCTGTTGCGGGTAACGCTGCGGCGAACGGGTCGGCTGTGGAGGTTCGACATCGCCACCGCCGATGGCACCGGCTGGATCCGGCACGCGCACGGCCAGCTGGAGGAAGCGTCCCCCGACCTCCCCCTCCTGGACCTGCCAGGGGAAACTCCCCACCAGATCGCCACCCGCGTTCCCGACCACCTCAGCGGCGCGGAGTTCTACCGCCGGCTCGCGGCTCGCAGCAACGAGTGGCACGGCGTCTTCCAGAGCATCGGGCAGGTGTGGCGTGGTGCGGACGAGGCGCTGGCCGAGGTCGTCGTCCCGCCCGGCCTCGCCGAGTACGAACGGCACCACGTCCATCCGGCTGTCCTCGACGCCTGTGAGCAGGTGCTCGCGGCCACCCTGCCCGATTTGGCGGTCCCCGGCGAGGAACACGCCTTCATCCTGTCGTCGGTCGACGCGTTCCGCCGCCACAGGCCACTGACCGGGACCTTGTACAGCCATGTGGTGCGGCGTGATCTGACGGCCGAGTCGTTCAGCGGCGACATCGCCATCCGCGACGAGCAGGGCACGCTGGTGGCCGAGTTCCGCGGCCTGAGGTTCCGCTGGCTGCTGCGCAGGACACAGCCGGGCCCGCTGGTCGACTGGCTCTACGAGGCGCGGTGGAAGCCGGCCGCCGCCCCGGTGCCGCGGGCGGCCACCGGTGCCTGGCTGGTGTTCGAGGACGAGGATTTCGGGCCCCGGCTCGCCCCGGCGCACGGCACGCGGATCTCCGTACTGCCCGGCGAGAGGTACGAGCGCACGGGCGTTGGGGCGTACCGCATCGACCCGTTCCGGTTCGACGACTACGCCCGGCTCCTGTCCGAGGTCGGCCGCGCTCACCCCGACGGCGTCGCAGCCGTGGTCCACTTGTGGGGCCTACGGGCGGCACAGCAGGTGGGTGCGGTGCCGCTGGGGCTCGGCAGCGCGCTGTTGGTGGACCGGGCGCTATCCATCGTGCAATGGGACGGCTCGCTCCCACGGCTCGTACTCGTCACCCGTGGTGCTGAGACGGTCACGAAGGGTGATGGAGTGCCGGATGCGGACCAGGCTGCCATCTGGGGCTTCGGACGTACGGCGGCGAGCGAGCTGTTCGACGTCCGGCACACCCTCATCGACCTGGACCCGGCCCACGGAACAACACAGATCGCAGCGCTGGCCCGGGAGATCGAGGCGGCCGACGCGGCCGAGGACCAGATCGCGCTGCGGGCGGACGCCCGGTACGTCCTGCGGCTGCGTCGCAGCTCCCCAGCACCGGGCGCACCGGGCGGCGACGGAATCACGGAGGTCGTGTCGGCGGTCGGCAGCCGCACGGGCCTGGTGCGCGCGGAGGTCGAGGCGCGTCCCCCGGCCGCCGGCCAGGTGCAGATCGCCGCGGCGTACGGTGGGGTCGGTTTCCGTGACGTGCTCCAGGCCGGCGGGACCGATCCCGGTCCGGACGACGGCCGACTGGGTTGGGAGACCGCCGGAGTCGTGACGGCGACCGGTACCGGAGTGCGCGGACTACAGGTGGGGGATCGCGTGGTCGCCGTCGCCCGTCCGGGACTGGCCACGCGGATCCTCGCCGACCGGCGGCTGACCCACCGGGTCCCTGACGGTCTCGGTCTCAAGGAGGCCGCCACCGTGCCCGTCTCCTACCTGACGGCCTGGTACGGCCTCATCGAGCTGGCCGCGCTCCGCGAGGGCGAGAAGGTCCTCATCCACTCGGCCACCGGCGGCGTGGGACTCGCCGCGATCCAGGTTGCCAGGTGGCGGGGCGCCGAGATCTTCGCCACCGCCGGCAGCGAGAGGCGGCGAGCCTTGCTGCGGACGATGGGCGTCGACCACGTCGCCGACTCTCGGGGCGACTTCGCCACTCCACTGCTGGAGACGACGCTGGGAGCGGGGGTGGACGTCATCCTCAACTCGCTGACCGGAGCCGCCGCCGACCGGAATTTCGGCCTGCTCGCCCCGTACGGGCGCTACGTGGAACTGGCCAAGCCCGACGGCCGGTCGACCGTGCCGGGCAACCTGCCACCCAACGGTTGCTTCCACGTCCTCGACCTCGCCGCGCGTTGCCGGGAACACCCCGGGCAGGCCGGGGCGCTGCTCGGCCGGATACTGCGCCTGGTCGCGGCCGGGGAACTCGCTCCGCTGCCCGCCGAGGTCTACCCACTGGACGACGTCGGCTCGGCGTTCGACGACATGGCCGCGACCCGGCACATCGGCAAGGTGCTCATCGACCTGCAGGTCCCGGCGGGCCCACCCGCGCCCGCAGCGACCGCGATGCGGCCGGACGCCACCTACCTGGTGACCGGCGGCGCCGGCGGCATCGGCTCCGAGCTGGCCCGCTGGCTCGTCGCCCACGGCGCCCGCCACCTGCTGCTCACCGGCCGTTCGGTGCCCGGCCCGGCCTCGCCGGACGGCGGCGACCTCGCGGCCCTGCTGGAGGAACTGCGCGGCCAGGGCGCCGAGGTGCAGTACGCCCCGGTGGACACGTCCGACGAGCGGTCGATGCGCCGGCTGGTCGACGTCCGCCGCGCCGCCGGCCGTCCACCGGTGCGGGGCGTCTTCCACACCGCCGGCGTCTTCCTGTACAAGCCGATCGGTGAGACCACCCTGCGAGACCTGGAGGCCGTGCTGCGGCCGAAGGTGGCGGGCGCCCGCGTGCTGGATCGTCTCTTCGCGGACGATCTCGACCATTTCGTGCTGTTCTCCTCCGGGAACGCCCTGCTGGCCTCACCCCAGGTCGCGGCGGGTGCCGCCGCCAACGCGGCCCTCGATGCGATCGCCCGTGGCCGTCGCGGCCGGGGACACCGGGCGCTCACGGTGAACTGGGGCTTCTGGACCGACCGGGGCATGGCCGCGAGGGCGGGGGCCGAACTCGGGCGAAACCTGATCCCGCGCGGCATGGCGGGCTTCACCGCCGAGGCTGGGCTCGCCGTACTGGACCATCTCCTGGCCACAGACGCCGGGGACACCGTGGTCATGCCGGTGGACTGGGCGCGGTGGCGGGCCGCGTACCCGGTCGCGGCCGCTTCCCCGTTCCTGCGGGACGTCGTCGACGGCGCGCCCGAGCCGCCGGCCCCCGTGCCCGCACCCCAGGTCGCCCCGGTTCCGCCCAGCGCGCCGCGGCTCCGGCCAGCACCCCCGGCGCCGCCCCCGCGAAAGGTGGCCACAAACGGGAACGGGACGGCGCCAGCCAACCCGGGGCCAGCGCCAGCGGCTCCCGTGGACCGGGCGAAACTGTTCCTGGCCACGGTCGCCGCCATCCTGCGCGTCAGCGCCGAGCATCTCGATCCGGACCGAGACCTGACCAGCCAGGGACTCGACTCACTGATGGCGGCCCAGCTCCGCCAGGAGGTGCACCGCTCGCACGGGGTACTGCTGCCGGCCAAGAAGATTCTCAGCCAGATGACGCTCAGCGACCTCACCGACCAGCTGGTGCCACACCAGGCTTGAGCGAGACCAGACCACGTCCGGCGATCAAGGGGAGGTCCATGGCGGTGAGTAGGCCGGGGTGGGCGGATCTTGTGGTTGTCGTCGGTCGAGTAGTCGAGGATCTCCTGGCAGTGGACCTCGTCGATCCGTTGGCTCAGTGATGTCAGGGCCAGTGGCAGCGCGTCGTTGGCGAAGCCGGGGTCGATGGCTGGACTGACGGAGCTATCGAGCGCAGCGCTACTATAGGGACTGGCTGGGCGGAGGCGGGATGGTGATCTTGCCCAAGGGGGCTTGGAGCTCTTTAGGCAGGACTCGACACAGGTCGCGCAGGTACTCCTCGGAATCGAGGCCCGCGTGACGCGCCGACCCGATGAGCGAGAGCCACGTGCAGGCCACTTCCGCCGCATCGTCGAAGCGCAGGTGCATCCAATTCTTCCGGCCAATGGTTACATGCCGGATCTCGCGTTCGATGTCGTTGTTCGAGAGCGGGATTCTTCCGTTAGCTAGACTAGTCAAAAAATCGCGTGAGCGCTTCCCAACGATTTCGACTGTATCGAAGGGCACGCGAGAGGGGGCCACGCGGATCCACCGTCGGAGCATCCAGCAACCGGTCGCGTTCACGGGCGAAGTGCTCGATCACGGGAGCGAAGCGCTCTTTTCGTACAGCGAGACGATCTCCAGCGGAAAGGCTGGCGGCGTCTCTCTCTACGGCAAAGAGTGTGTCGGCGAGTTCGACAAAGGTCGTGCGCGAGCATCGGTCGGCATGGCAAAGAAATACTTGCGCCTGCAATGGGCCATACCCCCCGCCTCCGTCGCCCCATAGCGCGGGCGAAAGAGGTCGTCGTATACGCTCGAGGCGTCCGCCACCACGATATCTTGGAATCCATCGAGCCAGCTTTTTGGCATATCGCGGGTGTGAAGCGCCGAATAACGGAAAAAGACCTGTGCGCGGTCGGCAAGCAGCACCCAGATATGGGCTCTTCGATCGTGCGCGCTGTCCATGATGCGGACCCCCGTTGCGTCGATGCCCATCACCTGGCACTTGGTCACCGCCTGCTCCCATGCCGCATCGACGACGACGCGCGCCACGGGCTCGGCAAGCTTTTCCCAGGAGCTCAATGTGGAAACGGGATGTGTGCGCCTTGCCGGGCGATGATCTTCGAAAAGCGCGTGTACGGTATTTGGTCTCCCCATTTCGAATGAATCGTATGGGCGAGCATGGCGGGGTCAGGCAAGCTACGTGGAGCATGATCCGAGTGGCCATGCGTATTATGCGTCGCGGCGCATAATACGCATTATGCGCGGACGGTGATTATGCGTTGACGGCGAGCCAAGTGACCGCAAAGACTAGCCGCGGCGGCTTCCGACGAATCTCAGTGCTCGGGCAATAGGAACGCGCGCTCTGGCGCGGGACGCTCCGCCTGCTGAGCGCGATCTGCTCGGCGCGGGTGCTCCGGTCCGAGTAGCCGCGGTGCCGACGCTATCTCTGACGAAGCGGCCGGTCGCTTGTGCGTCGGAAGAAGCAATGATCGGTGGCCCGCCCACGCGACGGGGCCGACGAGGGTGCCCGGCCGACAAAGCGAAACAAAGCCCGGCGCGTCGACCCCAGTTCTTGAGCGGTCGCGAAGAGGACCCCGAACCCGCGGTCGGGAGAGGCAAGTCCGCGGATTCATTTGGTGCTTGCTTGCGGAGGTTTGAGTTAAACCGTTTAACTCAGTGAGTTGAACGAGCTTCGTTTCGCTTCGACCCGGAGCTCGATCTGAAGGTCCGAAATCGCCCGCTGGCGACCAACGCACGCCACCAGCGGCGACCCTCGCCAACTTTGTCTTCGAGGGTGAAACTCACTCGAAGCCCTTTTCTCGTCGGACCATGAGGACCCGCCTGTTCACCACCGGGTCATCCTCATGTTCTCCTACGGTTGCAAGAAGCTCCTTCGGCCGGAGGGGAACCTGCGACCCACCGGTTAACTGCGCAATGCACCGGCGATTTGCTTGGCGGGCGTACGAGCAGAACCTCGTTGGCCGCGTGTCGTGATCCCCCGTCGTTTCCAAAGCGGCTCCGAGACTGGTGGTGGCCTTCAGCCATCGTCGACGGGGTAACGAGAGAACGGACTGGGCCGCCACTGTATCGCGAGGACTGCAGCTGCCTTCGCAGATGGCATTTTCACCCGCAGAAATGCTGATGCGACAATCGCTTCCACACCGCCCTGGAACGCCTTGTCCGACCCTATGGGACGCTTGTCGGGGGGCTATGGGACCGCCTTTCGGACGTACGGAACCAGTTGTCCAAGCTCTGGAACCGCTTTGTCCCGTGCTGCAAGTGTCTGCGCCCTCAGAGGCTGCCTCTGCAAGCTTTGGAAGCCTGTTCGCGTGCACTCTGCAACCGTTTCTCACGCTTGGTGCAGCACGTGCCGATCGCCAAACGAGCCTATTTTTCTGCACAAAAGCAAAAAACCCAGGGCATGGAACCCTGGGTCTACTTCGTGCTCTTTCACTTCAACTTAGCGCCTATCTCAGCAGCGGAAAGAGCAAGGATTCTGCTGTGATTTTCTTGAACGAAGCCGCTGCGCGGCGGGGGTGGTCTTGACGGTGCGTTCAGCGTCTGGTGTAGGACAAGCGCCGCGGTAAAAGAGCGGCAGCCTCCTTGGAGCGGCGGTGTTGGAAGCACCGGCCGCGAAGGAGGCTGCCGTGGGTGTTCTACGCGATCGAATGATGCAGGATCTCGAGCTGGCCGGCTACGCGGAGCGCACGAAAAGAGCGTATCTGGACTGTATCCGGGCCTTCGTGAAGTTTGCACGGCGCTCGCCAGCCGAAATGGGCTCGGAGGAAGTTCGCCGGTGGGTCGAGCATCTCGGTCTAAGTGGCGTTGGTGCGGGACGGATGCATCAGCATATTGCCGCGCTCCGGTTCTTCTACACGAAAACCGTATATCGCCCCGACGCGGTGTCTTTTTATCGTACCCGAAGCTTCCAGACCGGCTACCCGTGGTGCTGAGCGCGGAGGAGATCGAGCGCGTGCTCGCCGCCCTGCAGATACTGAAGTATCGCGTATTCTTCACAACGATTTACGCGACGGGTCTTCGAATCAATGAGGGCTGTCAAATCGACACATCTCATATTGACGCTGCGCGGAGTGTCATTCGCGTGCTCGGGAAGGGCCGCAAAGAGCGGTTCGTGATGCTCAGGCCCCGGTTGCTCGGGCTCCTGCGAGCCTACGTCACAGTTTCGCGACACACCTGCTCGAGCAAGGGACCGAATTGCGCATCATTCAGGTCTTGCTCGGACACGCCAATGTCGCAACGACCGCGCGCTACGCGCGCGTGTCGACAGCACTTATCTCCACCACGCCCAGCCCTCACGACAAGTTGCGCAACCTGGGCTGACGCTCGCCCATGTCCACCTGCCCGGCACCCGCCGGGCGGACACCCTTCGACATCGCTGACATCGTGCGGCGACACCGACACGAGTTGGAGCGAACGGAGTCCGTGACGCTTTCGCAGCGGCGCGTACTTTCGGCAATCGAGCTGTGTCGCACCGCGGCCCTTGGGGGCCATGTCGAGGTGTGCCGCGCGTGCGGACATCAAACGCCAGCGTACAATTCCTGCCGCAATCGACACTGTCCCAAGTGCCAGGCGCTCGCGCAGGAGCGATGGATTGGTTCGCGCGCGGAGCGCCTACTGCCGGTGCAGCATTTCCATGTGGTCTTTACGGTGCCGAGCGAGCTTCGTGCGCTCGCCAAGTATCGACCGCGCGAAGTCTTCGGCGCCCTGTTCGCCGCGGCGAGCGAGACGCTCGCCGAGCTTGGCGAGACACATCTTTCGGCGCGCCTCGGAATCACGATGGTGCTTCATACCTGGACGCGAGAGCTCGTCTTTCATCCCCACGTACATGCCATCGTCACGGCCGGTGGGCTCGCCCTCTCGGGCGATCGTTGGATAGCCTCCCGTGCAAAGTATCTCTTCCCCGTGCACGTGATGGGAGCCTTGCTTCGCGGCAAGATGATGGCCACTCTCTCGGCTCTTTATACGAGGGGAGCACGAGGCCTTCCGCGATTTCAGTACCCCCGTAGCCTTTGCATGCTGGATGTCGCGCCTGGCCAAGACTTCGTGGGTCGTCTATGCGAAAAAGCCCTTTCGTGAAGTACTCCACGTGCTGCGGTACCTTGGCCGCTACACCCATCGCGTCGCCATCGCCAACAGTCGCTTGGTCGATGTAACCGACGAGGCAATCGTATTTCGTACGAAAAGCGGTCGAACCAAAGTCCTCACGCCGGTCGAATTCCTCCGACGCTTCATCCAACACGTCCTCCCGAACGGCCTTCACAAGATCCGTCATTATGGCCTCTACGCCGGCGCGAGCGAAGAGGCTCATGCGGCGGCGTGCAATTCGCTGGCATACACACCGCCGGTGCGTGGCGAGACTACGGTCTCCTGGAGCGTCTTGCTCCAGCGCGTCACCGGTCGCGATATCGAGCGCTGTCCCAAGTGTGGCGGTCCGCTCGTGCGTGTCGCTGTTGCACGAGCCTTGGCCCGCGCTCCCCCGTCGAGGGCTGCATGAACACACGATGGCTCGAGTCTGCCGACTTCACGTTTGCTCCGCGGACACGCGGCGATCTGCGCGGGAGCCGTCCCGTACACGCATTTGTGCGGCCACGCTCTCCGACGCGCACGTCCTGCCCCCATGCACATCGCTTTCTGCCATTGCGTTTCACGACAGGTCCTACCCGCCGCTGGCCCCTACCCCCGTCCCGCCACCTCCGGCTCAAGCCGAAACTCCCATAGCACGGCGTTGTCGCTCCCCGCCGCTCCGGGCCTGTTCAAGAACGCACTTCCCCGACGCTCGCACATCCCCGCGAACCCGTGACCTCGGTCCTCGCTTCGGCCGGGGAAGTGCTCATTATTTGTCCGGTTCGCGCTTGGACGCATTTAAGAACGCTTCGTTCTTAAGAATCCCGTCCTGGATCCTTAAGAATGCTTTGTTGGAACGTAAGTAAAATCAATAGCTTACGACGTGCTCCTTCAGAGCCCGCCGGTCCGAATGAATAAATGACTGAGGTTGCTGCGTAGTGAGCGGGAGGGCTCGCACGAGATGCAGCGGGATGGACTGGACCGTAACCTCAGTTCATGGCGTCCCACATTAATGCCGTGCTTGCTTAGTTCCTGTGGTGTCTAGATAATTGATAAGTTCCGTTGAAGGGCGCTGCTCTCCATCCTCAGAAAGTTCTTAACAACGGCGATGCAAAGTCCAGCCCGGTTCCTTGGGAGGCCTCAGGCGCGTAGCTGAGGGGCAACCGCACGGGAGGCGAAGTAGTTTGGTGCGCGCCTTCTCGTCTGGTTCAATCTTGACGACGGCAACAGTTGACCTTGTCCGTCTCTCCGCCGCAGTGCACGCTGCCTGGCGCTCTCATGGCTATTATGGACGAAGTCCGAGACGCGCCCTCGCCGAACGCCTTGCTGGAGCTTCTCGTGCGCGAGCGCTCCTTGCGGCACGACGCCGCGCTCAATGACCTCGCCGAGAAACTCGCGCGAGATGCTGCCCAGGAATCGGACTCGCCCCTTGGGGACTACCGGTCCCAACAGGCCGGGTTCGTCGCTGAGCTGCGCGACACCATTGAGGAGACGCTGCGCGCCGACAGCCTTGCCCTCCTTGTCGCGGTCTATGAGGGCCGTCAAGTCCTCTTCACGGAGTCGTTTTGGCCGCTCATGCGCGCGCTGGCCTCTGACGCGTCGACCGCTGGCGACGCGAGGCGCGAGCATGCGTTCGCTCGCGTTCTTGCCGTTTACGACACCCTCGTTCGGGCCCTCGACCAAATCTCGACACTACGCGATCAGTCTCCCGACGAACTGTCCGTGTCGTTGCGACCGGGAACGATCTATTCCGATCCCGCGTTCCACAAGTGGCTTTCGGTACGTTGCCGCGCGGCGGCTTGCGCTGGAAGTGAACTCGCGCCAAGAATCGCGCAGCTTCGGGAGTGGCTGGTGACGCTTTGCCGGGTGACCGAGTCGCGCGCCAACGTGAGCGGAGCCTCCGACGGCAGGTTCTCGCTCTACGCGTCCGGGGACATGGCCGAAGCATGGCTGATCATGCGGCCCGATCTACACGCCCCCTTCGACGCGCTTCTTAGCCGCGTTTCGGCCGGCGAGCTCACGGTCGAGCAGGCTGTCGCGGCGGCCATCGCTGACTTCGCCCGCGACGAAGACTCGGCGCCTTTCTATGGCGCGTACTTTCTGGAGCGTGCCCTTCGATGGTCCGGTGGCGCACTGCTTACGCCCGCCCTCGACGAATACCGCGTGCTCTGCGACCGGCCCGGCGAAGCGGCCATTCGCGCAACCACCACGCTACGGTACGGGACGGCGCTCGTTCTCTACTGGCGCCCCGCAGGACAAGGGCAAGTCGCGCTCGAGGATGCGGAGGCGCGGCTCGCGTCGGCCCGTGGAACCGTCTCGCCGAAGACGTCGCCGCGTCTTGTGCGCGATCTTCATTTCGCGCGCGCCCGGCTCCTGGAAAACGTGGCGATCTGGACTCCCGATCGTCTTGCCGAGGCGCGGGCCGAGTTCGAGGCGGGCCTTTCCGTGGAACGGGTCGCCCACGAGCGAGAACCACGCGGCCGCGCTCTGGGGGGCCTCGCCAATGTCCTTGTGGCCCTTGCCCGTCGAGGCATTCACGTCTCGCTCGAGCGGATCGCGTCCCTCTACGACGAAGCCCTTACGTTGCTACCGAACGAGGACTCGATCAATCGCGCCATCGTGCTCAACAACTATGCAGTGTTCCTGATAGAGGCACGGGACACCGATCGGGCAACTGACTTCGAACGGGCGCTCACGTACGTCGACGAGGGGCTGGCGATTGCGATCCCCATTCGCCGTGACCCTGTGTGGGTTACCGACGCGATAGCGAGTCTCTATCTCACCCGCGGAAACATCCTGCGCCACCGCGCCTACGGCGATCTCGAGGGACGCCTTCGGGCGGCGCGGGAGAGCTTCAGTGCAGGAACGCGTTTCGCGTCTGCGACGTCGGAGCTCGGGGGACTTCTGCGGCTCAATCAGGCGTTTCTGAATGAAGAGCTAGGCCGCCTGACGGGTGACCCGACCTTCGAGGAAGAGGGCTATCGGTGCCTCGTAGAGGCACAGGAGTGCCTTGGAGGGCACCCTCTTCTTTCGCTCATCGTCTCCTTCGCTCAGGCTTCCTTTGCCCGTGCACGTCCAACTCCCGAGGCAGTAAGCTCGGCGCGCGATGCGCTGAAATCCCTCCGCGAGCGGGGCGACCTTCACGAGCTTGCGGGGAGGGCGCATCAGTTCGGAAACCTTCTGCGACGGGCAGACGAGTTGCCGCAGCGCGAGGAAGGTACGGCTTTGCTCAATGAAGCACATCGGCTGTACGGCCAACTTGCCTTGCGCACCGAGGAGCTCACGGCCGCGCGGGATCTCGCCGAAGCGCTTATCGACGACAGCCCGCCGGGCGACCCGCAACCTAACCTAGCGAGAGCCGAGGCACTTCTCGAAGAAGCGAGTGTTCACGCAGATGAGGCGTGGGGGCAGGTGCCCACGATTGAGTGGCGCTTGTCGTCAGTCGCCGCCAGCAAGGTCCATGCGGATCTCGCATGGCTTCGCGTGAGGCGCGGCGCGCCGATCGCGGAATTCGTGCGCAACGTCTGCTTGGCGAAGAACCGCGAACTTCTTGAACACACGCGCCTGCTCGCCGGGCAGCTCACCGGGGCGCGGCTCGCAGAGGCCCGCGCGGCGCAGAGCGCTGCGCTTCGCGAGGAGCAGGTACGGTGGCGCACGCAGAACGCCGCGTCGGCGACGGAGTCCACGTTCTCGGAGGCAGCCCGCGCCGCCGAGACGATCGTACGCGCCCGGGCCCTACAGGCGATCCATGCAGGGCGACCTGAACGCTTCGAGGCAGCGCAGATCGAGGCACAGCTTGCGTCCTTTTTCTCGGCAAACCCAGAGAGCACCGTCATAGACGTCACGCTAGGATCCTTGGGTACCGTTCTGGTTGTCGCAACGGCCACGGGTGTTTCGGTCCACGCGCTGGATCTGCGCTCAATCGAAACGAACCAAGCTCGCGACGACTGGTGGCGAGCTTGGTCCCGGTGGCGGGAGGCCTCCGCTCCGGACAAGCACCATCGCTACGCGGAGTGGAACGCGAGTACCGAGGCACTCCTCGCTCTCGTCAGCGAACGACTCCTCGGCGCTTCGCTGTCCGCTTCTATGATTGACGGCCGCGATCTGGTGGTCATCGCGGGCCGCTTGAGTGGGATCCCGTTTCATGCAGCACGCGTGGGGGGCACGCGCCTTCTTCTGCGTGCGCGATCCGTCGCGTACGCAACGAGTCTTGCGCGCCTCCCGGGTCGCGAGATCCGCTGGCGCGCTCCAAGGAGCGCCCTCTGCGTGCTCAGTGACCCGACTACGAGCGGGCAGGCGTCTCTCGACGCATCGCCCGGAGAGCTCTTGCGCGTCGCCCAGCGTCTCTCGCAAGGGGGGACAGATGTCACCGTCCTTGCGTCTGTGGGCGACCGCGTGGGCATGGGCGCCCTTCCTCCTCACGCCTTCGCGGACACAATCCGGGTCGATGGTCGCCGTCCAACGCCGAGCGTGATGGCCGAGCTGATCCCACTCACCGACACGCTCGTGTATTCCGGTCATGGTTCTGCAAGCGGGCTGCTGCTCATGACGGACGAGGGGCGCGGCGTCGAATGGAGCGTCGAGGACGTACTCGGAATGGATCTCAGCGCCAGGCGCCCGTTCGTGCATTTGAGTGCGTGTTCGACGGCGTCTGAGGCGGTGGCGCCGGCAAGCGAAATGTTCAGCTTCGCATCGTGGCTGCTGCGCGCCGGAGCCCGCGAGGTCCTTGCCGGCGCGTGGGAGGTGAGAGACGACCTGTCAGCGCTCTACACGGATGCCTTCTTGGACGGGCTAAGAGAGAACGCGGACCTTCGGCTGCTGGCCTCCGAGGCAACGCGACGACTACGCCTACGCGTGGGGGACGCCGATCTGGCTTCCTGGGCCCCCTTCCAACTAATATTCGCTGCGTAACGGGGACGTCCACGGGGCGCGCCCGCCGCGCCGTGCGTCAGGACCCGCTACGCAAATCGCGCGCGAACATCGCCCACGAAGATGTACGCGAGATAGGTCGGCGAATCGGCGGCGTACCGCTCGCGGATGTCGCGAAGGACATTCGCGACGGGTTGTTTCTTGTTGATGGCGCCCAAGGCGACTTCGTCGAGGACCCGCAGCGCATGACCATCGTAGACGGGCCAAAGAGGCGCGATCATGCCTCCGTACTTTCGGCGCACGAAGGCCTCCGCCCACCCCGCCGCGGATGCCAGCGAATCCGCGCTCCCGGCCGTCTCGCACGCATTGAAGAAGACGAGCGTGCGGCCCTTCTCGGCCATCCGGTTGTTCCCTGCGCGCACTTCGACCGATGCAAGTGGGTCATCTTCAAGGTAGACCTGCGATCCTTCCGCGCCACCGAGAAAGCACCCGTGCCCGGCAAAGTGCAGAAACGAAACCGGGGTGGATGGCAGCGTTTCGAACAAGCCGAGAACTTCCTTTCGAGTGGGCGTGACCTGCTTGGCGCCGTACTGGGTCCGCAGATGCTCGGATTCAATCTGCGCGCTGGGCAACGGAGACATCGCGCCACTGCGCGTGTAGTCGGGCGCGATCGTTAGAATCTGGCCCCTCGGGAGCTGCGTGGTGAGGAGTGTCTGGTAGTCCAAGAACCAGCGCGCCACCGGGTGCTTCATCGCCAAGAGCCCGGCGCCGTCGACGGTGTCGGGCCACATCAGCTCCCAGGGGACGTACGGGTCATCGGAAATGAACTGGATCTCGAAATTTTCCCGTTTCTCAGCGAACAGCGCCGCATACGTCTGCCGAAAGCACTCCGGCGCCGCCGCCCAGAGCTCACTTCCGACACCGCGAAAATAGGCAAGATGCGTCGCGCGGCTCGGCGCTGCCCCTTTAGCCAAAGTCCGCACGTACTCGCTCGGTGCGGTAATGCGGCAGGTGCCCGACATCCGAAGGGGCAGGTCGCGCACGGGCTCGCGGACGGACACCATCCAAAGCAATTCGCCAGGCTTGGACGGATCGGGGCGCACGATCTGGACCGTGAGCATCGGTGGGGCCATCTCGTTCGGCGAGACATCCACCGCGCCACGAAGAGAGGTTGGCTCGACCACCGTCTCAGCGGCTGCAGGAGATAGCCCCAAGGCCGGAGGTGACCCCGTTGCCGGGCGCGCCGCCACGCGAAAGAACGCTTGCGCGGCGCCGACGTAACCGCCCTCAACCCAAAAGCTTACGGAGACCGCGATCTCCTTGCCTGCAACCGCATCGGGCGCGACTTTTGCGGCAAACGAGCAAAAGATGCCTGGCCCATCCCTGCGCACCAAGATGGTTCGCACATCGTCGCCGGCGCGCACGAGCAGCTCGGGCGGGGGAACGAAACGGGCCACCACGGCGATCTCGTTCCGTTCGCCCAGCCGGAAACGCAGCAACCCCAGAGTGTCGGGGGCCGGCGCAACGACGAGGTCGACGTCGACCGAAATCGATTCCTCGGGGGCAAGGGCTCCGCGCAGGGTCACCTTGGGCAGCCGTTCGACGCTGTGATGCGCGATGGACTCAGCCTCCGTGACGCGAGCTTCACCCCGGAACACGCCGCCGACGTCGGGCGGCCGCGGCGGCCGTGCTTCACCGATGGACTTTGGCATCCCGTCCTCAAGCACCACCCAGCGGTTTCCCCAGGCCTTGGAGAGCGGGGCGGGCGCAGCGCGCAGAGGAGCGGCGGCTCGGTCGTGAACGACCAGGCTCTCCTCGTACTCGTGAAGGTCGAGTGCTTCATGGAGAGATAGCTGTGCGTCGCGGTTCCGCCCGCCGAAGGGCAGCTCCTCGACGCGAAGCGCGTAGTGCCGGCCGTCGGCCCGTACGACCACCCCGGCACCTCGGGCGAGGTTCGCGACGGCGGCCGCCGCCGCCGAGACGGCGCCGCGGGCCTCGAGCACGGCCTCCACCCTCGACCAATCTACAAGCCCCTCGACGAGCGCCGCACTTCGCGTCGTGCCGGGTACGTCACAAGCCGCAAAGACGTCCGAGACTGGCGTTACGCCCGCGCCGCCCATCACCGTCACGCGGTAGGCACCCGGTTCCGCGACGCGCGCATTTCCGCGGTGCCAGCCGTCGTCGGACCGTGCGAGCGCCACCACCACCGTCCGACTCGACTCGACGTGCACTACATAGGCGATGAGATCGATCGCATCAGGAGGCGGTTCCCGGCCACCGTTTCGCGAGAACGTCGAGCTGACTGGACGGCACGCGATCGGAAGGAGGTCGCCGACCGAGATCACGTCGCCCACCTCGAGGGAGAGGCCAAGGCGTTCGGAGACCCCAAGCCCAAAGCGGTACCGGTTTGGGTTCGAGGTCTGTTTGGCCCAAATGCGGAACGGTCCCACGTCGGCGTCCGAGAGGATGCCCTCGAGCTGCTGCAGCACCTCGGGAGCATTTTGCAACGACGCGTGGCGCTCGGTCGCGTAGCGCTCAACCCCCGAATTCGCCCACTCGTCGGGCGTGGCTGACAGGCGCGGCACAGTGCTGTCGCCCTGGAAGTCCTGCCCCCCGAGCGTGGCGAGGAGAGTCGCCCCCGACGCAATGGGGCGTGCCGAAAGGCTCGTGACTTGGTGAAAGCCTACGAACGGGAAGATTCTCGTGCCCGTCCCGGCGTTCTTCGCGGCGGCCGCGGCGTCGTCCATCTCACGGTAGAATGCCCGAGCGGCTGCCACCTTCGCGGCGTCGAGGTTTGGGATGCTTACGAGGTTGTCCGTGAGGTGCTTGAGAGCTCCTGTTCCGTCGTCGATGCACGTGTAGGTGGGAAGCAGCTGATACACGGAGGTGAACGACCGCACCATCGCCGTGAGGTCGACGGTCGAGATAGGCCCCAAGTCTTGTCGAAAGCCGTTCACGAGCACGTCGAGCGCGTTCATCGAGCCGCGAAACGGCGTACCGAAGGTCACAAGCCCGCGCGTGAACTCGCGACCGCCAAGCTTCTCGATGTAGTAACGAGCGACGAGGCCACCCATCGAGTGACCTAGGAACCAGACCTTCGCGTCCCGTGTGCCGGTCTCTCGCCGATGATTGTCGAGCCAGGCGGGAACGCACTCAGACAGCCTTCGCGCAGCCACACGATTGTCCCGCCGCCAGTCATAGGGAAATTCGAAGTAGTTCTGGCCCTCCGCGAGGCCGAGACGTGACTTCAACATCGAGGCGATGCGAGTGTACCCGTCGATTCGCCAGAAGCCCGGTAGGATCGTCGTGTCGGGAAGGAGCCTGGTGGCGACGACGTCGTCGACCGAGTCGTCCATTGAGTCGCGTTCGAGCGTGAGCGCGTTGAGATTCCTCCCAAGTGTCGTCAGCGCCCGGAACAGCGACCCAGCCCCGAGCGACCACACGTCCTTGTCTGCTTTTCGCAGAACGCTACCCAGGATCCCGGGGAGTAACACCACAACGTCGGCAAACGCCATCGCCCCTCCTTCGGATCTGCCTTTATCTTCCCCCATCCGGCTCGCGGAACAGTTGCAGTGTAGTGTCACGCGCCTGAAGTTGCTACCGCGTGTTTACACGTGATTGTGCCTTGATCTCGGATTGCGTGGCGCGCGCCATTGAAAACGGTGAGAGCGCGGCGGGCTTCTCCGGACGGGCAACTTTGACTCTTTGCGCCACAGACCGTCACCCTGCCCGCACGGATGTCGCGCCACGCGCACGCTGCGCTGGCCGCGCGATTGAACGACGTGCTGCACGAGGTGAAGTCGTTTTCCGTGGGGCTACCGTGTTGCCACGCCCCGCGCTCGCGTCCCTACAGCGTACGGGAATGGATCGGAGGTCGCGACCGAGTTGATCGACGCGACGGAGGCGGTCGAAGGGGGGCGCTCAACGGTAAGCCCCGATTAACCGGTTCCGACCACTGGCTCCGATGAAGGCCCGGTGTCGTTGCCTATGTTACCGCTAACTTCGATCGTAGAAGTCAACGGTTCAGTCAGAGGAACCGGCGATGAATTATCGGGGGCCGCGGGGGCTGGTGCGATGTGACGATGAATCCGCACCAACCGATGATACTTATCGCACGCGGCCTTCACTTCCTCCTTAGCCTCCTCTCTCTTGGGCAGCTTCTTGCCGCAAGGATAGGCCAGTTCTTCGAGAGCATCGCCGATCGCCGCGAGTCCGGAGAGCCCCGACTTTTCCGTCGCTACAATGTTAAAATGACATACATTTCCAGGCAACGGCGCATACTGCGCAACGATCCGAAACGGAACTAGCTTCGCCAACTCCTCAATGTCTATCTCAGCGACGTGTTGATAGAGATGTGCATATTCGTGGAGAATAATCGAGCAATCCGGATCGCACATACATTCGGCGCAATTTACCGAAAAGCCACGTTGCGTATCCTGCCAATGCGACTCCTTGACTCTATACCCGTAGACCGGTGGATTGTCGGAGTCCTCACCATAGACCTTGGAGATCTCTGTCCGCTTCAAGTTCCGAAAGTAGCGACCAACTTCCTTCTCATCACCGAAAGCCAGTCCAGATGGTGCAGTGGTCGCCGCCGCACAGTCGGCCTTGCGCGTCATCATGAATCGTAGAACGTAAGCAGGTGATTTCTAACTGCAAGAGCGTGGTGAAAAGTGCGCATTTCCCGATGAGCCGCTGCACCTCGTCCTTTTCGTTCCCACACGTGCACGTTTACTCCGGGCCAGGGCAGTTCGGATGGGGCGACGAACCATTGCAGCCTGCCGATATCATTTTCCCAATCGACAACGGCGCGTCCAAGCGGGCCTTTCTCCAGCGTCGCTCGAAGGTGCGTGTTCCTCGGCTCAGCAAGAATGTAGCCAATCAGAAGTTTGGTTGACTCGATAGTCGCTTCAGGTAGAGCGCAGCCATCTTCGTCATTTTTGCCCAAAGGCCGTAATCGGTCCGAAAGCCACTCCGGAGGCTCTGGTACAACTGGGCGCTTCAACTTGCCGAGAAGGAGGCGTGTCTTAGCCTCCGCAAATTGAACGATGTTGTCGAGTTTTTCCCATATGCGACCTATTCGGTCTATCGCAAGCTCGGGCGAATACTGTTCGTAAGCCTCTTGAATGTTAGTTTTGATTGTCTCGAACGCTGCGTCGTTAACATCCGGACCATGCTCTGATTCGTACTCCTTGGCGAGTATCCGCTTCTGGAGACGGTCCACTTCGATGGGGACGCGAGTGCTCGTTATTACGACAGCCTGGCTCGAGGATTGAGCGTCAAGTCGAGGCCGATGCTCAACAGCGTAGGAGCCTTGGCTTATCTGTCGCACAAGTTTTTCAACATCAACTCCGCTGTACGCAAATGGAGGTAGCGTGCGCGGCGTGCGTCCGGGACGTCGGTTCGAATCTGCCCCGTGCTTGCTCATGTGTTGTCCTCGCTGATTTTTCTACCGATGTGAGGCACGATTATGTCTTTCTCGTTCATCAGATCCAAGATCTTGGTGAGCTTCTCCCGCGCGCCAGTCGCTTTGGTGCTCAGTTCCTCAAGCTGCGTTCGTGAAAGGCGGACCTCCGTGACGGATGAAAGGCCGTTCACGTCCGTGCTCACGACTCGCAACGTAGTCAGTAGTACCATCCCATCGATCTTGGCTCGATCGTCACTAAAAACAGGACGCGTGTCGCAGTAGATCTGAAGCTCGTCGAGAGAGGAGCCCGTCCCATTTGCAATCCGCTCTGCCTTCCATTGACGGGCGAGCGGCTGGGCCGCTAGGAATTTTGGGAGCCGCTCGGCGAGACGCTCCCGTTCGCTGCGCGAAAGCCCCTGTTGCTTCTGAGCTTCTTCCTCCTCCTCCTGCTCCGAAAGTGCTCGTTGGACATCGCTAACAAAGTCATCGATCTTTCGATCAGATTGCCGCCACCACCGATCGACTTGACGAATGAGTGCCGCCACTCGGTTTGGGTTCTTGCTCGTGGTGCATGTGGCAACGATTCCGGCAATACCTCGTCCGTCAAGGAATCCCGGATAGCGTGCGAGTTCTGTTGCAACGCGATCGAGCTCTTCGTCGGATAGTTCAAGAACCGCGCGAGCGTCCTCCGCGAATTTCGGTGAATCGAGCGGCAGATGCTCCGCGGAGAAACGATGTCCTCGTACGATGATCAGGGGCTCACTCATTTTCACATTCCGGTTGAATAGAGCGAAGACTACCACGCTCCCGGTGGCTACATGCCCCAACACGGAGGAATCGGCGATCGGCATATTTCACCCGATCCGGAGAGGTTGCCTCATCCGGCTGGGCAAGAAGAGCCCCGGTGGGGTCTGCGCCGCGCGCGCCCCGAGTCGACGCGAACCACGCGGTATGACCAGAGGTATCCGGCGCCCGGCGCGTGCCCCAGCCAACGATCCCCGACCTGCTGCCTTCGGACGGCTTCATGCGGTGTGAGCGTATCACGCGCGCAAGCGCTCGCCATGCATCGCGCCCGGCGGCGTCACGGGTCAAACACGCACTCTCAGGCGAACGAGGACAACTGACCGAGCGAGCCGTTGCGCACCGCCTTCGTCTCCTCGCGTCGCTCGAGTGCCAAGCCGCAGCCCAGGCACAGGGGGCGCTCAAGCGCGTCTTTGACTCGAGATGGTGGCGCGCATGCCCGGGCGATGACTTCACAGCAATCTCCTGAAGGACGCCTCGCCGAGGCGAATGCTGAGAATGGTCGAAGCGAAAAACCAGGCGATCATCGATTCACTAAAGTCCGTAGTCATCCAATCAATTCTGTATCGTCGCTGACCCAGATGGGAGAACTCATTGCGCCACAGGATCAGCGTCACCATAGTCTCCGATAGGCGCTTATCGAGTCGGCAGCGAAAGACTCTCTGAATGCGTGTCGGCCACGTTGGTGGCTTGGGAGGGGCCGACGGCTTCAACCACGTGATGATCTGATCTTTGGCTATCGCGGGATCCGGGGACAGGTGCCTCACGTATCGACGACACGTCGCGCTTCGCTTGAACTTTGAAATTTCTGCTGGAGTGAGCCACCAATTTGCAAAGTCCCTTGTAAACAGCTCCAGCTCTGAGATGGAAAACAGCGTAAATAGCCGAAAGGCGGCAGACATGCCTTGTTGCGGCGAGGCCGCAAGCCGTGTTACTTCATCCGCGCTCTTCGATCTGTCGCGTGTCTTGTACTCGGTCCGAGCGGTGTGAAAACCATCTGAGAATACCCGGACTATGGCGATTGTCTCGTCGAGCGAGCTTCGGAACGCGCGGACGAGTGCGCGTGGTTCTTTGGGAGATTCCCGTCGCACGCGCTTTTCAGTAGCCTCCAGCGCAAGGGTGACGTTGCCAAGGTCCTCGACGAACGACTCCAACCGTCGTAGACGTCTCTTCAGAAGGTGCAGGCTGCGGCGCGGATATTGGGGCAAGTGGATATTCTACTGGCAGCATGCGACTCCCGCATCACCGCACTCTTCTCCGGCCGCTCGAGCGCCACGCCGCACCCAAGGCACAGGTCGCGCGCGAGCGCGTCGTCCACTTCGAGATGAGCGCTCCGCATGACGGCGGCGATGAAGACCACGGGCGGCTGGTACCGGTGGACGGTCACGTAGTGGTGGATCAGCGACGGCGCCGCGAAGGGAGTCCCATCGGCGCCGACGGCGCGGATCTCCGCCTGGCCCTGCGGGTGCTGCTCGTTCTCGCCGGACGGGCAAAGATCGCAACGGTGCATCCCTCGAGTCGCCTGCGTGCGCGCGTGCTCCACGAGCTGTGCAAGGCGCCCGCTGAAGGCTGCCGGCACCTCCCCGGCGGGGTAATCCTGACCCCGTTCGAGCCACCCAACGTTCAACGTCGAGGGCGACGTACTCTTCGCTTGACCATACGTGTATGGCGTCAGGTCTTCAAACCACATAGCGCCACCACCATATCAGCCTCCGAGGAGCCAACAGAGCGCGCAGCTTCCCCGGCAACACACCCGCTCAGGCTCCTTTCGCGCGTCGCGCTCCGCGTTTGGGAGATGCCTTCGCCTTCGTCGTGGACGCGGCAGCGACCTTGGTGCGCCGTTTCGGCGTGGGGGCCACCTCCGCGCGCGGAGCCTCCTTAGGCAAGGACTCGAGGTGGCGCCGAAACGTTCCCCCAAACCATGCGCCGAGAGCGCTGAGAAGCCTCATGGTGCGCGCGCGATCGGCGACCCGCGCCTCCTCGTCGGTCGCTGGCCGTCCGCCGAGCGTGAGCCACCAGCACGCGCCCCCGTACTCCCCGTGGAAGTCTTGATTGGCGCTGTCGGAGGCGTACCGCGCCGATTGCGTCTCGACGACGAAATATCGGCATCCCTCCTTCTCCGCACTCTGATCGTCTAGCCGATCGTTTGCCAAGATCATCGAGTGAACCTTCGTCTCCGAGTGGGCTCTTGATACGTTCGAACGATTCGCCCTTGATGGTCTCCATGATCCGTATTTCCGGCGTCGGCTGCCCCTTCTTCTTGATGACGTACACGTTACGAGTCGGGATGCCTCATGGTCTGCCACTTCATGAACGCGAAAGTATGCGCCGAGGTGGCACTTCAATTCGCGGCCATGGTGACTGCAGCGGCACCGAAAAAGGACCCGCCCACCGAGCCCCCATCGGAATCGCCGACCCTCGACACGACCGATTACGTCAGGGCGGTTATCACCTTCCGACAAAGGGGCGGTGTATCGAGCACCGATTCGCGCGCAAGTTCGTTTTCGATCCGGAATAAGAACGATGAAGGTCAACCCCTTCTTCAAAAAGGAGATTCCTATAAAAACGATGTTCGACGCACTCTTCAATACGATTCTCAGCAACAAGGTCAATGTCGGCATGGAACACATCAACGACCCGAAATTTGAGAAGCCGTTCCATGCGCAAGTCGAAAACCTCGAGGAATGTGGACGGCGCATCGAGAAGGCATTCGACCGTGCCGGCCACAGGAAACTCGTCTCGTTCCTCGAGGAAGGCACGCGATTGAAAGCGTAGTTCGAGAGACTGTTCAACCTGGTTCTCGAACGCAACGTCGAGGAAGCCATGGCCGACTTCAACGACGCGGAGTTCGACAAGTAATTCGCTGAACGGCTACAAGAGTTCGACCGATATGGACGGCTGCTCGACGAGTCGTTCGACCGTGCCGGCCAGAACAAGGTTGTCATACTGCTCGAGGAATGGACACGCCGAATTCGACATCCAAGGATGCGTGCGGCGGCCGAGAGGCTTTCGGAGTGGGCCATCAGCGCGACAGCCATGGTGTATTACCGCGGGTCGTTGCAGGCGTGATGACTGAGAGCACCGCCCAGCAGGCGCTCTCTTTTAGCTCCGCATCCGTCTTTGGCTGTACGGGAGCCAAGACGTCGTGATCGTCTTCGTCACCACAAAGTCCGCTGCCCTGCACCGTATCCGAAAAATAGCGACGGTGCCCATTCGAAGCTGCGGGGTGCAACATCTGAGCGAGTATGCATACTACCCACACCAAGGCCAAATACGAAGTGCGGAGGACAGCGGTACGAAAGCCCCGATGTCCGAACAGACATTTCGAACACTTGAACAGCGAATATCGATTCACCTCGACGAGGCACTACATAACTAATTTCAAGTGCGCTTAGAGCGAGCGCAGGATGAAGCACGGCCGACAGCAAGCCCGCGCGTCCACTAATGTATCCCAGCGCATTCGACGTAGAGTCACCTGTCGGCATTAGCGCTCCAAAATCGGCCTCCAGATATGGCGACCAGCGAATCGGAACGTGCCCCGCAAGCGAGGAATTGATAATACTTATCAACCCGCGGGGATAGTGTCTAAGCCCAAACGTCAGCGGGACCGCATGGCCGACATCTGTGCGAACCGGCGCTGTTACCTCGGCCAGCGCCCATAGAAGCGGATCTTCGAGCTCCGATTCAAAATCGCGTTCGCACCGTGGGTTTTGAAAACGTCCACGCGTATCTCGGAGCGGCGGGCACTGCGGAGCGCCACGATAACAGTCTCCGCTGCACAAGGGTGGCTCGAAGTCCCACTCCGGAGCACCGTGATTCCTTTGCCAAGTATTAAGAGTATCTAGAACGGACCCGTGATGACCATCCGCGTCCTCAGTCAGCGTGAAATGCGTATCGACAAATCGCACCCAGACCGATGCCGTTTTCGCAGGAGACACACCGCTACGCGTCAATTCGTCGATCGCGCGAAGAAGGGCTTTAGTGGCTCGCACGGCACCAGCTGCCCGCGGTGACAAGCACTTTTGGGGGAGCGGAACACGGGGGTGGCGTTCCGCCGCGCAGGCCGCATCGATTTTCCCCTTATTGAGATATTTTGGCGCAACGTAGTCGTTATCTCGACAATCTGACGCGGCATGATACCGTTCTGAGTCGAACGGCTGCAACCAGCGATAAAGCGCAATAAGGTCCCAAACCTTCAGACGAACGATTTTACTCGTCTCCCACGCCTCGGCGTTCTCCCCGAGGGGTTTCCTCTCGGCATGCGCCTCCGAGTAAGAGTCTGTAGTTGAGTGAATTAGCGCTCGCATGATGTTGTGCGCAGCCGGCCTTCCCTTCGCTCGAATCGCGGCGTCTGCAAGGTAGCCTATATAGCGACGACACCTCGGCAGTGCGGCGTACCCGAGCATATACGGTAGCCGCGTTGGGGGACTTTCTGCCCCTGGGCGCGCCGGCTTAGCGTCGTCCTCGGGCCCGGCCATGAAGTGCGCGCACTGGCCCGCATAGCCCGTCTGGAGAACGAAATCCGCGTCGATGTCGCCATTGTCCGCTACCAGGCAGGACTGTCCCCGCCTTCTCAAGCACGTCCCGAGGTCGACCCCGGCTTGGACCTCTAGATATCCACCGGAGACGAGCCGCTGCACGAGTTCTGGCCCCTGCGGTTCCGCTAACAGCTCCGCGTATGCCTCGGCCTCAATAGCCTCATGCCCCTCAGCCTTGAACCCGTGCGCCAACTTCGGTGCGACAGTTATCGCTGTGGCTACCACAAGCGAAACCGCAAGACGCATACCGAGGCACAAATTGGATTTCGACATTTTGTCTACTCAACTCCTTGCGTCTGCCCACCTCACTCGGCGAAGACTTGAGCCGCGTTGGTGTCCGCCCCCCCTCGGCAGGCACCGACCCCTGCCAGGGCGTGAACATTAGCGGCCCAGTAGGTCGACCCAGGTCACCTCCGGCGTTCGATGTTTTCATCGGCCCGAACTCAATACGAAGGCACCTTCACATGCGCCGTCCTCTTCTCCGCGTCTTCTCGGTCCTCGCGAATTAAATTGCGACTTCGAGCACGCCACCGCAATACCCCACGTACATTCATGGAGACAAAAAAAGCAACCTCAATTGCTATCTAGGCAACCGTCTGGTGCCGACCCGCGCGCTCGAGCCATCAAAGTCTTCCGTCGTCTGTTTGCCGCACGAACTGCAGCAAAAACTGGTGACGCAGTGCTCGAACGGTACGCCTCGGCCAAGTGCACACGGCACTAACCGAAGGCCCAATTCGGCTAAAGCATTGAAGAACGGCCATTCAAAGCTAACAGCTGATTGCTTTTGGCTCGTTCCAGCTCGAGCCGGGCAGTTCCCGGTTGCCGTTGACATGGGATTGCATCGCACACACTTTGGTTCTCGATTGGGCCGCGACGCGCGCGAACTGAGCCATGAAAAGACGTCCCCTCACCTTCCTCGGTGTCGTTCTATTGGCCCTCGCTAACGCTGGCTGTCCCTGCCGTTCAACTATCGGTGGGGTCTGCGCCCCATCATCAAACGAGTCTACTTGTCTCGACTCCACGACCGTTCCAGGTGCTTATGACTAGCGCTTTCAGGCTGACCCAAAGAAGACCTCTTCTGGCTGTTCTACCACCATGATTTGAGGGTGTCTGAGCAGCTTCATTCAGCAACATCCTCACGCCCTGACAATATACGTGGCGCGGTATCACGACGGCTTATGCCTGGCGGTCACGAAATAACAGCATTTCACACGTCAAGTCGAAGCAACAACATTCGGCCGTCCGCACGCTCCAGCACACAATACATTCCAAAACAATATCGATTTTAAAACAGTCGGCAACAAAGCTCTTATGACGCGCTGACGTTCATAACGGAGATCCCCCTATGAGATGTCGCTCAGCAGTAGTTCTCTGTCTCATTGCCATGGCGCTGCCGCGCCCCGTCGTCGCACAGGAAGCGCTACGAATCTACTTAAAGCGTCCTACGCCATCTATCCGAGCGTCGGAGCCAACGCTCCTTCCTGCGCTTCGTGACAGTGGCTTCGTAAGCGTACTGGACGCTCCCGCTGACAAGGTAAAGGCAGTCGCGGATACCGAAGGTGCCGAGGCGCTGTGGCTCGGTCCTTCCGTGGGATTCGACGTCGTCACCTACCACTCGGAGGAAAGCAAGCTAACGGCCGGCATTATCCCGGGTGTTGGTTACGGCATCAAATGGAAACCGTCTTGGTACCATCTCAACAAATCACTTCTTGCCGCAGACCTCTTCATACAGGGCGTCCTCGTTGCCGGCGACTCAGATAAAGGAACCAAGGACGTGTTCAACTTCGATCTGCTGCCCGTCGTCACCATCCTTGACTGGGTCGGCGTCGGCTTTGGGGAGCGTTTCCACGTAGGGCCCGGAGCAACGAGCCCGGACCTGATTATCTCCTTCGGCGTGAAGACCTCCACCTAAGCCACTCGGTGCCGCCTTGGTCAGCATCGGATCCAGAACATCGTTCATAGGGAACGTAGGCCTGCCACTCAAGCAGGCGAGCATTCCTAGCCCACCACGTTGCATGCGAGCGACGGCGTTGCAGCCGCTTCTCCTGCGTGAAGCGCGAGACTTCCGAGTATGCCCAAAGCGAGCGAGCGGCAATAAAGGTGGCCCGTGGACGACGCCTTGAACGAGATTTGTGCCTTGGGTGCGGTTTGGCGCTTGAGCGCCTCAGCTATGGATCAGAAACCTCGGTGCGCATTAGGATAGTTTGATAGGGATTTCATGTTGATAGCGTGTAACAGAGGAGCATCCGACCATCGTCGGTTGGCCTCGCGTATCGCGACGGCAAAAGAAACGGAGCATATTCGTCGCCGTCTTCGCGGACCGTTACGCCCTGGGCATTCTTACGCTTCTCCTCGTCGAATGGATTGGGGGTGCACTTCGGATTGTTTTCCCCGGCCGTCGCACAAACGAGGCCCAGGGGACCCCGACACGGCGTTCCATTCCACAGCACCATCGGCTCTGATGGATCGACGCAAAAGGTCCGCGACGACGTCAATTCATCACATTCGACTCACGTCGAGGCGCGCGCCCATGTGATAGAGAGAGGGCGTTCGCAGTCGTTCGACACGAGGGAGAATCCGTCATGTCATACGAAGAGAAGTTCTCGACCTTGATCGAAATGTGCCAAGACGCCGAGCGCGAGGGCTTGGATGTCGTCGTGATTCCGGAACCGTCGAGATCCATCCGGGGAACTACATGGCGGTTTCGCACCATGGAACAGCCGCGACTATGATACGTGATGCGCGCTGTCTCTCGCGACGGCGCGACCATGTGCATGGGAGCTTGCAATGAGGTTGTTCGTCGAACTGCTCGTCCGATCTCGTTTGGTTGGGTTGATGTTCTGCACTGCGGCCGCTGTCGCAGGTGCCTGGGCGTTCGTTCACTGCGTTCGGGAACTCGGCGAGTACGGCGACGCGCCCCTGCGCATTCGGTGTGCGGATGCAGCGAACGCTCCCCGCTGGGTTAAGCTCGAGGCGGAACTCGATTGTTCGCACGCGAGCGTTTATTACCAGTCGGACAAGGTTTGGCGCTCCTACGCGCCCGCCATGTGCGGGCCGGAGGAACCTGCGATTGAAGTCGGTTTGGACGGCGCGTGCCACACCGGATTTTATGCCTACACGGGTCGGTTTGCACTCGACCCCAAACGCAACGTCTGGACGCTTTATACTTGGGGAGGGCCGGCCAACTCGCGCTTAGGGGTACTCGCGGGCGGGCTCTTCATTGCGCTTGGCATTGGCCTCCACTTCGTCTTCGAGAAGCAGCGCCGCAAGCGTGGTATACCCCGAGGACGATGGCTGCCCTAGGGCAGTGATCGCCATGCGGTGGATTACGACGAACGATTCCGATCGACCCATACTGGAGGGGCCCCGAGGATGCGCCGATCGCCGTGCGGAAATACGTCCCTCAATAGCCGATTGGCACCCCAACTCGATTGAGCCTTTCGGGGTCTACCCGACGCCTGTTACGGATCGAGGGTGTCTCCTACCAGGTCCTCCGCCGTTGGCAGATCAGATTGCAGATCCAATATGAAGACGTCCGTCTTCTTGTGACGACGGAACCCGAGCTCCGACCAGTATGCGCGAAGCTTCTTGAAGGCGCCCTCCCTGTCCTGAGGGAAACGTTCGAGATCCCTCTGTTCGCGCCACTTGGTTGACCTGGGCGATCGACGTTCGGGCGTGCTTGCATTCGAGAACTGAAGCGGAAACGGCTTCATGACGGCGATTGCGCACCCTCGTCCGAAGGTTTCGATCGCCCGGAGAACAGCCAGGTGGCCGAGCCGCCGGCCACGGTGCTTCGGATGGACCTCGACGTGATCGATGATGAGGTATCCGTCCTGCGAAGCGCGTCGTGACCAGGTCGAGCAAGCGACCTAGATTCGACGCGAGGGATGACGGAGCTATCGAGCGCAGCGCTGTTATGGGGACTGGCTGAGCGGCGGCGGAATGGTGATCTTGCCCAAGGGGGCGTCGAGCTCCTTGGGCAGGAGTCGAGCTCGGGTCGCGATCCAGTTCATGGGAGCAAGTTCGATCACCCGGTTTCTGGGCCAGCTGGGCAGGACGCGACAGAGGTCGCGCAGGTACTGCTCGGAATCGAGTCCGGCATGACGCGCGGAGGCGATGAGCGACAGCCATGTGCAGGCCACTTCGGCGGCGTCGTCCGAGCCGAGGTGCATCCAATTTTTTCTTCCAATTGCGACATGGCGGATTTCGCGTTCGACATCATTGTTGGAGAGCGGAATTCTTCCGTTCGTCAAAAATCGCGTCAAAGCGGCCCAATGATTGAGGCTATACCGAAGGGCGCGCGACAGTGGGCCACGCGGATCCACGGTGGAATCGGCGAGGAGCCGATCGCGCTCGCGGGCAAAGTGCTCGATGACGGGCACGGACCGCTCTTTTCGGACAGCAAGGCGACCTTGGTGAGAAAGACGAGCGGCGTCCCGCTCAATCGCGAAGAGCGCGTCCGCGAGTTCGACGAAGGGCCGCGCGCGCATATCGGTCGGCATGGCGAAGAAATACTTACGCCTTGCATGCGCAAAGCATCCTGCCTCCGTCGGCCCAAACGGAGTTCGAAAGAGATCATCGTAGACGCTCGAAGCGTCCGCCACCGCGATGCCTTGAAATCCTTCGAGCCAACTTTTTGGCATATCGCTGGTGTGAAGAGCCGAATAACGGAAAAAGACTTGCGCACGATCGGCAAGCAGCACCCAAACATGAGCTCTTCGATCGTGCGGAGTGTCCATAACGCGCACTCCCGTGGCGTCGATGCCCATCACCTGGCACTTCGTGATGGCCTGCTCCCAGGCCGCATCGACCACGATCCGGGCCGTAGGCTCGGCGAGTTTCTCCCACGCACTCAGGGTGGAAACAGAGGCATCCAAACCGTGCCGGGCGATCATCTTCGACAGGCGCGTGTACGGAATATGGTCCGCCCATTTCGAGTGGATCGTGTGAGCGAGCATGGCCGGGTCAGGCAAGCCGCGTGGGATCATCTCGTCGGGCACAGATGCAATGTGCACCGTCGTGGAGGCGTCGTCGTTGTCTTCGGCGAATTTCTCTCGGACCACACGAAGGCGTATATACCCTGCCTTACGATAGGCAAGACGATACGAAACCTCTTGCCCGATGCAGCGTGTTCCCTCGGGAATTTCGTCAGGTGGAAGCTTGACCGTCTCGACGGGCAAGTGCTCGGGAAGCGGTCTACGGCCATGTGGCGTAGCGCGCTTGCGGACGCCACTTGGCGGCGGTGGTGGGACCGGAGTGACCTCCGAAGGGGTCTGAGCATCGCCTGGCTCCGAAGCCGTGCGCTCGGATACCGGCTCCGCGTCAGCGGCCATCGGGCTCGCGGTGGCATCTTGCGAATGGGCGTCGGCCGGTTCGGCGGGAGGTGCGGTTGCACCATCGGCCGAAAGTACGATGCTCTCGAGCAGCAGCTGCAGCGCGCTTGCGGGCAGCCGCTCGCGTTTTACGCCGAAGAGCAGGGTGGACAGGCGCGCAACTTGCTCTTGGAGTGAGGCTATACGCGTACGCTGAGATTCGTTTTCGGTCTGTAGCTTCGCGTTCTTATCGCGAAGGTCACGATTCTGGGCAACGATGGTGGCGATCGTGTCCGAGGATGCGCCCCGGGCCAGCGCGATGACGAGGCTGGCGGCGAAGCTTCTATCCTGGGGTGCGATGGGCGCCACAGCTTGATGCATCGACGATGCATGTATAGCACGATATCGAATCGAGCGAATATAAAATCAGTGAATATTGCTCTTCTTCTTATTCTCGACGGCGAGACCTTCGAGGAATCGAGCAAACGCTTCGGGGCTCATCTCGACACGCGATGCACCCTCGTTACGGGGTGGTGGGACGAATACCCCAGAGTCCAAACGTTTATAAAGAATTGCGTATCCGCTGCGGTCGTAGAATAAAACCTTGCATCGATTCGTTCCCTTGTTGAGGAAAACGAAGAGTGAACCGCCACGAGGGTCCTCGCCGAAACGCTCGCGCACAATTCCTGCGAGCCGGTCGAAACTGACGCGCAGATCCACCCGCTCGACGCTCACGAAAATGCGGACGTACGCAGAGAACATCAACTTTCCTCCAGCACGCCGAGTAGGTCGCGAAGTGCGGCAGCGCTACCTCCCGTCTGCACGCGAAGAACGCGCCCCGAACGGAGGATCACCTCGACGTCCCGATAGGGTGTAGAGCTGCTCAGCATCGCGACCGCCTTTTCAACGGGCATTTTGGCCGCGAAGGTTTCCTCCGAAGGAATTATCTCGACGAAGCCCTTTACGGCTTCAGCAGCCTTGCTTTCCGCCGCAATCCGCCTGTCCCACCAGATCAGCGTCCGCGGATTCCAGCCGTGCTTCTTCGCATAATCGGCGGCGCTCTCCCCGCTCGCCTTCCAGCCCGCGATTCGCTTTTCCCATTCAGGCCTCTTCGCTCGCTTCCGCATGCACGTGGAGTCTGCGGATCGACGGTACCGTCGTCACGACGCGGTCCTCAGGAGGGATACATGATGAGGACGTCGTCCCCTCCATCTCCATCGCTGATGCCGTCACGGAGATGATTACCTGGAGTCGCGAAGAGAAGCTCGTAATAGTTGCAAAGATTCTGGTCGACCGAGTCGCAAACATCAAGCAACGCGTCGCCTTCGCGGATCGCGCGCGCCGCCTCGATGACGTATCCGACCACGCGTCCCGCGTGCTGGACTTCCGGGCTGCTCCCATCGCCATCGGGGTCCCAATTTATGCGGGCCTCAAAGTCGAGCACATAATCCGAGGGCTCGCCTGTCGGAAAGAGAGGACGTCGGAGCGAGAACTGAATGTCGTAGTCGTAGTTCTCGGGAGCTTCTCCCGCCATGGCCGGGGTGTGCGCGCGACGAGCTCGTCGAGATCGGCCATCCACGCAGGGCGTAGATATGGGCGGAGCACCTCGATGCTGGCGCGCATAGCGCGCAACGCTTCGTCCGGCGTGAAGCCGTTGTCCTCATGGCCGTTGGGATCGGCGAATGTCAGTGCTTCGAGCATCCGCCGGTACAAGAACACCTCGAGGTGCGGGGCCTGCACTACGCACTCGTTTCGCAACGTCGCGACTTTCGTCGACGGTCACCGTGACCTGGACCAAGCATCATCCGAGGAAGACGTGTTCCGGCTGCCAATAGTCGGGGAACCCGGACGATCCTAAGGCAGAAGCCCCGCGTGACCTTCGGGCAACAGTCGGAACGAACGCAGGAAAGAGTCGACCCGGTCTTGCGGCTCTTGCGTGCGGAGGGGATAGGTGACGATTACCGCGTAGAGTCGCGTTCCCACGATGTAGTTGCGACTTAGGTAAGCGATAGGACCAAACGGTGAGTCACCGCGGGCACGCAGTTGACGACCGGGAAATCCCTCAATCGAAATACGCGTCTCCTCCTCGATTACACCATTGAATAATCGCATGATGCCATCGCGCGTACCGTCCAGATCTCTTTCATCGTCGATGGGAGTAGCGCGCTTCAAATCGATGTAGTCTACGGTGAAGTAGACGGCGCCCTTCTTCGCCTCGGCCCGATGAATCGTGCAGCCCGGGTCGAGTTTTTCTGCTCCGATTTCAGGGGTCATGCCAGGGGGAAACTCGACCGAGAACCGCCCTTCCAAGCTACGGAATGGCTCATGATGCAGCGTGGTGCTCGATACCGCCGGCGCGGCCGGAGTGGAAGCCGTCATGCAGCCGAGAAAGGAGGCGGCCGTTGCGCTCAGAAAGAGCAATGAGACCTGCACTGCGAGCCCTCTACGAACTGCACGCATCCCACAGATTGCATCTCCGAGCCACGAACAATGCTCAGCATCAATCCGTAGCCCCTGTCCCGATTTGTGGTGCATGCCCATGGCATGCGCGAGCATAGCATCGAAGACTCTTGTGGACACGGCCCCCGTGCCCGACGAAACTATCTCGCTCTCCACGCTGCACGTGGGAGAGCAGCGACGACATCGATTCATGAACGCTACTTCGCGTATTGCTGCACCCACGCATAGGCGTTCTGGAGCGATTCGAGCGCGTCAGGGCAACGGTCGTACTTCATGTCGCAGGTGCGGCAAAACTCAACGTTCTGAAGCATCGCATCGAGGCCACCCGCGTCCTTGGGGAGGAACTGGTGCATTTCTCCGCTCAGGGCTTTTTGCTCTCTTCCGGCCTCGCTGCCGTACACGCACTTTCGTCCGACGAGATCATAACGTCGCGCGACATTTCGCTGATTGAAGGGTTACGGCGGGAAACAATGCCACTCTAAGCACTCCACGTGTATCTCGAGCAATATACGGATAAAGGACGAAAAACGTCCTATATTCGTCTGTGCGGGGTGCGACGGAGACGTCACCTCCTGCGTGGCTGGCGACGCCTTCTTTGGCTTCGTCTCGGTGAGGACGTAGCTAACGGAGCGGCCGCGCGCGTGCATGAGCGAATCCAAGACGTGGTGAGCTCGATGCGAGGAATGGACGACGATGACGTCGTCTAGCCGCCAAGGCACGGACGCTCTTCGATGTGAGACGGCCGTCTTGGGCGCAGCCACATCGCCATACCGCGCGGCCGGACAGTCAGCCGAGTCGTGGCGTGTACTCACAAAACCAAGGAGACGCGCCGCGTCGACAACCGCCCGAAGGGCGGGACTCGAAGCCGCGTATCTAGAAGCCACCTGAGATGGTAAGATCTCGGGCCAGACCGGGGACCTCCGCCGGGGGGAAGTTCGGTGTTGGAAGTAACCGGGGTGGGAGCTCGCACTGATTCGATATCCAGCGTTGCACCGTCCCACCGTCCTCTGCCGCCGCCTCGTGCGGCGCATCGAGTGGCTCCACAGGTCACGGCGCGGCTCTACCGGCCCCGTTTGAAGGAGCAACCTTAGCAAGCGTACCAAACTCTTGAGCGGAGTTCCCAGGCACACTCGCCTACCTGGTGACCTGGTTGCGACGGCGGCCGTCGTTCCCCCGAACGCGCGCCGAGATCGCGGTTTCGCGGCCCTCTCGCCAATTTCTAAGCGACCCCAATCGCCGGCACCCATTCGGTGCTCGAGGGTCTGCGTACCCGGCAACGATGTGAGTGGCTGGCGGGCTCGCGAAGAAAAGTTCGCGCAGTGGCGCAACGGGCTCCGCGTTGCGGCCGATACCCCCTGCGTGAAGTCGAAGGTTTGGGAGGCCGTGAAGCCTAGTTGCTCGAACGCACTCGCCTGCTCCAACCCTGATGAAAGCGGGGTCCGGCGTATTCCGGCGCTCGAAGGGTGCCACGCGATCCACTTTCGGAGTCTCCTTTCCGCTTGCCGAAAACCAATTGCCTTTCCTGCACGTTGTAGAAGCGCCGAGGGCGAGTCGAGCAGGCTTCCGGCGCTCCGTCCCGTACGGGTCCAACAAAACGTTTCGGCAACGGCCCGTGATTGACACCGAAAGCCTATCCGGTAATGGCATATGCGCGACATCCCTTGCGCATGCGACATATTATATTTTTGCAGCTTGTTGCGGAAACGCGTTTCTCTATCTGCCGTTATTACATGGGGTTGAAAGTATGAAATATCCTTCACAATCAATTCGACATCGAGAGCGCGCGACATCGCGTGCGCCCACTCCAAAAAGTCATCGGGTCCTTACTCCCCTCGTTCTGATGCTAATGGCCTTGGCCGTAGGGTGCTCGATCGGCAGCGACGACGAGCTCTCGGGTGACCATGTCGCATCAAGCTTACTCGATTGTCCGCGTCCGTCATCGAGCCCGATATCTCCAGCGCCTTATGAGCCAGGTGTCTTTGGTCCGGCTCCCGATTACTCACCGCCTATCCCAGGCGACGAAACAGGAGCGCTCGGACCCTTACCTGAGGGGCCGCCCGCGGAGAGTCGTGCGCCATGGCCAACGCTCACGCTCGTCCCGACGAATAATATCGGTTGGACTCCAGGCCAGTTTCAGGTCGGTGCCGATGGATCGGCCACCTACACGATTCCCATCGATGTCCCCCCCGGTCGGCTCGGCATGCAGCCGAATGTAGCATTGTCGTACAACAGCAACGGCGGCAACAGCTACGTGGGTGTCGGATTCTCGCTCAGCGGATTTTCTAGCATTCATCGATGCGACCTTAACTACTCCGACGACCGCACAAAACGCGAAGTCCGTTTCGACGCCGCCGACCGCTTTTGCCTGAACGGGCTACGTCTTGTCGCAATCAGTGGAAACTACGGTGCGGACGGAGCCGAATACCGCACGTTCCCAGACACGTTCGCAAAAGTCATTTCACATGGCGGCTCAAACGATCCAAGCAATTACACGGGGCCACAATCCTTCACCGTATATAGAAAAGACGGGCGCATCGATGAATTCGGGCTCGCTGATGCGTCCGTGGACGTGGGCACCGTTACGGACGTCTGGTCAATCAAGTCGACTCGGGACCGGTCCGGCAACACGATGGACTTCTCATATGACAAGGTAGCGTCCGCGACGAATACGGAGGAACATTACCCGCACGAGATTCGTTACGGGGGCCACGCAAGCGGTCTTCCCCATGACAAACTTGTCCGCTTCGAATACGTCGACCGAGATCCGTCGGACATTCAAACACTATATCGATTGGGCTGGAAAAGAAGAATTTCGAAACTTCTTCAAAAGATCTCGCTCGTGGCAGACAACGGCCAGAGCTCTGTACGGTCGTACGTTCTGAGCTATGTTCCCCCCAAAGTCGAAACCCCCGCGCAGCAGAACCATCGCGCCCTGCTCCGAACGATCACGGAATGCACGCTCGGTGCGTGCAAGCGGCCTACGGTCCTGGAATGGGAAAATGCACAGCCGGGATTCGAACCGCCGCGAAACAACGGCGTGGACATGCCGCCAGAAAGTGAGAGCGGGCAACTTGTAATAATGGACGTCGATGGCGACGGACGCGACGACATGGTGTTCCCCGATAAGGAAAAGTGGAACATCGTATTTGGCGCGCCGAAACCCTCTCCTCACAGCGATGGTGGCCCCCTCACCGCTAAAGTACGCACGAGTGCCCCGTCGAACGACCCCCTTCAGGCAGGCAGATTTCAGCGGGGCTTTCCAATCGACTACAATCAAGACGGAAAGACAGATCTCCTTCTCACAGATCTGTCATCAAGCTGGCGATATCTACGCTCGACAGGTAATGATTTCGAGCTGGTCGACACCGGCATTCCAAGGTCAAAACGCGCGCTCCGTTGGAAGTATTGGATGGGCGCTGGAGGGGATGGGGGCGACCTGAATTACCCGCGCGGCCTATTTCTACGGGACAACTTGATGACGGGCTTCTACCTCGTAGACTTGAACGGCGACGGCATCAAAGATCTACTCGAGCGTACCATCCCTGATGATTCTGGAGAAAGCATACCGTACTGTCAGGGCGAGGGCGACTATATTCATATATGTAAAGGTCAGTGGCGCTACCGTCTACACGACGGCATCACGGGGTTCGGCGGAGCAATTGAAATACCAGAGCTGGACCGTGTCACGATTGCGGCTAACCTCATTCCAATGGATGTCGACGGAGACGGCAAAGAAGAGGTCGTATTCGATCCATGCCAACGGTGGTGGCATGACATCCTGGTCTCGCCAATATTCTGCGGTGATGTCGGCGACGGCGCTCCCATGTTTAAAGACAATGGGCATTTCAAAATTATGTCGTGGCAGAAGAACGCCGGCGACAATAACGGAACTATGACATTTACTGACAGCGGATTTGGCCTTCGTCTAAAAGCCGATGGCGAGATCGGCGGCCCAGGTCAAGAAAGTCGTTTAGAACTCCAGCAGACTGTTGTGGCTTTCGATGTAAACGGCGATGGACTTAAAGATCTCCTTGCCAGCAATCTCGGCCACCGTAACAGCAGCTACGGGAACTTCATAACGGCGGAGACCGACCTTTGGATCAACACCGGCAAGGGTTTCGTTCACGCTGATCGGTCCGGGTTGGAAGGCATCGGACTAACCGCTAGTCATCTGCAACATAGCCTCGTGCTGGATTATGACGGCGACGGGCGGGAGGATCTGCTCGTGCCATACAACAAAGATGGCGCACTGCCACCCGGAGTGAACTGGTTCGATGACAACGATAAGGAAGCTTACCGGAAATTCTTTCTAGTACGCTCCGAAAGCGCTTCCACAGGTGCCCTACTAAGCTGGAACGACATCGGGCTACCCTACGAGAATACGCCTTGGACCGTCGGTGTGTGGCCTACCCGGCAAGGCCCCAGAATTGGAGACGTCGACGGTGACGGTCTGCAAGACCTGATATCAGAAAAAACGAGTCGCATCTTGGCCCGTCTGCACGTAACTGACCCGGTTTGGGCCAACCGCGTAAAGACGGACGCAATCACGTCTATCACGGACGGTAGAATTGAGCTGGATCAAGGGACGCCTCACATATACGGTCATGTGACGACACTCATATCCTACGCGCCCCTTGTTGCAACACCAGGTAGTCCAAACATTGACATCAATTCGCGTAACGACGGTCGAGCCGGACCATACTACAATGCAGTGAATGACGTGCCGAGATGTGCATATCCGTGCAAGAGGTTCGTCGGTTCCAAGTTCGTGGTCTCTCAGACGCGACAGGACACAGGCAGTACCATCATTTCGGCCGATTCATCGCCCGGCGAATTTAATCCAAGTGCGAAAAACACCCACTACTTCTATGAAGATGGTTACGTGGACCGACTGGGCCGTGGTTGGCTTGGGTTCCGGGCCCGCACTGAGTTCCAGTACGACGAAGAGAGAACCGGCGCGACGCCGTCGCGCTGGACGCGTACGATTTATGACCCCACGTTCTACGATAGTCAGCATCGGAACTATCCGAAGGTAGGATGGCCCACATTTACCTTGATGTTCGGCGATCCAGTCGTTCGACCGGGAACGCCACGCGATGTGTGGTTGTCGCTGGGGGAGACAACTTCAGCGGCCCAGGACACAAACCTTGGCACCACCTACTTTGTTCGGCTCTTGTTGCAGAAAACGGACGAGTACGAGACACTCGCTGTTCCCCCTCAAGACATCATTCGGACGCTTAATCCTCGACTGCTTGTAAATTGGCAAAGCGTTTACCGCTCCCGAACGACCGACATTGGTCGCGTCGATGATCTGGGAAACCCACTAAGCGAGACGACAACTACCGCGGCGCCGCACGCCAGCGCTGGTCAGAGCAAAACCACGAAGGTTGTTTCATATCTTAATGACACCAGCTCATGGATAATTGGCCGGCCCCGCGGGGTGACGATCACAGACGAAACCCCCGAGGGTACTCAGGTGCGCCAGGGTGAAACGTTCTACGATCCAGCAACCGGCCTCGCGAACCGCAGCACAATCGCAGTGCCAACAGACGATGTTCACTGGCTCGATACAAACCTTGGGCGTGATCGATTCGGCAATGTCGTCCGTACGACAGTGAGTGATGCCAACGGTTTCGCACGGCAAACGGTAGTAACGTACGAGCCGGACGGGACCTATCCGCACGCCATTCGCAATGCGTTGGGTCAAACTACGTACACTAAATACAACCCATATCTGGGCTTGCCCATCGCGGCCGTTGATCCGAATGGCTTGCATGTCTGGATGCTTTACGACGCATTTGGCAACTTAATGCGCGAGCGCCGGCCGGACGGATCATCGACGAGCTACTGGCTCACAAGGGACAAATACGCCGGAGAATGGCTCTTTACTCAACATGCGCAGGACACAACAGGCGCGACATCTGCCACAATGTTGGATCGGCTAGGGCGTCCTTTCCAGGTACGTACGCGCGGGCTACGCGGGCAGCAAACACAAGCATTTACGGAGTACTGGGCCTTCGGCGGCGTACGACGAGAGTCATTGCCGTTCGCGGCATCTGCAGCGAGCGCAACAGACCTGATCCAATACGCTTACGACAATCGCCTTCGGCTTGAGAAGGTTACGGCGCCCGACGGCGTTACAACTGCACACCGATATGTCGAAACCACGGAATTCACTACCGACGGATACGGCAAAGAGAGCTCCGTCGTTCGGGATGGTCGTGGACATGTGATTCGTTCGGACGACCGTTATGGTCTCTCGACGACGTATGGATACGGGCCGTTTGGTGCCCTGCGAACCATCATCGATCCAAAGGGAAACAAGATCGCATATACCGTCGACAGCTATGGTCGAATTACCGAGAGTTCGGATCCAGATCTCGGGACGCAAAAACTTGTTTACGATGCATTTGGTCTCCCGATCGATGAGATCGATAGCAAGGGGCAGGAGACTGCCTATTGTCATGACGCATTGGGTCGTCTGACAACACAAATGGATGACGACGGAAAGAGTGTTCGGACCTACGACCAAGGTTCGAATGCCATTGGTCGGCTCACCGCGGCCACCGGGACGGACGGTATAGCGCTACGCTTCGACTACGATTCTGTAGGGCGCGCATCGAAAACGACGACGTTGGTCCCGACCAGCACGGGTCGGCTCGAATCTTTTGTGGTCGAAAGGAGCTACAATACCCGCGAGGAGCTTCATCGCGTTACGTATCCAGGCGCGAACAATATTACGTTTGCCGCAGACTATTTATACGATGACTACGGTAACCAGACCGTGATCCAAGATGGCTCGGACCACTCGACTTTGTGGCATTGGGACACCGCCGATGAAGCGAACCGAGTCACGCGCGTCCAGCTTGGAAATGGGCTATCGACGTCGCGAACTTACTATCCGAGTACGGGTAGCCTCCACTCGCTTGTGACTGCGCAAGCAAACGCCGACCCTCTTCAGAGTGTCGAATATTCGTACGATCAAAACCGTAATCTGAAAACTCGTTTTGATCATCGGCAGAACCAAACGGAAACGTTCAGCTATGACGCTGTCGATCGACTACTGAAGGCGGAGACCTCTTCGGGCAGGTCCGTTTACGAGTACAAGTACGACGAAATAGGTAACATTAAGTATAAGTCTGGTGTGGGGGATTACACGTACGACGCCACGAACAAGCCGCACGCGGTACGAGGCATCAACGGTCGCAAATACGACTATGACAAGAACGGCAATCAGATTACCCGGCCGGCCGGACCTGATTCCGACGATGAGGTCGAGGTCGAATACACGGCGTTCTACAAGCCGCGAAGCATGCGGCTGCCGAATAGTGCTGTGAAATTCGAATACGATGCGTATGAGCAGCGGGTCCGTAAAACCTCCGGCTCCAAAACGACGACCTACATCGAAGGAATCTACGAAAGAACCGAAGACCGTTCGAACGGCACCGTCGAGTATAGGATGCAGGTGAACGGCCCGGATGGCGCGTTCGCGATCGTCAACTTTACACGCGGGCGCACTGGTGACGTCTCCCGCAAGGTTCAATATGTCCATTCAGGACACGACGGCTCTGTCGACCTGATCAGCAATGATCAGGGGGGCATCGTCGAGCGAAGGAGCTATGACCCATTCGGGCAACGTCGTAATCCGGACTGGGCAACCGGAGGAGGTCCAACCGCCCCGCGGGCGCAGAGCCTTGGATTTACGGGGCAAGAGGACGAGGACGACATCGGACTCGTGAACATGAAGGGGCGAATGTACGATCCGAGGATCGGGCGGTTCCTATCCGCGGACCCGTTCGTTCAAGAGCCAACCTCTTCCCAAAGCCTCAATCGATATTCGTATGTACTCAACAATCCACTGAGCCTTGTTGACCCAACCGGGTATCAGAGTGCACCTGCCGGCGGCACGGTTCCCATGACGCCTACGCACGTCGATATTGACTACTCAACGAGTCCGATTACGCTAACGATATTTGCGCGCCGCTCAGACGAAAAAGCAGACGTTGAGGATAAAGCCTCTGGCACCGAATATGGGAATCGAACGACCCAGAGTGTGCAGGACCTCGACCATCAGCGAAACATGCTGGACACGATTCGACGTCTGCCTGGACAGGTCGCGCGCCACAACTACGACTCGTTCCGCGGTGGTCTCGATGAGGGACTCGATCAGATTCACAGCATGGCCGAGCTGGCGAACGGGTTTGGACATCTTGGCCTTGCCGGTTCTTTCGTCGGAAGGGTGACGCAGCCTGTCGCCGACGCGATCGGAACCTTCCGGGACTACGTCCAGGTACCGCAGCACCAACGGAACATCTCGTATGCGAGCGGGGCGGTCGCAGTTGGGATAGCTGGTCTTTTCGTGGGCGGCACCGAGGCAAAGGTGGTCGAAGAGGTCGCACAGATCGGCGGCAGCTATTCGAAGGTAAAGGCCATCCGCAACGCGCTAAATATCGGCGGAGAAATACACCACATGCCGGCATGGGCCTCGATTGAGAAGGCTGGACTCGAAGGCGTCACGCACGGTAATGCGCCCGCTATTTGGATGTCTCGCGTCGATCATCTCCGGACCAGTACTTGGGGAGCTTGGAATAAATCCAAGGCGTTCCGAGCCGAACAAAAGGCCCTGATCGAACAAGGTAGATTCCTCGATGCCTTGAAGATGGACGTGGATGCTGTCCGGGCCACTCACGGGGCAAAGTATGATGGTGCGATTCAGCAAATGGGCGAGTACATTTGGGAGCTAGGACAGAAGCTATGACAATCATCCCCCACCAAGGCGTAGGACCAATCCTATTCGGAATGACTCGGGACGAGGTAACTCGTGCCATTGGACGTCGTCCGGATCACCGGCACAAGCGTACCGAACTCGACGTGTCTGAGTCGGATTTTTACGATCTCTTTGTCGTCAGTTTCGACGGTAGCGGCGTCTGCTATGCGGTCGAGTTTCACGTCGGCGCGGGACGCCTCATCTACGACGGGTATGACCTGTTCGGTCATCCTGCCTCTGAAACGCGAGATTGGGCGCGCTCGAAAGATCCGAATCTTGAGGAGGATGAGGGATTTGTTTCGAAAGCTCTGGGATTGAGCATGTACGCTCCTTTGATTGACGTACCGGACCTTGACGAGGATGACAGAACGGCGCCGGGTCAAGGCTTTATGGTTTTCCGGCCAGGGTACTACGAAGAAGAGGAAGAACATCTAAAAGACCGGAGCTTCTCCACGGACAACTGACGCGAGGGATGCGGTCGCGAATCGAAACGTGATGTATTGTCGAGCGGGTCGCCAGGCTTCGGACTGCCTGGTGACTCGCCGTTCTGAAGTTGGCAGAAGGTGGGCACTCCCGCGGAACGCACGATCTCGCCCCAGTCTGTACTGTCAGCCACCTTCCAATATGAAGCCGAGACACCAAAGCCGAGGTAGCTCATCGCGTACTGCGTTTCGGACAAACGTACTGCGTCGCGGGTGCGCGGGTGGATCGCATCAAGAAGATAGGGCGTTCGCCTGGCCATGGCCGCCGTTCAGCGATCCTCCGATGATAGACACCGCCGAATGCCCAGGGTCTCTGGGGCGTTTTTCCATTCGACGATGAACACCAACTTGCCTCGCACGCAACCTCTCTTCGCGATGAGGTCACCAGAATGAAGCGATGGATGGTTGCTTGCGCTGCAGTTCGTCGCCGATCCTGCTGGACACTCTTATCGAGCAGTCTCTTGGCTGCCGGCTGCAGTGCACCCACCACACGATCGTCCTCCGTCCATATCGCCGTTCCCCGGAGCCCTGTTGTCCCGCCGAGCGCGGCGATCACGAGTGGCGAGGCATGTAGACGGCTGACGGCAGCGAACCAACAGCTTGTTGATGCCGCCGAAGCGGCCCGTGCGGAGGTTCTGGCAAAGGATCGAGCGAGCGGAGACCGCGGCCTGCCCGGAGAAGGTGGCCTGCCCGATAAGCCGCTACAGCTAGCACCGATTGAGCAACTTCCTCCTGTCACCGGTGAGAAGGCATGCGTTGAAGCAGGGACGGGGGTGTGGTCATACTCGCTCGATTCGTACAGCGTCGATGATTGGCGCAAGAATGCCACCGTCAAAGCACAAGTTGCGATTCGCTTCATGGGCAAGGATGGCCGGGTAAGCGCCCCCTGGCACTTTCCTACAGAACCCGACGTCGGGGGCGGCGCGTGTTGTGATGTCTACGGCTGGCTGCAGTACGACCTGCTTCCCGTGTTCGACTTTGACAGTTACGGGGTCAAGGAGGTGTTTGCCTTCGTGCGACACTTATACCCTTGGCAGGCCGAGGAGCAGTATGGCGCCATTCTCACCGTCACCAAAGACGGCGAAATCAGCGTGGCGGAAGATGGGCTGATCTTCGACGTGGAGGACTTTAACAAGGACGGGCGCCCTGACCTCTTGTTGCATTCGTCGAAGGACGAGGAGTGCATGGAGGATCATCCAGAGGGCAAATGCGTTCGCGCATGGGGACCGACGACGGTTCGGCTGTCACTACCAGATGGATCTTTCGGAGAGGAAATCCCGTATCCGCAGGAGGCGACCACCTCGCCACCCCAAGCTCCCGAGAGCAGCAAGCCGCGCGCGCCTCAGAAGAAGAAGCCGAGCAAGAAGCGGAAGTAGAGCACCACCGGTATCCGAGCGACTCGACGCTCCGTTTCTGAATCCAAGGGCAACGACGCGCTCGAAGACGGAGCGTAGCTTTCCCGTCGCCATGGAGCCCGGCCCCGAACGCTGCCAACGCGGTTCCTGGCCGTCCGAAAAATCGAACGATGAAAGGATGCTTTTCGCGCCTCTCCTCCTGGCCGTCTTTAGATTTAGACAATGGCATTCTCAGAGCGGGATAGGCGGTTTGCAGCGTGGGAATCACGCGCTCCTTGGCGGCGTTGTCCGAGGTACTGTGAATGAGGGAACCTCGGGTTCGTTCGCTTTTCGGAGCCCCGTGCTGACCAGTATCCGTTTCGTGAAATCAAAACAGCGCTGGATTCTCTCAAGTCTCGCGCTGCTCTCGGCCGTTGTCCTGCTCATCGCGGTACGAGTCGACCGCTTTGGGCAGGAGGAGCACGCGGAGCCGACCGATGCCATCGTCGTTCTCGGGGCGCGAGTCCGGCCCGACCACTCGCCGTGTCCGGCGGCGCGTGCGCGTGTCGAGAAGGCGGTCGAACTCTACCGACGCAACATCGCACCCGTGGTCTATTTCTCCGGGGGCGTCGGCGACAACGCGCCGAGCGAAGCTGAGGCGATGCGCGACTACGCTATCGGCCTCGGGCTCCCCGCGAACGCTGCTCGCCTCGAGGCGGAGAGTCACTCGACGGAGCAGAACGCGCAGCGCACGACCCTACTCCTCCGAGCAGCGGGCGAGAGGCGCGCGGTCGTCGTATCCGACCCGTACCACCTCTTGCGAGCGCGGCAGTACTTTCGCCTCCAGGGGTTTGAGGTGGCCACGAGTCCAGCTCTCGTCTCCGAGCGCAACTCGGATCCCCTGACCCGTGCGCATTGGACGCTGCGCGAAAGCGCGGCGCTTCTTCTTCACCCGAGGGTGCTGTTCGCCTCGGCGCCATGATGATCATGGGACATCGGAGAGAGGGTAAACTCGTTCTCAGGCGGATGCAGGAGTGGAGGAGGACCGCCCGTGCGATCGACGGAGTAGCGAAATAATGTCCAGCTCGTCGTCCTACCCGGGGGGACGGCGCAACCTCGGCCACGTATTTTCACCGAGCAAAACGCTGATTGGACAAACGGTTCCACACGGCACCGGAACGCCTTGTCCGACTCCTCTGGAACCAGGTGTCGGAAGCCGCAAACAAAGAACAACGACGAATGAAGAGCTCGCTGGACCGCTCCGGAACCAGTTGTCCGGCCCTCTGGAACCACGTGTCCGTGCCTTCGGAACCAGTTGTCTGGACCTCAGGAACCACGTGTCCGAGTACTGGAACGAGCTGTCCGACCTCCGGAACCAGTTGTCGATGCTCCGGAACCGCTTGTCCCGTGCTGCGAGTGTCTCGGCCCCCAGAAGCTGCCTCAGCAAGCTTTTCGGACCCGATCGCGTGCACTCTGCAACCGTTTCTCACGCTTTGTGCAGCACGTGCCGATCGCCGAACGGGCCTATTTTTCAGCACAAAAGCAAAAAACCCAGGGCATGGAACCCTGGGTCTACTCCGTTCTCTTTCACTTCAACTTAGCGCGCCCGGGAAGATTCGAACTTCCGACAACTGGTTCCGTAGACCAGTGCTCTATCCAGCTGAGCTACGGGCGCCCTTGTGAGGCCGGGAAGATACTCGTGTGGGAAACGCTGTCAATGCAAACGACACAAGGGGTGACGTTTCGTCGGGTCGCCCGCGAAAGATGCCGCGTTCCGCTGCCTCGCGTCGAGGCGCGTACGTGCTTGCGCACCCGCCAACGGCCATTCACTCGTGTGCACCGTGCATTTCACGACGCTCAGGGTACCCGTTGCCCTTGCTTGGCGAGCGACTCTGAAAATTTTGCAGACCTCTCGGTTGGACCCTGACTGAATTGTCACTCTTCTCGAGCACGGTGGGCGGCTGGGGTGGATCCTCCAGTTGCCTGGTCTTGCGAGGAAAAGGCCGGGATGGCGCAAATTCCGTGGGAAAGAGGGGGCGCTGGCATGTCCGCTGCTGTATGGGGGGCCGCACGCAACGTTCCCCGGCGTTGGGCTACGACGGGGAAGCTCGGGCAGGATCCCTTGCTCCTTCAGGTCCTCGTTGCGCGCAACTCTTCGTAAGTTTCGTCGCGTTTTTCTACGTATAGGTCCTTGAAGCTTGGATTCCTTTCCTTCGCCTACTCTGTAGCTCTTTGCCTTCCGTTTTCCTTCCCGTGCATGTGCGCGGGACACCCGCACCCCCCCTTTCCCGAGTTTCTTTGGCCACCGCGACCTCTTCGCTCGTCTTGGCCGAATTGGCGGGTTCTGAGGTATCGCCGCGACAAGCTGCTCTTATCCTTCGGCTCGCTTCTTCTTAGCTTCGCTCAAGCTTCCTCTACCTTCGATCAGAAAATCCGCGTGGCGCGAGTTCGGGCTTCGATTCGTCGGAGGCCGGGGTCGCGCCACGATGTTTTGTGGCTTCGCTGCGGCGCCGCCGGATTCGGGCTAATCTTTTGTCGATGGTGCATCGTTTTCGCGTCGTGCTGGCGGCGCTGGCTCTCGGGTGGACCCTGGCGCACGGCGGCGACGTTCAAGCGCAGTCAGGTGCCCGCAAAGGATGGCTCGGCATCGGCATGGACGCGCCGCGCGATGCGGCGGGCGTGCGCGTGACCAAGGTCATGAGCGGCTCCCCGGCCCAAAAAGCGGGGGTGCACGACGGCGACCTCTTGGTTCGCATCGATGGCACGAAGGTGGGTTCGCCGGAAGAGGTGCAGCGCGTGGTGGGCGGTCATGCCACGGGCGATGTGCTCCGCGTGACGGTGCTTCGCGACGGTGTCGAATCGACGCTCAACGTCTCCCTCGCGCCGCGCCCATCGCGCGACGAGCAGAATCGCCTGGAGTTCGTGGGTCGCCCCGCACCGGCGTGGACGAAGGTAGACGCCGTCAAAGGCGTGCACAAGGATCTGAGCTCGCTCCGCGGGCGCGTGGTGCTGCTCGATTTTTGGGCCACGTGGTGCGGGGCATGCCGCGCCATGACCCCGACGCTCTCCGCCTGGCAGGCGCGCTACGGGGCGCAAGGCTTGAGCGTCATCGGTATGACGACCGATGGCCGCGATGAAGCCGCCGCCTTTGCCGAGAAGGCCAACATGAAGTTCGGCATTGCCGTCGACGAGAGCGCGGCCACGCACCGCGCGTACAGCATTTCGGCGCTGCCGACTCTGTTCGTCATCGACAAGCGCGGCGTCGTGCGCGACGTGGTCATCGGCTACGATCCCTCGCACGAAGCGCAGATCGACGCGCTGGTGCGTACGCTGCTCGCCGAATCCTGAGCCGATGCCCGACGCCCGCGCGGTCACGCGCATCCTGGACGAGCTTCTTTGGTCGCTCCGCCGTGCCGGCTTCGTCATCTCCACGGCGCAGGCCATCGACTGCGTGCGCGCGGCCAACGCCGTCGGGCTCTCCTCCGCCGAAACCCTGCGCGATGCCTTGGCCGCCGTCATCGTGGACCGCGCGACGGAGCGCGCCCGCTTCGAGCGCACGTTCGACACCTTTTTCCGAGGCGCCCACGGAGGGCCTCGCGGCGATATTTGGCAGCGCCTCGCCGCCGCCGGGTTCGCCCAGAACGAATTGGACGAGTTGCGCACGCAGCTCGAGGCGCTTGCGGCATCCAGCGGCGGCGAGAACCCTTTGCGTTCGCTGCTCGATGGCGGGGCCGAGCTCGATCGCCTGCTGCAATTGACCAGCGTGAAGCGCTCGCTGGACGCGCTGCACAACCCTCTCCAAGCCGGCTTTTTCGCTTACCGCGTGGAGCAGAGCCTCGGTGTTCCGCGTGCCCGCAGCGCCCTCGGTGCTCTCCGCGCCCGGCTGCGCGATGCCTTCGGCGAGCGCGGCGATCTCCTTGCCGATGCGCTGAAGGCGGAGCTGGATCGCGCGGCCGAGGAGGTGCGGACCCACGTGCGCAACGTGGTCGCGCAGCGCGCGGAGCAAGAGCAAAGGCCCGCAGCGACGCTCTCCGGCACGCCCTTCGTGCGCCTCTCGCCGGAGGAAATCGACGAGGTTCGCCGCGCGGTCCGGCGCTTCGCCGATCGACTTCGCGGCGGTGAGCGACTGAAACGGCGGCATGCGCGGCGCGGGCGCATCGATCCGCACCGCACCTTGCGCCGGGCCCTCAAAACGGGCGGCGTGCCGTTCGAACCGGTGCGCAAGAAGCGGCGGCGCGACAAGCCGCGGCTGGTCCTCCTCTGCGACGTGAGCGACTCGGTGCGTGCGGCTGCCTGCTTCATGCTCGAGTTCGTGGCCACCGCACACGATCTCTTCGAGCGCACGCGCAGCTTCGTCTTCGTGAGCGATCTGGCCGAGACCACCGAGCTCTTTCAGCGGGAGTCCATCGATGTGGCCCTGGCGCGCGCATACAGCGGGCAGGTGGTCGCGGTCACCTCGAACTCGAACTACGGCCGCGCGCTGCGCGCTTTCGAGGCGCGCTACCTCCACGACGTGGATCGGCGCACGACGGTGGTGATCCTCGGCGACGGCCGCACCAATTTTCACGAGGCCGCCCCCGAGGTGCTCGGCCGCATCCGCCAGCGCGCACGTGCTCTCGTGTGGCTCTCGCCCGAGCCGCGCGGTGCATGGTCGATGGGTGATAGCGCCATGGGCCGCTACGAGCCCGAGTGCACGCAGGTGCTCGAGGTGCGCTCCGCGCGCGAACTCGAAGAGGCGGCGCGCCTGCTCGTCCGCCTTCGGTGAGCTGTTTACGAATTTCAATTTATCGTAATCGGCATTGTTCGTTGCAATTCGACGCGCTTCTTCCGTCGTTTCGCGCCAATGCTGACGTGGCCACCAATGGACTCGACAAAGTCATCGGCCGAAACCATAAGTAGAAAGGTCGATGTGAATCGTTTCAATTTGCCCGTTGACCGTTGTCGAAACGACTCCTTTCTACTTGGCTTCGGAGCCCACCATGCGCGATCGCGTTTCCTTCTCCCGCACGCTTCTCCTCGTCTCGGGCGTCGTTGCCTGCGCGGCAGCGTGCTCGTCGTCCTCTTCCAACCAAGGCGACACGAAGACCGACGGATCGAGCGTCGATCTTTCCGTCTTCGACACCGCGACGTTCACGAACCCGCCCCGACGCTTTCATCCTTACGTCCGCTGGTGGTGGCCGGGCGGCGCCGTCGAGACCGAGCAACTCCAGCAGGACATCGATGCGCTCTACGACGCTGGCTACGGCGGCGTCGAAGTACAACCTTTCTCCACGAATTTCGATGACGCCTTTCTCGCGAGCCACCCGGAGATCCTCTCCGTGGGCAGCGAGGCATTTTGGTCCCACGTGAACGACGCCTCGCGCGCCGCACGCGCGAAAGGCCTTGGCTTCGACGTCACCTTGGGGAGCGCCTGGCCGGTCGGCGGTCCGTTCATCGAGCCCGAACACCGATTGCACGAGTTGACGTTGAGTCCCTCGGCGTCCAACCTCTGCGGACCTCTCGACTACGACGGTCCCATTCCCGCGCCGGCCAAACCGCAGCACGACTCACCCGTCGAGTTTCTCAAAGAGGATCCGTCGCCGCTCCCGGAAAAGCTCATCGCCGTGACCGCGGCGAGGGTCCAAGGGACGAACACCATTCCCGTGCTCGATGCATTCCGCGATCTCACCGCGAATGTGCACGACGGCCAGGTTCGATTCAAAGTCCCCAATGGCTGCTGGACCATATTTGCCGTTTACGAACGAATCGTCGGGCAATACGCGACCGGAGGCGCTTACTCCGGCGGAAAGGGCTATGTCGCCGATCACCTCGGCCACGCCGGCATTTCGCAGTTCCTTTCTGGCTTCGCCGACCCGATGCTGGCATCCCTCGGCCGCGGCCCGGAAGCCGTGTTCGAGGACAGCCTTGAGCTTCTGGCCGATCTTCCGTGGGGTGAGGACTTCGCATCGAGCTTCCGCCGCTCCGCCGGATACGACGTCACGCCCTTTTACCCTCTGCTCTTCAGGGCGGGCGGCGAGTGCGAGGGGCGGAAAATCTTTTCGCCGGGCCCCATGCTGCCCCGCTTCACCTCGGCGGGCCCCGAGTCTCGCGTCCGTGAGGATTACGAGCGCGCGCGGAGTGAAGCCTTCATCAAAGAGCATATCGAACCCATTCAAACGTGGGCCAAGGCCCACGGAACGGCATTTCGCCTGCAGGCCCACGGCGGGTGGGTCGATTTTCTCGATGGCTACAGCGCGATCGATATTCCGGAAACGGAGGGTCTGTTCTCGGGCGGCTCGTACAACTTCCTCAAATTGGCATCATCGGCGGCCAGCACCTCGGGGCGAACGCTGGTCACGGCCGAGGCGTTCCCGGCCATCGTTCCCGATCCGTACGCGCTAAAGCCGGAAGATCTCCGCTTGCTCGCGGGGCGCATGCATTCGGCCGGCGTAAATCGCATTATCCAGCACGGGCACCCGTATCCGCTCGAAATCGCCCCCGGAAAATCCTGGTACCCCTTCCAGGCACAAGGTTTCGTGGCGTGCTGCCGTTTCGATGGCACGCACCCCAATTGGCCCGAGATGCCGCAATTGAATCGCACGTTCGCGCGAACGCAATATGCACTATCGCTCGGCCAGCACCGGCCGGACGTGGCCTGGCTTCACGCAGAACAGGAAGAGCGCATCGCGAGCGATCCGTCCAAATTGTTCGCGCCCGAATCCGATACCAGCCTTTCGCTTCGCAAAGCCGGTTACGTTTACGATCGCGTAAGCCCCAATGGTCTCGCGGGGGCCGTCATCGGGGAGGGCCGTTTTCAAATCGGACGTGCCGAGTTTCGCGCGCTCGTTCTCGACGAGTGGCCGGCCGCCTCACCCGAGGTCCTGCGCGCCGTGGTTCGCATCGCCGAAGCCGGTATTCCGGTGATCACGCAAGGCGCCCTGCCGAGCCGCGCCCTCGGCCTCGCGTCGGCCGAAACCCGCGACGCCGACGTACGCGCGCTCTCCGAGCGCATTCGTGCGCGCGCCCGCAGCGCCGCCCCCGCCCAAGTCGGCACTACGGTGCGTGCTGCCGACGTGGTTCCGATCGCGGAGGCCATCGATGGCCAGCTGAGTTTCTTCCTCGAGCACCGCTCCCTCCGCACCGCGGAGCTCCTTTTCGTCTTCAATGACTCCGATGCCACCGTGGCCGAAGATCTGCGCGTCGGAGCCGGCTACGCCACCGTGCGCACCTTCGATCCGGACAATGGTCAGCTGACGGCCACGTCCTCCTCGATCCAGGGTTCGGCCATCCATGTCGAGGTTCCCAGCCGGCGCGGATTGTTCCTGCTGCTGGATACCAAATAACGCGCCTCTACCTACGGGCCATCCGTCGGCGGCTTCGTGATCTTCAGCTTTCCCTCGAGGCGCTTCGAGATCCACAAATTGTTCTTGGCGTCGATGATGACGGCGCCCACCCCATCGAGGGACTCGACGAGCTTCATGCCCTTCTCGGGTCCCAAAATGAACACCGCATCGTCGATCGAATCGGCCAAGAACGCCGTCTTCGCCCAAATCGTGACACTGCGGCACGCCGTGGCCGGGCGGCCCGTCCGCGGATCGATGATGTGGTGATAACGCTTGTTCCCAATCAGGTACGCGCGCTCGTAGTCGCCGGCGGTGCTGAAGGCATGGTCGCTCAGCGGCAATAGCGCAAAATACGAACCCGACGGCCCGCGCGGATCGCGCACGCCCGCGGACCATTCGCTTCCATCGGGCTTCAGGCCGCGGGCATAGAGATCGCCCCCGGCTTGTACATAGAACGATGTCAGCCCCGCGTCCTCGAGCACCTTGGCAGCACGGTCGACCGCATACCCTTTGGCGATGCCGCCGAGGCTTATACGCACGCCCTTCGTGTCCAGCGCAATCGTCCGCGCGCGGTCGTCGAGGTGAACGTGTCGGTAATTGACCAGCGGCAGCTTCGCCTTGATCTGTGCGTCCGTGGGCGGGTGCGGATCGAGGTCCTCGTCGAATTTCCACAGCCCGTGCAGGCTCTCGAACGTGATGTCGAACGTGCCCTCCGAAATCTCGCTCGTGTGCACGGCCTCTTTGACGACCGCGAACGTCTCCGGATCGACTTGGACCGCGCTCTCACTCTTCTGTCCGGCGGCGGCGTTCACGCGGGAGAGATCGCTGTCGGGTCGCCACGTCGTCATGAGGGACTCGAGCCGCTGGATCTCCTTCGTCGCCGCGTCGAAGGCGCGTCGTGTGGCGTCCGCATCGACCTTCTGCGTCGTGTAGGCGGCGTAGGCCAGGTGCGTGCCCATCGCGCGGCCTTCGCCGGTCACCTTTTCTGGAGCGAACGCAGGTGCGGCACTCTCTTCCGGCGACGGGGCACGGTCGGTAACGGCCTCCGTGGCGCGCGGCGGCGGGGCGGGCGAGTTGGCGCGATCGTGGCAGCCCAAGAGCTCCGCGCCCAAAAGAGCGATGCCCAACAGGCCAGCAACGGATAGGCTCCGCACAGGAATCATCCAGCTTCTCGTACCACGGTTGCCGCTTGTCATCTTCGACGCTCTCCAACGCCGCGCGCACGTTCTGGATCGCGCTGGCGCTGATCATTTCATGGACGTCGTACGCGGCGGCGCAGTCGAACGCTCCGGACCCACCTGCGCTTACTCCCCCGAAGATCACCAGCCCCGAGACGGTGCCCTATCCCGAGGGCGCCCAAGGCGACGCGGTGGTCATTTTGGAGCTCCGCATTGGCGCCTCGGGCTCCGTGGAGGAGGCCAAGGCCGTCGAGGGCACGGAGCCGTTTGCGAGCGCGGCGAGCCAAGCAGCCATGGCCTGGCGTTTCATCCCCGCACGGCGCGGCGATGTGGACGTGGCCGCGCGCATTCGCATGCGCATCGAGTTTCACCCGCCCGAGCCGCCCCCACCCGCTCCCGCTCCCGCTCCCGCTCCCGCTCCCGTCGCAACCACGGGCAAGCCCGCCCCACCTGCAGCGCCCACGCAAGATGTCGAGGTGCGCGGATCGCGCCCGGAGGCCTCGAAACTCAGCGTCGGCGGCGGTGAGGTCCGGCAGATGCCCGGCGCCTTCGGCGATGCCTTCCGCATGATGGAGGCCATGCCCGGTGTCACACCCGTCTTCAGCGGGCTGCCCTTCTTCTTCGTGCGCGGCGCGCCCCCCGGCAACACGGGCTACTTCCTCGATGGCATCCGCGTGCCGCTCCTCTTTCATTTGGCAGCGGGCCCCAGCGTCATCCATCCCGCCTTGGTCGATCGCGTGGACTTCTACGCCGGCGGCTACCCGGCACCGTTCGGTCGTTTCGCCGGCGGTATCCTTGCAGGATACACACGTCCGCCCGCGGATTATTTTCACACCGATTGGAACCTGCGCCTGCTCGATGCGGGTGCGCTCATCGAGACGCCGTTCGCCGATGGCAAGGGCACGGTGCTGGCCGGCGGGCGTTACGGCTACCCGGGCCTCGTCCTTCCGCTTTTTGCGCCGGACACGCGCCTCCAATATTGGGATTACCAAGCCCGCGCCGCGTGGAGGTTCGACGACCGCAACATGGTCAGCGTCTTCACGTTCGGTAGCTACGACTACCTGGCCGATGCCAAAGTGCAGGATGACGGCGAAAAGCGCACCGAGCAGCTCTTCGCGACCATGTTTCACCGGTTGGATCTGCGCTTCGACCACCGCCTCGATCACGGCGGCAACTGGCGCATGGCCGTCACCTTGGGCACCGACAAATCGGGCGCCGATGACGGCGATGTCACCAGCCAAATGCTCGGCGTTCGCACGGAGCTCGAGAAGCGCCTCACCGAGGATCTGCGCATGCGCCTCGGTGCGGACTTCTTTTTCGAGCACTTCGACGTGCTCGATCAACGCGGCAACCGCAACACCTCGGGCACCAGCGTCAGCACGCTCTATGCGCCGCGCAATGACATCACCGTGGGCGCGTATGTCGATGCCACCTGGCGCATGGCCCCGCGGGTCGAGCTCGTGACCGGCCTTCGCGCGGACCTTTTCACCTCGCAGCGCATCGATCGCACCCCGGCATTGTACGAGCCGGCCGCGCGCGAGTTGGGCGTCGACCCGAGGCTCGCCCTGCGCGTGACCCTCTCGCCCAAGGTCACCTGGGTGTCGACCTTCGGCATCGCGCACCAGGCCCCGAGCCTCGTGGTTCCCATTCCGGGTGCCGGCCTCGCGAAGCTCGGGGACGGCTTGCAAACCTCGGTGCAGACCAGCCAAGGCTTCGAGCTTGCGCTGCCTTGGGACTTCACCGCCACGGGCAGCGTCTTCTTGAACAACTTTCTCGACATGACCGATGCGACGGCCACCTGCATCCGCGGGAGCGATCTCAACGAAGACTCGATCGATCCTTCGTCGCCGCGCTCCTGCGTGGGCCGGCGCGTGCGCGGCCGCTCGTACGGGTTCGAAATCCTCGTGAAGCGCTCGCTCACCAAGCGCATCACCGGCTGGCTCTCGTACACCCTTTCGCGCACCACACGCGATACGGATCCCAACTCGTCGGCCTCGCGCGGGCGGCCGCTCTTTCCTTCGTCGCCGGCGACGATCCTCGGTGAATTCGACCGCACGCACGTGCTCAACGTGATGGGCGCCTACGATCTCGGAAAGGGTTGGCGCTTCGGCGGCCGCTTCTATTTCTATTCCGGTAAGCCGTATTCGCAACAGTATTACGGTTTCGCGGTTCCCCCGTTCAACAACGAGAGGCTCCCGTCGTACTACCGCTTCGACGTGCGGCTCGAGAAAACGTGGCCCATGGGCAAGTCGGGCCGTATCTCGTTCGTCTTGGAAGGCCTCAACGTGACCCTCAACAAGGAGACCGTGGGCCTCGACTGCACCACCTCGCTCGGGACTCCGCCGCCGCGCCCCGGCATGTCCTTGGAGCGGATTCCTACGGCGTGGTTGGACAAGTGCCAACGCCAGGAGGTCGGCCCCGTGGCGGTGCCGAGCATCGGCATCGAGGGGGCGTTCTGACGTCGCGTCAATATGCGACTAGTTCGCCTGGAGAATTTCGTCGGCCAACCCCGGGTGCACGCCGGAGACCGTGCGCGCCAAAAGCAAGGTGCCAACCATTTCGGAGAGCATGCGCATCACATGACGACGGTCGAGCACGGCGCCTTCGCACGAGCCCGTAACTTTCGCGAGCTGCGCGGCGGCAATGGATAAAAGCGCCTCGATTCGCTCGGCGTGGCTCGCGTCATGGAGAGGCGAGGTCGAATCGAAGGCGTCCGTTGGATCTCCACCGTCCGATAGGACAAGATCCGCGAGCACCGTAATGGCTTCCTCCAACGCGGAGCAGGCCTCGGCGGCCAGCATTTCGGATTGTCGTGTGCTCATTGCCGCTTAGTGAGGCAGAATACGGAACAAACATTACGTTGGTGATTCGCGTTTCAAAACGCCGACCCCCGAGGGCGAGGTAATCGGTGACAATTCGTAAAAAGCCCGTCATTTCTCCGCGTCGGGAGCCTCGCCAGGCTCGATCCGAGCAGATGGTGGCGGACATTCTCGAAGCAGCCATTCGCGTTTTGCAGTCGGACGGAGTCGAAAGATTCACCATGGTCCGCCTTGCCGAAGTGGCAGGGGTGAGCGTGGGATCGCTCTATCAATACTTCCCCAATCGGGAGTCGCTCTTCTTCCGACTTCAGCAGGCTTCGTGGGGCGAAACGGTGGATCGCGTCCAGGAGATCCTCGTCGATCCGAACGCGACACTCGAGCAGAAGGTGGCGGCTTCTGTTTCCGCAGTGTTTCGCGCCAACGAAGCCGAGGGTGATCTGCGCAAGGCCATGAGCGAGGCCGGCGCCCCCTTCCGTGATTCGCCGGAGGCCATCGCCGAGCGCGAGCGCGGCCAACAGCGCGCCATCGCATTCTTCCGTTATGCCTTACCGGAGGCGAGTGAATCGGACATCGTCTTCATCGCGGACTTCATCAGCACCACGACGGAAGCCCTCGCGGAGAGGGTCTCCGATCGAAGGCTCGCACGCCACGAGACCGAGCGCTGGGCGAAGGCAGCTGCCGAAATGTTTTCGCTCTACATCAAAGCGCGGGCTTGTTCGCGGACAGACGGGTGATCTGGATGCCGTGTGCGGCGCCAAGCCGCTCGAGCAGCTCCCCGAGCTCCGCGGGGGCGGCCACCTCGGGCAGGCGCTCGTAGTGGTTGTCCCAGAGCTCGAGCATCACGTGCTTCTCGTCCAAAATGAGGCGGCTGATCTGCGCCCAGCTCCACTGGCGGACGCGCGGGATGCCCATGGCCATGAGGTAGCGCGCCTCGAGCCCATCGCGCCGAACGACGACGCCGCGCATGTGGGCGCGGATGACCGTGCCCACGGCGCTCGCCACGAGGATGAGTGCAAACGCGATGGAGCTGAGCGGCCGCGTTTTGTCCCCCTCGACGAGCCACACGTACAGGCGCGAATTGGAGGGCGACGCGTAGGCGACGAACACCATCGCGAGCGCCACCAGGGCGATGCCCAGGTAGATGAACGATGGAATGCGCATGCGCAGCGGAGGCCCGAATGTAAGCCGGTCCGTCGGGCTGAGGCTGTACGACATCTCGAAGCGCGCAACGGTCCCGCGCACCTCCGTGATGCTGTCTCTGTCGTCGCCTGGTTCAGCAGAGGGTAGGCTTTGGTGTTCGCTGTCGGGATGCGACGGGGAGGTCACAGAGAGCACTCCGAAAGAGACACGATAGCACCGGATCTCCTTGGGGGCTTCAGCGATCCCCCGGTCCCGCCCCAGGACCCGATTGCGGGGCCGCTCCCGACTGCGGTCCCGTTCCACCTTGGTTTCGCGCATGGCGGATGGTGGCGATCTCGCTCTTCGACGGATTGATGACCATCAGGCCGTGATCGGCATCGATGAGGGCGATGTCGCCATCGGACGACCAGCGGAAGAGTCCCTGCACATCGACGATGGCGGGGACGCCGAGCAGCTCGAGCAGGATGCGGGTGCGCGGGCTGGTGGCGCGCTCGCTCAAGGCGATGCCGCACGGCTGCGCCCTGGCGGAGATGAGCAGATCGAACACGCTGAGGCCGTCTCCGACGAGCACCGCCTTGGACGGAAGCTCGGCGCGCTTGTCCGACGCCGCCAGCATGCTCAAGGCGTCGCACAGATCCTCGACGTCGCGTGCGCGCTCCTCGAGGAAGGGATCGCGCGTGATGGTGGCCGCGGTGCGCGTGGCCTCGCGGGCGACGCGGCCGAGTGCCGCGGGAATGCCCACGCCGGACTCGGTGATCTCGAGCGCGAGCTCGCGGAAACGCATGTCGCCGAGGATCTCGACGTAGGTCGAGAGGAACGCGCCTTCCTTGCCCACGGAGATGCCCTTCGCGCGTTCGTTCAGCGCCAAAATGGCCTTCTCGGCGACGTCGAACGCCACTTTGAGCAGACGCACGTCCTGCTCGATGGTCGTGGTGCGCTCGTTCAAGTGATGGGCGCTCAACCGCTGCGTCGGCCGGCGCGGAGCGGTGATGGCCCCGAGCGCCTTTCCCGGCACCAGCGGGCGCCCGGGCAAGGTGACCTTGCGCGTGCCCCCACCCGCGCGCCGCGTCACCGTGCTGCGTTCGCGCTGCGAGTCGATCAGCTCCGCGTGGCGGATCCCCGCAGAAATGAGCGCGCCGAGCACGCTGAGCAACTCGACGTCGGGATCGGAGAAGGGGATCGCTTCGCGCTGCACCGCGATGGCGCCCACCGGCCCTTGCTTGCCCAGGATGGGCACCGCCAGAAAGACGGGGAAGCGCTCCTCCTCGAGGCCGGGGAAATGCTTGTACGATGCATGCGTCTCGGCGTGGGTGGAGATGATCGGGCGCAGGTACTCGACGGCCTGGCCGGTGATGCCCTCGCCGACATTGAGCCGGATCTGCCCCAGCGCGGTGCGCGAGAAGCCGACGTTGCCGCGCATGACGAGCTTGTTTTCGCCCTCGACGAGGTAGAGCGAGCAGACGTCGCAGCCGAGGATCTGCACGATGCGGCGCGGGGCTTCGTCGAGCAACGTCACCAGCGGCATGGGCCGGGCGGTGAACGCGACGAAGTCGAGCACGCCATCGAGACGTTTGTTGCCGCGCTCGTAGACCTTGGGGGTGATGGGGAGGTCGACAGGCGTGCGCGGCGGCGGAGGCGTGGAGGCGGACATGGCGGAAAGCTCTGGTTTCAGTGTAGCCTGAGAACCCTCATGGCCAACGACTTCCCTTCCGATGCATGGACCCGCGCTTACAAGGACGCGATCAATTCCAACCCGAACTACAAGATCCACGGCAAGGATTGGACGCATGGCGTCGTGGCGATGGTCGTGACCGCGGAACCTTCGCTCGGCATCCCGGAGGACATCGGCATGTGGCTCGACGTGCACGGGGGCGAGTGTCGCGATTGCCGCCTCGTTTCGCGCGAGGAGGCTGAAAAGGCGTCGTTCGTCATCGTTGCGCCCTATGCCCGGTGGAAAGAAGTCATCAAGGGCGAGATCGACCCCATCAAGGCGATGATGCAGTTCAAACTGAAGCTGACGAAGGGGCACATGCCGACCATCGTCAAGTACGTTCACTCCTCCCGTGAGCTCGTGAACTCGACCGCCAAGGTACCGACGAAGTTCCGCGACGAGGCTTGACCTTTTTACGGACCAGGCCCGAAAATGCGCCCCATGACCGTACAGACGCCCCTGGTCCTCGTTGCCGACGACGAGCCGTCGATGCTCGAGTTGGTTGCACGTCATCTCCGGACCATGAAAGACCCCTCCATCGAGGTCATCGAGGCCTCCGACGGTGAGCAAGCATGGTCCCTCGCCCAGGAGCACCTGCCCGATCTGGTGGTGCTCGATGTGATGATGCCCGGCATGAGCGGCTGGGAGGTCTGTCGCAAGATCCGCGAGGAAGTCGCGCTCGCGCACACCGGCGTGTTGATGCTCACCGGCATCGGTGAAAACTTGAACCAGCTCACGAGCCCGCTCTACGGGGCCGACGCGTACATCGACAAGCCGTTCGACTTCGGTGAACTCGACGACAAGGTGCGCATCGCCCTCGAAGCGCGCGAAGCTCAGCGTGAAGGCATCTCGCGCCCGCCGCTCAACGGCGTCGCCGGTGCCGCCCGCCCCGCCCGCATCGCCAAGGCCGCCGCCAAGAAGAAGACAGCCCCGAAGGCGAAAAAGAAGGCCGCCAAAAAGCCCGCACCGAAGAAGGTGACGCCGAAGAAGGTGGTCGCGCAGAAAGCCGCGCCGAAGAAGGCGGCTCCGAAAAAGGCGGCGGTGAAGAAGGCCGCGCCGAAGAAGAAGGCGACGGCCCCCAAGAAGATCGCCGCAAAAGCCGCGAAAGCCGTGAAGAACGGTGCGGCCAAGAAGAACGGCGCCTCGCATCGCAAGGCTCCCCCCAAGCCTTCCAAAGCTCCCAAGGTCGTTGCGCCCCCCAAAGCGGGCGCGGGGGCAAAGGCGTCAGGCAAGAAGGCTCCGGCTCGGGGCAAAGCTCGCGCGACGCGTTAACGCCCAGCTTGCGACCTCGGCCACGGCCTCGTCGAGGGGCGTGGGGCCGTAGCCGAAGGTCTCGCGGAAGCGGGAGTCGTCCACCGTGAAGGGGACCTCCCACTGGTACATCATCTCGACGACCTCGCGCATGAAGGGGTTGAACACGCCCATTGCGCGCACGAGCCACTTGGGCACCCGCGTCACCTGGATGCCATCGAGATGGAGCGCGCGTCCGAGGCGCTGGACGAGTGCCCGCGTGCTCTCGGCGGCGTGGGTGGGAAGGATCCAGATGCGGCCCATGGCCTCGTCGCGTTCGCCCAAGGTGGCGAGGGCGCGCGCGATGTCGGGCGCATACGTGTAGGCGTGGAGCATGTCGGGATCGCCCATGCACTCGGCGGCCCTGCCCGCGAAGACGCGCTCGAAAAAGCGGGGGTTCCAGAGCGAATAGGGGAGGTCCGACCCGAAGAAGTCGCTGGCGCGCCCGACGGCCACGGGCACGCGGCCCTGGCGGTGCGCCTCCATGCGAAGCTCGGCGAGGCGGACGCGAAGGGCGCCTTTCTTACTGCATGGCGCGATTACGGAGTCTTCGTGCATGGCGCCGACGGGGCGGCCGTACATGTAAAGACAATCGAGCGCCACGAGCTTCGCCCCCGCTTTCTCCGCGCCATGCAGCGCCCCGCGGGCAATGGGAAGAAGTAGCTCCGGCCACATGTGGTAGGGCGGGTTCATGCAGTCGTAAACCACGGCGGCATTCCGCGCGGCGCGCTCGGCAAAGCCGAGATCCGTGATGTCGCCCGACAGGTACTCGAGGTTCGGCCGCGTGGTGCGCGCCGGCCCTTTGCGCACGAGGCGCACGCGGTGGCCTTTGGCGAGGAGGACTTCGGCCAGGCGGGAACCAATTTGGCCGGCGCCGAGGATGACGTGAACGTCGTTGCTCATGCCTCGACGGTGGTTCTTGCGATGAAGCAAGACAACGCGCATCGTTGCAAACTATGGGCGCAAAAAAGCAAGACCGTGCGCAATGGCACGATCCGCGCTGGGAGGACGTTCGCATCTTTCTCTCGGCGTATCGCCATCGAAGCCTCGGGGCGGCGGCCACGCGCCTCGATCTCGATACGAGCACGGTGAGCCGGCGCCTTACGGCCCTCGAGGAGGCGTTGGGCGTGCGCCTTTTCGAGCGCACGCGCGAAGGGCTGGTGCCCGCGCGCGGGGCCGAAAGAGTGCTCTCCGCCGCCGAGGCCATGGAGGCGGCGCACGGCCGGCTCACCCGCGATGCGTCGGATCTCGAGGCCGAGGCGGAGGGGGTGGTGCGCCTCAGTGCTGCCCCGGGCATGGCCGACGCCTTCGTCGCGCCCGCGTTGGTGCGGCTGCGCGCGAAGCACCCGAAGATCGACATCGAGCTGGACGCTTCGGTGCGCCCGCTCGATCTCACGCGGCACGAGGCGGATCTCGCGCTGCGTTCCACGCGCCCGCACGGGGCGGAGCTCGTGGTTACGAAGATCTGCACCGCAGGGTGGGTCGCTGCTGCGGCGCCCGCGCTGGTGAAGCGTCTCGGTCGGCTCGCCTCGTGGAACGACGCGCCGTGGATCGCCTGGGATCGCGATCTCGCGAGCTTTCCGCCGGCCCGTTGGCTGGCGCAGCACGCACCCAAGGCCCGCATCGCATTGCGCACGAGCCAGTTCACGTCGCAGCTGGTCGCCGCCGAATCGGGCCTGGGCGTGGCCCTCGTCCCGGTGCCCTACATGCCCACGCGCGTCCTGCGCCCCGTGCTCTACGACGAGTCCCTCGCACCATCCGCCGAGGCGTGGCCCACGGACGATCTCTGGCTTGTCGGCCACCGCGCCCTGCGCGACGTCCCCCGCATCGCCGCCGTATGGACCTTCCTCAACGAAGAAATGCGCCGCCTCGCCCAACCCGAATAGCGGCTAGAAGAAGGGGATTGAACAGGGAGGGGGGGAGGCGGGGAGGGAAACAACGCGAATCCCACCGCGTGCCAAGGCTTTTTTAGGTTTTCAGTTGGCTTCGTGAGCCAAGTGAAAACCCAAACCAGCCTCGGTGCGCGGTGGGATTTGTGCCGTATCCCTCCCCGCCTCCCCCTCTCCCTGTTCAATCTTTCTTTCTTTTCATACGACACCCTCGGTGCGGAACCAGTCGATGGCGCGGCGGACGCTTTCTTCGAGGGGGCGGGTGGGGAGGTTCAATTCGGTTTTTGCCTTTTGGCAATTGAAGAAGGCATTTTTCATGGCATATCGCGTGGCGCGGTAGGTGGCATTTGGCTCTTTGTGCGATATGCGGTCGGCCCATAGTTCCATGCCGAGGGCTACGCCGATGGCGACGGCGGCGGGCACTTGGATGCGTGGGGGCTTTATGCCGGCGACTTTGGCCACCAAGGCATAAAGCTCCTTCAAGGTGACGTTCTCGTTTCCCAGTATGTAGCGCTCGCCGGTGCGGCCTTTTTCTTCGGCGAGCAAGTGGCCCATTGCGCAATCGTCGACATCGATGGAGCAAATTCCACCCGGTGGAATGGCAGGGAATTCCCCGCGCAGCATCGAAAGAATGATCTTGCCCGTGGGCGTCGGCCCGATGTCGCGCGGGCCGAAGGGGAAGGCGGGATTGACGACCACCAGCGACAGGCCTGCTTCGGCGAAGCTGAGGGCCACGCGCTCGCTCAGCCATTTGGTCATGATGTAGTCGTTGCCGTCGAACAAATTGAACCGGCATGTCTCGTCGGCCTCACCGCCGTCGACCAGGCCCACGGCCGCGATGGAGCTCGTGTACACCACGCGGCGCACGCCCGCGTTTTTCGCAGCGAGAAGCGTGGCCGACGTGCCCTCCACGTTCACGCGCCAGATGGGCGTCGGGTCCTCCATCCAGATGCGGTAGATGGCCGCCAAGTGATAGAGCGACTCGCACCCTGAAAGCGCCTTCTGCATGCGCTTCGCATCGGTGACATCGCAGGAGATGCGCTCGACGTTCAACCCATCGAGGTTCTTCGTGTTCGCCCCCGGCTCCACGATGGCGCGCACGTCGCGCTTTGCCTCGAGCAGATGACGCACCACGGCGCTTCCAATGAATCCCGTCGCCCCCGTGACCGCTACGGTTCCCATGCGACGGTCGTATCACCGACTGCCGCCCTTGCATCGCGAATTATTTCGTGTACGAATGTTTCGCGTACACAGGAGAGCCCAACCATGCCCAGCCCCTTCCGCGAAGAACACGAGCACTTCCGTAAAACCGTGCGCCAATTCGCTCAGAAGGAGCTCGCACCGTTTGCCGAAGAGTGGGAGCGCGCCGAGAATTTCCCCAACGAAGTGTTCAAGCGCGCCGGCGAACTCGGGATCTTCGCCGCGCACTACCCGGAGGAGGTCGGAGGCTTGGGCGGCGATTACTGGTTCGCGGTGGCCAAGAGCGAGGAGCTCACGCACTCCCGCTTGGGCGGCGTCACCATGGGCCTTCTCGTCCAGGGCGATATGGCCACACCGGTCATTGCCGACTTGGGCACCAAAGAGCAAATCGACGAATTTCTGCGCCCTGCGCTCGCCGGCGAAAAGATCGTCGCGCTGGGCGTGTCGGAACCCAACGCGGGGAGCGACGTGGCGGGCATCCAGACGTGGGCCAAGAAGGACGGCGACGACTACATCATCAACGGCGCCAAGACCTTCATCACCAACGGCACCCGCGCCGACTTCGTCACCTTGCTGGTGAAGACCGCGCCCGATCAAGGCGCCCACGGTTGCAGCTTCTTCCTGGTCCCCACGAACACGAAGGGATACTCGGTTTCGAAAAAGCTGAAGAAGATTGGCAATCACTCCAGCGACACCGCGGAGCTCAGTTTCGAGGACATGCGCGTTCCCAAGCGCTACCTGCTTGGCGAAGAGAACAGCGGGTTCATGTACTTGATGCAGAACTTCCAGTCGGAGCGCATCATCGCGTGCACCAGCGCCGTAGCCGGAATGCAACTGACGATGGATGCGGCCATCGCTTACGGACGCGACCGCAAGGCTTTCGGCAAACCGATCATCAAGCGCGAGTACTGGCAGCACAAGTTCGTCGATTTGTCGGCGAAGCTGGAGGCCGCACGTGCGCTCTCGTACAAGGGCGCGGAGGCGTACAACGAGGACAAGTACGTCAACAAGACGCAGGTCAGCTTCGACACGGTTCGCACCATCTCGATGGCCAAAATTTTCGTCGGCGACGTGCTGACCGAAATCGCCGACCAGTCGTTGCAATTTTACGGCGGCGCCGGCTACATCGAAGAATACGAGATTGCGCGCGCGTGGCGCGACCAGCGCTTGTTTCGTATCGGCGGCGGCACCACCGAGACGTTGCGCTACTACGTGGCGAAATTGATGGGGCTCTGACCCTCATTTCGAGTCGCCTCGTTCCGACGACGAACAGGCCGCGTTTCGGGGCGAAACTTTTTTCTGCGTGATCCGATAAAAAGCTGGAATCAAGTTAGCCCACAGGCCATTGTTATGGCGATCGCCGTGAACCATTCTCGACGACCTGCCTGGTTTGCCTACCTTTGCGCGCTGCTGGCGTTGGCCTTTTGCGCGTCGAGTTCCGCAGGGGCGTTGGCCATGGCGGGGGCGGTTTGGACGTCGGCAGGGCCAGTCGTGAATGTCGCGAATACCGCGAATGCCGATCCGGTCGTCGATGTTCCGGCCGAGGGCGAGGGCGACGCGGCGGATGCCGCCATGGCCGTCCCGGCGATGGTCGAAGAAGAAGAAGAACGCGAAGACGATCCCGTGCCGGGCGCCGAGCAGAGGCTCGTGGAGCTTTCGGCACGATTGGGCCGTTTGGTGGCTTGGGACCGACCTGATTTCGTCCGGCCCGTAAAGGACCCCGTCGACGAAACAGCGTCTCCACCTCCACGAGCCTGAGAAAACCGAGAATCACGTTTAGCGGTAGTACGCCGTAAGCGTTTCCGTGCCCATGTCCGTGCACGGATGGCTCCTCCCTGTGCCGTTCGGGCAAGGGCATGGACCCGGGTACGTCTGCGGTGCAAACACCCATATCCATCTGCAAAAAAGGGGGGCAGTTGGTATGCGTTCAGCCAAAAGCGGTTACGGGGGCAGCGATCACGGCCATCACGCGATGGCCCGTGAAACGAAAAAGATGTTTTCGGATTGGGCGTCCACGTGGAAGGACGTCCTCCGAGGCAAATCGCTCGGCACCGATCTGCTCTCCGGCATCACCGTTGCGGCCGTTGCCCTGCCACTGAATCTCGCCCTCGCCGTCGTGAGCGGGCTGCCGCCCATCGCGGGCCTCATCGCAGGATCGCTGGGCGGTTTGATCGCGGGCGCGCTCGGCGGGGCCACGTTGCAAGTCACCGGGCCGGCTGCTGCGCTGAGCATGATGGTCCTGGGCCTCGCGACCGAGTTCGGTCCGGCCGGCGTTGCCATGGCAACCGTTTTCACGGGCATCGTGCTGCTCTCGCTCTCCGCGTTGCGGGCGGGCAAGCTCGCGGGGTTCGTGCCGGAGGCCGTGCTGGCCGGGTTCACCACCGGCGTCGGCATCAAGCTGCTCGACGCGCAGCTCCCCGAGCTACTCGGCTTCAATTACAAGGTCGTCGAGATTGCCCAGATGATGCACCGGCCCGAGTGGCTTCACGATGTCTCGTGGATGGCCGCGGTATCCGGCCTCTTCGTGGCGTTCCTGGTGACGACCTCGGCGCGCTTCAAGCGATTCCCCGCGGCGCTCGTGGGCATCGCGGTGGTGACCTTCGTCTCGGTCTACGACAACTGGGACATCGAGCGCGTGGGCACGATCCCCTCGGTCTTTCCGAAGCCGTCGTTTCCGGCCCTCGAAGAAGACCGGTGGCTCGATCTTCTCCTCAAGGCCACCCCGTTGGCGCTGCTCGCCGGGGTCGAGTCGCTGCTGTCGGCCCGCGCGGTGGACCGCATGGCCCAGGCCAAGACGCCGCACAACCCCAACCTGGAACTCTTCGGGCAGGGCGTGGCCAACCTTACCGTGGGCATGATGTCGGGCATGCCGGTGACCGGCGTCATCGTGCGCTCGGGTGTCAATGTGCAGAGCGGTGCCAGGACGCGCCTTTCCTCGATGGTGCACGCGCTGGTGCTCGCCGCGTGCGTGCTCTATCTGAGCCCGCACATCGCGCGCATTCCGCTGGCCGCGCTGGCCGGCCTCCTCTGCGTGGTGGGCGTGCGCCTCATCGAGGTCGGCACGTTCATCCACCTGGCGCGCGCCAAAAGGATGCAAGTCGTTGCCTTCGGGCTCACCGCGGCCGGAACCGTGAGCGGGCACCTGATGATGGGCCTCGTGGCGGGATTGCTCGTCGCCTGGCTCGATCACTACCTCCGCAGAGACGAGCGCATCGAATCGGGCAAGATCGCCGCTCGTCACGATCCGAACCTGCGCGCCGTCGTCGGACCGCCGAAGCCGGCCTTCACGTACGTGCACGAGAGCGAGCGCGGGCCGGAGTTTCAAAAATGGCTTTCGAACATCCGCGCCCAGGTGCGGCGTGCGAAGAGCAGCTACGTCCACAAGCAGGCCAACGTCATCGGCCGCATCGTGATGGAGGAGCACGTGCACGTTGCCGCGGGCAGCTCGGTGCGCGCGGATGAAGGGGCGCCCTTCTTCATCGGCGCCAACACGAACATCCAGGACGGTGTCGTCATCCATGCCCTGAAGGACAAGTTCGTGCGGGTCAAAGGCGACGACTGGGCGGTGTACGTGGGCAAGAGCGTCTCGATTGCACACGACGCGCTCGTCCACGGGCCGTGTTTCGTGGGCGACCACACCTTCATCGGGTTCAAAGCTGTGGTGCACGACTCCATCATCGGCCCCCACTGTTTCATCGGCATCGGCGCCGTGGTCGTCGGCGTGGAACTCCCCGAGGGGCGTTTCGTCCCCCATGGCACCATCGTGGACAATGCGGAAAAAGCGGCCGCGCTCCCACCCGTGAGCGAAGCGCAGCACGCCTTCAACGAGGACGTCGTCGAGGTCAACCGCGGTCTCGCTGAGGCCTACGTGCGCCAAGGCGGGCGTTCGAGCGCGCCGGCAACCGCGCGTCGCCGCCTCATTTCGCACGTGCGACGGCTCGACGACTCCGCCGAGGCGGGGTGGTTTCCTCCGGCGCGCACCAAGGGACGGTTCTGAACGATGTGAATGGAGACGGCTATGCTGGCATACGGACTGATGATGGGGATGGCGGCGTACCTGTTGCTCATGGTGGCGCGCTCATTTTTCCGGATCGACGAGGGCTACCTCGGCGTGTTGACGACCTTCGGGGCGGCGGTCACCGAGGATGGAAAAACGCTGAAGCTTTACCCGCCAGGCCTGCACTTCAAGTGGCCATGGCAAAAGGTCCACCGCGTCGCCACGATGGAGCAGAACCTCGACTTGTCCGGTGAAGGCGGCGGCCGCATGGCCATGGCGGAGGACGGCACCGTGCTTCGCGTCGACGCCATCCTTCGGTTTGCCCCCGCGAAAGAGCAGCTGCACGCGTTCCTCTTCGGGCTGAAGGCGCCGCTCGAGCACATCACGGAGTTGTTCACGTGCCTGCTCCGCAACGAGATTGCCAACTTCGGCAAGGCCGGCCGCGATTCGATGCCGCGCGTTTCGGTGAGCTCGTGTCCGGAGGGCATCGAGAAGATCCAGCGGGAGAACGACGCCGGCTCGTACGCGCTCATCCGGCGCGAACGCCACGAGCTCAATCGCCGCATCGAAGGCTTCTGCCGCGAGCAGGTGGGCGAACGGTACGGCGTGCAATTCAACGCCGTCGAGCTGACCGATATCTTCCCACCCGACGAGCTCGTAGAAGCCCTGAACGCCGTGATGCGCGCCAACGCCGAGGCGGACGAAGCATACGCCAGCGCGGAGGCCGACTGCGAACGGCAGATCCTCGCCGCCGAACGCGGTGTCGAAATCGCCAAAGCCCGCGCACTTGCCGCCGAACGCGAGATCCGGACCTTGGCCACGTACTTGGACGAGCTTCGTCAGAACAAGACGCTCGGGCTCTACGTACAGCGGCGCCGGGCCGAGGTGCTTTCCCAGTCCAAGTCCTATTTCCTGAGGAGCCCGTGATGAACGACACGTGGATGCTCGCCGTCGGTGCAGCCATGGGATTCGGTTTGCTTCCGGCGCTGGGGGCGCTCCTGCGCGCCCTTCGTGTCGAAGTGGAGAACGAAGAGGTGGCGCTGGTCACCCGTTTCGGCAAATTGGCCGGTGTGCTCGCCCGCCCGGGTTGGCACTGGGTGCTCGATCGCATGCTGCCGCACGTGAAGGTGATTCCGGTGTCGCTGCGGCGCGACTTCCGAAACATCACGAACATTCGCGTGAACGATGCCCGCGGCACCACCGTGCTGGTGGACATCTTCCTCGAATTTCGCGTCGTCGATCCGGTGAAGGCGACCTTCGACGTGGCCGATTGGGATCGGTCGCTCGACAACGCGGTGTCGCACGCCGTGATCTCCATTTTCGGCAACCGCGCATTCAACGAGATTTTGTGCGACCGCACCGAGCTCAACGAGCGGCTGCGGCGCGAGCTGGAGGCCGAAACGCAGCGGTGGGGGATCGGCATCGAGCTGGCCCTCGTCCGCAACGTCAGCCTCCTCCCGGAGGTGTCGCAGCAGGTCGTTCACAGGATTGCGGCGCGCCTCGAGCGGGCCAAGGCCTTCGTGGAAGAGGAGGTCCAACAGCGCGTGGCACTGTGTGAAGCGCAGACCAGCGCGCGGGTGGCCGAGCTCCTGGCCGACGCCAAGGCGCAGTACCCGGCGGCGGTGGGGCGGGCCTATGCCGATCTGAAGAAGAATCCCGAGCTTTTCGCCGCCTACGAGGCGCTCTACGAGCTGTCGCTGGTGAACCCATCGCGTCTGACGGCGTTCAAGGGGTTTGCCGAGTCGGAGATCCGGGCCGCCGATGCGGCCGTGCTTGCGAGCCCCGTCGAGGGAGGCTGCCCCTCATCCGGCGCCATTCCGATTCTCGGCGGGGGCGGGACCGCGCTCCAGGCGCACGCAGACCGTGCCAGCGGATTCGACGGGGACGGCGAATAAGCCGGCGGGCTCGGGTGGCCTGCGCTGTGGTACAGGAATAGCCATGTCCGCAGATCCGTCACCCCCGCCCGCCAAACCGACCGACTTCATTCGTGAGAAGGTGGCGGCCGACCAGCAGGTGAACAAATACGGCGGCCGCGTGGCCACCCGCTTTCCGCCGGAGCCGAACGGCTACCTGCACATCGGGCACGCCAAGTCGATCTGCTTGAACTTCGGGATCGCGCAGGACTTCAACGGCGTGTGCCACCTGCGCATGGATGACACGAACCCCACGACGGAAGATCCGGAGTACGTGGCGGCCATTCAGCGCGACGTGCGCTGGCTCGGGTTCGACTGGGGCGAGAACATGTTCTACGCCTCGGACTATTACGAGAAGCTCTACGAGCTGGCCGAGAAGCTCATCACGCTCGGGCGCGCCTACGTGTGCGATCTGTCCGAGGATCAGATGGCCGAGTACCGCGGCACCGTGGGGCAGCCGGGCAAGGAGAGCCCGTACCGCAACCGCACCGTCGAGGAGAACCTCGATCGGTTCCGGCGCATGCGCAAAGGCGAGTTTCCCGAGGGTTCGTGCACCCTGCGCGGCAAGATCGACATGACGTCGCCCAACATGAAGATGCGCGACCCGCCGCTCTACCGCATCAAGCACGCGCACCATTACCGCACGGGCGACGCATGGTGCATCTACCCGCTCTACGACTTCGCGCACTGTCTGTCCGACTCGATCGAGCGCATCACGCACTCGATTTGCACGCTGGAATTCGAGAGCGCGCGCGAGCTGTACGACTGGGTCGTTCAGGCCACCGAGGTGCCCTGGGTGCCGAAGCAGACAGAGTTTGCGCGGCTCAATTTGAATTACACGGTGATGAGCAAGCGCAAGCTGCTGCAGCTCGTGAACGAGGGGCACGTGCACGGGTGGGACGATCCGCGCATGCCGACGCTCGCGGGCATGCGCCGCCGCGGCTACACGCCCGAGGCGATTCGCGACTTCTGCCAGCGCGTGGGCGTCGCCCGCAATTTGAGCACGGTCGACGTGGCCCTGCTCGAGCACACGGTGCGCGAGGATTTGAACACGCGCTCGCCGCGCGTGCTGGCGGTGCTGCGGCCGCTGAAGGTGACCATCGAGAACTGGCCCGCGGGCGAGGTGGAGGAGCTCGACGGTCCGTACTGGCCGCACGATGTGCCCAAGGAAGGGTCGCGCAAGATCCCCTTCTCGGGGCAGCTGTACATCGACCGCGATGACTTCATGGAGAACCCGCCGAAGGACTTTTACCGGCTGGCGCCAGGTCGTTCGGTGCGGTTGCGGCATGGCTACATCGTGACGTGCACGCAGGTGCTCAAGGATGCGGCGGGCGAGGTGACGGAGCTCGTGTGCACCTACGATCCGGCGACCCGGGGCGGGATGGCGCCGAAGGGCAAGAAGATCGACGGCACGATCCAGTGGGTCAGCGCGGCGCACGCGGTGGATGCCGAGGTGCGGCTGTACGATCGGCTGTTCGCGGTGGAGGTTCCCGGTGCGTCGGGGGCGGACTTCAAGACGGACTTGAACCCGCAGTCGCTCACGACGGTGACGGCCAAGGTGGAGCCCAGCTTGGCGACGGCGGCGGTGGGCGATCGTTTCCAGTTCGAGCGATTGGGGTTCTTTTACGTGGACCTCGATTCGAAGGCGGGCGCGTTGGTGTTCAATCGAACCGTGTCGCTCAAGGACTCGTGGGCCAAGGCGGCGAAGCCTGCGGCGGCGCCTGCACCCAAGCCGGCGCGGAAGCCGGCTGCGGCGGCGGCACCTGCGCAACAGGCACCCCAGGCAGCCGTGACCATCGATGCCGTGCCCGAGCTGAAACCGATCTACGAAGCGGCGGTGAAGGCCGGCGCCAAAGAGAAGGCGGCGTTGTCGCTGCTGACCAACGACGTGCTCGGGGAGATTCGGGCGCGCGGGCTCGAGGTGCCGCCGTTCGACGGTGCGGCGGTGGCGGAGTTGCTCGCGCTCATCGACGATGGGACGCTCTCGACGAAGCTCGCGAAGGACGTGCTCGGCGCCATGTTCGAGGGCGAAGGAACGCCGCGCGCCATCGTCGAAAAGCGGGGCCTGCGGCAGATCGGTGACCGCGGACAGGTCGAGTCGGCGGTGGACATGGTGCTGGCGGCGAATGCCGATGCGGTGGCGCGTTACCGCGCGGGCAACGCCAACGTGCTCGGCGCGCTCGTGGGGTTGACCATCAAGGCCACCGGCGGCCGGGCCAATCCGAAGCTCGTCACGGACATCCTGAAGAGCAAACTCGCAGGAGGCGCCTCATGATCCAGGGATGGCTCGCGCCCCACGGCGAGCGCGCATTCACCGCGATGCGCGTCGTGTTGGGGCTCATGTTTTCCATTCACGGAATGCAAAAGCTTTTTGGCATTCTCGGGGCGCAAGCCGTGCCCGTGGCTTCGCAAATGGGCGTGGGCGGCGTAATCGAATTCACGAGCGGGCTGCTCATTGCCTTTGGCCTCTTCACCTCGTGGGCCGCCTTCATTGCCAGCGGGCAGATGGCCGTGGCCTATTTGCAATTCCATTGGAAATTCCAATTCGGCGCCGCCTTTTTCCCGGTGGTGAACAAAGGCGAATTGGCCGTCGTGTACTGCTTTGCATTCCTCTATTTGGCATGCCGCGGTCCCGGCCCCTTCAGCCTCGACGCTTACCGTTCGAGCCGATAGCGCACGCGGTAAATGTCTCCGCGGCCGAGCACGTGGGGTGGTCTGTACGAATTGAAGTACAACACCCCCGGCTCGCGCGGATTCACGGCCGCCCCGAAGTCCCATGTTTCCGTCGAATTGATGGTATTGCCCAGCCACGTGGGCTCGGGGTAGCGCCCGCGGACAGGCGAGCTCACGTGCAGATCCACTTGGTCCGCGCCGCGTCGCTCGGAGGCGAACACCAAGGTGCGGCCGTCATAGAGAAACGCCGCATCGAAGTCATCGAGCTCCGAATTGATGGCCGGGCCCAGGTTCTCGGCCACGGCCCACGCCTGTGAGGACGTGTCGCTCCGGACCGAGACGAACAAATCGTGCTTTCCCTTTCCGCCCCGGCCATCGGAGGCGAACACCAGACGCTCGCCATCGGGTGAAAGGACCGGGCCCCACTCGTCGCCCGTCGAGTTGACGTTGGGGCCGAGGTTCACGGCCTCGCCGTAGGCGCCCTCGCGAACGGGCACGAAGTACACATCGTCTCCGCCCAAGCCGCCGGGCCGGTTCGAAAAGAAGTAAACGCCGGAGCCATCCGGCGCGAACGACGGATCGAAGTCGTTTTGCGGTGCATTGAACGAGACCAGGTGCGGCGGCGACCAGCCGCCCGGCGTGCGCACGATTTCCCAAATGTCCCAGGCGCCGGGGCCGCCGGTGCGGTCCGTGCTACCCCAGAGCATACGTTGGCCGTCGGGGCTGAAGGTCAGTTTCACCTCGGAATTCTCCGTGGTGACCACGTTGGGGAAGGCCAGCTCCGGCTCGCCGTCGAGAACGACCCGCTTCGGCTCCTCGCCGCACGCGAGCAGGCACGCACAAAACGCCGTGAGAATCCGCATCATGAAGGGCTCCTTCCCACCCATACGGAAGACACGCGAATGTTGTGGTTCGCGGCGCCTCTTTTTTATGGAGCGCGCTCTAGACTAAGGGCGCCTGCAGCCCAGCGTGCGGCTTCGTTGGGCGGCTTCGCGGGCGGAGAGCGAGGGCGGCTTGGCCGCGCCCCATCGATCGAGCACCACGCGGTAGGCGGCGCATGCCCCGGGCACATCGCCCGTCCGCTCTTTGGCGAGGCCCAGCCACAGATGCGCGCGCACGTTTGCAAAGGGTTGATCGAGGCCTTGGCAGCTTTTGGCGGCGGTTTGCAAGGACTCGAGGGCGCGCGCATTCTCGCCGGCCTCCAGGTAAAGATGGCCTTCGTAGGCATCGAGAAGGCCCACGTGCGTGGCGGCCACGCCGAAGGGCTCGAACAGCGATGGATCGCCCGGCGGCGCGAGCTTCGATGCTGCGTTGGCGTCGATGCCTTTGCCGGCCGCGCTTCCCCAGGCGATGGCCCATCGTTCGAACGCGTTCATGCGCGCGGTGCTCTCCCACGTGCGAATGCCCTCCGCCCAGAGGGCAGGGGTGAGCTGCCCCTGTTCGAGTTGCGCGGCCAGCATCACGGGCTCGTAGTAGTACGCCCCCGACTCGTGCCGATCGATGCTCATGTCGCCGTGCGTCCACGCGTCCTTCTGACGCATCACGCGCGCCGCGAGCCGTGCGGCCTCCCCGCTGCGGCCGATCTCCTGCAACGTCTCCACCTGCATCAAGTTGGCGCGCACGTGCGCCTCCGCGTTTGCCGCGCCGGTCACGTGCTTCTCGAGTTGCTCGGCCAGCCGCAGCGCCTGCTCGAAGTCGCCGGTCCACACCGCCACCTTGACCAGATCGTGCAGACGCATCGTCTCGGCCTCGCCCGCAGGCTGCGCCTTCCACCGCATCGAAAGCGCCTCCAGCAGCGTCTCGTGCGGGGCGCCCGTGGCCGCCAAGGATGCGGCCAAATCGCGGTATGCCAAGGCGCTCTCGGGATCGCGCGCCATCCAGCGGCGGGATTCCGCGACGGCCTCTTGGCACATACCGCGCCGCCGCAGGACCAAAATGCGATCGCGCAGGCAATCACCCGCGCCGGGTGCCACTTGGATGCACCGATCCAGCGCCGACAAATGGTCCTCGACCCGCCCGAGCTGCGCGAGGATCCGGCCCTGCAGCTGCCAGGCATCCGCGTAAAGCGGGTCGATGTCGGCCGCCTCCCGCGCCCGCGCCAGATCGGTCTCCAGCGTGCCCGCATCGGTCGCGGCGGCGGCGCTGGTGTGCGAGGCGAGCGACAGCAGCTCGGCATCGCGTGGAAAATGCCGGAGCGCCTCCTCGAGGATCCGCACGGCCGCGGGCCGATCGGGAACCTCGGAGACGATGAACACCGCCGTCGAGTCGAGCACCGCCCGATCGCGCTCGCGCAAAGCGCCCCGCAGCGCCTGCGCGCGGCGCAGGTACTCGCGCTGCTGCCCGATGGGGGCGTAGATCTCGCTGGTCATCACCAGGCGAACGACGACCTCGGGGCACGACGGATCGCGCTCGAAAGCGCGTTCGAAGGCGTGGTGCGCGCGCTCCCAGGTGGCCTCCCGGATCGCCTGCAGGCCATCGCGGTATGCCGCCACCGCCTCGGGATGGCACGACGGCGAGGCGGGGAGATCCGTGACACGCACGGCCGGTGCCGGCGCTTCGATGTGCGCGGCCGGCGCACGCCGCATCCACGCACCGCCGGCGGCCACCAGCGCCATGGCGGCGAGACCCAGTGCCGCGGCGCGCCCAAGTCGACGGCGTTTGCGGAGGCCGGGGCGCGCGAGCTCCCGTGCGGCGCGATCGAGTTCGGTGTCCACTTCCCGGGCCGTGCCTGGACGCTTCGCCGGGTCCTTGTTCAGGAGCCGAGCGACGAGCGCATCCAGCGCCGGCGGCACCTCGGGGGCGAGGGTACGAACGCGGGGCGGCTCGTGGAGCAGCAGCTTCGCGATGATGGTGAACGCGTCGGGGCCGTCGAAGGCCTCGCGCTGCGTGATGCAGCGAAAGAGCAGGCACCCCAGCGCGAAAAGATCCGCGCGTCCATCGAGGTCGCGGTGCGCGCGCACTTGTTCCGGCGCCATGTACCCGGGCGTGCCCACCGCGCGCTCGCCCGTGGCGCTCGTCGGGCGGCGCTCCGCATCCACGAAGCGCGCAATCCCGAAGTCGGCCAACTGGGCATCCTCCGCGCGCCGCCCGGGCAAAAGCACGTTGCTCGGCTTCACGTCGCGGTGGATCAGCCCCATCCCGTGCGCCGCCTCGAGCGCCTGCGCGATGCGCCGCCCCAGCGCGATGGTCTCACGCAGCTCGAGAGGCGCGCGCGCCAGCCGCTGGCCGAGCGTTTCGCCCTCGATCCACTGCATGACCAAGTACGGCTCTCCCTCCTCCGAGATGCCATGGGTCACGTAGCCGACGATGGCGGGATGCGACAGCCCCGCAAGCGCGCGCGCCTCCCGCTCGAAGCGCCTCTCGTTGGTCTCGCGGAGAATCTTGAGCGCCACCGTCGCGCCACTCTCGCCGTCGATGGCGCGGTACACGATGCCCATGGCGCCCACGCCCGCCTCGCCTTCCACGCGAAACCGGCCGGCAAAGAGCTCGGGCTCCTCCACGGCCTGGCGGAAATTCTCGATCCAGGATTTGGGCTCCCGGATCAAACGTCGACCCCGAGCACCAGGCGCGCCTCGCTGCGAAATTCCTCGGGATCGCTGGTCAGCTCGCGCAAGGTGAGGAGCACGATGGCGCGAAACTCGCGCCGTGCGTACTGGAGCCGGTGGGTCAGCTCGGGGACGGAAATGCCCAGCTGCTCGGCGAGCGAAGCATACGAGGGCTTCTCCGCGCCGGTTTCCGCGACATGGTACCGATCGAAGGCGACGAAATGCCCCTCTCGCCCGGCCGCGACGAGCGCCGTGCGCAATTGCCCGAGCGACACCTCGAAGAGATGACGCACCCACTCCGCCTCGAAAAAGCGCTCGGGATCGGCCACGCCCCCATCGCCCACCTCCGCCTCGGCCGAGGCGAAATCCAGCGCAAGGGGAGCCACACCCTCACCGCGCTTTTTGGCCTGATCGTGCCGTGCGGCATCGACCACGAACCGATCGAGGCACACGCGTACGAAGGTCCGAAAGCGCGACCGCGAGGTTTCATAACCCTGAAACGTATGCTTGGCTAGGACGCGCAGAAAGAAGTCCTGCGTCATTTCCTCTGCCTCGTGCGGTGGCTTTTGCCAGCGCATGCGCACGTATTTGTACACGGGCTTCCAGTACGCCGTGGCCAATCGATCCATCGAGCGCGCCCGCTCCGCGGCATCCTCGCTTTGGAGTCCAAAGACGATGGACATCGTCGTTGTCGGGAAACGCAGATCCGCCATGATCGCGTCATCGTACCACGTCGCACCATGGGAGCCTCTCAGGGCTGTAAGATGGTGTTTCGCCTTGCGATCCGACGGCCGGAAAAACTAGTCTGCCCCCGCGTGCCCACCGCCGAATTATGCATCGCTCCCGCGATGAAATAGTTCGTTTTCCGACGTTCCTGAACAGGGAGGCGATGATGAGACGATGGGGCATTGGTGCATTTGCACTCGTTATTTTGGCAATTTCGGCGGGCTGCAGTGCCACCGCGGAATCGGAAGATGGAACGGCGTCCGATTCGCAGGCTCGTATGTACGAATACCGCGTTCACAATGCGGTGGCGCGGGCCGACGAATTGGCCAGTTCCGGCGTGGATCTGCTGGAAAGACGCCAGGGAAATGACCTGTTCGTTCTCGGCGATGACGCGACGGCGGAGCAGTTGCGCGCACTGGGATTCGACATTTCGTTGCACAAAGAAGTCGTATTGCCGCGGTGGACGCCTCCGCAATTGCGCGTCAGCAATGAAGAGACGACGCTCGCGGATGTCAATGAGACGTATTATGGCGGCTACCATACGGTCAATGCGCACTATGCGCACCTCGACAAGGTTGCCACCGACCATCCCGATTTGGCCAAGGTCGTGACGTACGGCCAATCGTGGAAAAAGACCAAGGGCAACGGCGGTTACGATCTGAAGGCCATTTGCATCACCAAGCAAGGCTCGGGCGATTGTGCGCTAAGCCCCAATTCGACGAAGCCGCGCTTTTTGCTCTACACGCAAATTCATGCACGCGAGATCACCACCGGTGAAGTGTCCTGGCGCTGGATCGATTACTTGGTGGACAATTACGCCAGCGACTCCACCGTGAAGCAGCTGCTCGATACCGAGGAGCTCTGGGTCGTTCCCATTGCCAATCCGGACGGCCTGGAAATCGTCCAGCAGGGGGGGAACAATCCGCGCCTGCAGCGCAAGAACGCGGACACCGCGAACGAGACGAGCACCACCTGCAGTGTGCCCAACCACGGCGTGGACTTGAATCGCAATTTCGCCAGTCACTGGGGCGGCGCCAGCACGACCACGAACGTCTGCGGTGAGACCTACCGCGGGCCGCGGGCGGATTCGGAGCCGGAGACGCAGTCGTCGGAGAGCCTCTGGCGCAAGCTTTTCCCGGCGGTGCGCGGGCCGAACCAGAGCGATCCCTCGCCGCAGACGGCCAAGGGGCTTCTGATGACGCTTCACTCCGACGCGAACACGGTCATGTTCCCTTGGTACTACTCCAACGTGGCCTCCGCCAACGACTCCACGCAGCGCGCCATCGCGCGGCAGCTCGGGTCGATCACGGGCTACGAGTATGGCCGCTCGGGCGAGGTCCTCTACGCCGCTTCGGGCAGCACCGACGACTGGGCGTACGAGAAGCTCGGCGTTTCGGTGTTCACCATCGAGGTGGGCGATCCGAACACGTTTGGCAGCTGCAGCGGCTTCCTCCCGCCCTACTCGTGCCAGACGAGCCTCTTCTGGCCGAAGATGCGCCCCGCATTGATCTACGCCGCGCAAAAGGCCGTGGCGCCGTTCAAGCCCTAGTTTGTCGCACCTCGTCAATTCAAGAGGTACGCCTCCAGCCAAAGGAGTCCGAGCGACACGATCAAAGTGGGCACCGTGACCAACACGCCGGTGCGCACGAAGTCGGTCGTTCGGATCTCCACGCCGAGGCGGTGCAACATCTCGATCCAGAGCAGGCCTGCGAGCGATCCCATGGGGAGAAAGCGCGGGCCGAGATCGCCGCCCACGAGGGCGGCGAGCGTGCGCCATGTTTTGTCGCCGGGGAGCTCGCCGATGGCCAGCGCATTGAGCGCGGCCGCCGGGTGGTTGTTCAACATGGCCGATCCCACGGCCGACACCGCGCCCGTGAGGCCGATTTGCGCGCCGACGTGCTCGCCCGCGGCGGCATAAAGCTGCGCGATGGCGTGGGTGAGGCCTACGTTCTCCAGGCCCAGCGCGGTGACGAAAATGACGAAGAGAAACGCGAGCACGTCCCACGCGACGGAGCCGAAGGCCTGCCCGATGGTCACCCGGCCGTCGCGCACGCCCACGATGCAAATGATGAGCGCCCCGCACGAAGCCGCGATCCACACCGGGCCGTCGAAGAACGACAGAATGGGGTACGCGAGAAGCATCGCGCCGAGGATGACCAGCACCGCGTTGGCGCTCTGCTCCATGGGTGCGAGCGAGCCATGCTCCGGACCGCGCGCCGGAATGGAGTCCTCGAGCTCCTTGCGGAAGGCCACGCGCAGCATGAAATACGACACGAGTGAGCCCGCCGCCGCCACCGGCAGCATGCGCAGCGCGTACGCGTTGAAGCCGAGCCCCACCCGCTCCGCGACGACCAGGTTCATCGGGTTCGAAGTGCAGAGCGGCGCGATGCCCCCCGAGACGAACACCGCGAACGCAAACGGTCCCACGAGGTACTGCCGCCGTGGGTAGAGCCGCTGAATGAGCGGAACGATGATGGGCGTGAGCAGCAAAATGGCCGCGTCGTTGTTGAAGATCGCCGCCGTCAGCGCCCCGATGACGTACACCGTGCCGAAAGCGCGCGGCACCGCGCCCCGCGTGCGGATCTCGATGCTGCGTGCCACCCGATCGAGGATGCCCAGCCGGTGCGCAACCGACGTCATGGCCATCACCGAGGCCACCGTCAGGAGCGGCCGCCAGAGCAGGGTGGCCCCGCGCAGGAGGTCGTGCCAGGCCAGCACGCCGGTGGCCAACATGAGCAGCACGCCAGGAATGGCCCCGATGGCCGGATCGAGCCGCCCGATGCGGGCGATGTGCGGACGGCCGACAACCAGCGAAATCGTCAGCGCCAGGGCTCCGAAGGCCGTGAGGAGCACCTCCGCAGTGTACCAGGCCGCCCGGCCCGCATCGATGAGCTTGTGAAGTTTCGTGAAGAGCGGAGCCCCGTCCTGGACGCGCGCCGCGCCTCACCTAGGATCGCACGGTGCGCCCCTGGTATTCGCTCTTGCCGTTCCTCGCGTTCATGATCGCGGTGACCGGTGGTCTTCATTATTACCTCTACGCGCGGCTGGCGCGCGCACCCGAGCTCGAGGCCGTGCAGCGCATCGGCAGCTGGGTCTTTCTCGTGGGCGCCATCCTCACGCCGCTGGGGGTCATCGGGGCACGCAATCTCCCGCGTCCGCTCGCCACGGTCGTGGCGGCGGTGGTGTTCAGTTGGATGGGCCTGGTCATCATCGCCTTTTTCATGACCTTGGCTTCCGAGCCAATCCGCGCAGCGTTGGCGCTGCTCAAGGCCTCCAATGTGGTTCCCGACGACCCGGAGCGCCGGAATTTTCTGGCCCGGGCGCTGGCAGGCATCATCGGCGTCGGCGCCGTCGGGGTGGCCGGTTATGGCATGGCCAGCGCACTCGCGCCCGTCGTGGTGAAGCCCGTGCGCGTGGCGCTGAAGAAATTCCCCGCGGACCTCGGCACCTTCCGCATCGTGCAGCTTTCCGACGTGCACATCGGGCCGACCATCGATGGGCAATGGCTGCAGAAGGTCGTGGCCCGCGTGAACGAGCTCCAGCCGGATCTCGTGGCCATCACGGGCGATCTGGTGGACGGCTCCGTCGAGGAGCTCGGCGAGCACGTGGCGCACTTGCGCGAACTTCGCGCGAAGCACGGCGTCTTCTTCGTCACCGGCAACCACGAGTACTATTCGGGCGTCGATGCCTGGCTCGCCGAGTTGAAGCGCCTCGGCGTGCGCGTGCTGCGCAACGAACACGTGACCATTGGCGAGGGCGAATCGAGCTTCCACTTGGCGGGCGTCGACGACTGGCGCTCGCGCGAATTCCCCGGGCACGGCGCCGACTTGACGCGCGCGCTCGACGGCCGCGATCCCGCACGGGAGCTCATCTTGCTCGCGCACCAGCCGAAGCAGGCCATCGAGGCGGCGAAATCCGGCGTCGGCCTCCAGCTTTCGGGCCACACGCACGGCGGGCAGATCTTTCCGTGGGGCTTCTTCGTCAAGCTCGAGCAAGGCTTCGTCGCCGGGCTCGATCGCGTGGGGGAAATGCTGCTCTACACGAGCTGCGGCACAGGCTACTGGGGGCCGCCGATGCGCGTGGGCGCTCCGGCCGAAATCACGCTCATCGAGGTCCAGCGTCAGGCGTAAACGCCGTGCCGCTCACCGTGAGCGGGGCGAGCCATGCGGGCGGCGTCCATGGTGCTCCTTCGGACGCCCAGCGTTCGTCGGTGTATCGGTCGTAGTTCTCCGTGATGCGTTCGGAATACGCCGAGACGTAGCCGCGGTACGTCTGCGTGTGCGCCCCTCCGTCGTGCCGGATCGTGATCGCGATCTCGCGCGGCGGGCTCACGGCGACGTGCAGCACGCGCCCGACGTTCCGTCCCAGTTCGTCCACGGGCTCGGTGTGCACGTCGGCGATCACGGGTTTGAAGTCGAGGACCTCTTTCTTGTTCATATAGAGATCCGCGTACCACCCACCGGGCTCCTCGTAGGGCCCGCCGCAGCCCGCGTGCTTGCCGTCGATGGACACCATGTAATTGAGGTACTCGACATCGCGCTTGTCGAGCGGCTCGTTTCGCCGCTCCTTTTCGGCCATTTCGCGAAGGCGACCGGCCACGCCCGCGACATGCTGGAAATACTCTTGCAGCGGCGCCCGGTCACCGAGCACCAACGGCAGCGTTTCCATCGCCGCGCCACCTTTGCGTGCAAGCTCCTCGAGCGCCGCCCAAAACGACGGGTACGGATCCACGTAGCCATTGGGGTACTCGCAAATGATCCCGGTCACGGATTGCTTGGCATACAGGATGTTTGCGTGGCGCAGCTCGGCCCACGATGCGAGCTGCGTGTTCAAGAGCCGCATTCCCCACGCGCCGCTGGTGAGAGGCGCCGGCAGGCCACCATCGCGTGTCGGCTGGGGCGAGAGCTCCCGCAGGGTGCCCAGCCAACGATGGTAGAGGCTTCCCTGCCAGAGCGCAGGATTCGGTGCATCGGACTGCGTGGTCATCACGGCAAGCGCGCGCTGGTACTCGGCGCCATAACGCTGGACCTCGTCCTCGAGAAGCGTTCGCGCGCCGGGATGGTGAAGCACGGCGGCGGCCACGTCGAGCGGCGTGGGCATCATCCGCGTCGTGCGCAACTTGCCGAAGGTGAGCTCCGAAAAGACGTGCGAGTCGTAGACGTACCGTTGCCCGAGCGTGACGAAGGCCAGGATCGCATGGCCCCTTTCGACGATTTGCGTGCTGATGCGCTGCCGCGCGTGCGGCAAGAAGGCGCGAACCACATCGGCATCGGAAGCACCTTCGAGCCCGCCCGCCAGCGTCTTCATGCCCGCATCGAATCCCGGCAGGGACATGGAATCGGGCGGACCCACCAGCGCCTCCTGCGTCGAATCGAGCGTGCGCCACTGCACCTGCGCATCCGGCGTGAAGAGGCGGCGCAGCAGGCCCACCGCGCGCGCCACGCGTCGGTTCACCGTCCAGTCGCCATCGTTGCCCTCGGCGATGCGAAACTCGACGCGTCCGAGCCACGACATCGCCCGAAAATACTGTTGGAGCTCCGGCGAGCGCGTGTAGTGCCCGCGCGGTTTCAACATGGTGAAGTCGAACGACATGCCGCCGCCGAAAAGGGCGAGCCCCGAGCCCTGGGCGGAGGTTGCGTTCTCCACGATCTCGGCAATGGCGCGCGGGTCGGCGCCTGCGACCGGGGCAATCGGTTTGCCCGAGGCCAAGCTCGCAGCCACGGTGAGGTAGGTATCGAGGTCACGCCGGGCCTCCTCGTCGCCCGCGGCACGGGCGAGTTCGCTGCGAAGTGCATCCAAGAGCCGCTCGAGCGCAGGAATGAGGGCGCGGTACTCGACGCGCGCGAGAATGTCGTCGTAGGACGACTGCCAGCCTTCGAGGATGGCGTCCGCGGTGACGTACACGGGCTCGTGCCTGTGAAAAAGATCCGCGTAGCCCCGGTGGAAGCTCCTGGCGCTGCGGCCGCCGATCGCGATGCCGTACTTCGCCAGAAGCTGCGACTCCGTCCCGCCTGGGCCGGTGGGAAGATCCTCGACGTGCTCGGCGGCCGAGTGGTCCTCCACGTGCGCCGGAGGATCCTCGGGCAGAATGACTCGGTTGCGGTGCGAATGCGCCCAGAGCGCCCACCCTGCGATGCCCACGGCTGCGGTGACGGCGGACGAGAGTGCGACCTTCGATAGGCGGCTCATCAAGCCTTGGACGAAACTCGCACCGGATCGATGCTAGGCTCCGCGCGGCAAAAAAGCATCCAACCACGACAAACGAGGTCGATCATGATTCAGCCTGGCGAGCGAATTCCGAATGCCACCCTCCGTGAATCCAAGGGCTACGACGAAGCGACGCACTGTCCGACGGCGCCCGAGGCCGTCGAAGTCGAGGCCCTCACCAAGGGGAAGAAGGTCGTCTTCTTCGGTCTCCCCGGCGCATTCACGCCCACGTGCTCGAGCAAGCACGTGCCCGGCTACCTGGAGGCCTACGATGCATTGAAGGCCAAAGGCGTCGACGAAATCGTGTGCGTCAGCGTCAACGACGGCTTCGTCATGGGCGCGTGGGGCCGCGATCAGAAGGTGGGCTCGCGCATCCGCATGATGGGTGACGGGAGCGCCGACTTCACGAAGAAGCTCGGCCTCGAGCTCGATCTCACGCCGAACGGCATGGGCGTGCGTTGCCGGCGCTTCTCCATGCTCGTCGACGACGGCGTCGTGAAGAGCGTGAACGTCGAAGCGGGCGGCAAGTTCGAGGTCAGCGACGCGCAGACGATGTTGAAGCAAGTGTAAGAGCGGATTCGACCCGCTCCCGCTCACCCTCCCGCTCCCGATCTCTCGGGCAAGACCGGGAGCGGGAGCGGGATCGGGATCGGGAAAGAAACGGAGTTACGAGAGCTGCCGCTTCAAGGCGCTCATGGTGGCGTGCGAGGTTCGCTGGAGCGGGAGCACGCGGGTTTCAATCAGTGCGCGCGTGGTCGAGTCGAGGTTGCCCAGGTCGGACTGGTAGTCCCGGTTACCGTGGTCTTCGCCCTCTTCCAGCGCGGTGATCGCGGCCTTTTCGCCCAGTGCAGTTGCGCCACCCTCGATCAATTTGGTGAAGGCTCCCCATGCGCCGGAGGACCCGGCCGGCGTGCCCCCAAGCTGCCGAATGTACTCGGCGAGAATGGCCGCCCGCTGTTCGTGCGACTGTTGGCACGACACGAGTTCCTGTCGATGGGTGGTGGTCTTCAAGTGTTCGAGCGCCTGGCGGTACGTCTCGACCGCGGAGATCTCCCCGCGAAGAAACGAATTGAGTTGGGTCACGCTTCGTTCGGTGGCTGTCATCGCTATCCTCCTTTCAGGTGCCACACGTGCCGTGCAGCATGTGGGGGACCCTGCGCATTTCATGCCGCAGCGCCGGACTGGACGAGCGCGATTCGCTCAGAGCACTTCAATCAACGGACGGTCGACGGGTCGTTGCTTTGGCAACTTTTTACGGCCGCCATCAGCGGACTCCGACGTTGCTGCCACGGCGAGGTGGATGACCTCGTACTTGATCTTCTTGGTCGACTGTGCGTGCTTGATGAGTTGCTGCATGGTCCGGATGGCGTCGAAGCGCGACGTCGACCGGCACTGGCAATCGGGGAGCAGCGGGCACTGCGCGAGAATGGTGCCGTCGTCTTCGTAGCGAAGGATGATGGGTAGGTTCCGTAGTGAGTTCATGGGGTGTGGCATCCCTTCAAGCGATCGGTTGGTCCCCCACGGCGGACAGTACATGCCGGAATTGGGCCGACACTCGAAACGGCTGAAACGGCCCGGGCATCGGAAAGCGCGCAGAAATTCAATGGCGGCAAAATGCCCCGGTGTGCGTGAAGTACTCACCCTACCGAGCCCGTGCAGGAAAGCGCTTGCCTGCCTGACTGCTCAGCTACAATCCGGTCCCTCTTTGGGAGGGATCGCACCGTGAACGACTTCATTCCAAAAATTCTCGAGCCCATCGACGACGACTACGTGTACGTCGCGTTGGCCGTGCGCGTGAAACGCTGCGCGAGCTGTCATCTGCCCATGATTCCGGCCGCCGATCGCATGCCGCTTTACTCCGCGGGCTTTCCGCACATGACCCCGGAGCAGCAAGCGAAGCGCGCGGGGTGGCCCGAGATCACGCTTTATGCGGTGAACATCGAAGGCCGCCACATTTGCGATGCGTGCGCCCTGCAAGGCCACGCGAAGTTTCTCTGCGCCCTATGCCAAAAGGAGCGCGACTCCAGCGCCATCCAAGCGCGCTTCGGCACCCGCGCCGAGTACCTCTGCAAGCCGTGTTACGTGACCGTGCCGGCGGCCGAGTGGGATGCCAAGAGCGACGAGCTCTCGCAGAAACATCGGCACGACTGACGGAGGAGATCGCGACGTTGCGCACGCTGAACCGGGTCGTCCTTTGCGGTGCGGGCGCGTTGGGCGCGACCTACGCGGAGCGATTTTTCGCGCTCGATCCGACGTGCATCGCCATCGTGGCCGGAGGAGCCCGCGGCGCTCGCATCGCGCGCGATGGCCTCACCATCGATGGTCGCACGGTGCACCCCCGTTGCCTCGAGCCCGGCGGGAAGGGAGAAGCTGCGGATTTGCTCCTCGTCGGGGTGAAGCAGCATCACTTGGCCCAGGCCATCGAGGACGTGCGCGGTTACGTGGGCGAAGGCACCCTCATCGTGTCGTTGCTCAACGGCATCTCGAGTGAGGAGATCCTGGGCCGCGCCTTTGGGCCGGAGAAGCTGCTGAACGCCTTCGTGGTGGGCATCGATGCCGTGCGCGAGGACGGTGTGGTGCGTTACTCGAGCATCGGCCGCCTCGTGTTCGGCGCGCGCTCGGGCGATCGCTCCGATGCGCGCGTGCAGGCGGTGAGGGCGCTCTTGGAGCGCGCGGGAATCCCGTACGAGATCCCCGACGACATCGTGCACGCGCAGTGGTGGAAGTTCATGCTCAACGTCGGCGGCAACCAGGTTTCCGCCGTGCTGCGCGCGCCCTTCGGCGCCTTCGTGACCGTGCCCGAGGTGCGCGAGCTCGCGCGACTTGCGGCGCGGGAAGTGATGGCCGTGGCCCCGCACGAGGGCGTCCAGCTCACCGAGGCGGATCTCGAGGCCATGTTCGCGCTGATCGCGCGGCTCGGCCCCGAGGGGAAGACGTCGATGCTGCAAGACGTGGAGGCCGGTCGCAAAACCGAGGTGGAGATCTTTGCCGGCACCGTGGTGGAACTCGGCCGCCGCCATGGCGTGCCCACGCCCGTGAACGCGATGCTCGGTCAGATGCTCGCGGGTCTCGAGGGCATCGCCCGCTCACGGGGCTCCCTTGCATAGTGCGGCGATGGCCGCATCGGCGTGAATGCGGCCCTGGAGGGCGTTCTTTCCTTGGAACGCGATCCAACCTTCGTTGAACCCATCGACCATGCGGATGCGCGGGTCGGGGTTCTTCATGCCCTGCGCAAGGAAGAGATCGCGCCAGGTGGTGCGGGGAACGGCCGTGGCCCGGACCGGCTTTCCCAAGGCGCGGGCCAACGCGCTGGCGAGATCGTCGGGCGAGACGCGCGAGGGGCCCTCGAGCTCGACGATGCGCCGGCCTTTCCACGTTTCCTGAAGGAGCTCCGCGGCGACGCGCCCCACATCCTGGGTGGCCACCATGGGGAATGGCGTGTCGAGCGGCTGCAGGTAGCTCGCCATGAAGCCCGCCTCGCGGGCGGCGGGCACGTCCCACGCGGCGTTTTCTAGGAACCACGCGGGCCGCAGGATGGTGAGCGGCAATGCCACGTCGCTCAGCGCGGCCTCGATGAGCCCGTGCTGCGTGAGCAGGTTCTCGTGCGGGGCATCGGCGCCGATGGTGGAAAGGTAAACGGCGCGCGCCGGCTTGGCCGCGATCAATGCGGTCATGAAACTCTGGCCCAGCGCGCGCGCCTCCGGAAAACCGGGCTGCGGATCGAAGGCGGGCGGCGGCAGAAGGAACACCGCCGTCGCGCCTGCGAAGGCGCGTGCGAGTGCGGAAGCATCCTCCACCGTGGCCAGCGCCACCTCACAACCGAGCCGAGCCCATTTCTCGCCCTTGCGCGCGTCCCGCACGACGGCGCGGACGGGCTTGCCAGCCGCCAGCAAGGTGCGCGCGACTTCTCCACCGACTTTTCCCGTGATCCCCGTGATGGCGTACATGTTCGTTTCCTCCGCGGGGATTTCTAGGCGCGGCGCATTGTTGCCGCCGGTGCTATTGAGTCACAGTATTGGTGATGCGGAATCAACGGGGGCCACGATGGCATTCGACGCGCGCGTGATTTCCAACGTCGGCGTTCTCGCCGCCATCGTGGAGGGAGGCAGCTTCGCGCGGGCGGCGGACGCGCTGGGACTCTCGCGCTCCGGTGTGAGCCGGGCGGTCTCGCGGTTGGAAACGCGCGTGGGTGTGCGGCTTCTCGATCGAACGACGCGCGCGGTGGCGCTGACCGACGAGGGCCGCAAGCTGTATTCCGAGGTGGCGCCGCTGCTGACCGGCATCGAGGACGCGGTGACCGTCACCTCCGGCGCATCGGTCGCCGTGCGCGGTCGCCTGCGCGTGAACGTCGATGCCTTTTTTTCGCGGCTCATGTTCACGCCGCACCTCGCCGAGTTCCTCGCGCTGTATCCCGAGCTATCGCTCGAGCTGATCGCGCGCGATCAACTGGGCGATCTCGTGGGCGAAGGTTTCGACATCGCCGTGCGCTTCGGCACCCCGCCGGAGTCGTCGTTGGTGGCGAAAAAGCTGCTCGAGACACCCACCGTCACGGTGGCCTCGCCGGCGTATTTGCGGGCGCACGGCTGCCCGAAGGTTCCTAGCGATCTCGCTCGGCATGCCTGCATCCAGGTGCGCGATTCATTGACCGGCCGCCCCATCGAAGAGTGGCAATTTCAAAAGGGCGACGACGTCGTTCACGTCCGGGCCACGAGCCGCCTCATGGTGGCGGAATTTGGAACCTTGCTCGGCGCCTGCCTGCAAGGTGTGGGCATTGCGCGGTTCAAGGCGATTGGCATTCAGCAGCTTTTGCAGGACGGCGCCCTCGTTCAGGTCCTTCCCGACTGGCCTGGCGCGATCTTTCCATTGTACGCGCTCTACCCCTCGCGCCACCTCCCGCCCGCCAAGGTCCGCGCGTTCATCGACTTCATCGAAGAGCGGATTAAGATGTCCGACGAAAAAGGAGACGCACCATGACGACGGGAAAGAAATTGGCTGCTTCGGCCATCGTGGGCATCTTGGCCGGCGCTGCCGTCATCAGCAGCGCACAGGCCAGCGGGAAGATCGTGGGCGACGGCCCGAGTAGCGCCGAGCAGGGCGACAAATTCGGCTGTGGAGGCCACGACGGCGGCAAGTGCAACGGGAAGTGCGGCTCGAAGAATGCCTGCAAAGGCGTGGCCTTTCCGCTTCCTCACTGACTCCCGGTGTTGCACGCCGGGGAGATGAAGCCGTCGATGCGGTAGCCGCCCATCGTGCTCGATGTGCTGCCGACCGTGCCGGAATAGGACGGCATGTTGGTCATGACTTTGGACGTGCTCGGGCCATTGGGACCGTTCCAATTGCCGCTGACGCTTTGAATGGTCCCATCGTCGTTCACCACGGTGACGAGGGCCACGTGGTCGGCGTAACCGCCGCCGTTGGAGTTGAAGACGACGGCGTCGCCGACGTGCGGTGTGTCATTGAGCGTGCCGTGGTTCTTGCCATAAAGGTAAAAGCTGCCGGCCGCAGGGGACAAGCCGTCGACGTCGACTTTGCCGGTCGAGGCCCAGACCCACTTGGCGAAGTCGGCGCACCACTCTTCGGGGCTGCCGCCGTTGCCCGTGCAGCTCGAGCCAAAAGCGTGCTCCCCGGTGCTGGTCGTGTCGCACGCGCCCTTGCCGAGGTTGTCGTTCGCATGTTGGGCGATCTCTCCTCCGACGGTGCATTCATTGGCCTGGAAGTTCTGCTGGCCGGCCTGAAACGACGAGACGAGGCTCACTTGATCCTGAACGAGGCCCTTCCCATCGCCGCCGACGAGGCCTTGCGCGCCCAGGCCGCCGCCGCCTCCGACGTGCAGCGCATGGAAGGGCATGGAGACCTTTTCGCCGGTGCGTTCATTGGTAAAGCCGATTTCGCTGTGCGCATCGTTCAAGGCGTACGTGCCGCTTTCCCGGCAGCGGCTCGCGGTGCCGCACGGGCTGCGCCACAGTGAATAGCGGCCTTCGTCGCCAAAGGTGATTTCGCGAATCGTCCCCTCGGTGGTCGCACGGTAAGCGCCGCGCAAGTGCATGGGCGTTGCGGTTTCGTTCGAGGATGACGACGACGAGCAGCCCGCGAGCACGCACTGCGACAACACCACGACGTTAGCGACCGCCCACCATGCTCTCATGAAATCACCTCCGGACCTGCGCAGGTGCAACGCGCGGGCCGTCGGGGCGGGTGCCGTGTATACGCGGTATATACGCAATATTCCGCCAGAGAAAAACGAACCGGGGAACCAACCGTTCCGCCGCGGAAACGGAGCTTCCTATTTCGCCGGGGAACCGAGCGAATGAACGGGCCTTTTCGGGGAGTTTGCGTGTTGGTGCAGCCCTTGCTGAATGCGACGGCATATCCAACCACGAGGAGAAAACGTCATGATTCGCCATTCCGTGAAGTTGCTGAGCGGGCTCGTATTGGGGGCGACGTGGATTGCGGCCTGCGGCGGCAAGAACACGACGGAAGGCATGAACGATCCGCTGGTGATGGAGGCGTCGGACGAGACGCGCTCGGCACTGGGCGTGACCATCTGGGGCGTGCGGGCCGAATCCGGAGGGACCACGGTCATTCGCGGATACGATGCCTCGAATTCGCCCATCGTGGAGTTCCGTCGCGAGGCGCGCGCCACCGACGATATGCAAAGTACCGTCACGACGACGGTGACGGGGCCCGGCGTACACGCGAAGATGAAGAGCCGCGCCGAGTCGACCCTCAATTACGTGAATTCGCCGGACAATACGGCATCGCGCAAGACCGACGGAACGACGAACCTCGGGTTCCAGATGTTCGAGAATTCGTTCGCCAACGACCCCAGCGCGCGACGCATCGTGGACATGCTCGATCGCGACGCAAAGGCGCATCCTCCGCATGCGAGGGACAGCGGCGGCAAGGGCCTGGTGAAAACGAGTTCGCTGGTGGAACCCACCGACGCAGGTCTGGTGACCGGAACGTGCATCTCGTTGACGACGGATTGTGCCACGAGCCTCATTGCCCTCGTGGGCGACGGCATCGACCTCGTCGTCAAGTGCGCCAAGATGGGTCAGGACGGCCTTCTGCTGCTCACCTGCTCCGGTTCGGGTAGTTGCCAATCGACGGGGGATCAATCGATTTCATCCGACGCCCAGTCGTGCGCGGAGCAGGCCCGCAAAGCCGTGACGTCGACGGAGGATGCGGTGAAGTCTTGCACATCGTCGTGCGGCGGAAACGACGGGGGCACGCAAGGCAACTCGGGTAATGGTGGCAATTCGTCCGGCGGCGGCGGGAATTCGTCCGGCGGTAGCGATGGTGGTGGCGGAAGCAGCGGCGGCGGCCAGCAGGGAGGTGGCGGCAGCAATGGCGGTGGTGGCAATGGTGGCGGCGGTAACGGCGGCGGTGCGAACAACGACGCGGTCGCGCGGGCGCGCCAATGGGTCGATGCGAAAATGCCTTATTGCCAGAGTGCCAAAGACAAGCCCGACATGGCTTGCGGCGGCACCTGCACGCGCACCGGCAGCGCGGACAACGCGGAATGGAACGCGTACCGTTCCGATTGCTCCGGGCTGATTTCCTATGCGTGGGGGCTGCCCGCACCCGGCCGCGTCACATGGGAATTCGCACCGAAGGATACCAGCGTGAGCGAGGTCGTCGCGCCCGATCAGATTCAACCGGGCGATGCGCTCAACAAAGTTCCTGATGGGCATATCATCCTGTTTGCCGGCTGGAACGACAAGTCCACGGGCGAGGCGCGCATCATCGAAGAAGCCGATTGCGGAAGGGTGGCCGAAGATCATCCCACCACGCTGACGGTGCGCGGCAGCTCGTTCCTGCGCAATGGTGTGGAGTACGTGCCGATTCGGCATCGTTGAATCTCATCCCCCCTCGAGGGCACCTCGATGTGGCACGATCCGGTGCACGCGCGCAGGAGTCAGCCAAATGGACGACTCCCGCGCCCGCCGATTCGGACGCAGGCTTTCGAGTGCATCGCGGGCATGCTCACGGGGGGGAGTCGCAGTTGGGCCGATCCTTCCGAACGAGGGCAACCCTCCGCCCGCCGTGCGGCGAAAGGATTGGATGACTCATGAAAATTGGAATGCTGTTCTTGGCCTCTACGGTTTCCGTACTTGCAGCTTGCGCTGGCGCGGACGACGCCACGTCGGAAGATGTCGATTCGACGGGCGCCGAGGAGCAGGCCCTCAGGGTGGCGGATCACCCGGACTTCGTGCGCAAGATGCGCGATCCGGAGCACTACCGCGTGAACCGCGATCTCGCGTCGACCGAGAGCATCTGCGGCGTGGACGACAAGCAGTACGTCAACTCGTACAACGGAGCCCTCGGTGTGAGCCAAGCCTTCGTGGCCGCTCGCAAGAAGCCGGTCGGTGCGATGGAGACGTCCCCCACGAGTGGCAAGTACTGCACGGGCACGCTGATCGCGTCCAATCTGTTCCTGACGGCGGGCCACTGCGTGGACAGTTCGACGGTGGGGGACTACGTGTCGTTCAATTACGAATACAACGCTGCGAAGACGGCGACGTTGCCGCAAAGCCATTATCAAATTACCGCCATCGTCGAGGATGCCCTCGGTGGTGTGGACTACGCCATCGTGCGGTTGGCAGGAACGCCGGGTAGCACGTGGGGTACCACTTCGCCGCTCGTCGCCGACCCCGCGGCGAATGCGCTTCTGGCCATCATCCAGCACCCGAGTGGTGACCGGAAGCAGGTCGAGGCGGGCCATCGCTTGGGTCTCAGTGGCAACTACATGACGTACGGCGATATCGACACCGAGCCGGGTAGCTCGGGTTCGGGCATTCTGAACAGCGCCGGGCGTCTCGTGGGTGTGCACACGAACGGTGGCTGCACGTCGAGCGGTGGCTCGAACAGCGGCGTGCGCATGACGAAGATCGCTGCCGTATCTGCGGTGCTCTGAGCCATCGAAAAGCAAAACCCCGCGCGGACGCCGTGTCCGTGCGGGGTTTTCGCGTCAGAGAACGGGGGTTACCGGATCAATTGCATCTTCGGAGGCCTTGTTGCGACGGATTGGCGTCGAAGGCATCCGGGGTTTTGAGATCGACGCCGGGCACCCAACCCCAATTGCCATTGTCGTCACCAAGGGTGTGGTACCAGGTCGTGTTGCCGCCGGCGTGTCGCTCGCCGGTGCCCCAGCAATCGAACCAGCTGTACGACGTGCGCACGTGGTTCACCACGCTGCTCGAGTAATTCGCGGCCGAATGCATCGCGGCGCCCGCGGTGTTGGTGCAATAGAGTTTGCCATCGCTGTGCACGGAGCAGTCGGAGGCCGAGCCGCCGCATTGCTTGAGACCGTGCGCGCTGGGATTGGCATCGAAGGCGTCGGGGGTACTGAGATCGACCCCGGGGACCCAACCCCAATTGCCATTGTCGTCGCCAAGGGTGTGATACCAGGTCGTGTTGCCGCCGGCGTGTCGCTCGCCGGTGCCCCAGCAATCGAACCAGCTGTACGACGTGCGCAGGTGGTTCACCACGCTGCTGGAGTAGTTGAGCGACGAGTGCATGGCCGCGCCGCCGGTGTTCTTGCAATAGAGCTTGCCGTCACCTTGCACGCTGCAGTTGGACGAAGGGGGAGGGGAGCCGCCGTCGCATTGCCTCAAGCCGCGGGCGCTCGGGTTGGCGTCGAAGTCATCGGGGGTATTGAGATCGACCCCGGGTACCCAGCCCCAATTGCGGTTGTCGTCACCCATCGTGTGGTACCAGGTGGTGTTGCCGCCGGCGTGGCGTTCGCCCGTTCCCCAGCAATCGAACCAGCTGTAGGAGGTGCGCAGGTGATTCACCACGCTGCTGCCATAGTTCGTGGCCGAGTGCATCCCGGCGCCTGCCGTGTTCTTGCAATAGAGCTTCCCGTCACCGTGGACGGAGCAATCACTCGGCGGCGGCCCACCGGGCGGAGGATCCGTCGGATGGCCGCCGCCCGACCCTGCCCACTGCCCGAAGTCGTTCGCGACCGCATAATCGAGGTCGCAGCAGCCGCCGCTGCCTGCGGCCGTAATGCCATTTTGCACCTGGCGGAGCTGCGCACGCGAATCCCACTGCCCGCCGGACCAGGCATAGGTTTGCCATCCGAAACCGATTTTGCCGGCGTCGAAGAGGCGCTTGATGACGTAGTAGCCGCCGTACGCGCCGGTTCGCTCGCGGCCGATGACCGAGGCGACGCCATCGAAGTAAGAATTGAGCGCACCTTGCTGGTCTTCGCGCGCGTCGAAGTCGACACCGAAGTAAATTGGCCTCCCCGCCGGCATGCCGAGCGCGTTGGCCTGGCGGATGGCTTCGCGGGCCTGGGTAACGCCGTCGCCGTAGCCGCCGAGTGCATCCTGCGCCGTGTACTCCCAAACGAGCACGATATCGACGCCCGCATTGCGAAGTTGTGATGCTTCTCCCCCCGAGAGAACTTTGGAATTGGGCAGCCAGCTCAAATAGCGAGCTGCGAACGTGTACCCCTCGCCGCGAAGCCGCGAGGGCGAGGGCCGTGCAAAAGAGTAATCGACTCCCTTTTGCACATATTGAACACCGTCGCTGGCCACACCGAGGTCGTCGCCCTCGGCGCCGTCATCGCTCGCGGCGCAGCCTCCCACGGCACATGCCGTGAGGAACAACAAGCAGAGTCCAAAGAGAAGGTGAATCGGGCGTCTTTGCATGATTCGTTTCCTCGTCGCTCGGAAAGCGTTTTTCGAAAGGAACAAAGACAAGCGCGCTCGATGGCCGCACAACGAGCCGACCCTCATCGAGGATTCAAGCGAAAGATGTCGTTCCCCCAGCGTCGTACTACCGAATCGAGAAACCCACGCCCATGTAGGCTATGGTACTGAATCCACCGCCACGTTGCTTTACTGGAAGCTCGATTCCATTATCACGTCGATCGGTCGAGTCCAGCGGGAAATGGTTCTTCCATCCGAGAATCCGGCGCCACGCTGTCAAATTCGATACGTGCCGCAATTTGAAATGCGCAATGACGGTCATCATGGCGTCCTCGCGACAAACTCCGCGACCCGCCGCGAAACGCGATATTTCGCGAGGTGCCCGCGTCAGGGTTCACTGCGGCATCTGCGCAGTGCCGTGGGGGCAATCCACGTTGGACGACACGCCAATGCGAGAGGCGAAATCCTCGACGCTTTTCGATTCTAAGGTAAGGGATCCAGCTATCGTCGCGGTGACCGCGTCGTCATGGTTGGTGCTGGTGCAACCGGAGCTAGCGGCGGTTTACTGGATTGCTTCACGAGCGCGTCCCCCTGCAAGACGTAGTGGCCGACCTGATCGCAGATTCGGGACGTCGCCGCCGTTTTTTGATCCGCCCATGCACGGTCGGCCGCGGTGCGGGCATCGGTGCGCATCATATTTGCGAACGTACGGCAATCTTCGCAGCCACCCTTCATGACAGGCGCTCCGGGAGGTAGTGTCGGTTTGCGCTCGTCCACCACGAGTGCGTCCCCCTGTGCCTCGAAATGCAGGGCAATACTGCCTTGAACTTCATCGACAGGGACGCCGTTGCGCGCCACAGCGCACGTGTCCGTCTCGAGGAGACGAAGTGCCGTGAGGAGCTTGTTGCCCGCAAGAAGGAGAACGCGGCGCGTGGGATTTCCGTCGCGGTCGGATCCATTGCAAACCAGCGCTTCACGCCCAGAAGGCGCGAATCGGAGTATCTGGTTGCAATTGCACGTAGCGGCATTCGGACGGCATGGGTCATCGGCGGGAAACGAAGGGTTGCCGTGGTTGCCAAGCCACGTCGGTAGCGAGAAGCCGCTGGCAGCATTGGCCGGATCGCCTGCGGGAGCAACGGTCAAAGCTGCATCGGGTATCGCCTGCTCGTCGGCCGTCGTCGCTTGGGCGCCATCCGTCCGCGCGTCGCCGGCCGCTCCCGTGCCCGACGGAGTAACGCGCTGTGTTCGACATGCCGTTACGGCGAGGAGGACTGCGCAAGTGATGCTCGTCGAGCGGTGAGGTTGCCTGCCTTGCATTGGACGATTCTTTCTCATTGCACGCGCTACGAGTCAGAAAAAATTGAACCCGGAATCGAGCATGAACTTTTCGAAGTACGGTGTTACCCGGTCGCCGATGCGTGTGCCTCCACAGATTGCAAACTGATGCTGCGTATCAGCCAACCAATTCTTCGGGGGAAAGCTCGCTACATCCTTCGTGTAGTGTTGCCACGCGGGATTGTAGGAGGGGTCGAAGTCGTTCGGATCGACCAATACGGCCGAAAATTGTGACATCGACGCTCGATAGTTCTGCAGCGTCTGTTGGATCGCACGGTATTGAGCACGATGGTAGGCGCCCCCGACGAGACGAAGGGAACGCGTGTTGTCAGCGCGATACCATTGAACTGCGAGTGCAGACGCATCGGCTGCGTCCATGGTATCGAAGGCCCACACTTCGCTCACGCGAGAACGATTGGCCGCCAGTGTCGGCCACATGGCCAGGCCGCCGCGACTGAACGACGACAAGCCGAGCCGCCCCAGGTGCACGTTGGCTACGCCTTCGCAAAGGTGTCCCGCGGCCCAAAGAAAACGGATGGCCGAAGTGGTGAGCGATGGAAGCTGGGCCGAAGCGGCAACCCCGAATTGATCCCCACTAGGCCATGGATTCAGGACCACCACCGCTCGGAACGAATTGACGAGCGCTGCGCCAAAGCCACAACGCATTAGATTGTATGCATATTGGTTCCCGCGAGCGTCCGTCTGAGGAAAGCAATGGTCGCGCTCCCAGAACTGGGCGCTCGCGTCAGCGTCGGGCATGGGAGATAGGAAGTAGCGAGGGATCGCCGTCGCCGTATGCTTTTGTGCAATTGCGGAATATCCGTAGCTCGCAGGACGAAAAAATACCATCGCTGATACGTTTGCCGTCGTGGACGTCGCGCAGGCCTTCGGCAGCAACGCGATCCAGATCTTCGGCATTTCGCCCGTATGTCCGAGAACGACGACCGTGCAATCGGGCGGTGTGAGCGCGGAATTGGGGATTTCAGAGTATGCAGAGAAGAAAGGTGTCACGTCGACGAAGTCCGTTCGAAGCCGAATGGTGGCAACGCCTCGTACGGACGCAAGACCGACGGTCTCAACCAACGGATGGGGACCCTGGAAACGAGAAATCGTTTCGGGCACGACCTCGGTTCCATTGTTGATTCGGTAGCCTTGCTCGATTGAAAGAACGGTCTCCTTCATGGGGCCCGCGGAGGTACCGCTCACGGCTGGAAAGCTCGCAGAAAATCGCGCGGCGATCTTGAAAGAACTCGTTCCATCTGGAATATCGAACTCGCGACGTCCTACGCTCGATGCCCGCGGCGTGAGCGCAAAATCCCCGGCGGACGACGGAACGAGAAGCCGCACATCGGCTTCCGCCTCAGGAAGAAGCTCTTTTCCGGCGTTTGGCCATGAGATGGAGATTCGGAGTTTGACGTTCATGCGTACCGCTCTTCGGTCGAGCTGCCTCCGAATGGCGGATCCGAGTAGCCCTGGCTCTCCAAAAGCGCGAGTTGCTCGCCTACCATTTGCGCCTCCGCCTGGGTGTCTGCAGGGGGCTCCTCGACGTCGGGGGGCAGAGGCGGGAGACCTTCCAGAAACCGAAGAGCCGTATCGAGATCGCCGCGCACGAGGGCATCGTGCATGGCTTCGAGGCTCGATGCGAGCCAGGTGGGCGGAGACGGTGGATCCGAGGCCTCCACCCCGCGCGCAACCCCGGGAGGCATCGCGCCCGTGATGGCTACCTCGCGAGAGCTGCCGTCGCAATGCACACGCAATAGCGGGACCTTCACGTCGGAATCGAAAAGCCAAGGCCCCTTGGTTGCGCATGACGGCTTGCCCCACTCGCAGGCCCGGCCGGCATGGGTTAGGTCGGTTCGGGTGATCAAGAGGAGGGTCTGCAACTCGTCCTCTCGAAGCTCGATAGGCTCCGTGGCGCTGCTCATCGTTCGGATGTGTATGTCAGGTTGCTCCGGCAACGGCGTCGTACGTCGCGACGTGCGCTCTCTACCCTCGAATGCGCGTCGTAGTTGTTCGACGTCATGGATTTGCGCGATCGCTCCCCCGGCAGGCGCCTCCGTCCATTTGACAACACCGGCTCCGTCGCTCGCGATCTTTCGTTGCGCACCGTCGGCGTTCACGAGCACCACCAATCCCGAGATTGGCCGGTCGAGCTCACTCAGCAAACGAAGTTGGTATGTGGTGCTCTCCTTCGCCGGCGGGCCGTCCCGCCTCGAGGACGGCTTCTCGTCCTTCTCGGGGAAGGGCCATGGGACTTCCACGCGCTCGTAGCGGAGGGTGCCCGATTCGAGGGCGGTGTAGAGGACGCGGCTCAGTTCGGGGGCGAAGTTGCGCAGGAGGCGGCGGCGGTCGGCGGTGGGGCGGGGGAGCGCTTCGCTCATGCGCGAGCCCGTCAGGGCGTCGTAAATGGAAAGGAGATCGCGGGCGACTTCGTCGTCGCGGGCGCCCGAGGGGGAGAAGGCCTGTGGGATAAGGTGGAAGAAGGGTTCGCCGGGCATGTCCCAGCGCGAGGTGTGCGTGGCGCGGGTGCGTTCGTCGGCTGGGGCGAGCCAAAGTCGCCATTCACGCTGGAATGCGTCGGTGATGCGCCACTCGTCGAATCGCCATCGCACACACGGGACGGTAGCGGGTCAGCGATGGCCTGAGCAAGAGTCCCATTGAAGTTTTGCACCTAGCAGCGAACTCGTGGGCAGCTTCGGCTTCGTCCACGGCTTCGTCGTCGAGCGCGAAGCTGGTGCAGGCCTCGTCCATCCGGTGCTCCCTCCAATGCGATTATTGCACGAAGGGCAAAGTCCTATTCGTCAATGAGCCAAGCCATTATCGAGATGGCGTGTCCGCATTCCTTGGGATCTCGCGGTTCACCGGTGGCGTCGTGCTCGAACATCGTGACAAGAGCACCCCCATGCGCCATCGACGACAGTCCTGCGTGCGATTGTAGTTTTGTCGAAGGGACGAAAATTTCGATGGCCGACCCGGCGCCTACCCAGGCAGCGGTGTACGCGCGATCCATGGGGTCGCCGGACCAGGGCCCCATGAAAACCGGGAATTAACCGACGAACGGAGGGGCCGACCCGCGCGTCCGGGGTTGGCAAGACTGTTGCTGATACGGGTTCACGTAAGGTCGACGGCGGGTGGATCGCAGGTGAATCATCCCGATTTTGGTTGATGCAAATCAAGAGTCGCCCGTCCAACCCACGAACGTTTGATACTGACAGAGACAATGATTGAAGGAGAGTGGATGATGCGAGTGTCCAAGAAGGCTATTGGGTCCGTTTTTGCGGTCGCTGCTGCCATCGTTGCGATGACGACCAGCTCTCCCTCACGCGCCGGCGACGAGTCCCTCGTGCAGGCGTCCTGCAGCGGCGGTGCGGTCACCGTCACGGCGGTGAAGCCGTGGCACGCAAACAAGGCGGCTCCCTGGAAGTGGGACAAGGGCGCGAAGGTTTCCGTCGACGACGATGCCGCCAAGTTCAAGGGCGACAAGTGCGAGGGCACCATCAAGGCCTTCGTTTGCAATGGCGACCAGTGCAAGGGACCGATCACGATTCCCGTCAAGTAACACCGCAGTTCGAAGAGTAGAGTGCCACCCTGGTGCCGTACGCGCCAGGGTGTGTACATTTGCGGCGAGTGCCGAACGCGAAAGAGTGCCACGCGGACCACGGATGGACCGATAATCGGGACATGCTCCCTCGATTGTCCCGTCGCGATTGGGTCCTCACCATGGGTGCCGGCTTCGGCAGCGCTCTCTCCTCCGGGTTGGCATGTGCCGCCCCGCCCGCGCCCCCCGCCAAAGCGCCGCGGTTGGGTAGCGAGCAAGAACAATTGTTGGCGAATTGCCGCGGTGCTCTCGCGACCGCCGCGCGCATCATCGATGGCGCGGAGCTCGTGCGCATTGGCGAATGGTGCCAGCAGCAAGGTGTGACCGCAGACGTCTACGGCTCGGGAGAGCTCGTCGAGTCATTGGAAAAGAAGGTCGCCGCGCTCCTCGGCTATCCCGCCGCGTGCTTCATGCCCACGGGCACGATGGCGCAGCTCATTCTCTTGCGGCTGCATGCCGAGAAGAGCCGCAGCCGTGCCGTCGGCTTGCACCCATCGTCGCATCACATTCTTCATGAAGACGCTGCCTTCGAGTTGCTCGATGGGCTCTACGGCGTTGTCCTTTCGCCGTGGATGCGCACCATCCTCGGCAACGACGTCAAGCAGGCGCACCAGAAGGAGCCGCTCGCGGTCGTCTCGGTCGAATTGCCCGTGCGCTATACGGGGCAGTTGCAAACGTGGGACGAGCTCGAATCGCTCAAGGCGGCCTGCAAAGAGGCGGACATTCCGCTTCACGTCGACGGCGCACGCCTCTGGGAATGTGCACCCGCGTACGGTCGCCCCCTCGCGGAGATTTGCCGTGGGTTCGCGTCGGTCTACGTCTCGCTGTACAAGACCATCGGTGCCTTGGGAGGCGCCATCGTTGCAGGTCCATCCCCGTTGATTGCGAACGCGCGGGTGTGGCGACATCGATTCGGCGGTAACGTATTCGGCTTCTTTCCCTATGCCGCCTCGGCGGCGATGCGCATCGACGACACGCTCGCGCGAATCCCCACTTGGGTAACGCGCGCACGGAAATTGGCGGCGCGTCTGGCCAAAGATCCGCGCTTCATCGTGACTCCCACGCCGCCGCCCACCAATCTTTTCCACATTTACGTGCGTGGCGAGCGCGCAGCGCTGAACGCAAAACGCGATCAAATCGCCCGCGAACGGCGGATCTGGGTCACGCACGGGTTTGGACCCGCGCGCGTTCCGGGCTACTGCGACGCCGAGCTCCAGTTGGGGGCCCAGAGTGATGCCGTGTCCGACGACGAGGCCTTTCAATCGGTGACCGCGCTCGTTGCATGAAATGGCACACGGGATGCCGTGTGGTCCCTAGGTCATGCGAACGAATCGGGGTATCGCGCTGCTTCTCATCGATGTCATCAATGGATTCGACTTCGAAGGCTCGGAGGGCCTCGTTGCCGCCGCCATACCTGCGGCGCGCCGTATCGAGGCGTTGGCCAGGAGGGCACGTCGCCTCGGTGTGCCCGTCGTGTACGTGAATGACAACTTTGGTCAGTGGCGCTCGAACTTCGAGGCCACCGTGCAGGAATGCACCAAGCGCACGAAGCCGGGGCATGCCGTGGCCGAGCGCCTGCGGCCCCGCCGAGGCGATTATTTCGTGCTGAAGCCCAGGCATTCGGGCTTCTTTTCCACGCCGCTGCAATTGTTGCTCGAGCACCTTCACATCGACACCCTGGTTCTCACCGGGTTCGCCACGAACCTTTGCGTGCTCTTCACCGCGAATGACGCGCACATGCTCGGTTATCACGTGCGCGTTCCGTCCGATTGCACCGCCTCCAACACCCCCGGCATCACGCGCGCGGCATTGACGCACGTCCGCGAAGCCCTGCACGCCGACGTTCGAGCCAGCGACGAACGCGACCCCTTGGCGGCCGGGCACCGACGAAAAAAGCCAACGGGGCATGCGCTCTGATCACACCGTGCAATATTGCCTCGATTTCGCGGAGGTGCGGCCTTTGCTTTGAAGGAAGGTCATGAAAGCCACTGACCTTTTGGAGCAACAACACCGCAAAGTCGAAGATGTCTTCGACAAACTCAAGAACAGCAAGTCGAACGCATCAGCGTTATTGGAGGAACTCGCCAACGATCTATCGGCGCACATGGCCATCGAGCAGAACATTTTTTACCCCGCTGTCCGCGAGGTGGACTCCGATACCGTCGAAGAAAGCCTCGAAGAGCACTCCATGGCCGAAATTGCTCTCAAGCGCCTCTTGCGTACACCTGTGACAGACCCGTCGTTCGAGGCAAAATTGACCACGTTGGAGGAACTCATCGAGCACCACGTCGAGGAGGAAGAGGAAGAGCTCTTCCCGGAGGTCGAAGAGAAGCTCGGTGCGGACAAATTGGACACGCTCGGCCGGCAAATGGAAAAGGCCTTCGAGCAGGCGAAGGCAGAGGGCTTCAATGCGCTCGTGCCGCAAGGCCTTTCGCAGACGTCCGCCGACGAATCGCGAAAGATTGCGAGCCAGATGAAGGCGCCAACGCCAAACGGCGCGGTCGCGCAACGTCGTTGATCGCGCAAAAAGAACGAAGGCGGAGAGAGGGGCTCTCCGCCTTCGTTCCGTCATGATGATTACGAGGAAGACCCTTGGGTGGTTCTCGTCGTTTGCGGTCGTGATTCGCCGGTCGTTCCTTGCTGCTGACGCCCCAGGCACCGCGCGAGATGCTGCGACAATTGTTGGACGTGATTCGTGTCTTCCCGCTTGATCTGCTCGAGCATGCGCAAAATCTCGGGATCTTGACGCGCATCATCGCAATAGCGACCATATGCTTCGAGTGCCTTCGATTTCTCCTGCACGATGGTGAGAAGATCGTACGTGAGATTGTCGAGCGGGAAACCTTCGGTCTGCCCTTTTCCTATAGTACCCATCATCGGCCCTTTCTGGCGGAGAGCTCCGCCAGGTGGACGCAATGCATCGAAGGTGCCTCGATTAGGATGACTTCTTTTTGCTCTTCTTCTTGGAGCTCTTGGGTACCTTGGCCCCGGCGCGGCGCGCCTGCGATAGGCCGATGGCGACCGCTTGCTTCTTGCTCGTGACTTTTTTCCCCGAGCGGCCCGAACGCAACGTTCCCGCCTTGCGTTCATGCATGGCCTTGGCAACCTTGTTGCCGGCTTTTTTGCTGTATTTGCGTTTTGCAGCCATATATTACAAGGCGGCAAATGACGGGCCACATGAAGGGTGCCCGCGGAATTCCAATTGCATAATGCGACGTCATGCACGACATCGAACGAATGGCTGCGTTCGTCGAACGCGCGCGCTGGGAAATGCTCTCGGACGAGGCCCGCAGGGCTCTGAAGATCCGTTTGCTCGATAGTATCGGCTGTGCCATTGGCGCATTGCAGGGCAAGCCTGCGCGGGCCGTGCGCGAGCAGGTGGACGCCTTTGGTGGCACCGGCGGGGTGACGCTCATCGGCGGTGGAAAGACGGCGCCCGATCGCGCGGCCTTCTACAATGGGACCTTGATTCGGTACCTCGATTATATGGACTTTTACACGGCGCGGAAGCAGACGTGCCACCCCAGCGACAACATCGCTGCGGTGCTCGCCGCCGCCGAAGACCGCGGACGCAGCGGTCGCGATTTGCTCGCGGCCATCGCCGTTGCTTACCAGATTCAAGCGCGGTTGCTCGAAGAGGCGCCGGTGCAATCGAAGGGCTTCGATCACACGGTGCAGCAGGCCTATTCGGTCGCGGCCGGCGTTTCCAAAGCACTCGGGCTTTCCTGCGCGCAAACGGCGCATGCCATGGCCCTGAGCGGGGTCGCACAACAGGGCATGATTGCCGTCCGCGAAGGGCACCTCTCGCAATGGAAGGGCATGGCCTCGGCGCATCATGGCGCGGCTGCTTTGAGCTGCACCTATTTGGCATCGCGCGGTGTGACAGGACCGCTCGGCATCATCGAAGGCCGGCTCGGGTTGAAAGAGGCCCTCGCGGGCAGGTTCCACATCGATTGGGAAAAAGAGGACTTGGAGCGCGTTCTGCGCTCGTCGGTCAAGCGTTACAACGCCGAGGCGCACACGCAATCCATCGTCGAGGCCGTGCTCGATCTGCGCCGCGAGCATCGCGTGCTCGGGGAAAATCCCGCGTCCATCGACCGGGTCGAAATCGATGTGTTCGAACAGGCGTACAACATCGTCGCCCCGGGTGGAAAAGAGGCGGGGGACAAGGAAGATGTGCACTCCAAAGAGCAGGCGGATCACAGCGTCCCTTACATCGTGGCCGTGGCATTGCTCGATGGGCAGGTGGGGCCTGCCCAATACGAGCCCGAGCGCATCGGGCGCGCCGACGTGCAGGAGCTTCTCCAACGCGTCCACGTCGACGATGCGCGCCGTCTTACGAGGCGCTACCCCGCGGAGCTTCCGTGCCGCGTGCGAGTCCGACTCGCCGACGGCACCAAGCTCGCACTCGAGAAAGCCGATTACCTCGGTTACTTCACGCGGCCGCTCTCGTGGAACGAGGTCGTGTCCAAGTTCGAGGATCTCGCCGAGCAAAATGCCGGTCTCGAGCTTGCCGAGCGCATCGTCGAGATGGTCGACACGCTCGAAGCGCACGATGTGCAAGCGCTGACAGCGCTGCTTGCATCCACACGCCGCAGCGCGTCTCGGTCCGAGCGGAGCGGCGTTCGCCGCGCTTCGTAGAAAAGCCACTTGGGAGCTGATAAGGGTGCCGGCTTATGCGAACAGCCCTTGTCAGCCTTCTATTTGTTCTCGTTCTCCCTGCGTGTGATCCCGTGACGGTCGGCGCAAGTCGCCAAGGCACGGTTCCGAAGATGCCTACTGGTGCGCACCTTCCCCAGTGGGAGCACCTCTGCATCTCAGGCGCTGCGTTATCGCATTACTCCGAATTTCTCAACGAAGCGGGCGAGCAAGGATGGGAGCTGGTTGGACTGACCGACAGCGCCACTTGCTTCAAGCGCCCAAAGGCGTCTCCGGCGAAGCCCGAAGCTCCGACGCCCGCCCCAAATGCCGCGACGTCATCACTTTGAGCGAGGCCGCCACCCTCATTTCGCAAAAAGCGACGTGATATCGGCAAACGCTTTGATCTCCAGCGCATTGCCCGATGGATCGAGAAAAAACATGGTGGCCTGTTCGCCGCGTTCTCCCCTGAAGCGGGTATGAGGTTCGATGAGGAAGCGAACGCCTTTGGCCGTGAGGCGGCCGGCGAGCGCTTCCCATTCGGCCATCGGCAGGACGATGCCGAAATGGCGCACGGGCACGGCATCGCCGTCGACGGCGTTGCGTTGCGCGACGCCGGTTTCCTCGGGCGCGAGGTGGGCCACGATTTGGTGGCCATAAAAGTTGAAATCGACCCAACCCTCGGAGCTGCGCCCTTCCGGGCAGCCGAGAAGTTCGCCGTAAAATGCGCGCGCCAGCGACAGATCGTGCACCGGAAACGCGAGATGGAAGGGGGATAGCAGAGCGGGGTTCGATGTCGGGGCGTCCATGGTCCGGATCTTGGCGCCGCTCGACATAAAATAAAACCAATATTAGTTTGTGCTGAGCATCACGAAAATTTGTGCATGATTCGCGAGCTCAACACCTTCATCGCGGTCGCCCGGGAGGGGACTTTTTCCGCCGCCGGTAAAAAGGTCGGCCTGACCCAGGCGGCGGTCAGCGCCCAAATGCAGCGGTTGGAGGCGGAGCTCGGTTTTGCCTTGTTCCAGCGCACCGGGCGCTCGGCGCGGCTGAACGAGATGGGGCAGCAAATCCTCGTGCGTGCCCAGGAGCTCGTTCGTCTCTACGACGACCTTGGCGCACGCACGGTGGGGCATCCAGTCACGACGCTCGTCACCATCGGGGCCATTGCCTCCGTGCAGCGCTCGCGCTTGCCCGACGTGCTGGCGCGGTTCCACCGCGAGCATCCGGACTGCCGCACCCGTGTGCTGCCTGGCCTTTCCATGGGTCTGGCCGATCAGGTCGACGCTGGTGAGATCGACATGGCCGCCATCATCCGCCCGCCGTTGCCACCGCAGGGCGACCTTCGCTGGACCACGCTCGCGCGCGAGCCGTTTCGCTTGCTCGTGCCGCGTCGCACCTCCGGCGACGATTGGAGCGAGCTTTTGGCGACCCAGCCCTTCGTGCGCTACGACCGCGCGTCGTTCGGTGGCCGCCAGGTCGACCGCTTTCTGCGTCGCACGCACCTGTCCGTGCACGAAGTTTGTGAGCTCGACGAGCTGGAAGCGATCGTGCGGCTGGTGGCCAACGGAGTGGGGATAGCGCTCGTTCCCGAAACGGCCGGCCACCGCAAATGGCCCGCCGCGGTCCGCGTGGTGGATCTGGGAAACCACACCTTCCACCGTGAAATCGGCCTGCTTCATCGCGCGAGCGGATTGAGCGAACCCGCACGACGAATCGCGCTCATGCTGCGCGCCGCCTATGATGCTCCGGTGTCGCGACGTCGCGACATTTGAACGAAGCACGAACCGAGGGGACCGATGGAACATACGATTCAGTGCCTTTGCGGCGCCGTAAAAATGAAGCTCATTGGGGAGCCGATGCAATGTGTGTATTGCCATTGCGACGACTGCCAACTGGTTCATGGTGGCGCATACCTTCCGGCCGCGATGTACCTGACATCGCAGGCACAGATCGTCGACGGCGATCCCGTGCGATGGCGGCTCAAGACGACGGAGCGCGCGACCTGTCGCCAATGCGGGACGCGAATGTTCGCCGAGCCCGCGGGTTTGGGCGTCCGTAGCATTACCGCTTCGCTTTTGCCCGAGGGGGTATTCCGTCCCGCCTTCCACATGCAGTGCCAGCACGCGGTGCTCCCCATCCAGGACGAGTTACCGCATTTCAAGCAGTACCCCGCCATCTTTGGCGGCTCCGACGAGCGGATGCCCTGGTAGTGGCATGAGGCAAGGGCGCCTTTCGCTACGCGCGAAGGGCGCCGATGTCGGCGCATCCCGCTAAATGGGTTCCGGCGAATTAATTCGATGAATATATAAATTGGCAAATTTCAAATGAACGACCATGTGAGGCGCGTACAGCGAATCAGGGGAGTTCATGCAATTCGATACCCTCACGATCCGGCGTGTCGTGGGCGCACAGTCTCTCGAGGATGCGTTCGTGCGGCGCGTTCACGACACGACGGAGCGTGCGATGGAAGCCAATCTACCGCTTCGCGAAACCCTGGCGCGGCTCGGCCGAGCCAATCGTGCGCACTATATTTATCTGGCGTCGGCCGGCCGCGAGGAGCTCGTCGGATATGCGCTCAACGAGATTTACCACGCGAACGTTGCTTCGCGTGGCGCCGTGAAGGTGAATTACTTCTGTAGCGCATTCCTCCTTCGCGAAGTCCGTCGGAGGTATTCGATGTACCGCATGCTCGGCCCCATGAGGTTGGCGGGCGACGAACGCGTTCTCATGATTCGGACGCAAAGTCCTCTGCCCATGGCGGGCTTCCGCCGTCTCTGCCGGGCGGAGAACTTTCACATGTATTCGCCGCTCGATGGCGACGTTCCAGCCATCGTTCCTGACGTGGTAGTAAATCGGTTTGGCGGTCCCGAATTGGTCCACCGTGCGGCGTACCCCACGCGGGTGAGCCCACCGCACGAGCCGCACGACGCGCAGACGGCGCGCCTCATGAGGCTCATCGAGCCCGAGCGCGGTGACGCGTTGGTCCTCATCGGTGTGGCGAACGAGCTGCTTCTCGCGCACTCCCCGAACTGCGCGAACTGACGACGAACATCGAGGGAGGTATGGGTCATGTCGGAAAAGGAATACGATCTCATCGTGATTGGTGGCGGCCCCGGAGGCTCCACGGCGGCGTCCTTCGTGGCGATGGCTGGACACCGGGTGCTGCTCTTGGAGCGCGAGTGGTTTCCCCGTCATCAAATTGGCGAATCCCTTTTGCCGGTGACCATCCACGGTATTTGCCGTTTGCTCGGCGTCGACGAGGAGATCGAACGTGCGAACTTCACCCGCAAACAGGGAGGAACGTTTCGTTGGGGAAAAGATCAGGAGCCCTGGACGTTTTCCTTTGCAAATACGTGGTTGCTTTCAGGCCAAGGTGCCGACTACGCATTTCAAGTCGAGCGGTCGCGGTTCGACGAGATTCTCTTGCGCCATGCCGGCCGCAAAGGGGTCGACGTTCGCGAAGGCCACACGGTCCTCGACACCATCCAAGAGGCGGGGCGCACGGTAGGGGTACGGTTCACCGACGCCTCCGGCAGGCCACAGCGAGCCCGCGCGCGCTTCGTCATCGATGCGGGCGGGCACAATAGCAAGATCCATCAGCACGCGGGTGAACGCGTATTTGCCAAGTTTTTCCAAAACATTGCGCTTTACGGCTACTTCGAAAATGGAAAACGCATGCCCTCACCCAACGAGGGAAACATCCTTTGTGTTGCCTTCGACGAAGGGTGGTTCTGGTACATTCCTCTTTCGCCGACCTTGACCAGCGTCGGTGCGGTGGTTTCGAAAGATCGGTACGCCGAAACGTTCAAGCTGGGCCACGCAGGCGCGTTTCAATCCTTCGTCGACGCGTGCCCCCTCATCAAGGAGTACCTGAACGGAGCCCGTCGCGTGACCGAGGGGCCGTATGGCATCTTCCGCGTGCGCAAGGATTATTCGTATTGCAATACGCGGTTCTGGGCGCCGGGGCTCCTGCTGGTGGGGGATGCGGCTTGCTTCATCGACCCCGTGTTCTCCTCGGGCGTGCATTTGGCGACGTACGCGGCGCTTCTTGTCGCGCGCACGGTGAACACCCTTCTCCGCGGCACCCTCGACGCGCACGCGTGCACGAGCGAGTTCGAGACGCGCTATCGAAGCGAGTACGTGGCCTTTTACGATTTTCTCGTTGGCTTTTACGACATGTTGCAAGACGAGAAATCGTATTTCTGGAGTGCACGCAAGGTGCTCGGCACCAACGAAGCCGATCAGCAGGCGTTCGTCCGGCTCGTGGCCGGTGGCGCGACCACGGCGGAGGATTTTCTCGAAATGCGCGGTGCCAAGCGCGCATTTCTCGAGGAGTACGTCGCGTCGCGCACGCGCCAGGAGTCGCCGGAAGAGTTCTTCGCGCGGTATTCCAATGCGTCGTTCGACGCCAATGCCTTTACGCAGAACCTGCGGCGCGGCAGGGTCGAGGTGCTTGCTCAAGCAACGCAGGGCGAGACGCGGGCCGAAGATCTGCCGGTGCGCGAGGGCGGCCTCGTGCCCTCGCGCGACGGTTTTCATTGGGTGACCCCTGCGAAGGAAGGAACGTGACGATGAACGATATGACGCCGATCAACATGCTTGCGCATATTCCTTACGAGGCGGAGCCCTACCGCATCAAGGCTGTGGAGCCCATCAAGCGCCTGACCTTCGAGCAGCGAAAAGGTGCCATCGAGCAGGCTGGATTCAATCCGGTGTTGCTCAAATCCGAAGACGTCTATCTCGATTTCTTCACGGACAGCGGCACGGGCGCCATGAGCGATCGCCAATGGGCTGCGCTCATGATGGGCGACGAAGCCTATGCCGGAAGCCGTAATTTCTATCGGCTGGAGAGCGCGGTTCGGAAGCACTATGGCTACCGCCATGTGGTTCCCACGCACCAGGGACGCGGCGCGGAGAACATCATCTCGAAAATGCTCATCGAACCAGGCGACTTCGTGCCCGGCAACATGTATTTCCCCAGTACACGGTTGCATCAGGAGCTTGCGGGAGGCACCTTCGTCGACATCATCGTGGACCAGGCGCACGACGCGCAGGCGCCGGGCCGCTTCAAAGGCAATGTCGATCTGGCGAAGCTGTCGGCGCTGATCGAGCGGGTAGGGGCGACGCGCATTCCGTACGTCAGTCTGGGGGCGACCGTGAACATGGCGGGAGGCCAGCCGATTTCGATGGCCAATATGAGGTCGGTGCGGGCATTGGCGCAGCAGCACGGGATCCGGGTCGTGCTCGATGCGTGCCGCTCGGTGGAAAATGCCTATTTCATCCAGCAGCGCGAAGAAGGATATGCCAACAAGAGCGTCGCCGAGATTTTGCTCGAAATGTGTTCGCACACCGACGCGTGCACCATGAGCGGGAAGAAAGACGCGTTGGTCAACATCGGCGGATGGCTCGCGGTCAACGAGGCATCGCTCTACGAGCAAGCGAGCAATTTGGTGCTCGTCTACGAAGGGCTCCACACCTACGGAGGCATGGCCGGCCGCGATATGGAGGCCATGGCCGTGGGCATCGAGGAGTCGGTGCAGCAAGAGCACATTCAGGCCCGCGTGAAGCAGGTGGAGTACTTCGGGCAACGGCTTCACGCGTGCGGCGTTCCGGTCATCTTGCCGGTGGGTGGCCACGCCGTGTACCTCGATGCGAAGCGTTTCCTCGACCATCTGCTCTTGGAGGAATTCCCGGCGCAGCGCCTGGCCGTGGAGCTTTATCTCGCGGCGGGCATTCGCTCGGTGGAGCGGGGCACCCTTTCGGCCGGACGCAATGTGACGACGGGCGAACCGAACCGCGCCGAGCTGGAGTTGGTGCGACTGGCCATTCCGCGGCGGGTCTATACGCAATCCCACTTCGACTTCGCCGTGGAGGCGATCGCGAGTGTTCACCGCCGCCGAAAGCAACTGCGCGGCCTGCGCTTGGTGCACGAGCCCAAGTTCCTCCGCTTCTTTCAGGCTCGCTTCGAGCTGCTGTAGCCCGCCCCGCCCGGCAAAAGCTCCGGGTGGAGCCGTGTATGGGCATGTCCGGCGCCGGGAAAACGTCGTTTCATGATGAAACTCGTATGCGATGGCATCGTATCGGATATGCGACGTCGAGTCGCGAAGCAAGACGGGCAATTCTGCAAGCGAGGTGACGAAATGAGCCATCCGGTTTCCCATGTCGAAGCAGCCAACTCCAACAAGCCGTTCGATTTTCATTCGGTCACGATCATCAGCGCCGTGGTGGCCGCCGCCACCACGTTCGTGACCCTCACCGCGGCATTGCCTGCGTGGGCGATGTTCCTCGGCTGGGTAGGGTACAGCACCAGCGGTCAAACGATTCGCGAAGGCATTTCCAATCTGGTTTCGTTTCTATTGGGGGTCGTCTTCGGGGTGGGAACTGCATTGCTGATTGATTGCCTGACGCCATGGCTGGGCGCCGCTGCGACACCGGTCGCCATCTTTGGCGATGTCGTGGTCGTCTTGAGCCTTCGCGCGGTGCCGCACATCAACAATCCATTGGCCTACTTCCTGGGCCTCATCAGCTTTTTCGCCTCCATGCTGGCACCGTCCGCTTCGACATTGGGCATTCTGGCCATCGCGGGTGTGCTCGGCGCGCTCGGGGCGGGAACCGCAGGCTACCTGCAGGCACGCGTGGTGCGTGCGCGCGAAGCGGTGTAGTTTCCGCTCGATGAACGCCAGCGAGGCATGGACGACGTGACGAGATCGGCCGCGCTCCTTGCTCTCGCAGCGTTCTTGATCGCGTGCCCGGCCTGCACTTGCGGGGGCACGCACCCGGCGGAGGTCGAGCCGCCGCGCGCTGGCGAGCGCCAGCCGGCTGCGGAAGCCGCACACGATGCGGCGCATGGATGGCAGGCCGACGCCGCCGTCGTGCGCGCGGGCCTCGAGGCCTATCCGCTGCGTCATTTTTCGTATGCGCTCGCAGACGTGAACGTGACCATCGAGGACGCAGGAATGCGCCCCTCCCTCGCCTCGATGCTCGAACGGCCACGCGCCTTGCTGGCCGTCAACGGTGGCTTCTTCGACCCGCGTGGCAATGCGTTGGGGCTCGCCGTCTCGCAGGGGAATTCGCTCGCACCGTTCTCGCCAAAGCTCTCCGGCGGTGTGCTCGCCATCGAAGGCGGGCGGGGGTGGCTTGCCGAAACGGAGTCCTTCGTCGCGCCGTCCAAGCTCGATTTTGCCATTCAATGCCGTCCACGGCTCGTCGTGGGCGGCAAAGTCAATATCCGAGCGGACGACGGCAAGCGCGCCGAGCGAACGGCGATTTGTTTGCGCGAGCACGGTACCATCCTCGACTTCTTCATCGTGCGCAGCGATTCGGCGGAGCACATGCTGGGGCCTTCGCTTTTTGCACTCGCGCAACACCTGGCGGAATTCGGTTGCGAGGATGCTCTCAACCTCGATGGCGGTCCGTCGACCGGCGCAGCTTTCTGGCAAGACGGCAAGGTGCAGCATCTCGCGCCGCGCGGCCCGATTCGTCATGCGATTTTGGTGCGTGCCCGAGAAGAATGATGAATGCCAACTTGGCCGAATCTCAGCCTCGTGTCGATTTCTGACGCAGCTCGAAGTGCTAAATTGCCAAATGGCAACGATTGTGTTTCGTGAATTGGCTTGACGGCCAGCCTGGCGCCATGAGTTCCTATTCGTTTACGGGGGACGTCGGGGGCCGCTTCTTCGGTTCGTGAAATTCGCACGGCTCGACCATCCCTCCAGGAGGTGTGTGCACCATGGGAAAGCCAACCGCATTCGCCGATCTGCAAGCCCACTATCGAAAGAAAGGATTGCCGGAAAAGCCCGACATCATCGTCATTCTCACCGATCAGGAACGCTACCCGACGAATATGGGGAACTTCCCGAGCACGCTTTCCAGCTGGAACCGGCTCAAGCAGCATGGCCTGACCTTCGAGCGGGCCTATACCTCGGCCTGTATGTGCACGCCGTCGCGCGGCGTGATGCTCACCAGCAACTACAGCAACCTCACCGGCCTGACGATGACGCCCGGTACACTGTCCTATGCCGATCCGCGTATCCCGCAGCTCGCCGCGCTGATGCAGAAGCAGGGGTACGACACGATCTGGAAAGGCAAATGGCATCTCTCCGGGCCGGTCGATCTCATGCAATGGTCGGAATTGGATATCAAGAATATGCAGGAGCAGTACGGCTTCTCCGATTGGAATCCGCCGGATGCTGGCACGGTGACCGGCTACTCCACATACGAGTCCTGGGCCACCGCCGGCTCGGGCAATCGGGGCCACGTCAATGCCGCCAACGACAAGCGCTACTTACGCAAGAATGGGGAAGGGGTGGATGCCCACGGCTTCGGCGAGGGCGCCCTCGAGTTCCTGGAGGCTCGCGCCGCCGGCCGGAGATTGAAGGACCCCGCGGCCATGCGGCCGTTCCTGTTGTTCATGTCATTCGTGAACCCGCACGACATCAACTTCTTTCCGTGGGGCTGGCAGAGTTTCGGTTACCGCCCTGAAGACTGGGCCCTCACGAGCATCCAGCAGATTGTGCTGCCGGACAACGCGGTGGACACCCTACTGACCAAACCCACGATTCAAACCCACTTCCGCGATCTTTTGAACGCGGGGATGCCGCTCATCGAGCAAGAGAAGTTGAGCGGAGGCGCGCCCCGGCTCCCGGGGGATCCTCCTCCAGGCGTCCAGCTGGATCCGAACAGCAATACGGTCAACTACGTACGATTCTATGCTTACATGATGGAGTTCGTGAACACTCGGGTAAACGAATTCCTGGACGTCGTCGAAGCTTGCGGCTTCACCAAGGACGCGTTGATCATCCGTACCGCGGACCACGGCGAAATGGGGCTATCTCACGGCCTGCGAGAAAAGTGCTACAACGTCTACGAGGAGACCATCCACATTCCATTGGTCATCTCGAATCCAAATCTGTTCCCGGAGCCTCAGCAGACCCAAGCCTTTTATGCCCACGTCGACTTCCTGCCCACGTTGCTGGACCTGGCGGGCGGCCCCGGCGTGTACCCTCTGATGAAGGGCAAGAGCCTGGCCGCCCTCATTCAGCTCCCCAGCCCTCCGGTCCAGGACTCGATACTATTTTGCTACGACGACGAATCGGTCGACATCAGCGATCTCCAGTGGCTCTGTCATATCCGCGCGATCCGCTTTAGCCAATTCACCTACGCTGTGTACTTCTCGCCGAACATACCGGGCCGATATGAATACGAGCTGTACGATCTGGAGGCAGATCCCGGCCAGATGACCAATCTGTTGCACCAGCCGGACCAGGCCACCGAGCCCGTAAAGTTGCTCTGGGCCAAATTGCAGGAGACGCTGAACGGCAAATTGATCGAAGCGGGGCAAACGCCGTTCCCACCGGTTCGCTGACGTTCCCACGGGGAACACGACTTCAGGGCCGGCGGTCCGCGGAACGGGGCCGCTGGTCCCTGGGCGCGTCGGTCAGAAGTCCTTCATCGACGTGGAGTTTCCGACGCCTACACTGCCGCCTTTCTGAAATACGGTCCAGCCTTCGAAACAGCCGCTTCGTACAAGCAGGCTTCGGACGAATTTGTCATTGTGGGGCAATCACATTGAACCCCGTTCGGAGGTAACGTCGATGACACATCGATCGCTGGCGGCCCATCTCTCGCTGTTCGTGCTCCCGTGCCTCGTTGCCGGATGTTCGGCGGGCTCCGATGCGCCGAATGACACGTCGCAAACCGCGCTCGTCGAGTCGCGTTGTACGGAGACGTCAACCTCGGTGAGCTGTCCCAAGAACACGGCGAAAATCAACTTGCGCGATGTTCATTGGCAGATCCCCGTTGGGACGGCGCCCGCCGGTGGCTGGCCCACGGTGCTGATGTTCCAGGGCTCCTTGTTCAGCGCGGAGCTGACCTGGCAGGCAAGCAAGTCGCTGCCATTTGGCGCTTACTACCAAACGAAGCTCGTGAAGGAACTGCTCGATCATGGCTTTGCCGTCATTGCGCCCGAGGCGCACGGCGAAGGGTTGACCTTTTGGGATACGAACAACCCGCTCTGGGCGAACAATTGGGAAGCCTCCGGCGATCACAAACTGATGCTCGCCATCTTCGAGGCCATTGGCGCAGGCAAGTTCGGTCCCCTTCGTGGAACACACTTGTATGCGACCGGTATTTCGAGTGGCGGATACATGACCAGCCGCATGGGGATCGCTTATCCGAGTCGCTTTGCGGCGCTCGGTGTCGAGTCGGGCTCTTACGCTACGTGCGCGGGGCCGATTTGCTCGATTCCCAGGCTCTCGCCCAGTCATCCGCCGGCGCTCCTTCTGCACGGAGACAAGGACGGAACCGTGCCGCTGTCGACCGCGAAACGCTATCAAGAGCGTTTGAACGAAGCCGGAATCGAGAATAAGCTCATCGTTCACGCGGGCGCAGGCCACGAATGGATTCCCGAGGCGCCCGATGCGGTGGTCTCTTGGTTCCTGAGCCATCCCTAGCGCAGGCCGAAGCGCATACAGCCACCACTCTTGCGCTCCCTCCTGAACCTCGGTAGGTGCCGCTCTCACTGAGTCGCAGCATCCAACCATCCATGGCTTCACTGCCGCGTGTCGGCCTTCTTGTGCTCGTGGCGCTCTGCTTCGCGAATCTCGCAACGTCCGCATGCGGCGGCGCGAGCGATGCGCCTTCATCTCCAACGGACCCGGAAAAACCAAGCCCCGATGCGGCGCTGGGGCCCGATTCCGAAGGACCGAAACACGATGCGGGCAATGCCGATCAGGCAGCCCCCGACGGTGCGGTGGACGAACCTCCGGTGGAGATGCCCGACTCCGGGGCTTGGATGCCGCGCGGCACCCTAGCTGGGAATTACCACACCATATGCCGCGTACGGCCGACGGGATCGGTGGTCTGTTGGGGCTGGGGCGGTAGCGGTCAATTTGGCGTACCAGGTACCGGAACCGGCCCCGCCATCTTACCCGGCGTCTCGACGGCCACCAGCGTCGGCCCGGGAATCGACTTTACCTGCATCAGCCTGGCCAATGGAAATGTGCAGTGCATCGGTGCCAATGAAGCGGGGGAACTTGGCAGTGCCAATGCTCCGGGTCAATCCAATACCTTGGTGGACGTGGATGGCCTCAAGGACGCGATCTACGTGCAGGCGGGATACCGCTATGCGTGCGCGCTGAGGCGATCCGGCTCCGTTTCCTGTTGGGGATTGAATAGCCATAAGCAGCTCGGCTCGGCGGCGGAAAATCGCACCTCTTCCCCAACGCCGATCCATGTGCCGGGCAGCGAACGAAGCATCGGTCTGTCGGTGGGCTCCACGCATGCGTGCGTCGTCAAAGCCGATCGGAGTGTCGCTTGCTGGGGATCCAACACCGGTGGCGAGCTTGGTGCCCCCGCCTCCAGTGGACTCATGATCGCGACACCCGTGGCGGTGCCGAATGTCACCAACACCGTGATGGTCGCGTCGGCGGTGAATATGACATGCGCCATGGACGATGCTGGAACCGTTCGCTGCTGGGGGTGCAACAACGGCGGCGGTGAATGCTTTGCCGCACCGACGCCCGTGGCGGGACTGCCCAAGGTGCGGGGCATTGCCGCGGGCGCGTATCACGCGTGCGCGGTCCGTGACGATTTCAGAATCGTCTGTTGGGGCGACAACTCGCAAGGGCAGTTGGGCGCGACCACGCCGATGCGCTCCGCGACCCCCATCGAGGTGCCCAACATTCGAGATGCCGTGGCCGTCAGCACCGGCGCCGAAACATCGTGTGCTCTTCGCGCTTCGGGCCGCGTTTCCTGCTGGGGAGAAAACCATATTGGTCAATTGGGCAGCCTCGACGCGGGGCTGCGAAGTGCAACCCCCGTCGATGTTCCCGATCCCTAGGAACCTATTTCGCTTTTGCGCTTCCGCCCGCGTTGGCCCCGTCGTTCCGCTTCCCGAGGCTCAAGTCGGCGACGCCATCTTGGAAGCGTATACGTGAGACCATCAGCTTTTCCTGCAGGGCGACGACCTCGATGGTGCTCTTCGACATGTGGTCGCTCACGTCTTGCAGCTTGTTCTGAAGGTTCTGCATGAGCGGCCCCGCCGTTTTTACCGCGCGGAGCGTGACCACCTGGGCGTGGAGCTCGTCCATTCGACTGCGGTATTCCTGCATTTGGTCGCGCACGGTGGCGATGCGCTGTTCGATGTTTCCGATTTCCTGTTGCAGATTCAGTAGGGTGGTGACCTCCGACTTCAGCGGGCTTTCCTGTGCGGACGTCGACAAGTAGGTACGGACGAGGGCCATTCCGTCCGGTGACCGAAGATCGACTGTTTTGAATTGCGGTGCCTGTTCCTCGACCACGATATCCTTTTTGGCGCCCGCATCGAGGATGACGCGAAAGAGGTTTGCGCCTCCAATTCGCTCGACGGATGGCGCCGACCTCGGTGAAAGTTTGTGGCCTTCGGGCGAGGTGTGGCGGACGTACACCGTGACGCGCTCGCGAAGGCGGTTGTGGAGCGTCCAGGTCGAGCGCTTCGTGTGCTGCACCTCCGCCGAGAAGACACCGTGCTGTACGCTCAAAACGCGCGCGATTTCGTCGCGGTCCTCGTTTTTCGCCTCGACGACAATCTGCCGATCGAGCGCGAAAGGCACGAACGCCGTCGATTTGGCCGGAATGGGCTCGGCGATGCCCTCGCCGATGAAGCGCCCTTCGCCGAAGACGCTGACCGGCCCGCTCTCCAGCGCCGAATCCGTTGGGTTCTTGATGCGAACCGATTTGAAGGCGAACGATCCATTGCCGCGCGCACTTTCCGGATCATAGAGGTAGACGACCTCGCCCTCGGCCTTCGCGTTGAGAATGGACACCATCGCGCTGCTGCCGCGCGGAATGCTCATGGTCACACCGGACTCGAAATGCGATGTCCCAATGGGATCGGCCGCGGCAGCCGCGGCGGCACTCGGAGACGCACGGCTCTTCGACGACTCGAGCACGCGAACTCCGCCCGTGGTTCCTTCGACTTCCCCTTTTCCGACGGCGGTTAGCCGATTGGGGTCGGCGCCTTGACGTATGAGCTGTTCGCGAACTTGGTTGGCGCGATCCAACGCGGCGCGGTTTCGGTCGGTATCTTTGGGATCGGCGAATCCTTCAATCACGAATGCATTCGTGCTGCCCGGCTGCTTGATTCGCCGCAGCAGCGCGTCGAATGGATTCGGCGGCGGGGCCTGCGGTGGGGGTGGCGGCGGGCTCGCCGTCCTCTCCTCGGTCTTTCGCGGTGGACGCGCCTCGCTTGGAGCGTTGGGATTTCCGGGCATACCCGATGACGAGGGCTTTCTCGCGCCTTCACCACTTAAGACTTCATCCACGGATTCGAAGCTCCGCTGGGCTCGACCGTGCACCGCCACGTCGACGGTGGGGGTGGGGGCGGCGTTCGCAGGGCGGTTGGAGGCAATGGCCTCGTCGTTCAGAACGGCGACGTTCTTCTGACCTTCGGGGGCGGGCGTACCCCCGTAGACCGAGGCGCCCGAGGGAGGCGCGGCCGCGAAGAGCGCATCCGACTGGAGCGTCTCGCGCTCGACGAGACGGAGGGAGCGCAAATCGAAGCGAAACGACATGGCCGAACTGGAGCCCACGCCAAGCTTCACATGGTGCCAATCTTCCCCGGACGTGTTGTCCACGATGGCCCACGCTTGGAGCTCCACCTGGCCTTTTTGACCCAGGAGGACGCGGTAACTCGGCTTCCACGCGGGGGCCTCCGTCACGTACGACAGACGCACCTGGTGTGGTCTCGATCCGGGAAGGCCAATCTTCATGTCGATGAGGCCTGTCCCATCGGTGGACCCGCCCGTCGGATAGGCTACGGGCGCCGGTTGTCCGGTTTTCGCATCCACGACGGTGAGCGACTTGAGAAAGTCGTCCACTTTGTCCGCCGGGACCGAGAGACGGAGGGTGTCGTCGTCGACCTTCGCGTAGCGCTCGAAATAGGCCACCCCATTTCGATAAACGACGACCCGTCCCAGGGTTGTATCGCTGTGGACATAACTGGACCCTCCGCCGCAACCGACCAACAGCGCGATGAGGGAAAATGGCGCCAAATGCCTCATTTGCGAGCTCCTCGGTTCATCCTTCGATGACGCATGGACGAGCCCGCACGGGGCCTATTCTGCAACGATCCAACATTCCGTTTCTTCGAAGGAAGAAGCTGAATTGGCGCGCGTACGAGAATACGAGCAGGATCTTGGGCGCCTGCGTACGACCCCGGCGTGAGCGCGGCGAACGACGTGGAGCGTGTCGAGGCAGCCGGCGGGCGCGCTGCCGGGCGCGGGCGGAGCGTTCCCGGCGCAGGCCGCCTCGGCCCAAGGTCGAGTTGGCCTTCCCGAGGTGCGTCATCGGCCGTGTTTCTCCGCGAAAGATCGGGGTTGGGGCCAAGGTGTGCATTTCGGTCAGGAATTCTTGAACGAAGGACTCCCGCCCGGGCACTTGATTCCCCGAAAAGGCCGTTCGAGCCGTTCGTGAAGCAGTTCGGGTTCCGCATGCCGCAACCACGTGTTGGGGCAGGCGTTTGCGCTTCGAAATAATTGCCAATGCTAAAAACTACTTTTGCCGTCCTGGCGGTGTTCGCCGTGGTTTGTCAAACGAAGACCGCGAGCGCCCAAGCGGCCGACTCGATATTTTCCGTAAGCTACGAAGGATCCGCGTTCGGGCTGGAGAAGCCCGAGTCGCGCGACACGAAGGACTCGCTCGGGATTCAAACCTTGCGTTTCCGCGCCGGAAAACCCATCCCGCTTGGCCCGCGGACGATGTTCATTCCCGGCATCGCGTACGACATGATCGATATTCCGAAGAGCACGAGCAAAGAACTGCCGTACGGAAGGTTGCATGCGCCGGCGGTGAGCTTGGGCATCATGCAGATGCTCGGCAGTCGCGTGATGGTCGGAGCGATGGTCAACGTGGGCCTCGCCTCGGATTTCGAAGAGCGCGTTTCGATGGATGATCTATCGCTGAGCGCCTCGGTCGTGGGCATGTACAGATTCAGCGATTCCTTTCAGCTCGGTGTCGGCGTTTCGTACTTTCACCAGCTCCGCAGGGTTCTTCCGGCACCGGCCATCGCCATGAATTGGGAGATCAGCGATCGCTTTCGCATCCGTGGCGCGCTGCCCTCGCAACTCAACGTGGAATACCGCGCGGCGCCCTGGTTGTCGCTGGGCATTCGGGGGGCGCTGGATGCCAATGCCTTTCACTTGAGCAGTCGCAAATACGGCGAAGACAATATGCAACTCTCGTATATGACCGTCAACGTGGGGCCCAAGGCGACGCTGAACTTTTCGGACAACACGCACCTCGATCTCTATGCATCGGCCACCGTGCTGCGCCGCTACGAATACTTCGTCGACGGTGATTCGAAACGCGATGGGCTCCTGCCGGCGGTCATGACCTTCGGCGCCCGACTCTGGTTCGGATCGGCCGGCTGGCGCAGCGATCCTTGGGCTCCCGTTACCAAGTGAGTAGAAGTTCAGGGAATCGGCGCTCCGCCGTCGCGTGAGAGGTTTGCGCCCGGGGCGCTCGCCTTCTCCATGCGCGCCAACTCCTCAGGGGACATTGGACCCGCCGCACCGTGACCTTGCGCCGCCTTCGTCCAATTGCCCTCTCTCGATTTCATCGGCATGACACGCGATTGGTCGCCGACGCGATCCGACATTTGGCGAGACTGCTTCGTCTGGCCGCCGCCCAGGCAGCCAAAGAAGAGCGCTGCCATCATCAGTGCGAACACGAAGATCCTCATGGTTGCATCCCCGGATACAGCGCCGGTGCCTGGTACCCCTCGGGGTCCGAAATGCGAGGCAGGAAGCGGGCATTGATAGGATTACCGTGACACGTCGCGCAGCCGTGCTCCTGACCATCGCGGCGGCGCAATTGATCGACGTACTCGGTCTGCATGTACTTCGCGAGGGCGAGCTTGTCGCCCGCGTTGCGATGCAGGAATATCGTGCTCTGGTGATGACACGAATCGCAGTAGAGCGAGCCGCCGTCGACGAGTTGCATCTGCCCCACGAAGGCGTCCCACATGAAGGCCGCCACCGCTTTGCGGGCGGTCGCGGCCGCGTAATCGCTTTGGATATGGCACCAGCTGCACCGCACCCCGAGCGACCGCGTGAACGTATTCATGACCCCCAGAAGGACGCGAGGATCCTTGATCTCATTGAGCGGACCGAGCGTCTCCGGGTGGATCCCCTGCGCGGCGAGTTCATCGTACAGGTGACTCCGAGAGACGGGTGCCGCGTAGCCGAGCGGTCCCTCGTTCTTTCCCCCGGCTTGCTCGCGCGCCACAATGAGCGAGGCGGGCCCGCTGTTCGTCGTCGGTGTTTCGGCGGCCAGGCGCTCGCCCTTGAAACACGCCACCGCGGCGGCGCATACCAGCGTGGAAAGCAGGAGGGGAAAACGTCGGTCACTCACGGCTGTACCCCACGCGCATGACTTCGCCCGTCTCATCGGACGTGATGTAGAGCGTACCGTCGAGCCCTTGGGCAATGCCGACGGGACGTTGTTTCCATTCTCCTTCGACGAGCTTTCCGTCTTGGCCGCGTTCACCAATGACGATTTCCACGCCCGTGACGCGATCGCCATCGGTGCGCACGTCGAGAATCGTGCGCCCGCGTTGCTTGCCATGGCGGTTCCACGAGCCATGCGACGTGACGAAGAAGGTATTCTTGTATTTGGCGGGATAAAGATTGCCGGTGTACTCGACGGCGCCGAGCGGCGCCGTGTGAGCGGAGAGCGCGCCCGCGGCGGGGTGGACGTTCGCGGGATTCGAACACCAAGCATCGTCGCGGCCCTGATTCGTATCGGGATCGGCCCATTGCGAGGTGGCATCATGCCGAGGACCCCATGGTACGGGGCCGAGGAGCCAACAGTTCGGGAATCCGTAAAACGTGCCCGGTCGATCCGACAGCCGGAAGATCCAATCTCCGGGGTGGTCCAAATAGAATGACGCGTCCGTGCCGGAAGGACGCAGGAAATCGCGACCGTTCACGAATGCCCACAGGCTGCCGTCGTGCGCCCAAGCGAGGGCCTCGGCATTTCGGATCCCGACGGCAAAGCGCTCGCCCGTTTGGTAACGAAGTCCTCCCGCAGGGATCGCGTCGGGGATTTTGTAACGCAGAATGGCTGCGCCCAGGCCGGGCGTGAGGTTGTCGTCGGACCCGACGGCAAGATAGAGTCTGCCCTCGCGGTCGAACGTGATGGTGCGATACGGATGCGAGACGGTCAGCGGGATGTCCGGAATGACGATTTCACTCGATCCCTCGCTCTTCCGTAAACCGGAATGGTACGCGATGCGACGAACTGCGCGCGAATCGGCGATGTACAGCCAGCGCCCGTCGGGCGATAGCGCGACCCCCTGATGGTTGACGTCGGGGCCGCCGAGGGTGGCGCGCTCGTGTTCGTCGGATTCGCCATCACCGTCCGCATCCCACAGGACGACGACCCCGTTCCGCGTTGCAACGAGCAGGTCGCCATTCGGCGCAACGACGAGGTGGCGCGGCCGTACCAGATCCGTCGCGAATGCCGTGACGCAAAAGCCTTGCTGCGTCCATGCATCGATGGAGCTGCCGCGACACGTCGGATGCCCGCTGCGCCGCGCACTGGCGTGCAGCAGTTCCGTACGTGGATGCTCGACGCCACGCACCGACTCGCCACTCGGGCAAGCGGTGAGCATCGTCAGCGCAATCAATCCCATGAGTATCGGCACCCGCATGGCCTACGGTGCAAATACCCACTACCGGCAAAGATGCAATCGATCCCAGCGACGGTGGTGGCACAAGCGAATAGGTACGAAGCGTCGGATTAAGATGCGTATTTGGAGGCTGTGTCGTTGTTTCGTTTCGCGCGACGAATTTCGCGGTTAGGGATCACCTGGACGCTCCAGCGGGCCGTGCCTATTTCGTGGTGCATTTTGCCCCGTTATTGCGACTTGACGACGGTGATGTTGTACACGCCTTTGCCCGTGGCAATCGTCTCCTGGGGTGAGGATGGGTGAAACAATCGCATGTCCGTCACCCCCACGCGATTGCCCTGGCGGACCACCGTGGCCTCGCAGGCGACGAGCTCCGGCTTCCCCGGGCGGAGGTAGTCGACGCGCAAGTCGATGGTCGAGAGACGGCTGCGCGCGTCACGCAACTCGGACCAGACGGCCATGCCGCCGGTGGTGTCGGCGAGCGTGCTCAAAAGGCCACCGTGGAGCGCGCGACGGAGCGGATCGCCGATGAAGTCCTCGCGGAAGGGCAACTCGATCCGAACGAAGGAAGGCCGAATTTCTGCGCATCGCATTCCCAGGAATCGATGGAAGGGAATCATGTTCTCGATCAAATCGCGCAAGGCGTTGGCGTCCATGTTTCATGCCATACCGCGGCCTGCATCGCGCGTGGTCAAAAAGCGCCGCATCAGCCTCCCGATTCCAGAGCCGTCGCACGCTTTCACGCATGCTGGCGTCGCAGCGCCATTGTCGCAAATCTCGTTTATTGGAATGAGGTCGCGCCGGGCGGTCACTTCACGGGTTGGAAACGACGCTTCGCGTTCGGGGCGAGTGCAATCCGACCGCACGGCCTTTCGACATGCCGCACGAATCGAGCGGGCTCCGGTGTGACGAGGGTGGGGCATGAGGCGACTCCTCGTTCATCGACATCTTGTCGAATGGGACGCCCTTTCCCCAATATTGGCATTCATGATCAATATCGAACGACGGCGGGGAGTCGCGCGCAAACCATTGGGGGCGGGGTTCTTTTCTTTCGGCTCATGGACCGTCATGTTCGCCATGTCCGCGGGGACGATTGGCTGTGCGTCGCACGCGGAGGCGGCACCCGTCGCGCACGCCACCTCGGCGGCAGGGCCGCGTGCGGCGCCGAATGCGCGTTCCGTTCCGCCGGCCGCGCCCATCGATCCTTCGAGCATGCCGAAACAAAAGCCCATCGTTTTGCGTGCCGCGCGCCTTTTCGACGGCAAAGGGAACGACGTGCTCGAGGCGCAAGGTGGACGCGTCTCGGTCTTGGTGGAAAACGGCCTCATCACGCAGCTGGGTAAATCGATAACCGCCCCCGCCGATGCGGAGGTGATCGATTTGGGCGACAGCACGCTGTTGCCGGGGTTCATCGATGCACACACCCATCTCGCCGTGGAATTGGGAGATGACTATTACCGCTACAACCAGGAGCGGCTCCTCCGCTCGCCCGCCGAGAATGCTCTTCTCGCGGTGGGCTTTGCAAAAAAGACGCTCGACGCCGGCTTTACCACCGTGCGCGACGTGGGCTCGTATCATTACATCGATGTAGGGCTCCGCAATGCCATCAAGGCCGGCGTGATTCAAGGACCCCGCATGCTCGTGGCCGTCCACGCCCTTGGAGCAACGGGCGGTCACGCCGACGAGGACCCGTATCCACCCGAGCTGATCAAGGAGCCCGGCCCCGCCGACGGCATCTGCAACGGCGCGGACGCGTGCCGGATGGCGGTGCGCGAGCAAGTGAAATATGGGGCCGACGTCATCAAGGTGATGTCCTCGGGCGGTGTCCTGTCCCTCGCCGACGCCGTGGATGCGCCGCAGCTCACACCCGACGAATTGAAGGCCATCGTCGACGAAGCGCACCGGCTCGGAAAAAGGGTGGCGACGCATTGCCACGGCGATACGGCTGCCAAGGCAGCCATCGCGGCCGGGGTGGATTCGGTCGAGCACGGGTCCTTCCTGAAGCCGGACACGCTGGCCATGATGAAGGCGAATGGCACGGTGCTGATTCCGACGTTCATGGCCGCAGACTGGTTGTCGAAAAGGATCGACAAGATGCCACCCCCCATCCAGGAAAAGGAACGTGCCGCGGACGCTGCGCACGCGCAGATGTTCAAGGACGCCCTGCGCGCCGGCGTGACGATCGGGTTCGGCACCGACGCGGGCGTATTCCCGCACGGTGACAATGCCCACGAGTTCGCCCTGATGACCAAAGCGGGAATGTCCCCCGCCGCCGCGTTGCGCGCGGCCACTTCCACGAATGCGGCCTTGCTGGGCCTTTCCGCGCAAACGGGAACGCTGGAAAAAGGCAAGCTGGCCGATGTCGTGGCCGTACCCGGCAATCCGCTCAAAGACATTACCCAGACCGAACACGTGACCTTCGTGATGCGCGCGGGCCGCATCTCCAAGCGCCCCGCAGGCGAGGGCCGCGCAGGCTCCGCGCCATGAATTGACGCGCAACGACGAGAACCACGTACGGCCGCGCCCGTCTCAGGGCCGCTTTCACCTGGACACGAGCAGGCCTTTTCGCCAAGCTCCCGCGCCATGAGCAAGCCTGTCGTGTTGATTACTGGTGTGAACGGTGAAATCGGACGGTCCCTGTTGAAGCGATTGACGCAACAAGATCGTTACAGGGTGGTGTCGTTGGACCTCTCGCCCCTACCGGAATCGTACCGCGAGCTCACCCACGAAGCCTATTCCGGCAACATCATGGATAGGTACTTGCTCGATCAAATTGCCGCCCACCACGAAATCAAGGTGGTGTTCCACCTCGCGGCCTTGCTCTCCACCCGAGGCGAGCGCGATCCGGAGCTTGCGCACCAGGTGAACGTCGAAGGTACCCTCAACCTTCTTCGTATGAGCCAAAACCAGTCAAGCCGATTGGGCGAATCCGTGCGCTTCCTTTTCCCGAGCTCCATTGCCGTCTACGGCATTCCGGATCTCGACACCAAGAAGAACGTGGGCCGCATCTCCGAAGAGAATTGGAATTTGCCCATCACGATGTATGGGTGCAACAAGCTGTATTGCGAGCACTTGGGCCGCTATTTCACCAACTATTCGCGCCAATTGGGTGCTCTCGCTTCGGCGACCCGTATGGACTTCCGCGCCATCCGCTTCCCGGGCTTGATCTCCGCCGAGACGATCCCCACCGGTGGTACGAGCGACTTCGGCCCCGAGATGATCCACGCCGCGGCACAGGGCCAACCGTACAAGTGCTTCGTGGGGCCGGATGCGCGGATCCCCTTCATGACCATGCCCGATGCGACGGACGCGCTCATTCAATTGCTGGAGGCCGATCGCGATCAACTCTCGCAAGCCGTGTACAACGTGTCCGGCTTCAGTGCCTCCGCAGAAGAAATCGCGGGGATGGTCAGAAAGCATTTCCCCAACGCCGATCTCTCCTACGAGCTCGATCCGGTCCGCTCGAAAATCGTCGATTCGTGGCCCGAGGACGTGGACGATTCGCTCGCCCGCAACGATTGGGGCTTTAGTCCGAAATACGACTTCCAACGCTCCTTCGATCAGTATCTGATCCCGACGATCCGTTCGCTCTACAGTAAACGCCAATTGGCCTAGCTCGTCTCATTCCTAAATGGGCGAGCACAATTCTCGACCATGAAGAAGGAACCGCCAAGAACGCCAAAAGAGAGGCGCCAGGATCGCCAGCGGAAACGGCAATAAACCCAAAGAAGGGTTGATTGTTGGTTCCTCTGGCGATCCTGGCGCCTCTGTTTTGGCGTCCTGGCGGTTCTTCTTCCTTTTGCGACGACGGTGACACTGTTGAGGATGGTGTGAAGTCGCCGCTGCTCGACGTGGGGATTTACTCGGCGCACTCGAAGCTAAGGATGCAGTGGCCCACCGGGTTCGAGCCGACGCCCGCCTGCGGATCGGGTACGCATTTCAGGTTGGTGGGGTGTTTCTCGGGTTCGCCGGAAGCGATGGCGCAACCTGCCTTTTGCGCGTCGCACGCATGGGGACCGCATCCGGGATCGAATTGCGCACAATCACCAATGAGCATGCACGCTCCTGCAGGGCTCGAGCCCGTGCCCGCGTGGGGATCGGGCACGCACTGCTCGTTGAATACCGTTTGGCCCTGCATGCACCCGACGGCCTGATTGGCGCATTTGTTCGGCGTGCAGCTTCCGCCGGCGTCCCCGGACGTGAGTTCCCCCGTGCCTTTTCCGAGCGAGACATCTTCGCCGCCGCATGCGACCACCGCGAACGAGACACCTACGATACTTGCCACCACGATGCGTTTCCAAGTCGAAGTCATGGATCGAACCTCCGGACGACGTTCATCGTCATCCATGTACTGTGAGTGCCCTTGCCGCGCGCGTTCGTCATGAAATCGTCTAACGTGAATACGGTGAACACGCCGCGCGAATGCGCAGCAGCAGGGGCGATTCGGGACGCCGCCGCGTGAATCCGTCCACGAGGACCTGTGACTCGGCTTTGCGCGCCGGCTCCGCGCAGGCGGCGAGAATGCGCATTCCTTCTCCTTCTTCCGCCAGCGGCCCGTCGTCGCGAACGCGTTCGGCTTCCTCGCGCGCCCGCGTCGGATCCCCCGCGGTGAGCGCGCGCTGGGCCTCGCGCAAATGGGCGACATCGTTCATGAGGCTCACCCTGGCGACAGCTGGACGTGGCAACGGGGCTTGGATAGGCGCAACGTCGGGAGCAGTCGTTGGCGGCGCGGGCGGGGCGGCGTGGTGCACAGCAGGAGCATCGACGCGCGGGCGCGGCGCAGGGGCCATCACGTGGATCTCCGGTGGCGCAGTACTCTCTGGAACGGCAACACGCGGCATCGGGCGAGCCGGTGGCGTCGATGCCGCAACCAACGCGTGCGCGGTGGTGGGCGCATGCAGTGTGCTCATCTCGGTCGCGTGTGGTCGAATCATGTAGCCCCCGACGGCCGCACTGCCGCCGCCCAAAAGGGCCAACATGGCAAATGCCTTGAATGCCAGCGACGACGACCACCCCGCTGCTTTCGTGGCCACCGGCGCGGCCGCCGTCTTTCCCAGCATGGCCGCCGCGGCCCCCAGGACCATGCCGGTGCCAATCTTCTCGGCCAAACGCGCGCGGGTTCGCTCGAGCTGCGCATCGTCGGGCAGGCCGTCGTCCTTGGCCAGATCGAGCAGCGCACGTGATTCCTCGCTCAGATCGCGGATGATCATCGGACTCTCCACGTGTCGCGCGCCCGTTCTCGGACCAGCGCTTGATCGAATTTCTGGCGTGCGGCGCGCAGCCGCGAAGCGACGGTGTTGGACGAGATACCCAGAATTTTCCCAATCTCCGCCAACGTGATCTCCTCGAGCTCGGCCAGAACGAAGACCTCTCGAAGGTCGCTCGATAGATTGTCGAGCACCCGCAAAAGCAAAAGCGCGGCCTGCGCCTTCTCCAAAATCGCATCCGGCGCATGCGCCGGATCGGCCGGGAAGGTACACAGCTGCTCCGCGGATTCCTGCGCATTGTGCGACTTCCGCGCACGCGCACGTCGGTGGTGGCGCACCACGTTGACGGCGATCCCATAGATCCATGTGCGTGCGGAAGAGCGCCATTCGAAGTCGTGCAGGCCGCGGTGCACCACCAGAAAGATCTCTTGGACGACGTCTTCCACCGCCATCGGTTCCACGCCCAGTCGAACCACGGCGCGCCATACGAACTTCGCGTGCGCACTGTACAAAGTATCGAAGTCCGTCGGCATCGCGACCGTGGGCGCCTCTTGCGCGCGATGGTCGGGCGCGAGGCAGGTACCAGCGAGCGAAGAGACGGCCATGGACTAGGTGAGTGCCCGCGGCGGCGAAGTTCGTTAAGGAAAATGCATCTCGGCACCCAATGTGACGCGTCCACCGAGGGCCGGAGGGCGGTAAACCTCGCCCACCCGCTCGATGAGATAACGGTCGCGCGACGACGGAATGATGCTGTCGAGCTGCATCCTCAAGGCGAAGCGCCCGAGTTGCCATACGGCAAGGCCGCCCGCTTTGCCGGCGAGCCACAGACTTGCGCTTTCCGATGACGTCCGCACCGCCGATCCGCTTCCCGATGCGTGCAGCCGTCCCACTTCGGCCCCGAGGCACGGCCCCAGGGAAACTGCGCCCAAAACGAAGGTGTAACAGCCGCCGACGGAACCTGCGACAAGGTCGAAATCGCCTCGAATGCCCAGATCTCCGCGCGCGACCTCCGTCGGCGGAAAATAGACGACCGCGAGCTCGACGCGCCATCGCGCGGGCAACCACGATATCGCCCCACCGACGCCGAGCGAAGCGTCCCCCGTGGCGCCCGTCGCCCCTGCGGCACCGAGGCTCAGCGCGAATTGTCGTTTGCTCGCCTCTCCGCCTCGTCGGGTCGAGGGCCCTTCATCCCGCGGCTTCTCGCTGGCAGGAGCCGCGGGCGGAGGCGCGAGCTCGTGCCGCTGCCCACCGCTCACCTCGAGCGCCAGCACGGTCGCCACCGCCGAGCCAAGCTCTCCGCAGGTTCCCGCACGCAGCGTGCGATGGTGCGGAGGCCCGCCCATTTCCGTGGTGAGGTCGACGATCCATTCGTCGCCTTCATGCACCACGACCGCCCGTGCACGCGCTCGCCGCTCGGCAGGTGCCTGCCCCATGGCCTCCGCGATTTCGGCTTTCACGTCGCGTTGGGCTGGACAATCGGGTGGAGCTTCCCAAACCAGGTCGATAGCGTCATCGGATGTAGCGGCATACGCCGACGGCGAGGCCGTCGAAACCGCCCCCGCCGCAAAGACCCATGCTGTTGCCGATAAAGCACGGTTCACGAAGTAGGCACTAACAGACGCGAAACCCTCTGTCGAGTGCTGCGGTACTTCGCACTCCGCACCGTGTTCATTCCAATCTTGGGCAGTCATGATGAATGGTAGTGCGCACTCGTGTCATCCATCGGTGGCCATCCTCGTTCGTCGCTATTGCGATGAGGACTCATACCGAATTACGACGCCATTCGCGTCAGCCTTTCGGCCGGTCACCATTCGCTCCTCGGCGCCTCGCAAGGTCCGCGGCACACGTGGCCCGACCCCGTCCGCACGCTACGCAAGGATTTCGCCCACCGTGCACGCGTTGCTCACGAGGCTCCTTTGATTGGATTGCGGGTCGTTTTTTGGTGAGCGGAGGCCGCCTTGACGGGCCGATCGTCTTGCGCGCCACGACTTGTACGTAGACGCTCGCTCCCGAATGCAGTACTGCAATCGCTGATGCCTACCGCCGGCCTGCGCGCTGCCATTCATGACCTCGTCGAAGACCTTACCGACCACGTGCTGGAGGCCGTACGTCGTGCTTCGACCGCGCATGTGAAAAAGACTGGGCCCCTGAAAAAGACTGGGCACTTGCAAAAGAACAGTGCCGCCAAGCCCCGTCGCGGCGCTCCGCGGGCGCGTCCAGTAGCACCCCGCGCGCACAAACGTGAGGTGCGCAGCGCAGTGGCCGATGACGCCGACGTCAAGTTCGATGCGATGCTCGATCTTTTGAAGCAAGCTCCCAAGGGGGTGCGTTCCGAGGCGCTCCGGGAGGCCTTGAGTGTCGAGAAGATCCCGTTTCGCGCGCTCGTAAAAGCGGGCTTCGATACCGGCTTGATCTACAGCACCGGCGAGAGGCGCTCGACCACCTTCTTCGCGACATGAAGCTCGTCGAGTATTCACGTTAATCGCTATTCATCGGCCCGACGGTGGGGCATGGCTGGGAGCGCTGAGAGCACCAACTGAACGTGCGACGAGGCGTCGTCGCAGCGCTGCCATCCACTCGTGAGGGAAAATTCGAACGAAACTCAAGTTTGCGCTCTTCGAGCTCGAGCACGCGTTCTTGTCGACGATATCGTACGATGAACGGTGCAGGTGGGTGAATCGATGAGGCCTACGGGGGAGGCCCGAATGAACCGTGCGCAGACTGAGATGTCGTTGGAGATGAGGCCTATGAGGGCCGAAAGGCCCGAATGAACGAGCGCGCGACAGACCTCAAGGACACGCTGCCCGCGGGCATCGAGAGTGTCACCCGCGCCCGTGGGGCGGCGACCCCTATGTTTCTCAAAGAAGGGGAAGTCGTCGAGGAGCGATATCGCATCGAAGGGCTCCTAGGCACCGGCGGCACCGCCCGAGTCTGGCTGGCGCACGACGCGGTGGAGGGGCGCCAGATCGCCTTCAAGGAAATCGAAGTGGTCCCCGGCTCCCGCCCGGACGACCTCGAAGAGAGCGCACTCATGTTTCGTCGCGAATTCTTCGCGATGAGACGACTTCAGCATCCCTTCACGCTGAAGGTCTATGACTGCGGCATCCTCCCTTCCGGCAACCGCTACATCACCATGGAGCGTGTCGACGGCGTCGACGTCCATGCGGCGGTAAGTGAACGCCCTCTCGATTCCGCCGAGGCGTTCAACCTGCTGATGCGCCTCGCGCAGACCCTCGCCTTCATCCACGCGCGCCTTTTCGTGCACTGCGACATCAAGGCCGACAACGTTCGCATGCTCTCGAACGGCAATGTCAAATTGATGGACTTCGGCCTAATGCACCAACTCGGAACCCCAACCCGGGGACGCCTCTGGGGAACGGCCGCGTACATTGCGCCCGAATGGCTCTCCGGCGGCGCCATCGATGGGAGGGCCGATCTCTACTCGCTCGGGGTATTGGGCTTCTTTGCGGTGACGGGCCAGCATCCGTTTCATGGCGCCACCATTCAACAGCTTCTGCGCGCGCATCGCGAGGAGCGGCCGCCCGCCCCTTCGTCGCTCGTCCCGTCCATCCACCCGGAGCTCGAGGCCGTTCTTCTGCGCCTTCTGGCCAAGGACCCCGTCGATCGCTTTCCGACCGCCAATGCCCTGATGGCCGCCCTGTCGCAGGCGAGCGAAAGCATTCCATCCGAGGAGCCGCTCGCCGCGCGTGCCAGCTACCTTCATGTGCCCACCGTCGTCGGACGGAAACGCGAGACAGCGCGGCTCGAAGAGGTCCTTGCCGAAGCCGAACGAGGTGCCGCCCGTGCCCTGTTCATCGCGGCCCCCGCCGGAACTGGCAAATCGCGATTGCTCTCGGAATTGGAACTTCACGCCAAGCTCTCCGACGTCCCATTTGCATTTGGGCAGTGCCATGCCCAAGGTCTTGCCCCGCTCGCCCCGTTGAAGCGCGCGCTGCGCGTTCTTTTGCCGGTTACCCCGCCGGAAATGATCGAGCGCATTCGAACGCCGTTGGCGACATTGTTGCCCCCGGAATATGCGCAGCCCCAAGGGCCCGCGCGGGCACCCTCCGAGGAGAAGCTCATCGTCTTCGAGGCGCTTTCGCAGTGGCTCGTTGCGCTGGCCCAGGTGCACCGATTCGTCATTTGCTTGGAAGATCTGCACTGGGCAGACGACGCGACCATCGAGCACCTCAACGTTATCATTCGTGCGCTCCACGGCACCCACGGGCTGGTGTGTGGGACCTTCCGATCCGACGAATTGCCCGAGCTCTCGCCGCTGTATCACACGGTTTTTGCCGGCGCGGCGACCATCATGAAGCTTCGCCCCTTGTCGCCATCGCATTTGCGCGAGCTGGTGGCGTTGGCCCTGCCGGGCTTCGAGGTGCCGAAAGCCTTCGTCGCGAATTTGCATACGGCAACCCAGGGGAACGTGTTTTTTGCCACCGAGTGCTTGCGCGGATTGGTCGAGCAGGGGGCACTGCAACGGGTTGCCGGCCGCTGGTTCGCCGATGGCGATCTCGCGCAGGTTGCTCTGCCGGGAAGCATCGGAGAAGCGATCCGGCTTCGCCTTTCCACGCTGACCGCGGAGTCCCTCGATTTTCTCCGGCGCATCGCACCGGCCGGCCTGGTGCTCGATATGACCCTTTTGCGTGCGGCGGCCGAGCTCGACGACGAAAAGCTGTTTGCGGCACTGGACGGTGTCGTCGAACGTCAATTCCTGCAGTATTCGGGCGGGCATTACCACTTTACGCACGACACCGTCCGCAGGACGATTTACGACGAAACCCCCGAGCTGGATCGGCGCTACTACCACGGCCGGATCGCCGAGCATATCGAGCGCACGGTGGGTGATACCCCCGAGGGAGCGCGTGCTGCCGGCTACCATTTCGCCCGCTCCCACGAGCCCGCGCGCGCCATTGCTCCGCTCCTCCTCGCCTCGAGACATCTTCTCGCCCACAGCGCGATGCAGGAGGGATATCGCATCCTCAAAGAGGCCGAGGCCCTGCTCGAAAAACATCTCAACTACCCCGATCGGACCGAGCTGCAGGTGACGGCGTGGGGAAAGCTCATCGAGGTCGGCTACAGCAGCGACACGTCAGCCTGTTATCTCTTTGCGGAAAAGCTATTCTCGTATTGGGAGACCACCGTCGATCTGGATGCCGGGCGAAAAATCGTGGAAGCGAAGGCCCGAACGGCACCCGACGAATTGTATCGGGAGATCCCCGTTCACGCGGACATGAGCGCGGACGATGCTTTTCTCAAGCGGTCCGAATATCGAATTTTGCAAAATTTCGGATTTGCCATCATGGGCCGTCCCGCGGACGTTCGGCAGGTGCTGGAAAAGGCCGATGCCGACAGCGACGAAGGCTCGCCGTTCCGTGCTGCAGCCTACCTCGCCAAGGGGGCATTGATCGTTCACACGGGGCATTTCGCAGGTGTCGTAGCCGAGTTGCAAGAGCATCTGGCTACGCTCCGCGCGTTCCATGCCACGAAAAGGAATGGACCGGCGCGGCTATCGTGGGCCCTGGCCGTGGGGACGTATTTTCTGAATATCAACTTGGCGGCAATGGGAAAAGAGCTCGACCAGCGCGCCAGCGAAGACGGGATGTCCATTGCCTCCGAATTCGGTTTCGTCGAGCTTCGCATCTACCATCTTCTTTCGCGGCTCGCGCGCGGGTCATTCACGGGGGATGCGAGGCAGTTCGTGCCGCACTACGAGGAAATGAACGGCTGGATGCGACGGCTGGGCAATCCGTCTCTTCCCGAGCGAAATCTCGTGCTCTCGACCCCGCCCTATTACCTGGAACGGGGTGAGGTCGAACCCGCGAGTGCCATGATCCGACGCGGCACGCACCTCAGCGAGAACGTGATGCCTGGCGATATCTGGCTTCGGCTCTACGTGAGCGTCTACCGCGGCTGCCTCTTGGTGCTCAGCAAGAAATACGATCTTGCTTACGAGGCACTCACCAAAGCGATTGCCGCGGCGCACGAGCGCGACTTTCGCATGGAAACGCTCGCCTGGGTCTATTTGTCCCGATTGCACGCGCTGCGGCGTGATCCCGAGGCTGCGCGCGAGGCGGCCGAGCAGGCCCTCGCGCGGGCGGCCGATCCTCTTCGCGCCAATCCGTTCGACGAGATTCTGGCCCGACGAGTGCTCGCCGCGGCGCTCCCCGGCGCGGAGGGGGAGCGGGAGCTCGATCGAGCCCGCCAGGTGGCGAACGACTCGGGCAACGTGCTCCAACATGGCATTACGTTGTTGGCCCTTGCCGAACGGCGCGCGTCGTCCCACCCCGGAGGGGCACGCGCCCTTCTCGTCCTCGCACAAAAGCACCTGACCGCCGCGTCGGCCCATGTCTGGCTCGAACGGGCCACGCACCTTCTCGACCGCTGGCGTTGAACGCATGGCCGCCTTCGTCCAGCGGCGGCCGGAAAAGATAATCATGCTGGCCTCGTTCGATTGGCGGTCGCGAATCATTTGACACGGAAAGAAGATATGCTCGACCTGTACGCGTGAGTTTCCGACGGGCTCTTTCGATCGTGGTCGCATTGGGAAGCGCGGCGTGCAGTGCCATCCTCGGGGACGTGCCCGAAGGTCGTGCGTTCGGCGACGACGCGTCGGTCGGAAATCCCGCGTCACAGCCTGCCGTCGAGATCTGCCATATCGAGAACGGCGTCGTTCTCGACATGGCGGTGGATGGCACGAGCATTTTCTGGCTTCAGGGCCCTTCCTCGGGCGACCAAGGATTTGCGGTGAAGGCATGCCCGAAGAACGGTGGGGACGCGCGGTTGATCGCCACCGTGCCCGTCCGCCCCGAAGTGCTCACGCTTTCGGAGAAGTACGCCTTCTGGAGCATCAACCAAGATGCCCAGCACTCCGGCGGGGTCTGGCGTGCCGACAAGCAGGGAGGACCGTCGCCGACATCGCCGTTCACCAAACGCGAATACGCAGGACCTATTGCGGTTGCGAACGGCATCCTCATCACGGGCACGCACAGGGGGAGCATTTTCTACGACTCGCCGGAAGACGGCGAGTCCGCCGATAATTACAGCAGTGGGAATGTCGTGAGCATGGGCACGTCCAACTCCGATCTGTATTGGACATTGGAGGAGGAGCGGGCGATCTTCACGATTCCCACCGCAAGGGGCACTTGGATCGCAGGCAGATTCGCCGATGGCTTTCCCTCGCCACCTTCGTTCCTTTCATTCGACAACGGTGTCGTATACTGGGCCGTCGTCACGAACACGCGCGCAACCATCTCTTCCAAATGCGCCAGCGGGTGCGCGGCAAAGGAGATTGTTACGCTGCCCGCGGGTTTCGTGTCACTCGCAGTGCGCAACGGCAAAGTCCATTGGGCAGCGAATGAACAGGGGGTGGCCGTTTTGCGACAATGCACCGACCTCGCCGCCCGCTGCGACCCAAACCAGCAGCCCTCATGGAGCCGCGCAGGCGACACGATCTCCCGCATCGCCCTCGACGATGCCGACGTCTATTTCGCATCCAAACGCGGCAACGACACGTACATTTTCAAGCAGTCGCACTAGTTCAGCGAGCGCGATCTTCGAATAGCGTCACGAAAAGAAGAAGAAATCGCCAGTGCGCCAGGAAAGCCTGGCCGAAGGGAAAGGAGCAAGCCGGAAACTTCGGAAAGCGACCCACGGGTGAAAGTCCCGACACCTAAAGATGGAGACCATCGGGGTGAAGCGAGTCTTGCGTCGGAACCGCGAGGTGTACGGCGAAGCGTAGACAGCGGGTACGCGGGCCGCGGAGAACCAGCCCCGAAAATCTCATGTCGTGGGAGCCGACGCCTTTGGCGGGGTGGAAGGCAGCATCAACATGGCGAAAACGCAGGGCAATGCCCGGGGTCTCGAAGCCATGTTGGTCCCACCGGGGTGCAAGACCGCAGCACGTGCACAAGGGACGCCCAGGAACCTAGGGAGATCTCGTTGCCTCCAGCGGGAGCTGGAAGGTGAAGAGCGAGGGGAGACCGAAGCGCGATCGGGGTGACGAGAAGTCGGAGCATCGCAATAGGAGGCATGGACGCGGGGGAACAGAGGCCGTAAGGACCCCGCCGAGCAAAGAGCGATGCCGTGAGTTGGAACTGCAAGAGGGAACGATGGGAGAGACGAAGGGCTCACAAACCATCTCAATGCGACTCGAGCGGATAGCGGAACTGGTGAGGAAATTTCCGGAATCACCGCTGACGACGCTCGCCCATCACATCGACGTGGAGTGGCTGAACGAGGCGTATCGCCGGACACGCAAGGATGGCGCGACGGGCATCGATGGCGTAAGCGCAGAGCAGTACGAGGAGAAGCTGCAGGAAAACCTGCAAAATCTGCTCGAAGGCGTGAAGTCAGGCATGTACCGGGCGCCGTCCGTGAGGCGGGTACACATCCCGAAGGGAGATGGGTCGCAGACACGACCGATCGGAATTCCAACCTTCGAGGACAAGGTCCTGCAACGGGCGATTATGATGGTGCTCGAACCAGTGTACGAAAAGATGTTTCACGACTTTTCGTACGGTTTTCGACCCGGACGATCGGCTCACCAGGCGTGCGACGCGGTTTGGTCGGGCACGATGCGAATGAAGGGAGGGTGGGTGCTGGAGGCCGATATCGAAGGCTTCTTCAACACCATCGATCACGGAAAGCTACGGGAAATTCTAAGCCAACGGATACGTGATGGCGTGATTCTGCGCCTGATCGGCAAGTGGCTGAACGCGGGAGTACTGGAAGGAATGAAGCTCTCGCGACCCGAAACAGGGACCCCGCAGGGGGGAGTGATCTCCCCACTGCTGGCGAACATCTACCTGCACGAAGTGCTAGACGAATGGTTCGTGCGAGAAGTCCAGCCACGACTCGCAAGTCGAGCGATGCTGGTGCGCTATGCCGACGATTTCGTCATCGTCTTCGAGCAGAAAGAGGACGCCGAGCGGGTACTTGACGTACTTCCGAAACGATTCGAGAAGTACGGACTGACGTTGCATCCTGAGAAAACGCGGCTGGTACGCTTCACGCGTCCAAGCGACGAAGAAGGGAGCGACGATGGTCCGGGCACCTTCGATCTGCTGGGCTTCACGCACTACTGGGGCTTGTCGCGCAAGGGCAAGTGGGTGGTGAAGAGGCGCACGGCGAAGGACCGATTCACACGAGCCGTGCGTCGGATCAGCGAGTGGTGCCGCAGGCACATGCACAAGCCGGTCACGACGCAGCGCCAGGCGCTTTGCAAGAAGCTCTGCGGCCACTACGCCTACTACGGAGTGACGTCAAACTTCAAAGCGGTCGCTCGCTTCAAGTTCGTCGTACAGATCATATGGCGCCGTTGGCTGTCGAGACGCTCGCAAAAGGGCCACGTGACGTGGAACAGAATGAACGAGCTACTGAAGCGCTTTCCGCTTCCGTCGCCCCGGATCGTCCACGGCTACCTCACGTAGCGAATCCAACTCACGAAGAGCCGGATGCGGGAGACCCGCAAGTCCGGATCTGTGGGGGCCCCCGGGAGACCGGGGGCTACCCGACGGACGCCAAAAGAGAGGCGCCAGGATCGCCAGGTGAACCAACAATGAACTCTCATTTTGGGGGTTTATTGTTGGTTCAGGTCCGGCGGGCAAGCAGGCGCTTCACCTCGGCGCGGAGTTTTGCGCCGAGGTCGGGTTGCACCATGGCGACGTAGGCGGCAAATCCGAGGAGATATGCCTTGGGCTCTTCGTGCCGCGTGGCTTCTTTCGTGACACCGAAACGCTGACAATGGTGCAAAACGGCACGGAAGCGACGTCGCGCTTCACGCGGCACCGCGAGAGCGTCGTTGGTGACGAGGCCTGTCACTCGGACCCGTCCGCCGGGGCGAAGCACGCGCCGCTTCTTCAAATTCTCGACGAACCCCTCCTGGCCGATGATCTGATTGACCCACCAGAGGAAGTGACCGAGTCCCTGGCTTGGCTCTTCTCCGAATGAAAATGTGAGATCGTCGGCGTAGCGCGTGTACGTTGCGCCGGCCTTGGTGGCGAGGGCCGTGAGGCGTGCGTCCATGCGACGGCACACGAGGTTCGACAGGGCGGGGGACGTCGGGGCTCCCTGCGGGAGTACACTCGGCCACGCCACGCGTCCGTCGGGGAGCTTCGGACGGTACGTGACGATCGCGGCGAGCGTTTTCGCAGCTTCTTTTCCGGCGCCATAATGCTCGAAAAGCCCCGTGAGGCGGCCGAAATGCACGGTCGGAAAGAAGTCGACGAGGTCCATCTTGACCACGATGCGCGCTCCGACGTGAGCTTGCGCGTTGGTGACGGTCGAGCGCCCGGGAACGAATCCGTGCGCTGCAGGATGAACCTCGAGTGAATCGAGGAGCTCACGAAGAACGACGCGCTGCAGACGCTTCAACGGGGCGCGCGGGGCATGGACGACACGGATCCCGCCCGTCGCCTTTGGGATCTCGAAGGCGACATACGGGCATCCAGGTCCTGCTCCGGGCCGCAAGAGCGGTGTGAGGATGGCTTCCGTCACGCCGAGCAGGCGCTGGACGTCCTCGCTCGTCACGAGCGCAGAGAGCGCGGGGGCCGGCCTCCGCTGGCGTCGCCATGCAGGATAAAGCCCAAAACGCCAACCCGTCGGGTTGAAGCCGCGATGCTTCGGCGGAAGCGCCGGCCGTCCTTTGAGGATAATGGTATTCCCGGTGAAGGGATCGATGCCCGGGCGGTCGCGCATCGCGGGGATGGGCTGGCGACCCGCCAAGCTCATATCGGGCAGCGCGACATCGTCGAGCCGCAGGGCCCGCGTCGCGTGGAATGCGGCGCGGCGTACGAGCTTCGCGCGGTCTTTGGTGGCATCGCGAAGAATGCGCGCGGCCGGCGAGCGGGCGAACGTCAGCTCGACCCAGCGAACGCCCATTCGGCGCACCTTCGGATCGGGGCTGGCGAGGAGGCTCTGCACGAACGACTCCGTGCGTTTCGCAATGAGGAATCGCGCCACTTCGTAATCGGCGAGCCCGCGACCCCGACCGAGAAGCCCGAGGATCGCGTCGCTGTTCCCGGCCGGATCGTCGAGCAGCGGAATCAATTTGGAAATCAGCGCCGCGACATCCATGGATAAGAATGGCTCTCCCGTGCTGCCCGATCTACTTGCTCAGCAGGAACGAGTGCGGGTGAAAAGCCGCCGTGCGGCCCGCACATCGATCTTGAGTCGAATGCCGGTGGCGTTCAGCCGCGACGGAACATCGCGAACGAAGGGCTAGCTCGTGAGGCAACACGGGAGAGCTACTTCCTCTTAGCACACGTCTCGAGACGTCGAGTCGGAGAAGTCGAGCCATTCGGAAAGACTGTCGCGCTGCTCCCATCGCGCGTCCGGCCGCGGACGTTCGGCAACGGCCCACGTTTCTGCGCTCCACGCCTTGGAACGCTCGTAAACGTGGTCTCCATGCGCCCGCAGCTCGATCCGCCGGTTCTCGGGCAGGTCGGGGGAATCGACCACCGCTAGATTTTCCATGAGCTCCGAATGGCGCCGCGGCGCCGCGATGCAGGCATGGACGCCGGGTTGTGCGAGCGAATAGCGATAACAGTCCGGCGCGGTCACCGGCGACGAGAGCGCGACGGGCGATCGATGGAGCATGCGCCCGTAGCAAAGATTCGAGAACGTCAGCACGCCCGTGCCGTGCGATGCGCAGTGCGGGAACACATTCGCCTCGGCGCCCCGGTGTGCAGCGCTATGGCGCACCATCACGACGTCGAACCCTTCCTTGGCGGCCCGGCATGCCAAATCGCGATCGTGCGTCGAGACGCCGAACGCCCGAACCAGGCCACGCTTCACGAGCTGACGCAAAACGTCGCCCGTGGCTTCGATGCGGGCGGCCGATCGGGTCCAAAAGGCGAGAAACACGTCGAGCGAGTCACGCTTCAACGTGCGGAGGGCCCGCACCACGTCCCGTTCGATGGCATCCGCGTCGGCGTGGTACGTGCCAGCCACGACGACGGCATCGGCGCGATTCCGGAGAAAGCGCGCAAGCTCTCGGTGGCTCGGCTCCCAGAAGTACAGGTTGACGCCCCGCTCGTATGCGCGCGAAAAATCGACGAAGTCGAGGCCGTGCGCACCCGAGAGCCCGAAGGGATGAACGCGAATGCCCGTCCGGCCTAGGGTACGTGTGTGAGCGCTCGGAGCCTGCACCCGCTCGACGCGAGCCGGTGACGCGACACACGGAGGGCGCTCCCGGACGACGTCGTCGAGCAGCGCAAGATGGGCCAGCGCCTCGGTATCGGTCTCGGCGATCTTCGCGTTCATCCCATGGCCGAGGCTCAGCAGCGTGTACGCTGCAATGCGTTCGCTGCTCTGAAGGGCCCCTGCATCGAGAAGGCGCCGCACGGATTCGGTGCGCTCGGCGAGCGCCTCGGTGGCAATGCTGCGAACCCCGTGGTCGACGTCCCGCGCCAGGCGGAGAAGGGTGACGGTCGCTCGATCCGTCGTCTCGGCGACGAGGCCACGGGCAGCCTGGGCACGAAGTTCTGCGTCCGGATCGGCGGCCGCGGACTCCGAAGTGAATACAACGCGGCGCATCCACGGATCGGGATCCAATTCCAGAGTGCGACGCTCGGCCGACGTGAGGTCCCCAAGGGCCACCCGTGCCGAAACGGCGGCGGCCCGAATCGCGCCATGCTGGTCGTTCGAAAAGGCGCGAACGATATCGATGTTGCGCGCACCGGCGTGAAGCTCCACGAGGACCGAGCGCACGAACGTGGACTGCGCGGTGGGCTCGAGTCGGAGCAGGATGGCCTTCGCCTCGTGACTCGCCGAACGCGCAAGCCACGCCGCCGTCCGATTTCGGGTCCATTCGTCCCGATCGGAGAGGAGGCTCGCCATGGCATCGAGCAAAGCGCTTCGGCTCGGAGCCGCTTCCGGCACACGAAGCACCGCCGCGCGCCGAACGCGGACGTCTTCATGCGCGATGAGCTCCGTCAGGATGGACCAATTCGGCGCCATCGTCGCGGTGCCGAGCGCCCAGGCAAGCGGCCCCGCGGGCTCTGCGTCCCAGCATTCGAGGATCTGCGCAGCAACGGCCGCCCCGCGCACCCTCGAACGCGCGAGCGTTGCCTCGGCGGCCGCCGGTGCGTACGGGATCCGTTCGTCCACGAGATGCCGCGTCACCGCGTAAAGCGTCTTTTCGTCACCTCGGGCCGAGATCTCGGTGACCGCGATTCGGCGCAGCGCTTGGTGCGCATGCGCGAGGGCACCGAGGAGATCGCACGGCGCCACGCGCCCGCTCTGCTGCCGAAGCCGGGCGGTGACGACGGCCGGATCGGGATCGTCCGCCCCCGGAATCGCGACAGGCGGGAGCGGAGCGCATGGATCGTGCGTGTCGATCGTCGCATCGAGCATGGCCGCCGCACGCCGTGCCGCAACGCGCACCCTCCAGAAAGGGTCGCGACTTGCGAGCGCGAGCACCGGCAGCGCATCGAGCCCAAAGGTTCGGGCCGCGAAAAGAAGGGCCATTCGCCGCACCCGAAAACCGCGGTCGTACCGGCAGGCGTACGCCGCGCGGTGGAGCGAATCGGTATCCTCGGCGCGGGCAAGCGCAACGAACGCCGCTTCCCGAACCCGCATCGATGAATCCTGCGCGGCGTCTCGCACGTACGGAAGGAGATGACGCGCCGCCGCCGCGTCCAAACGCTGCAGCGCCGCCGCGCGCACCTCCGCATCATCATCGGCGACGAAGGCATCCCGAAGCTCGAATCTATCCGCCCGATCCGCGGGATCGCATCGCGCCACCCGCATCCTTCGCGTGCGGCGGCCTTCGAACGAGCCGCTCACGGTACGGGTTTTCCAGTGAACGGATTCACCCTCGGGCGACGTTCGTGCTTCGGCAAGATGGTCATGGGTTCTTTGGTGAACGGGTTGATCGCCTGCCGCGTCTCTTCTTCTTTGGACGCCAGGACCCGCAGGCGATGGCGCACTTCCGCACGCATGGACGCGCGCACCTGTTTTGCGTTGTCGCTTAGCTCGACGGGCGTCCAGTAGAAGAGCACCTTGTTTCGCGTCACGACGAAGTCGCGAGCATAGGCGATGCCGGCACCCTCGGCAGCCGCCAACTCCGGGCGGAGGCATTGGCGACAAAGACATGGCAAGGTCGTAGCCTCGTGTCGCGCAAAGAGGACGCCGCGTTCGGAAAGGAGCGCGATGCCCTCGGCGGCCTGGCCCGCATCGAACAAACCCCGAGCCTCCGACTCGAGTCGGGCATCGTCCTTCGCCGTCACACGCCGCTTCTCACGCCTCGCGGGCGCCGGCTCGACGGGCGCCGGTTCGACGGGCGCCGGCTTCCCCCCAAACCAAGCTTTGATCTTGTCGAAAATGGACATCAGACGCGCCCAGCGTACCCCATGTCATCCCCCACGAGCCGCTTCAATCGGCGTGCATCACCTCGCGCAGAGCGGCAATGAGTGCGTTGGGCTCGTCCACGAAAAGGCGAACCTCGTCGGCCGTGCGCGGTATATTGAAAATACCGTAAAGCTCGATGCGCGTGCGCAGATACACGACCACGTTGGGCGTATCCATGCCCACCGGCGTGATGTCCACCGCACCGGGCCGCGGGGAGAGCACGCCCGGCGCGCGCGCCACGCGATCGATGGCGTCGTAGGGCACCAGCCCGTTCCACCGAAGCCCGAGTCGAAGCTCGAGGCCCTCGGGACGAAGCACATGGGCGGACTCCCGCATCAAGCGCGCGTCGCCAATCAGCCAGATCACGCCATAGGCACTCAGCCCAGCAATCACCCGTTGAAGCACCGTCTTCCAGCCGCCGGAGCCGAGCACATGGGCGAGCAGGAGGTGCATGACCGGTATTTCGATGGCCATGAGCAGAATCAGCACGAACAAAATCGGCTTGTACTGACTCGTGTGCCTCGTGGTGGCATGGCGCGCGCCGCCCGGCGCATCCGCGATGGCGCGAAATGCGATGGCGCGCAAGAAGGCGCCCATGATGCGCACTTCCGAGATCCACTCGTAGCGCCGCTTCGTCATGCCTGGGCATTCGGCCACCCACGAACGAGCGTTGCGCGAAAAATCGCGCCAGACATCAAGGCAAGCTTGCAGGTCCCGATGCCTCCTTCGTGATAAAAAGTTGCATGTGGACGACGTGAAACAGGTTCCGGTGCTCATCGTTGGCGGAGGCCCCGTCGGCCTTTCGGTTGCCATTGGACTTCGCCGTTGGGGTATCGCGTGCCTGTTGGTCGAAAAACACGAAAGCACACTCGATTTCCCAAAAGGGAGACTCGTCTCCCCGCGCTCGATGGAAATCTATCGCGCCTGGGCCATCGAAGAGGCCATTGCCGAAGCGGGATTGGCGCGCGACGAGAGCCTTTTTCTCTTTACGGGCAATACGCTATTGGCAGATTCGTTTTCCCGAGAAGGTGTCTGCTCCAAAGCCGATGATCTGAATTTCAGTCCAACGAAAAGGCTCCTCTGCTCGCAAGACGTCATGGAGCCGGTGCTGCTCCAATGGGCAAAGAAGCTTGGGGCCGACGTGCGCTTCGCGACGAAGCTCGAGAGCTTCACCCAAGACGACCATCGGGTTAGCGCCACCCTTCGTGACGAGCGAACGGGAGAAATCTCCACCGTTCATGCGACCTATCTGGTGGCCGCGGACGGAGCCCGCAGCGGCGTGCGGGCGCAACTCGGCATCGGCGTTCGCGGGCCGGGGCCGCTGGGGCGGGTGGTGAGCATCCTCGTCGAGGCCGACCTCGCGTCCCGTATCGCGGATCGCCGAAGTGGGCTTTACCGCGTGCATCATCCGCGCCCTGTCCTCTTTGCCGTCGTCGACAACGAGCGGCGATGGCTCATGATGGTCCGCGACGATGCCGAGGCACCGGCCCCGGCAAGCGACGAAGCGTGCCTTTCGCTGGCACGCGAGAGCATCGGCGACCCCACCGTTCCCGTTCGTATCGGTGGCCGGAGGCTCTGGAGTCCCACGGGGGAAATTGCCGAGCGCTTCAAGCAGGGGCGGGTCTTCTTGATCGGCGACGCCGCACACGTCATGACCCCGAATGGGGGCTTTGGCATGAACTGCGGGATTGCGGATGCCCACAACCTCGTTTGGAAGCTGGCCACCGTTCTCACGGGATGCGCTCATCCGGCGGTGCTCGATACGTACGAGCCGGAGCGGCAGCCTGTCGCGGAGCAAGCCATGGCGGCGAGCTTCGTGATGGCGCAACAGCTCCTCACGCAGCCTCGTTTCGACGCGCACGGCATCTTCTTCGGTGCGAGCTACGGGTCGGCGGCGATCCTGCCAGATGGAACCTCAGCGCCGCTCGTCGACGATCCCATTCATGATTACGTTCCCGTCGCCCGGCCCGGGCACCGCGCTCCCCATGTGTGGATTTCATACGACGCGCGCCGGACATCCACGGTGGATCTCTTTGGACGCGGCTTCGTTCTCTTGTCCGGCGGCCACCTGCGCGAGGCCTACGCGTCCGCGTTCACGGCGGCGACGCAGGCGACCGGTGTAGCCGGACGCCATTGCGCTGTGGACGAACCTGCGTGGTGCGAAGTCTACGGCGTGCAGCCCGACGGCGCCGTTCTCGTGCGGCCCGATGGACACGTGGCATGGCGCACCGCAACCTCGCCGCCCGATCTTCCTGCAGCCGTCGCACACGCGCTGAAGGTGGCGACGGGCGGTGAGCGATGAGGCATTACCCAGCCCGCCGCTGTTCGGCCGCATTGCGCTTGGCGCGGTCGCTCACGATGAGCACGACCGAGCCGACGATGATGGCGCCGCCGAGCAGCAAATTGCGCGTGACGGGCTCCTTGTCGACAACCGCGCCCAAGGCCACGGCGACGATGGGATTCACGTACGCGTAGGTGGCCACGATGTCGTTGGGCAAGGTGCGGATCGCGTAGACGTACGCACTGAATGCCACCATCGAGCCGAGGATCGTGAGCCACACCATCGCCATCGCCGAGCGGGTGGAGACCTCGGCGAGATGAAACGATGCGAGCTCGCCCCGCGCCGCCCCCAGGATCAACAGCAGCACGCCGCCCGAGAGCATCTGGAGCGAGGTTCCCACCAGCGGATGCTTCGGCAAGGTGACCATGCGCGTGAACACGGAGCCGGCGGCCCAAAACACCGAGGCGACGAGCACGATGGCCGTGGCGCCGAGGTCGATGGCGCTGCCTGGACCACCGACGAGCACGGCGACGCCGGCGGTGCCGAGCACCAGCGCCGCGATGAGCGGGCCCGGAATGCGGCTCTTGGTGACCGCGGCATGAATGAGCACCATCCACGCCGGAACGGTCGCCACGATCAGTGCCGCCAACCCCGAGTGCAATTTCTTCTCACTGAGACTCAGCAGGCCGTTGCCACCCACGAGCAGCAGCGCTCCAATGAGGATCGATGAGCGCACCTGCGGCCACGTCAGTCGATCCTTCCCGCGCGCATGCTGCGGCCCGAGCACCGCGAACATGGCCGCACCGGCGAGCCCGTAGCGAGCTCCAGCCATGATGAACGGCGGAATGGTTTCCACCGCCGCACGGATGCCGAGGTACGTGGAGCCCCAGAGAAACCAGACCGTGATCAAGGCGGCCCAGGGGAGGAATTGGCTTCGAGCCGGTGCTTGGCGAAGCAAATGAGCTTCAGTACCCATGTTACCTCTGTTTATTAGGTCTGTTGACCGTGTTGCCTCTTTACATTAGGAACAGAGGGGACGAAGGCAAGGATGTCGCGCAAATTGGATGAGATCGATGCCACGTTGTTGAGGATGCTGAGCTCGAACGGGCGCCAGACCGTGCGCGCGCTCGCTCAAGAGGTGAGCCTCTCGGAGCCGTCCGTGCGCGATCGGCTCCTTCGCCTCGAGCGGGAGGGCGTGATCACCGGCTACCACGCCACGATCGATCCTTCGGCGGTGGGAGGGGGGACGGCGGCATTCGTCGCGCTTCGCTTTCAACCGAGCGAGATCAGCAAGAAGACGATGAACGAAGCGCTTCTCGCCGAACCGTGCGTGCTCGAGGCCCACGAGGTCGCGGGGGAGGATTGTTACCTCCTGAAGCTCCGCGTGGAGTCGACGCAGGCGCTTGCGGACGCGTTGGATCGCCTGCGGAAGATGCCCACGGTCGATACGCGCACGACGATCGTGCTGCGGACGATCTTCGAGCGATCGCTGGATCCTGCGCCGGACGCGTAGCGTCGGTCCCTTCCGCTCGCCACGGCCGACGACCCGCGCCCACACGATGCGCGCTGTTTTTCGAATGCGCCGAAACCAACCCGCGCGCCGGCAGTACTCGAGGACATGAAGGCGGACACGTACCAAGCTCCTCAGCTCATGTCCGTCACGTTCGTTGGGCTTTCTGCCTAGTCGAACGGAAATCAGAGCAGAGGGACCTTGAAAAACTGAACGTCCAGTTTAGATTCTTCTCATACGAAACTGGACGGGCAGTTTAGAAAATCTGGAGATACGATCATGAACTCGATTCGTCTTGCCTCGATGGTTGCTTCGTTTGCCTTTGGTCTCGTTGGTTACGCCTCGCAGGCGTTCGCGGAGACGCCCGCCAGCTTCGATCCTTCCAGCACCTACCAGCCTTCGCCAAACTCGCGCCCGTTGGCGGTGCAGCCTCCGGTTTCCGTGACCGGCGTGGTGGGAAGCAACCTTCGGACGGCTCCCGTGAAGTCGTCGGCCGTCGCGAGCTACGATCCTTCGAGCACCTACCAGCCTTCCCCGAATTCGCGCCCGCTGGCGGTGCAGCCTCCCGTCGCGGTGACCGGCGCCGTCGGTAGTCCGGTGCGCGTTGCTCCGGTGCAGGCGGCGCAGGTGGCCAAGTCGGTTCCGGTGGTGTCGACGGTCCTGACCGCGCCCGCGATGCCGGCGCCCGCCCGAATCGAGGCCGCGCAGCCCGCGATGGCGCTCAATTACGGATCGGTTTCGACGGCGTACAATCCTTCGCCGAACTACAAGCCGGTGTTCGTTTCGCCGAATGTCATTGCGGCGCAGAAGGCGCAGCGCACCGCCGCCCTTCGCGTGTCGGCCTCGGAAGGCCAGCCCGGCATCAGCCCCAACGTCCGCTAATTGCATCACCCATTGGTCACTTCTTATCCAGAATAACCGCGCGCAGGCCCGCCCCAATCGACGATGCATCGGCAGGGCCGTTTCCGAGAAGGGTATAGGCAAATCCGAGCTCGGGAATGCGCGCGAGCGCCGCGTGAAGCGGTTCAATGAATAGTATTTCGAATTTGCGCGACGGAGTTGGAAATGCCCGACCATCACGAACCATGTGGGCTCGGGTCGGACGAAAACGACGTGGCGCAAGCGAGGCCCTCTCTTGACACCGGGTCAATAGGGCGGATACTCGGCGGCTCCGAGTATCCACATCACGAGGTCCTCGTATGAGCCAATCGCCCGTTTCGCTACTTGGAATCGCGATCAGCGTAGTCCTGTTGGCCGCATGCGGTGAATTGCCAAATGGAGCGGACGAAAATTCCGTCGGCCAATCCGTGTCGGCCGTGGCGGGCGTCGTTCCACCGAGTCAGGACCTATTTTACGAAGTGCCATCGAATGTGGCGAGCTACGCGCCCGGCGGCGTGATTCGATCCCGCGAGATCGTGCCCAAATGGGCGATCGGTGATATTCCCGCGGTGCACGCCTGGCAGGTATTGTACCGCACCAACGATGGCGAAGACGCGCCCACCGCCACGGTGGCGACCATCGTGATTCCCGACGCACCCTGGCGGGGTGCAGGTACGCGTCCGCTCGTCTCCTATCAAAGCGCGGAAGATTCGGTGGGCATCGATTGTGCACCATCGTACTCCTGGCGAAACGGCATTTTTGCCGGACTGGGTGAACCCCTGGCGGATCCGTTCGCGGTCGCCCCTGCGCTGCTTTCCGGGTGGGCGGTCGTGGTGCCCGACTACGAAGGTCCGAAAGGCATGTTCGGTGTGGGTCGAATGGCCGGACACGGCGTGCTCGATGGACTTCGCGCGGCGCTGAAATTTGCTCCGGCCGGCCTGGACGAGGGCACCAAAGTGGCGACCTTTGGTTATTCGGGCGGCGGACTTGCGACCGGCTGGGCCGCGGAGCTTCAAGGCAGCTACGCGCCGGAGTTGAATTACGTGGGCTCGGCAACGGGCGGCACACCCGCGAAGATCCTCGACGTCGTGAAGTGGCTCACGGGCACCGGGCGATTCGCGGCCGGGCTGGCTGCGGGTGGGATTATTGGGATTATGAAGCAGTATCCCGAGCTCCAGGGATTGCTGAACGACAAAGGTCGCGCCCTGTATCAGAAGTACCAAAACGCGTGCGCCCTGGAATTGGTCGCGGCGCTACCCTTTGCCGATATTCAGCAGTACACCGACTCGCCGGATCTCTTCAGCGAGCCGGCCGTCGTTGCCGTGACCGGGCGGCAAAGCATGGGAAGTCATGCGCCGAAGGCGCCCGTCGTGAGCACTCATGGCGTTCTCGATGAAGTGGTCCCGTTCGCCCAGGACAAAAAAGCGGTCAAGCAATGGTGTGCAGGTGGAGCCAAGGTCAATGTGCATTGGCCCCTGCTCGCCGAACACGGTTTGGGCGTGGTCCCGTGGTACGTGGATGTGTATCCGTTCCTGAACGATCGCTTTGCAGGTAAAGCGCCCGTCAATGACTGTTGGTGGGTTGGCACGGATTGACCAAAGGCCGCACCGCTCAATCTTTCATCGCGCGCAACTCGGAGCGAAGGATCTTCCCCGTCGCGTTGCGCGGCAGCTCATCGAGGATGACGATGTCGCGAGGTACTTCGTAGCGTGCAACGTGGCGGCGGACGTAGTCCTCGAGGGACTCGATGGAGGTCGAGTGGCTGCGCAATACGACGAAGGCACGAAGCCTCTGGCCGAATTCCGCGTCCGGAACCCCGATGACCGCCGCTTCGATGACGTCGTCGTGTGCGCCGAGGACATGTTCGACGCCTTGCGGAAATACGTTTTCGCCACCGGAGACGATCATCTCGTCCACTCGTCCGTCGATGAACAGGCGACCCGCCGCGTCGAAGTGACCGACATCGCCCGTGCTCATGAGGCCCGCGAGCATTTCCTTGCTCCCGCCACCGGAGTAGCCGCCGAATACCATTTCGCCACCCACCAGGATTCGACCCGTTCGACCCACCGCGACGGGGGCGCCGGCATCATCGACGATCCCGATGGGGGTGGCGAGAACGGGGCGGCCGACGGTGCCGGGGGCTGCCCGCAGGTCGGCCGGCGTTGCCAGCGCCGCAATGCCAACTTCGGAGGAGCCATACCCGTTGTAAAGGACATCGCCCACGGCATCCATGAACGCCGTGGCCAGCGAAGGCACGAGCGGAGCGCCGCCCGATAGAACCGCCCGAAGCGCCGTACCGCGCCCGAGCGACGATGCGGCGAGAAGGCGTTGCAGCATGACGGGGACGACACCCAGGGTCGTCACGCGATGGCGCGTGATGGCGGCAGCGACCTCCTCGGCCACGAATCGACGCTGCAGAACCAGCGTGGAACCGAGCATGAGCCCCATGAGCATCATCACCATGCCGAAGCCGTGAAACAGCGGTACGGCGATGAACGTGGACTCGCATGCGCGCAAGCGAAGGCGCGACAGTGCGGTGATGCCCGCTCCTGCAATGGAACCCAGCGACGGTTTGCGCGGCACCCCTTTGGGCGCGCCCGTCGTGCCCGAGGTGAGCAAGATCAAGGAACCGACGTGACCTGGGCGCCGTGCGCATTGCCCCTGGCGCGCGATGAGGTCCTCGAGGTTCGGTTCTGCGCCGGCATCGTGCCAGGCGAGCACGCGCGGTCCGCGATATCCGGCGGCGGCAATCGGTTCGGCAAATTCTTCGTCGTGGACGATGGCTCCCAGGGTGTGGCGCTCCAGGGCGCGTGCGAGTTGCGGTCCAGGAATTTCGGTATTCAAAAGGACGACGTCGGCGCCGATTTTTGCGGCTGCAAGCATCGATTCCACGAACCCGCGGTGGTTGCGACACATGACCGCGAGCGCGCGCTGGGGGCCAACGCCGAAGTCGTGCGCGAGCGCGGCCGCCAGTGCATTCGAGCGGCGTTCGAGTTCGGCATAGGTCAACGTTCCGCGCTCATCGAGGATGGCCGGGTGGTTCGGCCAACGCGCCGCGGATACGGCGGCGAGCATTGCTGGAGAAACCCCGTTGCGGTGTGCGGCAAGGCCCATCTTCACGGCACGCCATGGAGCCACCGGCCCGATGACACCGGATTGCACGAGGGCGACACCCCCGGCCGCGCAGAGACGTGCCGCATCGAGAGCCCGCATCACGTTCGTCCTCGGGCACGGGGATGGTGCGTGGGAGGCGCCTCGATTCCCAATGCGCTCTCCGAATCGCGCGAGCGCCGATGCAGAAACGCCAGACCATGGGCCAGCGGGCCACGGGCGATCAAGCTTCCAAATTCCGCGGGCCATACCCACCACGGCGTGATCTCACGCGGTCTGTGCACGATGGCACGGGCCACCAGATCCGCGGCCTCGTCGGGATGAAGGCCGGGAAGTTTGCGCATGATGGGGGTAGGAGCACTCATGCGCGTGTAAATCAGCCCCATGTAAATGGTGCTGACGGTAAGGCCATCGGCTTGAATCTCGGGGGTGATGCTGCGCAGCCAAATATCGAAAGCGCCTTTCGACGATTGGTAAACGCCCCACCGCGGGCCAGGTACGATCCGCACCCCGACGGTGGAGACATTGACGATGTGCCCGCGTCCACGGGCGCGCATGGGTGGCAGGAGCCCGAGCAGCAACCGCGCGGGGCCGAGGTAGTTCACACCCATCGTGCGCGTGAAGTCGTGAAATCGGTCGTATTGAAGGTGCAGCGACCGCCGGATCGACTTGCCGGCGTTGTTCACGACGATATCGACGTGGCCATGGTCCGCCAAAATGCGTTGGACGAGCTCTTCGACCGCTTTGTCGTTGCAGAGATCGACGGCGTAGGTCTGGGCCTTGCCACCGCCCGCGGTGATCTGGGCGGCGACGTTGGCCAGGCGCTCGCTGGTGCGCGCGACCAGGAGCACAGTGGCGCCCGCGGCTCCGAGCTTTCGCGCGGTGGCCTCCCCGAGGCCGTAGGAGGCACCCGTCACGAGCACGACTTTGTCGCGAACCGTCGCATGCAGCGCCGCATCGTTGGCGAGGCCGGCGGGATTGACGATCCGTTTCACCAGCCGCCGTGCGGCCCTTCCTGGCGAGAGAAACGCGTCCATTATGAACAACGTTCATATTGGCACGCGCGGCGGGCCTGTCAACCGCCGCGCACGGCTTCGATGCCGGCCGTAAGAACCCGAGCCGCAAATTCCGTGAGCTCTCGGCGCGTGCCCGCGTGGAGTCGATGGCGAATGCCCGAGACCTGATCGGCCAGGCCCACCATCGTGGCCCACACGAGTCGCACGGCGAGCAGGCGCTGCTCCTCGCGCATGCCGGCCAGGGCGGGATCCAACCGCGCCACGGCCATCCATGCCGTTGCAATCACTTGCCGCGCGGCACTGACAAGCCGCCCGGCGACGGCCGGTGCGATCTCTTGCTCGAGCTTCTCACCCGCCATCAGCGAGACGAGATTGAGCTCGCGGCCGAACACGGCGTAGACGTCGAAGTACTGCTCGGCCACGATCACCAGCACCTCTTGGGGCGTTTTCGCGGCCGCGCACGACAGGGCCAGTTCGGCGACGAGGCGCTCCAGCCGCTCGGCATAGAGCACGGCGAACAGCTCCTCTTTCGACGTGAAGTAGGTGTACAACGTGCCCAGGCTCACCTGCGCGCCCTCCGCGACCGTGCGCATGTTCAGGTTCGCGAGCCCCTCTTTTGCGAGAACCTCGGCCCCCGCTCGGCAAATGTCGAGAAAACGGGCTTCGCGATCGCCCCACTGCGTTTTGGATTTTCGGGTCGCCATGATTCGCGTTCCGCACAATCATAAATGAACATTGTTCATTTTGCCCGTCCGATGCGGTCGCTTTGGGTCGCGCAAGAAGGAGGCGGACAACCACACGATGCGCGCTGTTTTTCAGACACCCCGAAACCAACTGCGGTGCCGTCGGTACTCCAGGACATGAAGCATCGCGGTTCCAAGAAGACGGATGCTTCGGCGGACATGAAACGAGCTCCTCGACACATGTCCGTCACGTTCGACGGGGCTTCTGCCTAGTCGAACGAAAAGGGACGAGGGGTCTTGAAAAACTGAACGTCCAGTTTAGATTCTAAATATAAGAAACTGAACGAACAGTTTAGAAAAACACACGGAGATACAGTCATGAACTCGATTCGTTTTGCCTCGATGGTTGCTGCGTTTGCTGTTGGTCTGGTTGGGTACGCTTCGGAGGCGCTTGCGGAACAGCCTGTTGGTCAGGTCGACCCGTCCAGCATCTACCAACCGACCCCGAATTCCCGCCCGCTGGCGGTGCAGCCTCCGGTCACGGTGACCGGCGTCGTCGGTAGCCCGGCCCGTGTTGCGCCGGCCCCGGCCGCGCAGATGGCGAAGGCTCCCAAGGTCTCGACGACGACCATCACCTCTGCGACGTTCTACAACCCCTCGCCCAACGAACGCACCGCGGCCGTCACCGCTCCTGCGGCGTCGGCGTCCACGTCGGCTTCGACGGCCTACAATCCTTCGCCGAACTACAAGCCGGTGTTCGTTGCGCCGACCGTCACCGCGGCCAACGTGGGCAAGGCCCCCGCGGCTGCCCCGAGCCAGACGCTCTCGAGCTTGTACAATCCGTCGCCCAATGCCGTTGCGGCGCCCGCGGCCGAGACCCGCGTTGCCACGCAGAAGGCGCAGCAGCGCACCGCGGCCCTTCGCGTTTCGGCTTCGGAAGGCCTGCCCGGCATCAGCCCGAACCTCCGCTAATCGTGACGGCGACCACCCAACGACACCACGGATAGGACATGAACCAACTTGGCGGGCCTGAATCAGCCCTTTTCACGGACTCGAATCATCATGAACAAGAACGCATCCACCCCCCACATCGAATCGAAACCACGAGGACGTCCACGTAGTCCAGAGATCGAGGCGGCCATTCTGACCGCCACCACGGAGCTTCTGGCGACGAAATCGCTCCGCGAAGTCACTGCCGACGCGATCGCGCAACGCGCGGGTGTCAGCAAGGCCACGCTGTACAAGTGGTGGCCGAACAAGAATCTCGTCGCGCTGGATGCGTTCTTGTCGATCATGCGACAGAACGTCGATATTCCGAATACCGGTTCCGCTTTTCGCGATTTCAAATTGGAGCTTCAATCCGTTCTTCGCTTTTACGTCGGTCCGCAGGGAAGGCTGTTTCGCGAATTCATCGCGGAGGGGCAGAGTGACCCCGAGTTTCTCGAGCTCTTTCGCCGGCGATTTCTGGCCTCGCGGCACGACGATGTGCGCATCATTTGGGAGCGCGGGGTGCGCCGCGGCGAAATTCGCAGCGACGTCGACCCGGATATCGGGATGGACATGATCTTTGGCCCCCTGATTGCGCGTATGCTTTACGGTCGCGGGCCGCTCGACGATACGAGCGCCGAGGCGGTTGTCGCCCTCGTATTCGGCGGCATTCAAAAGGCAGCCGCGTAGCGGCCGAGGCCCCTTTCGACCGGATGGTGATGGAACTCTCGCCTTCCGTCATCTCATGACGCGCATCGAAGCACTGCCAGTTCGCGTCATTGCACCGCGTCTCCTCATTGCACTCGGCAACGAATCGATATCGATTTCGACGAAGCGCGAACCATCGTGCCTACGTGGCGAGACTTCGCGCAACCGACATGAGAACGACACCGAGCGACGGTAGCGTCTCGCGCCCAACGAGATTGTTGCCTTGCACGCCAATCAGGTGCAGATTCCATGTCCAAAATGAAAACCGCGTTGCGAGTTCTCACGGGAGCTGGCTGGATGCTCTTGGCCGGTGTCGCATTGGCGGATCCGCCGCAGGCCCTCGATTGGAATGCGCCGTGGTCGGACCGCAGCTACGAGCCGGCATTCGACTACGATGGTGACGGTTGCTACCCCACGCCCGCCATTGGCCGGGATGGAACGATCAATCGCGGTTTGAATCCGAGCGGCGCGCTCAATGGCCAGTGTCACGATATGTCGGACCTGGACAATACGAATGGCTACTCACGCTCCAAGTGCAACCATGGTTGGTGCGCGTACATGTACGGTCTTTATTTCGAGAAAGACCAAGCCGTCGCGGGATCGGGGATCGGCGGGCATCGAAATGATTGGGAGCACGTCGTCGTGTGGGTTCCCGACGGGGATTGGCCGGCGTACGTTTCCGTATCTGCGCACGGTAACTACACCACGTATTCGCGCAACGACGTCCCCTGGGACGACTCGGGCACGCACCCCAAGGTCATCTACCACAAGGACGGCATCCGCACGCACTGCTTCCGGATCGCCGGATTCGGCGAGCAGCCCGAGAATCTCAAAGGCTCGTGGCAATTCCCTCCCCTCATCGGCTGGGACAATTACCCGCCGGGCTTTCGCGACAAGTTGACCCAATACGATTTCGGCAGTGCGCAGTTTGGACTGCGGGACGGCAGCTTCAATGGAGAACTCTCCAAAGCGAAGCCGGCGAACATCCCGTTCGATCCCAACGGCTAGGCTAGAACGCGCGATCGAATTCCGTGACGACGTCGGCGTCCCCGGTGATGTCGGAGGCGGGAATGCTGGGCGTGAGATCGGCCGCGGAGGCAAGCCGCGCGGCGAATTCCTCCTGCATCCAAGGAGGTATTTCGTCGGGCTTGTCGCAATTGAGACGAATCTGTTCGCCGACGACCACGACGTTGTCGTTGGCCCGCAATGCGATATCGCCCGCGGTGGTCTCGATGGCCGCCTGTTGCGCCACGATGCGCGCCTCCTCGCGGGCCTGAACCTCGAACCGCTCGCATGCGACGGAAACGGTGTGCGCCGCATGCAACTCGATGTCTGCGGCTTCGAAAACGAGCTTCGGTCCCGCGTCGGTGAGGTGCACGGTGAGCTCGACCCGTCCGCCGTTGCCCACCACGCGCAGCGTCTCGTGGCTGCCCGTCCGCTGCACCTCGATGCTGCGCCCCGACGGCAGCGCCATGGTGCCCCAGCGTTCCAATCGTTCCAATCGTTCACCGAGCATGGTCATCGTGCCCTCCAGCGCACCGCATGGCGCATGCGCGTGACGTGTGCCTCCGTGAGAAGCTGCCCCGCCCAATGCCGCGCCGCCCACACCATGGTGAGCTGCCCCTCGTCGGGCCTCAGCACCACGGAGCGAAGCGATGCCTCGGTCTCGACGACGCGCCCATTGGGAAGCTCGATGAGGATCTGCGGCGCCTCGTCGGGCAACGGAATATCCAAGCGCGGCGCGGTGGGGTGCATGCCCCAGAGCACGATGGTCTCCCGTCCGGTGAGCGGCGCGACGGCGAGCCAGGGCGATGCTCCGTGGTAAAACCGTCCCTGCCCGGGGGCGCCTGGAACGAAGCCGACGCCGTCGTCGTTGGGTCGCTGCGCTACGAGCTCCGCGGGAATCACGCCGCCGCGCACCTCGCTGAAATCGGAGGGCTCGCACTTGTGCGGTGCGCCCATGGCAAGCAAAAAAGCCAAACGGGGAAACCACGATGGGTCGAACCAATCGAACCCCGCCGGGAAAGGCGCCTTCGGCCACTGGTACGAATCGCCGGTGCAAAGCCGCGAAGGCGTGAGCATATCCTCGGGAAACTCGAGGTTCGGTAGCATCATCGCATCGAACGCCGCACGCGAGGGGTGCACCAGGAACCCGCGGCCAGCGGGATTGCGCGGATATCGATACAAGGACAAGCTATTACCGTCGAATTTCGAGTGCTTGCCCAGCCAATTCGCAATGCGATCGGGGTGCTCCGCCGCCGACCAGAGATCGCATCCGCCATAGGCGCGATCGTAGGTGAGGGGCATTCGCTCGAAGGGCACCGGCGGCGTGAACATCACGTCATGACCTTGGCCCCGATATTCGACGCGCCGATCCCCGGTCACGCGGATACGCCGCGCGGGGCCATCCGGCTGATTCGTGCCGACGATGCTGACCCCCACGTCCATGCACGGCACCGGCCCATTCGTGGAGTACGCGGTACCTTGAACCACCACGTCGGTGCCGGATTTCATATGGCAAAATATATCGGGATCGGTCCGTGGCGCCGTTTCGCTCCCTTGGCCGGTCGCCTCGTAATACACGGGGTCGATGTGCAATGGCACTTGCAACGGCGCCACGACGGGCCGGTGCCCGGGCGCGAACGTGTACGTGCGCTTCGCGAATGCATGCAAAATGGCCGTCCCGTCCGGCGCATCCACCGCATCGATGAGCGAGAGACTCCCTGCGGTGCTCATTTGTCGATCTGACCCCCGAGCCACTCGCCGAACTCCTCCGCTCCTTTCATCACACCCCTATCGTTGATGAGTTTCGACGCGTCGCCTTGGGGGAAAAAGTTCGCAAAAGGTAAGAAATTACCATCCTTGACCATATCTCCCATGCCTTTTACGAGCGTGTCATTCAGAAGCGCGCCAAGCGGCGTCGACGTCGAGCCATTGTCGAGGTATTCGCGGGTTACCCTATTGATGACTTTATCTCCGAGCCATCGGGTGACGGTGTTCGAGAGTCGGGCCGAAAGTGCATGCAATTTTTGTAGGCCCGCGTCTTCGAGCGCATTCAGGACTTTGCTCGGCAGGTTCTTGCCGAGAAGTTTCCCGAGGGCAAGGTTCAAAGCCTTGGAGAGCGCGACGTCCGTCAGCGTGGTCACGACATTGCCAATGACGTCGCCGAGGGTCATGCCCGCCCTGACCGAGTTGGCGGACTGCATGGAAAGAAAAGCGGGTAAATCGCACGGATCGGAGCAGACCATGGAGTTGAGTGGTGCGATGTTCACCCCGAACAAGGACCCTTCGATCAGCATGACCGCTGGATTGTCGCCCTTGGCGGTGATGTTGGCCTTGATCGAATAAGGCCCCCAAATCGTCTTCGTGCCGCCGAGGGCGATGACGGGGATGCACAGCCCCAGATCGAAAATGGGAGTTACCACGGCGGGAGGCCCGGGGAGCCAAGGCGTGCTGAGGTGCATCCGGAAATACCGAACATCGCTGCCCAGTTTGACCATGCCCTCCCTTTGGCAGAATACCGAGCCAGACTCCATGTCACCGGCGGGTGTCAGCGTGGTCGGGCCCATGGAAAACCACAGGTTCTTGGGTTTCGGGGTCGGTACGGTGATGAGAATGCCCATTCCGAGGGCGGTGTGCATCTCCAAACCGAAGACCCAGCCTGATGGTTTTACGAGTGGGCAGTGAAGGGGCATCAGGATGCTCGCTCGAGTCCGTGGAGGGCGCGCAGAACGGCCACGCGCGTTTCGCCCCGACGTACGGCGTATCGAAACGACGCACGGAGCGTGAGCACGACCAGCCGCGTGTCCAACATCACCCAAATTCCGCTGTATGCAAGTGGGCAATCGATGCGGTCGACGCCATTGGCCGCGTGCACGACGAGCCCCAGGGGCGGCACGTAAAAGGAGGCTCGGTTCTCGCCAAAGGCGATATCCACAGGATCCCCATCGTACAGTCCGGGGATGACGTTTCGCGGAGGTGCTGCGCACATGACGCATTCCGCAGCCCGAGCACGCGCCTCTTGTACCGTTACCGGGGATTGGTTTCGGCTGCGCTCGCGGATCCATTGCGCCATTTGCCAAACGGGGGCGTTGGCGATGGGGCCCCACGCGACGGGCATGGGTCGATCGTTCCAATTCGAGATGCGGTCGTGGCGATCTTCCAGGTTGGGAAGGAGGCCGTTCACGGCGGCGTCTGCGGACAGGTAGGCGCCACGTCCCGAGGGGTTGAATGCATCGGGGACGCCCACACCGTCTTGCGAGATCGTTCCCCCCAGGGCGCGCGTCCAGTCGACGGGCATCTCCATGAATGGACGCGGGTCGGTCGCGATGAGGGTGCCGCCGGCTTTGCGCCATACGCGATCACCGATGACCAAGACGTCATTGGCATGCGCGCCGGCGCGCACGCTGGCCTCGAGCCACGTGACCGGTTTGGACGATGTTGCCGTGCCCGTGACGACGACATCACAGCCCGTGCGGCTTGCGACATCGTCCGAAGGAAAAACTCCATGCGCGGTGCGCACCGGCTGCGCGAACACCGGCCATGGTTCGGCGGCGGGCACCAGGTGGCCGTCGCCTTCGAGCCGGAACGTGGCCCGCGCGACCAGCCAGCCGACATTGACGTTCTCCTCGGCACCACCGAAAAAGAAGCGCGCCGGCCATCGAGACTCGTTGATGAATTGCATGAAATTCGATCAGGGATTGAGATTCACCGCGGGGGCGCTGATGTTCGCGACCTGGCCGGCGCTGATGTTGGCGGTGCCGCTGGCGGAGGTGTTGAGGTCGCCCCCGGTGGCGTCGATCTTGATGGTGCCGCATTGGAAGGTGGCATTGCCGCCCGTGAGGAAGAAGATCTGAACGCCGGCGACGTCGACAGCGACCTGCGCACTTGCCCAAATCGAAACGGCCGTGGGGGATACCTGAATGGACGTGCCGTGGCAGGTGAGATTCAAAACCGTGTCGGCGTTGATGTTCACCTGCTTCCCACTCAGGGTGATGTCTCCCGACGACGTGATATCGATGTTGCCGGTGACGTTTTGGGTATGTGCTCCGAGCACCTTGGCGGTTTCGTTGCCTGCGATGGTCTTTTCACGATTGCCGGTGACGTTGATGCTTTGATTCGCCGTCACGCTGATCGATTGATTCGCACCCGCGGAGAGCGATTGGTCGGCGCCCGACGACAGCGATTGGTTCGCGCCGGCGGAATGCGACTGATCGGCCCCGGCCGAGAACGATTGATTCACGCCCGCGGAATGCGTTTGATTCGCTCCCACCGTCGTCGTGTCGTTCGCTCCGACGGTCGACGTTTGGTTCGCGCCAATGGTCGTCGACTTGTTGGCCCCGATGCTGCTCGTTTTGCTCGCGCCGATGCTTTCCGTGTGCGCACTCTGGACCGTGATATCCATGTTGCGCTGCGCGTGGATGTAGATCTTTTCCTGACCGGTGTGGTTGTCCTGCGTGATCTCGTTGAAGCCGCCGCCGCCCGGGACGCTTTTCGTTTTCCATGTGCTATTGGCCACGTCCATCGGCATTTTGTACGGCTGCGTGTCCACGCTGTTGTAAACGGCGCCGATGACCACCGGGCGGTCGATGTCGCCGTCGATGAAGTCCACCAGGACCTCCGAGCCGACTTTGTGGGCCTGCCAAAAGCCTTCGTCGTAGCTGCCGACGGGGGTCATCATGCGGATCCAGCACGAGCTGTTCTCGTCGTGGTTTCCGTCCCGGTCCCAGTGAAACTGCACTTTGATGCGCCCATATTCGTCGACGAAGGGGTCGCCGTTGGTCGGGCCAACCACGCGTGCGCTCTCCAGACGTGAGGGCGGTTTTGGCAGGTGCGGCGGATGAATGGTGATCTCCGCCGGCACCGCCTCGAACGAGGTGAGCTCCTCGCTGGTGCGCCCGACCATCGCGCCGACTCCGCTCGTGGGAAGGGAGAGGAGTCCGTGGACCTTGCCGGCAACCGATACGCGGGTGAGAAGGAGCTTTCGGTTGAACGCCGCATCGCGATGGCCGTGCAAGGTGAACGTCTTGCCCGGGAAGAAACGCAACATCGATGCCGTCCCGCTGAGCGTGAAGGCGTCTGCCCGCTCCTGTGCGAGGCGCAGTTGCGCGCGTCGTTCTGCGAGTTCGTGCATATCGCGGAATCCGGCGGCATAGGCCCGCCGCTCCCGGCGAGCGTGCCCCGTGCTCGGATCGAGCTCGGCGCGCCCCTGCAGCCGCGCCGAGGGGCTGCGAAAGTCGTAATCGCGATGTTCGATGGCGCCGGTGCGCACGCGCTGTGCGCGCTGAATGCTGCACACGTGCTCGCCGGAGACGGCGCCGCTGTCATGATGGAAGTCGACGTCCGCGTCGTTGGCCAAATCGGTGAACCCGTCGCGGCGATTCGTGAACACGACGACGGTCGTGTCGGGCGTTCGGTCGAAGTAGTAGTGAAGGCCCTCGTGGGCGGCGAGGCGCGCGATGAAGTCGAGATCCGTCTCGTCGGCCTGCACGGTGTACTCGTGCGTGGGGAGAGGAGGGTAGACGTGGAAGACGGTTTGGATGGCCTCGGGCCGCACGACCTCGCGGATGATTTGTTCCACGGTCATCTGCTGGAAAATGCGGTAGCCGCCCGAATACCGCAGGTTCGACAGGTGCGGCTCGATGACCACTGTGGTGGACGCGCGGTTGTCCCCCACGTACGCGCCATCGGGGAGAACCTCGGTGACGGTTCCGTGAATGACGAGCTCCGTGTTCCCACCGCGCGCCACGGAGAACGCTGCGTCGCGCCCGAGGGCCACCTCGAGATCCTGCACGTCTTCCGGCTCGGTGATGACGGTGATCGAGTAGGAAAATAGCGAGGAGAGGCGCTCGTAACCTTCGAACGCGGCCACGGTCAAGATGGACTCGTCGACGTCGGCAATCTGCAAGCGGCATCGCAAGTCGTCGTAGTGGTTTACGAGCGACGGCATCGCAACGTTCATATCTCTTGAACATTGCGCATTAATTCGAGCTCGACAATGTACCAAGCCGGTACAGCGCAGGTACGCCACGGCCGGTACATCGATACAGGCGAGCTTTCGCGAGCGCGCCACACCGGCGCATCACGTACGAACGGCGTTATGGCTTTTGCCGCGCGTACCAGGAAGGCAGCGAGTACGTCCAACCCAAAAGGATGACGATGAAACCTGCTGGGATGGCCCATACGAGGTGGAGCCAGGCGCCCATCCACATGACGAGCTGGCCCCCGGAACGAACGGCCGTCGCGCCGGGTGTCATGTGGAAGGCGACGTAATGTCCGAAACTGGAATCCCGCTGCTTCGAGAAGTCCATCCAGCGGAGCATCGCCATCGTTACGACAACGGAAGGGCCAAATGCAACGAGGAGCCCCGTCCACAGTTCATGCTGCCACCCCAACCAGGTGGACGCGAACGATGTGGAGAAGTCCACCGCCAGCTTTGCAGGATGGATCTGGTGATAAAGAACCTTTTCGCGAGTCGGCATCATCGTCCACTCCATCGACCGCCCCGACGTATACCGATCCTTGATTCGATAAAAAAGGATCCCCACAAGCACCGTTTCGCTTTTCGGAGCGAGCGGGCGTAGGATCGGGGTCATGCAAGGCCAACTCGTGTGTCCGCATTGCCCAAACCGTCCGCTTTTCGAGGGGGCGCGCGGGACGGTGAAGCTTCATGGATGCGGCGTCTGCGGGGGGCTCTGGATCGGCAACGAACTGGCTGCGCGCCTGCTCCAACAGGTCGAGCCGGATGCTCTCGCCCTGGCCGAACAAGCGTCTCGACATGGCATACCGTTTCCGCCATTGGTTGCGCGGCCTGGGTGTCCGGTTTGCGGTGTCGCTTTGCGGCGCATTACGGTGCACGGAACGAGCACGGAGCTGGATCTCTGCGATGCGCACGGGACGTGGTTCGACCGGGACGAATTGCAGAGTGTCGCGCGCTTTTTCGAGGAGCGCCGTCGCGCGCAGGCGCAGATCGCACGGAATTTCCCTCCGCCGATGCGCTACGACGAGCGGGACTACGACGACTATTTGCAAAAGAACAAATGGAAAATGGAGCCTGACCGGAGTGGCGAGATCGGTCTCGCGGACGTGCTCGACTGGTTGTCCGACTAGGCTCGACCCGTTTACGGGACCGACGCGTCATCCGTGAGCTGGCGCGTTTGGCTGCTCGCAATCTCGCGACGTCGCGAGCGCGGCCGCTGGCGGTCATTTCGACGAGCGGTTAGCATTCTCGTATCATGTCAGACGAAAAGAACCGCGCTCCGGTCATTCGGCCTGCGGGCGCAGGCCGCGCGTATGCGATGGGACCCGTGCACGCCGTCTTCAAGGCGGATGGTGAGGAGACGCGCGGGCAATATTCGATTTCGGAATGGTGGCTCGAGCCCTATACGCGCGGCCCAGGCGCGCACATGCACGAGGAAGACGACGTCTTCTTCGTGATCGAGGGGACGATGAGCTTTTTCGTCGGTGGTGCGTGGATCGATGCGCCCAAGGGCTCCTTGGTGATCGCGCCCGGGGGCACGCCGCACGATTTCGAGAACCGCACCGGCGAGCGGGCGGGCGCGCTCAACTTCTCGGTGCCCGGAGACTTCGAGCCCCACATGGAGGGTATCGCCGAGTGGTTCCGTGCGCGTTCCGCCGCCGAGTCCCGCACGGAGAACGCGCCCTCGGACACGTGAAGGCCTCGGCTGCGGAGCGCGCGAAGTTTAGCGCGTTGCGTGCGCGGCCAAGATGCTCGCCACGGCGCACGACACCTTTTTCGCCGTGGGGAGGTGCAGGAACTCGTTCGGGCCGTGCGCATTCGATTGCGGACCGAGCACGCCCGTAATGACGAATTGCGCCTTTGGGAATTTCTCGCCGAGCATGGCCATGAACGGGATCGTTCCGCCTTCGCCCATGGCAAGGGAAGGCTTACCGAAGAACGCGAGGGAGGCCTCGTCCATGGCATGCGTCAGCCACGGGGCGGTTTCGGGAGCGCTCCACCCCGATGCGCCGGATTCGGCCTCGAGGCGCACCTGTGCGCCGTACGGCGGATCGCGTTCGAGTTCACTTCGCAGCGCACGCAGTGCCGATGTAGGGTCGACCCGCGGTGGAATCCGCATCGAGAGTTTGAGCTGCGTGACGGGCCGCAACACATTGCCCGCGTTTTCGAGCGGGGGCAGCCCGGCCGCACCCGTGACGCTCAACGCCGGGGCCCACGTATGGGCCAGCAACGCCTCCGCGCGGTCGTTGGTGACGGCATGCGCACCTTCCGCCCACGGAAATTGCGTCCACACCTCGTCGCCGAGCACGTTGGCTACGGCCTCGGCTTGCGCACGTCGGGCCTGCGGGATTTCCGTGTAGAGTGCATCGAGTAGCACGCGGCCGGTCTTTTCGTCCTCGATGCGCGACAGGAGTTGCCGGGCGATGCGAAACGTCGAAGGGACGATGCCGCTCGCGCTGCCCGAATGGACACCCTCGGTCAGCACCCGGACGGTCAACGTGCCGCCAATGTATCCGCGCAGCGACGTGGTGGACCAGAGCTGCTCGTAATTGCCGCAGCCCGAGTCGAGGCAGATGACGAGACTCGGCTGGCCGATGCGATTGCCCAGGGTCTCGATGTAGGCGGGCAGATCGTGGCTGCCACTCTCCTCCGAGGCCTCGATCACCACGACGCAGCGCGCGTGCGGGACCTTTTGTTCGCTGAGCAAACGAAGCGCCGTGAGCGCGGCAAAACTCGAGTAGCCGTCATCTGCACCGCCGCGGCCGTAGAGGCGGTCGCCTTCTCGCACGGGAGTCCACGGACCGAGTCCCTCGCGCCAGCCGGTGAACTCCGGCTGCTTGTCGAGGTGACCGTAGAGAAGGACCGTGTCCTCGATGCCCTCGGCCTTGCCTTGGCTTTGGTCTGCGGACGCCGGGATTTCCATGAAGATGAGCGGCGTGCGGTTCGGCAGGCGCAGGACCTCCACGCGAAGTCCCGGAATCGGCTGCGCGCGACACCACCGCTCGATGAGCGCGACCGCCCGTTCCATGTGGCCATGCTCGTTCCACGCGGGGTCGAACGAGGGCGACTTGTTCGGGATCCGGATGTACTCGGTCAATTGCGGGACGATTTCGTCCTCCCAGATGCGCTCGGCAGAATCGCGGGCATGTTCGACGTTCAGCATGGACATGCGATAGCACGACCTCCACCAAACGAGGAGCGCATCGACGTCGCCGTCGAGCCAAACCGCCGGTGCCATGACCTTGTCCAAATGCACGGTGGCCGCCCGACCAAAGTAGCAAACGCTCACATCTCGCGCAAAATGCCATCCATGGCGACGCGCACCGTTTCCGCAAGGCTCGCGCGCTGAACGCGGGCCTGGGTGCCGCGGGCGATGCATTCGAACGTCTCGTCATGAAAGGGCAATATGAAATGATGCATCGATCGCCAATGGTCAGCGTCGAATCGAGCGTGAACCCGGTTGATGGTTTCCAATTCCCGCAACCACGGGGAGTTTTCCACGATTTGTGGTGCGTAGAAATCGAGACCTTTGCCGAAGAGGGGATGGCCATGAAGGACTTCGTCGTTTGGGCTGCCCATCTTGAATATGGCGCAGCCCAGAAAGTCGAGAACGACGACGGGGGCTAGGTCGGAGAGGTCTCGCACGTGTGCCCAGGTACCGTCCCACGTCGGATCATTCGCACGGCCGTAATAGACCAATGTGATGTTGCGACCGGAGGAGAGAAGGTGCGGGACGGGGGCGCCTGCGTCCCAGGTGGGGATGGCGTTGTATGGCTGCGCGTATGCTTCACCGCGCGCGGCGGCGCGTTTGCGTTCAGCTTCCAGGTTGGCGACCGTCATGCTCCGCCATCGTAGCTCGGTGACGATCTTCGGCGCGGTTCAGCTTTTGCTCGAGGTCGCTGGGGATGGCACGCCTGCGAAAGCTTGCGCAATGCGAGGTGGGGCCGCCGGACGGCGGTACATGCGCTCCATGTAATCGCGAAGGCGAGGGTACGTGTCGAGCAGTTGCACCTCGTTGGCCCAGTCCAGGGTGTATGCCAAGACGAAGTCTGCCACGGTGACGTGGGAGCCTGCGACGAATGCACGAGACGCCATGTGCTCGTCGAGGACGGCAGCCATGGCCTTGAAGTCGTCGCCGGCGTTGCTGATTTCCGCGGCGATGCGCTTCTCGGGCGGATAGAGAACGCGATGCTTCGAGATGCGCCACAGCGGCTGCTCGAGCTCCGTCGCGGTGAAAAGAAGCCAACGATGCACCTCGGCTCGCTCCCGCAACTCGACGGGCAAGAAGCCCTTCTCCGGGTGCTTCTCCGCAAGATAGAGCACGATGGCCACGGACTCGGTCAGGACGAGATCGCCGTCGGCCAGGACCGGTACCTTCGCGGCGGGGTTGAGCTCCAAGAACTCGGGTCGCCGGGCCTCGCCGCTTCGGAGGTCCACGTTCACGTACTCGAACTCGAGCCCGAGTTCGCGGAGCATCCACAGGACGCGGATCGAACGAGTCGGGGCAAAGCCATACAATTTGAGCATGCCTGCCGTAGTACAGCGGCACGCGAGAAGCATCAACGCGGTCGTCGAAACGCGCTAGGCATGCGTCCGCCACCCACCCATGCACCGGTCGAGGATGTGCTGCCAAGGCAACAGGTTATGGCAGGCGGGTACAAGCGGCTAGTGCGCGCGCGCCCATCCGAATTCGTGCCGTAAGTCCATGTCCATCGAGTCGGTCGTCAGATGCCATTTTCAATGTACGACGTCCACGACGGAATCTGCGACGTCGCCGGCCGCGGTGTACTTCGTCAAGCCGCACCGCCAAAAACAAGCGTCGAAGGCCCCGAATCGGCCGTATCTCGACTCTCGAAATGTGCCAGCGATGAAGGGAGAACGGGATGGGCACATTCGGCGTCATACGGGAGGGGGATTGCCGCACGACGAGAGCCGCTCGTTGATCGAATATTGCAATCACGATCGCCGAGGGCAACTCGATCAGGATCGACACCGGGGGGGACATGAGATTCAACAGGACTGCTACTGGGCTGACCTTGGTCATCTTCGCCGCAGGGTGTAGTGCGGCGCTGGACGAGCAGGTGGATGAGCAATCGGCTGCCGCTAGGAAATTGTACAAGGATGTGACGGCGGATTCGATCGGGAAATCTGCGACGGTCTCGCCGAGCAAAATCGATCTCAGTTTCAGGAACCCGTTCTTTCATGACTTCGGGAGCAACGGGCGCACGTGCGGCACGTGCCATCAAGAGGCCTTCGGGTGGAGCATCACGCCCGAATTCGCCCAGAGCCGCCCGGTGGACGATGAGCTGTTCGCGTTCGACGGGTCGGATTGCTTGGCTCCCGGGGAGTCGAACCCGGATCCCGAGCTGAACTCCACGGCTATGCTTTCGAAAGCCCTCATTCGTGTCGACATCGGCATTCCTGCAACGGCCGATTTCACGCTCGTTGGATACACCGATCCTCTCCACTGTCCGACGGCGCCCAGCGCGGCAGGGCTCCGCATGTACCGGCGTCCGCTTCCCTCGGCGAACACCGCATTTCTGTCGACGGTCATGTGGGACGGGCGGGAAAATACGCATCCACCCAACAACACGGTTGACCTGATTGAATCCAATCTCGCAACACAGGCGAACGACGCGACCCGCGGCCACGCGCAAGGTGAATCCGATCTGCCGGACGGCACTCCGGAGCGCATCGTGAAGTTCGAGACGAACCTCTTCAACGCGCAACAGGAGGTTCATCGTTTGAAGCTGGACTCCCGCCAGGGCCATGGGGGCGCGGAGTTCCTCTACACCGATACGCTGCCCAATTTTTACATTGGCATCAACGACGTGCTCAATTGCGCAATCCCCAATTCGTGCGAACCCGGTTACACTGCAACGTTCACGAACGTGGTCTTTACGTTGTTCCAAGAGTGGGAGAAGCATCCCCCGCGCGATCGCCGGGCCGCGGCCATCGCTCGCGGTGAAGCGATCTTCAACAACAAGTCGTTTCCCATCGACAACGTGGCCGGTCTCAACGGACCCAACGACACCCTGGGGGTCCCATCGCCGTTGACCGGTTTCTGTGGCTCATGCCACGATTCGCCGAACGTTGGGAATCACTCGACATCGCTACCGATCGATATCGGTCTCGTGGTGCCGTCGCCGGTGGGTGGACTCGATGTTTCCGGCCTGCCGACGTACACCTTCATGGAAACGAGCTCTGGACGGACGGTCACGGTCACCGATCCCGGGCGAGGCCTGATAACCGGCAAATTCAACGACATCGGGAAGACCAAAGGACCCATACTTCGCGGCCTGGCGACGCGGGCGCCGTACTTTCACAACGGTTCGGCGAAAGACCTGAACGCCGTCGTTCGATTCTACGACGAGCGATTCCACATCGGCTTCACCGATCAAGAAAAGGACGACCTCGTCGCCTTCTTGCAAGCTCTGTGAAGACGGCGCCCCACGCACGATCGATATCGAGGAAAGCGCGCTAGTGCGAATCGAGAAAGTCGAGCACCGCCGTTTTGTATTCAATATGAAACGGCGCGTTCTCGATGAGGGGGATATGCCCTCCGCCGGAGATCCAGACCAGCTTGGCGTTGCCGCCCCCGCGTGTGCCGTACGCTGCTCGTAGATCTTCGGGATCCGTCGCCGCCGGAATGGTGTCCAGGGTGCCTTGAACGATGAGCCCCGGCACCTTGGCGCGCGTCGGATCGAACCATGGAAGCCCATAGGCCGGCCGGAGCACGGTCATCACGGGGTAAGGGCCCGGTTGGGTCGCGAGGATCTCATCGGCGACCGGCGCCGGCGAGCGTGTTACGATATTGATGGAATAGAACGAAGGCGTCGTCGGCAGATAGCCATTCGGCTGGCCTTCGAGAAATGCAATGAAGGCAGGATCGAGGAATACCTTTTTGAAAAACTCGCTCGGCGTTCGGTACAGCATCGACGACAGCACGCAGGTGCGCGTTCGGGTGGCGTCCTCGCATAGTTCGCTGGCCACTGCTCCGCCGATGGACTGGCCGTGCACGTCGACGCGGGCCACGCCACGAAGACGGCGCACGGCTTCGAGCACCCTACGGCCCTCGTCGACGAGGAACTCGTGCGTCACCGAGCGCCCATCGGGAGGGGAGGTGCTCTCGCCGCTGCCCTCGTAGTCGATCGCGAAGGCGAAGAATCCCGCCTGCGCCAGATCGCTCTGGAACGAGTAGCCGTCGGTGTGCAAATCGTAGAAGCTCGCCTTCACGATGGGGCCGGGGAGCATCAAGACCGCGCGCCGCGGATACCGAAGCCAACTCCGCAAGGTGAACTTCTCCGTCATGTGCACCTTGCGCCCTGGCCCCACGGGGACGAAATGCTCGAGCGTGTACACGGCATCGAGATCCGTTTGGGATGCGTGGGGCCCCTCGCTCTCGGCGGCTGCGGGGCGTGCGTCCGCAAGAAAAGCGATGCATGCCCACAGGATCATCAAGCAGATTCGCATTCGCAACATGGGTGTGTCTCTTTCTCGCCGGCGCCCGGCGCTGGCTAGTTCGACGTTGCGGGTTGTTCGGGATAGGGGCCCAAGGCCACGTTCCCAATTCGCATGATCAAAGCGCTCGCCGTGGAGGAGCTTCCCACGGAGTACAAGCCCACCACGTCTCCCGGGTGGATGCGCCCCTCGTGGAGGGCGTGGTAAAGCGTCGCGGGCATCAGCGCGGCGCCGATGTTCGCATATCGAGGGTACACGCTATGGTAGCGCCCTTCTTCGACGCCGAGCACGCGGGCGCAAAAGTCCGCATACCACGCATTCGGCGTATTGAAGACCCAGAAATCGACGTCGCGCACCGACGAAGAGGCCATCGATAGCGCACCGTCGACGCACGCGCGCAAGTAAGGTTCCGCCGTGTCGCGCGCCATCGCCCCCGCGTTCTCGTTGGCGCTCGTGCAAAGTCGCGTGCGGCCGTCCCCGCCCGCCTTCGGATCGAGGACGGCGTGGATCACGAACATGTCGTTCGTTCCAATCGAATTGATCGTCTTCCACCCAAGAACGCCGAATTCCGAATCAGCAGCCGACGCGCTCGAGCGTTCCACGAGCAGCGCGCCCGCGCCATCGCCAACGAACCATCCGAGCGAGTCGTCGTCGACGACCTGCACCGAGTTCGACGTGGAAACCACGACGAGGACGCGCTTGTAAGCGTCGCTGGCGACGAGGCTTGCGGCCATTTGGAGCCCTACGACGGAGCTCGAACACGCCGTTTCGAAGTTGAGTGCGGGCGCGCGAAGCTGCAACTCCTTCGCAAGATACGCCGCGTTGCCGACGCCGAACCGATCGCCGACGAAGGAGCTCACCAACACGAGGTCCACGTCGTCGGACGTGATTTTGGCGGCATCGAGCGCCCCGCGCGCGGCCCTGAGTTCCATCGCGAGCGCAGGTTCTCCCGGCGCACGAAGCCGCCGCTCCACCGCACCGCGAAACGGATCGGCGAGATACGGCGCCATCGTCAGGTCGAAGGCCGTTGGCGCAGCCGCAGCTTCGCCTTTTCCCCAAACCTTGGCCAATGAGAACTGTTCGGCATGGGCCACCATTTCGGGGTGTGCTGTCCGGAAATGGTCATTCGTTCGCAGAATACTGGGAAACGAAATGGCGAGCGAACGGAGCCCTGCACCGAGCTTTGAATGCGGCATGATGATCTTCCTTTGCTGGCCAACTTGAAATCGACTGACTTCACCGGGAAGTTGCTTGTCAATTTGCAGGCCAACGCACTTCATCGAAGAATGTGCGATGTGTGCAACGTCTCGATGTTGCATCGTGCAACACCCACGCTGCAACCAAAGGAGGGACCTTCACGGTCAAGTCGGCTGAAGCGTGCCGTGAAGCCGCATCGTCTCAAACGCGAGGCATGGGCCCCGTGTCGATCTATGGATCCACGTCGGAGGTGCAACCGTTGTTTCCAAACGACGTATCCATTCCGCCAAAATCGTTGCAATCGACAAGGGGCTTGGGTGGTGCGCACCAAGGGCGGCCGCCCCGCGAATCGGTGCACGTGGTGTTGTCCTTGCCGAACACTTCCATGAGCCGTACGCACTTGCAGTGATAAAGGAGGCCTTGGCAATCCTCGTCGTCGATGCATGCACCGTCCCGCTGGCCGGCGGCGGAGCCGTCACGATCGACGTCCGATGATTTCGAGTTCGACGCGCCACACGCCACGGACAGTGCAATCAGGGGGATCGACCAAACTGCGTATTTGAACATCGAGTCTTCATATACACCCATTTGGAATTGCAACTATGAATTGCATCTTGCGCAAACCTTGCTCAATGTGAGCATCTCCCGCGCACGGCCATCGCCGATGGGCGAATCGACAATGGGAAAAGATTGCAACCTTAATCGTTCGGCGCGAACCAGAACTGGGGCACGGTTTCGTTGCCCAAATGTAGCGCTGCGTCATCGAGCAGGCGTTTTCGCAGGCCCACCACCAACGCGGCATTTGGCGCCTCCTTCGGGGCGTCGGCGGGAGACCGAATCGCGGTAGGCCTCTCCCTCTGTAGAAATACGGCTCCGCGATACGACCGATGAATCGGGGGCGCCGAATGCGAGGGCGCCAAGATTATTTCGGTGGACCCTGCGCGACGAATCTCGATAATTGCGCACTTGTTGAATCGGCGAAGCCCACTTGTCGCCAAACACACAGCCAATTTTTCTTTCGTCTCGGAGGTTTCCAATGAGAACACGCGGGGTGGTCGTCACATCGCTGATCGTTTTGGCGCTATGGGCTTGCAGCGACGGGAATTCGCGTGATGTTTCGGGGCAGGCTCCCACGGAGCTAGCCAATGAGAAAAATGTGGACGAGGCGCGCATCGGAAGCACGCCGACACAGGGGCTCCTTGCGGATGGTGGCGCGGACGATTCCGATCCGATGACGCACATCAATTATCTCGCAAGCGATGAGCTTCGCGGACGCAATGCGCCGTCGGCGGACTTCGATAAGGCCGCGACGTACGTGACGGATCTCGTCAAGAAGTACGGATTGACCGGCCCCAACCCGGGTGATTCGAACGGGGCGTATGCGCAGTCGTTCCAGCAAGGCGCATTGGCGGCGGATCTCACGCCGGAAGGGAAGGCAGCGGCCCACGTGCATAGCCGCGACACCCGCGAGCCGTCGTCGTACGGCAGCTCGCAGTTCGAGCACGGGTTCTACATCGATCCGAAATCGTCGTCGCCCGAGGCGAGCGCACTCGCCGCGCGCTCCGATGCCGTTCTCGCGGGCAACACGCACAACGTGCTCGGGCTCCTGGAAGGGACCGGCCCGAAGAAGAGCGAAGTTATCGTCGCCATGGCGCACCTCGATCACCTCGGCGTGAGCTCGGGCGGCGCGGTGTACAACGGCGCCGACGACAATGCTTCGGGAAGCGGTGTTCTCCTTTCCTTGGTACCGCTGCTCGCGCAAGCCAAGGCCAATGGCGAATTGAATCGCTCGATCCTGTTCATCTGGACGGCGGCCGAGGAAGATGGCCTGGTCGGGTCGAAGTATTTCGTCGACCATCCCATCTCGGGCATCGGGCTCTCGCAGATCGTGGGCGTCGTCAACATGGATATGGTCGGGCGCTGGGACGATCAACGCATCAGCGTGATCGATACCAAGTCGGATGGATCGACGAGTTACCTCTCCGGGTTGCTCACACAAGCGAACAACGCGCTTCCGGACCCGTTCGATCGCATCAACCACGACATTGCGGCCTACGCGCGGCGTCAGGATGGTGCATCCTTCTACGACAAGAACGAGGACGTTCTCTTCGTCTTCGAAGGTCTGAGCAATCCGTCCGGCGGCGGCGATCTGAATGCCGACTACCACAGGACCACCGACGATACGGCGAAGATCATTTCCGAAAACGGTGGCAACAAACCGCGCCGCGTCCGCGATCTGCTGAAAGGCACCATCAAGCTCGCCGCGAACGCGGACATCGGCGGAGGCCCGACGTGCACGGGCACCTCGTACTCGGGCACCCTGAGCGGGACGGGCACGCAGGCGTATCAGCCAAGCGCCGATGGCTACGACAGCACGGTCTCGGGAACGCATGGTGCGAAGCTCGTGGGCCCGGGCGGTACGGATTTCGATCTGTACTTGCAGAAGTGGAACGGCACGGCGTGGAGCCAGGTGAGCAAGTCCGACGGTTCCACCTCGAACGAGAGCATTTCCTATCCGGGTACGGCAGGCAAGTACCGTTGGCGCGTCTATTCGTACAGCGGCAGCGGCGACTACACGCTTTGCACGCAGCGGCCGTGAATCCGTAGAATCGAATCGATCCGCACGCGGGCGAATCCACGTGCGGATCGATGTTCCGTGAAGCTCGCCGGCCGGCCCTATGGCGTCGCGCGTGGGGCGTCCGGCTGGAGCTCGGCGTGGGCGCGCGCGAAAACGTCGAGCTCGTAGCACGCTTTCTCGATGCGCGAGAGCGTCTTGAATGCGTCGGTATCGACGCCAAAGCGGCGCGCGTGGAAAAGCTGCGGCACGATGCACACGTCGGCCAAGGTCGGTGCGTCACCAAAGGCAAATGGGCCGGCGTTCGATTGCACCATCGCCTCGACCGCGGTGAGTCCGCCTCCAATCCAATGCCGGCACCAGGCGTTTTCGTCCGTGCCCAGCACATCGCGCACGTAAAGTCGCACGGCGGTATTCGCGAGCGGCTGAATACCCGAGTTGATCGTCTCCGCGATCTGGCGCACACGCGCACGCTCCGCGCGGCCCACGGGCAAGAGGCGCGGCAACGGAAAGCGCTCCTCGAGGTACTCCGCAATGACCAGCGACTGCCCGATGTGCAGCAGCGTCCCGTCTTCCTCGTGCAATTCGAGGAGGGGCACCTGCCGCATGGGGTTACGCTTCACGTAATCCGGGCGATTCTGCTCGCCACCGTTCTCCAGCAGATTCACCGCACGGTATTCGTAGGCGAGGCCTTTTAGACCAAGCATGAGCCGAGCGCGCCATGTGGCGCTGCTTCTCCAAAAGCCATAAAGAATCATGGGTACCTCATACCGCCCGCGTCTGTAGTGCCGATGCTTCGGAGAATGAACCCTCTCGACGTGGCAGTTGGCCGCAGCGGTTTCTTTTGTCTCATCGGCGATTGCCCAGGATGGCGCGGAAAAACGGCGCCGACTTTGGTGGCATGCACGATGCTCTAGCGGGGCACGGAGGAGGCGACATGCCGAACACATCGCAAACCCACGAGCCCGCGAAGAAAACGGCACCGCAAACCCAACAGGGCAAAGGCGGTGAACAACCGAACACCGGCGCATCGCCGGACACGCCGAATCAAGAACCCAATGAGGGCGAAGGCAGCCGTACGGGCGCTCGCCAGTACGACGCCGCCACCGAAAAATACATCCAATCGGGTCGGGTGGAAAAGGCCGCGAAGGAGGCCAAGCGCGCCGTCGAAGGGCCCGAAGGCGAGGAGCTCCGCGCGGCCGAACGCGAAGGCCGCGGTCGTGCGAAGGGTGACGACGACTGACCCTTGGCTATGGAACGCCTCGCATGGCAACGAGTCGCTTGTAATAGAGGCGGCTTCGAGCGGTGGGATCGGTTGGACGCGCCCAGTTCCAGCCGATCGCCTCCCAATCGGGATCATCCGGATCCATACCGAGCGCCTCCACGAACGACCGACCCGTGACCATGAAGTGGCGTTTGTAGGCGAGTAGGTAATGCCGGGGATGATCCGGCAGACTTCTCTGCGCGGCAAGGGCCTCTTCGTAGGAAGCGAACCATGGACTCAGGATGCTGCTGGCATTCCTTCCATGGAGAAGCGTCCCGAAGTCGACTCCTTCCGCATCCCCGCTGAGGATGTTGCGCGCGCGCTCCCAGCTTGCGAAGCCGCACTCGCGCGCGACGACGCTGAGGCAATGCTTTCGACGAAAGGCTTCTGCCTTCGCCAGCAGCAACGCATCGTCCGCACGGCGCAGCTCGGGCAAGACGCGCAGGCGCGCAAGCGCATCTCCGTCCCTCGACTCGAGCTGCGCGTGCAGGATGTCTGCGCGTATCTTCAGCTCCTGGACAGGGTCCATCTTGCCGACCCCCGGCGTGGCCCTCCCACGCATCACGGTGCCTCCACGTTGGCGAGGTATCTCGGCGGTGGTTGCCTGGGCAGCTGCTCCATGAAACCGAGTCGATCGATGATCTGCCAATGGCCTGCGACGCGGCCACCTCGAATTTCGTAGAACGTCTGCCCCGTGAATCTCATGTGCTTGCCGGTCGCCGCGATTTCGCGAAGAGGACCGGCAAGCGTCCCCTCGGCGCTCCACCGTACCGCGACACGATCCTCGGCCGCGAAGATGTCGTAAATGAAAAACTCGAGATCGGGAAACGCGCTCCGCGAATACTGCACGCGCGCACGATACGTGTCGCGATCGAGCGATTTCCCTTCCCATGGATCGCCGGGATCCGAATGAAGGGTGTAACGAGGCGCGACGAGCCCATCTATGGCATCGTAGTTACCCCGATTCCACACGAGCTCGTAAAGCTCGGAAATAATGACTTCGGCGCGGGTCTTCCGCTGGTTGCGTTCGCTCATCGTAGCCGTCTCCTCCGGTTTTGGCCGCTACCCGCTCCTTCGGCCCGAGGACTCTGCGATGCTTGCGATGACTGCGCATTCCGCGAAGACGATCCGTGACGAGCAGGGTGAAATCTTCTTTCCGGCGGGGAGGGCGCCCCTGCAGCACCCATTCATCAACATAGCATCGGGCATCGGTCCCGCCAACCCTGCGTCCTCGATCGACTCGTCGTCATGCAACGAATCGAGTTACATGGCGAGGCCGCAACGTGCTCAATCGTCGATGCGGTACGAATCTCCGTAGACCTTCCAAGCGAGCGGCGGGTGAAGGTCGAGATTCCCGTTCTTGAGAAACACGCGTTGCTCCGTGTCCACGCGGCTCGTGTCACTGTGTTCGGGCTCTGCCTTCATGGCTTTGACACGCGCGTCGAGGAAGGCATTGAGATAGGCAACTTCGTTACCGCCTTGTGCGGGAGTTTTCGCTTTCTTCATCGCATTCTTGCGAATCGACGGAAAACTCAGCGAATCGCCGCCATTGCCATGCATCACAATCGCGTCATAATACATGAATTGCCCAAGTGCTCCGAGACCATCTTGCTTGCCCCGCGACACGGCCGGGTTGAAGTAGACGCGGTCGCGCTCGTTGTCCTGAGCGCGCTTGAACACGGGGTCCTTGCCCGCCGTGGCCCAGTCCTTGGGATAATTCGGCTTCAGGCCCTCGAGTGACTTGGTGCCGTTTACCTTGCGCAGGGCGGGAAGATACTTTTCGAGAATGTTTCCTGGCTTGAGGGACTTGTAGCGCTCCACCAAATCCAGCATGTCCCCGGTTCCCGAGCAAAATCCGATGATGCCGCCGGTGTATCCGCGATCATCGACGACTTCGATGTATCCGTACTGCGATTTCCAGTCGAGCGTGGAGTTTTCCGCACTGGCGACGATCTGCATCGCGATGTCTTTTTTGTGCGGCTCGGACAGATCGCCGCCCGATGCGAGCACCGCGCTGGATACTTCTTCGACCGCTGCTTCGTCCTCCGGCTCGACCTGGGCGCAGGCCGTCACCATCGCACACGCGGTGAGTACTCCGGCAAGCACCGTGCAATGGCGCGCCCACTCGAGGATGGACCTTCGTCGGGATGCATGCTGCACCAACTGGGTATGCATGAGTTTGTCCCTCATTAATTAGGAAAGTTTCCTAACTAATACCGACACCGACCATCCTGTCAACGAGGTTCCCAATTCCGGTGGCATTGCTGCGTTGCGCCAACATCGATGAATGGGAAAATCAAAGCATTTTATCGTGGTGCGATAGCAGACTACGAAGGTGCCATTCAGTGGCACGGCGTGGCTCACGGCCAGTGCATCGGTTCGAGCTGCGCGCCGACCACGCGGCTCACGTCGAGGTGTTCGCGCGCAATGACCGCTTCGAGCTCGGCTTTGCGGCTCGGTGTGGGCACGGTGCCGAGCGCACTGGCCGTCCACAAAAGGTGCGCGGCGGGAAACCACACCAGGACCACCCGCTCTCCGAGCGACGTGCGCATGGGCACGAGCTCCATGCGGCCCGTGCCCTGGCCGAGGCTCGTGCGCGCGGCCACCGAACGAAGTGTGGGCGCCCGACCCGAGCGCGCGAGGGCATCGGGGGCAAGTGTGTGCGGTTGCGCGAGCAGCGACTCGACGAAGTTGCGATTCGCATCGAGCACGTGCACCGGCACGCCTCGAGCCACTGCGTCACGTACGCCGGAAAGCTGCGGCACGACGGCATCCGTGAGCACCAGCGCGGAAGGCATTGTGCCGAAACGACGCCGGGCCTCGTCCATCGTGCGGCCGAAGTACACATCCGAAATGGGCGCATCCACGAGAATGGCGCCATTGGGCTGGGCGACCAGCAACGAATTCCAGCGCGCCGCCGCGAACCAAATGCCCGGCGCGATTTCCATCACCGGCTTTTCACCCGGCGCCGGCGTGTCGCCTGGTCCGCGTGCCTCGGCGCGGAAGGTTGCGCGTACATGATCCGGAATCGCAAACCCTCCGGGCGGGGCCACGTCGCGCTCGACCGCCGTGAGCGTGGTCGAGTGGTACGGAATTCCCGCGCGTGTCAAATCCGTTTGCGCTGGGTACCAATAGCCTCCAGGCTGGAGCAGCCATTGCTGGAAGTGCAACCGGTCGCGCACATCGCCGCGTACTCGCCAGAAATGGTCCGTGGGCATCGAGTGCACGAGCTCGGCCTCCGTGATGCGCCAGGTGCGCGCATCGATCCAGATGCGAGCCGGCTGCCGATTCCACTGGAATGACACCACGTACTGCGGATGGCCACCAAGGAACTCGCCGGGTTCGCGGCGCAGATCCGGCGCATCCAGCGCGGCCAGCAAAAGCCGATCAGGCAAATGGGAGAGCCGCTCTTCCGCATCGGCCACGTGCACTGGGCTGCCGGGTCGCGTCTTGCCGCCGACGGTGAGCATCGCGGTCTGGCCCGCAACGGTGATCTCCCAGGGAAACCGAGCCGCGGGGCTACCCGGCGCCGAGTACCACGTCGTCGACTTTTCGCGCCACGCGGGCAGCGCGAAATCGAACCACGATTCGCCCTCTTCGTAGGTTACATCCCACGGTGCCTCGGGCCGCTCGGAGCCCTCGACGAGGCTCCAATGCCCGAGGAACTTCATGTGCACCCCGTGAACCGCGCGCACGCGAGCCTCCCCACCGAACGCATTGAGCGCACCGGCGACGATGGCCCGGGGCTTCGGTTCTTCGGCGTGCCCGGTCAGGGCCAGGGAAAAACACGAAATGCTCAGAAGGATGAACGGCTGCCACCGATGCGGGAACACGCGTCCTTAGTGGCAGCCGCATGGTCATCCAACCAGGAACATGCAGCCAACGGTGCCCACCGTGCAGCGACGGCACCGTTGGCGCGACGAAAGGTCAAATTCGCGCTTGGCGGCAACTTGGACAGCTGAGATGCTCTAGGGGGAACCTGCGATGTACTATCCCGACTTGGACACGTGCTCACAAATCGATCGAGGCCCGCACGTGCGTGCGGTGGGGTGGTTGGATGCGTCCCATCGATTCGTGACCGGAGACGTAGCTCCCACGCTCGTCGCCAAGATTCAATCTTATGCGCAGCGATGGGGCGAAAGTTCTCTAGCCTTGGGTTGGGGAGCAGCGGCCGGATTTCACGTGTGCAACCTTTGCCACCAATTTCGGTCCGGTGGAAATTTCGGCGTTCCGTCGAGCGGGATTCTATACGTGTGTCCCGAGATGGTCGGGCACTATGTGTCGTTCCATCGTTACCTGCCACCAAGCGAATTCTTGGAAGCCATCTCGACCGCACCGCTCCCCGGTACTACCGAGTACGAGCTCGCGGTCAAGGCATGGTCGCGACTTCGCTAGGCCGCGTTGGCTATTTGCTGCAATAGAAGCCGACATAGCCGACTTGTTTGCATTGCCCTCGTGTGCACTGGGTGAGGAGCGAAGGGTCCTTTTCGCATTCCGAGGTGGACTTGCTGCAGCAATTTTCGGCCATGCATTGGCCCGCTCCTTTGCCGCCGGTATAGACGCATGCGAGATCGGCGCTGCATGGGGCGTCCGTTCCCGAGCAGTATCCTTGCGCGTTCTCGGGAGCATCGGGACAGACGCACGAATCACCAAACTGCTTCTTGCCAGTGTTCCCACCCGGTGGCGGCGTGGCTTTCGGACACGCAGCGTCGAGACTGTCGATGTTCGCAAGCTCGGAGCAAGGCTTGGCCTGCAAGCATTCGAGCTGGCTCGCCGTGGCCGACTCACACAGGGAAGGGCACACTTGTTTTGCCTGCGCGTCCGTGGCTCCACAAGTGGCTGCCTTCGATTCGCACTTGGGCTCGCACTCCGCCTTCGACACCGGGCGATCGTTGGTGCCGGGGCCGCCCGAATTGTTGTCGGAATCGCTGGAGCAACCACCGATAGAGAAGAACACGATGGACAACGGAACAACGAGAGCCGCCAAGAAAGGGACATTCAATCGACGCATGGATGAATCCTTGGTTTACGTTTTGGCGCTATCTTCAAAAGCGCCGTCAAGGTCCACGGCGATTAGCACCGAACGTATCAACATCGAAGAGTCCGCGTGGTTCGTCATGATTCCGTGCGAATACTCGTTCTTGCGCCGCAAAAATAGGGCACGCGCAAACCGAAAGGCGCCATCCGTTGCACGATCCGTTCGAACGAGTGAACAATCGTTCCGCCGGCCCCGTGAATTCCCATCGTCGTGGCCATCACGCGATCCCGTTCATGGTTCTGCGCTCGAGCGCGCCAAGGCCCGAGCCTCCTGACTCGAGCTTTCCCGAAAGCGGGTCGATTCCATCGTGGGCGTTGCCGGTATCGCTGGCCTCTCCGAAGGCCTCTCGAACGTCCATGTCGTTGTCGCTCCCGGCTGCATTTCCGTGCGTCCCAGGCTGAGAAGAACGCCACCGAGCACGGTGAACGCAGTCCCAATGCCGAGGGCCACGAAGCCACCTGCGGGGTTTGGCTCCGCGTGTGTCCCGTCCGATCGTTGCCCGCCCGCAAACACGGGAATGCTGATCGCCGCGGTGGTGAGCCCGATGATCAACGATGTGTACCCGCCCAATTTGAGCCACGGATGCGGGACCTCCCTACCGACGGCGTGCTTCAAAACGAGGGGTTTCGCTTGGAGATCGATTGTCTCCGCGCTGGTGCGCGAATCGTCGGTGGCCGATGTGAAGATGAATTCGTGTCGGCCGCGTGGCAAATCCACGACGCACGGTGTGGTGCAGACGGGCTGCGTGAGGATGCTCATCGTATCCGCCGAGAGAAAGCCTCCAGGCGTACGCGCAACACCTGTGATCTCCACCACATTGGCCCGCATACCTGGCGTATCGAGAACGATCCGACCCCTGTCTTCTCCCGGCGGCCGCTCCGGGTAGCGCTCGATCACGGGTGGCGACCGATCCGGGTATGCAGGCGGCGGGACATCGCGCCTTCCGCAGCCGGTGGTGAGAACGCTCGCAAGGGGGATAAGGGCAAATGTGGCTCGAGCAACTCTCCGCAAGTGGGAAGACGGCATCGGGGGCTCCTTCGCTGTCTTCCTGTTCGGCCGCAATCCAGGGCGGTTGCTCAAAATCGACGCGTGACTCCTTCGACAACGGTCGCGCCTTTGCTAGCGTCCATCTGCTGACACGATGCCCTACCGCGATCCTCATCGGCCGTTGCCGGCATGCTCCGCGTGTTCCGCCAAGGTGCCGTCCAGCGATCTCCTTTTCTCGGATGACGGATCGCTCGTTTGCGGCCGATGCCGCGCCATCGAAGATGGGCGAAAACAGATCCGGCGCGCCTACGATCCCACCTTCGAAGAACCGCCGAACCTGTACGAGGAGAGCCCTGGCAACGAAGGGGCACGGATGCTCGAGCGCGCGTATGCCGAGCTGGCGAAGGCTACGGCCACGCCTCCGCCACTCGTTCGCGGTTTGGTTCCATGCGTCAACTGCCAGCGCAGCGTGCATCGTTCCGAAATCGCGCTGAACGCCCGGCAAGAGCCCGTCTGCAGGCAATGCCGCTGGAAAGGCAAAAAAGGAACACCCGAATCGTAATTCGGGTGCCCGCCGCGAACTCAGACGAACGTCGCGATGGATTCCAGCGGTTGCCGATGGATATCGGGCACGGTGGCGCCGTCTTGCGGGTACCCAACGACGAGGAGCAGAAAGGGGCGCTCGTGGGAGGGGCGGCCGAGGAGGCTATTGAGAAAGTTCATCGGGCTCGGGGTATGGGTCAAACTGGCCAGGCCGGCGTTGTGGATGGCGGCGATGAGAAGGCCGGTCGCGATGCCCACCGATTCTTGGACATAGTAGTGCTTCACCTTCGAGCCGTCGTCGTTCAAACCGTAGGAGCGTGCGAAGATCGCAATGAGCCACGGTGCGATCTCGAGGAACGGCTTGTGTTCATTCGTGCCGAGCGGTGCGAGCGCATCGAGCCAAGCTTGCGGCGCGCGGCCTTGGTAAAAGGTCTGCTCTTCTTTTTCCGCGGCCTCTCGGATCGTCGTCTTCATCGCCGCGTCTTGCACCGCCACGAAATGCCACGGCTGTTGGTTCGCACCGCTCGGGGCCGTGCCCGCCGCGCGAAGGCAATCTTCGACGATGCTGCGCGGAACCGCGCGATTCGAAAAGTCGCGCACCGTGCGACGGCGCTGCATTTCTTGCGCGAAGGTTGCCGCGCGCAAACGCATTTCGTCGAGGGGGTACTCACGATATGTGGACAGCGGGAGGAACGCCTGGCTCGTCATGCTTCGCATTGTGCTTCTGCGCGAAACCGCCTGCAATCGGGCACGGCTGCGAATTGCATCGTGGTGTTGGAGTGCCCTCGAAGCGTGCGGAAGCGGTACCGTTCATTCGAACGATGCGCATCATGTATGCACTGCTCCTCCGAGTGAAGCCATGCCGCACTACGGAGGGAGCACTCCGATCGTCCGCAGCCATGTCTCCGCGAGCTGAGGCCACTCCGTGATGGGATGTTCGGTGCGGCGCAACCCGAATGCGTGCCCGCCATGGGCGAACAGGTGGAGCTCGACGGGTACTTCCGCGTTTTTCAGTGCGGTGTAGTAAACGAGGGAGTGATTGACGCTGTCGACGGGATCGTCCTCCGCCTGCACCAGGAACGTGGGCGGTGTGTCGCGCGAGATGCGCGTCGCGATATCCGGGGTCAAATCGAGATTCTCTTCCGTCCACAAATGGCCTGGATACAGCGCGATGGCGAAGTCTGGGCGGCAGCTCTCACGATCGGCCACGTCGATCGAACCATACGCGCGCTGCGTGAAATGCGTACTCGTCGCCGCGACGAGGTGCCCGCCAGCGGAGAAGCCGAGTACTCCAATCTTGTGCGGATCGATATGCCATTCTTTGGCGCGAGCTCGCACGAGGCTGATGGTTCTCTGCGCGTCCTCGAGTGCGAGCGGCGCTTTCGGCGTTATGTGGCATTGACAGCTCGCGTCCCCATACGGCCCTGAATACGGGACTCGGTATTTCAGGAGCACACACGTGATTCCTCTGGACGTCAGCCAATCGCAGACCTCCGTTCCCTCCAGGTCGACCGCCAGTGCCTTGTAGCCGCCGCCAGGGAACACGATGACCGCGGTACCTGTATTTTTGCCGCGCGGCGGATAGACCGTCATCGTCGGCCGCGCGACATTCGTCACCTCCGTCCACGGACGCCCCGCAACGAGTGGATCCGTCTCCGTGCTGGTGGCATTTTCCGGCCCGGGAATCGGCTGCGCGTCGGGCGCAGCGCCGGGCCAGATCGGCACGTGCACGGGCCCTTTCGAATGCGCGCCGCCGCACCCAAGCAGTGCACACATGGCGACGAGCCAGAGAAGCTTCAACGAACCGATCCCACAAGCCGGCAGTTCCATTCGCTGGAACCGTATGCTAAAAATTTAGCATACGCAATGGGTGCGGTGACTGTGAATCTGACGCATCACATGTGACGGGGTCTTCACGGAGCCTGCGCGGTCGAAGCGGATTCCAACGAGACGTCGAGCTTGCGCTCCCGATCGGCGGTATCGAGCGTGACGTCCATCTTCCTCGTCGCAAATCCGGTGCGTTCGAACACGATGTGCGCAGGGACTCTGCGGTCGACGTATCGGCTGCCAAGAATCCCTTTGCCGAGGGATTGGCTCTCACGTTTGATGCAAAGGTGGAATTCGCCACCGACGTCGGTGCTCGTTTCGACGTTTGCTTCGCCTTCGAGCGCGGCGCGCACACTGACCCGCTCCAGGGGATGCCCGAACGGCCCGGTCGAGGATACGTTCCCCCTGAAACATATGGTCTGTGACTCGCGGGCTACACTTCGACGTTGTTCCTCTTCTGCCGGCTGTCCGGGCCGCTGGGACGTCGATGCGCCCAATCGCTGCGAGTCGTAGGGGCTCATGGCAGAGGAAACGGCCACCGCGGCCGCCTCCGTGCGGGACGCGCAGCCCGTTGCGGCGAGAGCCCAAAGGAGACATGTCACGAGGGTAGGTCGCGCGACGAGCGATGCGGCGTATCCCGGGTTCTGCATGACACGGGCGCAGTGCAATCCCGATGCCGGGCGGTTCGATCGTCCGGTCACGTCATGCCACGACGGGGTCGAACCATTCGAGGTACCAAATCAAATATACATATCGATATGGTCCGACAGCCCGAAGCGGGCCCGATCGCAGAGGGCGCACTTGGCTAGTGCCGAGTGAACCGGTACGCACGAAAGGAAGACCGCTTCCGAAAAGCCTGATCCAGGGGGCGCGTTCCGAACATTGAAACCTTCGAGCCTCGGCGGGCAGTTGGTCCGTCGAGACACGGAGGGTCGTATGAAAATGGATTATCGGTGGGCTTGGATTGCAGCATGCGCGGTCGCGTGCGCGGCATGTGGTGGTGACGATTCGTCCAAAGGAGACAGCATACGCGACCAGCTTGCGCGCAGCAAAGGTCTCAGGCTGGGGGAAGTAAGTATTTCGAACAAGAATACCACGAATGGCTCTTCCCATGGCGCGAGTGCGAACTTCTATGGTGGCACGTCGTTGCCGGTCCAACCCCAATGCGACGTCACCGTGGAGGGTAATTGCTCCATCTCGCGCTGCCGGCCATTCACCGAATCGGATTTTCCGACTCCCCCGGAGATCATCCGGGCCAGCGCAGGCAATATCGAGATCCGTCGTTCCAACAGTGACCGAGTTTTGACATTGTCTCCCGGCCGTGAGGGATTCGAATCTTCCGGTTCGATTTGGTCGGGGGGCGAGGACTTCTTCATCAAAGCCGCTGGCGATCCCGATGGAGTTCCTGGGTTCGAAACGACATTGAAAGCGCCTTCGATGATCACGGTGAGCGTGGCAGGCCAAACGAGCGGCAAGGACGTACGCATTCCTCGTTCGAAAGATCTCGAGGTTCAGTGGGAGCGCGAAGGCGAGCCCTCCGGCGTCGTGAAACTCATTCTGACGCAAAAGGATGATTCGAGTCACATCGCATGCACGTACCCGGTGGAGGGTGGCTCGGGAAAGGTGCCCGCGAGCGCGCTGAGTGCTTTTCCGGCCGGCAACGGCGGATTGTATTTCGAGCTCGTCGAAGAGAAGAATCTCGGCATCGCAGAGGGATGGAAGGTGCGCGTCGCGCTTTCTGCGAAACCCGCCGGCCTCGGTCCCGACGGCATCGCGGGTGGGAATGTGATCCTCGAGTGACGTTGGCCGGGCGGCCTCGAACCGGTTTTCGAGCCGCCCTGGCTTTCTGCTATTCACGTGGGCGGTGGTGGGACTTCCCCAAGTGCGGGCCGCCGGCACGAGTACCAGTCGTCACTGGTCTCCTGACATTGGCCCTCTGGCCGTGCTCCCTCACGTTCGGGTTTGTCATCGTTGTCACCAGCGCATTTCTGCAATTGGCAACGTATCTCCCGGCCCGGTGCGCGATACGCATTCATCGCATGGCCGCGGGGCGTCACGTAATGAGTGAAGGGCGCGAGAAGCACAGCCCCTCAAGACCGCTTGACCGTCGGTCCAGGAGCCACTATCCATTCGTTAGGAAAGTTTCCTAACTAATGCGCCGCGTCGTGGCGCGGAGGGGAAGTGACATGAACTCTGGACCCCATCGGTCTCGCCGAAGCAGGCTGTTCTCCATTTCGATTCTCGGCGCCGGCGTTGCCGTCGCATTCGCGATGCCGCCCGCAGTTCGCGCCCAGTCGCGAGCCGCGGACGTGCTGCTCTCGCAGGGAAAACGCGTCATCGTGTCGAGCTCCGAGAGTACGGAGTTCGGCGGTCCCAAGGCCTTGGACGGAAATTCGTCGACGCGGTGGGCAAGCGAGGAGGGGCCCAATCCTCAGTGGATTCGCGTCGATTTCGGTGAACGCGCGGCCATTCACCGCGTGAAGCTCTCTTGGGAAGCTGCGTACGCAAAGAAGTACCGGCTCGAGATATCCGACAATGGCTGGCAATGGACCACCGTGCGAACCATCACCAATGGCGATGGGAATACCGATGATCTCACGGGATTCACCGAGCGTGCTCGGTATTTGCGCCTCGTCGCCACGGAGCGCGGCACTGCGTATGGCTATTCGCTTTGGGAGCTGCAGGCCTATGGCGTTCCGGATTCCGTGGGTGATACGGAAGCCCCCAGCGCGCCCGCCGCCCTGAACTCGGCTGGGGTGACCACCTCCGGCGTCGAGCTGCGTTGGAATGCATCGACCGACAACATCAACGTGACAGGATATGACGTGCTGCGGAACGGCGCCGTGGTAGCCACCACACAAAGTTCCCCATACACCGATAGCGGTCTGTCGCCCGCAACGAGCTACACCTATACGGTGCGTGCCCGCGATGCTGCGGGGAACCTTTCGGCGTCGAGCTCCGCTCTCACGGTGAGCACACGAACCGGCCCGGATGCCCATCCATTCGTCATCGCCGGGGCAGGGGACATCGCCGACCAATGCACGGCCGCGGACCCCAATTGCATTCACCCGAAGACGGCGGCACTCGTGAGTGCGATAGCTCCGGCGGTCGTCATCACCATGGGTGACAATCAATACGACGATGCGCACCTGTCGGACTTTCAGAATTACTTCGACAAGACCTGGGGCAAGTTCAAAAGCATCATGCATCCAGTGCCGGGCAACCACGAAACGTATGACAACACCGCGTACGCCGGTTACAAATCGTACTTCGGACAGATCGCCACGCCGAAGGGCAAGCTGTATTATAGCTGGGACATGGGGAATTGGCATTTCCTTGCCCTCGATTCCAACGACTTCGTGCCCAAGGAATTCGCGGATGTTGCGGCCGACCCGGCGCAGCTTGCGTGGGTCAAGAGCGATCTTGCCGCAACGACGAAGCCGTGTATCGCCGTGTATTATCATCATCCGCGATTCAGCTCCGGCGATCACGGCGACAACTTGGGGCTCGCCTCCCTCTGGTCGACGTTGGTCAGCAACAAAGTCGATCTCGTCCTGAACGGACACGATCACCATTATGAGCGATTCGTGCCGCAGGACGCGTCAGGTAATGCGAGTTCGCTCGGGCCCGTGGAGGTCCTCAGTGGCAACGGCGGCATGACTCCTTATGACATCAGCGCCGCACACTCGACGACCGCGAAGCTCATCTCCGACTTCGGCGTGATCAAGTTGCACCTGACCGACTCGACATTCGCGACGCAACTCGTTGGGGTCGATGGAATGGTGCTCGATAGCAGCCCTATTTACACATGCCATTAGCCCGCCAATCCAGCGGGCCGTCTTCTCGTTCCCTGTAAAGGATCGCGGTGGAACCCATCTCGGGTTCCACCGTTCCGTGCGGGGCCGGACCATTGTGGTAGCATGCCGCGCATGACGCCCGACATGTGTCGTACCTTTGCTCGTTACAACCGATGGATGAATGACAAGGTCTATGCGACCGCCGCACGCCTGACGGACGAGGAGCGGAAACGTGACCGCGGGGCATTCTTCGGATCCATTCACAAAACGTTGAATCACATCCTCGTTGCCGACCGCATTTGGCTCGGCCGGCTCGCCGGACGTGTGCCCGAGCCGGGAGATATCGGCGTGGATGGCATCAAGGCGCTCGATCAGGAGATCGCGTCCGACTTCGACGAGCTGCGCCGCGAGCGAGAGCGAACCGACGGCACCATCGACGTCTGGGCCGAGGCGCTGACCGCCGAGACACTCGCCGGGACATTGTCGATCGTCCGCAAAGGCAAGGTCATGCCCGCCGTGCCCGTATGGTGGGCGGCCATGCAGCTCTTCAACCATCAAACGCATCACCGTGGTCAGGTCACGACCTTGCTCTTCCAGGCCGGCCAGGACCCGGGCTCGACCGATTTGTTCGCCATGCTCATGCAGGAAGCGGCGATCTCGTTGGCCTGAGTTCGGCCTAGCACGAATCGCTGCACGGGCTCGAGTGCGAGGGAGCGAGATGACCATGCCGGTAAGCGTTCTGATGCCATGGCTCGATATCGATCTTCCCGACGGCATGCATGCCCATCTTTACGATGGTGACGGACCGCCGCCGGAGCACCTGGAGGAAATCGAATTCTATGTCATGCCGTACGATCGCGGCCCCAACCCGGCCAGGCTGCTCGACCGGATGTCCAGGCTGAAGGTCGTGCAGTCGCTCTCGGCAGGGGTCGAGTCGTTGCTGCCATGGCTGCCACCCGGCGTGCGATTGGCGAATGGCCGTGGTCTGCACGACTTGAGTGTCGCGGAGCACTCGCTTGCCCTGATTCACGCTTCGCAGCGGGATTTGCCACGCTGGTTCGCGCAGCAGGCGACCGGCTCGTGGGCGAGGGCCCATACGCGTTCGCTCGCCGACAGCCGTGTGCTCTTGATTGGATATGGGGCCATCGGGAAGGCCATTGAACGCCAGCTCGTTGCCGCCGAAGCCCTGGTGACACGCGTCGCGCGCACGGCGCGGCCGGCCGAGGACGTGCACGGTATCGCCGAGTTGCCGGCGCTGCTGCCCCAGGCCGACATCGTGGTGCTGATTGTGCCCGACACGGCCAGCACCCGCGGTTTGCTCGGCGCCGCGCAATTGGCGGCGTTGCCGGATGGGGCGCTGGTCGTCAACGTAGGGCGCGGTAGGGCCATCGACACGAGCGCACTGCTCGCGGAGACGCGGGCAGGGCGTTTGCGCGCTGCGCTCGACGTCGTCGATCCGGAGCCGCTTCCCGCGGACCATCCGCTGTGGAGGGTCCCCGGCGTGATCATCACGCCACACATCGCCGGCGGATCGGCTTCGTTCCATCCGCGCGCGAGGAGGTTGGTCGCCGAGCAACTTCGCCGTTTCGCCGCAGGCGAGCCGTTGCTCAACGTGGTCGTCTAGCGCATATTTGTCTAGCACCGAACATACGGGGGCGCCGTGCATATCGCCTTATGGCTTTTATTCACCCGACGAGCGCACCGATCGAGAGCTGCTAGGCAGAGGTATCGCTGAAAAGACATTGTCGGGATCGAACCTGGCTTTCAACTCGAGCAACCTTTGCCCATTCGGACCGAACGCTGACCCGATTTGATCCCGCGCATCGTGATGAAGTAGATTGGCATAACCGCCGGGTAATGCCCAATTCGACAGCTTGGACGATAAATCCTGGGCCCAGCGACGATGGTTCGCTCCGTCGAGATGCGCGGGTTCCCAAATGCCATAAATCAGCGCGGTAAAGTGGGGTTGGCGCATGCCAAATGCCGTGTCTTCCGGCGCGACCCTCGTCCCAGCACCGTGGAAATGGTGCAGGATGATGGCTGAATAAGGGGAAGTGCGGTCATCGTAGGCCGCAATCAGCGTGGAGACGATGTTTGGTGACAGGTCGGTCAGCCATCGCGTGGCAAGTTCGTAGCCGCGTCCGGACACCAGCTTACCGTCGGTGAGCGACAGGAGATCCGATGCTGGCATGGGCCCGACTTTGCTGACCATCGGCGTGCCGAAGCTTTCGATTTCGCGCACAATCTGCCGCCCACGCTCCAGATCGCCGCTCCAGAGAGGACTGACCAGGACGACCGGGGCACCGCCCGGTCCAAGCGAAAGAATCGCGCCCGCCGCGAGTTCGTCCGGCGCCGCCTGCATCAACGTGGAAAACCGCTCCAACACGGCGGATGCCTCGCCCCATGGGAACATGATCATCCCAGACAGGACCTGTTCTACCCGATGCAGACGGAGGCGCATCGAGGTAATGACACCGAAGTTGCCGCCTCCGCCTTGGACCGCCCAGAACAGGTCGCGGTTGTGGGTTGCGTCGCACGAAGTGATGCTTCCATCCGCAAGTACGAGCTCCGCGGAGAGCAGGTTGTCCGCAGCGAGCCCGAAGCGCGTCGTCAACGGTCCGTAGCCGCCTCCCGAAAGAAGGCCGGTCATACTGACGGTGCCCTCGTTGCCGATGACGGCGGCCAAACCATGTCGGCCGACGGCGGCATTCAAATCGGCCACCGTCACGCCAGCAGCCACGGTCGCTTCGAGGCCTTGCACATTCACCGAGCATTCCCGCATCGGGGTCAGGTCGAGAACGAGCCCACCGTCCCGCAAAGCGCGTCCAACCCAATCCCGGCCTCCATTGCGCACGGATACGGGAAGCCCCGCGGTCCGCGCGGCCAGCAACGCGGCGCGGACAGCGTGGGAATTGGAACACGCGGCGACGAGGGCGGGCTTGCGCTCAATCGTGCCATTCCAGAGTTGGGTGGCCCGCGCGAATCCTTCCGAACCGGGCACGTGAACGACGCACCCCGAACCGGAAAGCTGGTCCTCGATGGCAGCGAGTTGCGCCGTGGACAAAGCTGACGATGCCTGCGTTCGCTGATTGAAGGACTCGGTCATGGCACCTGCTCCGTTTTTTTCGCGATTCCGAAATGAGGGAAACGTCTTCACCAACGACGATGGTGAAGCCGACCGCTCGGAGCAAAGCCCGCGATCACAAGGTGCCACCGACTTTCAAGCAGCGTGCTTGGTACCACCCGGCGTTCTCACACTGCGCGCCCGGGTTGGCTGGCCCTCGTCTACGGGATCGCTGACGGCGACGTGGACGACTTCGTAACGCGTATGCTCGATCTCCTGGATCAAGCCCGACGATACGACACGTTTCAGAAGCCTTTGCATGGTGCGCAGGGCGTCGAGTCGAGAGAGCGATTTGCACGAGCAGCCCGGAAGCAGCGGACACTCGGCGATGATGGCCCCGTCCTTTTCGCGGAGAAGGACCGGGAGATTTTGGAGTGGGTTCATGAGAAGTCTGCCCTCGGCGGGGCGGCTCGCCATGTTCCACGTTTTTTCGAAAGGGATCGCTAAGTCGCGCATTGGCTAGCCTCTATGAGCTGGCCCCCCGGAGCGAACGAGTGGGACACCACCTGCGGCGCCCATTTGTTCCGACCGCGGCTTTAGCACGAGCTACGCCACGCTGTCGGGACCGCAAAGCTTCGCGTTTGGGCGACGTTGCCGGGGAAAAATGCCACGATCACGATGTGCTGTTGTAGCAATTCGGCAGAGCACGCGAGGGAAAGGATGGCCAACGTGCTGCTCTGCGACAATGGAAAATAGCGCATGACGTCTGCATTCGAAGGATGGGTAGTAAACACTTACTTTCCGATCGAGCGACATGAATCGACGTAAGGAGCAGGGGGGCGAGTTGGCTGTGCTCTAATGGTGGCGTGCCTTCGCTTCCACATGTGCTGCTCGTCGACGATCACGAAGATAGCCGCTTGCCCTATGTGTTTGGTTTGAAGCGGGCGGGATTCCGAGTTAGCGAGGCCGAAAACGGTAAGGTGGCTCTCGACAAGGCATTTGGAGATGCGCCCGATATCGTCGTGACGGACCTTCATATGTCCGAGCTAGACGGTTGGCAGCTCATTCAATTCCTTCGAGGCGACCCGCGCACGCAGTGCGTTCGCATCGTGGTTTCTCACCGGCGTCGGCCCGGCGGATATCGATGGAGCGGACGCCGTTTTCGAAAAGCCGTGCTCTCCCTTCGAACTCGCCACGCAACTTCGAAACCTGCTCGACATATCCGGGTGACCAGGCGATACCGCAGGAGCTTGTCCTGCTACTTGGATGGATTGAAGGACAAGCGCCCTTTGCGTTTCCGGATGCGGGTTGCCTCTCGGCGTGGCGGTCGTGCCCAAAAGGTCATTTTTGACCCAACGCGCGCAATACAGAAGCCACGCTTCAAGGGAAATGGGCCCAATTTCGCGGTTTTCGATTGGCGTCAGTCCTGCAACGTTTTCCAGGAAACGACGTTGAACGAACGGGGAGGCAAATGGACACTCGATTCCCGAGCGCACCGGCGCTCGTGTACCCTGACGCGCTCGATTCATGTTCCCGTTCCGAATCGGAACGGAATCTCGGCGGAGTGCACGTCCTGGTCGTGGACGACGACGCGGAGAACCGAGCTGCGATTCAAGAACTGCTCGAGGACAATGGCGTGCGGATTACGACGGCCGCGAATGTGTCCGATGCCTTGGAAACGTTCGAACACGATGTGCCGGACGTGGTGCTATCGGACTTGGGAATGCCGGGCGAAGACGGCTTCGACTTGATCCGGCGTATCCGAGCACGGCCCAAGGACCAAGGCGGCGCAGTGCCTGCCGCGGCGCTCACGGGGCAAACGCGGCTCGAAGATCGTCGCAAAGCGCTGCGCGCTGGGTTCATGAAACACGTCGCGAAGCCCGTCGATGCCTACGAACTGATCGCCATTGTATCGTCGCTGGTGCGCACGGCCGCTTGACGGGGTGGCTCGGGGAGGCAAGCTTCGAGGATTCGTGCACACGCGCTCTCCCCGTCGGGCGGGCCCCGCTGCGGCCAATGCTTGCAGATGCAGGGATGTGTAGCGGGCATGCCCGCGGGTGACCGGTTTTCCGCAAAGGGATGCGAACGGAACGAGAGGTCGGGACCGTCGGGGTGTAAACGACGTTTTGGACCTAGCGTATTCCAATCGCGTTTTCAGCGATGGATGCTAATCTTGCCCCTCCATCGCGCCCGACTTCGCGTAAGAAAGCCAGTCTCAAGGAGGCTCCTCATGCCGTTCCGTGCCGCACGTGTTCTCATTTCCGCCGCGCTGCTCTCCGCAACGTTCATTGGTTGCCATAATGAGGAGGCGCCCCCGCCCGCTTCTCCTGCTCCCACCACTGGCGACGTGAACGTCGCCTCGGCCGCGCCGCCGGCGCAAACCGCCGCGCCCGGCTCCACGCCAGGGGAAAATCCCAACGCGCCCCGCGCGATTTCCGTCGGCAGCGCGCCGCCGGACTTCACGACGAAGGCCCACGACGGCACCACCCTCAGCCTCTCGTCCCTCAAGGGAAAGCCCGTGGTCATCTACTTCTACCCCAAGGATGAGAGCCCGGCCTGCACCAAGGAGGCTTGCTCGTTCCGCGACTCTTGGAACGAGCTCCGAAAGAAGGACGCCGTCCTCATTGGCGTCTCGGCCGACAGCGAAAAGTCGCACCAAGACTTCGCGCAGCACTACAAGTTGCCCTTCCTCCTGGTGAGCGATCCCCAAGGTGTTATCGCCCGGTCGTTTGGCGTGTCCTTCGAAGGCGGGATGGCCGACCGTCAGACCGTCGTCATCGGCGCGGACGGGAAGGTCAAGAAGATCTACCGCACCGTCGACGTGTCCAAGCACGCAACCGAGGTTGCCAAAGACCTGAGCTCATAACCGAACCGGTGCGCGGGTCGGTGCCCATTGCCCGACCCGCGCCTTTCGGCGCATGGAATGTCGGGTGTCATTCTCGTTGCAAACGAGGGAATTGCACCGTCCGCGGGATCGTGGGCGGCTGACTTAAATCAAATTTAGCTATCGGTACGGCGCGCCCAATCGAGGGCCAGGACGACGAAGCGCATTAAGAACCAGCCGATGCTCGCGCGGTGCTCCGATGGGAGCTCGCGCGCCGAGCGCCTCATCACGTGCGTGCTTTGATACGAGATGGGTTTTCCAGCGGCTGAGCAGTCGCCGGATCGCGGCGGCGTTCAGTCCGGGCTCGCGGCCGGGGGCTCCCACAGCTCGATGCGGTTTCCCTCGGGATCCATCACCCAGCCGAACTTCCCGTACGACTCTTCCTGAACCTTGTCGTCGACCACGGTCCTTTGCCTTGAAGAAGATGCCGCCGAACCAAGGACGCGTTCCATGGCCGGCGAGTCTACTCGTCCGCAGACCCTTATTTCGATATCACATCGACTTTGGCGTCATTGAGAGTATTGGACGACGTACGTCATTCTGGATGGGCGGCCCGTGCGTGCACCGTGTGACGTCGACACCCCCTCTCTTCCGGTCGTCTCAGGAGCAAGCATTGCTCGCGTGTGAGACGCAAATCGAGACTGGGACGCGATCCATATCGACTCTACAGAAGGTGTTCGCTCGTTACGAGCGACCATCGTCAAAGGAGATATGCCCATGCTCACGAGCTTCCTTCGTCGCAGCAACGTCGCGGGGATCGTAGCCGCAGCCGCTGTAGTCGCCTCGCTTGCCGCCGCGCCTGCGGCTTCGGCCGACAATACCAGTGAATCCACTACGGGGGACCGTAGCGACCGAACGGCGAGCAACAAGGCACTGGTCAGATATGTCTACGACCAACTGTTCAATAAGGGAAATCTCTCGGTCATCGATGCATTCATTGCCCCCAACTACATTCAGCACAGTCCCGCCTTGGCCGACGGCCCGGAGGCTTTTCGACAGCACCTGATCGCGTTACATGCCAATTTTCCCCAAAGCCATCATGCTATCGTACGCGTCTTGGCCGAAGGCGATCTCGTCCTGGTCCACGGCAATGCCGTCCAAGTCCCTGGCACCAAGGGCCAATCGGTCATGGATGTCTTCCGCGTTGCGGGCACCAAAATCGTCGAGCATTGGGATGTGGTGCAGTCCGTTCCGGATAGCACTGCCAGTGGGGCCGATATGTTCACGACATTGAGTGAGCCACGTCTCAATGGCCCGGATCCCCTCGCTTCGACCATTCGGAGCGAGCGGATCGCCGTCGACTACTTCACCCGCATGAGCGAAGACCACGATTTGACGGCGATTGACCACTACCTCGCCGAACCGTACTACCAGCACGATCCCAATTTGCCTCATGGCGTCCCTGCCGCGAAGGCCGCCTATGCCTACATCTTCAAAATGTTTCCCGAGTTCACGGCCTCCTCGCTCAAAATCATCGCCGACGGTGATCTCGTTGCCGTTCGTTACCACTACAAGACGAGCCCGACGGACCGTGGGCAAGCCATCGTGGATATGTTCCGCGTTCGCAATGGAAAGATCGTAGAACACTGGGACGTGGCCCAGGACGTCCCGGCTACATCCGCCAACGGCAACACCATGTTCTGAGCAGGTGCTCCTACCGTCGCCTCATGCCCACCCCTTCGTGCATCAAACGAGCCCGCAGGCTGGATAACCGATCCCTGGCGATGGGTACCCGCAACGAGGAGCCGCCGGGGGTTCGACTGCCAACGAGGAGCGCGGACTCGCCGGAATCGCGTTCGAGTTCGAGAACGTGCTCCTCACTCACCAGCCAGTTCCGATGAACGCGCAGAAACTCGCGACCGAAGGACGTTGCGATCGTGTCCAGCGATATATCGATATCGAATGTGCCGCGACCGGAATGGACCTGGGTCATTCCCTCGGAGGCCTCGACTGCCCACACCTCGCCAAGGGTCAAGAAGACCAGATTCCGTTTGTTGCGCGCGATGATGCGTAATGGGCGACTCGGCTCCGATGCGTACGCGGAGTTTCGGCGGGCTGCGTGGAGCTTCTCGAGGCACTTCAGGACCCTTCTCTCGTCGAAAGGTTTGAGCACGTAATCGACCACGCCCATCTCGAATGCCTCGAGGGCGTGCTCTCGCAGGGCCGTGGCCAACACGAAGGCCGGTGCGCCAGGGCGCTTGACGAATTGCTGAATGAGCTCGAGTCCGTTGTGGGCGGAGCCGACGAGGTTGATGTCGACGAACACGACATCGATGCTCGACGGAGCCTTGCTCATGAATGCGACGGCCTCGTCGAAGGTTTCCATCGCGCCGATGACCGAGGCGATACCGGTAGCTTCGATCATCTCGACGAGAAAGTTTCGCGCGACCCATTCGTCCTCGAGGACGACGACTCGGAGCTTCTCCTCGGGTCTCATGGTTTGCATTCTCCTGGGACGTGAATCGCATGAGGAAGGCTCAGAAAAGCGAGTGTGCCGGCTGCGTCGCTCTCGAGAGCAAAGGTAGCGTCGGGACGGGTCAATTCGAGGCGGCGCCGAACGTTGGCGACTCCAACCGCACCTGCTCGCGTTGGCTCTGCGAGACCAGGGCCGTTGTCCTCCACGGAGATCTCGACGCGCTCGGAAGTTGGCATTCGAACGCGAACGGAAACAACGCCGTTTCCCGCAGCGCGAAGCGCCCCGTGAACGATGGCGTTTTCGACCAGGGGCTGCAGCAGGAGGCGTGGCAGACACGCATCGCGCGCCTTCGGGTCGACGTCCCATTCGAATGTGAGCCTCGGACCATGCCGAGCAACGAGGATCTCGCAGTATCGTTCGAGCCACTGGATTTCGTCATCGATGGACTGGCATTCCCCGTGTGGTTCGAGCGCGTCACGAAGAAGGTCCCCGAGATTGACGATGGTGCGGCGCGCCTTCTCCACGTCCACCCCGACCAGCCCGGAAATGAGATTCAATGTGTTGAGTAGAAAGTGAGGCTCGAGCTGGCCTCGGAGGCGGGCGAGCTCGCCTTCCGCTCGAAGCTGCGCGGCCTCGAGCTGGAGGTTCGCGACCTGCAACGCACGGACCTTCTCTTGCTCGAGCACCCGCGGAAAAATCGCGGCAAGGGACCAAGCGCCGACGACGAGGACGCTGAGAATGGCCCCCACGCCGAAGGTCCCGAGGACCGTCTCGGTGGGCCGGTCCGCGTCGTGGAACTTCCGCGCCACGTGGGGGATCAATCCGGACCACATGAGGGAGCTCATCGTGCCACCGACGAGCGCGGCAACCACGGTCCCGATCATCATGCGCGACAGAATGCTGCTCGAATATCGAACGAGGATCCTGTCCACGATGGAGAGGATGATGGGAACGACGAGAAAGTTGGCTGCGCCGATGGCGAGAGGAAGCGGAATATCCCGCCCGCCGATGTGGGCGCGTAGGGCGGGGATCGCCGTCAGGATGAACAGCGTGGAGACGACCCCGACGGCGATCGCTCGCCATCTCCATAGGCTCGGGCGGGCGGAAGGGGACGATGTTGGAGACGACATGCGCATGAATGCCTCTAAAGTGTAGCTCGTCAGCGCTGAAATCGGACGTTGACTCGGGAACGTCCCCCAACCCGTTTGCCGTAGCGGTCCTCGGCCGGAGAAAAGTGCTTCGAGCGGGCGCACGACGCCGCCACACGACCAAAGCCTGCCCCCGGATCGCGTTCGACGGTGACGTTCGCGACGTCACCATCGGCCGTGACCTCGATGCTGAGCCCCACGATGGCGGCGTCGATTCCCTTCTCGTCCGCCTCGGGGGGGAATGGGCAGTTCCACGACATCCCTTCGGCCAACCTCGGTGGGCGCGCGAGATCGGGGGCCAGCGGAGGTGGCGACGAGGGACCGGTCCCCGCGCTCGAGCCCGGGACACCCGCCGGCGAGCCGACCCGAGTTCCCGTCCCTGTCGCGGCGGTGGCCCCGCCTGCATACGTCTCGGCGGAGCCCACGACGATGCCCCCGGTCAAGTCGACAGGAGCATCGTCGGGTGCGGTCATCACCTTCGCCGCGGCCGCGGCCGCGGGAGGAGGCGCTGCCGCCGGCGGAGCGTGCGGCGCGGGCGATGGCGTCGCCATTTTCTCTGGCGCGGGCGACTCGGGCGGAGGTGGCGGAGGTTCGTCAGGCAGCACCTGGATCTCCGTCTCTCGAAGCGGGATCGCAACAGGACGTCGAAGAGAGGCCGCCGCCATACCGATTCCAAGATGCGAGACGAGCGCCATGAACAGAACGCTGCCAAAGCGCAGGTGTGAAGTCGCCGGCCGCGCCAGGATTCGGTCGAGCGTGGCATTCATGGCTTTTCCACCCCGGCTCCGCCCGTGGTGAGGACAGGGCTCACGCCGAATGCAACCTTCGCAATTCCCGCGACGCGGAGCTGATCGAGGGCGTGCATCACCCGCGCGTGGGACACGGTTCCATCCGCCTTGACCACCGCCCGCAGCTCGGGCGTCTTCGTCACCGCGGCTCGTGCAATGGCGACGAGTCCATCGTCGTTCTCGGGAACCCTCTCGCCGTTTACGTGCATTCCTTCGGAGGCCATCAACACGACGCTGAGGACCTCCTGAACTTCGGAGCCCGTCTTTGCTTTGGGAAGGTCGACCGTGATCGCCTTCTGCCCCACAATCAGCTTCGCCGTGACCATGAACACGATGAGCAGAACGAGGGTGATGTCGACGAGCGGCGTGACATTGATCCCCGTAATTGCGCCATTGCGCGATCGTCCCGTGCTCCCGGCCATCTATCGATCCTCCACGTCACTCGTGCGATCGGCGGACGGCGCCTTCCGTCCCTCCAGGTATGCAAGCACGACGTAGCCGAGTGTCTCCGATCGTTCGATCGTCTGCGTGATCCTTCCTTGGAAATAGTTGAAGACGGCTACGGCAGGGATGGCGACGACGAGCCCCATGGCCGTCGCCACCAGCGCTTCGGCGATGGCGCTCATGACCTTCTCTGGCGCAAGCGCGGTGTTCGCCACCTGGCCTGCTCCGAGCTCCTCGAACGCTCCGACGACGCCGATCACCGTCCCCAAGAGGCCCACGAAGGGAGCGTTGTTTCCGACCGTGCCCAAAAAGCCAAGGCGCTCCTCCAATCGTGAACGCTCGACGCCTCGCGCAGCCGCCATGGACTGCTCGGCCGCCTTTGGCCCGCGCTCCAATTCCACGAGCCCCGCCTGCGCGACCGTTGCTTCCACGCATTTCGACTTCGCAAGGAGCTCCTGTGCGTAGTCAACCTCGCCCGCGCGAAGTAGTCGGTTTAGGTCGAGGACCAGGGTACGTACTTCCCCTCCCTGTCGAAGCAGGACCCACGCTCTCTCGATGGCAATGGCCAACGAAATCACGCTGAGCCCGATGAGCAGCCACATGACCCAACCTGCTCCACCACGGAGCATCAAATTCTTCATCGTCTCGATCATCACCACCTCACTTGCTACTCGGCCTGGAGCTTGAAAGATTGAAATGCGACCCCCGATCGATTGTCGTGAGTCACCACGATGAGATCGACGTTGCCGGCAACGGTCGGGCCGCGATATTCGTCCTCGGCCTTGCTCGTTCGACCGTGACGCGCGTCGAATAGGATGAGCGACTCACTGTCGAGCTTTCCCGAAGAAACGAAAAAGCTCGACCAGATCTGCTCTTTGAGGAGCGCCCCTCCTGGTGCACCGCTCGTCGGATCGATCTCCTGCGATTCGTTACCGATGGTGACCGCCAGCTTTCGAGCCGGGCAGTCGTCGATGTTCTGAACGGTGCAATGTGGAAATGAGAACGGTCGATCCGTGGGCAGCGGAACCCCGTCGAGTGTGACGCCGCTCGGCATGGGATTGGCATTGGTGAGATCGTTCGACACGTAAACGCGCATGAAGGCGAAGACGAAATCGTTCGCATCGAGGCGGCGGCCCTGATCGACACACGCGAACGGCACCGAGCTCGGATACCCCTCCGCGCTCCCCACGAGCTCGAGATGTCCTGCGCAGGCCGCGGCGAAGACGAGTGCGAGGCGCGGCGAGGAAGTCTGCGGGGCCGCAGTGATGGCGTCGGCCGGCATCGCGAACGTGTTCCGCTCTCCTTCCGTGACGCGCGAGGTGAGGTCCTGATTCCGCGGATACTTCGCTTCGAGCTGCCGGTAGCAATCCTCGGGCTTCCCATCCGTGGGCGAGAAACAGATATCCTCGAGCCAATACAGACGCATCGGACGTGATCGATCGGCTCGACCGTCGTACGCGAGGACCTCGGTCGTGAAGGTGGCGCCGGGGCGGACGTAAGGCGTGTCGCTCCGAATACCGAGAATGCGCACCGTCGATAGACGACTACCGGGACCGAATTCGTCCCCGCACGACGAGGCCAGGAGGGCAACGCACAACGACAGTGCACCGCGAAGGACGCGAAAGGGGCGCCTCATAGCTCACCTCGAAGACCAATGCTGGGGAGGATCGTCAATCCCTCGTTGTAGCCGGATGCCGTGAAATCGAAATTGTAGCGCATACCTTCTTTGGCGAGATAGTTGTAGACGTTCTGGACGTCGGCGTACGCTGTGAGCTTCCAACTCGGAAATGTCCACGTCTTGTCGATCCGAAGGTCGAGCTGGTGAAAAAGGGGCAATCGCGATCCGTACTCGGGCTCCTGCAACCCGTCCGCATAGGCTCCGGAGCTCGCGTCGAATCCGCCACCGATGTTCGGCGTGTAGAGATTTCCGGAGATGAGTCGGAAGCGACCGCCAATCCGGAAGCCTTTTCCGAGGTCGTAGCTGCCAACGATGGTGAGGTTGTGCGTCTGGTCGTATTGGAACAGGTGCCATGGGTCGTGGTCGTTGTCGCGACGTTCGCTTCTCGAGAATGTGTAGGCGAGCCATCCAAAGAACCGCGGGTGCCCTTTGAAGCGAAGCATCAACTCGGCGCCGTACGCGCGGCCTTCGCCCGAGTTTCCAGCGCCGGACACGACGAGCCGGTCGAGTGTCTTGCCGAAAACTTCAACGGAGAGATCCAAATGTTCCGTGAACTGCTGCTCGAATCCCAGCGCATAGTGAACGGCCCGATTCGACTTGAGACCCGTCTGACCGTAGTTCGGATCGGTGTCGCGTATCGAGGGAGGCTGGTAAAAGAGCCCAACGCCGCCCTTCAGGGTCGTTCTCGGCACTCCCCGCGTGAGATCCTGCCGGAAGTTGATACGTGGCGATACATCCCAGGATTTCGTCGCAGAGGTGTAGTCGACGCGGAGGCCGGGAACGATGCGACCACCTGTCCACGGAACGACCTCGAGCTCCGCATAGCCGCCTGCGAACGTCCGATCCCCGCTCGTACGACTCAAGATGGGTGGCGACCCAGGTGCCGGTGGACCATCCCCTGCCTGAAACTTGGGAGGGAGTCGGAGAGATAAATCGTACGGTGCATACATGAAGTCGACTCCGAGATGCGCGCGAACGCGCGAGGAAAGACGCTGGGACACCTCGGTTCGCAACGAAAATGGGTATTCGCTCGTGCTGGCGAAGAGGGTTCCTACCCCGATATCGACCTTGTCTCGCCCGATGGCTGCGACCGCGCGAAGCTCGCCGCTATCCGAGTACCGGTGGTTGTAAATGGCCTGTAGACGATAGAACTTGGTTTTATTGTCGATGCTGCCGCCGATGGAGGCCGTCGCCGATTCGGCCTTGGATTGCCCGAACGACAACGCGTCGTCGGAGCCGAAGAAGGTCAGTCGCAGGGAGGCACGCTTGCCCAAGTTTCCCTGGAGCATGAGTTGATAGTCGTAATAGCGAGGGGCGGTCCCGACGGCCGCCGAGCTTCCCTCGAGAATGGGGACCAACCATGTGTCGAACCAGGAGCGCCTGCCGGCCGCGAGGAATTTCCACCCCGTCTTGCCAATCGGCCCTTCCACGAGAAGCCGCAGGTCGATGAGGTCGAGTTGGGCGAAGCCGTGAAAGTCCTTTTTGGGATCTCGCAAGGCCACATCCACCATGCCCGCGGTCCCGCGTCCATAGGTGACCCCATAATTGCCAGGGTAGAAGTCGATGCGATCGAGGGTCTCGGTGGGCACGACGGAGCTCAATCCGCCGAAGTGGTAGGTCAACGGAATGGGAGTCCCATCGACGAACGTCGTTGTCTCGGCCGGCGCCGAGCCGCGGACGATCAAGAAGCCTCCAAATGGGGGAGGTCGTGCAACGCCGGGCAGGGATTGGATCGATCGCAGTGCGTCGCCGTTCGTTCCAGGGATCTTGTCGATCTCCTCGCGAGAGAGCGTCCTCTTGGTGACCTCACGCGGAGGCTTCGCTCCGTGGACGTTCACTTCTTCGACGGCGTCCTCCGCACGGGCGACGGCCTGTGACGTGTCGCTCGCGAGCGGCGAAAGGCGCGTGACGAGGTTCGTCTCCTCGCCGTTTTCGAGGGACACTTCCGTCGAGTCGTCCTTGAAGCCCGCCGCGTGGACGGCGACGGTGACCTTGCCGGGGCTCAGATCAGGAACCGTCCATTGGCCGTCCACATCGGTGGGCACGTCCCGCGTCGAGCCGTCCGGGAACGTTATCCGGACATTGCCCGCGAGATGCCGCCCTTCCGGCGTCGAAATGCGACCCACGAGCTTTGCAGGCGGCGGGTGGAAGATGAACCGGTATTTGATTCGCGCGGGGATGGGCGTCCCGTCACGGGTGGCGGGTGCGAAACGCAACGTCATGGCAGCAGCGACGGCGACATCATCGAAGCCGTGGCCGGCTGGCGACTCGGGCGTCGCTTTGGAGACTGCTCCGGTCTTGTCGACGTCGACGATGACCACGACTTCGGTCTCGACGAAGTAGCGCTCGGCGATTGCCGCCTCGGGATATGTAACGGTAGCAGGTGTCGTCACCGTCGGTGGCACCACCTTCGCGGTCGCCTCTGGCTGGGCGAAGCCCTTGGTGGTCACGAGCAAAGCGACGAGTCCAATCGCGGTGTTGAAGAGCCATCTCGGCACGCGGCTGACCATGCCGCAGTGGATCTCCCTGGGCGATGCGCCGCTGGTGAACCGGGGATTTCAGCTGGTGAGCCGGGTGCCCCCGTGCACCCGCGCGGTGCCGCCCAGGAGATGCTGTCGTCCGCGCGGGGCAAGCGAGCTGCACCCGCCAAGGCCTCTTGACGAGAGAGGTGCCCGACTATCCGGGCGAAGACGGCAAAAGCAGCGACATTTTTACCGATGCCCTATTCTTGGGCGACGCAGGCCGAAGAACAAAGACGACCGACAAATAAGCAGAGATGGACCCGCTTGCGCGGTGAGGCTTCCGGACCTCCGTCCATGGGTGGTGGAATGGAATCCCTGCAGCATTCGGTCGTGGTGGGTAGTCTTGGAATCGAACCAAGTTGGTCAAAGACGCGTGGGTTACAACCACGCCCGCCTCCATAGCGGTCTAGCTACCCATAGGAAATGTGAACGTGAAATGCCCCATCGGCGGATGGTGATCGGCGGCGCTTTGGTTGAATGAATGACGAACGGCGTCCCCGCGCGGGGTCGAACCGCGCCATCGAGCTTCGGACGCTCGAGTCGGCAATCCGGCCGAACGAGGACGAAAGGCCTCCTCGCCAGGAATCGAACCGTTTCCAGCGGAAATCAAGCTGGAGGCCCACGAGAACGGCGACAAGAAAGCGAAGAGAAAGCCCTCCAATCGGGCCAGCCCGTAAAGTTTTTGCGGTCGGGCTGAATTGTGATCGAAACAATGTACTCCTCACGGCATTCGCCGAGCGCCTCGTACGGGAATTGAACCCGTCTCACTCCGTAGACAGCGGAGCTGCGACGCCAGTCGCATCACGAGGCAAATCGATCGCGTCCCCGGCAGGACAACGGTGTGACGTACGGGAATCGAACCCGTCTCCGCTGATTCACAGTCAGCCCTCGTCCCAGACGAGTAACGTCACCACATGGGCGCGCGAATGCGCGCGGTGGGCTGTCGTGGAGTCGCACCACGTTCTGCCGATTTTCAATCGGCCGCTATCACTCGACCAGCTCACAGCCCGTGAGCACTCCGTGCCGGCTGCATTTCATTCCGTTCTCCACCTTCAATACGTTGAAGGCCACCGAAGGACATCCTCGGCGGCCTTCATGGCTGCACGGAGAACATCCCGGTTCGAGCTACGGATCGCGTTCTTCCTCGTGTGGCGAGGGCGCGCATGCTGGGCATACGTTTCCCGTCATCTTCGCCGGAGCGAAGAACAAACTTGTCGCTTTGAAGAAGCGATATGTCGTTTGATTCATCGGCAACAATTTCATTTGATTTTCGGTCGGATCCTCCGATGCATCTATATGCGCCTTCTCCACTCGAACCGGCTCGGATCCGTGGGGAAGCCTCGGCCGCTGAACGCTCCGGGTTCCCGAGCGGATGGGGCTCTCGTCGCCGGACCGGGGCACCGCCCCGTTCCGGAGGCACAAACGCCGAAGGCCGCCTGGGTTTCCCTGGGCGGCCTTCCGAGAGTGCGATGAAACGACTCGCGAAAGTTCCGCCTAAGGATGGCCCTCCGGGTTCGCAAAGCGGATCGCGGCGCGATCCAGGAGGCCGATCTGGCTTTTCTTGGCTTCGAGTGGGAGCGCCCGCGTAAAGCTGCCCAGGCCTTGATGGACGCATCCCTGCCACGTCGCGATGGGCGACAAGCTGGCAGATGATTGATAGGGGCGTCGGGTCATCATGGCTTTCTTCGAAGGGCGGCCTTGTTGGCTGAGCTTTCTTCCTCGGGCTTGCAGAAGTAGACGCGGCGAACGCGCCTACCATTCAGATATTTCGTTCTTATGAGGCTCTTTCCGGAATCGGCCAAGAAAAAATCCGGCCATCAATTAAAAAAGATCACCTGTCGTCGTTTCCGATGCGTCCCCGTTCAATTCGCGAAAAATCGAATCGCATGACCCAAGCTTCGATCGGCACCTTGCACGCTCGTACGTCTGGAGCTTCGAGGCCGGATGTCATGCACCGCTTCTCGAAGCGCCTCGAGCGCCGCCGTGCTGTCCCATCGATCCGCATACCTGAGCTCCCAAAGGGGATAGGTTTGGACGCGAGGAGTCACACGCAGAACTAGGACGAGGCGCGCTCTCCGTCTCTTTCCACCTCTGGTATATGCCAGATATAGGGGCTTGCGGCAAGCCCCTACGTATGCCGCACAGTGACTGGCCACAATCGAGAAACGATTGGAGCAGGAGGTTCGAATGCACGAATTCGGGCGCAGTGTGGCCAAGACGAAGCATGCGGTGGTAATCGTCGGAGGAGGTCCGACGGGCCTGATGTTGGCGGGCGAATTGGCCCTGGCGCGGGTCGACGTCGCCATCGTCGAGCGGCGCGAAAGCCAAGACGTTGCCGGCTCGCGGGCGGGTGGTCTGCAATCGCGCACGATCGAGGTGCTCGATCAGCGAGGGATTGCCGACCGCTTCCTTTCGCAAGGGCACACGATGCAGAACATATCCATGGCGGCGACCCTTCTCGACATCAGCGATTTCCCTACCCGCCACAACTACGGGCTCGCCCTTTGGCAGAAACACACGGAGCGCACCTTGGCCGAGTGGGTCGGCGAGCTGGGGGTGCCGATCTACCGCGGAACCGAGGTAACGGGATTCATGCAGGATGACACCGGCGTCGACGTCGAGCTGTCCGATGGCCGATGCTTGCGCGCGAAGTTCCTCGTCGGATGCGACGGAGGTCGCAGCGCGATCCGCAAGAAAGCGGGCATCGACTTTCCGGGCTGGGACGCCTCCGTGAGCTATTTGATCGCCGAAGTCGAAATGGCCGGAGAGCCGGCGTCCGGCATCCGCCACGATGAAAAGGGCACCTATGCGATGGGCAAACTCGAGGACGGTCTCGTGCGCGTCGTGTTGAGAGAAGAGCAAGTCGGCCGGGGCGATGCTCCGTCGTTCGGAGAGCTCCGCGCCGCGCTCGTTGCGCTCTACGGGACGGATTTCGGCCTTCGCCGCGCCGCCTGGCTCTCCCGATTCAGCGATGCAACGCGGCAGGCGGCTTCCTATCGAAATAACCGAGTGCTCTTGGCCGGTGATGCTGCGCACGTCCATTCCCCGATGGGTGGACAGGGACTCAACCTCGGTATCCAAGATGCAGTGAACTTGGGGTGGAAACTCGCCCAGGTGCTGCGGGGAACTTCGCCGGAAAGCCTCCTCGATACGTACCATTCCGAACGACATCCCGTCGCCGCCCGCGCATTGCGCAAGACAATGGCACACACCGCGCTCAGCCGGGGCGACGAGCGCATGAAGGCCGTGCGCGAGAGCATGTCCGAGCTGCTGCAGATGGACGAGCCCCGAAAGCGATACGCGGGAATGCTGTCGGGACTCGACATTCATTACGACCTCGGTACGGGACACCCGCTGCTCGGGCGTCGCATGCCCGATCTCGACATCGTCACCGCCAATGGCGCGCAGCGCGTGTTCACGTTGCTGCACGAGGCGAAAGCGGTATTTCTCAACCTCGGCGAGCCCGCCGCCTTCGACATCGATCCGTGGGCCGATCGCGTTCAACGGATCGACGCGCGATACGCGGGCGCGTGGGAGCTCCCTGTGCTCGGCGCGGTCTCTGCGCCCACGGGCGTGTTGATTCGGCCCGACGGACATGTCGCATGGGCAGGAGAGGACGGCACGGATCAGGGCCTTCGTGACGCCCTCACCACCTGGTTCGGACCGCCCTCGGCGTCCTAGAGCTTCGCGCCAAGAAGGTCATGGTGATTCATGACCTCACCCATTTATCGATCTGCGGAATTCGACCATTTCAAACTCGCGAATCGAGCGAGGAGAGGGGGCTCACTGTTCGGGGCTATACAACACGTCCCCCATGGGAGAGCCATCGCCGGTGATATGTGCGCGGATTGCATCGAGGTATTCGTCACGGCCGACGAGTCCGTCGCGGTTCGTATCCAATGCATCGAAGGCGGCGTTGGCTTGGCCCACCGGATTGTTCAGCGTCTCGCGCAGCATCATGAACTCCGCTCGGTTCAAGGCCCCGTCCTTGTCGGCGTCGGCGAGGTCGAACAGGGTACCCAGCGCATGCCTGCAGACGGCATCGAACGCAGGTCCACCGGCCCACGCGTTGTACCGCTCGAAATTGATCCCACCGTCACCGTTCGCGTCCATCGACGCCCACGTCCGCTCCGCTGCCGAACGCGCGACGACAACGAGCGGATCGTCGTTCGAGCGTCCCGTCGCGCGGGTCACGTTTTCGGTTCGTGCGAGGTATTCTCGTTTCGAAATGATTCCATCACCATCCGCGTCGAGCATGGCGAAGACGTGTCTCCTGTAGCTCATCGGAGTCCCTCCTCTTGTCAGGTATTCGGATTTGAAGACTTCATATCAGACTACGACGGAGCCCGATAGTGCGGAATGAGTAGGAGTCGCTCGGACATCGAATTCGATTACGCCGTTGGCCCCCCGTCTTTGGCGACATGATGTCTACGCTTGGTGGAGGCGAGAAGCGTCTCCATTTTTTCTTCGTCGACAGCCTGGCGCGGAGTTGCCGATCAGAGCGCTCGACCGCCGCGTCACGACCCTCTCGAAAACCTTTTGACTTCCGGGGCGCTAGGCCACCATTGTGAGTAAAATGGCCGCTGCTTTGGACCCGCGAAATGGTGATGGTCGAGGCCGTTCCGGCTGGTAATAGGAGCGCCCCAGGTTCCCACGGTCGTCGCACACGGCCTCTCACGATGGCGACATGGCTGACGGGCCTGCTCGTTCTCGCGAGCTCGGCCATGGCGCACGCGGATCCGGCATCCGGGTCGAAAAAAGAGGAGCTCCCCCCACGTCGCTACGAGTTCGTTCCGCTCGTGGGGGTCGGTGGAAATAGCGACGTCGGCCTGGAGCTCGGTATCTCGGCGACCCTCGCGCGTTTTTACGACGACGCGCGACCCTATAAGTGGCTCTTGGGCGTGGCGCTGAGCTCGAGCTTCAAAACCGGCGACGGCCGGGGCCTCCGAATGCTCCAGCAGTATCACGTATTGCATCTCGATCTGCCGGGCCTCTTCGGCGGGCGCGTTCGCATCGACTCCCGGGCGAATATCGCGCGCAACATCTCGACACGCTACGACGGGCTGGGCAACGCAAGCTCGATCAAGGACTTGCCGCTCGGTCCTCTGCCATTGCGGCGCAACGAGTACATCGCGCAGAACGTTCGCATCCGATCTTTGGTGCGGGTCAAAACGGGGACGCCTTTCGACGCCGGCTTCGCGGCACATCTCCGGTACGAATTCCCGGAGGCCTACCCGGGCTCCAAGCTCGAATACGACGCAAAGTACTCCGGCCTCGCCGGCACCGAGCGCGCTCTTCTCGCGGGCGTCGCCGGGGGACTCATCCTCGATACGCGCGACTTCGAGTTCGCGCCACATAGGGGCATCTACTATCAGCTCGGAGTACTCGGTATGGTGGGCAGCGCCGAACGCGTGGCCTATGGCGAGGTCTCGACGCAGCTCGCGTCGTACATCCCCCTGGGTCCCTCGATGACATTGGCCACCCGTGTCTTCGCGAGCTTCCAGTTCGGTCGCGTTCCCTTCTACGTTCTTCAGCAAGGCGGCGTGTTCGAGCCGGAGCACATGGTCGGAGATGACCGCGGGGTTCGTGGAATTCCCGAGGGCAGATACGCCGGTCACATCAAAGTGATCGCGAATTACGAGTTGCGCACCACATTCATCCCGCCATTTCACGTTCTCAGCTGGATACTCCAGATCGGGACGACGACCTTCTTCGACGCGGGCCGGGTCTGGAACAACTACGACACCTCCGCCTTCGACGGCCGCACGCCGGGCATCAAATACAGCGTGGGCGGCGGCTTTTACTTCCAATGGGACCGATCGAGCGTCCTCCGCTTGGAGGTCGCTTATTCGCCGACCGACCATGAGCCTTCCGGCTTTCCTCTCGGGTATTACCTGGCCGACCGACTCATTTTTTGATTGCCGCACGGCGATGCCAAAGGCTTCTCGCCGCTCGGGATCTCACAATGGGATTCACGCCTCCGGATGCCATGTGGCGTGCGGTCAGCGCATGACTCACATGTTACGCAATGGTCATTATCGACTGACGCGCGGTCGCGCCGCGGCAAACATTTCGAACGAGTTTGGAGGCAGCGCAAACACTGCGCACTGTGCACGTTCGAGTGCTGCCACAGAAAAGCCAAAGACCCGATGAAACCGAAATACAGCGATGCGGCATGCTGGTTGCGACGTGCGCGAACCAGCACCCCTCCGCCGGCCGTTCGAATCGAACGGCTGCTTCCCGCGAAAAGGAATCATCATCATGAAGCGCATCATCCAGCGTTCGCATAGAGTTTTCCTTCCGCCCGCTCTATTGGCCACCGTCGTGACTTGCCGCCGAAATGCGCCTGGAGATTCTCCGTGACCGACGATTCGAACATTGGTCGGCGCAGCATGATCCTCGGGGGAGTCGCGACGGTGGCCGGTACCGGCCTTGTCGCGCAGGCGTCGGCGGCCACCCTGCCACCGAACGAACTGAACGGATACAGCCTTCCTTTGAGTGCCAGGGGCGAGGCCAACATCGTCGGCGCACCGCCGTGGAACTACGTCGGTGATCTGATCGGCATTGAGTTCTGGACGACCCCGGAGGCTGCGCAGGCCGCGTTGCCCGCAGGGCTCACACCGGACCCCACCACGTCAGGTCACGGCTACGCATTGTTCATCGACTGGCAGTTCACCACCGGCGACCGGCAGGACTATCTGGACCCGGTGCGCAGCCAGTACTCCGAGTTCCTGATCCTGCTGGACGCTCGGTTCCAGAGCACGAACGTGGCGTGGTGCCCGTTCATCTGGGTCGACAACGACGCATCCCTTGCCAGGGGCTGGTTCCAGGGCTTCCCGAAGAAGATTGGCCAGGTCCACCAGACTCGCGCCTACTCCGTGCCCAGCAAGGCCGCACCGGTTCTCGGGCCGGGCGGAACGTTCGCCGGAACCCTGTCGGCCGCGGGTCGCCGTTTGGCGGAAGGCCAGATCACGCTGGCGAACACGATCCCGAACCTGCCCGCGCTGTCCCGGCCCATCGTCAACCTCCGGCACTTCCCCCGATTGAGGGCCGGTCAATACGACAATCCAGCTGTGCACGAGCTCACATTGTCTATTTTGGACGGAGTGCAGCTCGGTACGACCTGGGCGGGCTCCGGCAAGCTCCAGTTCTTCCCCGCGCCAGGTGAGGAACTGGCGGATCTGTGGATTGTCGGTACCGGACAAGGATTCCGCAGCACGCTTTCGTACACGGTATCCGATTTGCGGATCCTCACCGGTCCGGACGCGCGCTGAGAAACGTGGGAACCCGCGGGTCCCACATACCGGGACCCGCGAGCCCCTTCGGAATCAGAAGCCCCCTTTCGGCCGCATCATCGAGAGAGGTGCACGATGTAGCGCGTGGCGTCCGCTTTCCAGTCGAACGTTCGGACGGCGTTCGTAGCGCCGAATACATCTCATACTTTGATTTTCAGTTCCTATCTGTGGACGCGAATTCAAGCGTCCCTATCTTCGGTTATGCGTGGAGCGCGACCAAGCTTCCCGTATTGCAATCATAGGCCAGTCCGACAGGCGCAAAGTCAACATTTGAAGCTGACGGTACCCATGGTTTCTGCCGAAGCGTCGCCTTCCCGTGCGCGCAACCACGATATCCTAACGCTTTCGGCCATTGGTTACATAGCCTATTATCTGATTGTCCAGTGGCACGAGGTCGTCGGCCACGGCCTGCCGTTTTATCTGATGGGGTCACGCCATTTGTTGCTCACGTCGACGTCCATGGACGCGCCCGACAACATTCCCGCCGTGGCCGTTGGAACGATGGGCAGCCGCTTCGTGTCGGTGTCGGGTTCGCTTTCGACGATCTTGCTCGCGCTTGTTCTGTATCCGTGGCTTCGACATGCGATCCGTACGCGTGCAAACATCTCGCTCCGGTTTTTCCTTTGGCTCATGGTGGCCATCGGTTTCTTTCACGGGTGCTGCTACCCGACATATTCGGGTATCTTCGGCGCAGGCGATTGGGCGGACATCATCGCCCTTTGGCCTCACCAAGGGCTGCTGCGCGCCATCGAGATCGTTTTGGGTATCGTTCTATGTACGGTGACGGTTCGGGCATTTGCTCCTCTTTTCGGCACCTTTTCCGAAAGCCTCGTCCGCCTCGCGATGGTTCCCTATTTGGCGGGTACCGTGGGAACGGGAATCGGTGGGTTCTTTCTTCCCGCTGAGCAGATGTATTACATCATCATTGGCCTCATCCCCTCCGCGCTCATTGGTCAGGGCGTGCTCCTGTTCATCGTGCCGCGGGCCCGCAAGGTGCGCACCGAAGTCCCCGTGGGCGAGGTGATTCCAAGGAGCCCCACTGCCATCGTGCTCGCGATTATCGTACTCGCGATCATGATTTTGACGGCACGCGGGGTTCATTTCTATTTCGCGTAATCCCGCAGGGCCTATGGGCTTTACCTCTTTCGTCTCTTGCGTGTCGCTCGAGCGAGCGCGGTGGATGCCGCACCCTCGAATCGAAAGAGCCGTTGGAGGGAATTGCATGCCCCAGAGACCCCCCTGCAAAGGCCCTCCGGTTCCCGACCAGATCGCTTCAACGCCTCTCTCTGCCCCCTCTGCAGAGACCCCTCGGCGCCGCGGCCACCTCACGACCCTCAGCAGCCCGTCTCGCCCTGCGCCCTGCCCAGCGGGCCTCCGCACCGGTTGCGCCGGTCCCCGATCCCCGCTGTCGAGCAGCGCCCCTCTCGGTAGTCGAATCGAACCGCCTCCGTCTCTCGTCTCTTCGCGACCCAGGGCTACGAAGGCTCTCCGACCAGCGGCTACGAAGGGGGTGACCAACGGCTTTATTGGGGTTCACTGAGACAAAGACGGGTACCACCGAGCCATAAACTCGCCTTCGCCGAACAAAGACTCGAGACCAACGGCTTCGAAGCGCGACCGACGGCTACGGAGCGCGACCATCCGCTACGGAGCCTGACCAAGTCCTTCGAAGCACGACCAGCGGAATCGCGGCCAAGGGCCTCGATCCGTCACGGGTGCGCAATCACGACGAGAGATGGCGCACGCTTCATGGCGCATTCGAGCGCCTGCTTTTGCGTCTCAGGATCGAGTGAAGCGAAGCTCTCGTCGAGGATCACGAGTTCAGCCCCCTGGAGGAGCGCGCGCGCCAGGTAAACGCGACTGCGCTCGCCGTGCGACAGCTGCCAACCGGTTTCGCCGACCCGTTCCATCAGGCCACCTGGCATCTTTTCGAGAACTGGGCCGAGCCCGAGCTCGCGGCAGACGGTTTCGGCTTCGTGAAGGTCCTCTCGGCGAGGCGGCCATCGGCGGCCCAAGAGCACATTGAACGCGAGCGTCTCGGACAGAATGTGATTCTCGTGAAACTGGGGCGCGGCCGCGATGTGACGCCGCCAGGTCGGGGCGCCGAGTGACTTTTGATCGAGTCCGCGAAGGAGAACCAGGCCCGCGTCGTGCGTGCGCAGTCCCGCAAGTACCGAGCCGAAGGTTGACTTTCCGCTTCCCGACGGGCCCTCGACGAGGATGCGCTCTCCGTGTCGGATACGAAATGTCACATCGCGGAGGACCGGCGCAGCCTCCGGTCGGTAACGAAAGTCGAGATGACGCACATCGAGAAGTGTCATGGCCTCAGGGAGCTCGGCGCCGTCATGGGCCGTCGTGACCGGTGGTATCCGCGCGGAGGCAGGGGCCTTGGGGCAAGCCGCCGCGTCGAAGAGCGGCGCTGCATGTTTCCAAGCCGCCAGGGCACCCACAAGGGAGGTGAGCCCGGCGGTGATGCGCATGAGTGCACTTCGTGCGAGCAGAACACCTCCGATGCCGACGGCGAGCTTCTCGGGCGATGCCGCTCCGCCCATGAACGCCGGCGCAAGGGCCGCAAAGCCGAGGAGCATCCAGCCGCGCGGCAGTAGGCCCGTGATGGCCGTATTGACTCGGTCCAGGGCGCGCGTGGCTTCGGCGTAGGCGGCGAGGGCGCGGTCTTCGCCGTCGTGCCAGTGAGTCGAATCTTCCTGGGCAACCCGCGTGCGGTGACCGAGCATTCCCTCGACCATGTCCTGGGTCATCGTGATGCGCGCATGCGACCATGCAAGCCACCGGCGGGCGAATCGGTAGATGAGAGAGCCGGCGAAGGCGAGCCAGGCGACAAACGCCAGAACGGACGCAAGGCCCGACGGCCCGAGCGCGAGCACCGGCACGGCGATGCCGAGTTCCACGAGTGCCACGAGGCTGACGAAGCCTCCGTGCATCGCGAGGTCTTCGACGGCGTCGACTTCGATGACGCGTCCTAAGAGCTGACCCGTGCCTTGACTCCGGATAGCGTCGGGGACGAGGTTGAGCGCGCCAAGCAGCATGCGTTGCTTCAAGAGGAGCCCAGCGCGGACACTCGCGATCCCCTGCCACCACGCGGTGAGTACGCGAATGGGAACGAGAGTGGCCAGAACGAGAGCCCACGCGTAGAGCCAGCCGCGGTCGAGATGGCCCGAGAGTGCTCCGCGTCCGATGACCCACCATGCGAGCAGCGACAGGGCGAAGCTGACCGCGTGCGCGATGGTCGTTGCACGAAGCATGCGGATGACCCCCGCGCTTCGGAGCTGGTCAAGAAATGGCGTCGCAGGCGAAATGCGCAGCGCCCACCCCGCGTCGAGAGGGAGCTCGCGAACCTGCTCTCGGAGAAGGGCGGCTCGTGCGCGCGTACGGTCTCGCGACGAGAGCGGAGTCCGCGCGAGAATGCCTTCGATGCGGGCTCCATGTACACCTTCTGCGTGGCCGTAAAGGGCATCGCGCAGCGTGGCCAGCGCGACGGTGCGCACGGTATGATCCGGCGTTACGATGTGCGCGCGCTTGGTGTTCGCGTCGAGGAGTGCGATGAGCTGGTGCTCGTCGGAAGGGGACGCTCCAGCGATCCGCAGCAGGGCAGGAGCGCTGGTGCCGAGCAGTACGTCGATGTCCCCGTACCGGACGGAGAGTGGCTCCGCTTCGAGTCCGAGCTCGCGTGCGGCATCTTCAAGGGAGGCGTGCCCAGGCAGGAACGTTCGTGCGGGGCGCCCGGCAACGCGAACGATGGACTCGAGGGCTTCGCCAGCGCGTGACGACGGCCATACGAGGGACGCGATGGGGGCGCTCGGTGAGGTCACGTTCGCACCTCGGCCCCTCGGGCACCCACCGGCATTCCCTCCGCCAGCTGGCCATCGCGGACCGTGACTTTTCGCCAGGCGTCTCCGTTCCATAGCGTTCGCCGGACGTCTGCCTCGGCGCGAAGCATGCTCGCGTAGCGCGAATCGTCGCGCGCCAGGAGCTCCGCCGGGTTCCCGTCCTCGCAGACGCGACCTCCGTCCAGTACGATCACGCGGTCGAAGGTGCGCGTCTCCTCCACGTCGTGCGTCACGCAAAGGAGCGTGGCGCTCTTCCATCGTTCACGGGCGCGGGCCGTGAGGACGTGCCGGCACTCACGATCGAGCCCCCGGAAGGCCTCGTCCAAAACGACGAGCTTTGGTTTGCGCATCATTGCGCGTCCTAGTCGTACGCGCTGTCCTTCCCCGCCGGCCACGAGCGCGCCACCCTCGCCGAGCTCAGTTTGCAGGCCATCGGGCAGTCGCTCGAGCAAGCCCAGAAGATCGGCATCCTCCAGGACCGCGTCCACGCGACCATCGCCGTTGGGCACCGCCCCATACTCGAGATTCGCCAGAAGGGAGCGATTCCAAATATGCACGGATGCGTCGACCCACGCCGTTTGCATGCGCACCTGTTTCAGGTGATCGCCGCGCAAGGGCAGGCCATCGACCAATACGGAACCGGAGGCGGGCCGATGCCACCCGAGGAGCAGTCCCACGAGGCTCGATTTTCCAGCACCGGATGCACCGACGATCGCGACGTGTGCGCCCTTCGGAATGGCAAGATCGAGGTGCTTGAGAATGGTATGCCCCGCCGCACGTACCGACACCTCACGGAACACGATGTGTGCTTCGGCGACGTCGGAGTGGGTGCCCGTTGCCGGCTGGCTCCCTTCGTTCGCAGCCGGTTCTTCCACGGCATCGAGCGGCTCCATGAGTCGAAGCAACCGATTTCGCATGGACGGATAAAGCAGCGCCGTCCGCGCGATCTCCTGCCCGAGTACCGGAACATTCAGCGCCCAATAGACGAATAGCAGCACGGCTGCCGGTTCCGGCTCGTGCACCAGATACGCAAATACGAGGAACACAGCGAGGGACGAACCGCCGATCTGCTGAAGCGCATCGATGAACGTCGAAGCGCGAATTCGGGACAGCGAAGCTCGGGCCCATTCCACCGTCACGCGACCGTGCTGCCGACGCACAGTCGACTCTCCACCATGCGCTCGGAGCGCTACAAGCCCGAGGAGACTATCGAAATAGAACCTGGTGAGCGCTCCATCGAACGATCGGGCACGCAAATCGCGCTCGGCCACACTCCGTTGCGCGAACCATGGTCCGGCCGTAGAGACCACGACCGCCAGGAGCACGAGTGGCCAACTGCGCGCATCAATCCAAACGAGCCCCGCCGCGACCACGAGCAGGTCCATCGCGTTGCGCACGATGCGACCGCCGAGCTGCGGAAGCTCCCGCACTGGGTGAATAGCATGGCAACGATGCGCCATGTCCGACGCGGGACGGGACTGAAAATAGCGATCGTGCAGTCGCGGTACCTTGCGCAGAAATGCCATGCGCAAGCGTGTCTCGAGTCGCCGGCCCACGCGCAGTACCCCGCCGGCAAACGAGACATCGAGCACGAGCAATATGGCCAATAGCGCTACCAGCACGCCGATGCCGGCGAGCCGCTGTTCCGGAATACCGAGATGACGTCCTACGTCGATGGAGGATCGCAGAAGCAGTGCCTCGAGTGCGCCGCCAAGCGTTGCAGCGACCAGGGAGAGCAGGAGGAGCCCGGGCCCGAGTACGCCGTCTTGGCGCAGGATGGAACCGAGATGGCGCAAGGGTCGCGGTGGCCGCTCGCGGAGGGCAGCTGTTACTTCGGCCGGAAGCGGTGCGTCCGTCTTCTCTGGCCGAACGCCGAAGACGCGCACTAGCACGGCGCCGCTGAGCATGATGTGCTCTGGTGTTGCGCTCGGTGCGGCGGACCAGTAACTGCGTGGTACAATCAGCTCGCTGGAGTCATCGAAATGTCCGGAGACAAGATCGCGAAGCGCCTCGTCGAGGAGCTCTTCAACAAGCGAGCTCGCCGCGTTCCCGCGTTCGATGGCCCGCTCCAACACCAGCGACTCGGTCATCCGCAACGCCGCATCGAGCGCGCCGAACGATCGCCATGATGGGTCTGCCCGAGCCCTCTCCAGGAGACCCGCCCCGGACTTACGCGCGCCGATGCGAGCGAAGCGCACCGCGAAGGCCTCGTGCGCCTCAACGCCTCCGGCCCATGCACGCCATTGCGACGCAGGAATCGGCATTCCGTGTTTGAATGTGATTTGCCGCAACGTCGCTGCGTCCACCCAAAGCCGCCCGCGCCCCGGATCCATGATCTGGAAGCGCCGACCGATGCGTCGCCAAACGACGACGAAGTGCAACGCGCCTACCGGATCCTTCGTTACGAGGAGGGCTGGAAACGGATCGCCCACCGCCAGGTGCTCGAAGGGCAACATGGTTTGGGTTGCATCGAGTCCGAGGCGGACAGCCAAATCTTCGAGGACATCAATGGAGGTTCCGTCGACCTCCGTTTGGCATGCCTCCCGCAGGCGCCCGTAGCTGACGTTGATTCCGTGCCCCTCGAGCAATGACTTAAGGGCGGCCGGTCCGCAATCCATCGCCGAGGTCTGAATGACCTCCGGTGCCTGAAAACGGCGCATCATTGCCGGGTAATGCGCTCGCGACGGTCCTCGGTTGGACGCGGTGGATCGCTGTTGCCTCGATGAAGAAGGCGTCCGACGGCCCGCAAGATGAGAGCCGCAGGCGTCGCTCGCTCTACTTCAATCTCCACCGTTCCCGGTAATCCGTGCTGCAGCGGAATGCGCTCATTTGCCGAAACGATATTCAACTCGACCCGCGCATGGCCATCGCGCACCTCGCGTGCCACATCTGTTACGGACGCTCTGGTGTCGCCAAACTCTGTCCAAGGAAAGCCATCGAAGCGCACCTGTGCAGTCTGGCCGGTGCGCACGTGTCCAAACGCGGATGCTGGCTTGAGCTCGGCGATCACCCGCAGATCGCCGCGCGCGACGATGGTTCCGAGATGGTCGCCCTCGTCCACGAAGGAGCCCGGACGGAAGGAGCTGATCTCGCCAATGCGCCCACTTGCCGGAGCTCGAATACGTCGTCGATCAATTTCGTGCTCGAGCGACTCAATCTGTGCTTCGATCTGATGGAGTTCCGATTCGAGCCGGACCACGTCTCGTTGCAACGCGGCAATGTGGGTGTTTCGGTCGGACTGCCCGGTGATCCACTCGCCCTCGTGCTTGGTCCGTTGCGCCCGAAGGGCCGCCGCGGTCGCGGCCTTCCGCTCGGCGTCCGCCTTCGCCCGCACCGCGTCGATATCGGGCATGGCACCACTGTCCGTTAGCCTCTCGATTCGCTCAAGCTCCTCACGTGCGAGTCGGGTTGCGATCTCGGCTTCCTCCGCGCGGCTCGAGGCCTCGCCGAGGATTGCATCTCCCTGGCTTCGAAATGCCGTCAGGGCCTTCTTTTCGGCCTCCAATTCGGCGCGTGTTGCGGTGAACTGCGGACCAAGGTTTGCCGCCTTCACCTTTGCTTCGCTAAGCGCAAGGCGCTGTTGGTCCGAGTCCAATTCAACGAGAACGTCTCCCTCGTCGACCTCTTGGTCCAAAGCGAAATTGACTTTAACGACACGCCCTGGGATCGGCGCATCGAACGGGTGTGCCGCACGGACGACCTCGAGGCGGGCAGCCTCGCTGGTCTCGTAGACCGAGAGCTCTCCGCGAAAGAGCCATGTGCCCCACACCGCCAGGAGGGTAAGGGCAACGACCGCGGTTAGTCCACGGGTCCGGGAGCTGTCGGCATCGAGAACGCGAGACGTACGGCTGAACATGGCGGTATCACCCCCGACGCGGCCGCCCCGCCCATGATGTCGTTCCGAGCCACGCACGGGACAGCATGTCGCGCGCGCGGCGCAATCGATAAGCGACGCTTCCACGAGACATACCGAGCTCCCCTGCGGCGTCGCGCTCGGAAAGTCCGTCCTCGTTTACGGCCGCGACCACGCGTTTGTCTTGGCTGGGAAGCTCTTCGAAAGCACGTGCCGCGTGCTCGGCTCCTTCAGCGGCGCGCAGCATGTCTTCCGGAGTCACACTTCTGCCTGCTACCTCGCGCTCCCACGTCGAGACCTCGTCCTCGCTACCACGCGCTCGTTCGAGCCCGACGCGCTTGCGGACCGCCATGGCCTTCCGGGAGGCCGCCATGAATACGTAAGCATCTCGCTCACGCTTACCCATCGCCTCCAGCCGTGCGACGTGCGGTATCAACGCAATCAGGGTTTGTTGGAGGGCCTCCTCCGCATAGCACGCGCGGAGACGCGAGGGGCGAATGCCCGCGCGAACGACGGGGAGAAGTTCCGAAAGAAGTTGAGAGCGAAGGGTCGGCATGAGGTCTACCACTCGTGGCGGCGCATCAGATCTTGCACCATGAGAGTGCGAGCTCGAAGGCCTGTGTGAAACGGATTCGTATCTTCCATGCCTGGGACGAGCGCACGGACAACATGGCCCGGTGCGACGTCGTCAGGCGACAAGTCCCGGTAAAGCACACGATCGAAGCCAGCCGCAGTCAAACGACGGACAATGAAGTCGACATTTTCGCGCGCGCTCTGTCCGACGAATCCGACGACGTCTCGGAGTGGCTTCTTCGGAACGTACGGCCGAATCCAATATGCGTCGCCCCGAGAGAGAGGGCGGGGCCGCTCGTGTCGTCCAAGACTACGCGGACGTATTCCAAAGTCCTCGCGAGCACCGGAGAGCGCGCCGACGCGTGTCTGAACAGCTTCAAGCAAAGCCCGTTTGACGGCAATCTCGGGATCTGGATGGGTGCCAGATCCACCGTGATACTTCTCAGTGAGGCCGTGGACCCCGTCAGGTCGAAAGATGCGTGCTGAAAAAGTGGGCACACTCACCTCGCAGGTGATGTCCATCACGCGCACCTGGTAGCCGGCGTCGCGAATCGATTGCACGATACGCCCGATGGATGGCGTACACTTCTCGAGATCGACCAGAGTAAACGGCCAGCGTGGCGCTCCGGGAATTTCACCGGGATTGCTCAGGGCTTGTTCAGCAAGCTTCACGGCATGTCGTTCGATGCGCTCGCAGAGCGCGTGAAGGATGGCTTCGGTGATCGTAAAGCCGGAGGCAAGCCCACTGGTGCTGAAAACCTTTCGTCCGCGGCGGGCGGAGTAGAGCAGGTCCCTCGCCTGCCGGCGCATCGAGAGAAGATCTCGCGCCACAAGTACTCGCTCACCGGTAACCAAGTCGGTCATCCAAGACCACGAGATCGACGAGTCTGACGCATAACACGAATCGAACGGCAGGGCGCACCTATTCGGGTCAATCGCAGACTTCGTGCTCAACTTGTGAAACCCACCCTCCAGAACCACGTCGGGCTCGAACCGCTCCTGGCAATATTTCTCGAGCTCCTCCATCAAAGCGCCCGCGGTGGCTCCGTCGATGGATTCGCTTTTTCCGCCGCCTATGGTGGACGACCAGTCCGATGATCGATATGCGGCGGTTACATGCAAGCCAAAGCGTTCGAGCTCACCGAGTTGTGCGACCCGCGTCACGCCGATTGTCTTGCCGATTTTTCGCGCGATCACGGCAGCCTCGCCGTCGGGAATGGACCGTGACGAAGAGCCTTTTGCATAAGGCGCGAGCGGTAACGACTCGACTCCTCTACCTACGAGCCCATCGCGCCGGGGCGCATCTTCTAACGTCCCTAGCAGATGGACGCCGACGCGACGAGCAGACGCAATCAGTTCCACGATGGGTTTCGCATCATTCTCAGAAATGCCGGCCTGCGACAGCATCCCGTCCCAGGTGGCTTCGGGCATTTCGCACAGCAATGCACGCTTTGCTTCGCGCAGCTCCCCATCGTAGTTATCGTTTTGACCGTCATGCGCCTCGCGAGCAAGCATCAGCAATGCTCCCAACCGCATAGCCTCGCGCTTCAGAGCGAGATTGCTTAGGAAGAGGTCGACCCTCAACGCACGCATAAAGTCAGTCGCGTCCAAGGTAAACAGGGAGTGCTGAACGGCTTGCGTCCGGCGTTCTCGTCGAAGCTGCTCTTGCAGTTCCTCGAAGCCGATCCCGAGATCGCGCAGTGTTACGTGTGCTTCTTCTCGACCTTTCCAACCCCACTCTTCCGCGGCCATGACGAACAACTCTTGAACAGACGGGACCTGCGTGTCTCGTGCCGGAGCAAGCGATTCGAGTCCCGTCCAAGCGCCCCGCGCAAGAACCTGTCGTGCATGTCGGTCAAACTTCCCGGTAACGGCGAGAAACTTGAGAAGATCGGACCATTCGATCTTCTCGCCGAATTCCCATACGGTGAGAGGGGCGTCAGCGGCGCTGCTGATGGCAACGCGAACGGACGCAAAGTGATCGTCGTAGTCGTCATGCCGCTGGTTCGTTCTCAGTACCCGCTCCCAGTGCGGCGCTGCTTCCAATTCGGGAAGGAGCTCGAGTAGAGTCTGCGCGTCTTCCCGTTTCAGGTCGATCGACCGAAGTGCGCGAATCAACTGATCCATCGCCGCGGGATCTTTAAATCCCGCGTTGCGTAAGATATTTCGATATGTCCTATCGTGAAAGTGGATAGACGACGCGACATCGACTATGGTCGAGCCTACGGCCTCGTCGAGCGTTCCGGATCCTACCAGCGAGGCGACTGCAAATCGAATATTCGCGAGGGGTTCCGTGAGGGCATTTCCGGTATCGACATCGAGCAACACGGCAACCTCATCATCGCGCTCGATCGTCCCGTTCCGATACATCTGATAGATCCGGCCGACGCCGAGCATCTCATGCACTTCGGCCGCTCGAAGTGCCCCCATGCTCGACGAACCGACAATGCGAACTCCTCGCGCAATCGCAGTGCGGATTTCACGAGGTGAGACGGCCAGCTCCGCGTCGAACACGCCGTCAATGATCGCCACGAGATTCGGCGCTTGTACTGAATCGAGGTCTCCGCGGCGGATGGGGGGACGAATGTCCGCGAAGGGCACCAGCTCCCGCACACGTGCGGCATCCAACGAAGGCCCCACGAAGACCGTGACGTAGGTTGGGGCCTTCTTTTCGATATCCGTACTGCCAAACGGGAACTCCATAGCCGCTTACTGGAAGTCGGGATGCCTGATGTTCGATAGGGCGAAGGTCACGATTTCGGCCTCCACCTGCGCTTCTTCATCCACCGTGGTGCCTCCTATGTGACCACCACCCGTCATGCGGAAGAGAACAGGGTGGGCAGCACTCGTCGCCTGTTGAACTCTAGCTGCGAACTTGCTTGACTGCCATCGTGGTACTCGAGGATCATTCAGCCCCGCGCGCAAGAGTATCGGCGGATACGACTGCCCGTCTTGGACGTTCAAGTAGGCATCGAGGTCGCGTAATCGGCGTGCCCCTTCGGGTGTGTCGTTCGTCCCGTATTCGTCCTTATGCAATGGGCCCGTCGCACTCCCTGCCTCCATCCGCGAGACGTTTAGGACGCCCCCCTCGATATACGCGGCGTCAATCAGCTCCGGATTACGTACAAATAGGCCGCCGACGGGAAGGGCTCCTGCACTGCCTCCCGAAACAAAAATTCCGCCACCGGTCCCGAATCCGGCACCACGAACGAATTTGACGCTATCGATGAAGTCCTCGACGGTCTTAATCTTCGTGGCGCCACGAGCTTGCTGATGCCACGTCCTGCCTTTCTCGCCGCCGCCGCGGATGTGGGCGAAAATGTATGTACCGCCCGACTCGATGAAGATTCGGCGTGCTGCGGTAAATGAGGGTCCGAGCACCGCTCCGTAGCATCCGTAACCCGAGATCCACACATACTTGGGCGGCGATGAGGCTTGTCCCTTCAGGCCGACGACCGTGAGCGGTATCCGTTGACCATCGCGAGCCGAGGCCTCCATGGACCGAACCTCGAATGCATCCGAGTGGGACGCAGAGATCATCGAGCGAATTGGCTCGACCGCTCTCTTATTGGGCGCCAGCGTCCACCACGACCGGGGCTCGGTCCAAGCGCGTAGGTCGACAACCAATGTATTGGTAGTCCGATCGAGCCGCAGGTTGTCCGAGAAGACAGAGCGACCAGTGGGGAGCGCAATAGGAATCACTTCGCTGGTAGAACGGACTAGGACAAGATGCTTCGTGGCAATCTCTCGCTCGACAACGTATGTATCCTGACCAGCGGAGACTAGATTCTCGAGCGTGTGATTTGCCGTGTAGAGTACACGGCGCGCGGACGGGTTGCCCGTCGAGACTTGCTCCAGCACGTCATGCTCATCGTCGATGCCGCGGACCACGAGTACACGGCCATCGGCGACGGCCGTTGCTTTGACCCGATCTGGTTGGTCATAGATCCGAGTCCAATCAACTTTCTCATTGAGAAGGGCATTGCGCTTCTTCGTAAAGACAGTCAGGTCAGGATTCAGCGAATGCTTGACCGCGATGACAATGTCTTGGCCATTCGGCGAGATGGACGGATATGGATATTCGTACTCCCCATGAATGCGCTCGCCGCGAGCTTGCGAACCTACGACCTCGGCATCCTGCTCGGCCGGTTTGCCCAGGGTATGCACGGCAACGCTCAAGTCGCGGATCTGGTCCTTCAGAGGAACACCCTTGCGGCCTCTCCCGCGCATGTAAAGGTACCCGCTCTCATCCGGAAGCCAGACGAAACAGCCTGAACGAACGTCATAGGCTCGATCGCCGTGGTCCTTTCCCGTTCGAGCGTCCAGTACGCGCACGATCGTTTCTTCAGCACCGGCGTCAGATGTGCCTATGGCGACAAAACGTCCAGAAGGCGAGACGGACATGAAATCAATCTGCACGCGACGCGAGGCTTCATCGTCACCGATGCGAAAAAGGACGCTCGGTGCGCTCTTTGCGTCACGGCGGAGGATCGACATTCCTTGGGTTCCCTTGCGCTCTTCAAGGGAGAACGTCACGTGACCGCGGACCTCTACCTCCCGCGGAGGCTGTGCTTCGTTTCGATACTGGCGTACCCGCTGAAGTACTTCGTCGAAATTTCTTCGGCCGTGAAGATACTCGAGCGCACTCCGCGATTGCTCCTGCTCCCACTTGGTCATCTCGGGAGTGGCGACTTCGAACGAAGAAAAACGGTCAGTGTTTTCCAAGGTCTCAGTCCGTTCGGGGGCAGCGTTCTTCGTGGCAACGGGAACCGTTCCGGCGCTCGCACTGGGGACCTGACTGGCCCGCTGCGAATGGGTACACGAGAGCGCCATAGCGCAGGTTGCGCTCCATACCACGATGAGACCTCGATGGTTCGGCATGAATGTTTCTCCGGTTCCCCTTCAACACGTACTCTTCTTAGAACACATTTCTTTGCTTGGCATCGTACCCGTGCAACCATCGCTCACGCCCGCGCAGCGGCCCCACGAGGGCGTGATGCGACGTCTGCACCAATAGAATTACCGGATCTTACAGGAAGTCACCCGCCCTGCCCGAGCTGCTCGTCCGAACCGGGCTCTCCCGCTCGGAGGGCGGTGCGTGTTCGAAGGCGCGGTCCGCCAAACTCGCGGTCCAGATCCAGAGTATCTTCGGGCAGTTCTTGCTCCGTTTGGGATTTTTTCAGTTCAGATTCGGTCGCCATTGTCCGTTCCTTTCTGTCTGCGCATTATTAATTCGAGCGTTCCGCCGTCGGCTGAGAGTCTTTGCCACACGCAAGTACCTTTACGCGCGTCGCTGCGAGTTGAAAAATCGGGCTACGCGGAGCACTCGCGAAACGCGCTTTCAACGTGCGATACCATTTGCAAGCTGTCGCCGTGTCACCTGCCACATCGTGCGCTTTCGCGGCGGCAACCTGCGCATGGATATGTCCCGCCGGCGAGAAGGCGAGGCAGCAATTGACTGCGGCATCGGCATGCTGGACCGCATCGGCCGTTCGCCCCAACCGGAGCAATTCCATTGTCACGCGCGCATACTTCTCAGGTGACATTGAAATCCAGTCGAGTGCGTATTGGCCGGGCGCAATCGGCGGTGCCATATCCGCTCCTACGTCCGGCAGCCCCGCAAAAGCTTGAATCCATTGTTCGGTGGACTGGCGAGGTCGACTCTTTATCCAGTCGTCTCGAATCTGGCGGTATTCGTCGGCCCCGATTGCATTCGTGAGATAAGCCAGCCGAGCGAGCTCGATGCCTATGTCCAGCTTATCATCGTTCGACCATGAACGCTGCTCCCGCAATCCTTTCATCGCGAGAGCACGCGCTTCGTCAGCTTGTCCAAGGTCCCGCAAAAGGTCGATAAGCTGAATGAGTGGCTCACCGCGAAACCGACCACTATTGGTCGTCGCGACCTCGTCGTTCCACTTTCTGAGAAGGCGTAGGGCTTCCGCCATCTCACCGCCTACGAGTGCCATTCGGTATTCATCGGAAACCCGAGCGGTGGCGACGCTTGGCGTAGGCTCTAGCTGGTCCGTGGAAAGAAGTCGCCACCGCTCCTCGAAGACCCCGCGTGCTGCGGCTGAATCGGTCGTCGTGGTGAGCAGAACGTTGCCCAACGCGAAATGCGCGTAGGCATTTTGGGGCATGACAGACACGGCGTGGCGTAGCGAACCCTCGGCCGCTTTGCACTCGCCCTTTGATGCAAGATAAAGGCCTTTCCATTGGAGGCAATCGGCCGAATCCGGAGAGGTTTGCAAGCACCTGTCTAAGTGGTCGAAGGCCGCGGACTCATCGCGCCGACGAAACTGGATCATCGCTGCCTCGAACTCGTTCCCGGGAATGGGATCTCGCTGGAGAGCACTCGTTTCTTCGATCAGGCGAAGCGCCTCATCGAGCTTGTCGAGCCGACGCAGGGTACGTGTGAGGATCCTGCGAGCGTCCAGATCGTGCGGCATCCGGGCGACCAGTGCTTTGGCCCGACGGTCTAGTTCGTCGTTATTCGGAGGATCGACGATGGACGGTTCAAGCGCATCCAGCATCTGACGTTCCCGCTCGTTCAGGCGTGAACGCTGCTCGCGGGCGTGGCGAAAGTGTTCGCGACGCTTTGGAAATGTATGGGTCGCCGCAAGCAGATAGTATAGTCTTGCGGACGCGCACTCCGGGTCGGACTTGGTAGCTTCCTCGAACTTGGGCACGGCTTCCCATTGGGAGGCGTCGCGCCAGAGTTGGAGCCCCACCGCAAAGGAAGATCTCGCTGCTGGAGCGCAACGATTGACCATTTCAGCGTCTACCTTCTCTGAGTCGAAGACGGTCGCAGCATCAGTTGCAGGCGATACCTCACTGCCGCCACCGTGGATCAAGCCGCGCGAACTCGCCAGCGACGCGGCCATCGCGCCAAGTGCGGCAACCGTGCAAACGAGAAGGGGCCACGAGGGACGCCGGCGAGCAGGGGCTCGCATATCTTCGAGGAGTGCGCTGAAGTCCGCGTAGCGCGCATCCGGACGACTCTCCATGGCTCGCGCGAGCACGCGGCGGATATTCGCGGGCACCAACGGAATATTGGTGGCGCCCTTATCTGTAGTTGCTTGGGCAATATTGCCGATCCTGGGGTGCGTTTTGGTCAAAAGCTCATGAGCTACGAGTCCCCACGCATATTGATCGGCCCGTGCATCAATCGTGCCGCCGAGTAGTTGCTCCGGGGCCATGTAACGCGGCGTACCGACGAGACCAAATAGCGTGTTGTTGCCGATCCCTACTTGTTTCAGCGCTTTCGCGATCCCGAAGTCCACGACCTTCGCGCGCCCGTCGGCCGTCAGAATGACGTTCTCTGGTTTTATGTCGCGATGGATAATCGCGTGATGGTGCGCGTATGCGAGAGCCTCTGCGATTTCCTTCAACCAACGAATCTTGTCGTCTAGCTCTGCATCGCCCGCCATCGCTTTTCGAAGGTTGCCGCCGTCGCAGAGCTCGAGGACCAAATAAGGAAGTTCATCTGACTCTCCCGCGTCGTAAATCTCCACGATGTGGGGATGTTTGAGCGACGAAACCACTCGTGCTTCGTGAAGAAGGCGCCGTTTGGCCTCTTCGCGATGGTCCGTCGTTCCTTCCGCGTTGTCGACGCGCAGGATCTTGAGGGCGACTGCGCGCTGAAAGGTGTCGTCGTACGCGCGATATACCTCGCCCATGCCGCCGCGGCCAAGGAGGCCATCAATGCGGTACCGGCCCGCGAAGGTGCTGCCGTCCAGAAGGCGGGGACCGGCCTGTTCGCTGGCCGATTGCAGCGTTTCCTTCGTGTTCGCCTCTCGTGGCAGAAGGCGGTCGCCAAACCGTTCGAGGTGAGCTTCGTTGAGCGCCACGATGGCGAGCTGCCGGGTTTGCAGCGTAGTTCTCTTGATGACGTCTCCACTGGCCGGACCCGAAAGGCAAGCTGCTAGAGCGATCTCGGAAGTCGCCATTGCGACAAGCACCAGCTCCGCGCGCTCCTCGTCATCCGCGAGGTAGAGGCTCCACTCGTCCGAGGATTCAAGAACCTGTTCGATCCGAAGGTGGCCGAGTATGCGAACACCGACCCCAGGTCGGTCAACGCCGATGTCGCGTACCGTGTCCCCCTGAGTGTCTGGCTGGGGGCCGACGGTCACCGGGGTGACCGTGCTCACGTGCTTCCCCCAGCGGGTGCGACCCGCAAGCAAGGGTATTCGAACGGGATGGTGAGTCGCGAGATGCATCGGTCCCCACTTGTGGAAAGAGGGGCCCCGGCGAAGTGGATCAAACTGGGGGACGATTTTCTTCGGGGCGACAATATCGTGCCGTCTCCTACACGAAAATTCATCGCTGATCCGGACAGACGCCTGCTCATCCTGCCTTTGCTACTCGGCCGTCCTATCCGAGATGTTGCTCGCCAAGGCGTCGAAACTTCCCCCGCCATCCGTGCGGCGCGAGTATCGAGCCGAAAGGCGCGGACGGCAAGCAGATTCTGCAACGTTTAAAAACCCTCTACTTTCGCCAACCTGCGCGGTCTCGTCAATAGGTCGGCGCGGTGGAGCTTGCCGAATCTTCCTGCGGGAGGTGCGCGGCGCGAGGTGCGCCGAACTCGACCGTTGGGCGGGGCAGATTTTTTTCGTGTCCCGTTGATCCAGATGCAGCCCGCCCCTCTTTATCAACTCTAGATGGCGAGAGTTTGCGGCCGGGCCGCTCGGCCGGGGAGGAAACGTGTATTCGGAAGTCGAACGGGCTCATGGCTGGATCCTTTTCATCTTTTTTTTTTGATCCGGACGCCCCCGACGCCTCTTTAGCAAGGTAGAGGCTCGATGTTGGACTGATCCAATTACCGCTGACGTCACTTAATACGTGTAGATGGCCGGGCACGACCAAACTGCTATCGGCCTTGGGGGGGATGATATGCGCCCTGATTCAAAAGACGTATCGATCATCAGGCGTAGGCGAGCGCACGAACCACGGAAGGACATCCACTTCGACAAATTGGTAATGGCACTCGAAACGCTGGCCTTCAGCATGCTCGAGGCGGAGAACGAGTTGTTTCTCTGCGCGCGCCACGCCGATGTCAAGATGGTGGCCACGTGGCGTCGCGATGTTCGCGTTGCCGCGGAGGTCGTGCGCAGGTGGGAGCTTCGTCAACAAACCGGCACTGAGGCAGAACAACCTCCGAGCCGTGAACCGGCCACGAGTTGCCAATTCTGCCCTCGACCTGCCGGCGTCCGAATCACGCGGTGCAAGTGGCACGTGTAGTGCGCGTTAATGAGTCTTGTTTGTGTCTTAATTAACCCGGAAATGTCATTTGTGGCGGTTACATCCTTCGCCCATATGAAACGACCGACTTGTCTCGGGTGTCGCCCAATGCCCATTTCCACCACCACCATGGCGGCAGTCCAGTAGCTCCCGAGATAAGTCGGTCGCTTTATGCGGGCGAGTGATCGTTCCTAGTCCTTGCAAGGAAAGCGCATGAGTTCATTGCGTCCTATTAGCCCTAGACGAGCGTGCCGCCCCTCGTTTCGCACGGTCGGGGGCATGCTACTTCTCACTGGGGCGGCGTGCTCCGGAGCAAACGAGATAGGCGTTTCGAAGCAAAACCTCTCCGAATCGAACGAAGCGCGCGCGGTGCTGGAGAACCTAAGGGCGCGCTTCACGATGCCCAGCGACATGCCACGGGCCCATGGCCCTGGCAGTCCTCGGAGAAGCCGCACGCTGTCATCGAGCACCACGAGCATCTTTTCGGCCAGCGCTGTCTCGGGCTTTATCGAGCACTCTGAGCACATCGACCCTGCAACATCACGAAGTAGCTTCATTTCCTCTCCGAACATACACCCGCACGTCGGCATTCCTCGTCGCGCAACGGCGCTCAACCAACTCTCCGAGCCGACGACGACCACCGGGATTCAAACACGGCTAGTGGGAGCTCGTGACGTTCCGGCCGAAGTTGCCGAGGGATACGCCATCTTTCGCGATGCTCTCGGCACGGGCTCGCACGTTCTCCACCGTGTGACGGAAACCGGCTACGAGGACTTCGTCACCTTCGAGCATGCGCCCGCGCAAGAGAAGATCGAGTACGAGCTGGCTCTCGGCGAGGGGGCTGCTGGACTGCGCCTCGTCGGTAACGTGCTCGAGATCATCGATGCATCGGGTACCCCTCGTCTCCATGTATCCCCGCCTTGGCTCCTCGGCGAGGACGGGACCCGCACCGATGCGACGCTCGCTGTGGACGATTGCGCTGTCGATCGCGAGCCCGCCGCGCCGTGGGGCCGCGTACCCGTCGCGCCGGGCGCAAATCATTGCAAGGTGACGGTGTCCTGGAGCGGGGCACATTATCCCGCCGTGCTCGACCCGGAATGGGGCACGACGGGCAGCATGGTGTCCGCGCGATATGATTTTCGCACCATTACTCTGCCTTCGGGCCAGGTACTTGCGCTTGGCGGCGGTCAGCCAGGAAACGTAACGGTCAGTGGCGCCGAACTCTACGACCCTACTTCGCGCACGTGGGCTGCAACGGGGAGCATGCACGACTCTCGTGAAGCCATGACCGCGACGCTCCTCGAGGACGGGACGGTATTGGCGGCGGGCGGATGGAAGTACGAGCCACCGGGAAATCCGAACGAGCAATGGGTCGGCGTCGAAGTATACAATCCGAGGTCCGGAGTGTGGTCGTCCACCATGGCGATGTCGATCCCGCGCGGGTACCACACCGCGACGCGATTGCTCGACGGCCGGGTCCTCGCAACCGGCGGTGATTGGCCGGACAACGAGAAGACTGCGGAAGTCTACGATCCCTTCACCAAAACTTGGACCCGCACACCCAACATGGCATCGGTACGTTGGGCTGGCACAGCTGACCGGCTTTCGGACGGCCGCGTGTTGGTGGTTGGCGGGTGGAAAGGACCGACCATCGAGGCGACCGAAACGGTCGAGATCTTCGATCCCACGACCGGCAAATTCAATCTCGCCAGTTCCCTTTCCGCCCCGCGTGAGGAACATGCGTCGATGCCTTTGCCGGATGGCAAGGTACTCATCTTCGGAGGTCGCTCAGCGTTCTGGGATGTGAATGGGCCCCCTCCGATCAACTACGTTGAGACGGAGATCTACGATCCAATTACGCAAGCATTCACGCCTGGTGGGAGCATGCCGGCAGGGCGGGTATTCGGCTCGGCGACCTTGGCGTCACGCAACTACGTGACGCTTGCGGGCGGTAGCCTCCCGGGCACCGCGGACTACGCAGATGCGCTCATTTATGATGTAAGGCGTGGCGTTTGGCAAGGTGGTGGCCAAATGTCCAATAAACGAAACTACCCTGGGGCAGCTACCCTGTCAGGGGAGAGCATCCTCGTATGTGGAGGTATTGGAACCGGCGGAACGCTGAATACATGTGACGTACTCGATTCGGTCGGAGACGGCACGCAATGTGGTGACGCGATTCGTCGTCCCGCGGGCGAGGAGTGCGACCTCGGCCAGTGGAATGGGACACGCGCAACATGCTCAACTACATGTCGAGCGCAAGACATCCCCTTGCTCGTGGACGCTTCGACCGTCCGCACTCGATCGCGGACCATCGGGCGGGGGGCGCACCCGCTCGCGGGGTGGTCTACGGGCGCGCTCGCCGCCGCCTTTGTCGAGACGAATGACGGCGTCCCAACGGTCAGAGTTGCCGGCGTTGGCCTTGACGGCGTGCCAAGCGACAAGGCGGTCATCGTGGGGGCCGCCCCGAGCGCGATTGCCGGTAGCGATCCGGTGTTCGTGCCGATTGCGGACGAGGTCGGCGTGGTTGCGTTTACCGACTTTGATGCCGATGGAGATCTCCTTGGCGTCGCTCTGCGCCGCGTTTACCCGATGGCCGGAATGGCCGGTCCGCTCGTGCGCGCCAATACCAGGACGAGCTTCTCGCAGTTTGATGCCGACGTGCTCAACACCGGCTCGCAAGTCGTCGTCGCCTGGTCGGACGATTCGGATTTGAACACTGGTCCGGACATCTTCTACCGTGTCTTCGACACGGCACTGAATCCCGCCACCACCACGGATCAACCCCTCGCAACCTCGCCCGAGGCCGAAGGCAGCGTTGCGCTGGCCCGATTCGGCGACACCTGGGCTGCGGCGTGGCGGGTGTTTGGAGGTGGTGCCGAGACGATTCGTGTGAAAGCGAGAAGCACCGAGTGGACCGTAGGCCCGTTTACCCCGGGGCCCAGTGACTCACGCCCAGCGCTCGCCGAGATCGACTCGAGTCACTTGCTCGTGGCCTTCGTCGAGGGCGCAGACCTTTCGAACGCGGGAACCGCGAAGGACGGGCGTCTCCGCATTGCGATTCTTGACACCGCAGCCCCTGGAGCGACGCTCATGCAGGAGGTGGTCACGGCCGATTCGAATTCACGCGACCTGCCAACAATGGCGCGTGCTGGCACGGGCACGTGGCTGGCCTGGCACGAGAAAGCTGCCAACGCCGAGTTCGGCCAGCTCATTGGGAAAGAGTTGGTGTGGGACCCAACGGCTCACACGCTCGATGTGAGCCGCGCGACGTTCTCGTTGCCTCGGTCGACGCAGCTAACCGATCGGCGAAGGCCGGTGCTCATCTCAAACGGCTCGCGAACGTTTGCGGCAGTTTGGGACGACGCTTCCCGCGTCTTTGGCAGTTTCGGCCAAAAAGGGGACGTGATGCTCGAAGCCATATCGCTGCCGTTCGGGAGGTTGCCATGATCGTGGCGCGGAATAGAGTGCACCATAGCGCCGTCCTCGCCTGCGTTGCGCTTGGTGTGGCACCCGTTTTTGCCGCTTGCTCGGGTTCGTCGGCTGGCCTCATTACGACATCGGGGTGCAGTGACGGCATCACGGAGTCTCGCAATCCTTGCCTCATTCCTGATAGCGGCCAAGATGGCTCCGAACTCCAGGACACGGACGGGGCATCGCGTGACGCCGGAAAAACCTCCGATGCGTCCAGTCGCGACGCCGCCAACGATGACGCGGGAGGTTCGGATGGAGGCGTACTTCTATCCGATCCGTGTCCTCCACCGGGCGCGCCTATCGTCGCGGACTGCAACCCCAATCACGATTGCGGCACGAGCGAATCCGAGTATCAACACTGTCTCGACGCTTCGTGCACGGACGCGTCATTGGCTAACCCCGGGATCGTCCTGAGGGGAAACGTTATTTATCCCATCCAGTACGTGATCCGGACACCTCAACGTCCGGGACTCAATGCTGAATGTGCGCAATGTGGAATCGATTCGTTTGCCTACTCAGTTGCTTTCAAAATTACGCGAGAGGCTGTCGGATTTCGAATTGCCGTTGACCCTCCGTGGAGCATCTACTTGATGGACGTCGGCGGCGTTCTGAAAAGATGTCCGGCGGAAATGAGTCAAAACGTGGGAAATGTATACGTGTCGTCGTCCCCGAAAGATCAATGGTTTCTTGTTGCGACCAAAGACCCGGATGCGCCGACGCGCAATATTTCGATCTACTTCTGACGTCTCGGTTTCGCCACGTAGGAGAGCGTTCCCCATGAAAAGAAGAATGGCCGTCGTAATGGCGATCGTAGCCACGGTCCTCTCGGCTGGTTGCAATTCGTCGGGGTCAGATGTGAGCCCCAAATCGGCTAGGCCGCCGGGACCGGAAGACATTCCCGAGGCACTTGCCGTTGCTGGGCAGAGCGTCACGTCTGGTGTCGCGGTGGGCCCCATGCGGAAGACGGAAGATATCTCGGGGTTTCGAATCGCCAAGTATCCCGTAACGGTGGCGCAGTTTCGCTCTTGTGTAGAGGCCGGGGGATGCGCGCCCGCGCAAGAGCAGGCGTGCATCAGTCGCCAATCGGACTCTCCGCTTGGACGTCCGACACTCGACGTTGCCGGCGGCGATAAGCTACCGGCAATATGCGTCGGAGTCGCGCAGGCAAAAGCATTCTGCAGTTGGGTCGGCGCCAAGCTGCCGTCGTTGCCTCAATTTCTTCTCGCTGCGCGCGGACCGAAGGTGACACGATTCGCATGGGGCGACACTTCGCCGGGCTGCCAGCAGCACCCCGAGGGGAAGGGATCGTTCTTCTCTCCGGGATCGATGACGAGCTGTGCGCTGAATGACGACCCTTTGCGCGCCTTCTCGGTTGGCCAGCACCCTGCAGGCGCCGGCTCGTCAGGAATCGAAGATGTTCTTCTCTCGCCCGGAGAACTCATCGACGTGTCCATGGACGCCTACACGATGGCTTGTGTCGCGCCGTTTGCAGCATGCGTGGCGTACGGCGTGGTTCCCGCGGCGATCGACGGTTTCGAACCCGTCACCGCCGGCGAGACCGCGGCAGCTAACAAGGCTTACAGCTTCCGTTGCGTTTGGAATTGAGGTTTCTTCATGAACTTCCGTCAATCGTCGATTCAACTCTTCATATGGTCGATTGCGTGCTCTCTCATGGCGGCGTGCGGCGCGCATGACACCAACTCCGAAAGCGAAAGTTCGCCGTTTTCGTCTCAGCTCGCAGCGGAGCTGGGGTCGAGTACGGTGGCCATTCCAATGCCCATCCGATTTTCGGGCTCGCAGCCGGTTCTCGACGGCGCTCAGCGGCCCGTAGCACAATGGGATGGCACGACCGTCGACCTATTCGCGGCGGACGCGTGGGCGCAATGCGCCTCGGCGATTGATAGCGGTGCTGACAATGCCCAGGACCCATACCAGGACTACCTCGCGGGAAGGATCTACAGCGCGTCGTGTCCGAGCGCGAGTCCCCCTCCGACTGCACCGCTCACCATCGTGGGGTGCACGCCCGATTTTTGCCCTGCGGTCAAACTATGGGCGAAGCAGCGGGAGACACCTGCTTGCAACGTCGATCCGGACACCCACCTTCCGACGGCAGTGCGCTTTTATCCCAATGTGATTGCTTCGTCTCCGGCGCCAAGACTTCCAAGTCCGAACACATTTACGGATGTGAAGGCTGACTCACCTGAACTGCTTGCGTCGACCGTGCGACGCGCTCAGCGCTACGTTGACACAGCGAGTGTGAATCTTTGTATGGCGGAACGGCTGCGCGAGTACATCACGACCTCAGACAGCCTGTTGCTTTCGGCCGAGGAGCAACGACAGCTTCTCGAGATCACACGCACGCGCGCGCAGCTCGCGATGCTCTCGTATGCGAGAATCGGGCGAGCTCTTAGCAACACGGACGACCGACCCGAGAATACAATTCATGATGATTACCAGGTCTTTCCGATCTTTCTGTCGTGGGGTAAGCACGCCAGCGGAGACGCGTCTCTCCGATCGATGGGGGCAGGCTTCGCGGCGGCCATCAAGCTTCACGTGGAAGCAACGACCGAAGAGGCCCACCTCCTCATGCGCACGGCCTCCGCTCGACTACCACGAGGTGGCCATGCGAGCAGTTCGCCTGAAGAAGACTGGGGAAGCGGGTCGTGGCGCCAGCGACTCCTTGCCTTGATGTACGGGAACAATCCCCTGTCCCCTTCGAACGCTGGGGGAGAAATCGACCTGACGTTGCCGGACGCCGACGCAAGCATAGTAAGGCATCTGACCGGCAAACGCGAGGTTCCATGGGAATCGGAATGGGTTACCGACAACATACTGAATTGGCCGAACGAGTTGCCGCCCTTCGGCATGGCTAGCTACTACGCGAAGACGGACGCTTCCGACCCACGAGTAGGTGTGCTGCTGGGGCTCGCCCGCAGCGCCGACGCTCTTTTGTTCAAAGAGCGAAGTGTCGATTACACGATGACGGTCAGTCCGCACACGATGTCGGTTCCTTTCCGTCGTGTCGACGTCGAGCCTAGCGCCGATCAACTTTATCGTGACATCGAGGCCTGGATTTGGACCCAGGATTGTATCAAAGCAGGCAATCCGACTTGCGTAATCTTGCCGAACGATACGCGAATCGTCTCTCCAAGTCAGTTCGAACAGTCGCTCCTCTTCAAACGACACGGCGTCACCCCGACACACGCAAAAACATTGGTCTCGCTCCTCTCCGAAACGATCAGTCGAAGACAAATACCGGACACGCTTGCGTACTGGATTCTCTTGGCTGACAAGGGAGGTGGCCCAGCATGGATGCGCGAAGTCGAGGGTGCAATGCATGTTACCGGCAGGCACGAAACCTTGACGGGCGCTGCACTTCAAGCACGCATTCCCAACGCGACAGGTGCCTGGTATCACCTCGACAAGAATTTTCAAGTACACAGCCCCTTGCTTGAGGACCGCGCACCATTCTTCACGGCCTGGGCACCCTATTGGAATTGGGCCACTGGTCCGGTCGACGAATGGTTCGAGCAATACGAGTACAGTAACAGTCTTGTGGCGATAACTCCTGGCGCGATGAGTGCATTGAGCTCCACGTCGGATATCCTCAGGGCTTCTTCGGCGGTGGCATCCAATGCACTCAAAGATACGTACTTCAGTGACGCTCAGAAGGGATTGGACCTCGTTGACGGAGCTGTAGGTAAGCTCGGGTTTGCAATTCAACCGCAAGTTACGATGGTGGACGAGTGGCGATATTGCCCACAGCTGACGCACACAACGACATCGTGCCCAACGCGTGCTCAAGTTTCCTCGGGCGACGGAAACAAGGTTTTTTGGGAGGTGACGACCAAGGCTAGCCCGGATGACACCTTCTATTCAACGGGGGATGTGAAGCTCCTCGCGGTCCGCTCCACGGGCGTGGAGGCGACGGCAGCGCTCGATGCCAACTTTAGAGCGTTCGATGGAAAGACGCAGGTTGACTATCTCGTGAACGAGGCCGTCGGTACGGCTACCGCACCGTCCACCGCCACGCTTCCCAACGGCACGATTAAACGCACCTACGTGATCGCGCTTCCGGCGGTAGATCCCGCAACGGGTTTGGCGACCGATCCGGGTCGAATGGGCCAGGGGCCATATGGGCCCCACGCCTATTATACGTTCTTTTTGACGCGTACCGCTCCAGGGCAAACCGGCACGCAGTATCGACTGCTCGCACGTCGGGTTGGCCTCACGGTCGACGGACGTCTGCGTCCCATCGACGAAACGCATCAGTCGTTCATCTATCATCCGAGCGACGCGCAAACGCTCCCGTATGGCGGCACTCTCGGCTCGCTTGCGGCACAGGCATGGGCAACGAATGCGTTCGATTGGTCGAAGCCTGCATATGATGGATTCGCTTATCCGACGGATTGGGTGCCGCCCGTCGATCCGAGTCTGTACGCGACCACCAATGCCCCAAATGCAATTGCGTACTATCTGTCCAGTGCCCGTACGGCGGCGGATGAGGCAACCGTTGCCGTAAAGTCGGCAGTCGAACAGCTCCTCCGTGAGCGAGAGGACGACGCTACTTTGCAGAGTGCGCAAAAGAAAGCGCAGCAGATTGACTCGTTCGAGCAAAGAGCCTTGTGCGGAGATGCGAATCCAAATTGTGACACGAGTACGGTGGTGAAGGACAATCTTCGTCCGAACATTACCTGCGATAATTCTACTCCGATGTGTCAAGAGCTGGTCGATAACATCAACAGGACACTTCCGAGACAGGCGGTAGTTGCTCGAGCAATGCTCGATCGTTCGGCAGACAACTCGGTGCCGGCATTTCTCGACTATGCAGGAGGCGCGCTGCAACGGGATCTGATCAATGAATGGACAGCCTACAAAAAGCTAGAGCGCGCGATAGAGGATGGGAAGAGCGGCGCTGCAGCAAGAGACGCCGCGGTGGCTACCGCCTACGCCGAACTTGCTGCGGTGGAGGGAGCAAAAGCGGCCGAATGCAGCAAAGAAGCCATGCAACGAGCACGTGACGCGTGCTGGAGCTACCAGACCAATGGCGGTTCGTACGACATATTCGACGCGGGAGAGGGGTGGTACAAATACATCGTTCATCACAAGAAGGACGGTTCGTGGAATCCCGGGCCTCTGCACGCTCAAATGCGCGCTTGCAACGAGGCGACCAGGCAGCTTCCGGTCGCCAAGGCGAAGCACGCAGAGGTCGTCCTCGAGGCCGAGGCGTGGGTGGCGTCTGCAACGACGGCGGTTCTCGATGCCACCGGCGCATTCAACTTGTCGAACGCAGAAATTCTGAAGACGCTCGAAGATACGAGGCTTGCAAAGGCAAAAGCAAATCTCGAAGCGTCGCTGTCCATCGACAATCTTCCCACACGATTCGGGACATCCAGACGTTATCATTCTTTGGATATGTGGCGCGCACAAGCGTTGTTGGAGAGTGCCCGGCGGTATGCAACGACCGCGCGGCGTGCGGTCGAGGCGCGCTACTTGGTCGACCTCTCCAGCATGCGCTCGGACGAAAGATTTGTCGCGGCCCCGGCGACGTGGGCGGATGACGTGTATCAGTACGATCTCAATGCTCCGGCGGCAGTTGGCCTTTCGTCACGGGCGAACAGCGGTTCGCCAACGATCTACGCGAACGCGCTGGTGGACTACGTTCAGAATCTCACACGCTTCGTGGACGGATACGCCGTTTCGCGCCCTACCGCGTCGGTCTCGACAGATGCGGACGTGGTGACACTCACCGGACCCGATGTTCACCAGTCGGTGACCGTCGATGGTCAGACGGTTTCCGTACTAGCAGACGGAGCACGGCCATGGGCATTCTACTGCAAGGATAGTGGCAAGTGGATCACGCACCCGGCAACCAGCCAAGTACCGGCGGTGGGCTCGTTGATGAGTGTCTGCAATGGCGGCCCTCCCGCCCGAGCACGATTGACGTTCTCACTGGATCCTTGGGGACGACTGAACGGCGAGATCGTGAATCCACCATACGTGGCGCGTCACAACGTGCGGTGGAAGCGACTCGCTGCCAACTTCGTTGGGCAGGGAGTTGTGGATTGTACGTTTGCCGCGGATCCGGTCGATTGTTCGAGCAAGCCATACATTCCCTACGACCTCGGTCTGGTCGGACCAGCGTGGGTTACGGACTTCGACCAGCAATGGCGGCTGCTCGGGGTCCCTTCCGGGCGGATCGAGGCCGCAAAGGCGCTCGCCAATCAATGGTTCGATCCGGTCACGAATGGCTGGGCAAAACCAGGCGCAACCGCGGTTGCGCGGCAAGAGTTCGATCAGCAGCCTCTCGGCGGAGCGTACACCCTCGAATTCAACGTACCGCCCGAAGTGCGCCTTGATCGTCTCAAGTCGATACAGCTCCTCACAGAAACTGGATATTGGGTCAAACAATGATTCGTCGCGGTATTCTGAACCAGCTGCAAAGTCGAAGGCGCGCCGCGCCGGTCGCCTTCGCGACGGCGGTCTCGTATCTCGCCACGCTCGCCTACCCTCTTTCCGCTGCGGCGCAAGAAGTAGGCGAGTCGGCCGCGACGCCGGCCCGGGCGGAGCCGGCCGAGGCTCCGGTTCGAGCGGCACCGGAGCGTGGTTCAGGGGAAGGGGGAGCGGCAACGGCAGAATCGAATGCGAGCCCCCCAGAAAGAGAGAAGACGAGCGCCCCCACCGCGGCTATGGCTGCTGGGGCGACGGGAAGCGATACCGGAGGGGGTGGAGGCGGCAACGGTGCCGGAGGCGGCGCCTCTGGTTTGTCGCTTCCCTCGGGTGCCGGAACGACGCAGGGTATGGGCGAGAGCTTCAGTGCCCAGCTTTCTACGGGAACCGCGTCATACGGGCTCGCGATCGAGCTGCCCACCGCCCGCGGAGCCGTGCAGCCGCACCTCGTCCTCAGCTACTCGAGCGGCGCCGGCTCGGGGGTGTTGGGCATCGGCTGGAACCTCGGGACGCCGTTCATCGCAAGGCAAACAGACCATTCGCCACCCCGCTATCTAGATCCAGTCGCTGGCGGCGGCTGGACCCCTTCCCAAGACTCGTTCACGTTCAATGGTGCCGAGCTGGTGCCGATTTGCCTTGTGGGAGCCGGTGGTGCATGCAGTGGCAAGCTCCCGGATGAGGTCATGCCAGTATGGGCCGGGGGCTGGCAGTATTTCCGGACCCGAATCGAAGGGAGCTTCCAGCGGTTTTTTTGGTCTCCCGATCGATTGACATGGAGGGTTCAGGACAAGAACGGCACCTCGATGGAACTCGGAGTGCCGCTCGATGGGAGTGGCGACCGGAACGCACTCGAAACGGATGGCGGTTCGCGGGTTTTCCGCTGGAATATCGCACGCGCCTACGATACGGCGGGCGAGACGAATGCGGCTGCCCAGGCGCAGCCGCGGCCGTTCAATGTGGTCGCCTATCGATATCTCCACGACGGTGGCATTGCCTATCCTTCGGATATTTACGACACCCCGCCTGCCACCAATCCCGCAGCGCCACTTGCCGCATTCGCACATCATGCCCACCTCGACTGGACGTCGCGTCCCGACGGGCTGAGCAACTTCCGCCGTGGTTGGGAGGTACGTCAAGGCTTGCGCCTTTCGCGCATCGACGTGGCGAGTAAGCCCTTTGCGAATGCGCTATCCGCGCCGCGACACCAACTCCGTCGATACAGACTTGCTTATGACCCAGGCTACCACGCGTCTCTTTTGACGCGTGTACAGGTCGAGGGGCGGTGCGCAGATACGGAGGATGGCGCCCCATCCGAAGGCGCTGACGGCGTCCTTCCGCCGTCGTCTTGCCCGATGCTTCCTCCGGTCACGCTCTCGTACTCGCACGCTCAGCGCGGTGACGGGACGCCGGTTCCTACCGATCCATCAGGCTTCGAAGGATTCGATGACACCGTTCGAGCTGTCAATGACAGCCCGGCCGCAGGTTTCGATAACGCGTTCGTCGATTTTTACGACGTGAATGCCGACGCCCTTCCCGACGTGCTCGATACGGAGGCCGTTCTGCACCAGGGGCGCCACGCAGTTTATATTCAGGGTACGTCGGGAAAAGCAGATACGTTTGGACCGGTCACCCCCCTTTCCGTCTCACCCACTTCGGGAATTGATTCCGCCACGCTTAGTTTCAATAACCCAAATGTGCTACCGCTCGACTTGGACGGGGACGGTATTGGTAATCTAGTGCACTTGGCCGTACGCCAGACGCCGGTCGTCTTCAAGCCGGTGCGCGCTGGCAGTGCCTTTGCCTGGGCCGGGCGCGAAGTCGCTCGAAACACGGTACTCGACCCGACCATCGACTTTTCCAATCAGCGCGGGCAGGTGCGGATCGTCGACGCCAATAACGATGGCTTCGTCGATTTCGTCGTTTCGGGCACTACGCAGTTGCAAACGTTTTTTTCGCTGAGTCGTCTGCCCGGTGGTGATGGTCGATTCGGGTCGGGGTCATCAACCGGGTCCGCGACGGCGCAGCTTTCGGCGGCTCCAGTGACGGCCTGCGCGCCGTTCAGTGGCGGTCCGGTATTTTTCGATCAGAGCGACGTAAAGACCGCGGACGCCAACGGCGACGGGCTCGTGGACATCGTTCGTGTCCGCAATGGGAACGTCATCTATTGGCCTGGGCGGGGGGATGGTACGTGGGGCACGGGTGACCTCTCGAATTGCCGGGATGGCTTTCTCGGAGAGGACCGTCTCGTTGCGATGAGCAACAGCCCTCTCTTACCAGGGGCCGATGACGCTTTGTTTCAGATGTCAGATGTCAATGGAGATGGTCTATCGGATGTCATTTACTCTGCGCATGACGGTGTGACGGTCTGGCTGAACATGGACGGCGTGTCTTGGTCTGGCGCTCGCTTCGTGTCGGCACCACCTACGTCCCAAGTCCAATCGCGTATGGTCGACATCAACGGTTCCGGAACCGCCGACGTCGTTTGGCCGGATGCGTATCACTATCGGTATATCGACTTGCTCGGTGGCTCGCGCCCCTGGCTGCTCACGAGCGTGGACAACGGACTTGGGAAGACCACGAGCATCGAGTACTCGACGTCCACTGCCGAGATGCTTGCAGCGCTCAAGGCCGGGGCTCCGTGGTCGCAAACGAGCCCGACTGTGAGCCATGTCGTCAAGCGCATGACGATGCGCGACAACCTGGATCGGGTCGGGCGCACGCCTGGTGCCTACGTAACCGAGTATACGTATCGCGACCCTGTATACGACGGCCGCCAGCGCGAGTTTCGCGGATTCAAAACCGCGACCGAACGAAAAGTCGGGGATGCAAACAGTCCCTCATCGACCACACAGTCCACTTTTCTGGCGGGTGAGTGCACGGAGGAAGGGATCGCCGGCCGCTGTTCCGACGACGCGCGCTGGCGGGACAACCCCCGTGAGGCATTGAAAGGACTTCCGGTCGTTACCGAGATCTTCGATGACGGTGGCGTCTACCAGTCCACGGAGCACACGACGTACCGTCTTCGGCACCTCTACACGGGGCTCGATGGCCGCGCCGTGCGGTATGCTTTCGTCAGCCGTAAGAATACATATCTCTATGACACGGCCGCGTTCACTCCTGCGACCGCGAACGTCACGACAACGGATGTCGAGCTGGAGCTTGCGCCCCCGCTATCGGATGGTTCTCCCTCAAGCGGGGGCATTATTCAAGATACGACGCGTGCCTTGACGCTCCGTTCGACGGCTGGGCGCGTCACGTTGGAGCGCGAGTCGTGGTCGGACGCGCATGGCAACCCCACCCGCACACGTGATGATGGGTGTGTCGACGGATGCGGTGCAGCGGACGAAGCGATTACCACGGAGATGATCTCCGCGCGCGTTCCGGGTGATGACTCAGGTTGGCTGTGGCGCACGACGAACACTTTCGTGGTGGGTTCGAGCGCGCCGACGGAGCGTCGCGATCATACCGCCGTAGCTTACGATTCATTTGGGCGAGCTACGAGCCGTGCAGCGGCTCTTTCAGGCAGCTTGCCGTTGGACCGCTTTCACCAAAGTGGTGCGGCCGTGGCGCCACCTCCGATGACCGCGTCGGTCGATGGCACAGTCCAGATCGGGGCGACCGCCTACGATCCTCTTGGCAATATCGTGAAAACCACCGCTGCAGGTGGTCGGTGTGAGACATTGACGACCGACGAAGCGTACGGGCAGCTTGTCGTCACACAGACGACCTTCGCCGGCGTCTCCGGTACATCGGGCTGCGGCCCGGTGGCTCTCGCCTCCACCGCCCAATACGACCGCGCACTGGCCAAGATGGTCACCCTGACGGGGCCGAATCACGACGAACAACGGGCCACATACGACGCTTTCGGGCGCACGCAGGCTCAATACAGGGCCGATCCTGCGACGGGCGCAGCGCAAACGACTCCAGCGGTCGTCTACGAGTACGACTTGCCTGCGGATCCGCGTACGAGACCTTATGCACTCGTGCGCACCCAGACCCAGACGGGAACGAGTTCGTCCCCTCGTCTCGAAGAGCAGTGGGACTTCGTCGACGGCATGGGACGGACGATGATTTCTCTAGCCCAGGCAGATCCATCGGCTGGCGATGGTGGAGATTGGATTGCATCTGGGTTCACGAAATACGACACGAAGGGCGCCGTAGCGGGGCTCTATCGTCCTTCGTTCTGGTCCGGAGTGCCGACCTCCTTCCCAGTTGGCACCGTCCCGAGCACGGGTATTGCGCGCGAACGCTACGATGCGTTCGGGCACGTGGTGTTGGCATACGCTCCCGATGGATCTCCGCGATTGCGTACGGTGCACCATGCCTTGAGCGAAGACCTTTGGGATGGGGCCGACCTCGCTCAAGGTCCGCACGCTGGCACCTTCAGTTCGATTGCACGCGATGGTCACGGTCGCGTTCGCGTCTCGACGGAGCGGATTCACGCAGGGTCGAATCTTGAAGCCCGCGAAACGCTCACCGAGTATCTGCCGTCCGGTGAGCCTACGAAGATCACCCGCATGCGCGTTGGGGCGTCGGACCCTCCCGTGGTTCGCTGGATGCGATACGATACGATGGGGCGTCGCGTTCTGAACGTGGATCCGAACGCCTCACGGAATTTCAGTAGCGATCCAAATACTGATCCAAGTTTTATCAAGGCGTGGCGCTACGCGTATGATGACGCGGGCCAGCTCGTTGGTACGAGCGATCCTCGTGGATGCGGTGCGAATTTCATCTACGACACGGCTGGAAGGCGAATCGCCGAAGATTATTCGCCATGCCTCGAGAATCAGCCGGCGTATTCGGCGGTGGACCCGGTAACCGGGGATGGGGCGGAAGCTTTCAACGTCTACGACGCGCCCGTCGCAAGCACCGCGGGAAGCGATGCCGCATGTGGCAATGGGGCAGGCGTCGGCTTCCGTCTCGGACGCTTGACCGCGTCGTTCTCGCTGGCCGACGTCAGTGTCGCCTCGTTCGACGCCCGTGGGCGCGTGATATGTTCCGCGCGTCAGGTCGCCAAACCGGGCACGGCTAGCGCTGAACTTTCGAGTCGCTATGCGCCGCGGTGGTACGCCACGACCAGTATCTTCGACGAAGCGGATCGTGCGATCGTCTCATCGACCGGAGCCCGCTCGACGGATCTCCTGGGGACCAGCGGCGACAGCATGGTGAGCGTGGACTACTCGCTCGGCGGACGGGTGAAGGCTGTTGGAAGCAGCTATGGCCCACTGCTCACGAAAGCGGTCCTCGACGCCGAAGGCCATCCGCTAGAGCTCGACTATGGGGATCGTGCCGGCACGAAGACGGAATGGATTTACGACGGGCGCATGCGCGTGCAGAGCGTGCAAACGTACCGTGGCCCGGCTTCGATCTGGACTTCGCCCATTGGCTCCTATCAGCCTCCTGGGCCAGGGCCGTCGACATTGCAGAAGATCCTGGAGGACCGTACGCTCCGTTACGACGAAGCCGACAATCCGGTCGAGATTCGGGATGACCGTGTTGCAGATGAATGGCCGTCGGGGGCGAAGCCAATTTCGAGAACGATGACCTACGACGATCTCTACCGCGTCGTTTCGGTCTCGTATGCCTCCGGCAACGATGCGTGGACTCCCCCGTTCGAGGCCGAGGCCAAATCGACGGAGCGCACCCGTCCGATGCCCTTCGTTGCGTTTCCCTCGCGCATCAAGAACGAGCAATATAGCTACGATTGGCTGGGGAACGTCGTCCAGAGCAAGGATGATGCATCCGGCTTCTATGACCGCTCACTAGGAACGCAAACTCATGGGACGGCTGAAAACGGCCCATACCAATTGCGTCACGCATCGAATCGCGACGCAGGCGGCGCACTGGCGGGAGACCTTGATGCGGCCTACGACGACGCTGGAAACCTCACGACGCTCATCGTGCTGCGCGATGGCCCTTGCATGCCCTCCAGCGCGTTGTGCGGCCAACGATTTGGCTACGAGTGGGACGAGGTTGGCCGTCTTGCTCACGCATGGCGCTGGGACCTGACGGGAGCAGAGCGCGCTGGCCAACCGTCCCTGCTCACGGGTGCTCCTCCCTCGCGCACACCCGATGCGACGCTCCACTTTGCCTACGATGCATCGGGAGCCCGCGTGCGCAAGACGAGTGTCGAGTCGAATGGCGCCGAGCGCCACGCCATCTACGTGTTCTCGTCATTGGAGTTACGACGTTCTACCTGGACCGGTGACGACTACGAGCTCGATGCCACCACCGAGGTTCCCTATCTCTTCGGCCCAAGTGGCCGCCTTGCGCGTGTCGTTTATGCCGAGGCGTCTGCCCCCACCGTGAGCGGATCGCGGCAGCACGTTTTTTTGGAACTGGCGCAGACGCTCGGTTCGACCGGCATCGTGATCGATCGCGAGACGAGTGAACTCGTCGAAGCGGCCACGTATCAGGCCTACGGAGCCGCAGAAAGTGATTATCGGCCCGCCCGCTGGAACGCGTTCAGGGAGGACTACCGGTTTACGGGCAAAGAGGACGATATCGAACTGGGACTTACCTACTTTGGTCAACGATACTACGCACCGGCGCTAGGTAGATGGATTAGCGTCGATCCAATGGCCATTCATGAATTGAAGGCCGATCCGAACCTCTACGCCTACGTGCACGGTCGCACGTTCGCATCGGTGGACCCAAACGGAACCTGCGAGATCGTTTGCGCCGTCATCGTCATCGGCGCGCTGCTGGCGGGAGCCATCACCGCGTACATGGAAGGCACCGCGAATGGGACGGAGAGCTTCGATTCGCGCCGGGTCGATGTGGGCGATGTCTTGATTGCGACTGGGTCCGCCGCCCTGGGCGGTGCGGCTGGTGTTGCGGCAGGCGCGGCGGTCGTCGGACTGTTCGGGGCCGGGGCTGCGGCAACTGCGGAGGGCGCGGCATTGGGTGCCGTCACGAGCGGCGTGGTCGGAAGCGCCGTCAATAGTATCTCATACCGCGCTACCCACGCTGCGTACCATGGCGAGTCCGTGAGCGATTCGCTCAATGGAAACGCGATCGGCAGGGAGGCCGCGATGGGTGGCATGATTGCGCTGGCTGGTTACGGTGTCAGTGCGGGACTACAGTACGCAGCGTCGCGCGCCGCCCCGCGCGTACCGGCCACTGGGGGAGCCCCCGAGACTCCAGGCACCGGCGTCGGTACACGGGGCGGGCCGCTGCCAACCGAGAAGGTAGTTGCGGGGGAAATTACAAAAGAGAATTTTCACGAGCCGATGGCGTGCCCCCCAGGAGGGTGCGGCGGCCCTGGGGTCTGCTTTGTAGCTGGGACTCCAGTGGCTACAGAAACCGGCCTTGTTGCGATTGAAGACCTTCGGGTCGGCGACCGCGTGGAAGCAGGCAATACTGCATGCGAGGCCGATCATGTCGAGGCGGACTGGGTACACGTTCGCCTGCAGATGCCGAACCCGCGCAGCCCGTGGGATCTCTTGAACATCGAGTTGCTGCGCCCTTCGGACTGGTTCGCCAAGCTTGGTGGGCACGGAACGATCTGGGTCGACTTCCCAGAAATGGATGTCTCCGGTTTCGCGACCGTTATTAGCGTGGCTCCGGCGCCCGCGGAAAAGGCGGGCCACGGCTGCCTTGTGCTCATGACCGTGAGCCATGTCGCAAGCGAATTGCTGCGACTCACATTCGAGGAGACCTCAGAGACGGTCGAGCTTACGCCGGGCCATCGCCTCTACGTGCGGGGACAAGGATGGGTTCGCGCCGCGGACCTCGCGCCCGGAGCGCGCCTCCGGAGCGACGCCGGAGATGTAACCGTTCGGCTCGTCGACGCCGCGCCCGGAAATCGTCCCGTCTTTAACCTCGAAGTCGGACGTGAGCATGCGTACCGGGTGCTTGACAGCCGGATTTGGTCACACAACAATGATTGCCCGGGCATCAACCCATCTGACCTGCCGAGCCGCAGCGGAGCCTTTAATCAAGCGAAGAAGGACCTAGGCCTACCCCGAGCCCAGCAACCGGACGCGGTTAAGCGCATTCCCATGACCGATCGTGACGGGAACAGAATTTTGAATGCAAGCAAGCAGCCCATCATGACACGTGAATACACTTATACGCGTCCTGACGGCTCCAAAGTCGTCATCCAAGATCACTCAGCCGGACACCAATTTGGCGAGGGTGGCGTGGGCGACCAAGGGGCCCACTTCAACGTTCGGCCAATCGAGAACACGCGAACGGGTCACGTACCTGGTACGCTTGACCACTACCTGTTCAACTTGGAATTCTAGCCATGGACTGGATTGATTCGATTGGCCAAAGTGAATTTCTCCGCAAGCTGTTTCCGGCGGCGCCTATCCTTCGGGGGGTGAGGCTTCACGAACTCACGTTTCACCAAGATGGTCCACGGGTGCTCATTCGTTTCGATCTTAACGACTTTCCGTGTGAGCCACCATCAAAATGGATTCAAGCGCGGGCAAACAGAGTTCAGGTGCGACTGCTTGCAGTCGGAGTTCGGGAGCTCGAGCTGCGCGGCTGGTCATCCAATAATATCGTGGACTTCGATTTTAGCCCTCATTCTAAAGGAATACTGCTAACGGCTCAAGGTCGTGAACTGTATATGAGAGCTGCCGTCGACCATCTTACTGCGGACGGAATATCTGCATATCAGGATATCGGTGTAAGCAATCTGTAATCGAGTCGTTGCATAGGAAGGGCGCCAGCATCTTGATCTCCAAGTCCACTCCTGCGGATGAGGATTCGTAATTTCCTGCGCCGTCAGGCGCTACCCAGGGAATTGACTCGATAGCGCCCAGTTGGGCGAACTCGCCGAATCCTTGTGGACGCCAATGCCGCACGACGGCCCCCGTACGGGACACGCCGCCCTTTTCGACGGATATGTCGACGGCATCTACGAAATAGTCCTTTCCATCTACCTGCAGGTCGATCTTGCAACGTCCTCGATACGCGTCTGCCAGCCCTCCGTGGTTCCCCAACCCACGCTGTAGCCCAGTCGCCCAGCGACTCTGCTCGTGACGCAACCGACGTTCTTTTTTATTTGAGTCGTCAGATTTTTTCTTGACCGATGCAAGAAAGAGCCTCATAAGAACCAAAGATCTGAATGGTAGCCGCTCCTGCGGCGCCCAACCCAGCAAGCCCGAGGAAGAAAGCTCAGCCAAGAGGCCGCCCTTCAAACGCCATGATAACCCGACGCCCCTATCAATCAGCTGCCAGCTCGTCGCCCGAAGCGACGTGGCAGGGGTGCGTCCATCAGGGCGTGGGCTGCTTCAGCCCAATCGAAGGAAAAAAGGGCCTCGATCTCCTGGATCGCACGGCGATCCGTTTGGCAAACCCGGAGGTCCAGCCCTAGGCGGAAGTTCCAGAGTCGTTCACGCGCTCTCGGAAGGCCGCCTAGGGAAACCCAGGCGGCCTTCGGCGTTTGTGGCCCTTCGTCGGGCTCACGAGCGCGGGGCTCCCGGAGCGGGCCTTCCAAAGCTCCCGGCTGACTCCGGGAACCGCGCGCCCTCGACCGAGCCACGATCCATCCGTTGGACTGCAAGAACCGCGAACCCGAGCGGAGGCATCAAACGCGAAATCAAACGCGATACTTTTCCATGAATCAATCAATGTATCCGACTTTCAATACCACCATTCTATCCTTCGACTTGTCGAAGACGCCGGGGAACGTGCGCCCATTGCACGCGAGCGCCGGTCAGGAGTGCGGGCAACGGAAGGACGATCTGTAGCAGTTCGGGAACGATCTCACGTGCAGCCACGAAGGCCGCCGAGGGACGCTCCTTCGGTGGCCTTTGACGCATTTGGAGAACGGAGAGACCAATGAAACGCAAGCGGCAGCAGAAAATCCGAGGGACGTTCGCTCAACGGTAGGGCACCGGCCTTTTAAGCCGAGAGATGAGGGTTCGAGTCCCTTGCGTCCCACTTCGTCGTCGCTCGTCGACGGCGAGCACGGGTCCGTAGCGCAGCGGCAGCGCACCCGCCTCTTAAGCGGTGAATGCGAGGGTTCGAGTCCCTCCGGACCCACCATCGATTCGGGATCGTCTAGCTGGCAGGACGCCGCGCTCTGAACGCGGAAACGCAGGTTCGAATCCTGCGCCCGAAACCAAGGCTTCGACATCGAGGCTTTCCTTCGTTGCAGGAGATCCGCGTTCGGAACGAGCGCGACGAAGGGTGACGCGCGCCCCACGAGGGCACTGTTCCTTGAAAACTTGGCACCAATCAACGAATGCGCGGCTCCGCGCGTCCAGCGTCGCTGGGTCTGCGGAGCCGCCCATCATTCCAGCGTCGCCTAATGGTAGGGCACCGGCCTGTTAAGCCGGCACGTGAAGGTTCGATTCCTTCCGCTGGAGCCCACGCCCTCGCGGCTCGAATGGTCGAGCACCTGTTTCGTAATCAGGGGGATCCGGTTCGATTCCGGACGAGGGCTCTGCGCGCGCTCGGCCGACCGTGATTCCTGAATCATAGCGACCCGGCGCCAGTCGAGAGGATCGTCGTCCATTTCGTCGCGATCGGCGCTTGGAGCAGTGCTTGCACCGGACGCGGGCATGGATGACGACACCACGACCTCAAATGCACCTGTTGAAGAAAAGTTGTTGCGCGCGATCGAACACAGGTTGCGGGACGAGCATCTGATGGTGCTCGCGGATATCAAGGGGACGATTCAGCTCCTCTCCGAACTTCATGAACGCCTTCAGCGCCAAGGGCTCGCCGCGTACAAGGTCCCCGGCCTTCTCACCAGGTCGCCCGGAGACGCGATCAGCCGCGGCATCTCGAATGCAATGGCCGTGTCCCGGGCGCTCGAAAGCGCACGGCTGGTCGCAACCAAGGGTGAGCCAAAATGATATCTCTAACGATTTGATTGAATCTCACGCGCGCCCACGCGCGTATGCCCTCGTCGTCTAAAGGTCAGGACGCCCGGCTTTCAATCGGGTGACGCCGGGTTCGAATCCCGCCGAGGGTGCTCACGGGCTGTGAGCTGGTCGAAGGATAGCGTCCGGTTGAAGCCCGGAAGAACGTGATGCAAGCCCGCGACAGCCCACCGCGCGCGCGTGCGCGCCGTCATGGTGACGTTACTCGCCTGGTGACGAGGGCTGACTGTGAATCAGTGGAGACGGGTTCGATCCCCGTACGTCACACCGTTGTCCTCGTGGCCGAGCGGATAGGCCCCGGTCTCCTAAGCCGGCGTGACGCAGGTTCGACTCCTGCCGGGACGCGACTCGGTTTCTTTCGCCTCGTGATGCGACTGGCGTCGCAGCTCCGCTGTCTACGGAGTGAGACGGGTTCGATTCCCGTACGAGGCGCTCGGCGAATGCCGTGAGGAGTACATTGTTTCGATCACAATTCAGCCCGCCATTGAAAAGCTCACGGGCTGGCCCGTGGAGGGCTTTCTCTTCGCATTCTTGTCGCCGTTTCTTAGGTCGGAGAGCCAAGGTGGCCAGCCGAGATTCCAAATCCCGGAGAGGCGGTTCGATTCCGTCCCGACCTGCGGGGTTGTAGTTCAGTGGCAGAACTCCCGGTTTGCACCCGGGCAACGCGAGTTCGAATCTCGCCAGCTCCACCATCCTGTCGCGCGCGCGGCGTGCAGGAGATCGCGGACATCGTTCAACGGTAGGACCACAGCCTTCCAAGCTGCCGATGCGGGTTCGATCCCCGCTGTCCGCTCTGTTTCTTTCGAGCCGATTCTCCAGCGAGGATCGCCGGCTGCAACCCGGTGCGCGAGGGTGCGACTCCCTCTCGGCTCTCCACGCCCCACTCGTCCAATGGAAGGGCGATCGCCTTCTAAGCGATTCGGTCCCGGTTCGAATCCGGGGTGGGGTGCTCATCGACGTTCCCATCGTCTAGCGGCAAGGACGCCAGGCTCTCAATCCGGCAACGCGGGTTCGATTCCCGCTGGGAACACGACGACCAGAACGCGGCTACCGCTGCTAGAATAAGGGCAAGGAGGAGTACAGCATGTCGCAGTTCGTCATGTTTGACAATTCAGCCGTCAACCACCTTTTCGGACAATTGGAAGCGATCGACGAACCAATGCGCTTCGCCATTGTATCGCGAATGAACGAGCTGGTTGACTCTGGCCGCGCGGTCGTGATTCTCAATCTCGCCATTCTCGGTGAAGTAGCAGGCATCTATTTCGCGAAGGGTGGCAAGAACCGCGATCGCTTCAAGCAGGCCGCCGACTTTCTCTTCAAGACGTGCCGCGGAAGGCTCATGCTGCCTCTGGACCAAGACGGCTTGAAGCTACGATTCGCACTCGAACGAGATGCCCGCGGCAAAGCCGGCGAGCCGATCTTCTACAGGTCGAACGACCGGAAGGTGCGATGGATTTGCGACGCCTTTCTAAACGGCAAGCACGACGCGCTCGACGAGATTGCCGCTCAGGCTCGCGATCGTAAAAAGGTATTCGCGTCGGCAGAACAAGCAAGACTAAAACATTTTGAATCACTTGGAGGGCAATGGGCAAACGAATTTATCGGGTGGGAAGAAGACCCTCAGTCGGTCATCGACGAATGGACGCTCTACGAAATGCGGAGAAGTCCTCGGTACTATACCCTTCCGAAGAATCCCGCGTCGTGGCCGACACCTCGCGCCTTCGTCAGCCTATGGTATGCGCGCGCTTACCACGCGGCTCGTCTGCGGGAGATAGGAAACGGTTTCAAGAACGATGACCCCGGAGACCTTTACGACAGTATTTATTTTCAGGACTCGGCGTATGCCGATATTTTAGTGACGGCAGATGACGGCATTATCCGACGAGCGAATAGCGTCAGGGTGACCCTCCCTCGTGTCCTGCGACCGCTCGAGTGGGCTCGAGAGATCTTGGACGCTCGGATTTAGGGCTCGAGCTCCGTCGAACTTCTTGTCTCGGACAAATGTCCGAGAGTCTCTCCTCGTCTCGGTGGATCCGAGCTTCAGTCTACGAAACTGATTGTCCAGGTTCGATTCCTGGCGGGGAGGCCCTTCGTCCTCGTTCGGCTGGATGCCGACTCGAGCCTCCGAAGCTCGATGGCGCGGTTCGACTCCGCGCGGGGACGCTGCTCATCACGACAACCGACGCGCCGACGGCCGCGAGCCACCGCCCGCGCATTTCACGTTCACACGCTCGGAGAGGAGAAACGCAATCATGGCACACAAGGCACTTTTTGCATCGGCATCGACGTCGACGCCGGCCAACACGACCAACGAGGCCGGCGGCCGAGGGTACGCGTTCTCCGCCGAGCACGCGCTCGCGCAGTACGCGGCGACGGGCACGTTCAACCACACCTTCTACGCGCAGGCCGACGAGCAGCTCGCGAAGGTGCTCGAGCTCGTGGGCCAGGTCGACCCGCGCTTCGTCGCGCAGCTCGCAGTCTACACGCGCGAGAAGGGGCTCATGAAGGACATGCCGGCTTTCTTGACCGCCTACCTCGCGGCCAAGGACGTGCGCCTCCTCGCGTCCGTCTTTCCGCGCGTCATCGACAGCGGCAAGATGCTCCGCAACTTCGTCCAGATCGTGCGCTCCGGCACCGTCGGTCGTAAGTCCTTCGGTTCGGCGCCGAAGCGCCTCGCTCGCGCGTGGTTCTCGAGCCGCACGCCGGAGGCCATCTTCCGGCAGTCGCTCGGCTCTGCGCCCTCCATCGCCGACGTCATCAAGATGGTCCGGCCGTCGCCGAAGAACGCCGACGGTCAGGCCGACGTCGCTCGCGAGGCTTTCTACGGATACTTGATTGGCAAGGACGTGGCGCACGAGAAGCTCCCCGCTTCCGTGCAGGCGTTCGAGTCGTTCAAGAAGAACGGCGGAGAGCTCCCCGACGTTCCGTTCGAGATGCTCACCGCACTCGACCTGGACACGGACCGCTGGATGGCCATCGCTCGGCGCATGTCGTGGACGCAGCTTCGCATGAACCTGAACACGCTGCTTCGCCACGGTGTCTTCCGAGACGAGAGTATGGTCTCGTTCGTCGCCGCCAAGCTTCGCGACCCGGAGCTCGTGCGGCGCGCGCGGGTGTTCCCGTTCCAGTTGCTCGCGGCCTTCAAGGCGGCGAGCTCGGAGATGCCGTCCGCGGTCGTCATGGCCTTGCAAGAGGCGATGGAGATCGCCATCGAGAACGTGCCGACGGTGCCGGGGAAGATTTTCCTCTGCCCCGACGTCTCGGGCTCGATGCAGAGCGCCGCAACCGGCTTCCGGAAGGGGGCGACGTCCGCGGTTCGGTGCATCGACATCGCGGCACTCGTCTCGGCCGCATTCCTGCGGAAGAACACCTCCGCGGAGGTCATCCCGTTCTCCGACGACGTCGTGCCGATGCCGCGGCGTCTCAACCCGCTGGATTCCGTGATGACGAACGCGGACTTCCTCGCGAACCTCCCCAGCGGCGGCACGGCGTGCAGCGCACCGCTCCGCCACTTGAACGAGCGGCGCGCGGCGGGAGATCTCGTCATCTACATCTCGGACAACATGTCCTGGGCCGACTTCTCGCGGCGCCCGAGCAGCCACCTCGGCTTCTTGTCGCGCGTGAGCGGGCGGGCCACCGTCATGTCCGAGGAGTGGGACGCGTTTCGCCGTCGCAACCCGAAGGCGCGGCTCGTCCTCATCGATATCCAGCCGTACGCCTCGACACAGATGCACGATCGCGATGACGTGCTCAACGTCGGGGGGGTCTCCGACTCCGTCTTCGACGTGATCTCCACCTTTGCGAAGGGCGAGCTCGCGGCCGAGCACTGGGTCGGCGCGATCAAGAGCGTTTCGCTCGCGTAGGGGCGCGGGCCGCACCGAGTCGATCTCGTGGTGGCTTCGCGCTCCGGCGCACTTTCTACGGGTAGCTAGACTGCTATGGAGGCAGGCGTGGTTGTAACCCACGCGTCTTTTGGCTCGCCCGGTTCGATTCCGAGGCTACCCACCGCGGCGAATGCCGTGGCGACTACATGCACATCCGAGAACGCGGGTGCAATTCCCGCCGCCCTTTGGCGTCGTCCAGCAGTCGGACATCGGAGAATGTCGCCGCTCCGCTTGTCGCCGCACTTGCCGTCGAGGCCCAGATAGCGGGGCACCTCATTGGTAATGAGAAGACGGAGGGTGCAATTCCCTCGGACGGCTCTTTTCGATTGGCGGTGATGGTTCAAGAGTAGAACGCGAGGTCGCCAGCCTCGAAATTCGGGTGCGATTCCCGGTCCCGCTCCGCAGCGAATGCCTGGGGGACTACATCGCTCGTAACGATAGGATGCGGGTTCGAATCCCGCCGGCCTCATCTCGGTGAGACCGTAGCTCAATGGCAGAGCTTATGTCTCCCTTCTCTTGTCGCTGCTTTTGCCGCCTCCGCCCGGGTAGTCGGGCACCTCTCTTGTAAAGAGGCCCCGGCGGGTGCAACTCCCGCAGACGGCTCCAAGGCGAATGCTTGCGAGGATTACACCGACTGTTAATCGGTGCCGAAAGGCACATATCCTCGCTCCCGTTGTCGCCTTTTCATCTCGGCCGGATGCCCGAGAGGACTACACCTTTTCGGTAAGCTAACGTCTTCTCATCCTTTTGCCGGCCCTTTTCTTTTTGCGGAGTAGAGCAGAAGCAGCTCGCTTGCCTCATAAGCAAGAGGTCGCGTGTGCGAGTCACGCCTCCGCGTCCGCTGCGATCCTTGGAGGAAGGCGAGCTTCATAAGCTCGGCCGGGACGGTTCGATTCCGTCCGCAGCGACGAACGATCCGAGGTCGTCCAACGGCAAGGACCCGCGACTTTGAATCGCGAGATGGAGGTTCGAGTCCTTCCCTCGGAACCGGACGAGCGCAGCATCCCGTTGCGCTCGTCCACGGGGGTCCACGAACGCGTCCGCATCGCGCTCGAGGACCAATTCAGTTATCTGGGTGTAGCTCAATTAGGAAGAGTCCTCGGTTTGGGACCGAGCGGTTGCAGGTTCGATTCCTGCCACTCAGACCATCGTTGCGGGGAAAGCGATCTGGCGATCGCGTCTGCTCGACAAGCAGAAGGTGGCGAGTTCGATCCTCGCACCCCGCACCATGCCGACGTAGCCCAATTGGCAGGAGGCAACGCGCTTAGAACGCGTCCAGTGTCCGTTCGAATCGGACCGTCGGTACCATGTCACCGTGGTGGAATAGGTATACACGGCAGGCTGAGAACCTGCGCGCCCACGGCGTATGGGGGTTCGAGTCCCCCCGGTGACACCGTTTTTCAGTCCGCGCCTCGAGCGCACGAAGGAGACGTTTGCCATGCGAACACGCAAGAGACGAAAGAGGTAAAGCCCATGTCGACACGAACCTTGATGCTGACTCCCTGGATGGCCCCGCACCGAGTGATCTCCTGGCAGCGCGCCGTCGTCCTCTTCTACCTCGGCAAGGTCGAGGTCCTCGAGGAGTACGACGACCCAATCGCCGCGCCGTCGATCACCATCCGCACGCCCGCCGTCGTCCGTCTCACCAAGGGTAGCGTGTCGAAGAAGCGCAAGGTCCGCTTCTCGCGCGTGAACGTCTTCACCCGCGACGGCTTTCGCTGCCAGTACTGCGGCGCGCGCAAGGCGATGAACGCCCTCAACTACGACCACGTCGTGCCGCGCGTTCGCGGCGGCAAGACCGTATGGGAGAACATCGTGACCTCGTGCTACGCGTGCAACGATCGAAAGGGCGGCCGCTTGCCCGAGGAGGCAGGCATGACGCTGCTCCGCAAGCCGTTCAAGCCGGCCTCGTTGCCATTCGCGCCCGTGCTTGTGTCGGAGAAGGATGTTCCTTCGATGTGGAGGAACTACTGCTCCTTCGCGGGCGGCGAGCACCACGCGGACGTGGCGTGACGTGACGATTCGCTCGATCGGGCTGCCGCCACGCGGTAGCACTCGACGTCTTGGAGTTCCCTCGGCGTGCTCCGCGCGCGCCCTGCGCGGCTCCGGGCCCAGACGAAAAACGGGCCACTTCAGCGCGTAGCTTAGCGGCGAAAGCACCGGCTCGGGGAGCCGGGGAGCGCAGGTTCGAATCCTGCCGCGCTGACCATCTTGCGGGGCTCGCTCTCTGGGAGAGCACCTGCCTTACAAGCAGATCCAGGAGGGTCCGATTCCCTCGCCCCGTACCACCCCTCTCGAATTTCCCAGTTCGATTGACACGAAGGCCACCTCCGTCGACCCTATTCCGAGTTCCCCATGCCCCCTCGTGCCTACGATGCAAGTAAAGTGACTTTCTACCTGGACCAGAGCACGGTCTCAGACGCCTTCCGCGCTGTCACCGTTCCGCCGCGAGCTGACGCGGCCTATCGTCCTCTGTTGGCGTGGATGGAACGCTTGGCGCGCGAGGCCAATCTTTGCTTTTCTATCGCGCACATTGCGGAGATCGCCCGTTGGGCCGACCACGGATTAGCCGATGCGTTGGCTGAATGGCTGGACGGAATTACAACCGTCTGGGTACGTCCGATGCTTGAAGTGATGACCGAGGAGGAAGATTACTGGACGGCAGTCGCGGCGGGCGCGACGCCGCAGACAGAAGTCATCCCATTCGCATTATCGCCAACAGGCGTTTTCTCGAGAACGTCCGTGGCCGACTCGATTCGCGCGTTCCGCGAACCGGGCAGTATTTCGTCGCCTGCCGGAGAAGAACTCTTCGAACAGGAAGACAACGAGGTACGTACGATGCTCCGAGCGATTCAGCAGAACGAAGCATGGGTTCGCGAGCAGAAGTGGAGCGCTCAGAAGAAAAGCAATGAACGAGAGAGCGCTCGTAAGGCAGATCTCTTCGCGCGTGCACGAGATGCGGCAATTCGTCGCAATGCTGCGCCGGCGAACGCGTGGATCGATCCGGACGGTGACATCCAGGGAGCCCTCGTCGACCTCGTTGATCAAGACCCGCGCTCCTTGCCAAGTTGGCGAATTCGTCGAGACTTCAACGATAAATTTGACCAGGTTGCCCGCGCCAGAAAGCCAGGTAGCCGAGGAGAGAGCAAGCTGATCTCATCCTTCAGAGACTACTGGCATCTCGCGGTCGCCGCGGCCTATTGCGACGTGTTCACGTGCGACCAACTCGTCTACGACGCGATAGCTCCTGCACGTACTCGGCTCGGAAAGAAGGCGACCCTAGCTCCCAGCAAGCATCGGGGAGGGCCCGTTGGATTCGTCACCGGTCTCGTAGCAACCTGGCCGTGAAAAGGATTGTAATTGATCGCGAACGTAGCCCAATTGGCAGGAGGCTCCTGCTTCAAATCCAGGACAGTGCGGGTTCGAATCCCGCCGTTCGCACCACGCCGACGTAGCCCAATCGGAAGGAGGCAGCGGATTTAAACCCCGTGCAGTGTCCGTTCGATTCGGACGGTCGGTACCATAGGCCGTGACGGGTTGGTCACCCTGAGTCCTCTGATAAGGGACTTGCACTCGCGTTCGATTCGCAGACGGCCTACCAGCGCGTCGACCACGTCGATGTGACCCGCGCGTGGTCTCGGTGAGATCAGGAAGTCTTATAAGCATCCCGTCCGGGTTCGACTCCCGGCGCGCGGACATCATCTGGGCATGGCTCAATCTGGCTAGAGCACTCGGTCCGGAACCGAGGGATTGCAGGTTCAAATCCTGCTGCCCAGACCATGGAAGGGGAATTCGTCGGGGACGAAGCTCGCTTGGAAGGCGATGCGCACCGCGCCCGCGGTGTGGGGTTCGAGTCCTCCCTTTTCCGCAACGGAGAGTCGTTCGAGCCGGCGCTCGACGCGGTCTTGAAAACCGATGGCGCGCGCACGCGTGCGTGGTTCGACTCCACGTCTCTCCGCCCATGGAAGGCAAATCGATCGAGGATCGAGCCCGTTTCGAAAACGGTGCGCGCCGCAATCGCGGCGTGGGGTGCGAGTCCTCTGCTTTCCGCTTCACGGAAGTTGAATCGCGAATGGTCGCGAGCCCGGCCGCTACCCGGTGCGTGCTCTTCGGGGCATGGTGTTCGAGTCACCCGACTTCCGCTTCTTGATTGGTGGCCAAGTTTTTTTGGACGCGGTGCGAATTCAGAACTCGATCTCCTCGCCGTGAAAAATGTCGGTATGCCGATCCAGCTCGGCGTACAAGTCGGCGTCAGCGCGAAGTGCCGCGAGCACCACCGACTCGCCGTCCGGCAATCGCTCGGTCTTACCGTCCACTTCAAAATAGAACGGGGCGAGGTCAGTTCGAGACACGACAAATCGAGCCCCGTGACGCTCGGCGAACTCGGACACGCGCCGCTCCAAATCCGCGGACACGCGGCCGAAACCGACTCCAAATTTGTCCATCACGGGTCTCCTTCTGCTGCGACTTATCGGTGATTCTTGAGCCGTCGCGCCCCGTGGTCATCGGGCGCGGGGACGCAGACCTGGTAGATCCAGAGATCGCGCCCTCGCCATAGCCGGAGAAAAACACGCATCCAGCTCTCGTGCAGGCCGCGATTCCGGACGGCGGTCTGCAAGGCATCGCCGAGCCGTTGAACAGGGGCCGGGCACTTCTCCAGATAGACCGGGGTGCCGGCCGGGCGCGGAACGTCCTGCCACTCGGACTCGGATTTCCGTGGCACGACGACGACGATCGCCAAGTCGTTGTCGCTGTTGATCGCCACCTGGAGGCGCCATCCCTGCCTTTTCGCGATGCACTCGTGCGCTGCCGCCGCATCGCGGATCGCGTGCACGGCAACGTCCATGGCGAGACCAAGACCAGCCATCAGCAGTCGCCCAATTTGGCCTTCGAGCCGTTGACGAGCACCCGCGGCACCCGGATGACCAAGTCGTACGATTCGTCGTAGACCTCGACGCGCATTCTCTCGGTACCGAGCTCGCGCTCGGCCTCCGCGATGCGATTTGCGACGCGCTCCAGCAGCGCCGGCCAGTGCTTCCGATCGAGCATACCCATGGACCTAACTGATCGTTCGTTCAGGATCAAATCCATCGCGCAAAATCGCACCTTCCCCGGGCATTTTGGCCAGAATTATTGATCGGCTTGCCTTGTATTTCCGTACCCTTCGCCCCGGAAGGGGGTCGATTCAGGGTTCGCTCTTCCCGCAACGTCCCAGCGAGCGAGACCGATAGATGGATCGTGACCCCTCGCCAACTCGAACTCGTCAAGGCGCTCATGGACGCCGCCGGTCGTACGGTGGAAAGCAAGGGCGGCGAACTCGAAGCGCTCAGCCGCGCGTTGCTCCATTGCCGCTGGAACCATCTCGATCTCGACCCCAAAACCGCTGCAGCCGGGGAAAACGCGGCGGGTCGCGTGCGCCGCGAAGTCGATGAAGGCGAGAGCGACCTTGCCGGCGGCGACGCCGCGGTGATGGAGTAACGTCGTGGCCACCGAGCGCAGGTTTCCCCGTGAACGATTTCGACGTGTCCTCGAACGGATCCTGGGTCGGCTCGACGCAGAGCAAACGTACCGAGCTACTTGGCGCGACGACTTCTTCCGAGATGAGCGTTCATCCACCTTCCGAGTAAAAGCACTGTACGTTGCCGGCTCGTGGGCGCGCGGAGCCCCGGACTGTGGAGACCTCGACCTCCTCCTTTCGATCGACGCCGGGCCGCCTCATGGCCACGATATTCCTAAGTCCCAAATATCTCGCCTCGTAACCGGGAGCCCCGCGTACGTTCAGGTCCACACCGGGACGCCCGAGGACAACTCTTCCCACGTCGAATTCCCGGAAGCGCAGCTCCTTTGGAGCGTCGACGACCGAGACTGGCAATCAAAGCTCGACGCTATCAAGGTTGACCCAAACGCCGGGCGGTTTTCGCGAAAATACGACGCGTTGCCGATGCGGCCAGGACAGCTACGAACAACGTTTGAAGTCCTTGACGAAGTCGTTGAGCAGCTCGATCGGGGCATCATTGCTTCAGAGTGGGTTCCAATCGGTGCAATTCAACCCAAACCAGATACTTGGGATGAGGAGACGGAAAAGTGGCACCGATGGCTTTCGATCGAAGGCGGAAAGCAGGCGCGCAAGGTTGGCGACTTCGTCCTTCAATACCTGTTCGCAACATGTCCGAGTGAAATTGATCTTGGCTACAGCAGCAACCCCCTCGACTTTCGATATGGTGGATTTTACGTCACCATGGGCCGGCCATACCTCGACATCGATGTACTCAATAACGTCAACGCTACGGCCGTGGTGTTGGCTCCTTACATTACAACGCGGGGCCCAAATGGCATCTGGATCCTTCGCCGGGGCGCGCAGCACCCATTTCAGGCCCTGTTCGAACGCGTCCGCTGCTGCGTGGCTTCCGAATGCGGCAAGATCACATTCACCAAAACGGGAAGTGGCTTCCGGAATTGGCAAGAGGCCAACCTCTTCACCTCCGAGAAAAAGCTACGCAGGTACATGAAGGACTTCCGGTACCGGCCCGAAGACTACGAGGTCGTCTGGTTAGAGGGGCTCGCCATCATCGAAGCCGTGGGGCATGCAGGCGCGCTTTTGATCGACGACAAAGAACGAATCCCGCTCTCTCGATACGCAAAGGATGATGACGACGACGAGCCGGTCATCGAGGGGATGACCGCGGTGGCGTCGATCTTCCGTCGCAGACTCTCTACTTGATCGCGGCGCATAACAATCGAACTGCGTTCGAGCTATCTGACACTTTGTTGCTTGACGCCCGCGCACATATGGATAGTTTCGCGCCCATGAGTAACCTCAAGAATGAAATCAATAGGCTCGCAGAAACCTTCGCCCAGGGCGTGCTCGCTGCCATCCGCGGCGCGTCGCTCGACGAGATCTCCGGCGGCGGCGACGGCCGTGCACGCTCAAGCTCCGCCAAGGCCCCGGAGGCGGCCCGTGGTCGCGGCAGCTCGGCGCCGAAAGCGCCGGGAGCGAAGCGTGGTGGCCGCCTTCACCGTCGCTCGGAGGAGGAACTGGGGGCGATCGGCGACAACATCATTGCGCTTCTGAAGAATCATCCCGAGGGCCTTCGAGCGGAGCAGATCCGGGCGGAATTGAACCTCGACGCGAAGGAGCTGCCGCGTCCCATCAAGGACCTGCTTGCCGCGAAGAAGCTCAAGACGAAGGGGCAAAAGCGAGCCACTACGTACTTCGCGAAGTGACCGCCCACGAGCCCGCGGCGCGCGGGTTGCGGTTGTCGGAAGCCGCCCCTCGCGGCGCCGCTGACGCAGGGCCTACTTCTTCGCCGTGACCCGCGGCGCCCGATACATGAGCGTCCCGCTTTCCGTGACGTGCCCGAGCTCCTTGATCGTGAAGGTCTGCTCGGGCATGCCGAAGGACTCGGCTACGACCGTGGCGCCAATCGCGAGCTTCTTCGCGGCAGCGACGTACCAACCTTCGCTGTAGCGGGTCGCGTCGAGAATCTCCACCCCCTCGATGGTCATCGCCGTCGTGCGATAAAGGCGCATTCCATCCATGTCGACATCGTGAAGGTCCTCCTCGATGCGGAACAGCCGCTCGGAGAGGCCGTAGCACTTGCCCCTCACCACGCTACCAATTTCAAGCTCCTCGGCGGAACAGACGCACCACCCTTTGTAGTGGCGGATCGCTTTGAAGACCTTCGCGGAGTTGGTTTTCGTACCGGCGTTCATGCCTGGTTGTAATTGCAATTGCTGCTCCAGCGATATCGCCGACGGGCACGCTTCCGAGCGACCGAAATCCGTCGATCTTTACGAGTCCGCGCGCACGAGACCTGTTCACGAAACCCAACGTGACCGAGGACCCTGATTCCAGAATCATATCAAATGCCGGCCAAAACGCGCAGTTGCGAAAAGGTATGATGGCAACATCATAGCAAATGTGCCGTCAAATTCACGATTCGCCGTCAAGCCCCTGATTCATGAATCATAGTCAGCGGCCGTGAACGAGGGGCCAGGCCATGCCCATAACCGACCAGAGCGTGGCCGGCCCCCATGTTCCAGTGTTCATCCGGGCGGATCGAGCCGCAAGACACGAACTTCGAACTCGGCGCCGTCGAAACGCACAATCATCATTCTATCACCCGGCCGTGAGTCACAGAAGCGGCAGTCTGCGTAGAATTCGGTCGATGCGTGAGACATGTGAAGCGCTACCGCGCGCGCCTTGATTGCTTCCGCCACGAATTCTTGCATTTCCGGAACGCCACCAGGTGGCGGTGTCGGCGCCCTGAGACCATGGAACGACGTTACGCCGGGGGGCGTCGCGTCTTCCGAGTTCGGGCGCGCATCACGTAATTTGGGCATGTTTAGGCTTCTCCGTTCGAGTCGTCGTCTTCGCGTTCTTTCCAGTGCCTGCCGGCAAGGATTCCCGTTCGGAAGGCTTCGTGAAGGGCTTCGCGCAGTCTCCCGAGCGGCACCTGCACCACGTCGTCGTCGCGCAGGCGAGCCAGGTCGATGCCGAGGCTATCCTTCAGAATTGAATTGGTCACAATCGGTCCGCCGGGATGATTGTGGGGCGTATCTTATTCTTGGTCATGCCGTTATGCCAATGCGAAGTTCAAGCCATTCTCAGCGTCGCGTAATGCGTGCTCAATCGAGCTGGAACAGAATCCGCATGACCGTTCGAGCATGAACATCGACACCACGGCCGTCCGATCCGTTATGCAGGGCCTCGTTCGCGATTGCGTCGATTGGCGCTGCCTCGAGGTCAACTACACACTCCTCGCGGAGAATGCGGCCGCCGAGTTGGAACTCTACGAGGACGATCCCGACGAAAGCATCCCCGAGGAGGTTTTCGAACTCGCGCTCGAGGTCGGAGAGGCGTTCGAGCGCGAGCTTCGTAGCGCGCCGCCCCACCGCTAGGGCCGATGCTGCTACGGCGGGGAGGCGCTCCGCCCCCGCCGAGCACCCGCGCTTCCCCGGGTGTAGACCTCGGCCTGGAACGCGGGCTGCGCGCCCCCGGCGCCGATCGGCAACGGTCGCCGGGGTAGCTGCCGGATACGCTTTCGTTGCTCTTCCCACGAGAGGAGGCGGGCGATGTCGATTAACGTCTCCGCGCTGACCCAATCGCGGCCCTTCTCCGGCTTGGTTGAAAACAGGACCTCTTCTTGAATGTCCGGGGCCAGAAAAACCAACATCATGATCTGGCTGATTCTCGCCGTGGTGAATCCGGCCACGGTGGCCATATGCGTTCGGTCGGCGACGACGTTCGTGTCGATCAGGTCGTCCATCTCGTGCGCGAGCACGAGCAACTCCGCCGCTCGGAGCAGCCCGCGGCAGGCAGGCGGCTTCTCCTCGACGGGGGCCGAAAGCGGCGCTTCGATGATGATAGGATTACGCGGCATTGGATACTTCCCCTGGGTCTACAAGTTCGATGCGAAGCGAGTCCTGGGCTACGACGACCCTCGTGATGAGGGCGCGCACCAAGCGCTCTCGATTTTCGGCGTTCATGTGGCCCCATAGCCGGTCGAAGTCCTTGATGACGGTGCCAACCCAGTCGGCGTCGGCGCGGGCTTCAGAGAGCCGGTCCAAGCCCTCGGAAACGGCCTCGAGCCTCGTCTGGGAAGCGTCCGCATGCCGCGCCAGCTCTTCGATCCGTTCGACGATGACGACGCGGGCCGCTTCGCCGACGGAACCCAACGAATCGATCAGGTCTCGGGTCTGACTACGAAGGCGCGCGATCTCCGCTGGCAGGAGCAGCGATTCCCGCGTTAGGCGCTCGCGCTCGGCGACCAGGCGCTCGCCGACCGCCGTTGTCAGCTCGCGGACGATGTCGGCGTTGTGTACCGACGCGCGCAGCTGCTCGACGACGAGTTGCTCGACGTCGGGCGCGGAGACCGGCTTGCGCGCGCACGCGCGCCCCCCTTGGTGGTCGCGGCGTATGCACCGGTAGTAGCGGTATTCGCGCCCCCCTTTGTGCGCCGTGGCCGGCGACATGGCGGCTTCGCAAAGGCCGCACCGAAGGAGACCCCGCAGAAGGTACCCACCTTGCGCCGAGCGCACGGAGCCGCGGTTGCCGCCGAGTCGCGCTTGCACCCGTGCAAAGGTCTCGGCGGGCACGATGGCTTCGTGGATCCCGTCGAAGAGTTCGTCGCCGTGCGGGATCTTGCCCAGGTACACCGTATTTCGAAGGACGCGCAGGACGTTGGCCACGGTCCACGCCTTGGCTCCCCCGAGCTGGCCGTCCTTCTTCGTGTACGCCTTCGGTGCGCGTCCCCGCGCGTTCAAGTCCTCGATGATTCGGAGGAGCGAGCCGTGGCGCAGGTAGCTCTCGTAAATCTCCAGCACGGTGGCCGCCTCGAAGACGTTCACGTGGAGTCGCCGTTCGCGCAGATCGTAGCCAAGCGGAGGCGGTCCCCCCGTCCACCGGCCGTGTCTGCGCGCACCGTAGATTTTGTCCTTCGTCCTCTCGCTATCGATTTCTCGCTCATATTGGGCGAACGACATGAGCATATTCAAAGTCAGCCGCCCCATCGCCGAGCCGGAGTCGAAATTCTGAGTGATAATCACAAAATCAATACCGAGTTCCTTGAAGCGCGCCATCACGTTGAGGAAGTCGCGGAGGCTTCTGGAGAACCGGTCGATCTTGTACACGACGACGACGTCGACTTTGCCCGCCTCGACATCCGCCAGCAGACGTTGATACGCGGGCCTCGCCTCGCTGCCGGCGCTGTAGGCCGGGTCCTCGTACGGCAAATCGGGCGTGACCAGCGTCCATCCCTGCCTCCGCACGTGTGCCTCGCACATCTCGCGCTGATTCTGCAGCGTTGTAAATTCGATATCGAGACGGTGTCGAGTGGACTTTCGCGTGTAGATGGCCGCCCGCTTCGGGGCTCTTACCCCTTCAGCGACGCTCGCCGCTCGAACCTTCGCGGTCTTGGCCACGCACATTCTCCGCGGGAATGGACTCCGAGCCGTCCGTCACCTCGTCCACGAGGACCCACCCCTTGCGAAGGATGTACTCTCGGCAAAGATCGTGTTGTTCCTCGACGGAAAGCGACCCGGTCTCGGACGTTCGCTTTTTCGCGTAAACCGCGACGCGCGGCTTCGTAGACGCTTGCTCGGCTGTCGCCTTGGCCTCGAGGTGGGCGAGGTAGCGCTCGAGCAGGTCATTGAACCGAGAGAGTTGCTCGACGAGGCCCGGCAACGTTTTGTGCACAAGACGACTGCCGGCTTCCGTTCGGAGATAGTCGAACGTCATGCTGACTCCTTCTTCTTGTCGGCCGTCAGATTAAAAAAGCGGCGACCGTTCCAGTGCGTACCCGTGATTTTTCTCGCGACCGCCGAGAGGCTCGCGTACCGCACCCCCTCGTATTCGAAGTCGAACTCCCCAACTTGGACCTGATGGACCTTGCCGCCGTGCTCGCGCTGAAGGAGCGTCCCGGGCGGAAGGCGCCCGCTGCCACCGTCGCGCGACGCACTCGGCACCGCGTGATGAATCGGTACCGTCCCAATGAGCTCCCCAATGCGTTCCTTCGCTCGCACGGAGAGACTGCCGCCCGCCTTTTCCTGCAGCCGGTAGCCGATCTTTCGGATCAGGTGCGGCTTGTTGCGCGACGTCGCATCGTGTCCAAATACGACTCGGTACTGCACCTGCAACTGGGCGACCGTCATGGTCTGAAGATCATCCAATTGACGCTGAATGGATTCGATCACCTTGCGCGCCGGCACATCGCGCGCCTGTACGTCAGCGGCCATCGCCTATACGGCTCCTTTCACCCCGGCGTTGGCCGCGGGCTCCGTGCATAAACACTCTGTCTCCAAGCGAAGACAAGCCGAATTCGTCTCTGGCTTCGTAGAGACGTATTCGATTGTCCATTCCTGAGTATCGATGATGATCATGGCGACGATGCTCTCCGCCAATACGTCGAGGAGCTTCGAGCGCACGCTACCGGCGGCTCGTTCGTGAGCTTCGTGATGTTCGGTCTTCACATCACTTAAAAGCGCATCGAGACATCAAACTATTTAGGAAAAATGAACGCGGCTCAAAAGAAGTGCTTCTCTCGAGCCCGCGGCACCGCTTGCTACGACATCGAGCTCCAATGCGACATGAAGCCCTCGTTCTCGCGCGTGAACGCTCCGTCGGCGATGAAGTCGGCGCGCGCAGGGTCGATCAGTACGGCGCGGCGGCGGTCGGCCTTGCCCGAGAAGCGCACGCGCTCGTTCGCGGCGACCACGTAGCCGCCCTGCTGCTTGTTCTCGAGGACGAGGCGGCGCAGCGCACGGAGGTCGACCATTTCCCCCTCGTACGAGATGCGATTGCAGTGCGCGCGAAACGCGTCGTAGCAAGTCTCGAGATGCAGCGCGAGCCGGTCGTCGGCGAACGCGTAGTGCACCGAAGGTCGCAATTCGCCTTGGGCGGCCATGACACTGAGCATCTCCAGAAAATGGTCGAGCGCCGTTCGCACGGCATTCCCAGTCTCGAGCACGTCCTCGAGCACCGCGTCGACGGCGGCCTGCACGTCAAGCTCGGACGGAAGCGCAATTTCCAGAGACCGAGCGAACTCTTCGAACAGATGGATGCCCAAGAGCATGGCGCGGATGTTGTCCGCGACCCGAAGGGGCACCTTCCGATCGCGCAACAAGGTCTTGGCCGCCGCGGCGGCGATCTCGAGGTCAGCGCCGTAGTCCCGAGAGAGGCAAAACTGGATGTACCGCGGAGCAAAAAGTCTCAGGTCGAGCGCGCGGAGTTCCGCCATTGCCGTCCGATAGCGAGGCTCTGCGTCGAGGGCGGTCTTGTCCGGCACGGCGGTCACCATGCGCTCGAGGAGCGCGGCTTCGCTCGGGCGCGCCTCACCCGCAAGGCAAAGCGGCGCGGCAAGATGGTAGGTGTTCACGCGCAGGTCTTGTCGCCCGCGCTCCTCGACCTCACCGCGGTAAAGGCGCCTCATGTACCGGTGCAGCGCGTGCAGCCGATTTCGCGCCATGTCGTGCGGCTTGTATTCGTCGATCACGACGGGGACGGAGCACGTCGCGGTCAGCAACTTCAAGAGGGCGAACTCGGTCTCCGTGGCGGAATAGGCTTCGCCCTCCACACCGAAGAGCGGCCACATGACGTTGGTGCAAATCGTCGACTTGCCCGAGCCGGGCGATCCCCAGACGACGAGCAGCGGGAAGCTGCCCACCCGCTCGAGCAGGTACGGTTTCGCCGGTGTCGCGAACCACCAGCCAATGATCGGCAACACGACGGCGGGGCGGTTCAGCGATGGCAGATGCTCGAAGACCGCGCTGGCGATGCTCATGAAGTCGTCGTCCAGCGTAGCGCGATACGCAATCCTCTTGTGCAGCGACCCACCGTTCGACACATACGTGACGGATGGGGCGTCGACGAAGCCGGTTTCGTCGATCACGCACTCAGCGCCAACCCAAAGCCGCTTTTCGTCTTCGACGTGCTCGCCGAGCATGGCCACGCCTTTGCGGCGCGGAACGTCTCGCGCCGCGAGCAGGCGGAGCAGACCCTGCACGTTGTTGTCCGTGCCGACCCACTGCAAGTCCGCGGACGACAGGTTCCGGATCAGATCGCGCTTGGAGTGAAATGCGGACAGCGGAAGCTTCAGTGGGATCGTCGCGCCCCGATCCGTGATCGCATTGCCGCAGATGTATTCCGTGTCCTCCGTGACGATTCGCAACGTGGGGGAGATCACGAAGGACGAGATCGCGCGCATCTCGCCATCGGTCGCAACGAGGTAGCAAGATACGTCCTCGTGGATCTCGCCGTCGATCGGAAGGCCCTGGCCCGCGGCGGGCACCGGCTCTCGCGCCGCCGGTGCTCCGGCCGCCGACGTAGCCTTCTGGAGCGCCTGCGCAAGTGCCTTACGCAGATCGCGTTGCTGCAAATGGAAGCGCTTGGAGATCTGCCCCAAGTACGCCCCGTGTACCTGCGGCGGCCGATGAGCAATTGCGTCGAAGATGGGCGCCAGGCGGTACTCGAGGTCGAGCGGCGCGGTGTCGGCCGGCACGGCCTCGATTGCCGCCTCGACGTTGAAGACGACGTCGTACACCTCGCACCGCGCCGAAGGCTCGTGATTCACACGGCAATAGCCCACGCGCTGGAGCGCATGACACGGCGGCGCGATGCTTCCGTCCGCGCGCGCGCCGGCAACGATCTTCTCGTACGCGTGCCGCACGTACTTGGCGCCGTCTCTCCCATCGAGCTTGCCCAATCCCCGGCGGTCGTACTCGAGGACAAGCTCGGTGATGTCCTCGAGGGGCAGACCCCGGTGCGCGAAGAACATCACCATGTTCCAGATCGCGGCGCTGCGATCCTGCAGGCCGCGATCCCAAAGCCGCTGCACCGGCGAGCACATCTCGACCGGGTGCGGCCAGTCGATCGTGCCGTCCGCGGTACGCTTTACACGCAGCGAGCTTGCCGGCGTCGAAGGCTCGGTGCCGACGACGGGCAGCGAGACGCGCGGCCTGGCTACCGGCGGATCCGCGCGAGCCGGCGCATGTTGCGTAACGCGCTCGGCGAGCTTGGGATCCACGATGCGCTCGAAGCTGCCGCGCGCGCTGCTTGTGCGGTGCGGACGGTCGCCTGCGCCGTCGCCTTTCCGAGCGGCTGTCCCGATCACCTTGATGATCCGGGGCAGGTCGTGGATTGAATCGACGGTCACCCGCGTGGTCTGAAAGCGGCGACGCAGCTCCGCCTCGAATGCCTTCAGCCCGGCCTGAATCTGCTCTCGTCGCGGCTCGTCGCGAACGTCGAGGGGTGGGAGAGCGAACCAAAGCTGCGCGCCGTTTCCCGAACGCATGAAACGCGGGCGAACGAGTCCCTCGGACTCGCACCAGAGCGCCGCGCGCTCGGCCGCTTCCACCGCAAGCCCGAGCTCCTCGTCGGTGCTCGCGGTATGCTTCGGACGTACCGGATCGAGGTCGATGACCGCGCCGGTGACGATTTCGATGTCCCGCGCGTTGGCACCGGTCCTCAGAGGACGGATCTCGTTCGGCGCGCGCGCGAGCAGGCGGCGAGGACGAGGCTGGATCCCGACGTAGACGTTGGCCGTAGCGTTGATCTCGGTGCAGTGAGCGACAAAGGCGTCGGCGTCGTCGAAAAAACCGATTCCGGCGACCCCTCCCTCGGGACGAATCGCTCGGACCTCCGAGACGCCGTGCTCCGCGTGGGCGAGCCAATCCCACGTCGCTCGAATGTCTACTGGATTTGCGCTCGTCATGCCGCGATAACGCTCCTCTGCCGCGCGAGCTCGGGAGCCGGGGTGCCCAACACCGCGGCGTACATCTGCCGTCGCTCGAGGTAGTACTTGCGCAGAAGCGGCACGCGGCTATCGACGACGTCGTACAAGACCTTTTCGCTCACGGCCGGGTGTGGCCGCATCAAGCGACCGAGCCGCTGGTTGTTTCGCCCCTCGGCGCGAACGGGGCTCGCGAGCATGACGCGGGCGAGCCGCGGCAAGTCCAAACCTTCGTCAGCGAGACTCGTCGCGATCAAAACTTGAAGCTCGCCCGTGCGGGCCGCTTCCAGCATGGCCTTCCTCTTCTTGCGGGGGACGCGGCTCGTCATGGCCTGCGCCCGCAGACCGAGCCCGCAAAGCGCGCGCTCGAGCGCCTCGCAGTGCCAAACGAAGCCCGAGAGCACAAGGGAGGTGTGGCCCGAGGCTGCATCCGGGGCAATGGTCTCGACGATTTGGCGATTGCGCGCTTCGTCGCGTGCGAGCGCGTCGAGCATGGCGGGGCGGTCGGAGGCATCCTTGTAGGGGAACTCGAAGCTCGTCTCGAGAGCCACGATTCGCGGGACCCGAAGGACTCCGGCGCCGATCAATTGCTCATGGGTCACGGTGACCAGAGCCGGCCCGAAGAAAAACTCCAGAAGCGGCCCGAGTCCATCTGGGCGCTCCGGCGTGGCGGTCAGGCCAAGACGGTAGCGCGCAGGTGCGCGCCCAACAATGGCGCGGAACGTGGCCGATGGCGTGTGATGCGCTTCGTCCGTGATCACGAGGCCGAACCTCCGCAAAAAGGCATCGACGCGCTCCGGTGCCCAGCGCACGAGCGTCTGGATCACGGCGACCGTGACGGGACCAACATGCTCCTCGCCACCCCCGACGAGGCCCGCCTCGAGGCCGAGCAGGTCGCGGACTCCATCGAGCCATTGCTCGGCGAGGTCGATCGAATGAACCAAGATGAGGGAGGGCGTTCGAAGACGCGCGATCGCGCCAATGGCGCTTCGCGTCTTGCCGCCCCCGCAGGGCATGATCCAGTGCCCTTGCGTCACCTTCGAGAGCGTCGCGACGGCGGCAGCCTGGTAGTCCCGCAGCGGTACGTCGCAAAGCAAATCGAGCGACTCGGCGGGGAACAATCGCTCGTCCTCGCATCGAACGACGATCCCCTCCTCGTGTGCGGCTTCGCGAAGGAGCTGAATCGCACCGCGAGGAAGGCGCAGCTGGGTCCCGTTCTCTTCGTAGAAGAACAACCTCTCGAGCGCATCGCCGGGGTGTTTGCCCATGCGCACGCGTTGCGTATACACCGGATTCGGAAAAGACAGTCCCGCGCGCAGGCGCTCGAGGAGCCGCACGGAGAGCTCGCGCTTGTCGAGCTGAATGGCCGAGTCAACTCGCGCGCGCATACGCTTCCTTCTTTCCGAGGGAGTGCTCGATATCGAACAGGTGAATGGGAATGTCCGCGATGGACCTGGTCAGCGGCAGGGGCGGCAAATGGGCCAGAAGCGCTTTCCCGTAGCGGGTCTCGCGCAGGCGCCGATCGCACACAACGATGACGCCGTAGTCGTCCTTGGTTCGGAGGAGCCGGCCCATGCCCTGCTTCAGCGCGGTCTCGACACGGGGCAGAAGGTGGTTCTCGAAGGCGTTTGGATCGCCTTCGCAGAGGGCTGCGATCACGGGATTGTCCGGTGGAGGAAATGGCAACTTGTCGATCACAACGGCGGTCAGCGCCGGTCCTGGAACGTCGACCCCGGCCCAGAACGATTCGGCCCCGAGCAGCACGGATGACGTGTCTTCGCGGAAAATCCTCAGCAGCTCGCCTCGTGGAAGGTCGCCCTGCCGAAGGACGCGGTATGCGCAATCGCGCAGGTGCTGATGCACGTGATTGAGCACGCGGTAGGAGGTGAAGAGTCCGAGCGTTCGGCCTTCACAAAGCGCGATGGCCTGGTCGAAGATCGCGGAGGCCGCATCCGGGAAGTCAGGTGTCCGTGGGTCGGGTGCGTCGTCGGGGATGACGAGGAGAGCGCGAGAGGAGTCGAATGGTGACGGTGCCACCAGCTCGAGGGCCCCGTCGGGGAGGCCCACCTCGCGCTGGAGGAAGTCGAACGAGCCACGCGTAGCCAGGGTCGCCGACACCAGCGACACGGATTCGCATGGGTCGAAGAGCTGCCGGTGGAGCAGCCGGTCCACGCGCACGGGGCGCGCCTCGAGCACGGCCCGCGCCTTCGAGTCGACGTCGATCCAGTAAACTTTTTCGGCGTCGACCTGCTGGAGCCCTTCGCGAATGCGATCCCCCGCGAGCTCGGCGAGACGGGCAACCCGGCGCGCCGTCGCCCGCGTGTTGGCCGCGAGGTTGTCCTCCCGATCGACGTGCGCGGCGGCGGCCACGACACGCCCGATGCACTCTTGTAGCGCGTCGTCGGCTATCAAGCCTGGGTGTCGAAGTCGCCCGCCGCGAGGCACATCGGGATGCGTTGCGAAGCGCTCGAAGAGCCCCCGAGCTTCCAGCCGCAGCTCACCGGCGAGCCGTTTGAAGCCGAGCTCCGCGACGGAACTTGCAATTCGCCCCAACGACGCCTCGGAGACCGAGTACCCGAAGAAGCTCCTTGCAATGTCCGCCGCGGCGTGTGCCTCGTCGAGGACGAGGAAATCGAACGCCGGCAGCAGCAAGTCTTGCCCGGTGTCGCGCCGTAGAGCCAAATGGGCGAAGAGCAGGTGATAGTTCGTTACGACGATGTCGCTGGCGTTCGCGACGCGCTTCGCGCGCTCGGAGAAGCACTCGCCGCGATACGCGCAGGTTTCGCCTTTGCATTCGTCCGCCGTAATCGCGAACTTCGACCAAACGTTGTGCGCAGGCACAATCGGCAGCTCGGAGACGTCCCCCGTTTTCGTCGTGCGAAACCATGCACGCACGGTGTCGATTTGGTCTTGAAGGTCGTACATGCCGCGCAGCTCCCCGCGGACGTCCGAGTCCGCGACGCGCGCGTGGCACGCGTAGTTGTTGCGACCTTTCAAGAGGCTGAACGAGAATTTCCACGGAAGGACCTCTGCAAGGCGCGGCAGGTCCTGGGTGACCAGCTGCTCCTGCAGCGCGACGTTGGCCGTCGCGACGACCACCCGCTTTCCTCGGTGGTGCGCGTGATGGATGGCCGGCACGCAGTACGCCCGCGACTTTCCCGTGCCGCACGGCGCTTCGGCAGCCGCATGCCGCCCCTCCCGCATGGCTTGATCCACCAAGCGGGAGAGCGCAATTTGCCCTTCGCGGGCTTCGTAGTTCGCAGATCGCGACTGCAGGAGCCCGCCCGGCCCGAACACGTCGGATAGGTAATCGTTGCTCATGGCTGGCTCCTCGCGCTCGTGCTCAGGCGAACGGGTCGACTTCGTCAGCTTGTGGCGGCGGGGGCGCCAACTCTGCGAACAGCTGCTTCAAGCGGACCTGCGCGCGCGGAAAATCCGCAGGAGCGAGGTCCTTCACCCGCTGGATACCGAAGTGGGCCAGGAAGGCGTCCAGCATCGATCGCGGCAGCTTTCGCAGGTCGTCGGCCATCGCCTGCACCACCTTGGGGTCTAGCGCCTTTGGCTCGTCGACCGCCCGAGCGGGTGCCTTGCCGCCGCTATTCGAAGCGGCAGCCTCCTCCTCCTTTTTCTTCAGATCGAGCAACGGGATCGCGGCAAAGATCCGCTGCTCCTCTTCGGTGAGGGGTTGGCGCTCGGGCATGATCGTGTACTTGGTGTCGAGCGAGGTGCCCGAGCGCTGCAGCTCGAACGGGTACTGGAGCCCATATTTCTGGCGCCATACGCAAATGTCTTTGAAGACCGTTGGACTGGCCTCGAAGATCTTCGCCGTCCGCGAGGAATACAGAACGACGTTCAGCGCAATCCGCAGGGTCGGCTCTTTCGAATCTTTGAAGTAGGTGTCGTGCGCGTAGGGATCACCCCGGAAAACGACGACGGCTTTCTCCCCGTCGGCCAACCGCAAGAATACGCCGCCTTCTTGCTCGCGGCGTTTGACCAGGGCCTCCGTCTGCTCCCAGATGCTGCTATTCTCGTTCATCGCTCAGAGCTCCTCGTTCGTGGTGTGCTCGCGCCGGTAGACGATGAACAGCGGCGTCCCGTCGGAGGCGTTGCCGGCCTCCTCGAACAAGAATTCAACGCCAGCCTCGAGCACCTGCTCCAGCTCCCAGCGTTGATACAATCCCGGCAGGCGGACGTGTTCGCCGCCCGCAACGGGGGTCGTTGCGGTCTTCATCACCCGGCTCCTTGAGTGAGGGACCAATCCCGATCCCTCACTCTCTAAAAGCGGGTCGAGCGACGAGAAAATTTAGGATTTCTTCGAGAAATATTTTCGCGCCGCTTCGAGCGCCCGCTTGTAGCGAAGGTGAGCACCCGCATGCGAAATGCCGAGTCGCAGTGCGGCCTCGTGCTGCCGCTCGCCCAGAACCGCGATCGAGATCAGCAGCGCCGCATCTTCGCCGCACACGGCGCGCAGACGGGCCGCGAGCGCTTGGGCGTCGTCCTCTTCGGGGCCAGGCGTGCCGGCGATGCGAGCCAGGGCTTCGTCTTCATCTTCTCCGTGCGCAAGATCTTGCAGGTAGTCGATGATTTGCGCGCGTTTGCGCTGCGTCTTCTCCTTCTGCACGACGCGGCGGCGCGTGTTCATCACGAGGGTCACGGCCACCAGGGTATCGCTCGTGACCTGGAGTTCGCGCACGGCGTAGGTGAACGCCGCGCCGATGAGGGACGCGAGCTCGTCGGGCTCGTGTACATAGCGTTGAAGATGGCGGTACTGGGCATCGAGCCCCGACCAGAGCGCCAGCCAAAGGAGCGTGCTGGCCAGATCTTGTTGTTCCGCGTTGGCCGGGAATTGCACCATCACGACGAGAGCCGCCAGGAGGCGGTTTTTCTCGTCACTCGGAGCTCCCTTGGAGAGAAGGGCGATCAGGGCGCGCGCGGTGGCGAAGGCGCGCAGCGGCTCGTGCTGGCGCTGCGCAGTCAGAAAGCGCAGGTGAAACGCGCGGGTGCGAATGGACGTATCGAGGCTTTTATGGAGGCTCTCCCAGGCGGTGGACATGACGATGGGCTTTCTCGGCGACGAGCGCCGAAGGGAAACGTCGAAAACAAAGCTTCGCCATCGCTGCACGGTGGTCGGGGTACCGCCGATGGCGTTGCAAAAAAACGGAGCGTTGCGCGGCGTTGCCGTGCACGACTTCGAGCGCTCTGCCGCGCACGAAGGGGTGTGAAGAAAGTCGAATCAGCTCGATAGCCGCATGGCGAGTTCGAGCTCGTTCGGGCGCGCGGAGAGACGCACCACGGAGACGAGGCTGCACCGCCGATCCGAAGTATGGGAAGGGCCCACCGCTCGTTTTCTTCGAGCGCAGCAGTGGGAGCCCTTCGCGGACTGCCTGGGACACGCCACCACGCGTGATTCCTGCGAGAACGCACCGTCAAGGGCACGATCCCGAGCGCCATCCCCCCTCGCGCAAGCGAGCTCGCTCGTTGCCGTGAAAACCTCCGGCAAATTTGCCGGAGGTTTTCCGCCCCCGCAATCGAAGCCCCCGCGCTCGTCCTCGTGCGCCGCCAATCGCACGAGAGGAGGTCCTAGATCAAGGGGGATGATGATGACGCATTTCGGTGCGACACCACGACCAGAATAAGAAATGCCTAAGCCGATTCATCGTGCTCCTGAGTGCCCATTTCGCACGTTGCGATGCGATCATCGCAACGTCCCGTGCACATCATAAGAAGCGTCTGACGGAGCGTTTTACGACACGAAATTTTCACGTCATAGATGCAACCAGGGAAGCGCGCCGCACCGATAGCGGAGTAACGATCGTTTTCCGCCGATAGTCGAATGACGGTTCAGTGCACATCCGTATTTCATCGCCGCAGGAGCCTCGACGGAGGACCCGCGCCGGTCGCCGAGCGCCGCAATTGCCTCGCGTCGAACGTTCTGCACCTTCGGGTCCAGATCGATCTCCGGCGCGAGCCCCGCCGCGTCATCAAGTTCGTCGAGGCAGTCCTGCCACTCATGCCGCGCGCACCGCGCGAACGCATCGTCGCGCTCCCGCACGGCGCGGTCACGGACGATCGGATCGCGCTCCGGGAGCGCGTCGAATCGGCGATCTCCACGGTCATCTGCCCGGAAAGCAATTGCGCAAAGGAGGACGAAGGTAGCGACGATGCCCGTCGCTACGAGTTTGCGTTGCTGCGCGTCACGTTCCTGCCGGAAGGCCCGTCGCAAGCGGCTGATTCGCTGAACGACGACCTTCACCGAGAGGCCGGCGTCTGCGGCGATGAAAGAGAGCGACTCGCCGCGCATCTCGCGCCAGATCCACTCCAGGGTTTGTCGCGCCTCGCGGCCCCGCGCCGTGCGTTGCGCCCACTCGCGCAGATCCTCGACGCTTGCAACATCGTCGGTGGACACCCGGCTGGGGATCTCCAGGATCTCGCGCACGCGCGCCGCGGGAACAAGGAGGGCGCGCCATCGTCGCGCTCGGCGGTGATAGTCCGCCACGTTGTTCATCATGATCTTCCAGATCCAGCTACGCGCGGAGCTTGGGCCATCCGGCGACGATGGCGGCGGCGACGCGACGGCCTCGGCAAATACGGATTGGACGATATCCTCGGCGTCCTCGCGTCCCACCTGGGTTCGAACGTAGTGGACGAGTCGCGCCCGGAAGTCGGGCGAGGCCCACTGCGCGGTAAGCTCGGACGCCGTCAGCGTCTTGGGCAGTGGCCAGGAGGATGGCGGAGCGTCGCTTCGCTCGGGCGGTGGTGCAGATAGATCCATGGCGATCGTTCTATCGACCGCTGTTGTTGCGATGTTTCGTCCTTCGTGCGAGAGCTGAAGAAAGTTGGGCGGGGCGTCTCCAACCCATCTGGTCCCCAATGGCCAGGACGAAAGAACATCGTAGCGGCGACGCGAAAAAGTTGGAAAAAAGATTGCACCGAAAGCCGGGTGACCGCGTCTTAGCGCGTCGCCCCGCGAGCCCCTCGGTTCCCTAGAGGGAACTTCGTTTCGGCGAGGCGCGTGCGTGCCCCGGCATCCGGCGCGTTTCGTCGCGTGGGTCATCCGGCGCGTATGCGGGCTCTCTCCGCCGCTGACACTCGCGGGGCGCCGGATTCGGGGAACGGCCACCTCCACACGGCGAGGCGCAGCACGGCAAACCCGGATTCGGGGAACGGCCACCTCCACACGGTGAACTGGGCGCTTCACGCACCGCGGTCGCGCGCGCTGCCGCACTTGCCGCTCAACGGCGCTCGGAGACGCGCAACCGAACGCTCGCTCTTCCCCCCCCGCGTCCTCCGAAGAAGCGAGACACAGGGCACGCCGTCGTCGACCTGGCCGCCGGGGACAGGCGTGGACAGTCCATGGACAGGTCGCTGACCAAGCTAAGTATCTAGAATTTCATCTGAATCTTATATTGGGACAGATGGACAGTATTTGTTAATCTAGATCTATTAGCGCGCGAGATTTTTTTTGTGGGGGAAGGGGCGCACGTCGAGAGGACGAAAAAAAATTCTCTACGTACTCCGTGCTCTAATTCGCAAACCCCTGTCCAGCTGTCCACGGCGGGCTAACAGCGCGATTCACAAGGCATATCCCGGGACACCGTGCTGTCCGTGGCCGGCCCACGCGGACGAGTGCTGGCCATAAGGATCACCCGTGAAGGCGAGCACATGTAGTTTTTTCAACTTCGGCCTAAATACTTTGGTGAGTCGACCCGCTTTTACTCGGTATGAGCACCCTATCCGAACCCGAGAACGAAGCGCTCGTTCAGTCCGCCGATGGTCTCGATGTAACGCTCGCCTGCCAGCGCGCGCACGGTGAGCTTGTCCGTGGCGGCTACCTATCTCGTGATGCAGCGAACCGGTTTACGCGCATGTTGTTCAAGGAGATCGCTAAGGGGCGACGCCTCCGATCGCTCAGCATCCGACTACTTCAGGAGATCTTCGCCGGCTGTGACGATGGCCGACTTCCCGACGGGCGATGCTTCGTTGCCCACGGGCCGACAACGATCGCCGTCCGTGTTCCAGAATGCGTTCGAGAACTCGCGAAAACGCGACGGTTCGAGCTACCCGATGAGGAAAAGCTGCTGCCCCTCTTGCAGTTCGCGCGCGCCTGCTGGCCGGCGGTCGTCATCGAGGTTTCGGGTCGCGCGATGTTTCGAGGCACGCGCCATCGTGCGGTCATTTGCGCGATCGACCAGATCGAAAGGTACATGGGGTACAGACCGGTGAAGCACCTGGTGGTCAGTGAGGCTGGTAGCGACCCGACGCATACCGCTCGGCGGGCGGCGACGTCGCAGGATTCAGAAATCTGAAGAGCCCCCAAAATAGTCCTAAATTTTTTGGAGCCTCGATGCGCTTTTCCATAGTGACGGCTCGATTCGCGAGCCGCGCAACCGGAAACGCCGATGGCACTTCGCGACCTCGCTCAAGCTGCGTACGCTCGCCCCGACGGGATCACGTGCCCCAAGTACGTACGCCTCGGCGAGAGCAAGCGGTGCGCGCACTACGTCGCAAACGGCTCCTGCGCGCTTCCGGACGAGTTCATGTGCAGCGAGTGGCTCAAGTCGAACGGCCACGCGTCCGCGCGAGCTGCTGAACCGCGCTCGCTTCCCGTTGTCGACGCCTCCGCGGCGACGCCTCCGGCCTCCGTAGAACGAGATCTGTTCGGCAATCCCGTCGTCCGAGCCCCCGTGGCGTTGACCGCGTCACCTCCGGCATCGCCATCGCGGCTTCGTGCCGACGTCCCCGCGGTCGACTTCGAGCTGCTGCGCGGTCTGAGCGACGCGGATCTCGCAAGCTTCCGCGCGAACGGGCTGGAGGTGTGCATTCAGTCGGACGCGTTCGGGGAGATCTGGTTGGTGCCCGAGTACACGGGCGCTGAGCGGAAGGAAATCACCCCAGAAAGCGCGGCGACGATCCTTCGCGTACTCGCGGTTTTCCCGGGCTCCTGCGTCACCGCCTTCATCAAGGCACAACCCAAGGCTGTCGCTCCGCGAAAGGAACCCGCCGCGCCATGAGCATGCGCAACTCGCACCTGTCGTTCAGCCGGCTCTCCCGGCTGGAGACGTGCCCCTTGTCGTACTTCCTTCACTACGTCGAGAAGCGCTCCGCCGAGCCCGGGGTGCCTCTCCGCTTCGGCAAGGCCATGCACGCGACGCTCGAGTGCCTCGAGAAGGAGCACATCGCTGACGAGCGCGTCGCGCCATTCTCCTGGAAGCGCGCGGTCGAGCTCTTTCGCGACGCCTGGAACGCGGAGGGCCTTAGCGGGATCGATCTGTTCAACGAAGGACTGCGCATCCTGCGTCTCTTCATCTCCGACTCCGGCTCCGTCGACCACCGAAGCATCCTCGGTGTGGAAACCGAGTTCCACGTTCCCGTCGGGCCGTTCGACGTGCTCGGGTTCATCGATCGCATCGATCACGTCGACGACGAAACGGTCGAGATCATCGACTTCAAGACGAACTTCCAGCTGTTCACACGCGAATACGTCGATTCGAGCCTTCAACTATCCCTCTACGAAATCGCCATCCGGCGCCTGCTGCCGTGGGTGAAGAACGTAAAGCTGACGTTCTGGATGCTGCGGCATGGGCTCCGCGTGCACACCGCCCGGACGCCGCAGCAACTCGACGATGCGCTCAAGTACATCGAGACCCTCGGGCTTCAGGCCGAGCACGCCCAGGATTTTCCTCCGCGGCTGAATCCGAACTGTGTCTATTGCGACCACAAGAAGGACTGCCCTGCCTACGCGCAGGCCCTCGAGGGGCGGCGCGATTTCATCGCCGAGGACCTGGCTGATCTTGATGCCGTCGCTCGAGAGCGGGAGGACGTCGCGCAGAAGGCGAAGATTCTCTACGCGCGCAAGGAAGAATTGGACAACGTTCTGAAGGCGCAACTCGAGCAAAAGAACGAGTTGCTCGCGGGCGGCATGCGCTACGCCATGACGCGGAACGCGACGCTCGAATACCCACTCGAGCCAACGCTTACCGTGCTCGCGAAGGCGACCGGCCGCTCGCGCGACGACCTGCACGAAAAGCTCGCCGCGGTGGACAAGAAGCAGCTCGATTCCGTGCTGAAGAGCGCCGCGCGGAAGATGGACCGGCCACACCTCGCGATGGTGAAGGCCGAGCTCGAGGCACACGCACGCAAGAGTTACACGCCCCGACTGTGGGCAAAGGAGATCACCTAATGTTCATTCTGGAATTCGAATCGTTGTTGCGGCGCCCGGGCATCCCCCCGCTCACATTCATCGACCTGAAGACGACGGGCCCCGATCCGGAGGCACATGAAATTGTCGAAATCGGGTTGATACGGGTGGACCCGAAGACGCTCGAAGTCCAAGCCGAGTTCGAAGCGCTTGTTGCGCCGCAGCGGCTCGAGGTGGCGGACCCCGATGCACTCGGAGCTTGCGGATTTGCGCCGAGCGCATGGGCGAAGGCGCGGTCCCTTCGAGAAGTGTTGGCTGCCGTGTTCGCGTGGATCGACGGCGCCGTCGTCGCGGGGCACCATGTGGCGTTCGACTGGGCATTTCTCGAGCAGGCGTTTCGTCGCCTTGGGCTCGCACGGTTGCGCGCGGACCACCCTCGTATCGACACGGTCAGCCTCGTGTGGCCGCTGCTCGCTGCCGGAAAGGTGGACTCGCTCGGCCTCCACGTCGTTGCCGAACATCTCAGGATTGACCGCCCGCGTCCGTATCGCGCGCTGGCGGATGCCCGATGCGCCTTGGAGATCGCCCGGCGTCTCCGCACGCAAATCGATGTCGGTGCGCGCATCGACAAGCTCGTGGCCGACGAGAAGAAGATCGTGAACACCCTGGTCGATCGCATGATCGCGGGGCAGAAGGAATACGGGCCGTGGCACGTGGACGACGGGCGAAACAACCCGCGCGAAGCGCTGCTCGAGGTAGTCGATGCGCTCAACTACGTGGGTGCGGAGCTGGTTCGCCAGGACAAGGCGCAAAGCGTCGAGGCTCGCCCTTGATGGCCTCACGCGCTCATTCGCGGTCCGCGCGGCGTGCACCGGCGCGTCGGCGTACACCTCGGGCGTCGACGCGTCCGAACGGAACTCGGTCACGGGAAAAGGGCGCGCAATTCGACCGCGCCATGGTGCATCGCTTCCGCGACGTCATGCCCGATGCGGAAATCCGGCGCGGCCTTCAGGCCCGCTCGGGCGCTGAGGTCGCGGACGTGGAGATGCCCGTTTTCTGGGTCGAATGCAAACATCACAGGCAGGTCAATATCCGCGCGGCACTGCGCCAGGCCGTCGAGGCTGCGCCGCAAGGACGCATCCCGATCGCCGTGACGAAGGATGACGGCGCGGCGCCCATCGTGACCCTCGGGCTCGATGATTTTCTCGAGTTCGTCGGCGAATGGTGGACACGACGTGAACGGTGACGGGCTTCCCAATTCGCGACCACGGAAGAGAGCAGGTATGAGCAAAGCAACTCGCGCCCGGTGGGAAAGCCAACGGCTTCACGGGGCTTCAACACACGAATCTGGCGTATCGCTTGTCCAACCGCACGAGCAAGGACCCGCAAGGAGCGCGAGCGTCGTGCTCGAGTTCACGGCGGGAGATTATGCGCGCCACCACCGAGAGATCCGCAGCCATGAGGCACGGGAGCCGATGTTTCACCCCGTGAAAGACGCTGTAGGAAACATCACGCTGCAGCCCCTTGGCGACCAAGAGAAGCGTGCGATCGCATTTCGGCAAGAGATCCAGCAGTGGATCGCGCTGGGGCGGACCGCGCCCGACCCGATTCGCGCCTGGGTCGATATCGGTCCGAGGGAGGCCGAGATCCTGCTGTCGTTCTCGAAGGGGAACCGAAACGAGGCGGAGCCGACGGTCTCCATGTATCGGCGGGATATCGCACGAAACGTCTGGAAAAAGAATCATCAGGGCATGGCGTTCGCCAAGAGCGGGTGGTTCGGCGACGGCCATCATCGCTGCCGGGCGGTGATCGAAAGCGGGAAGACGGTGCGGGTCGGCATCGATTTTGGCGTCGACGACGACGCCTTCGCGACGGCGGACATGGGGCGCGGGCGCAGTGTTCCTGACCAGCTCGCACTCCGCGGATTGAAGAACAGTACGAAGATGGTCGCCGCCCTCCGCCTCTGCATGTCGTTGGCCGAGCGCAAGCTCTACACGATCAAGTGGTCCCTCGACGAGGTCGAGACGGCGTTCACCACGCATGAAACGGCGATTCACGCCTTCGCGAAGTTGGGAACGAGCAGGCTTCCGGCAAGCTTCTGGGGCACCTTGATCTACGCGCATCCGGTGGCGACTGACGTCCTCGAACGTCTGGGCGACGATGTTGTTCGGGGTGAAGGGATCACCGGCACGGCCTACACGTTGCGCGAATACCTAACACGGCGCGATGTTGCTCGGCCGGACCCGTTCGTGGTGGCCCAGCGCACGCTCTATGCGGCCAAAGCGTGCATCGAGGGGCGCCAGCTCACGAAGTTCGCTCCGCGGGACACGGATTCGATCTTCGCGTGGTTTGCGGCGCAACGGGGGCGATGATGGATCTCTATGCTCTGCCCGAGCATCCGGCCGCGCGCCTGTTTCCCATCGTCGGAGAAGCCGAGCTCCGTCGATTGGCTGAAGACATCAAAGCCAACGGCCTCAGAAATCCCGTGATCGTGCTGGAGGTGATGGGGGAACGCTGGCTGCTGGATGGCCGCAGTCGCCTCCGTGCGTGTCAGCTCGCGGGCGTTGAACCGACCCATCGCGTTTGGGTCGGTTCGGACCCGATCGGCTACGTGACCTCGGTGAACCTGCATCGAAGACACCTCGATGCCACCCAACGGGGACTGCTGGCCGTGGAGCTCGTTCGCCTGTACGAGGACGAGGCGAAGATTCGGCGGGGTGGACGGCCAAAAGGGCAAACAAAACCTCCGGCAAATTTGCCGGAGGTTTCTCGGGACCGCGACCAGGACCGCGACCAACGCGAGTCGCGCGCCAAAGCCGCCGCACAGGTCGGGGTGTCGCCGCGCACCGTGCAGAATGCGCGGAAGGTATTGGCCAAGGGAGCACCGGAGGTCGTGGCCGCGGCACAGGCGGGAAAAGTCGCCTTGGGGGATGCCGTCCAGATTCTGAACCAGCCGGCGGACGTGCAGGCGGCCATCGTGGCAAAAGTCGAAGCGGGCGAAAGCAAGACACTCACTGCAGCGCTACTCGAGGTGACCCACGAAGACGATCTCGGCTACGCCGCTGAGATCGAGCCGGAGGTCCACGCCGAAGCGGTCGAAGCTATTTGGGCCGCGATCGTCGCGCTTCCGCGTGACCAGATCTCCCGGCTGCACGAGCGTCTCCAGACGCACCTCCAGGGCCTGATCGACATGGACGGTGCTTCGTGAGCGACGTTCCCCTATTCGCACTGCGCGCTTCGACGGCGCTCGAGTCCGACCTCGACTGGTATTTCGGTGCGGCCGAGAGCGAGATGGGGCTCGAGTCGAACTTCGGCGCGTTCGCGACGGCGGCTATGCGCGGGCGAACCTCCGCGGGAGCTACTCCAGACGGCCTGCACGATCGCCAGGTCGAGGCGGCGCACCGGCATCGGCAGATTCGGGCGCGTCTGCGCAGCATGCCGGCGACCTTGGTGGGGGTCCTCGCCGCAGCGTACGAGCCGCGGCAGTGGCCGCGCGAGCTCGTGCAGGCGTTCGGGCGCACGTCGGGCGTTGCCGTTCGGACGTTCACCGCCCGCACCGCGTACAAAAAGGCGTGCACCAAGAAGATGGCGCGGCAGGACTCGGTATCGACGTGGCTGCTCGGCGTGGTTCTTCGCGGTGAGCGCGAACTCCTCACCCGAATCCGCGTCGAAACCGACGGGCTCTTTGGGCGCGCCTGCCGCGCGTACGAGGACGTGTGCATGGTGGAGCGGCGGCTTGCAAAAACGGCGTGATGCTCCCGGCCCCTTGAACGTGGAGGCGCTCTACACGATGGCGCAGCTTTGCGCCGTCGTCGGGCCTTCTTGGACCGAGTGGAGTCTAAGTCGGCTACTCGAGAAGAACGGTGTCGAGTTCGTGCGATCGGGTCGCGCGAAATTCGTCCCCCTGTGCGAAATCGAGAAAAAGATCCCATCGCTCTGGGAAAGCTTGAAGGCGGCCGAGGTGCTCCGACGCGGTCGTTAGGGGCTTCACTCGTGGCGGCGTCGCCGTCGTCCTCGGCGCGTTCTGCCATCTGCCCGGGAAAGGGTGAAGAGTCCGAGGCGCGTGGAACCTACCCCCACGGGGCGGCGCGCGGGGGCGGGCCCGACGAGTAAAAAAAAGGGACGCCCTCCATCCGGGGGGCGACCGCCTACTTCTAAAGAGCTTCATCTGCTGCCGCGCAAGCCTGTCACCTTTCCGGGCTTGCGCGGCGGCCCTTTTTTATCGAAGGAGCCGAACGATTTGCTGCGGGTGCCACGGACGTCCCTCGCGCGTGAGAATGCCTAGAGCTTCGAGCCGCCGGCCAATCTTGGTGACCGACATACCGCGGGCCCGGAGTTCCTTGGCGTGCGCGACGACTTCCTGCTCTGTCTCGCTCAGCACCAAGTGGATCCCATCGTCGGCGAGCGCGAACCCATACGGGGTCTTTCCAGTCCGCTCTCCCTTCGCGCGTTTGACGGCCATTGCCGCGCGCGTTCGTGCGCGAATGAGCTCCCGCTCGTATGCGGCCACCGCGTCCAGGATAGCTCGAAGGAAGGCGTCCGCCGGCCCATCGCCGTTGCCCACCCCGTCGGCGGTGACAACGCGGCCACCTGACTGCCGGACCGCTCTCTCGATCATCGCGCAAATAGCTGGGTCGCGCGCGAGGCGGTCTCTTTTCGCGATCACCAAAGTACCGGCTTGCTCGACGCGGAGAGAGGCAATGGCAGCCACAAGCCCCTCTCGATCTTCCAGCTCGCGTGCGCCGCTAACGCCGAGGTCTTCGAACCAGCCGGCGATCCGCACACCGTTCATGGCAGCCCATGACTCGATGGCCATGCGCTGCGCTTCCGGACCTATCCGTTGTTCATCGGTCGAAACCCGCAAGTACCCAATGGCGACCTTCGGGTCGCCGGCTCGCCGCCTTCGCACAAAGCTACATTTGCTCTTCTTGGACGCGCCAGCAACTCACATTGCGTCCCCAACGTGAGCGATTCCGTCACCGACGAATTCCGACATGCCGGATAGGAAAGAGGAGCCAGTCGCGCCCAAGGTTGCTGTTGCGTACCTTCGCACGTCCACGGCACGACAAGACCTCGGTCTCGCCGTACAACGCGTAGAAGTGGAGCGCTGGGCCAGCCGCGCGGGAGTCAATATCGTTGCCGTGCACGTGGATTGTGGCGTGAGCGGCGCCGCGGGTCTCGACGCGAGGGCTGGCCTCGCCGAGGCTCTCGCTTCGGTTCGAGCGCAGTCGGCGAGATATCTCGTCGTCGCGACCCACGACCGATTTGCCCGAGGCGTTGCGACGTACTCCGCGCTGGAGAAATGCGTCCGAAGGGCTGGTGCGCGGGTCGTGTCGGCGGATGATGTCGCAAACGACGAGTCGCCGTCAGAGCAGTTCATTCGCACGGTCTTGAGCGCAACGGCGGAATATGAGCGTGCGGTCATCGCCCAAAGGACCAAGGCGGCGCTCGCGGTGAGGAAGGCTCGCGGCCTTCGGGTTGGAAGCATACCCCTTGGGTACCAGCTCGCCCCCGACGGCCGAAGCCTTGTCCGATCGGAACGCGAACTGTCGATTGCGGTGGAGGCGAGGCGCTTTCGGGAAGGCGGACTTTCCCTTCGGGCGATTGGCGATGCCTTGTCGGCGATGGGACACGCACCTCGTTCCGGGCGTCTATGGCATCCCGAGATCGTTCGCTCTCTTTTGCGCGCTGGGCTTCCCGATTCGGCAATTGCGGACGGCGCCCAACGGCCTGTTGGCGAGCACACACCTTCGTCCTCACACGGCATGACGAGCGCTTCACCATGAACGAACCCGCCGCGGAGTGGGTGCCGCTCGACCGCATTCGCCCGTGGAAGGACAACCCGCGGAAGAACGACGGCGCCCCGGTCGAGAAGGTCGCGCAATCCATCCGGCGTTTCGGATTTGGGGCGCCGATCCTGGCGCGTACCAATGGCGAGATCATCGCGGGGCACACGCGCTGGAAGGCGGCGAAAGACCTCGGCCTCGAGCGCGTCCCCGTGCGGTTTCTCGAGCTCGATCCCGCCGATGCCCATCTCCTGGCCGTCGCCGACAACCGAATCGGCGAGGAGGCCGAGTGGGACGAGGACATGCTCACGGCCGTTCTCGCCGACCTCAAGGCCCAAGGGGCCGCGCTCACCGACACCGGGTTTGACGAGAAAGAACTCGAGCAGCTCCTTGCGGACGTCGGCGGCGGCGGCGGATTCGACGACGCGCCCGAGGCGGAGATCAGCCGTGCCGAGGAACTGCGCGAAAAGTGGGGAACTGCGCTCGGGCAACGTTGGCGCATCCCGAGTCTATCGGTCGCCGGTGGCGAACACGCGTTGCTCTGCGGCGACAGCACCGTAGAGGAGAACGTCGAACGCGTCGTGGCTGGCACGCGGGCCCAGTGCTGCTGGACAGACCCGCCCTTCGGGGTGGGGTACGTGGGCAAGACCGAAGACGCGCTCACGATCCAGAACGACAAGCTCACGGGAGACGCTCTACGCAAGTTCCTAGCGGCTTGCTTCTCGGCGGCCGACGCGCACGCACTCCAGCCCGGAGCGGCGCTATATATCGCGCATCCGCCGGGCCCCAACTCGCTCGAATTCCTGCTCGCCGCGCGCGAGGTTGGATGGAAACACCGCCAAACGTTGGTCTGGAGCAAGGACTCGCTCGTTCTTGGGCATTCTGATTACCACTTTCGTCACGAGCTAATTCTATTCGGGTACACTCCGGGCGGCGGCCGGCGGGGACGCGGCGCCGAGGGCTGGTACGGCGACAACGCGCAAACCACGGTCTTCGACGTTCCGCGTCCGAAGGCCAGCGAAGAGCACCCGACCATGAAGCCGCCGGAGCTCGTCGCGGCAATGGTTCGAAATAGCTGCCCGGTCGGCGGCTTGGTATTCGAGCCCTTCTCGGGCTCCGGGACTACCCTCATCGCGTGTGAAGGCAGCCAACGCCTATGCCGCGCAATCGAGCTCGATCCGAAGTTCGTCGCCGTCGCGCTCGAGCGCCTCTCGGCCATGGGGCTCGAGCCGGCGCTCGACAACGCGGTGTAGGCGGCTACTCGAGCGCGATCGCGCCCTGTGCGCACCCCTCGAGCGCCCAAGCCATCCAGCTCTCGAACCACAAAAGATACGCGAGAATCCGGTCTTGCCCGCTATTCAGCCCGGGGGTGGCGTTCGGGTGCGCCTTCTGCCACCGTGCAAGCGCGGCAGCCAAGATGTCGTAGTGGCCCTGCTCAAGAACAACGTATCCCGGGTCGTTTCGGAGCAGCCCGACCTCCTCGTCGTGAAAGAGGCTGCGCAACCCCGTGCGCCGGCAGAATCGCCCCCATGTGCCGTAGTCCATCCAGAGGGTGTTCTTCTGCCAATCAATAAGCGTGTCGTCATCGCCGAACGTACGCGCATCGGGACGCGAGAAGTTCGCGACCAGCTCGTCATCGGATGTAATCGCCGCCTGTTCGCCGATACGGAGGACAATACCCATTACGATATCCTTTCCGGTAATGATGATTGAGTTTCGATTCGATCTTCATCAAGGGCTCGACGGCCGATTCGCTCGATATTATCCCCGACCAAAAACGGCACCGGCCAGCGCAAATTCTCCAGCGGCCCAATTCCAGTCAGGGTAATCGCCTGCACAGGCGACGCCCTTGCGCTTTATTTGCGGCTCCCTGATTCCTGAATCATAGCAAATCTCCGGCAATTCGCGGAATCTGCCGAGGCGCTATGATTCCGGAATCATAGCTTGGCTTCGATTGCGGGCAATTTGATATCTTCGCGTGTGGCACACTCACTGCATCGTTGGGATGCATGAACAACGACGTCGCCCCGCAGGCCGCTACCCACGTTCTGACGATCTCGATCTACAGCAGCCTGCACGGGTCCTGGTGGTTCAAGCAGTGCTGGGACGTGACGGTTGTTGACACGAAGATGTACCGGGACGGTCGATATGTCGGTCGCGTGTTCGCGGACGGCACGGGCACGCTTCGCGGGGGCGACCTCGCGAGCGCGCGGTTCACGAGCTGCGTGGCGAAGTAGCCCACCGCGCGCCCGGGTGGAGGGCCGCCGCCCCGCCAGGTAGCCGCCCAACAGCGGCCACCGCCCCGTCGCTGCCGGCTGCAGGGCCCCGGCTGCACCGCGCCGTTCGAACGGGCGCTCATCCAAATTCATGCCTCGAGCAAAAGTGGGCAATACCGCGGCGAAACTCACGCCGGAGCTGCAGGAGAGGTTCGTCGCCGTCCTGCGCGCGGGCAACTACGTCGAAGTCGCGTGCCGAATCGTCGGGATCCACAAGAGCACGTATTACGACTGGCTGAAGATCGCGCACGACGAAGCGTCCGAGCCCTTCGTCTCGTTCGCGTTGGCCACGGAGAAGGCCATCGCGGAATCCGAGGCGCGAGACGTTGCGTTGATCGCGAAGGCCGCCGCGGACCCGAAGATCTGGGTCGCCGCTGCATGGCGCCTCGAGCGGCGTTTTCCCGAGAGATGGGGGCGCCGCGACAAGCACGAACTCACCGGGGCCGATGGAGGTCCGATCGCGGTCAAGGCCGGAATCGTGATGCTCCCCCCCGAGGACGACCGCACCGGCTAGGCGAGCCAAATAAAGGCTTCCCCCGGAGCTCGGGCGCGCTTCACGCTGGAACCGATTTCTGGTTCTGCGCAGAGCACGCCGAGCCGGCGGCTCGCCACCCTCGACCTATTTGCGTGCGTCGACCTGGCTGACCGCCACCAGGAACTCCGCGTTGCCAATGCGCACGCGCAGGTGGGCGGAAGTTGCATACGGCAAGGTAGGAAAAGTTTCGCTCGTGTTCGAGACGTTGGTGTCGGGAGCGTCCTTGGCTTGGTCCACGTAGGCGTTGATCGCGTCCGCGATTAGGCCCGCGAATCCATCCTCGTCCAGGTCTTCGCAACCATCAAGCGACACTGCGGGCATGAATCGATTTCGTCGTCGGCTGTTTTCGCTGTTCATGCTGTGATGTATATGCAGATGCCGTTCCAGTTCGCGCTGGCGTATTCTCCGGAATATCGCACGGGACGCCCGAGCGATATCGGACAATTAAATCAGGGTTTCTTGGTGGCATCGCGTATTTGCCGAAGATTTCGCTATGATTCGTGAATCAGGGCGACGCAGATAAAGCGCGGCCGGGTCCGGACGTTCCCCTGGCCGGAACGTTGACGCTCCCTTCGCCAACACAGGAATCGAGGAATGCGCTTTCTTTGCGCTCGGCTGATTGTAGAATCATAGCAAATCCTCCGGCAATTTCGAATGCCGGGCGGAAAGCCTGATTCCGGAATCACACCTTCGTTTGCGACACGTTTGGCTGTCGCACCGATTGCGATGCCCAGATCAGGCACACCAGCTGCATTACCGCGATGCATGAACAACGACATCGCGACGACGACGCACGAGCTCACCTACGAAATCTACAGCTTCGTTTTTGGGGGATACGCCTTCGGGGCCCGGCACGATGTGGCCGTGGTGGGCGGAGAAATCTACCGCCGCGGGGAGCTCGTTGGCCACGTTCAGCCCGATGGCTCCGTGACCCTGACGGGCAAAATGGAAAGCCATCGTTTCGTGAGCCTGGACCCAAAGACCTAATGCTTGACGCGCGCGACGGGCACGTGCGGATGGCCGTGCCCGTCGACCCGCGCCGCCTCGCACGCCGGCTGGGCGCCGTGAGCGTGTTTCCGACGACCCATCGTGAGCGACGAGCAGCCGACGTGGCGGCCGATTCCAGGCCCGCAGACTCGATTCCTATCGTCAGCCGCGTACGAGGTGCTCTTCGGTGGGGCTGCCGGCGGGAGCAAAACCGAGGCGTTGCTCGTGGCCCCGTTGCGGTGGGTGAGCGAGCCCTCGTTCCGAGGGCTGCTCTTGCGCCGGACGTTTCCCGAGCTGGAGCGCTCGCTCATCGACCGCTCCCGGCAGCTCTATCCGCTGGCCTTTCCGTCGGCGAAATACCGCGAGGACAAGCGATATTGGGCGTTCCCGTCGGGAGCGCGTATCGCCTTCGGCCATCTGGAGCACGAACACGACGTCTACAGCTACCAGAGCTCGGAATGGCAATTCTTGGGCTTCGACGAGCTCACACTCTTCTCCGAGCGGCAGTACGTCTACATGCTCTCTCGAGCGCGAAGCTCGAAGGGGCTGCCGATCCGCGTTCGGGCGGCAACGAACCCGGGCGGCTCCGGCCACGAATGGGTGTTTCGCCGGTGGGGACCGTGGCTGGACCCGAAGTGCACGGTGCACGCGGGGGCCGGCGAAACGCTGCACTATCGGAACACGGACGACGGCGAGCAATGGTGCACCCGCGAATCCCCGGGTGCTCTGTCGAGAGTCTTCATCCCGTCCAAGGTTTCCGACAACCCGTACCTCTCCAATACCGATTACATCGAGCGACTAAAGGGCCTCGATCCCCTCACAAGGGCCCAACTTCTCGATGGAAACTGGCTCGCTCGCCCCGCAAAAGGGCTTTTATTCAAACGGGCCTGGCTCCCGATTATTGACCTTGCTCCTGCCGCCGCATTCCGCGTCCGTTACTGGGACCGCGCGGCGTCGGCGGGCAAAGGTGATTGGACGGTAGGTATCCGCGTAGCACGCGCCGACGGTCTCTTCATCGTCGAAGACGTGGTACGATTGCGCGGGACCCCGCGCGAGGTGCAGGCAACGATTCTCGGCACCGCGGAACTCGACGGACGCGCGACCATGATCGGCATCGAACAGGACCCGGGTTCCGCTGGGGTGTTTGAAGCCGACTCGTACGTGCGCCTGCTCGCCGGGCACAACGTTCGGAAGTTCCGCGTGAGCAAGGACAAGGTCGTTCGCGCACAGCCCGTCTCCGCGCAAGCGGAGGGCGGGAACGTGCGGCTCCTGCGCGGGGCGTGGAACGAGGCTTTCGTTCAGGAGCTCGAGGCGTTCCCGGAAGGGAACTTCGACGATCAGGTAGACTCGTTTTCCGGTGCTTTTAGCGCCTTAACCACAGCGATCGCTCCGGCGATCGACCCGCGCTTCCGTCGGTACGCGCCGCACACGCGGATGTGACCATCAAGTGTCCCCGCGCGACGCACGCGGCCCCACGCCCCCTTCATCCTTGAGCAATACCGACGTCCCCCCGGCGTATGTCCCTGCGCCGCCCAAGTTGCCTCGGCGGCCGGACCAACGCGTCTATCGCGATCTCCCCATCGCGCTGTGGACGGATTGGAACGTGCCCGATGTGCGCGACGCCCTCGCCAGCCACGTCCTCGGCAATTTTGCGCGGTCGGCGCAGCTCGCCGATGCGGCACTGGGCGACGACCGCGTGCAATCGGTTGTCAGCACGCGCGTGCTCGGCATGCTGGGCCTCCCGTTCGAGGTTGCCCCTGCAGAGGGCGTGGACCCGCGCAAGGCACGGCGCGCCGCACGCGAGCTCGAAGAGATCTGGTGGGACGTTTGCCCCGCACCGCAAACCGCGGAGTTTCTCTCTTGGGCGATCATGCTCGGCTTCGCGCTCGCGGAGGTCGTGTGGACGAGCAAGCGCGGACGCTGGTGGCCCACCCTGCGCACTTGGCACCCGCAACTCGTCTACTACCGGCTCGACAAGCGGTGTTACGTCGTATTTACGCAGGACGGCGCCGTCGACGTTGAGCCGGGGAACGGCAAGTGGATTCTATACGCGCCTCGGGGCGCCTACCGCGGTTGGATGGCGGGGGCCGTCCGTGCTGTGGCGATCCCCTGGCTCGTGCGGCAATACGCGCACCGTGACTGGGCCCGATACAGCGAAGCGCACGGGATGCCGATTAAGGGCGCAAAGGTCCCAGCCACCGCGAGCGAGAGCGACAAGAACAACTTCTATCTCCAGATCGCGAATATGGGGACTGAAACCACCATTCAGCTCCCGCAAGGTCTCGACGGCCAATCGTTCGGCATCGATCTGATCGAGGCCGCCGCCGGAAACTGGGAAGCGTTCGATCGGCTGATCACGAAATGCGACACGAACATCGCATGCGCAATTCTTGGTCAGAATCTGTCGACCGAGGTGCAGGGTGGGTCGTTCGCGGCAGCTGGCGCTCACCAGCAGGTGCGGCAGGACTACCTCGAGGCGGACGCCGAGACGCTCGCCACGGCGTTGCATTCGCAACTTCTGCGTCCGTGGGCCGCGTTCAACTTCGGCAACCCCGACCTTGCGCCATGGCCTTCGTGGGACGCAACCCCGCCCGAGGACCGCAAGGAAGCTGCGGCAACTCTGCAGGCGTTCGCCGACGCAGTCGCCAAGCTCCTGTCCTCCGGGGTACCCATCGATATTCGCGCACTCGCCGAGCGCTTCGACATCCCTCTCTTGGACACCGAGCAGCCCGTCGCTCTTGGAGCACTCGATCCAACCATCTTCCAATACGGAATTATGACCGTGAACGAGGCGCGCGCGCGCCTTCGTCTTCCGCCGATCGCCGGTGGTGACACGATTCCGGTCGTGTCGGCCGCCTCGGCGCCGAGCGTCGGCGCGGCGGCACTCCCGGCGGACGCACACGCTGTCCACTTGGGCCGCCCCGCGCGGGGCGTACCGCGCGTTGACGCCCAGCGGTACGTCGACGCGCTCGCCGATCGCGCGCGAGCCCGCGCCGCGCGGCTCCTGGGGCAGGACGTCGCAAGCGTTCTCTCCGCCGTGCAAAACGCCGACAGCTTCGATGCCGTCCGCGAAGGCCTTCGCCGCGTGCACGAGCAGATGGACCCATCCGCGTTTGCGAACCTGACCTCGAGGGCCATCACGATGGCAGGCCTGGCGGGTCGCACCGCCGTGCAGCAGGAGCTTTGAGCCGTGCCTCGACATGCCGTGATGGACGCCGCGCATTCGGCGCGAAGTTACGCGCTCGCGGGCGCGCTCGTCACCGATGTGGACCTCCAGGCCGAAGGTGGAGCCGCTTGCACGGCGATTCGAGTGGGTACCGCCGGTGACCTCGCGGTCGTTTGCGCGAGCGGGATCGCGACCGTGCTCCCAGCCTTGCTCGCGGGGGAGACCATCCACGTGCAGGCGGTGAAGCTCTCCGCGGCGGGCACCACCGCGCAAAAGCTAACCGCGTTCTGGTGATGTGGTCCGTCTCGACTGATCCCCTCGATTTCGACGAGGCAATCGCCTGGCACCGTGCCCGCGCTCCGTTGTCAAAGCAGGCGTGGGATGCGCTGACCGAGGCCGCGCAGAAGAAGGCTTTCACCGTTGCGAATGTGACCCAGCTCGATCTCGTCACCCAGGTCTGGGACGCGGTCGACTCGGCACTGAAACAGGGCCTCCCCTTCGAGGACTTCAAACGGAGCGTCGGCGATGGGCTCGAACGCGCGTGGCAGGGCACCGTCGCAAATCCCGCGGCGCGCCTCGAAGTCATCTTCCGAACGAACCTGCAGATTGCGTACGGGGCCGGGCGGTATGCACGCGCGACCGAGCCCGATGTTCTCGCCGAGCGCCCGTTTTGGCTCTTTGACGCGATCCTCGATGCGAGAACGTCGGAGATTTGCGAAGAATGCGATGGCACGGTCCGACCCGCAGATGATGCGTGGTGGCGCGAGCACCAGCCGCCGCTGCACCACCAGTGCAGGAGCAGCTTCACCACGCTGACGGCCGAGCAGGCGCACGAACTCGGGGGCGTCTCCGTGGCACCGAAAGCCAAAGCGTCCAGCGGCTTTGGCCTCGCGTCCCCCGCCCACGATTGGGCGCCGAAGGAACAGGGCTACCCGCCCGAGCTTTGGGCGCAATTCGAAGCCAAACATCGATGATTGAGCGGGTCTATCTCTCCGCACAGGCACTGCCCGAGGAGGCGCTGCCGACGGAGTTTCGCATATTCCAAACGGGATGGAACGACACGTCGAAAGGCCAGTTCCTCTTCGACGACGAAGCCGCGGAATCCGTCATTGCCGATTACGAGGTACAGGGCAACGACCTCTGCATCGACTACGACCACAAGGCGGTCGACCCCGACGCCCGCGCGGGGGATGGCCGGGCGGCGGGATGGTTTCAGCTCGAAGTTCGCCCCGATGGCCTGTGGGCCATCAATGTTCGCTGGACGCCCCCAGCGGCGGAGGCCATCCGCAATCGCGAATGGCGCTATTTTTCTCCCGCGTTCATCCCCGACCCCGAGACGCGTCGCGTCCTCTCGGTCATCAATCTGGCGCTCACGAACATTCCCGCGACGCGCCACATGCAACCATTGGTCGCCGCATCGGCCGTGCCGTTCTCGGCGTACCCGATCGTGAATGAGCCGTGGGACGCGAAGGCCGCGCTCACCCGGCTCCGTCATTGGGCCTCGACGAACGGCAACAACCGCAAGCCGCTCATCGATTGGGCCAAGTTCGCCCTGGGCTTCGGGTGGGTCGACGCGGAAGCCGCGAACCACTTCTACGCATACATGCTGCCGCACCACGACGTGAGGGGCGGACGCATGGTGACGTCGCGCGAGGGCGTGCTCGCCGCGGGCGCGCTGCTCTCGAGAGGGGGCGTCGACTTGCCCGCCTCGGATCTCGATGCCGTGCGGGCACATCTCGCCGGTCACTACCAGGAGCTCGGCGTTTCCCCGCCGTGGGTCCAGCAGGAGAACGCCACAATGGCTAAGCAGAATAGTGGGATTACAAATACGGAAACAGAGCTCGACGAAGCCGATGACGAAAGCCTCACGGAAGATGAATCGGTGACGGAACTCAAGGGACGAAAGCCCCCCGTCGAAGACGACGAGGCAGAGGAGATGTCGGACGACGAGGAGCTCGCGGCCGAGGACGAGGCCGACGATTCCAGCGACGAAGAGGACGACGACGAAGAGGAAGAACTTCCACCGAAAGCCAAAAAGAAGGCTTCGCGTCTCGCAGACCCGGATCCGGCGGCAGCAACCTCCTTGAGCACCGACGCCTCCCATCTCGCCATCGTTGCGGCGGCCCGGGAGTTCACCGGTCGAACGACTCCTTCGGAGATCATCGGCGCCCTTCGCGCGCACCGTGACGCGCGCCAGCAAGTGACGCAACTCTCCGCTCGCATCCAGAAGCTCGAGGGGACGATCCGGGTGGCGAAGGTTCGACAGGTCGTCGCGAGCGCGATTCGCGCCGGGAAGATTGCGCCCGCCATGCGCAAGTGGGCCCTTGGCCTTGGTCGACAAGACCTGGCGCAGCTGCGCGCCTACGTCGAACAGGCGCCGCCGATCGTCGCGATGAATCAGACCGTAAAGCCACCGCCGACGTCGGACAACGGCCAGGTGATCACCCTGAGCGCCGACGAGCTGCGCGTCTGCGAGCTCACGGGCGTCTCCCCCGCCATGTACGCGCGGCACAAGTCCACGGGCAACGTGGCGAAGGAGGTCCAGTGAGCGCCACCACGCAAGAGCGAAACACGCCGCAATACGGCGTCGACACCATCCCGCAACTCGTATCCCGCCCCGCGGCAGCCGGCGTACTCCTGAATCAGGGAGCGATCGCGGTCCTTAGGGCTGGATTCGTGGTGCCGGGGCAGACGGGAACGGGACTCGTCGTGCTGGGTCGCGTCGAGCGGACCGTCGACAATCGCGACGGCGTGGCCGGTGCGCTGGAGGTGTCGATTCGCATGGGGGTTTTCAAGTACGGCAATTCCGCGGGCCCTGATGCGATCGGGCGCGTGAACGCCGGTGCGAACTGCTACCTCGTCGACGACCAGACACTCGCGCTCACCGACGATGCGGGCAAGCGCTCGCGGGCGGGCACCATCATGGACGTCGACCCGCTCGATGGCGGCGTCTGGGCGCTCCTTGGCCTCGGTCTGTAGGACCGAAAGCCCCTAAATCGTCTCATGACAAACCGGTCACCCGGTTTGTTTCATCGTGCGCGCGGATGCCGCGCCTCAGAAATCCGAATTTTGTCGTCCGCGCCGCGCGGACTTGAGTCGCCGGCAGTTCGCCGCGAACGCGCAGGGGTCCCCGGTGTGTGGACCTCGGGGACAGGTCCATGCAAGTAACGCAATCAAATCTCAATTACATTTTTAACGCATTTGATATTAGGTTTCAATTGGCGTACCAAGGCGCATCGCCTTGGTACCAGCAGGTGGCCACGGAAGTCCCCAGCAAAACGACACAGCAGACGTACGCGTGGATGGCGAAGCTGCCAAGATTGAGGGAGTGGTTAGGCGAGAGGGTCGCGCAAAACGTCGCCACGTATGGGTACGTACTCGTAAATAAGGATTACGAGCTGACCGAAAAATTGGACAGAAACATGGTCGAAGACGACAGCGTCGGCCTTTTCAATCCAATTGTAGACGAAATGGGGTTGCAGTCTCGGCTGTGGCCGGACGACCTCATGACGATCCTGCTCGAGGGCGGCGAGAACACGCTCTGCTTCGACGGGCAGAACTTCTTTGACGTCGATCACCCCGTCGACCGGCGGAAGCCGGAGCTCGGAACGCAGCAGAACTTCTTCCCGAATACCCCTCTCACGTCGGAGAACTACGCAAAAGTCCGCTCGGCGATGATGTCCTTTCGGGGAGAGGACCAGAAGCCTCTGTACGTCGTCCCGAAGCTCTTGGTCGTTCCCCCGCAGCTCGAGCAGGTTGGCCGGCTGATTTTGAACGCGGACATGATTCCGAACGTCCAGGGTACTGCTCCGCAGACCAACGTCTACAAGGGCTCGGCGGAACTCCTGGTGGTCCCCCAGCTCTCGATCCAGCCGACGTCGTGGTACCTGCTCGACGTCTCGCGTCCGATCAAACCGTTCGTATTTCAATTGCGAGAGGCGCCACAGTTTACGTATCTGAATAATCCGAACGATTTGAATGTATTTCAGAGGCGCGAATACCTATTTGGCGTCCATGCCCGCGGCAACGCCGGTTACGCGCTCTGGTTCCTCGCAGCCAAAGGTGTGGGATGAGCGCGGTGCGCGTTCGCGTCCGCGCATTTCCGGCCGACGGATTTTTTCGTGCAGGTCGATTCTGGCCCGGTTCCGCGCTCGAGACGGAGGTGGACGAGGACACGCTGAAAGTCCTGGAGGCGGAGCGAAACCTCGCCGTGGAGGTGCTTGGGCGCAGCGCCGACGCCGGGGACGACGACGCTCCGCGCAGGCCATCTCCGCCGCCACCGCTTCCCCAGGCCCGGCGGGAAACCAAGCCCGATTCGCCGCCCGCTCGTAGCTCGACGTGAACTACGCAACGCGCGCGGACCTCGCGCAGTACGGGCTGACCGCCCAGGCCCTCGCCGTGTTCACCGACGAGCAACAGGAGCGCGCCCTTCGCGGTGCCAGCGCGACGGCCGACGGCTACCTACGATCGCGGTATTCGCTGCCGCTCGCTGACTGGGACGACGACCTGCGCCGCAATGTGTGCTTGCTCGCCGCGTACGACCTGATGGCGTCGCACGGCGTGTACCCCGACGGAATCGATGAGACGCTCCGCCTGCGCGCGGAAAGCGCGGTTGGTTGGCTCAAATCGGTCTCCTCCGGCGTCGTCACCATCGCGGTGGCCGAGACGCCCCCCGTGATCAACTCGCCGGCCGTCATGACGACTCGGAAGCGAGGCTGGTAATGGCCGCCCTGAGCGGTTCGTTCGCCGACCTCGCGAAGCTGGGGGGTCGCTTTCGTCGGATCGCCTCTGGAGAGCTCCTCGAGGAAGCGAGTCGACGGCTCGCCGCGGAGGCGATGACCCAGCTGCAACTGGGCTTTCGGAAGTCGCGCGATCCGTACGGGCAAGCGTGGAAGCCTCTCGCACGCCGGCACGGTAAGCCCCTACTGGACACCGGCCGCCTCCGAAACTCGTTTACCTCCGTGGTGACGCCGACCGGTTTTCGAATCGGCACGAACGTACGGTATGCCTCATACCACCAGCACGGCACGAAGGGGCGGACCAAGGGGAGCACCCGGTTCCAGGCTGTATCGAAGCGGGGGCGCTTCATCGCTCACGGAAGTAAGGCCGCGAGTCGAGGCCGTTCGGTGCGCGTTCGGGCACTCAATTTCCGCGCCGGAGGCGGACGCATCCCTCAGCGCATGATGCTACCCGAGGGGAAACTCGGTCCCATTTGGGCGCGTGCGTTCCAACGGGCGGCGCGTGCCACCGTCCGAAAGTTCAAATAGTGCTCTCCGATATCCTCGACGAAGCGTCGACGCTGCTCTCGACGGTGGCCGGTGCGACGATCGCCACCACCGAAAAAGAACTGGCGACCCATCATCATCCGCCCAGATTCGTGTGGGTTCCGCTCGGCGCCACGGGCGAGGGTGTGGCTCGAAATAAGACGATCGGCGCCCCAAGTACGCGCGAGCTGCAGCTGGATGCGTGGGCGGTTGAGTGCCACTGCTGGGGAACGAGCCTTCGCGTCGCGGAGCAACTTCGCAGGGCGGCGCTCACCGCGATGCGCCGCGCCGTTCGGGGACGCCGGTACGTCGTGCGCGACACGCGCACCGGCGACCAAGCCTGGATGCAGCACGGCTTCGTCCTCATCGTGACGTTCGAAATCTGGGAGTCCGCGCTCGAAGTGCATCTGCCGACGCTCGAGGACGCGAGCTCGCTGACGGCGCCAGTCCACTCCGTGGCCGTGCAGACCGCGCCAGCCCCCGATCTCTTGGTCTTCAAAGGATAGCCCGATGTCAAAATTGGATGTGGATGATCTCGGGGGCGGCGAACTCGCCGTCTCCGGGGAGACGTTGGAGAACGTCCAGACGATCGAATCGTGGGCGGCGGCAAAGGGGACACCTACTTGGCTGGTCGCGGCGCTCAAAGTCCGCCAGCACTGGGCGATTGGCAAGCTCGTCTCCGAGCACGAGTACGACGCCGCCGCGAAAGCTGCGGCCGAAATGACCATTGGACGGACGTAAATGCCTATTCCGTCGGTAAACGTCGCCATTCGCGACCCCGGCCTCGGGATCGTCGAAGGTCCGGCGGCCAACGCCCAGTGCGTGATCGGGGTCACGTCACAGGGGGTCGCCAATACATTTTATGCGTACCAGACGATCTCGGATCTGGTTTCCAACCTGGGAACGGGACCCGGTGTAGAAGCCGCCGCCCTGGCGTTGTCGATCGACGGGCATGGCTCGGTGTATCTCGTTCGACCTCAAACGAGCGTCGCAGGTTCGAACAGCGTCGTCACCCCTTCGGGGAGCGGGCCGCTGGTTGCCGTTTCCGGCACGCCGCTCGACGATTACCAGGGGGTCGTGCGTATCGTCTCGGATGGGGCCGTGGGGACCGCCACGTTCGTCATCTCGCTGGACGGCGGAGACAATTTCTCCTCGGTCATCACGACGGCGGCCAGCTATCCGATTCCCGGGACGGGGCTCACCGCCGCATTCCCCGCCGGGACCTACGTGGCGAACGACACGTACTCGTGGAATTCGCTCGCACCAGCCATGAACGTGACGGATCTCGTCGCCGCGTTGGACGCTGCCGTGGCGGGGACCCCGCGCTTCGGGATCCTGCACATCGTGGGGGCGCCGGCCACGGCGATCGACGCAGCCACCTTGGCTGCATCGGTCGAAGTGAAGCTGCAGGAAATCGCGGCGAGCAAGAAGCGCTGGCTGCGCGCCCTCATCCATGTGCCCGACGTTCCCGACGCGAGCTTAGTCAGCGCCTTCGGCAACGTCGCCGCGAGCCGGGTCTGCGCATGCGCCGGCTTTGCCGAGACCGTGTCCGCCGTCTCGCTGCGTGCGTACAAGCGCTCCTCGGGCTTTGCGGTCGCGGCGCGCGTTGGAGCGGCGCCGCTCTCGGAGCATCTCGGCCGAGTCGCCTCGGGCTCGCTGATCGGGGTGCGTCGCATCTACCGCGACGAAGCGGTCACCGAGCGCTTGGACGCTGCGCGATTTACGACGCTTCGAACGTGGGTCGGGCGCCAGGGATATTACATCACGCGCGGCCGTCTTCTGGCCCCGGCAGGCTCCGACTACCAGCAGATCCAGCTCGGTCGCATCGCCGATGTAGCATGCACGGCGGTTTACGACCGGCTGCTGGACTACGAAAACGATTCCGTGCGCGTTTACCCACTACGCGACGCGAAAGCGGGTCGCATTCTCGAGAGCGACGCCAGGGCGATCGATACCGAGCTTGAGGCCGTGTTGAAAGACGTCCTAGTGAACACGACGCCGCAGCACGTGAGCGACGTGCAGGCGCGCGTCGTCCGCACGGATAATATCCTCTCGACCGCCGAACTGCGCGCCGAAATCGCGATCGTGCCGAAGGGATACCTCGAGGTCATCCGCGCGACCATTGCGCTGACCAATCCGGCGATTCGCGAACTCGAAGCCGCCTGACGGACCGACAATGCCCACTCTATTCATCGACGACAGCTCGTCGGCGGAGATCATTCTGCGCGGTCTCCGGTACGACGGGATCACAGAAATCAGCTGGGAAGAGAGCCGCGAACCCGGAGAACCGCGGGGAATCGGCGGCGGTGAGCGCCTCGGCGAGACGCGCGGCAGCCACAAGGCCAGCGGAAGCCTCAAAATGCTTCTGCGCTCGTGGGAGCAGTTTCGCGCGGCGTTGCCGAAAGACGGATTCGGGGAAATCCCCTTTCAGGTCGTCGCGAACGTCCAGGAGGGCGACGCGCCCATGCTCACGTACACGTTTGTCGACGTGCGCGTGACCAAGGCGAGCGCGACGATCACCGGCGACTCCAGCGACGCGCTCCAAAAGGAAGTCGATATTTCAATGCAGCGTGTTGTGCATCCTGGCGGTGCCACGCTCGTCAAGCAACGGAGAACTGCGTGATCACCGAGCAGAAGTTGGCGGAACTTCGCCTGGAATATCCAAACGGAGCGGCATTCTCGAAGGGGCCCGTCGAGATCTACTGCCGCAAGCCCAATCGCGGGGAGCGGCTCGCCTTCTTGGAGAATGCTACCTCGAAGCGCCCCGCGCTCTCGCTGGAGAAGCTCGTGCGCGCGATCTGCGTGTTCCCCGAGCGCGAGGAGCTCGATCGCCTCTACGACGACGAAGGGTTCATCCTCGATGAGGTTTCGGGCGAGGTGATGGACTGGCTGCGCGGCGGCAACGACGCGGTGACTGTAAAAAAATTCTAGACCGCGCGTATCGCGATGTCGGTGTCGCCGGGGACGCGTTGCTCGCGTTCCGCCTCGGCGAGGATAACGCCCAGGCGCACGCGGGTGCCCTGCTGACCGCCGACGTGCTCCTGCATTTGCGCGCGGTGGCTCGCTCTCTTCTCGGCCAGCGTGGCTGACGACAAGTTCCAATGGGTATTTCGGCTCGTCGATCGGATGAGCGGACCTGCGGCCCGGATCCGCAAGGCGCTCGACGGCGTCCAAAAGTCCCTCGGCGGTTCGCTCAATGGCGGGCGCATTGGTCGCGTACTTTCGCGCCTCCCGCCCGTCGCACAGAAAGCCATGTTTCGGCTCGCCGCCTTCGCGGGCACCGTCCGCGAGGTCGGCGGCGTGCAGAAGCTGCTCGGGTCATCGCTCAATGGCGGGCGCATTGGGCAAGTGCTCGCGCGGTTGCCGCCGGTCGCGCAGAAGGCGATGTTCGGCATGGTGCGCTTCGCGGGCGCTGTACGCGGGCGTGTCGGTCCAGCCCTTCGCGCCGTACAAAAGGCTGCCGGCCCTGCGCTCGGTGGCCTCGGAAAAGGCCTCTCGTGGGCCGGGTCGGGGCTTGTCTCCGTCGCGGGGGGTGTCGCGGCATTCGGAGCGAAGGCCGCGGCGGTGGCCGGCGGCGCCGCGATCGGACTCGGCGTTCTCGGTGCGGATTTCGCATTAGATGCATTTAGCTTCAAAGAGAATGTAACCGCCGGATTTAGTACCCTTCTAAAAAGCGATGATGCCGCCAAACGCGTCATGGCGGACGCAATCCAATTTGCGTCCGTAACCCCATTTGAGACGCAAGATGTTTTGGAAAGCTACAGAAAACTTCTGGTGGCGGGATTCAAGGAGGACGAATTACGACCGGTCATGACCGTGGTCGGCGACGTCGGCGGTGCGTTCGGCACCGAGGCGATGGGAAGCGTCATCCGCGGCCTGCAGCAAATCCGAAGTAAAGGAAAGCTTCAAGGCGAAGAAATTATGCAATTAAGCGAGGCGGGAGTTGGCTCAGGGGCCATCTTCGATGCGCTCGCAAGCAAGCTTGGAAAAACGAGGGAGGAAGTCCAGAAGCTCGTATCTGCGGGGAAGGTCGATTCGCAAACCGGCATTGCCGCGATCCTTGAGTCGATTACAAATACGGTATCGGGCGGGAAGGCCGGCTCGCTCATGGATAAGCAGAGCCAAACGATTTCGGGCCTATTTTCGACGTTGAAGTCGAAACCGTTTGAATTTTTTATCGCACTGGACGAGCAAAAAATCCTTGCTCCGGTCAAGAATTTCATCGCGACGCTCTCGGTCGTACTTGATCCAAAATCGGCAATCGGAGCACGGCTTATCGCGTTCCTGCAGACGATCGGGGAAGCGCTCTCGTCGGTCTTCGGGTCGAGCAACAGCAGCGCATTCGAGATGGCCAATGGCTTCGGCAAGGTGCTCGACATTCTCGAGCCCATTGCGAAGGTCCTCATTTCGTTTGGTGGGGCGTACCTGAAAGGCATCGGGGACGTCCTCGGCCCGCTTTTCAGCCAAATGAGTTCGGCAGATCCGGCGAAGGTCCAGCGGCTCGTGAGCGCCTTCGGGAGCCTCGCGTCGTTCCTTGGACGCAACCTCGGCATGAGCATCGCGCTCCTTGCATGGCTCATTAATGGCATCGTGTCGGTGATCGACTGGATCGCCCGACTCCCGAGCGCGATCGCCAACGCCTTTGCGGGAATCGGTGAATGGTTCTCCGGGCTCAAGGATCGGTTCCTCGGATTTGGTAAGGACCTCGTTCGCGGCCTTCTCGAAGGCGTGCAGAGCCAGCTCGCATCCGTTACGCCGGTGCTCGGTCCCGGTGCTGGCCTCGCCGGCAAGGCGATCAGCGCAGTCGCCGATGCGTTGGAGATCAACTCGCCCTCGAAGGTCATGAAAGAGCATGGTGCCGACGTGACGCGCGGCTTCCTGCTCGGCGTTCAGCAACCCGACCTGCTGGGCGGGATTCTCGACACGTTTAGCCCCTCGGCTCTTGCGCTGCCGTCGATCGGCATCTCGGCGCCCGCCCCCACGTCGGGCGCACTCACTTCCGGCGGCGGGCGACCGATCGAGATCAACATCACCTTGTCGATGGGGGACGGCGCGAGCCGAGCGCAGGCCGAGGACCTCGTCGATCTGGCGGTCTCTCGGTTTACGAGTGCCATTGAGGAGCTCGGCCTCGAGTTCGGCGTTGCGTGATGGCCGGCTTTGCGGACGAGGACGAAGAGCTCTGGTCGTCCATCAGCCTCAACTCGGTCGTTTTCGAGAATCTGCCGGTCGAGGCCGACGGCGATGGGATCGCGAACAAGCTGGATGTGAAAGACGGAGAGGGTACCGATGGGGGCGTCGTGACCCCGCGCGGCTCGTCCCCACGCAAGTTCTCGCTCACGCTCGGCTTATGGACGGCAGAGCATCGCCGCGCGTTCGAGGCGGTGCTTCCCCTGATCGGTGCACGCGCTGGGAAGACGCGCACCCAGCCGGTCGTCGTGACGTATCCGGCGCTGAACATGTGCGGGATCACGCGCGCGTGGATCGAACGCGCTTCGATCCCCAAAGGCGACGGGAAAGGTATTTTCGAGCTTCAGCTCGAGTGCGTAGAAGCACTACCCCCCAAACCGGCCGCGAAAAAGACGGCCAACGCTGCGGGCGCGAAGGGGTCAGGTGCGGTCGCCGATGGAAACCGGGCCCGCCCGGCCGATCTGCCGGTGAGCCTCCTGCGCAACGATCTGATTCCCCCGCGCGTCCCGAATATCGAGCCGTGAGCCTCCTTTCCGTGAACGGTCTACGGGTGATCGAGGCTGCGATCACCATTCCTCTGTTCGGTGCATGGCACGCCGACCTTTCCGTCGATGCGGAGGCAGCGACGCCCCTCACTGGCGCCTTGGAACTCGTCTTCGACGAGGGCCCCGTTCTGCGTGGCTTTGCGAGGAGGGCTGCAGCGGATCTTGGTCGTGTCGGTATCCGCGTGGTCGGTGGCCGTGGTGGCCTCCACAAGGTGCTCGATGGCGCGCACTATCGCTCGGTGTCCGCGCGCATCCCGGCATCCGACATCGTCTCGGGTGCCGGTGAAGAGCTCGACGGCGCGAGCGAGCTCGATGCGGAGTATGCGCACTGGACGCGGCTTCGAGGGGCTGCCGGTGTGCAACTAGCAGCACTCGCCTCCGCGGTGGGAAAACCCTGGCGCATGACTCTCGACCAAGGGAAAGTACTCATCGCCGCGCATACGTGGCGCGACGCGGGAGTGAAGGATACCGACGTGCTTGCCCGTCACGCGGCGGGCGGCTCCCTCGAGCTGGGGCTCATCGTCCCTCCCGGAACGACTCTGCTCGGCGAACGGGTCACGCGCGCGATGATCACGGTGTCGGCGAACGGATTGCGCACTCGCGTATGGGTGGATGATGCCAGAGACGGATAGGTTGAAGGGAGCCTTGCTCGGGGTGGTCCGCGCCCTGTTCGCCCGCATCGACTATCTCGCGCTCTATTCGTGCCGCGTCGTGAGCCAGAACGCGGACGGGTCGCTCGAACTCATGCCGGACGATGCTCGGGTCCCTGGCCTCTCGCGTGTGGAAATCCAATATGGGGTTCCGGGCGTGAAAGCGAAGGTCAAGCCGGGTTCCCGGGTCATGGTGGGGTGGCAGAACGGAGACCCCGCGAAACCCTACGCAGCCCTTTGGGAGCCCGAAGGTTTGGAACTCTTGATCTTGGCCGATGGTAGCAGGCCCATCGCGCGACAGGGCGACGCGGTACAAGTCCTCGTTACGCTGCCGGGGATGCCCGCTTATGGGACGATCATTTCCGGCGCAGAGCGGGTCCACGCATAATGCCCCTAAAACCCGCGGGAACCTACGCGGCGATTACGGCGTTTAAGGCTGGCATCGTGCCTCCGACCGCCGAGCGCGTGCAGCACTACAAGGATATGGAGGACATGATCCGCCTCATGCTGATTGACGTAACAGTCAGCCCCAAGGGCGAACCGCCGTTGACCGCCCCGTCCGGCGGCGGGCCGGTGACAGGGAGCGGGATTCTCACATGAGCGTTCGACTCCTTGGCCGCCTGCAACTCGGCGCCGTGTTTCCGCGCCTCGCTGACGCCACGCAGATGCTCATCGCCGCAAGCGCGCAGTCGCTCGCGCAAGCGCAAGTCGAGTTGCCCCAGATCGACGCGGACGCAGGCGCGCTCGAGGTCGATCTGGGCATCGTGCAGACGAGCATCCAAGGGCTCGCGCAGACCATCGCCCTGGGGCCGGCGGCGATCGTGGCCGGTGCGATGGCCGCGGTATCGTCCGGGCAGATGCTCGCTGGTCTCACCGCCACCGGGCCGCAGATCGTCACGTCGCTCGCCGCGGGCATGGCCGAGTTGACCGCGAAGGCCGCGTCGATGAGCGCGCGGCTCGGAAACCTCTCCGTCAAGAAGGCCGCCATTCAGGCGAGCGTCTCGGGCTTGAAGCTCGCCGCCTCGTTTGGCGCCGAGCTCGGGGCGATCCTTGTAAAGGGTGACGCGCGCCTGTACGTTTACGAAGGCTCTCTTCGCTCACTGGGCGCTGCGATCGATGCACACATCAAGGGGGTAGGCGTCGACGGGATGAACCTCGATGCCCAGGTCTGGGTTCCGCTCATCGTCACCGATGACGCCGGGACCAGCGCGTCGCTTCAATTGCTCTTTCCCACACCATAGTGGCGCTACCCGACTTTGGGACCGACGTTTCGACCGTCGGTGATCTGGACCCAACCTTCACGCCGGTCTCGGGGCAGCGCGTCGTCCTCGAGCGAATCCTGCGACGTCTGAGTACTGCGCGCGGCACGCTCGCATACGCCCCGGACGAGGGAATCGACATCGGCGATTGGACGAACGACGCCACGACGCGAATGCAGCGTCTCGTTCTGGCGAACTACATCCGCTCCGAGGTCGAGCGCGACGAGGCCGTTACTTCTACGGACGTCTCCGTATCTCTCGAGGCGAATGGCCTTGTTGCCCTGATTTCCGTCGAAACGGATGACGGGCCTTTCTCGCTCACCATTCCCATCGCCGACGTCAGCGCGGCGCGCCTGCACACGTGACCACCCTCGACGAAGTTCTGAAGGAGCCCACGCGCGACGATGCGTTGGACGTCCTCATTGCCTTTGCGCGCTTGGCGGGATTTCCGACGACATCGTGGACCGTGTTCTCCCTCGCGCGGCAGCTTTTCGAAGCCGAAGGTAGTTATTTTGCGGAACTCGGAAAGGCGATCAAGAACATCGCGGCGAGCGGTTTCAACCGCCTCGCGAGTGGCCGCTGGCTGGACATCCTGTCGGAGAATTTCTACGGCAACGTTAGGAAGCCGGCGATTACCACGGAGGGTATCGTCCAGCTCTCGGATGCAGGGAATATCGGGCCAGTCACCAAGGGGCCGGGCGAACTCTGGGTAGCCAACGCGGACGCCAGTCGACGGTACGTGAGCGCCGAAGGGTTTACGCTGTTGCGCGGCGGAACCACCTCGGTGCGGGTGAAGGGCGAGTCCCCTGGGGTAGCATGGAATCTAGGCAATGGTACGCTTGTCCAACTCGTCACATCCATTCCCGGTGTCACTGTACGCAACCCTGACCCGGGTACGGGTTCGTGGATCGTGGTTCGCGGCGACGACGCCGAGACGGATGCCTCGCTCCAGCAGCGCAACGAGGACAAATGGAGCACGATCGGTAGTGCGGCAAACGAGGCCGCGTATCGATATTGGGCGACCACGCTCGTGTCCGAAGTGCGACGAGTCAAGATCATCGAATCGTCCATTGGGGACGGTCGAGTGTCGATGTTCTTGGCGGGCACCGGTGGCGCCGCGTCGCCGACGGCCGTGGCCACTGTGGACGCGTACTGCCAGGTCAACGTGCGCCCACTCTGCTCACGGCTGGCCACGAACCCGGCCGGTCAGCGCGACGTTCCCATCGTCGGCGTCGTCTTCGTCTCGCAAGGATACGACGTTTCGCGCGTTCTGAGTCGCGCGCAAGAAGCTCTTTCTGGCCATTTCTCGGCCCTGCCCATTGGCGCTCCGTTGTACACGGCGGCCATCGTCGACGTGCTCATGGAGGTACCGGGCATCTACAACGTCGACGTCGCCGACTTCTCGGCGGCTCTCGGACCTACGGAAGTCGCGGTGCCGAATTTCGCATTCCTGAGTGCAACCCGATGAGTGAAAGCGACTTCGCCGACCGAGCCGTCGAAGAGGCACCCGGCTGGTTGCAAAAGCCCTACGGGCGTCGATTCCTTTTCGCACTCGGTGTCATCAAGGACGCCGTACTGGAAGGAGCGAAGATCGCCGTCAAGGTGCGATTTCCGCTTCTGGCGCCGTCGGATGCGCTCGACGTGATCGGAAGAGAGCGGGGCATCGACAAGGGATTCTACTTTTCCGACTCGCAGTACCGAAAGCAACTCGTCAACGCATTTGGGTATTGGCGGAGGCAGGGGACCGCGGCGGGGCTGATTCAGGCGCTCGGCGATGCGGGATACCGTAACGTCCAAGTCTACGAAAATTACACGGGCGATGGGATAGACCCGTCGGAGTGGAGCTGGTTCTACGTGCAGTTCCTCCCGCCATACCCCTGGACCGTGGAAGGCGTGGCCGTTTGGGACGACAACGCGATCTGGGATGACGATCGCGCCTGGGTCGACCCAGTGCCGCCCTCGGAGGCCGAGCGCGTGCGATCCATCATCAGAAAGTTGAAACCCTCTCACGCGAAACCGGCGGGAGCTGCCTTTTTGCTTTCGGGTCAGCTGTGGAACGCGCCCGAACGCATTTGGGACGCCGGCCTCACGTGGTCCGGCGTCGTCGCGCAGATCGACGTATAATCGCATGCCTCATCCTCTCATCGACAATCCGAATGGGTTTCCAACCATCACGGTCCCCGATCCGCTCGATTCTGGGAATGCAGCGAGCGTGGAGGGGCCCTTTCAGGGCCTGACAAACCGTAGCGCGAATCTGGCGCAGCGCATTGGCGGCACGCCAGCCTCCAACGGCGTCGCGCGCCTTCAGGTCGTTCCGGATATTCCGGGCTTGCGCTCGTTGACGCCCCACGCGGACGGCGATGTGGCTCGAGTACGCGGGGGCGCGTTGTATGAGTTCCGAGCCGAGGCGGGCGGTGTGGATGACGGCAAATGGGTCATTCGGCCCAATGACATCTTGGGAGGGGGGCCCGGGAAGTGGCTCCTCTTCGGCGCTGTGCCGATTTCTCCCCGCGTCAACGCTGCCGATCTTCGGAACTTCGCCCCGCACACGGATCAAGATCTCGCTCGCATCCGCGGCGTCGGGATCTACGAATACCGTCCCGAGTTCTCGGGCGACGACGACGGGCTTTGCACGATCCGACCGTCGGACGTCCCGAGCAGCAATGCCGGCCGATGGCGCATCATCGATCCGTACCGCACGCTTTCCGTCGACAGCTACGAGATCGGCGGCCAGTCGATATCGAACACGGGGGCTTCCAGCTACGTGGACTCGGCGGCCGCCGTTACCATCAGCGCGAACCTCATTCGAGGGGATATCCTCAACGTCCACGGCAGGTACGTCGCCAACGTGAACACGGCCAGTTCGGGAGGCGACTGGGTCGTCAGCGTGGCCGAAGGTGCCACGACGATCCCAACGGACATTGCTGCAAGCCAATGCTTGTTGAACTCCGGCCCCAACGGTTTTGCGACCCAGATCATCCCGTTCTCTTTCCGGTTCGTCGTGCAATTCGGCGGCACCTGCATCGTGAGGGTACGAATGAGGGTCCAAGCCGGCGGCTCAAACCCGAACGTCTCCGTCGCGGGCCCGGCCGCAATCGTCGTCCACGCATACCGGCCCTGATCCATGAGCGTTACTCTCGTTGATGACCCGAATCAGTTCCCGTCGGCTATCGCCCCTGTGAATGGCGACGCATATAGCGTTGTTCGCCAAGCATTTCAGAAGATGGCGAACCGCGACGCGCATACGAAACAGCGGCTCGACGGCGGCGTGAGCCGTGTCCGCATGGGCAGCATCGAACAAATGCGCGCGATCGACGTATCGACGGCGTCGACCGGCGATGTGTTTGTCGTCCCGCGCCAGGGGCTCTATCTCTTCGACAGCGCCGCGGGGAGCGCGTTGACGCCACCCTGGAGCTACACGCCGCTGGTTGGCGCGGGCGCGTGGCTTCACGTGCTGGCGGCGTTGCGCGGGGCACCGAGCGGGCTCGCGTCTCTCGATGCCGTGGGGAAGGTGGCCGCCGGCCAGGTTTCGAATCAAACGATCGCGCTGCCCTTTTGGTCGTCAACGACGCTGTCGCAGACCATCACGGGAGGCGCCGGGCCCACGGACATCACTGGCGCGGTACTCGCGCTTGGCGCGCTGAGCGCGAACGACGTCGTCGACGTGGACGCGACGTTCGGCGACGTCCAAGCACCGGCGGGCGGCGGCTCGATTGGCGTTCGAATCACCGACGGAGCCACGGATCGGGACGTGCCGGGGTTGGCCGTCATGCGCGTGCCCCAACGGATCGCAACCGGGTCCGCTTCGACGGTCACGGGCGCCGGCCGGTACATCATCCCCACGGCGGGAAACTACGTTGTTCGTGCACGCGCGACGGCGGTCGCCAATGGCGATATCACCCTGTTGAACTTCGGGATGCTGCGCGTGACGGTCGTGCGACCGTGACTCGGTTACGGCACGTGCATCGGCCGCGACGAGTGGCACGCGAGCATGCAGTTGGCTTGGCCCGTGTCGAGGACGTCCTTCTTCGTCACTTGCTGCGAGGCTGTCCGGACGCCAGCGAGCGCGCCGCGCGGAATCTCGGGTAGGGCGAACGTCGGCCGCAAGAAGAAATTCCCGTCCGCATCGGTGTGAAGAATCACGTGGCTGCCGTTTGGCAAGCGGAGGACGACTTCGGCACCGGCCACCCCCACGTCGGCGTTCGCGCTGTTCCACACGGTGCCAGACGCAACAAATTCGCTCGCAATGCTTCCGTGGCAATTGTTGCACGGCTGCCCGGCCGGATTGTTCCCGGTCGTGAATTGGTGGTTGGAGGAACGCGCGGACGGTCCTAGCCCGCCGGCAAAGGCGGGCGCGCCGGAGAAAGCGGTCGTCGGCCCGCTGTCGGCGTCCAGCCCCGCGTCGGCCCCGGGTTGGTGCGCGTCTCCCCCCGCATCGCGCGGAACGTCGACGGCGCCGTCATGCGCGTTGCCCCCATCGAGGGGCCCCTCGCCTGGAGGTTGAGCGTCCACGCCGGAGTCGCTCGAATCGGGCGGCCCGTAGTTGTTGACCGTCGTCTCGGAACACCCAACGACGCACGAAATTCCAAGAGCTAAGGCCACACGTAAGCCGCGGAGCATTTGCTCCCCAACTTAGCGCTTGGACAGCAAATCGCAATCCAAACTGTCCCGTACGCGCACGACATCATGGCACTTGAAAGCGAATCGTGGCTCCGAACCATCTTCAGGTTTCTCGCGTTCGCCCGCTACCAGGCATCGCCGCCGACTCTCGCTGACAACGATGTTGGCGAAGTCCAATGCGATTCCCGCGGTGCGCTCCACGTGCGCGTCGTCGCGGAGGGGCCAGAGACCGGTGCGACTCGCTCGAAGTGGAGCGACGCCTTGCGGTACGAGGCTCGTCGCGTCGTCACGACTTTTCCCGCGAAGCTCCACATGCTCCTTGGATTCAATGCCGGCGCCGCGACGCGGTTCGTCTTGGTTTTCGACACATTTGTTGAGCCCGTTGCTGACACGATTCCGAAGTTCGCCTTTCCGGTCGAATCCGGCCAACCATTTTCGCTGACGCTGCCTCGAGGGCGTGAGTTCGGCTTGGGCATCTTCGTCGCCGCCTCGACCTCGGGCGACAAATACACGCCGGACGCCGGCGCCCAGTTCCACTTCGTCGCGGAGTATACGTGATGCTCCTGCTCGGCGTTCCGGGGTTGGCTGTCCGGCGCAATCCACCGCCAGTCGGAAGCGTCCTTTGGGAGGCCGACTTCACGTCGCTTACCCCGGGCCCCGTTGCGTCCCTGCCCAGCAGACTGCAGTTCGCTCGCAATAGCGCGGCAACGGTACGAACCTCCCGAAGCGAGGTCGTAGCGGTGCCCTCTGGAGCCGCTCGAATTGCGCAGCACGGTGACGCCAGCACGCGCGGACTGCTCCTCGAAGAAGCGCGGGAAAACAAGCTGCTCGCGCCGCGGGACCTCGGCGCGAGTGCATGGACCACCGGTACGGGCACGACCGCGCGCGACGCGGCCGCGGGCCCTGACGGCGCCATGATGGCCGACCAGAGCACGATTGCCGAGCGGAAGTACTCCAATCTCCAACGAATCGTGCTCACCGGGTCGTGTGTCGCCAGCCAGTGGTTGCGCGCCGTTTCCGCGGGGGAGCCGGCCAAGGCTTTTCAATTCGTAATTACGAACGATCCCGGTGCCGTTTGGTACATGCGCGGAACCGCCGGCACCACCTGGCGTCAGGTGGTCGCGCCCATCGTGCCGGCAAACGGGGGTGCACTGTATTTCGAGCCGTTCAATGGAAATGACATCGGCCAGGGCCCGCTGGCGCAGGACTTTTACTCCGATCTGCACCAATTTGAACTTGGCGCTTTCCCGACCTCCTGGACCCCTGGTAAGCGCGGCGAAGATCAGCTCGGACACCCCAACGTCTCCGAATTGATGGATCAAGATCGATTCGCGTTCGAGGCCGAACTTCGCCCAATTGCAGCATTCGACCGGTACTCCGCGCCGACCGCTATCTGGGGCGTCGGAGATGCGTGGGCCGTGGTCGACAGCGTGCACGTGCGGGCGCGCGGCGGCGGGAGCAGCAGCGAGAGCTTCATGGGCAACGCGATCGACCGGTATGGGCCGGCGGATCGCGTGCGCATCTTTGTGGCAGTCGACAACCTCGAGCGTCGCATCGAATACGTCACGCAAGTCCAGGATGGGCCCGTGCACCGAGGCTCCACGTCGCTCTCCGGTCCAGTCCCGGTTGGCCAACCCGTATCCATCCTGCGTGGCACGGCGGATGGCCAGTGCTGGTCGTCGTGCGTGCAGCGCCTGGGCACGTACCGTCGAGGGCAGAGTCCTGCATGGACGAACGCCCCCCTCGGATACGACGTGAGGCGTGAGCTGGCCCCGGTGCTCTGGCTCAATGCGGATCGCGGCGTCGATCTCGACAGTGAAGGGCGTGTGGCACGGTGGCTTGACCAAAGCTGGGACGATTCTCACCTCGAGCAGGCGGATCCCAAGCTTCGCCCCAGGTTTATCGCGGCGGCTCTGGGGACGCGCAGTCGGCCAGCGATCGATTTTGGTAACGGCACCTTTCTCGAGCACGTCGGAAACCTCCTCGACGCGGCGAACAGCGCGTATTCGGTGTTGATCGTAGGTCAAAGTGGCAATGGTGCCCTGCTGACGCTCCGTCGATCGAGTGTCTACTCGGCATCACTGCTCTTCAAGTCGCAGAACGTCTTCTACGTGCATGGCGATGGCAAAAATGCATTCGCCAACGTCACGACAGCCGACCTGTCAAATGAGATTACCGGGACAGCTTTCGCGAGCGCGCACGTCTACAGCGGAGGAACGACGAATCCGACCATCTACTTGAACGGCCTTCAGCGACCGATCACCTCGAGCGGCACGCGTCAGACGACCGAAGACGGAAGCGCTGGTCTCTTCTTGGGAAAGTCGCCGTCCGGGCAACCCTGGGGCGGTCTGATCTCGGAAGTGATTGTTCTGAATTCCGCTATTTCAGCTGCCGCACTACAAAAGCTCTTGACCTACCAAACCGAGTTCTTCGGCCTACCTCCGGCGGGAGGGTGAATCGCTTGGAAACCAACGGCACGCCGTCGTTCGACGTAGCGACGCGGGCAGAGCTGCGCGCGCTCGAGACTCGCGTCGATGAAGTTGCAGATTCGCTCGAACTCGTTCGCCGCGAGATTCATGGCGCGCTCGAGCCGATTCGTCGTGGACTCGCCAATATCCTTCAATTTCAACGTGAGGAACTCGAGCGGCGACGGCTTCGCGATGAAGAGCGTAACCAGCTCGAAGAGGAACGACGCGAGCAAGACCGGCACGTCGCGCTCTCGATCGACCGCTTGCTCGAGCAGCGGACGAGGGTGGCCGACCTTCGAACGAAGGAGGACGCACTCGTCGACCGGCGCGCAAAGCGCCGACTTGCACTCGTATCGCTCATGGTCGGCTTTTTGACCGCACTCATTGGAAGTATCGGGACTTCGCTTATTTCCCATTATCTCCACTAGGAGGACATTTGAACAACAGCATCGATGATGCCCTCGCCCTCGCGGCGCAGGGTCAATGGATTCTATTCTCTGCAGTCATCATTGGCGCCATCGTGCGTCTTTTGAAATCGGACACGCCTTTGCCAACCGTTCCCGCGCGATGGCGCTCGTGGCTTGCGCTCGGCTTGGGCGCAGTGGCCGGTGTGCTCGACGCCGTCCTTGGTGGGACCTCGTGGACTCAAGCTCTGATCGATGGCCTCGCGGCTGCCCTGACCGCAATGGCGGGGCACGATCTCCTCGTCGGCGGCCTGCGCGGCGGCCGCGAGCTGCTCGATCGTCGCCCTCCAATTCCTCGGCGCTCGGGCGCCGATCTGCCTATCGGAGACCAATCGTGAATCGCAATCGACCCCGGTCGTTGCTCTTCGTCCTATGGGCGACGCTCGCTCTCGCCCTTTGGGCGGCGGGATGCACCCCTCGCGGGCCCCAATCGCCCGTGCGGGAGACAGCGCGCTCCGCCATTCTCACGTTGGCGCGAGCCGCGACTGTGGCCGACCAACTGTGCGACATGACGGCGCGCGATCGGCGCGATGCAAAAATCGCGAAGCTTTGCGCGGACGCGTACGACGCGGCTCGTGAAGCGCTCCTTGGCGCCGAAGGCGCCGTCGACGCGTGGGACGCCGGCCAAAGTGGACAAACCACCTGCGCCGCTGCGAAAGCAGCGGCAGCCCTCGGCCAAATCGCACACGCGATCGAGCAGGCGGGTGTGACGTTGCCCCTCCTCATCGTCGACGCGCTCTCGCTCGCCAAAGCCTTCGGAGGGGCTTGCCGTGTCGGAACAACGTGAACCCTTCGTCGATACGCTACAGATTGGCATCCAGCTCATCGAGCTTGCCGCCAAGTTGGCGCCGACGCTCGGCACGTGGCTCGAGGGTCTTCTGGATGGTCGAACCGACCCGATCTCGACCCGTGTGAGCGACGTCATGCCGGCGCGCTCTCGGTCGCGCGCGGCCCAACACGATCTGGAGGATTCCGTTTGATGTCCGGCGTCGTCGTAAACGGCGCCCTCGAAGCTATTCCCGGGCTCGTGTGCACGTCCTGGCACGATGACCCACGCGTTCGGCTGCGCATCGGCGAGGACGGAGCTGCGCGCCCACGAGGTACGTGGGTCCGCGGCATCACGTTGCACTCGACGCGAGGCATCCCTGGTGGAAGCGATCGCCGAGCCCAGCGCATTCTCCCCGGCCTGGGACCAACGCGAAGCACGGCGCTCGCCACAAACCAGTGGTGGTCGCGCAACGGGCAAAGCGCGGGAGCGCATCTCGTCGTGGATTTCGACGCGACCGTCGTGTGCCTCGCGGACCTGGCTACCGAGCAGACCTATCACGCTACCTCGGTGAACCCCGTGACGATCGGTATCGAAATCGCGCAGGGCTCGGAGGCGGACTTTTGGGAGCAACAGCTCGAGGCGGTAGTCGCTCTGGTCGACTGGCTCACGCTGCGTTTCTCGATCCAGAGGCAGGTGCCGGACCGTTACCGCGGCCCCCTCGATCGCCTGCGGCGCGGCGCACGCGACTACGTAGGCGTCTTCGGCCACCGAGACCAGAGCGCCATGCGCGGCCCCGGCGATCCGGGTGACGCCATTTTCGAGCGACTCGTTGCCGCGGGATACGAGCCGGTCGACATCTCCGCCGGGGATGACCTCCGCGCCTGGCGCCAACGCCAGCGCGTACTCGGTGTCGCGGAAGACGGGATCCCCGGGCCGGCGACGTGCTCCGCGTTGCGCCAATTTCAGGAGCAACACGGGCTCACGCCGACCGGCATCGCGGACGCGGCGACCCGTCGCGCGCTCGAGGCGCCCGACGGCGACCGTACCTAGGACAGGTGGTGCTCCGACACGACGGCAATTACGAACTGCTTCGCCGCCTCCACCTGGTCGGGGCACGGGCTCGCATCTACGAGGATCTGTGCGTTCGGGCCGTCCACGGAAATGCGCCATCCGGCTCTGCGCACCTCGGTTTCGCGCTCCATGTCGGCGGCGAGGTCGTACACGAACGAACGGAGCCGACTCCCGTGGCCGCAAGCACCCTCGGGGGAAACGGGCATGACGCGCAGGGTAAAGGTGCCGTTGCCGGGTGTGAATCGCACGAGAGCCCGGTAGCACCAATTATGGATTTGCCCTCCTGTCGGACCGGACGACACCTCCAGAACTTCGCTTGGCTCGGGTTCTTTTCCGACCTGCGCCATCGTTTCGGTCACGCGAAGTGCAGTAAGGCGTGATTTAACGAAGTCAACCACGAAGTCCCTGGCCTCTGCGTTCAATTCCGGGCGCAACTCGAGGTCAATCGTCCCGCGATGTTCGTCTGCAAAGAGCCCCCAGATCCCGTTCAACGCGCCAACGATCTTCAGCAGATCGTCCGACGCCGCGCACACGCATCGAAAAAGGTCTTCGACGCCCGCACTCGATGGAGTTAGCTCCACGCGAATGGATGTCGGGCTCGATTGCCCCACGGTCGCAACGAACGCTTCATTGTGAACGTCGCCCGCACTCGATGTCTTTTCTTTATCGAACATTAACCTCTCCAATCTCTCTTGGCCTGTATTCACTTCTGCATGAACGCATAAGCGTATTTCGTGCCATCGAAGGGCCCCGTCGCAATGGGGCCGTCGCGTCGAGCTGCGACCGCATCAGCCCCGTTCTTTGGGGTCGAGATGCCCCGCCGACTCCTCATTTGGGGAGTTGGCGGGGCTTTTTTTGTTTGTTCACCTGACATCTGAATCAGGCCGCGCGCGGCACTCGCGCATCTTGTCGATGTTTTTTTACTATGATGCCTGAATCAGGCTCGCGCGCAGAAGAAGCGCGCCCACCGCTATTTCCGATCTGTAGCTCCGAGGGCATCATCCCTCTGCAAATTCAGCGTCACCCTGATTCGAGAATCACGGTGATGTCTTCGAAGAATTCGCGAATCGTCGCGCAGACTATGACATAGGAATCAGGCCGGCACGGCGACCGAGCAAGATGTCGTCGAATTCCCGCAGGCACGGCTCACGCATCATGCCGGGACACAGAGAGACACCGCGACGGTCGCCGATTGCATCGCCCGTCGCGTCAATATCGCAGGAGGACGACTGTGGCTACAATTGGAATGAACACGCGCTATATCGGTGAAGAATTTCCCAGCTTCCGCGGCGAGACGGTGCAGATTCGCGCGATCATGCACGATAGTTTGAACCCGGACCCAGACGCCCGTATTTGGGTCATTAGCGATGCCGTATTGGGGTTCCTCGGTGGGCTCACGGCAGCTGACCGCGTCGAGGTGGTACGTCTTCGCGCCGACGGTGCGCCCGGGGTCGTCCATTTTGCGGCTCGCGCCCTTGACCTGGCACTCTTTGCTGCCCCGAACGACGAAGCACTACCCGACACGCTGCGCTCTTCCGACAGTTACGAGTCAAGCCTGGCGGGTGGAAAGGAGGCCGTATGAGCGGGAAGAAGCGAGCAGTGGAAGCAGCCAAAGGCAAGGGCACGAAAGCCGCACCGAAGAAGAGGAGCCGAGCTTCGGCGCCGACCAGGCCGGGGCGGCCCACGGCGTCGAAGAAGGCTGCGCGGCCGAGGACGAACGTCACCAAGCTGTCCAGCGAGACAAAGGGCCAGGCGGAGATCTCCGGACGGAGCCATGGAGACCGCCGTGAGGTCGACGAGTCGACCATCCCGAACGCCGCGACGGACGGTTCACCCTCTGCCGAGGTGAGCGACGTTTCGGCGGGGTCGTCGAGCGCGGACAGCTTGATCGACGCAACTCCGGAGGCACTGCCGGTTGGTGGCGGTGATCGGGAGCCCGCGCCCGCCCGACGAGGCGAGCAAAGCCTCCAAGCCCGGTTCGAGGGGTGGTCCATCGCGCAGCTCCGCGAGCACTACTTCGATCTCGTACAGCGTCCTACGGGCAGCGAAGACCGTGCGTATCTGATCTGGAAGATCAATGAAGCCGAGAAAGGCCGCGTGAAGGTGGGCCCGCGCCAAACGCGGCGTCACGAAGGGCCGGGGCCCGACATCATGGTCATCCCGCTTCGGATCGAACGAGATCTCGCGGCGGCCATGGATGACGCGTGGCGGTCGCGAGGCATTCGTAATCGCATGGAATTCTTCCGCCGCGCGGTCCGCGCCTACCTGCAACGCATTGGCGCGAGGGACGTTGCAGAACGCTTCAACGTCACAGGTGCCTGACGAAGCCACGACGCCGAACGGAGTCGAGGGCGGTCCTACTTCGCAAAGAAGGTCGTGGATCGCCCTTCGCCAGTCCGATAGATCAAGCCAGTGTCGAAGCCCGCTTCTATGAGCGCACGAAAGGGGCCCTTTTCGACACTCAAAGCAGCGCGGAGTTCCTCGGAGCGAAGCCCCTTTGGCTCGCTCTTCAGAAGGTCGATCATGGCGTCAAACTTCACGTCGGCGTCGCCTCCAACATTCGTCCTGTCCGGCGTCCGCTTTACTGGGCGCGGACGAGATCCATGGCTCCTCCTTGATGCACCCACGCGAGGCGCGACTCCGTTCGTAACCAGATCGGCTATCGAAGCGGTGTCCAAGACGTTCAGCACTCGGTCGGTCAAGTCTTCGACGAGGTTGTGAATTGCAACGCGTAGGCCGCTCGTGGACATCTACAATGGAGGTAGCGCAAGGACGACCGGCCGTCTACGAACAAATGTCACCGCCGACTCACCCTTTGGGGTGATCCCTTGAGGTCAATTCGAGCGCTCTGTGCGGCGGAGCGTGGCTACGATGTCGGCCACCTCCTCGATGGAGTGCCCGAGCAATTGCGCAACCTGGACCTTGTCCTCGCGCGCAAAGGTCTGGTCTGCAAGCACCGAGGTGAAATCGAACACCTTCTTTTGGTGCAGCCACGCGATAAGGGCATTGGCCTGAAATCGACGTCCAGCAGATGTGGCGATCGTGGGCTGCTCGGGATGCCCAAGCGCACTTCGCTCGTCGAAGGCACTCGGCGCGTCGGAGCGTCGTTTCGGCAATAAGTCCATGATGGCGCTGGCGCTCGCAATGGATTCGGAGGAGACGTATGACACCTCCGCGTAGCGTTCGACGGCGTACCCGAGCAACTGGGCAAACTGCATTCGGTCATTGGCAGGAAACGTCTCAAGCGTCTCGTCGTTAAGATCCAATCTTCGGGTATCGACCAACCATCGGCAGATGCCATTCGCTTTGAAGCGGGCGGTTCCGTATCGATCGCGGGCGATTGGTTGCATCGGGTGATTCATGGTCTTTCGTCCTCACTCTCGCCGCACGCGTCGCGTTGGTCAATATGCCTTGAGGTATGTCGATGGAAAGTGCGGGGTCGGCGCCCAGTATCGGCAAAGCATGGTCAGGACGGGCGAGAAGGCCGCGTCCTCGGGTTCGCTCGGACCGGCCCCACGCGGCGGCGGTCACTCGTGCGCCACGATCGGGCGCTCGCAATGGTCGAGGGCGTACTCGAACCAGTACTGCAACCACAGGAGCAGCGCTAGGTCGCGATTAGACTCGGCGCCGTCTTCCGCGGCCAGATCCGGTACGGCGTTCGGGTGTCTCCGACACCAGGACTCGACGCAATTCTCTATGCAAGACAAGGCGGTGAGATCAAGCGGGACGCAGCCCGCGTTTGCACCCGAGCGCATCAACCCGTCGCATTTGTCGAAGAACAGGCCGGACAGGCCCGTGCGTTTGCAGAAGCCTTCCCAGACCGGGCGCGGTACCCGCAGCTCGTTGCCACCGTCCGCAATGAATTGGGGTGCGCCGTCGCGCTGTATGGTTACGACCCCCGGCCGGGGGGACCGCCCAGGGTCGTCGTACAGTACTGCCGCCTCACCAATTCGGATCGTATAGTCCATTATCCAAATCTCGACTTCGAAGGGAATCTCAGCTGTCCTTGCCGAACCGGGCAATCCGGGAGGGCGCCATTGACGCCCTCGCCGGCCTGGCCGCTCAGCGGCCGGACCGCACCAGTGCCTCCCACGCGTTGCGACTCCCGCACTGCCTCTGCGGCCCTTCGCAGAGGAAAACGTCCGTTTGCGGGAGCCGTGCGTCGCGATCGGTCCACCGGTCCTCCGAGTATCTGCGGTCGTCCGGATCTTCGGCCTCGTCTCCGCGCTCGAGTGCGACGACTGCGCCCCGGGTCGTCATACCGGCCACTTCATACTCGAAAGGCACGTTCTCGCCGTTCATCAGGAAAATGTCCGCGTCCCGGTTACAACGCTCGAGTAGCGCAATCAATTCGAACACCTTCATTTTATGGTCTCCTGTGGGGGGCCGTGCGCCGGATTCCCCTTCCTCTATGACCAGCAATGATGCGGATTGTGTGCCTGGTCATGGGGGGGCCGACATTCCGACAATTTGACCTAAGTAAGCCGTGCTGTGACAATAGAATCATAGGCTTCAGCGAGAGTGCGGATTAGCCGGACTTTATGGCTGATTCCAGAATCATAGGGCTCGCAAAACCTGCGCGATATGGTAACGCGGCAATGGTCGTAATCGCCCATAATAAAGTGGCCTATTTCGCCGCCCTCGGCCTTGATGAGCAACGAAAGACGACTCAATGATGCCTTCACAAAGGGTATTTAGAATGGACTACACAATTCGGATTGGCGAGCAGGTGACGGTCGGGGTCGGCGATTCGGAGATCGCGCCGCGTTCGGGAGTCGAAGTACTTGTTCGCGACGACGCGCCGTTCGGTCGGCTCCAGAACGCGTTCACGACGTCGTACACTGCATGGTCCATCGACGGGATTGGAGCGCCTCTTTCTCGATGAACAAGTAGGCGTACTGCGCCAGCACCCCGGCTGCGTCGCGCTCGAGTACGTGCACGTCGCCATCCTGGAAGGGGCAATCGAAGTTTGGAAGGAGACCTTTCCCGACGCAAAGCCGGGCTTCAGCGAAGGCGAGGACGCGGACCTAGCCACGATGACCTGGCTCGCCTATTGGATGCATTGGGCCCTCGAGCAGTGCGTCCAGCCCTCTGTCGAGAATCGGTAGACGAACGCCCCGGGGGAACGGGTGGCCCGCACGCCGAGCGCTCTTGTGACGGCGTCGCGGGCGCCGGTGAAGATCCGTACGCGCGGAACGCTACACGCGCCGCGCCAAGCCCGCGAGTAGCATCTCCCGGATCAAGGACGCGGAGATCTCCTCGGCGCTCGCCCCTTGAACGTCGAGCTCGAGCCCCTCGATCCGGCGCGTGTTTTTGACCACCCAGGCGACATACTCGTGGACGGTGAGCCCGTCGACCCCGAACGCCAATCGCTGCATCGCGCGCACGACGTCCAGGGGTGTGCCTGCGAACGTGCGGCCATCCTGAAGCTCGATTTTGAGGTCCTCGTCGGTGCGCGCCATCGGACAAACGTTACCACGGATCCACGGTCGGTGCCGGCCACGACGGCCGGCCAGAAGGTATCGTCGATGCATCAGGTCAATGACGCCGCCCAATGCTCCGGTCTCGTGAGACGGCGGCGCGAACAGATGGTCCCGGTGTGCGGTTTCTATACCCATGTCGGCTGACCATGCGAATCAGGGGCCAAATGTCTCTCTCCAGGCGCCCGCGCCACTTTGTATCGACGCCCCCCTGATGCTCGAATCAGGGTCACGCGGCCATCCGCCGATTCGCGCGGCTTTCGCTATGATGACAGAATCAGGCTTGAGGCGATTGCCGCAAATTTGCGGCCATTCTCTATGATGTATCCATCATAGTCGCACCCTCGTCATCGGACTGCGCAGGGGCGGCAACACGCGAAAGGCCGACGATTCGTGACGTCCCTGGCCAGGTAACATCATAGTCGGCGCGTCAATGTCAGGCCCGAAATCCGCATTGCCGGGGGGCGTGACCAACGCGATCAAGACACTTAGGTTTGGAATCGAAATCGAAGTCGCCAATTTGAGCCCGCGTCGGCTCGCCATGACGATTGCCGCGGCGGTCGGCGGCCGAATCATCGGTGGGGACGCCGAAGACGGCTTTTCGGTGCTCGATCGCTACGATCGTGTGTGGACGGCCATCCTCGACCTCTCGATCGTCGGCACGGAGAGCGGCGAGGTGGTTTCCCCGATTCTACGCTACGAAGACCTCGCCGAAGTCGCCGTCGTCGTGCGCGCCGTCGCGCAGGCCGGCGGAAGGACGAATCGGTCTACGGGAATCCACGTCCATGTAGACAGCAGCCGCTTCGACGCAGCGTCGATGACGGAGCTTGTCCGGCTGGTCTACCGGCACGATCGCCTCATCGAGTACGCGTTGCGCATCGACCCTTTTCGACGCGAGAGCTACTGCAAGCCCGTAGATGCCACGTTCGTCGAACGCCTTGAGGCGCGCGGGGCAACCATGGCGGACGTGAAGGACGCCTGGTACGGACGGGCCTTCGTTTGGCGCGACCGCGCGGATCCGACCCGTTATCACGGGCTCAATCTGAACAGCGTATTCTATCGCGGTACGGTGGAACTGCGGCATTTCAACTCGACGCTCGACCCGAACCTCGTAGTCGCGTACGTGCAATTCGCGCTCGCCCTCAGTGCGCGGGCGCTCTCACCGGGCACGGAGCCGACGCCGCGCGCGCCGCAGGAACTTCGCTTTATGACGGCGAAATTCGACTTTCGAGTTTTCCTGCTGCGTCTGGGGCTCAAGGGCGACGAGTTCGCGGCGGCACGGCAGGCCCTCCTGGCCCCCCTCGGAGGCAAAAGCACCGGGGCTCGGTAGCCAGCACGGGACCCGTCCTCACCTGGGGCGGGCCCCCCCTGATTCCTGAATCATAGAGAAACGCCGAACATTCGGGGCCTCGCCCGAAAACTATGATGGGTGAATCATAGCGATTGCTGCGGATAATCGCGATTTGGTCTCCGCGCCCTGATTCAGGAATCGCGGTGGCTGGCAGTAGGGTAACGAGTCCCGGCGACGATATCAAAACAATGAGGTTGGCGCGAAATCGGCATGACGGAAGGATACGCGCCGCACGGCAAACAAGGGCCGCTTTTCATATGGAGATTCGAAAATGAGCAACTGGGCGACGATGACCCGCGAACAACTGAATCTGTTTGGGCTTGAAGTGCTTAGCGGTGTGAAATGGGCGCTAACCCAGGTGAAGACACTCGACGGCACGAGACGGCCTTGCATTGACTTCAAGTTTCCGGCTGGAACGTCGCGCCGTCTCGTACGCGCGGGCTTGCATTGCATCGCGGCGGCCGTGGAACTGGCTTCCCCGAGCCATGCGGGATGGGGCGTTCTGATCAACGAGTACCACGGCCACGGCCGCGTGTACCTCGAGCTCGAGGGCGACACGGAGATTGAGATCGAGCAAGGAGTCGCGTGCCTTCGGGAAGCTGTCGAACGCTAGCGTACGAAAGATCAAGTTTTGTACAACAAGGTCTTTACCCGGCATTTTGTTGGTGTTTTTGATATGCCCTTCGGGCAAAACAAGCTACCGGCGACCCGGCGTGGGGTCGTCGAGGCCGCTCGCGCGACATCCGCAAGGCCCACTGATGCGCGCGCTCGCCCATGCCGATCCTTCTCTACCCCGACGCCGCCGTTGGGGACCCGAGGCTGAACGCTTACCACGACGTGCAGCAGGCAGTCGCCAGCGTAGGCTTTCTGGAGGGGGCACGCGCCGGCGACCCCCGCTACGATGCGGAGCGGTCGCGACTCATGGCGGTCGCTGACCGCGTCGTCCACGACTGCCTGGTGGAGGGCGTGTCGTCAGTCTGACGAGACGTCGTGCTCGAGGAGTGACGCTCTACACCGTTGGCACAGAGAACCTGACGCCTTGTTGCTGTGACAACACCGTTAGTGATCGTGCACCTCTGGTGACGGCAACGTAGAAATGACGAGCACCGTCTCCGGGCTGCTTCGAGTTCTCGAACTCGTTCGCGTCGAGAACGAGCGCATGATCAAATTCCAACCCCTTGATGAGGAGCGTGCGGGACACGCTTCGCGGCTCAACAGGCCGGCCGGAGAATCGTAGCCGATTTCGGATTTGCCATGCCGTTTCGCGGAGTGATGGCCGCGTGCCTCGGGCCACTTCCGCGACTGCTTTGATGGCTTCGCGCCAAAGCTCGCGGCGAAATAGGCGAGCGTCCGGTATCAAGTCTACGGACTTCATCGCGTGCCCGATGTCGCCCCAATCATCTGTCGTTGCTGCCTTGGCGAAGGCGTTCGAGATCGGGCGGAGTTTTTCGGATCGCAACCCTGGCGTGCGTCCGTCGTCGAGCGCGCGCTGCAGCGCATCGAGCCCAGCCCCAACTTCGGTCCAACACTCCGCCGCAAAACGAAGAACGCGAGCGGACCGAGCATATCCGGTGAGCCTGTCGATGTCGTCAGCGAACCGAAGCAGGTCGTTGCAGTCCATTTCCTCCATCGAAGAAAACACGCCGCCGACGTTCCGAGCGAATGCGTGCGCGTCGCTGGGCCATTTGCGGATTGCAATGATCTGTCCTTCCGACTTCAGCAGCGCGAAGGCTTCACGCCGCTGGTTCTCGGGCGTCGCGAGTCGCCACACAATGGGGGCGTTCGAAAGGTCGATTCGGTCGCCGCGCAAGAGTGCGGGACGAATCGCAAGGAGCCATTCCCCCAGGGCATCGTTCTTTCCGCGCCATCGCCACGGAACGTCGAGCGTTCCCAGAGGCTCGAACGCGCGCTCCACAGTATCTGACCACGAAAGGTTACCGCCGGCGAAGCCGAAGATTCCTTGGAGGGGGTCTCCAAGGACGCAGGTGGGGACAATGCCAGCGAGCTTCTCCACAATCTCGTGCTGTCGCGGTGTGCAATCCTGGTACTCGTCGACAAAGGTTCGTGCGTAGGTGGCACCAACAACGGCCCGAATTGCACGACGGTCGAGCAATTCGAGCGCGGCATCGTAGACGGCATTCCACTGCCCCTTCACGGGCTGCTTTGTCGAAAGTCTCGAGCTCGCCGGGTATGCCGCGGCATATCGCAGACACCATCCAGCAATGGTCTCGACCTGTACGCGGTCGCGGTCGTGTCCCCCACCTAACCGCTTCATACGGTCGCGAAGCGCTTTGACCCCTGCATGGGTATGTGTGAGTACGAGCGCACGGCCACCGGACATCGCCCGAACTGCGCGAACGATCAACTCCGTCTTTCCGCACCCGGCGGGCGCCACGACCGAGGCGCGCTCTGCACGCAGGAGTGCATCTTCATGCACCGTAGGCCCACGCTTCAACGGCGGCGAGTGTCTTCGCCATTGACGTTTCGGGCCTCGTCACGATCTCAGCGCCGAGGACTTCTCCAAATAGCTCTCCGGGGGCGACCTGTTTGAACCAGCCCTTCGACTTCGCGGTCTTGCCGAGCGCCTGTCGCAAGTCGCGCTTCGATTTACCCGGGAAGTTCCAGCGAGCAAATTCGCGCGGGAGCATCTCTTTGATTCCAAGCTGCCCACGCACAGCATCGAGTGCGCTTTCCTCCCCGGCGTGCCCGAAGGCGATCTCCAGAAGTTTTTGAAGGCAATCGTCCGATGCGTCTTCGATGACGCGCTCCTCCGTGGAACAGGCACCCTCCCATTCGAATACTGTCAAGTTGTGCTTCTTTAGCGACTTACTCTCTTCCGGGGTAAGGGGTACGTCGGAGTCTCGAAGCAAGGCCACGGCATAGCCCAGTTCCGCCATCTGGGTGGCCGTGCTCACTGCCTCCGAGCCGTTGCCGTCGACTAAGGCGACACCACGAGCCTCAAGAGGTTCGTTATCGTGGCGACTCGCCCAACCCTCCCTTAGACCGCGGAGTAAACCAACCTCGGTCTTTCCTTCGCAGACGACGGCTTTTCTACTGAGGAACGCCTCCGGGATACGGCGCAAATACTTCTGAAGGCCCGGCGCGGGCTGGTGTAGCGCGAGCGTACCTCCTACGTTACGCACCACGCTAAGCTGCGGGCACGCGAGCTCTACGATCGTCGTCGCCGAGTGCGTTGTCATAATCACCTGACCGCCTCGGCCCTTCGCTTCTCCGCCTTCGGGCGGCGCGACCGCGGTGCGGAGAACCTTCAACGCGTGCCGGATCCGATGCGGCTCGAGACCGTGCTCGATCTCGTCGATTAGTACAATGGCGCCGTCGTCGATCGAAAGACGTTCAACTGCAAGCGCAACCAACCTGCGACTTCCAAGTCCCGCCATTCGCAGAGGAATTCCTCCGTCATGAAGCGAAAGAACGCCGAGGCTCATTGAGGCGCGCTGCGTGTCCAATCCGGCCGCGAATGAGCCCGCGGCGTAGGCGCCGAGCTTGACGGAAGCTTCCCTGACCCTACCAGCAGAGTCGTCTAGCCACGGCAGGTTGCCGGCGCCCAGAAGCTCTCGTGCCCTACGGTAGGCGTCAGCAAGGACCGGCGACGTTCTTTCCTTGCTGCTTCCCAGGCGTGCGAGGGCCGAGCCCTGCGACCAGGTCAGATGACGCTCGACGTCAGCGCCCAGTCGAACGACCCCGAACAGCGAGCGGTCGCGCTGCGATAGCGTTTTGGGCTCGCTGCGGTTTGTAATGAGCTCCCAGGAAGGATCCAAAGAAGAATCGGCGCTCGCTCTTACGGTCACTACAGGTTCGTCGTCTTCGTCCGGCTCATCGTGAAGCTCGCCGTTCTGCGACCATCCACGCAGATGAAGTCCCATGCGCTGCTCTCGCAGCGCCTCATTAGGTAAGTCCCCAACGGTTACGAGGACCTCAATCGTCTTCGAAGTGTCGCCACGGTAGAAATCCGCATCGGTGAGAGATAGCCATCGTGGGCTAAGGGCGATTTCGAGCGCATCGAGAATGGTCGACTTCCCGACGTCGCCCGGACCGACTAACACGGTAAACGGTGTGGCAGGCTTCCAATCGAGGTATTCTATTCCGCGAAAATTCTTGATCGCGAGATGTCGAACTTGCATGGCAAAGGTTTGTATTTAGGATCTTCAAACAGCGTCAAAGCCATCCGCGGCGGTAACGAAGGCGCTTTCCCTTGTTCAGAAAGTTCCGCACGTAGGGCACGCCTGTCAATGTGGGCCCGAACGACTGATGTCGCTCCGCTAAGAGGGCCAAGGGCCTGATCGCGACTGAACCGCAGAGGGAGGCCAATCCCGCGTACCCTGTGTGCCTTCGACAGAGAAGCCGGGCCCCACTTCTCCAACGTGAAGCAGATCGTCCATGCGATCATCGAGCCCGTGGGCGGTCGGTAGGGCTGCGGCACCGGCGAACACGGTTCGGTTGCCTCGGTGGCCTACCTCTTTATTTGGACCTCTGGGATCATCACCTCAGTGGCGCGACCGCCAAGGTCATGATGAATCGCTATGCGATCCCGAGTCTCCCAGGATCGCAGCGGCGTAAGAGAGCGAACGAGGCCGATGCGCCCGTCGCCCTCTCGTACACAGTAATGGCTCGTCATAGCCATTTCCTCTTCAGAAAGTTGGCGAAGGCTCATGGTGTGGATGAATTCACCGCGCGTCACGATGTCGCCATAACCGCTCAAGCAACCTTGCCTCCCATAGCCCGTGATTCGAAGCAGTGGTCCACCAAGGTCTAGGTAAACTGGCTTTCTCGTAGCACCGAGTGTGCGACGCCTGGAAATCCAGCGGAACTCGGCCCTTGCATCCGTTCCGAGCCATGCGAGAAAGCGCCATGGCTCAGTATTGAAGACCCATACCATGTTCCCATAGAAGGCTTCGCGCTCTCGAACGTCGTCTTTCTTGAGATACGAATGCTGCAGCTCAATGACCAGCCCGTCGCTTGGTCGGCGAATGTCCGCGCGGTGCTCCCGGAAATCCCATTACCACTTCACACCATTCTGGATCCGCACGTGACTGCCAATCACGATGCCATTGCGTTTCACTTTCCGCCCACGGGTCACACTCGTTTCTCCCTTTGGCATGCGCCCAATGCCAAATCTTCCGGTTGCCGCATTTGGCCCCAACGGGGTTCATACATTGCGGGCACGTTCCCGCTGCACCCTTTGCTGGGGTTAGTCGCTTTCCCGTCGAGTCAAACGCGTAGAGCATGGTCGTTCGTGCCTCGTCGTGTGATCCGGTTACTCATATTAGCCACGACGAAGGTGGGAATTCGCCTGACTCGTACTGCTTTAGACGGTCTCTGGCGGTCGGCGATGGCTCCAGATCTCCGCTGAGGATGGTGCCAGTGCCAACGGTTGTGCGATCTCCCGATTCTTCGAATTTGGGAAAATCTGCAATTTGCAACGCCAGTCGGAACGAGGGATCACGATCCGGGAATGTCTTGTTCAAAAGCGACTCAAACTCCAAAATGAGTGTGGCGATGCGAAATATCATCTCTTCCGCGGCTTCTCGGTCGGGATAAATCCCGGCGTGAATGGCGTCGTTTCGAATTTCACTGAGGCTGCGGTCGAAGTGTGGCGGGGCTTTCCCGGATACGACAGAAACTACTGCTAGCGCAGCACCTATTGCTCTTTCGGAATGGCGGGTCGCGTGCTTTTTTAGCTCGCTCCGAAGGCCTGGAATGTCGCGTGGCGTGAGAGTTTTGTCAGACTCATATCGTGCTCGGAGCGGCACGTTTGGAAGATACATGTCGAGGGCAGTGTACGCGTCCAATACCGCGTCGCGGAGGTCGCCTGTCGATAGCCGTTGGAGTGCTCGCTCGTAAAGGAGCGCGTAGGCAGGTGCCGCGATGGCAACGTTGAACCCGTGACCCTTATCGCATGTGGCGCGTGCCGCTCGTTTGTCGGAGATAGTGACAGCAATATTTTTGCTCAACGCTGCCTCGACCTGCGCGGGCGTATGCTCGCTGTGCAGGACGTCGTGCCAGCATCGTGGACAGTTAACTCGAACTCGCATGTATTCCCTTCTGCCCAGAACGCTCGAATCGAGCGGTGAAGGCGTCTATGACTGGAGTGCTACGCAACCGCCGTGCCATCGGGCCGCTGACGCCGGACGCCGCAAATCCGCCGCCACGTGTCCCTTCTCCATCTATCTGATTAGATAGACACGATATCCTTGGATAAAGTCCGGCCGGCCAAATGGGACTGTCGATGTCAGCGCTTCACGGCGTCTCGGAACTCTCGGCCAGTACCTGCGCCCAAGGCTCCCACGTAGCTCCCGGGGCAGCCCACCAGGGGAGGTCAATGCAGAGCCAGGGCGTAGAATCCCCGGCTGCTTGCCGCAGCTTGGCCACCGCGTCGAGGAACGGTTGATGATCGCCGGTCGCGGAAGCGAAGACTATGACCTTGGCGAGCGCCGTCATGTGCGCGACCTTTGCCGCATCGTGGACCACCGCGAGAATGGAGGCTTGCTGCGAGCGCGCGTCTCCCCACTCCGACTCGAGGACGAGCGTTATGCGCCCATCTCGCGGTGAAGGAATCGAGTGACAAAGGTCTACCAGAAATTCAGCGCTTGTCTTTCGGGGCGGTATCTCCAGCGCGAGTGTCTCGGGGGCGGCGTGGCGCCAGTTCAGGTTCCCCAGTCGCTGAACGGGGCGAGCGTCCGCGCGAGCCCCCCGCGGTGCTGTCATCGCGAACCAGTCGAGCACGAACTCGGTGTACCCGGCCGTGGTGATGCCCGGTACGTCCAGCTTCAGAGCATCGGCGACGAATTGGTCGCCGCATTGCCGAAGCTCGTCGACTCTGTACTTTGTGAAGACGAATTGCGAACGCGTCTCGTGGTTCACTTCGGGATCCCCCTCTGGTGAAGGTTTCAAAGCGGTCCGTGGTGGTGATTACATCGCGGAGCGGCACGGGTGGCAACGCCCGGCGCGCCGCAACCTGACGATATCGCGCAACCCCCGCGGGTGACCGGCCGACATCACAGATATGCAGCCGTCCTTCCGAGCCATCGAGACGCTACTACGCCCGGCGGATCCGCTCGTGCGGGATGCTGCAGGACGTCCTCTCAGGACGGCGCCGGACGGACGTATCCGCCTGGTAGGTGCAGCCGAGCAGATCGAGCTTGCGCCCGCGGGCGCCGCGGCACGCGATTACTGGCTCGCGACTGCGTTGCTCGGTTATGACGATTTGGATTTCCAGCTGCTGCGGAGCAGCCTTCTGGCGCATGGGCACGTGGCGATGGGTGCCGTCGTTGGTGCGCGTCCGGGTGCTGGCGCGGTGCTGCTCGTCCCACTCGATGAAGGGTTCGCGCTGCACGGGCTCCGCGTCGGCACGGCGGGCCCGTTCGAGGAGGCGTTCTCGCAACGGCGCATGACGTGGTCTCTGGATGATTGGGCGAACTGGGTGTCACCAGCCGAAGGTCGAGTGCGGCCCCGTATCCGGCGGCCGACGCGGACAGAGCTTTGGAATGCGCCAAACATACGGCGGACGGCCGTATCGGCTTCCGAGAGTTCGCGATGATGGTGCTGCGGCCCCTTACCGGTGCCCAATCCCGAAGAAAGCACGCACCCGTCGTTGAGCTGAACTTGAAGTGGCTCAGCATTTGCTGATGCTTTCATCATCGAGCATGAAGTGGCGCCGCTCATCGCGAAGCCGAACCCGGCCGTCACGGCAAAAGGTGACGAAAGCTCGTTCCGCTGAGGCCACCGCAAGAATTGAAGCTAGCCTTACTATCGCGTTCCAGAGGACCAATGCCCGGTGCTGGCGGGACTCGTCGTCGGCTTGGACCTTCTGGCGCAAACTCCGCAAGCCGCGAAAGAAGCATTGAATAATTGGAACGCTGGCGCGCACCGGCACGTCGATGTCGCGAAAGACCGCGATCCGTCAACCCGTCAGCTTCCATGCCGGCACCGCCTCGTCTTACTCGCGCTTCGCGATGCTCCTCCTCGCAGCGATGCTGGAGGGGGACGGCCCCTCACGTGAGCACGGAACCCAGGCGATTGGGACGCGTGGCATCCAGGACACGTCTCCGGAGTGGCGGCCGTCCTCGAAGCCTTCCATCCGCGGACCGACGTCGACAATGGCTTCGACCTCGACAAGACGGTGGGCATGGTGCGCGACGCAATGAACGCGCTCGGCGCGCGCGTTCAAATGGTGGCCCCCCGGCAGATCGAGGCGCCGGTCGCGGGGACGGACTCGGTCACGATCACCCCAATCGTGCCGCGTGGTATTCGGACGCGTCCGGCCGAGAAGCACTGGGCCGCCGCGCAGAAGCGGCGCCCTCGGCGCCTTCGGACTTCAGGTCGGGCGCTCGGGAGCGGGCATGTGGACGCACTTCGCTTCACGGCCCTGAAGCGGCCGGACGTGCACGGCGCGCGCAGATAGGACATCCGCTGCCGAGACGGGTGCGGTTGGAAAGCAATGCGGGCCACTCGTGGCCCGAGACACACTTCCACCAGAATTTCCGATGGTCCCCCGCGAGAATATCCCGCGGCGTGAGGGGTGCGTTTTTCTTGGGATGCCATTCCGAGGCCACGCGAGGATAGGTAACCTGGAGCGAATTCGTGACCGAGAGCCTGCGCCCGGCGCAGTAGGGGCAGGGGTTCTTGGCGGCGATGCGCGCAACGATCGTGCACTGCCACTCATGGTCGTCCCCCTTGGGACACTTCCACCAAACGCGCTCGCGGCTGGTCGACGAAACCCCGCTCGGCTTGAGCGGGCCGTTTTTCGTCGGATGCCAGTAGCGCGCAAACGCCGGTGCTATCGCCTTGAGGGTCGTCGTTTTCGACGGAAGAACCTTGCGGCACATCGGGCACTTCGGATGTCGGATTCGCTGTGCGACGGAAGCCTCCCACACGTGGTCGCCTCCTTCGGGGCACTTCCACCAGCGCTTCGTGTACGAGTGCACGGTGACGTGGTCGGGCATGATGCTGCCGTTTTTTGTGGGGTGCCACCATGCCGCAATCTTCGGCGCGATGCGGGCGAGCGAGTTGTCTCTGCAAACCCGGCGGCCTATGCAAAAGGGACAACCGTAGCCCTTGCGCGTGCGATCCTCGACCTTGGTTCGCCAGACGTGGTCCGGCGCCTTCCGGCATCGCCACCAGACGAGACGGCATGACGTCGCCACCACGTCGTCCGGGGTCATGCTGCCGTTTTTCGTGGGGTGCCACTGCTCGGCGACGGCCGGGAAATTCTTGGCCAGAGAGTTCGTATAGGAAACACGCCTGCCCGAGCAATACGGGCAACCTTGTTCGGCGGCCGCGCGCCTCCAGGGCGTGGCTTGCCATAGGTGATCGGTACCGACGGGGCACTTCCACCAGATCATCTTGTCCGATCCGGCCCCGACGCTCTCGGGCGTGTTGGGAAGATTGAGATCGCGGACCCATTGGGCAACGAGGTGCGGGAAATCTGCCACGAACTTCGACGGAGAGGGGCGGTGATTCGTGGATGTCCCATGGTGAGAGCGGACGCGCGTTTCAAAGCGCATCGGAACGACGACAGGGCTCGCATTCGCGGGGGCCGTCGCGGCACATACGGGACAGCCGCTGCCGACTCCCGCGCGATTGTAAACGCTGGCGCGCCACTCGTGGCCGAATGTGCACCGCCACCAATATTTCCGTTGCGCACCCGGTAAAACGTCGGCAGCGGTGACGGGTGCATTGTTCGTGGGGTGCCATTCCGCGGCGACCCTCGGATATCTGGCTTGAAGGGAATTGGTGACGGAGAGTTTCCGGTTATTGCAAAATGGACAGGGGTGTTCACTCCGCATCCGCACCTTGATGGCGCAGGACCATTCATGATCGACGCCTGCAGGGCACTTCCACCATACTTTGCGTGACGAAGTGGGCAGCACGTCGCGCGGCTTCAGCGATCCATTTTTGGTCGGGTGCCAGTAGTGAGCGAACTCGGGTTCGACCGCGGCGACGCTCTCGGACGGAGCCGTCGCGTGCGCGCTGCACATGGGGCATCCCACCTTCTTGCGCACGCGATAGCTGACCGGCGCCGACCAAACGTGATCGGTTCCCTTCGGGCACTGCCACCAGTACGACGTTCCGCTGTGCACGGTCACGCGGTCCGGTGTGAGCGGACCGTTTCTCGTAGGGTGCCATTGCTGCGCGAGCTCCGGAGCAAGCGTCGCGATCGAGTTGGTGACGGAGAGACGTGGCCCGGCACAAAAGGGACAGCCGTTTTTCCGGCGCGAGCAGTCGTCGACGGTGGTCGACCATTCGTGGTCAGGACCATTCGGGCACTTCCACCACACGCGGCACGAGGACGTGTCGAGGATATCCTGCAGTCGGAGCTTGCGATTTTTGGTGGGATGCCACAGGTGCGCAAGATCGGGAAACCGCTCGGCGAACCGCTTTACGTGCTCGGCAGGCTGGTCCCCACACGTAGGGCATCCGCTCCCGCCATATGCCCGCTCCCAAGCGCTCGCTTGATACGTGTGTGGCTTCGCTTGCGCAGGCACTTCCACCAGATGGGCTGATAGGAGTGGGAATCGACGCTCGCCGGGGTGTTGGGAAGATTGCGAGCGCGGTGCCATTCGGCAACGAGCCGGGGGTAGTCGGCAATGGCCCTCATGCGTTTCGCTTGCCACCCATAGCACGACCGCGCTCGATGCGGCGACCTTCACACCTTTCATGCAGGAGACGCGGGGGTTCGATAGGTCGCACACGGTGCCCGCGTGCTCTGGGGGTAAGGCAGACGCCCCACGACGGCCCTCGACGGGGAAGTGAAATACGGCTCGAAGGCCGCCGCCGAGCAACCGGATTGATGTGCCCAGGAGCGAAAGGCTCTGGGGACGGCAGGCGATGGTGACGTGATACTAGCCACGAAGGGTGACGGCGTCTTCGTGCAGGATCCGTAAATGTGACCCGCAGACGGCGCAGTCCCCATCGTATCAACCGCCTTTCGACGCCATTGCTCGACGTGGGCTGCGGTCCTAGCGTTCGAGAAGTGTTGACTCGGCCCCTCGAGGACAACGGAACGACGGAGATGGCGACGATGAATTGGTCCAACACGGCGATGTCTGAATCAGTGTTTTGGCAAATTATCGGCCTATTCAATTGGAACAAGACCGGGGATGACGACGAGATCGTGGCTCCTGCGGTTGGCGCGCTGTCGCGCATGCGCGTGGAGGATATCGAGAAGTTCGACGACATCCTCGCGGAGAAACTCTTCGCACTCGACACAGAGGCGCACGCGAGGAATATTGGTGAAGAATCCTATGTCGACGAAGATTCTGACTTCTCCGTCGATCTCTTCCTGTACGCGCGATGTTGTGCCGTGGCGAATGGTAAGAGTTTCTTTGAGGAGGTCCTCGCCCATCCGGAGAAGATGCCCAAAGACATGGAATTTGAAAGCATCCTCAATCTGGCCGGTGACGCGTACGTGCAGAAGACCGGCGAAGAATTCGAGCACACCCCGTCGACGAGCTACGAGACGTTCAGCAACCGCACGGGTTGGGCGAGGGAAGGGGAATCGCCGCAGGATCGCGGTGCTTGACCCCACGGCGTGCGGTCCCCGCGTGTCGTAGCGGGACATCTGCGCCGGATCGGGCCTAGGCTGAACCGACAAACGGGAGGGCGACCACTCTCCCGCTTCCCAGCATCCACGCGGCCATGGTCATTCCGGTCTTTGCCTGTTGCCTGTTGCACCACGTGCAACTCAAGCGGAGGCCCCGGTTCCGTCAAACGCTCGTGAAGTTCGAGGACTCCGTCTCCCTCGCCGAGCTGATGCCAAACAAAATCGTGTTCCACACGGGGATCATCGGCCCTCTATCGGGAGGAGTTGCGGGGCGATGTGAACGGAGGGAGATCCCTCGGCGGATCCAATCGCTGGAGCCGCGTTCGGCCAACAACCCTCCTGCCGTGGTTCTCCGAATCCGGCGATCTACGCCTTCGCGTTAGAGCGCGGCAAAGGTCATGAGGAGTCCATCATGAAAGCGTATGGCCCCGCCGGGGCGGTACGTGCCACGTCGCATTTTGGATGCGTCGTACTTCGGTCCGGTGAGCGCGCGCGAAGCCCCCGCGTCCTGTAGCTCGGTGACGAGTGGTCCCAGAACGGCGGACGCAATCTCGGTACGGAGAACGATGGTGCGCGTTCCTTGGGCTGGGCCGATGATCGGCTCGAGCTCCGTCCAGCCGGCAGCGTCGAGCTCGAGGTACACGTACAACCCAAGATCGGTCGGCCCGGGCAACAAGGAACCTTCGTCCGTCTGGCCAAGCGGCATCTCCACCCAGCGTCCGTTTCGAATCGGGATACTTGGAAGGTTGATGATGTCGCGGAGCTTGTCGAGATCCGTGCTCACGGCCACGGGCGCCGGCTTGCGGATGGTTGCTTTGTCTCGGGAACAGCCGGCGGATAGGATGGCCGTGGCCAGCAAAAGGTTCTGCAGGACCACGCGCATTATCGCGCCCCCGGCTTCTTGACGTTCTGGTCACCCGGCTTGGCACGAGGGTCCGCGTTGTGGCGCAATCCCACTGTGAAGGTGATCGTCCGTTTCAACGTGCCGTATTGCATGAACTCGTGACCGAGGCCACTCACCTCGAAGCGACCATTCACGGCGTCCGGCGTGCCGCTCCCCATGTCTTTCTTCCTTGGATCAAAGTTGTAACGATCGGCGCCGTGCACGGTCAGGTCGATTGTGAAATGGCGCGTGCCGGCGATCGGATCCATCTGGACTGCGACCGTCGCTTCCATCCAAATCGTGAATCCGCCGACGGACTTCTGCCAGTTCTCGGTAGCAGGATACGGGTAGCGCGCGGAGTCACCACACGTCACGCCGTCGGTCTGCATGACGAATGTCGGCCTCGAGGTTTGGTCGTGGATTTCGATCGCACCGGCACGTGCATCCTCGATGATCGACTCGAGTGTCGTCATCCCCGACCCATCGATCGCCACGTCGGGAACCGCTTTGTTTCGCGTGGAGCTGACGTAGCGGTCGAAGTCGAACTTCCAGTCCTCTCCGTTTCCGTGGATGAAGTGATCGTACGCGAAGCTTCCGTCGTAGAGATCGGGGCGCAAGAGGATCGCGCCGGCCAAGATGAGCTCCCACTTCCGTTTCTCGAGCTTGTCCTCTGCCGTGGCGGGTCGACGCTTGGCGGGATCGATATTGCCATTTCCGTCGTCCAAGAATCCGTGATCGAAGGCGATATCGGGAGCCGATGGCGACGTGACCTGTCGGAACGAAGCATAGACGTCCGGCGGTTCGCTCGCCGGACTTGTGTCCTTCCCACGTTTCTCGTGTTGGGCTCGGACTCCACCACCGGGAATGAAGTTCGGATCGTTGGAGGCCAGGAGGATCGGCTCATCGTTGCCGAGGGGGAACTCCTTCTGCTCGGGGATCTCCATGCGAGGCGGTTCAAGGAGCAAGGTGTGTTGGACGGCGTCCTTGACCGTGAACGAAGGGACATCGTCCGCTAGTTCGCGAACCGTCACATCGGAGCCCTCGGGCGCCTTGCGCCTGCGGGCGGACGTCCACCGCTTCGTGAGTTTTTCCATGACGGCGGCCGCATCGGCCAGTCGCGCACGGGCCTCGGAGGCTTGAACCCCCGACCAACGCGCGATCCCTGCAGCGTCCGTCGTGACCTTCTTCTGCTGCCCGTTGGCCTCGAAGATCAGCTCGATGCCATCGACCGCATCCCCAACCGGATCGACGGCGCGGACGGTGAAGGTACCGGCCCGCTCTTGCACCTCGGACTGCGGTTTGCGCTCGGCCGGCTTTCCGTCGTGCTCCGGAAAGGGCCAGGGCGGTTCATGACGCTCGAACTGGAGAATGCCCGCCTCTACTGCCGCGTACAGCACGGTGCGTAGCTCTGATTCGAACCCGCGCAGTCGGCGGTGCTGGTCGACCGTCGGGCGTGGGAGCTCGTCCGCCAGCCGTGATCCTGCCAGCGCGTCGTAGATAGCGAGCAAATCCCTTGCCGGGTCGTCGGACAGCGCCCCACACGTGTCGAAGGCGTTGTAGATGATGTGCGAAAGAGGCCCCTCTCGCGGGAGTACCGGCTCCCGCTCAGCCCGACCGGATGAGCTTTCCTCGCCCCCACCGATGTCCGCCGGGCCCGCAAGCCAGAATCGCCACGTCTGGTCATAGGAATCCTTGACGAGCCATGTTTCGAATCCCCATTCCACGGTGCCGACCGTAGCCCCTCCCCCCGCGGCGCCGCAACTACTGCGGAGAGGTGGTTGCAACGGGTCCGCGGGACGACGATCCTGCGTCGAAGCAAATGCCTGCTGCTCTTGACGCTGCAAACTCCCTCTTCGGAACGGTGCACGAAGACATCGAGTACTCGCTCGAAGTCACGGACATCGACGGCTCTCTCCTCCGGGTGGCGTCCTTCACCTGCGTCGAAAGGCTCTCCAAGCTGTTCACGTACACCATCGCCGTTGGCACCGATCCGGACCCTGATTCGATCGCCGGACTCGAGGAGGCTCTAGGCCGCGATGCCAGCTTTATCGTCAAGCAGGATGGCAAAGTGGTGCGCGCGATTCATGGGATCGTCACGGACGTGATTCCCGATGGCGCCTTTATCGGCAAGACGCAGATGCGTGTCAGCTTCGTCGTTCAGCCACGTATGGCGAACCTGTGCCACAGTGGCGGGTTCCGAATCTTTCAAGACAAGGCTATCCACGAAATCGTACGAGAAATCTGCGAGCCCGAGCACGTGGAGTGCCTCTGGAACGTGCACGGCACACCACCGAAGCGCGTCTACTGCACACAATTGGATGAGAGCGACTTCGATTTCATCGTGCGTCTCGCGAGCGAAGAAGGCATGCACTTCTTCTTCCAGAGCGATGAGCAGAAGACGACCGCCATCTTTGTCAACGAGCCGGATGGCTACGAGCCCATCGAAACGGATCTCGAGCTCCCTTTCAATGATGCGAGCGGCGCCGTCGATGGTGAACACGTTCGAAGTATCCGGCGCACGAAGAGCATCCGCACCGGTGCGTTCGAACACCGAGACTACGATTTCACGAAGCCGAAGGAAGTATTGCTTTCCCGTACCGAGACCGCGGGGAAGGAGACGACAGGCAATTCGCATCGCCGCGAGATTCGTGATTATCCGGGTCGATTCAACGACAAATCCGAGGCGGGGAAAAAGCTCGCTCAACGAAGATTGGAGGAGCTGCGCTCGGACGCCTTCGTGCTCACGGGCAGCGCCGTCTCTCAACGCTTCGCGGCGGGAAAAACGTTCACCCTCACCGGGCATCGGGAGGACGGATTCAATCGAAAGCTTCTGATCACGAGCGTCGCCATGGACGGTGCCGTGCAGGGCGCGCGGCAAGACGGTAGCGGCTTTCGCGGCGCCACCAAGCTCGTCACCTTCACGGCGGTGCCCGCCGAGGTTCCCATCTATCCTAGGCGGGTGCCAAAGCCTGCGAGCAGGCTCCAAAGTGCACGCGTGGTTGGGCCCAAGGATGGCGACCCGTACGTGGATGAATACGGCCGCTTCAAAGTACAATTCTATTGGGATCGAGACGGCAAGTTCGACGAGAAGAGCTCGTGTTGGGTGCGCACCTTGACGCCGGTGGCCCATCTGGACGAAGGTTTTTGGCAAGCACACAAGGTCGGCTCCGAGGTGGCAGTAAGCTTCTTCGACGACGATATCGATCGGCCGGTGATCATTGGTGCCGTTTACAATGCCGCGCAGCCCCAGCTGTATCCGTTGCCAAGCCAGGTGGCCAAGAGTACCTGGCGGACCAACAGCATTCCGGGAAATAACGGCTTCAACGAGATAACGCAGGACAACTCCGCCGGGCGCGAGGAGTTGTTCATGCATGCGCAAAAGAACCGGCGCACAGTCGTCTTGGCAAACCACAACGAGACTATTGGTGCCAACCAGTCCTCAACCGTGGGTGCGAATCAAACGGTCACCGTTGGCGCGGCGCGCACGGTCACGGTCGGCGCAGCCCACACGGTCAGCGTCGGCGCCAACGAAACCAACAGCGTCAAAGGTAAACGCACCGAGACGGTGGACACCGGCGAGTCCGTGACCATCAAGGCCGGTCGCTCCCACACGATTTCTGGAGGGGACACCCTCGGCGTCACGGGCAAGCGCGGTGTGACCGTCAGCGAGGCGGACACCCTCAAGGCGAAATCCAAAGAGATCACCATCGAGACCACCTACGATCTGAATGCCGGCACGTCGATCACGATCCATCACGGTGGGGATTCCACGCTGATCCTCAAAGCGGGCGAAGCGACGCTGAATACTTCAACCAAGATCGTCTTCTCGAACCCCTCCGGCACGGTCACCCTGGCGGACAACAAGGTTTCGATCGTTGCTGCGAGCGAAATCTCGCTCACCGCGGGCGCCGCCAAGTTGTCGCTCAAGGCTGACGGCACGGTGGCCATGAGCGGTGCGAAAGAAGTCGGGGTATCTTGCAACGCTGCCAGTGTGAAGCTCGAACCGGCGATGTGCACGGCCAACGCCCCCGCCATGAACCTGACGGCCTCCGGCGCCATGCAAGTCTCCGGAGCTCTGGTCAAAATCAATTGAAGGTCCGCCCATGGTCCAGCCTGTCGAAGAACTGAACCACGTCCTGAGCTCGTTCGTGGAGCAAACTGATTCCTTCACCCTCTTGCTCACGACGCGCGACGAAGAAATCCCGCTGGTGGTGCGCGGGCTCGATTCGCTGGACGGCGAGTCACCCTCCGACGTCTTCTTCACGGATGTTACGGCTCTCGAGAACACGCGCCAATACGCTGATCAAGTCGTTCGAAACGCGTGGACCCAATCCGAAGAAGCCAACGCGGAGCGCAAAAGCCGAGGAGCGCCTCCGCTCGACCCGATCCCCGCCACGTGCTGGGCGCCGGACCTCGCGCCCGCCCAAAGACTGGCAGCACTCATTCGCCACATGGCCTCGTGGTTGCCGAAGGACGGGGATCATCGGTTGCTCGTGAGCCTTCTGCCCGGCGACATTCGCGATCGGGACGGCCACGCCCAGCTGCTCGGCGCCCTGATTCCTTTCGGCGGCTACGAAGAGTGGATGAAGCGCGTGCGGCTCATCGTGCGCGACGACGGAGCCGCCCCCTTCGCCCACGCCGCGCTCCAAAAGTCGGGGGTCAAAGGAGTTCTGCTCTACACCACGAACGTCACCGTCGGCGCGATTGCCGACGCGACGGCCCGCGAAGCCGAGAACCGAGAACTGCCACCTGTCCACCGAATCAATGCGCTTCTGCAGTGCGCGACGTTCGACGTGGGGCTCGGTCGTTACGAGGCGGCGCTCCAGAAGTACGGGACGCTTTATACGTATTACGACAAGTTCCAAGTTCACGAGATGCGGGCGCTCGTCGTCCAAGGCGTCGGCGACGTCATGAGCCGCATCGGGCGGTTACCTGCTGCACGCGAGAAATATTTGCAGGCACTCGATATTGCGAGCAATGCGAAGTCCGTGATGATGATCCTTCATTTGTGCATCGCGATCGGTGATCTTGACATGCGGATGCAAGCCTACGCCGAGGCAGCACGCAGCTACGGGCTCGGGGCGCAGGCAGCCGACAAGACGGGCAACGCCTTCGCGCGCGCGGACCTTCTCGAAAAATGCGGCGAGGCGCACGCTGCGTGTGGAGACATGCAAGGGGCCACGCAGGCCTGGACAGCTTCCGCCAATGCGGCTCGGGATTTCGCATATGATGCGAGGCTCTACTCGGTGTTGCAACGTCTGCGCGATCTTTCGTCGCGAGCCGGGTACCACGAATTGGCCAGCGACTATGAACGCGAGCTCGTGGCTGTCCATCAACGTCTTTCTGGGGGTGACGGGCCATGAGACAAACCGGAGAGTGGTTATGAGCCAAGGCGGAGATGGGCAGGGGCAGGCCGCGTGGACCGCGCCGCCGCCTCTTATGCAAAAAGAGTCCGGCAATGCGATCACGAACGCGGTGGCGGACGTGGTCGATCAGACCGCGCAGCCTTTCCAGAACTTGTCAAATCCCAACATGAGCACCTTCGACAAAGCCCAGGGGGTCGTTGGCGCGGTCATGGGGCTCGCGCAAGCCCCCACCCAATTCCTGGACAATGCCTTCGCGCGCTTGACGGACCCGATTGCTAAGGTCTTGCCCTCCTTCCCCGCCGCCACCATGGGAATGCCGGTATTGGGAATACCGCATACGCATACGCATCCTCCGGCGATGCCTGTCCCGCTTCCCGCCATCGGCGTGATCATGACCTCGTGCCCAACCGTCTTGATCAACGGCATGCCCGCGGCCAGGTCGGGCGACTATGGCTTGGGGCCCACGTGCGGCTCGGTCGCCCCGATTTTCGAGGTTTTCACCGGCTCGTCGAAGGTCTTCATTGGGGGGTCCAGGGCAGCCCGTATGCTCGACCTGACGCGCCAATGCATGCCGGGCGCACCGCCCGCCGGGAAGGCGGCGGCCGCGATGTCAAAGATGCAAAAGGCCGCCAGCGTCGCGGGGAAGATCGCGGGCGGCGTCGGCGTTTTGATGCAGGCCACAGGGTTGGGAAGTGCGATCGCCGGGGCCGTCAGCGCGGACGGAGCCGCACAGGACGCCGCCATGGACGCCGAGGAAGCGAGCGCCGAGCAGGCCGCGGAGGCGGCAGGTGCGGCAGCCTCCGCCGCCGCCGAAGCCGCAGGTGCCGCGCTCGCGGCAGCAATGATGGGCGCCGACATCGCGATGGGGGCGGTGCAGATGGCGATGGGGGCGCTCATGGGTAAAGACCCGGGCGCGCCGCCTTGCCTCGGCGCGATCATGTTCGGAATGCCCAACGTCCTGATCGGCGGTTTTCCCATGCCCTCCTGGAGCGACGTCGCGAAGGGCTTGAAAAAGCTCGGTGCCGCTCTGAAACGAGGCCGGCGAGGCGGTGCCGCGAAGGGGAAGCTGTTCTGTTTCCGCTGCATGTGATCCGCGCCCTCGAGACGTAGAGGCTCGGTTCGCATTCGGTGCTATGAATGGCGCATGGCCGACCTACAGAAATTGTTCGCGGAACTCGACCGGGTTTGGGCGGAGAAGCGGCCCGACGTCGCCAAGGCGCTCCGACCTGGTGCAACGGCTGCCAAGCTGCAGAAGTTCAAGAAGGCCTTCGATGCACCGGAGGACGTCCTCGCTCTCTACAAGTGGCACGACGGTGCGAAAGACGAGCACTTGCCGATCGAGAATCTGTTCGGTTGGTGCTCACTGGATGTAGCCACGTCGGAGAAGAAGCGCCTGGATGGCCTCGAGGATGATGGGACTTTCGGCGATTGGCCTTCTGGAGTTTGGTGGAATCCAGGCTGGATTCCCATCTTCCAGTTCAACCTCGAGGACCACATCTGCGTTGATGTCCCGGGAGTTCTAAAAAAGGGCGATGGCGCCGTGTTCATCCGGCGCAACGCGGACGACCGCCGCACGGTGCTCGCGCCTTCTCTTGCGGGGTTCCTCGAGGTGCACCTCGAAATCACGAAAGCGGGTCCCACTAAGGGGGACGAGGACGCCTGGCTCGATCATTTCGATAGCGAAAAGGTGAAAGCTATTCGCGAGAAGGTCGGACGCGGGTTTCCCGCAACGGTCACCGCGACGAAAAAGAAATAGCAGCCTGGTGGCGCTGCCTGGCGAGGGTGGCGCCTGACTCTAATCTCGAACCACGCGAACACGATGGTACGTCTGTCCCGGAGGCACACCGCCAACCTGGCCGCCGACGCTGCCGTTCACGCTCGAATCGAGCGCCATGACGCGCCCACCGGATGATGGGCCGCCGGCGCAGGCATCCGGTACGTGCCCGACCACCTTGCCCTCGAATCGTGCGGGTTGGTCGCGCCGATAATTTCGTTTCATGCGATTCGACGCCGCCGTCTCCTCGGCCGTCTCGCGACGCGTTGTCATGCTGCCGCCAGCATCCTGAATCGCGCGATTCCAGGCACGAACGAAACGCCGTAGCTGACGTGACTCGCGGCTGCCGGGGGGGAACTTGTCTTTGATCTCCCAGACGTTTTCGTTGCCTTCGCAGACAATGGCGAGTCCAAGCGGATCGTCCCAGAGCACTGGACTTGGTACACCCGCGTACTCGTTCAACCCGCCACGCAATCCAATGGGGTCTGGACTCAGATAACGCGCGGATTCCGGATCGTAGTATCGGAATACGTTGTAATGGAGCCCCGTCTCCGCGTCGAACCATTGGCCATACGCGGGCTGGCGAGCCGCGCCACCATCGAAACGCTCGCCCCAAATGCCTTTTCGAACGACGTGATGGAGTTTGCCGTCCGCGCCAACTACCTCCTCGGGTACTCCCCTCAAGCCGGGTAGAAGGTATTCAACGGCGCCGCTGTCCTTCAGTACCGGGCACAGGCTTCCTGGCACGTAGGCCCACGCCGCCGTCAATGTCGGCGTGTCAGATGGTGACCATTCCAATTCGTAGAGAATTCGATATTGATCCCAGATGAAGCGATGTTCCGTGCCGTTCGGCCGAATCTTCGCAACTCGGCGCCCAAGGCCGTCGTACCGATATCGCCACACATCGCCGTTGGGGAGTGTGGCCGAAATCATGTGGCCTTTCGTGTTCCACGCGAAACGGGTTACAGCAACGCCCCCCGGAGTCTGCACGGCCTTCGCCACGGTGCGCCCCGCCTCGTCGTACTCGTACTCGACCGTGCGACCGATGGATGAAGCTTGCCGGATGCGATTCGCATCGAAAGTCGCTGCCTCGACGGAAGCACCGCTACGCGCGGCGGCTTCCGCGAAGGATCGTTCATCCTTCGGAATGCTCGCCAGCAGGTCTCGCCCTCGCGCGGCCTGCGCGCGCCGGGTCCGGTTGCCCGAAGCATCAAACAAATATGTTTCGCCCGACGCGTCCGCGCGAAGGAGGCCGACGAGTTGATCGCTTCCATCGTGGAAGAAGATCTGCTCACCGTGCAGTGAGTCACGTAAGATCTTCGCGGCGCCAGATACATCGTACTGAATTTCCCGCTGAATGCCGTGCGTTGCACCGGGCTCCTTCGTGAGCGCTTGCTTCAGGATGCGGTGACACGGATCGTACGTCTGCTCGTAGATGCCGGCACCGGGTAGTTTGCGTCGAATCTCGCGCCCGAGCGCATCCCGCTCGATGCCGATGCGAACCTGCGCGCGCTCGAGTCCAATACACTCCCCATTGGGATCGAACGAGAATCGGGTGGCTTCGTTGAACCGGGGAACGGCCAGACTCGTGTTGTTGCCGAATGCGTCGAACGTGCGTTCCACGACGACGCCATCCTGAATCTCCTGAACGCAGTTTCCGACGATGTCGTACTTGAATTCGGTGACGCACCCCGGGTCCGTGGCACCTGCGTTCGGAACAACGGCGAGCCGTGCCACGTTGCCTGCCCGATCGTATGTGAACTCGGTTAGCCCATCGCGTGAACGCCGACGAATCGGCCGATCCATCGCATCGTATTCCCAGTGGACGACGTCCCCGGCGGCGTCCACGGTTTCCCGCATGAGACCTTGATGCCACCGATGAAGGATCGTGCGCCGATCGAAGGTCCGCCGGCGGATGACGTGCCCGTCGGCGTCGTAGTCCATTCGATAGACGTTGCCGGATGGATCCGTGACGGCGATGAGTCGACCGGGCTCCGTGTCCCACTGGTAATGCGTGTGGCGCCCCTCTTCATCGACGACTTCGGTGGGCAAGCCGCACACCGAGTAATGAATGATGGTGCGCCGCCCGTCGGGCCGCTCATAAGCCTCTTCACGACGGCCAACGGTGACGTGCCGCTGCCACGTTCGGCCATCCGGGTCCTCGATCCGAACAAGCTCCGCGCGCGCGTCATAAAAGTACTTTGTGGTGTGGCCAAGGGGGTCCGTCCACGTCAGGAGCTGCCCGAGTACATTGAAGGTGCCCTGCCAAATGCGCCCGTGCCAATCCGACTCCGTCACTCGGTTTCGGTAAATATCGAACGTCCATGCTTTCTCGTAACCGAGCGGGTTGCGAACTCGATCGCATTCACCAAAAGGTGTCCACGTGTAATGCCACTCCGATCCATCTGGCTCGATCTCGCGAACAATATTGTGGTCGGCGTCGTAATCGAAGTGGGTTGTTGCGCCCCCCTCATCGGTATACGAGATCAGCCGATGCTCGTTGTCGTAGGTGTAGGTGCGTTTTCCTTCGTCCGGCAAAAGAATCGCGATGGTCCGCCCGGCCTCGTCATAAACGTGGGTTACGACGCCTCCCGATGCTCGGCGGGTGACGGTAGGTCGGCCCTCGTCGTCGAACTCGAAACGCTGAACGGACTTGAGCGGCGACGTCTCGGAAAGAACCTGGCCTGCGTCGTTGTACCAATATTGCGTCGTGTCGCCGTGGCTGTCGGCGACCCATGTCGTGTGCGCGTGTTCGTCGTATCGAAGGTGTCGTTCTTGGTAACGACCCGCGCCCGAGACGTAGATGCAGCGACCTTTCGAATCATAACGAATGACGTAGTTGGCACCCGATCGTGCGGAGACATCGACCATTCGAAAAGCATCGTCGTACTCGTATCGCTCGAGGATGCCGTCTTCGTCGTGAACCTCTTTCAGCACTCCCTGGTGATCGTAAAAATAGCGGGCGATAGGTCGCTCCGAACCATCGGGAAGGACCAAGATCGCTTGGGCGACGCGTTCGCGCTCCCAGTCCAGTCGAAGAAGGCGCTGCTCCCCGGCTTGGAATAGACCAGTTACGAATCCATTCGCGTCATATCTAAGTTCAATCCGGGCGTCATCGGTTCGCTCAACGCGCTCGAGAAAGAAGCGGGACGCGCCCTGCGACCACACGAACACGTGCGAAAGCGACTCGCGTTGCATGCCGTACCGCACGAGCCGAACCCGGTACGCATCGAGTCGAACGAGCTCCATGCTCTGGTGCGGTGCCGTAAGCCGGCCGGTCGCCGCAAAACTTCGGGCGGGATCTTTAGAATCCGTGAAAACAAACTCGGCGCCCTCGCCGTTCGTGACCACATAGCCATCGAGCGTCTGTCGCAACCGCCAGTCCCAACTCGCATGCCAGCCGGGTCCGAACGGCTGCATTTCATACTCGCGGGCTGCAGTTAGATAGGGCGCTTCCTTCTCCAAAAGGGCGGTCGAATAGAACCGTGAGAGCGCGAGCGGAACGGTGCCATCTCGTTCGAAGTCGAGATGGTCCCCAAAGAATGCGCCGCTCGCGACGTCGACGGGGTGGCCGACGGCTACCCGCCCGCGACGGCTCTCTTGCTCTTTCGGAGGTGTCGGAATCACGACGCGGCAGTCCGATCGATAGACGAAACACGCGCTCGTGACTAGGGAATGCTATCGATGCGCCCCCCAACGCTCGCGGAAGGCGCTCGGTGAAGAGTCCAGTGACGGCCGGGGCCCACCTGGTTTCTCCGCTCGGTCGCGCGGCTTCACTTCGAAGGCCTGCGGGCCGATTCGCAAGGCACCTTTCCTCCGACGAAGTTGAACTGTCCTCAGACTTCCGTCAGCGAAGTGAATGACGAGTCCCAACTTGGGAATTCCCGGCGCGACTGACGAGTGGTGCTCTGACGGTCCGCGCGGAACAGGTGGTGGCGGATCCAAGGCCGCGGCTTGTCCGAAGCTCCCCGCGCCCCCAGAAGGAGCTCCCCGCGCGCCAACGCGAATAGGTTCGTCGGCGTGCCCGGTTCAGCCCCCCACAGGCTTCGACCTTGTTGTCAATATGACGACCCGAACAACGATAGGACGCAACGCTCCGGTTCAGTTAGACGAAAGGTAAGTATGGGCGCCATCATACCAGCATCCATCACCGTCGGCGCGAAGCCGCTGTATCGAGATGATCAAGCCGCGCTTCTCGGCTGGCTTACTGAAGCTTTGTTACCCACGCTTCCACGACTCTCGAGGCCGCTGGTCTTCGCGACCTGGCGCGTGGCTCCCGGCGAAGATTTTCCTAAGTGCCCTCCGACGCACGAAGGGACCGAGCGAGGTGTGATCGTTCGGGCCGGTTCGTCGCGCACGGCCGACTACCTGCTCCTTCTCGAGAAAGGCGCGTGGGCACGCCCGCGCCCCGTCATCGTTCCCTCCGACGGCAGCAAGGTGCTGACCTACGACATCGAGCCGCTGGAACCCGAGGAAGTCATCGACGGTGGTTGGCAACTCGATCGCGTTGTCGACGCGGCTGTCGAGGCGTTTACCCTGACCGACGGGGACTGCGAGAGCGACGACATCGGGGATGTTCTCCACGGCGCGCGCGCCGAGGGACTCGTCGTGCTCCTAAGCGTCGCTAGGCTTCCGGGCGTCGTTGCCCTCCGGCGCAGAACCGAAGAGTCCCGGCTTCGCTTTCTCATATCGCTGGGGTTGTCGCGCTCGAACCTGCGAGGAAGAGGACGACATGCCGGATCTTTTCTCGAGGCTTCGGCGGCATACGCAGCGCTCGATCCTGCCAACGATTGACCGCCAGCGAACTCTGACGAGCAAGTCCCGCACGAAAGCTGAATCCTGCGAAATCGCTCTTCGTTTCGATGCTTTTGCAATTCACTCTGGACCGCCGCTATCCGGTAGGCTTGCACGACCAGCTACAGACGTCGCCAATGCACATTCGACTTTGGCCCACAGTCGCACGATCTCGGCCTCGTACACGACATCATCACCGAAGTGCCCTGCCGGCTCGAAGGGGCTATGGGGATACAGCGGGTGCGCAACGACCTGCTGCACGTCGTGGTATGCGGCGTTGCGCGCACCACCGTCTTCCACGCTCGGGTACTGGATGAAAATCTGCTGCAGGGCAGTGTCCGCGTTCGAAAGTGCGCGGAAGAAATTCTCGCGCTGCTCGCCCGCGGCCGGAACGCGTGCGGCAAGGTCGCGAAAAAGACGCTGGATCACTTCGTTCATTGTTCTTTCCTCACGCCCATGACGTTTCCCCGTGCGAGCAGGGCGTACGCGCAACGGGTGCGAGCGCCGTCAGGCGCTCGTTGGCGGTTCCCACAGCGAGCACCGTGCCGTCCCGTGCACCTCGACTTTTTCCGAGATCTTCGCGCTCTGGTGAGTGGCCGGGACAGATTCGAGGTGTCCCAGGACAGGGGAGGGCCGGCGATGAGCAACCTCGGATGTGCTCCCGTGCCATTGGTTCGAAGACCTGAAGCGATACACGTATGGTCAAGCGAAGAACAACCTCACCTCCCACATTGAACATCGGCCGGTTAGATCGCGGACCTGACTTTTCAACCGACGAGGTCCCTCCCGGTCTTCGTCGTCCGGCTCGCGGAGCTGGTGGAGCGCGCAACCCGCGGGAGGCATGCGGGCGATGCCACGCGGAGCTCCGAGAGCCGTGGGCGTTCGACGAGACGCCATTTCGCAGGGCCAACCCTGATTCATCACTCCGCGCAATCCTTTGAATTGCCGGGGTGGGCGGTCGTCAAAAACGTTCCTTTCATCGTGCGATGCACATCGCTTACTGTCGGGTGGAGGCGTCCTTACTATGAAGATCGATGGTTTGGTCGATGAGATCGCAGAACGAATCGCCGAGCGCGTGGTTGCACGAATCGGGAACACGGCAAAAACCGTCTACACGACGTCGAAGCGCGGACCACATGCGCCCGGAAAGTCGCGTGGTTGGCTGCAACGCCACATCAAGACGATGCCGGGCGCACGCCAAGCTGGGCGTGACTGGGTGATTGATTCCGCGGACTACGACCGCTGGTGTACATCGCGCTACACGAAATCACTCCCACCGGCCCCACGAATAGCGATCAGGTCAGAATCCGTCGGCTCGACGTCCGAGGATGAGCTCCAAAAACTCGCCGATGAATGTCTCGCCGAGGCAGGCTTTCGACCGACCAGGGCATTCGCTACAACAAGTACGGCTACTCAAGCCGAAACGACGATCTCGAAGCGACATGCGCCCTACGAAGCCGCGTTGGCCAACGTTCGAAAGCTTGATACGAAAGTCGATGAGGCAGCGCGCCGTCTAGGCGAGGCCATTGCGCGCCGAAACGAGGCACTTGCCGCGCTCGTCGAGTTGAAGAAGTCGAACATCGGAGCAATGTAGGTCGCCCTCGCCATCGTGAGCGCTCCACCACTACGTGGCCGTCCACCGGTATCAGCCGCCCGAGGTCTTCATCGCCGCGGTCGTACACACCATCAATCTCCACGTGGCCGCCTCGCTCGAGCGCGACCTGTGCGTCAGCTGTGGGCTCAGCGCTCGAGCGGCGGCATAGACTACTAGGACTCCCTCGCCGTAGTCCCGATCTCCTTCGCCCCTGCCTTGCGCGGCCATCTTGGTCTTGGCGGCAAAGGACGTCTCCAAGGTGCCGGCCAGCCGTGTACGCAGGTGTCTATGTGTGCCATGTGCGCACGCGGGAATTGTTCCGCGCGCGGAGGATCTCCTGTCCCCGGTTCGACGACCCGGGCCGCGACCACGTACTGCGAGCCCCTTCACTCGCCGCACGCAACGCCGCGACGCGAAGAGCCGCACCATTGGCCGATCGAACGCGCTCAAGGCTGCGGCCTAGAGGGTAAAGTCCCTCGCTCCTTGATGTCCATCGGCTATCACCGAAAGACTCAAAGTGCCGAGGCTGTGAGCTGCCTGACGACGGCGGAGCTCGTCGTCGGAGTACGAAGGATTAATCCCAACCCAGGTACGGAATTTGGCGCCATCGTGAACGGTGACGGACGGCTCTTCGTGGCTGTGCTCCCAACCGTCGGGATGTTCGAGCTGCAGGCGCGGCAAGTACCCCTTTTCAATGGAGACGCCCCTTTCCCCCGGAGTCCAGCGGGGGTCCGTTACTGAGATTTCCCTTCCTGTGCGATTCTCAAAGCAGATGCGAAACTTGCTCCTAAATCGGACTTCCGGCTGCGAATTACGCTCAAACATGGCATCGTAAACTTGAATTCCGGCCGCCAGCGAGATGACACTCCGTTTGCCAATGGCTCCGTTTATTTTGGCGAGGAACTCCTCTTTCTTTGCTGCCCATCGCGCGCTATTTTGCTGAGAGTTCAGCACTTGTTTGATGCGATCGAAGAGTTCTGAAAGGTCTTCTTTTTGATTAATTGTGCCGAGCTGAACGCCATGAAATACGCCATGTACATCGCGGAACGTGGTGGGGGGAACGACGAAGCCAAAACCGAGTCCTGGCGCATGATCAGGGCGAGCTCTTTCGCGCAGACGTAGCGCACCGCCCTCCGCAAGGCAGAATTGACTCTGGAGGTAAGTACTTGAAAATATCGATATTACGAGCGTCGCCGACGCCAACCTATTCAATATGTGCTGAACGAAATATTCGCTATTTGGGATTTGGCCACGCAATGAGCTTTGAAAAATCTTATCCGGCGGTACGCCGGCGCCGGATGTCAACAGGTCGAAGAAGGGCGAAATGATGTCTTCTTGATCCTTGACAGCGTGACTGATGAAGATAGTGCCATCACCTTGTTGCATGCGCGCGAGCATACCAGCCACTGAGGCTTCGCCGGAAAGCGGAGAAGGATCGCGCCCTAGATTCCGACCGCTTCGGTCGTCGACGACGGTGTTGGTCGCAACCTCGTTGAGAGGCCGGTCCGGCGACCCAACGCAGCGTCGAACATGCTCCGACGCGTCGTAGGAGAGCTCGAGGAGCAGCGCCAAGTCGGGCGGTACCTCCCACCGACCACGCCTAAATCGGCCACCGAGATTCGCTTCCCTGATTACCATGTACACGAAGTCGAGGGCTCCGGGAGATAGTCCCGTCATCGCGCGAAGATCGAGCCAAGAAAAATGCTGGATCGAAGGGTCCCTATCCTGCAATTCACGAAGGACGATAAGGACTTGTTCGATCACCTCAAACGCGTTCGCTCCCCAGCTTGACGCTAGCAGGCCACGAATCGTCAATGCGAACGCAGGTTCCCGACCAGAGCTCTTCCTGAGATAGGAAGGCGAAAGGTGATCTAGGACCTGTGACACGTTAGCGACGCTTTGTCCCGAGAGAACCTTACAAGAGCGCGTGCTGATCTCACTGCGACCAACGGACGCCCCGATGCTCCGGAGCTGTTGCTCGAGCACGACATCGAGAACCGTTCGATCGGTGTCATCGATCCTATCGATAACGTTACGAATCGGCCCTTTTCTGAGGGGCACCCTGATATCCCGCCCTCGTTGCCTCCCCTCAGCAGTCAACGTAGCCACGCGGTGACTGGATCCCATGCTTCCGCCATCATAGGATTCGACGAGCTGCAATTCCTCAAGGCACCGGACATTATCCCACGCAACCTGCGCGGACATATCGCAAGCCTGCGCTACTACGTCGACCGGAACGCGACCGTCATAGTCGTGTTCCTCGTCGCCTAATAGAAGGAGGACCTCTTCCTCGCTAGCCGACAAAGCTCCCGTCGACGTCGCGTCACCGGATCCGGGTTTCGAGTTCTTCGCCGAGGTTGCTGGCGGCGCGAGGTCGTTCGCGAGCGATAATAATTTGCTATTCTCGAATCGATAGCCATCTTCCTCCAAGGATTTGATCAGGCGCTCGCGAATTGCCTTACTCGGGTGGGTCCCTGGAGTCGGGTCACGGTTCAGAATGTCTTCGGCGAGGCGCCGCAACGCGACCTGGTCATTTCGTCGTGAAAGGATGGCTTCTTTGATCGTCCCCGGCGTTCTCGGCATCGAACGCGCCCATTCCAGCCACTCATCTGGATACTCGCGCTCTAACCAGAAGTCTCGCAGGTCGGTTGTTTCGACGAGGCTAAAGTGTTCGAAGTGAGCCTTGTAGTAGTCAGCGAGAGCGGCCGTCGTCTTCCCTCGGATCATCGCTTGAATACTACCGCATCGCGTCGCGCGAGGAACGTCCGCCCTACGTCACGCCGATCAAAGCGTGTTGCCGCCAGCGAGTAGCCGCGGACCGCGAATGACGCGCCGAGCCCCAGCACCCGAGCCCACGTGCACTTGGCCGTAGAGGACGCCGGACGTCTCCGCCACGACGAACGAGCCGGAAAAGCTTAAGGTGAGGGCGCAAGTCTACGGCCAAGCTTTTTTGACAGCCTACGCGCTCCCCGACGTTGAACTTAGGCTCGGAGCGCGAAACGCACCCCCGCGAGCGCCCGCACAGTCGCCCTCGTCAAGCGCGCTGCTTGGTGCTTCTCCCGGTTTCGTCGTGCGGCACGCAAGCCGAGTCTCTGTCGACAGCGTTCCAGTCTTTGTCTCCGTCGCCGAGTCTTTGTAGACGCGCGCGCGTCTTTGTCTCCGTCGCCGAGTCTTTGTAGACGTGCGAGCTCCATAGCCGTGGGTCGGGTTTTCGAAGTCATTGGTCACGTGCTTCGTAGCGCCTGGTCCCTCCAGTCTTTGTAGACGGGGCTCGCAGTCTTTGTAGACGCGAGAACGGGACCCGAGCCTGTCTTTGTAGACGCGGATTCGTTCGTAGCCGTTGGTCGCGTCTCTGCCCAGTCTCCGCCCCAGAGACCGGCGCCTCGCGTCCTAAGACCCTTGCTGAGCTCGTCGCGCCCGCTATCTCTGCACCTCCGCAGAGATCCCGCTGCACGCACCACGCATCACGATCGGACGCAATTTTCAGCGGTTCAGCATTCGGCGACGCTGCAAGCCGGGCTCCTAAGCCACTGGTCGCCCCAGTTCGTCCCCGCTATCGAGCAGCGCGCCCGGCAGGATTCGAACCTGCGACCAACGGCTTAGAAGGCCGCCGCTCTATCCAACTGAGCTACGGGCGCGTGTGGCCCTTTCCCTTATCCCGGGCCGGTGCGTTGCGCTAGAACCTTTAGTACAGTCGGCCCCCTTGTGAACCGGCGCAGACTGAGCAGTCGATGGAAAATGAGGCCTATGAGGGCCGGAAGGCCCGAATGAACCAAAGCTCCAAACGAAGCGGGTCCGACGATGCATTGGCGGCGGCCCTGGATCAGGCCCAGAAAGGCGACTCGAAGCCGCTTTACGACCGGTTGACTCGGGGGTCGTGGCTGCCCGGGCCGGAGGCGAACCTCGAGCTTGCTGCCGCCTTTGGGGCGCTCTGTGCGTCCCGGGGGAAGGCGGCCGACAACGTCGTGACCGCGATGGCCTCGCTCGATGCCGACGAGGCGCCGGGCGGCACGGAGCTCGAGTTTCTCCCGATGTGCGGGGTCGCGGCCCTTGGGGCGCGGGCCACCCGTGACGAGCGTGCCCGCGGGAAGCTTCTCGCCAAGCTTCACGATTCCGCTGAGGATCTTCGCTGGCGGGTCCGCAAAATGGTCAGCTCCTCGCTGGCGCTCATCGGCGCCACGGCGGGCGGGGCCCTCCTCGACGAACTCGATCCCTGGCTGGATGGCTATTTTCACGCCTCCAGCGTGCTCGAGGCGCTCGCCGACACGCGGTGGCTTTCGCAGCTCCACGATGCCGCGGCCGTGATGGCCATCGTCGATCGCGCCTTCGACCTCGCCCGGGAGGCCAGTCGCTCCGCCAGCCGCTATCCCGGCTTCAAGGCCCTCGTCGAATCCCTTTCCACGGTACCGAGCGTGCTCGCGGTGCGATTCGGGACGCCCGTTTTCGACGGCCTCGCCGGCTGGCTCGAACGGACCACGGACCCCGCCCTGCGCGAGATCGTCGAGAAAAACCTGCGCGCGCCCCGCCTCAAAGGGCGATTTCGTGACGAGGTCGCGCGCGTCCTCGCGCAGCTCGAGGCCACCGCCCCCGCCCGGCGCGATCCGCGCACCTACGTCGGCAAGACCCGCGGTCGCGGGAAAAAATAGCGCCCCGCGGGCTACGGCCGCGCCACGGGCTCGTGGATGCTCACCGGCACGCCCAGCGACGGCGTGCCGTCGCCGTTGAAGCCCATGGGCTGTGCACGGATGCTCCGCCCGCCCCAGCCGCTGCCCGGCTGAATCAGGGCGTGGTACGTGAGCCACGTCCGGCCGTTGACCGTGAAAAATCCGTTGTGCCCCGGCGCCGTCGCCGTGTCGCGCCCGGAGAAGACACACGAGGGCGACTTGCCCCAATCCGCACGGCGCATCGGATCGCTGCCGTTCAAGGTGAGAAGCCCGAGGCAATAGTCATTCGTCCAGCTGCCATTCACGGAAATCGCCACGGAAAGCCGTCCGTTGGGACCATGAATGGGCTGCGGCCCCTCGTTCACGCGAATATTGGGATTGCCATTCGGAACGGTTTCCCATGGCGCCGTGGGAGACGAAATTTTTACTCGACTACCGGTGACCGAGCTGGGACTGCTCATGCGCGCAATGAAGATGTGCTGCACGTTGGGATCCCCATTTTCCCAACCGGACCATAAGAAATAGCCCTGACCGCCGTGCGCGACATAAACGCCATCAATGGCCCATTCGTCGCCGGGAAGCCGCAGCTCGACGGGGTTCTCGTAAGGGCCCATGGGATTGCTCGTGCCGCGCAGAACGAACATTCGGTGGCTCGCATTGCCGCCGCCGTTTTCGCCAGCAACGTAGATCCACCAGCGGCCATCGATCTTCTGCAGCTCGGGCGCCCAAGTAGCGGCACACGCAGGGGCGGGGCAGGCGGGGGCGCGCCAGAGCACCTTCGGCACCGCGTCCTCGAGCTGTTCGATGCTGCTCGATTGGCGGATGACGATGCCCCGGTCGTTGTCCGAGGAGACCAGGTAATACGAGCCATTTTCATAGGCCATCGTCGGGTCGGCGCCGCTCCCGAGAATCGGATTGAAGAACTTGCCGGTTAGCCACGGACCGCGCAGCTCGAACGTGGCGTCTTGGCGAAACTGCGCCTCTCCGAGGTCGTCGTCCAAACGCAACGCGCCAAAGGCGTGCCGCAAGTACGCATTTGGAAACTGGAATGCACGAAACGAGGTGGCAGCTCCGTCGGCGAGACCCGGGACACGGCAAAACGTGGCGTCCTGTCGGTATGACTGGCTCTCCTGAAACGGTTGCAGAAATACCTGGCCGTTCTGGTGGCGAAGGAAGGAGCCGCGATAGTTGCGTGATTCGATGGACACGCAGGCTCCACCGCCCGTGCCGGCGAGGCCGGGAACGAATGACCAGGTGGCATCGGCTTTCGCGAGATCGGCACTGGTGCCGTAGATGTCGTCGACACGCCCCACACCGTTGGCGTGGCGCACGTATCCATCGAACAGAAACCGCGCTTTGAGCGAGAGAAAATCGCGAACGATGGCGCTCGACCCGCTGGACGCGCTCGACCCGTTGGACGTGCCGCCAGCGTCTTGTTCGTGACCGGAGCAGCCAAAAACTGCAACGAAAGAGGCAGCAACGAAACCCGGGCGTGCAAGACGGTGCATATCCCTATGTGAACCGCAAATTTGGAAATTTGAAGCGCAAAATATTTCCAATCACGCCCGTCCGTGGCCATCCGGGAGTCCAGGGGGGCTGTCATGGCAAAACACTGGACAGGACCGATTCTCAATTTGCTTCTGCCCTTGGCATGGACGTGGGGGATGTGCGCGTGCGGTGACGGGCAAAATGCCACATCGCCGAATGGCAACGACGGTGGCGTTTCGAATGATGTCTCGGGCGGTCGCCATTTGCCTTGCGCCGTCGACGAGGTGCTCGCGCGAAATTGCCGAAGCTGCCATTCGAATCCGCCGTCGTACGGCGCACCCATGCCGCTGGTCACCTGGGACGATTTGCAAGCACGGGCGAAAACCGATTCGAAGCAGCGCGTTTACGAGATGGTGGGCAAACGCATCCACGACGACGCCGCCCCCATGCCGGCCAAAGGCCCGCTGGGCATGGCCGACATGAAGACGCTCGACGGGTACATCGCCGCGGGCGCCCCGCGTTCGTCCGAGCTGTGCGATGCCCACCCGGGCGACGGCGATCCGATGCCGCTCAATTGCAAGCCGGATATGCAAATTGCGCCGCGCGCGCCGTGGGCCATGCCCAAAGAATTGCACGACCAATACGTGTGCTACGGCATCGACGTCAAGAACACGGGCAAACGGCACGTAGTGGCCATTGCGCCCAAGGTACAGAACCGCAAAATCGTGCACCATGCGTTGCTCATGCAATCGGACCAATCCGAGGATCCGACGCCGCACGCCTGCAACCCGGGCGGCGCGCTTCGCTGGCGCATGCTGTATGCGTGGGCGCCGGGCGGGCAAAACATGGTCATGCCGCCCGAGGCGGGATTCCCACAGGAGGGGACCACGCATTACGTGGTTCAGATTCATTACAACAACGTGGGGTCGCTGGAGAATCAGACCGATACATCCGGATTCGACGTGTGCACCACGGATCAGTTGCGGCAGAACGATGCCGACGTCATGGCCTTCGGCGCGACGAACTTCAGCATTCCGCGCCAAAGCAATTACGACATCACCTGCAGCATGACCGTGCCTCTGCTCTATCCAAAGATGCACGCCATCTTTGCCATGCCGCACATGCACAAGTTGGGCACGGCCCTGGTGAATACGTTGTACCCCGCGGGGAAGTCACCCGTGGACATGGGGACGCAGCTTACGTGGGATTTCAACAATCAGCTTTGGTATCCCATCGATGCCACGCTCAAACCGGGCGACGTGGTCAAAACGCGATGCGCGTGGACCAATCCCACGCAGCAGCCGGTTCTCTTTGGTGAGAATACCGAAAACGAAATGTGTTACGCCTTCGCGGTCTACTACCCGCGCATTACCTTGCCTTTGTTCAATTGGGCTACGCCGGCGGGGTCCTCCACCTGCGTGCCCACGCCGCGCTAGCCTGGTTTAGCTTGGTTCAACGTTCGCGGCGGCTTTTGGGCGGGCGCTCCGAAGTTGGCGGAATGCTCACGCGCTCGTTCAAGCGCGCCGCCTCGTCCACGATCTTCGTGGCCGCGGCGGCGCGCGCGGTCTTTTGCTGCAAGGTCGCGTGGTCGACCACGGTGTGGCCTTCGAGAAGGTCCAAATAGTCGAGATCCAGCACGCCGCCGCTCGGCAGAATGAACACGCCCGAGAGGTGCGCCTGCTGGCCGATTTCCGCGACCAATGCCCGCGGCACGTGCAAGGCGGCGTGGGTAATCAAATGAATCACCGGATCGCGTTGATCGCGCGCCCGCAGGAGCGCCATTTCCGTGGCGAGCTGCGCGAACACGCGCGCCGGGTTGCGTCCGCGCTCGCCCTTGAAGCCGAGCAGATACGCGACGGGCAGCTGCCCCGGGCGCGGGCGCTGCACGTCGTAGAGCCGCGAATCGAAAAAGCGCATCCACACTTCTTCGCCGGCGAGCTGCAGCTTTTTGCCCATGGCGATGGCCAGCCCGCGGGCGAAGACCTGGCGATCTCCGCGCATCGAGGCCGAGGCGTCGATGAGCAGGTAGTGCAGCCTGCGCGCGTCCTCGGAGGCTTGTTCGCGTGTAAAGTACAATATTTCGTTCTCGAGCATGCGGCGCGAGAACTCCTCCGGCTCCCAGGCGAGCTCCGTCAGCACGAGCGAGTCGATGGAACCCTTGCTGCCGATGCCCGCGTAGCCGTGCACCGCTTGCGTGCCGGTCGACTGCGTGCGGCGCGTCTCGAGCACGCTGGGCAATAGCTCCAGCGAGAAGTGCACGATGTCGTTCGCCGAGGGCGTCGACATCGCCGCGAGCAGGTCCACCTGCGCGAGCGCGCCCGCGGTGGTCGACTCGGGGCCGAGCATCCCGAGCAAGCGCAGGGTATCCAAATCGAGCGCATCGGCCATGGTCAGCACGTGCAGCCGGGCGCGCGCCAGCGCCTCCAACGTGGCCGTCTCGAAGGTGCGCGCCACCGAGGCGAAGAGCGAGGGGAGCTGCGCATCCAGATCGCGCACCATCTCCGGATCGAGCGGTACGGTCGCCGAGTACGGCGGCTTTCGTCCCACGCGCAGTGCGATGGAGCCGAGCACCCGCGCCAGCACCACGACGATCAACTCGTCGCCGAGGCGCATCGAGCGGGCGCGTTGACTGGCCTCGCTCTGACCGATTTCGTTCACGATGCTGGTGTACGTCGGCATCAAGGGGCCGAGCTGCGGCACCTTGGCGTCGATCGGATGGCGCGGGCCCAACGTGAGCTGCTCCTTGGGCGCGGCGTAGAGGAGCCCGACGTCGTGCACGAGGAACAAGGGCAAGTGCACGCCGAGCCGCTCGAGATCGCGGTGCCAGCGCAGGGCGCGCACCACGAGCATCGGCGAGGCGGCGCGCACGGTGCTGAGGGCAAGGCCACCCAGCGCCCCCACGATCGCGGGATCGCGCGCCTGCGCTGCCGAAACCGGCATGCGTGCCTCTAGACTTTGCCGTAGACGGGAATGAGCGCGCCGGAGATGTCGCGCGCAGCATCCGAGAGCAAAAACGCGATGACGTCGCCCAGCGAATCGGGGGCGACCCAGAGGCGCGGATCGACATCGGGCATCCCCGCGCGGTTCGAGGGGGTGTCGATGATGCTCGGCAGCACGGCGTTCACGCGCACGCCGTTCGCAAGGACCTCCGCGGCCACGGCTTGCGTGAGCGCACCCACCGCGGCCTTGGAGGCCGTGTACTCGGCAGCGCCCTTGCCCGCCTCAGGACGCAGCACTTGCCGCGCACCTACGACGACGATGCTGCCGCGTCTGCGGTCCACCATGCCGGGCAGCAGCGCACGCAGGGCGCGGTACACGGTTTCCGTGTTGCCCTGCAGCATCGATTGCCACGCCGAATCGTCCTTTGCGGCATGAATCGGTGTGCCGCCGGTCCATCCGCCCGCCGCGAGCACGGCGCCCGTCGGCTCGCCGAACTTCGCCTTCACGTGCTCCAGCGTCGCGTGCCAATCGCTGTCGAGCGCCACGTCGGTCACCAGGCCGAGGACCTGGGACGGGAACTCCTTCTCCAGGGCGTGCACGCGCTCTTTTGCTTCCGTGCGATCCAGAACGACGACGCGTTCTCCGCGCCGGGCCTGCTGCCGAACGATGGCCGAACCCAGCGCGCCTGCGCCGCCGGTGACGATGGTGATGGCTCCTGTGCTCATGGCGTCGCTCCTGTCACGCTTGTCACGCTTGTCACTCGAGACCACCGGGGCGCACGGCTTCTTCCGGGGCCGTTCCGCCGATGGACTTCAAATCCGGCTGCATGCGCGCTTGCTTCACGTTGTCCCACTGGCTGCCGGTTTCGTTGTCGTCGTTGCCGTACTGCCCTTGGAGGATGGCCGTGTTGTCCGAGTTCATCTTGTAAACGAACACGCCGCGTCCCTTGGCCTGCGCCGAGGGGCCAACCATCCCGTACGTGTGCTCCTTCCACGTGAAGTGCAGAACGTTGCCCGACTTGGTTCCGGACAGCTCGCCCCACTTGCTCTGGTCGGTGCGCTTCCAGCGACCCACCACGGACGAGTCGGTCTCGACCAGGTGCAGGTAGCCGTAAACCGGGTGGTAATAGACTCCGGTCCACGATTCGCCGGCGGGCATCTCGCCCGGCGTGACCTTCGCCGAATTCGGCCCGCTGCCGCCTTCGCACGCGGTCAGTGTGCCGGCGCCCAACGCCGCCAAGCCCGAGATGGCCGCGACCAATACGAAACGCCTTACGCTCGTCATGAGGGGGAGTCTATCGCCGATCGGCACGGCTTCAAAATACGTTGCGATTATCCTGCTTTGCGCAGTGCGATGGCCAAAAGCGCCGCGGCCGCGAGCGGTGCGACCGTCCGCACGTGGTTCCACGTCGTCCACTGCACCAGGTATTCCTTCCAATAGGCCATGCCCTCGGCGCTGGCCGGATCCAGGGCCGCGAGGGCGTCGTTTCGGGGCACGTGGTAAAAAATCGTGACCAAGATGGTCACCATGTAAACGGCGCACCCGAGGACGCGGTACAGGGCGCCGTCGTCGCCGCCCATCCGTATGACCGAAGCGCTGCCGAGCACCAGGCAGACCAGCGCCGTGCCGAACATCGCCGACATGAGCCCCGCCGTGGGGGCCGCCACATTGATCGCGTTCATCGCCTCGGCCCCGCGTGCGGCGGGCAGGTAACCGAGGCCCTTCATCACGAAGGTCGAAAACGCGAAGAACACCCCGGCCACCAGCGCGGATCCGAGGAGCGCCACCATCGTCAACACACGCATCGTTTGCTCGTTCATGCCTCTGAAGATGCGCCATGCAAGAATGCACGACCACCGGCATGATTTCAGTGTATCGATGCAATTTTGCATCGATCGGTCGAACGAAATCTCTGCCCGTACACGTTCCCGTTCCCGAAACTCCCGAGAGAGAAGATCGGGAACGGGAGCGGGAACGTGTACGTGTACGGGCGAGAGACGCTTTACGCGTTGGCGTCGTCTTGGTCGGCGCCCTCTTCTTCGAGGGCTGCGCCGTGGCACTTCTTGAACTTCTGCCCGCTGCCGCAGGGGCAGGGGTCGTTGCGCCCGATCTTCGGGGTCGCACGCTGCACCGGCTGGACGATGCGGGCTTGCTGCTGCGGCCTGCGCATGGGTTGCCGCTGCTGCGGGGCCTCTTCCTGGTCCGCGCCCGGATCGAGCTCGGAGCCGTGGCGCGCTTGGGCGGCGCGCAGCTGGGCCTCGTGGCGCTCGGCCTCCTCGTGCTGCATCTGTTCGACGTCGGCCTCGCGGCGGACCTGCGCTTTGAACAGGTTCGTCGCGACGTTGGAGCTGATCTCGGCCATCATCGTGACGAAGATCGTGTAGCCCTCTTTCTTGTACTCCTGCTTCGGATCGCGCTGGCCGTAGCCGCGCAGGCCGATGCCGTCGCGCAAGTGCTCCATGTTCGTGAGGTGCTCGACCCACGCGCGGTCGATTTCCGTCAGGTAGAAGTGACGGAACAACTTGAGCAGAAGCTCGGTGCCGAGGTCCTTCTCTTTCTGCTGAAGCACCGCCTCGGCCTGGTCGTACAGCCGGTGTGCGAGCTCCTCCAAGTCCGAGACATGCACGAAGTCCTTCGGCTTGATGCCGAAGTGATCGCGGAAGCCCTCCGCGATGTCGTCCCACTTCCAATCTTCCGGCGGGATGTTCGCGGGGCAGCTCTCTTCGAGAATCGCGGCGATGATGCTGTCGACCAAATCGAGAAGTCGCTCGCGCTGCTCGGTGAGGCTGCGCGGGATCTCGTCCATGAGCCGCTCGTAGACTTTTTGCGGCTTCTTGGTGTCGCTATCGCGGTATTCGAATTTGTAGCCCCAGTAATTGTAAATATCTTCCTGGAGACTCCCGATCTCGAAGAGCTCTTTGACCGCCTCCACGGACGCGGGCTTGCCACCGCCGTCGGGCGCCGTCGAAGTTCCGTAGTGCAGAACCATGTCGCGGATGGCGTCTTTGACGTCGTCGCGCAGGCGATCGAGCGGCTCGATGACGCGCAGCTTGCCCGTGGGCTTGCCGTCGTCGTCCACCATCTCCGGCGTGTAGCGGCCGACGAGCAGCTGCTGACGGACCTTGTAGACCGTCTTGCGCTGCTCGCTCATGACGTCGTCGTATTCGAGCAGGTTCTTACGAATGTCGAAGTTGCGCCCCTCGACCTTCGACTGCGCATCGCTGATCGACTTGCTCACCCACGGGTGCTCGATCGGCTCGTCGTCGGGCATGCCCATGCGCTCCATCAGCGCCTTCACCCGCTCGCCGCCGAAGATGCGCATCAAGTCGTCTTCGAGCGACAGATAGAAACGGCTGGAGCCCGGATCGCCCTGGCGCCCCGCGCGTCCGCGGAGCTGGTTGTCGATGCGGCGTGACTCGTGACGCTCGGTGCCGAGGATGTGCAGGCCGCCGGCCTCGCGTACTTCGTCGCCCTCTTTCTTGCACGACTCTTCGTACTTGGTGACGAGCTTCGCGAACTCCTCCGGCTCCGCATCGGGATCGCGATCTTGCTCTTTGAACTCGAGCTTCGCGAGCATCTCCGGGTTGCCGCCCAGGATGATGTCCGTGCCGCGACCGGCCATGTTCGTGGAGACCGTGATGGCGCCTTTGCGCCCGGCCTGCGCGACGACGTACGCCTCCTTCTCGTGCTGCTTGGCGTTGAGGACGGCGTGCGGAATCTTCTTCTTCTTCAGGATGGCCGCGATGGCGTTGCTCTTCTCGACGCTGGTCGTGCCGACGAGCACCGGCTGGCCCTGCGCGTAAAGCTCTTCGATTTCCCCCGCCACGGCGGTGAACTTCTCGCGTTCCGTCTTGTAGACCAGGTCTTCGCTATCGACGCGGCTGATGGGCTTGTTCGTGGGGATCTGGATGACGCCGAGCTTGTACGTCGAGTGGAACTCGCCCGCTTCGGTGTCGGCCGTTCCGGTCATGCCCGCGAGCTTCTTGTAAAGGCGGAACAAGTTCTGGAACGTGATGGTGGCCATGGTGCGGGTCTCTTCTTGGATCCGCACGTTCTCTTTGGCCTCCACGGCTTGGTGCAGGCCGTCCGACCAGCGGCGGCCGGGGAGCACGCGGCCGGTGAACTCGTCGATGATGAGCACCTTGCCGTCGTCGGCCACGAGGTAATTCACGTCGCGCTTGTAGAGCGCGTGGGCGCGCAAGCACTGATTCAGAATGTGCAGCGACTCCAGATTCACCGGGTCGTACAAGTTCGAGATGCCCATCAGCTTTTGCGCTTGCTCGACGCCTTCGTCGGTCAAGGTCACGCTGTGCTGCTTCTCGTCGACGAGGTAGTGCTCGTCTTTGCGCAGGCGCGGGATGACTTCGTTGATGGTGCGGTACTTCTGGCTCGACGCTTCCTGCTGGCCGCTGATGATGAGCGGCGTGCGCGCTTCGTCGATGAGGATGGAGTCGACCTCGTCCACGATGGCGAAGTTGAGCTCGCGCTGGGCGTATTCCAGCGCGCTGAACTTCATGTTGTCGCGCAGGTAGTCGAAGCCGAACTCGTTGTTCTGGCCGTACGTGATGTCGCTGCGGTACGCGCGCTTCTTGTCGCTGTCCGACTGCGAGTTGACCACGACGCCCGTGGAGAGGCCGAGGAAGCCGTAAAGCCTGCCCATCCACTCCGAGTCGCGCTTGGCCAAGTAGTCGTTGACCGTGACGACGTGCACGCCCTTGCCCTCGAGGGCATTCAGGTAGCAGGGGAGGGTGGCGACGAGGGTTTTGCCCTCGCCCGTGCGCATTTCGGCGATGGATCCCTTGTGAAGGACCATACCGCCAATGAGCTGCACGTCGAAGTGCCGCATCTTGAGGGCACGCCAGCCCGCCTCGCGGCAAACGGCAAAGGCCTCGTGCAGGATGTCGTCGAGGGTGGCGCCGTTTTCGAGCTTTTCTTTGAACTCGAAGGTTTTGGCGCGCAACTCGGCATCGCTCAGCTTCTTGATGGCCGGCTCGAGCGCGTTGATGGCTTCGACACTGGGTCGAAGTTTTTTGACTTCGCGCTCATGGGAGGTTCCGAGGATTTTCTTGAGGGCCCACGCAAACATCGGACGCGTACCCATAATCCTCCGCGCACGCGACTGCAAACATGGCGCCGATGAGGTGCATCAAAGTTTGTCACGGCGGCTCTGGAAGAGCTGCCACGGATGACACTATGTGACCATATATCGGGCACAATCTCGGCGGGCTCCGCACACAAGCGGCGGTAATCCCACGAAAATGTGCGGCTTTGCTTGAGTGCGCAAAATTTGCGTGCATCATCCGTCCTTGTCTCGGGGGGGCTCTTCGGTTCGTTGAAGACTCGAGACCGTTAGGAGGCACAAATCCATGAAGAGGCGCTCTTCGGGTGCGTTCTTTTGCGCAGGCGCGTGCGTGATGGCCGTGGTGTTCGGTCCAGCGTGCGGCGGTGGCGCGCGTGGTACGGAAGGTACAGGGGTGCTCGACCCGGGCACCGGCGGTGGCGACGGGAACTTCGAGCCCGACAAAGGGCCGGGTTCGGGCGGTGGCTTCGGTGGTGGCGGCGGCCCCAACTCCAACGATGGAGGCGTGGGCACGAACGCGAGCTGCGCGACGGCTCGCGGCGAGGCAAAGCGCCAGGCGGCCTATTTGGAAATCGTGCTCGATGGGTCGGGCAGCATGGGCGACGACGGCAAATGGAAAGCCGCCGTTGCCGCGCTGGACTCGATTTTCGACGAGTACTACGCGGCGGCGGACCCCGAGGTGGGTGTGGGGCTGCTCATTTTTTCGGACGCGAAAGACTCGACGAAGGGACAAGGTCCGTATCCGACGGCCGCCGACGTCGAGCCGGCGTTCGTGGACCAGGCGCAGCACAAGGCCCTGCGTGCGCGCATCGATGGCACGTCGTACTCGGCCGGTACGCCGACGTACGAAGCGCTTTATGGCGGCTACCGTGTGATGAAGCCGTTCGTGCCGCAGCCGCCGCTCCGCGCGGGTGGACGCAAAGTCGTCGTGCTGGTGACCGATGGTGTGCCGCGGGGGCTCTATAGCGAGCAAACGAAGTGCACCGACGAAGCGACGCACCAGCGGCTCGCGAGCAATGCCGGCGGGGCCATCGATACGTTCTCCGTGGGCATCGGTCCGTTCCCGACGCCGGACGAGACGCACGTGTACGCGCCGCGTTTTCTGTCCGAGCTGGCGATCGCCGGCGGGACGCGGGCATCGGCCGGTTGCGATCCCGCGACGAGTGACGCGGCGAAGCTGTGTCACTTCCAGATCACACCGGGCGGCGGAAAGAGCGTGCCGCAGCTGACGCAGGAGTTCGTTGCCGCATTGAAGAGCATTCAGGTTTCCCTGGGGTGCGAATACAACCTGGAAAAGTCGGCGAACATGGATCCCACGCGGGTCAATGTGGCGTGGACCGATTCGGCGGGGGAGCATCTGATTGCGCAAGATGCCGTGAACGGCTGGACGTACGACGATGCGCAGAATCCGACGAGGGTGCTCTTGCACGGTGAGTCGTGCCAGGCGGTGAGCTCGGCGCGGGAAGCGAGCCTGCGGGTCATTCTGGGGTGCAAGACCGTGGTAAACTGACTCGGCGATGGCCGCCGTGGAGATGACGCGGGTCGAGAACGATACGCGTCTCTGGACGGGGCACGCGACGCGCTACGGATTGACGCTGGTATTCGCGGGCGCGTTCGACTTTTGGTACCGGCGGCGGGTCAGCACGCACGGCGTCGGGCTCCTCAAATTGAAGGAGCCCGGCGAGGTGCACCGCGACGTGCGGGTGCATGCGCCGGTGACGGCGGCGAGCTTGGCGATTTCGGCGGCGGCCGTGGAAGCTGTGGCGGTGGCGTGCGGGCGCGCGAAGGTTCCGCATTTTGCCGTGCCGGTGACGCAGGGTGGCGGGCGCGCGGAGGCCTTGGCGTTGCGGCTGCACGACGCGGTGGCCGCGGGGGATCGATTTGGGCAGGAGTCGCTGCTGGTGGAAACGCTGGCGGCGCTATGGGAAGACTACGGCGAGGCGCCGCGCGCGGAGCGCGTGGAGCGCTCGGCGCGGGCGGTGCGGCGGGTGCGGGAGTATTTGCTCGAGAACTGGCGCGGCGAGGTGACCCTGGACGCGATGGCCGCGGCGGCGGGACGGAGCAAGTTCCACGTGCTGCGGTTGTTCCGAGAGGAGTACGGGCTCGCGCCGTACGAGTACGTGACGCATCTGCGGGTGGCGCAGGCGCGCTTGCTGCTCGAGGCGGGGGCGCCGGCGGCGCAGGTGGCGTTGAACGTGGGGTTCTACGATCAGAGTCAGCTGCACCGGCATTTCAAGCGCATCACGGGCACGACGCCCGCGCGCTACGCGAAGGACGCGCGCGCGGGCGCTGGGCGCGCGGCCGCGGGCGCGGGCTAGCCGAGGGGCAAGACTTGCGTCACGGGTGTCACGGACAGGCGGAAATTCGTCCGGGACAGGGGACCGCTGCCACGATGCGCGGATTTTCGGCGGGGATGCGGATTGGCATTGGGTTGGCAATGCGTCGGGGCAGACCTTCGTGCGCGGTGCTCCGGACACCGCGCCCGCAAGGTCGCAGACTGAGATGATGGGTTGCCATTGGTATGATTGGGAGGCAACAGCCCTCCACGTGCCTGTTGATAGCGAGGAACCACTCCTACGGGAGCCTCGCCGGCGGGAACAACATGCGGAGCGGTGACGGGAAGCGCAGCGGGCGCGGACCGGTGGCCGAATTCCTCGTTGGGTGAAGCTGCGCATACAACTGATCGCTCCACCGGAACTTTTCCTACCCTCATTTTCGTCTGGCCAAGAGAAGACCAGAAGAAGAACGTGTGCGATTGCGCGGAAGCGCGCGATCTCGCACCCGTCCGTCCTCCGCATCGCTCCGCAGCCGGCTGAGCTCCAGCGTCATTTCACGCGGCAGGGCGAGCCATAATCCCGATCAGTCGTGGGTCTCGCCGGACAGCGGCGTGGCGCGCATCGAGGGGCGGGCCGAGAAGGCGTCGAGCCAGGCGGACAATCGCGGCCGCTTCTCACGAAACGACGGCAGCTCGCGGAACTCGAGCCAGCTCAGGACCGTCGCGACTGCGATGTGGCCGACGTGCACCGCTGCATCGAAATCCAGCTCGTGCTCCAGCCAGTCGTAGCTCGCGATCAGCTTCTCCGTGTGCCCGTCCCGAAGCGGTGCATACCGCAGTTCCTCCGGACGCCGCACCGTCTCCCAACGAACCGCGATTCCAGCCGCGGCCAAGCCTTGGGCCACCGCCTGGACGCGCAACGCATGCCATCGCGCTTCACCCTCCTGCGGGATCAACCTTCGCCCGTCATGCAGCGTGTCGAAATAAGCGCAAATCACGTCCGAATCGAAGATCGGCGACAACCCCGGCCGAAGGAGAACCGGCACCTTTCCCAGAGGATTTTCGGCGAACCGCCTCGTTGCGGCGAGTCGGACTAGTCTCCTGGTGCACGACCTCGAGCCGATCGGCGATGCCGACTTCATGCGCGAACGCGACCGCGCGTTTTGGCCGCAATCTAAGCCCCACGTGCGCCTTTTTTCTGCGCAGCGCACCACCTACGAAGCACCCGCCGTGAAATTGGACCGATTCGACCGCCAGCTCCTGAACCTCGTTCAAGAGGATGCGACCCAAACGGCAGAGCGCCTGGCCGAAAAAGTCGGCCTCTCGCCGTCCGCGATTCAGCGTCGTTTAAGGCGCATGCGCGAAGAAGGCGTCATCGTTCGCGATTGCGCCGTCCTCGATCCGAAAAAAGCCCGCCGGCCCACCTTCTTCGTCGTCTCCAGCGTGGTCAAGCGGGGGCTCACCATCCCCAGCCCGGAGGGGCCCGACGAATAACCGCAACAACGCCCAAGATCGCCCTCCACCGCAGACCCACCATGGGCGGAACCATGCGCCTTCCCCTAATGATCTTGTCCCTCGTCTCGACCTTGGGCTGTGCAGCCTCCCGCCCCCCGGTGCCGATTCAGGTCACCTGGCTCGGCCACGCCGGCTTCGAAGTGGTATCGCCCAACGGCACACGCCTGCTCATCGACCCTTGGCTAAAGGAAAACCCGAAAGCGCCGCCCGCGTGGAAGGACCCAGGGCGTCTGGCGCGGCCCACCGCCATTTTGGTGACCCACGCGCACGGCGACCACGCGGCGGACGTCCCGGAGTTGGCGCAGGCCACCGGCGCGCGGGTCGTCGGCACGGGCGAGCACCTCCGGGCCATGAAGATCCCCGAGGCGCAGCAGCACATCGTCAACGTTGGCGGCCCCACGCACTTCGCCGATGTGACCGTGTACGCCGTACCGGCGATGCACTCGAGCGAGGGCGGACGGCCGCTCGGGTACGTGCTCCGCTTTGCAGACGGCCGCTCGATTTACCACACGGGCGACACGTGGCTCTTTGGCGACATGGCGCTCATCGAGGAGCTTTACCACCCGGACATCGTGCTCCTCGAGGCCGGAGGCGCCCGCTGGGGGCTCGACCCGAAGACAGCGGCCTTGGCCGTGCAAAAGTACTTCCACCCGAAGATCATCGTCCCCATGCACTTCGGCACCTTTCCCGAGTTGTCCGAAGAGCCCGAGGTGCGCGCCGCCTTCGAGGGCGATGCGCGCGTCCGATTTCTCACGCCGGGGCAGGCGGTCACCTTTTGAGTCGATTACAAGAACAGTGTGAGCCTCGTTCTGAACGTCCTGGACCAGTCCCCGGTCTTTGCCGGACAATCTCCCGCGGACGCCGTTCGAAATACCGTGCGCCTCGCCTGTGAAGTCGAGCGGCTCGGGTACCACCGCTTCTGGGTCTCCGAGCACCACGGCGCGCACGCCTTTGCTTCCGCATCGCCCGAGATCGTCACCGCGCGGGTTGCCGCCGCGACGACGCGGCTGCGCGTGGGGGCGGGCGGCGTGCTGCTTCGGTATTACAGCCCGCTGAAAGTCGCCGAGCAGTTCCACGTCCTGGAGGCCATGTTTCCCGGCCGCATCGATTTGGGCATCGGCCGCACCACCGGTGCTGCACCGCGCGCCGCGCTGGCGCTCATGACGAAAGGTGGCCACGGACGGCGTTCGTCCGCACCGGAATTTGCCGAGCAGGTCGACGCGCTCCTCGCGTACCTCGCCGATGGGGTGTTCGAACACGTGGACGCCGTTCCCCGTGTGCCTTCATCGCCGCAGCCGTGGATCTTGGGAACCTCCCCAGAGAGCGCCCGCTTTGCCGCAGCGCGTGGATTGCCATACGCATTCGGGGCCTTCATTCCATCCCGCAACATGGATGAAACATTGGCCGTTTATAAATCCGAATTCGTCCCTTCCAAATGGCTGAAGGAACCTTATGTCAATGTAGCGCTATTCGTTTTATGCGCGGAGACGGAGGAGCGGGCATTCGAGCTCGCGTCCCCGGCGGAGGCTTGGTTCATCCAAGGCTTATCGAGAATGAACAATATTCCATTTCCAACGGTCGATGAGGCCATGGCCGCACGCAAAAGCGGTTATGGCGGATGCAGTGAACTCGAATCGCAAGAGCTCACGGCGCGACGAAATGCCGTCGTCGTCGGCAATCAGGCGCAGGTCGCCGCCCGCCTGCAAGCCCTCACCGCCGATGGCCTCGTGCAAGAATTGACCTTGGTGACCAATACGGAGAGCTTCGAAGATCGCATCGCGTCGTACCGACTCATCGCCGAGGCACTACCATGATCATCGAGCGCGCCACCTCGGACGACGTGCCCGCGGTTCTCGCATTGGCCAATTGGGCGGCGGTGAACACGCCGGCCAACTTTGCCACGGAGCCGGAGTCTCTTTCGGATTGGGCGGCAAGCTTCGCGCAATCCCACGAAAAATATCCCTGGCTCGTGGCCCGTGATGCGGAGCGCATCCTCGGCTTTGCCAAAGCATCCATGCACCGTGCCCGCGGCGCATATCAATGGACGGCCGAAGTCTCCGTCTACATCCATCCCGACGTGCATCGCCGCGGCATCGGCCGCGCGCTCTACGACGCGCTCATCCCCTGTTTGCGCGCGCAGGGTTACGTCACCCTGCTCGCGGGCATCACCCCTCCCAACCCCGCGAGCGAGCGCCTGCACGAGGCCGTCGGCTTTACCCGCTGCGGCACGTACCACCGCGCGGGATGGAAGTTCGAGCGCTGGCACGACGTCGGCTATTGGGATATGCACCTGCAGCCCATCCACCACCCGCCGGAGCCCATTCGCCCCGTCGGCGAAGTGTGGCCCAAGCTGCAGCGATTTCGCACCGAGCGCACGGGCCTCTCCGTCCGCCGTGCCGACCTCACCTCCGACGAGGCCGCGGCGCTCATCTGCGCGCTCAACCACGAGCTCGCGTCGATGTATTCCGAGCCGGGGGCCAACCATTTCCACTTGGATCCGGCCCAGGTCACCGGCGACCGCGGCGCCTACGTCATTGCGTACCTCGAGGACGAACCCGCGGGCTGCGGCGCCGTGCGCGCATACGACGACGGCACCGCCGAACTCAAGCGCATGTTCGTCGTCCCGCGCTGGCGGGGCCTGGGCATCTCCACGCGCATCCTGCGCACCCTCGAGGAACACGCCGCGAGCCTCGGCGTGAAACGCGTCCTCCTCGAAACCGGGACGCGGCAAACGGAAGCAATCGCCTTGTACGAACGCGCAGGCTATTCGCGCATTCCACTCTTCGGCGAATACGTCCATTCACCGCTCACCAGCATTTGCATGGGCAAATCTCTATAGAAGGTGGGGCCGCTCTTTGGCGATCTTCAACACGAATTCGCCAAAGAGCGTATTGCCCCAGGCGAACCACGAGCGCGTGAAGTCGTTCGCGTTGTCCTTGTGGAAGGCCTCGTGCATCACGCCCGTGCTTGCATCCGTGCGGACCAGCGTATCCAGCGCCGTCTTGATCTCGCCCTCGTCGTCGCTGGTCAGTCCACGCATGATGATGGCCATGGGCCAAATGTAGTCGAGCCCCACGTGCGGCCCGCCGATGCCCTCGCCGGCCGCACCTTGGAAAAAGTACGGATTGTGCGTGCTGAGCGCGAATTGCCGCGTCGCGCGGTAAAGACCATCGCGTGCATCGACCGCACCGAGGTACGGCAGTGCGAGAAGGCTCGGAACATTGGAATCGTCCATGAATAGGCGATTGCCAAAGCCATCCACCTCGTACGCGTACATGGGGCCGAAGCGCTCGTGCAATGCAATGGCATGCCGCCGAACGGCCCGCTCCACCTCCAGGGCCAAGTCCCACGCCGACGACGCCAGTGCCGTATCGTGCAGCACCTCGTTCGCGATCTCCGACACCTGCTTCAACGCCACCACGGCAAACAGATTGGCCGGAATCAGGAACGGATAAATCGTGGCATCGTCGCTCGGCCGAAAAATCGAGCAAATGAGCCCCACCGGCTTGATCGGGTTCCCATACCCGCGGCCCGGCGCCGTATCGGTTGCCGTGGGTGTGTTGCGCTGAAAATGGTACGGCCCCTTGCTGGTCTTGCGCTGCTGCGCGCGCAGCGTCGACACGATGGCCGTGGCGGCCTTTTGCCAGGCCGAATCGAACGGGCTCGTGTCGCCCGTGATCTTCCAATATTCGTGCGCCAAGCGCACCGGATAACAGAGCGAATCGATTTCGTACTTCCGCTCCCAGAGTTCCAGCTTCATGTCCGTGAGATCGCTCTGCCACGGACCGCCCGTGGGGCCGTTGTTGAAGGCATTGGCGTACGGATCGAGCAGGATGTTCTTCGTGTGCCGGCGGATGACCCCGGATATCAACTTTCGCAGAGGTTCATCCTCGGTCACGAAGGGTAAGTACGGCCATACTTGCGCCGACGAATCCCGCTGCCACATCGCCTCGATGTCGCCCGTGATCACGAAGGTGTCCGGCGTGCCGCCGTTCTCGGAATAGAAGACCGTGGTGTCGAGCGTGTTCGGGAAACAATTCTCGAACATCCATGCGAGCTTCCGATTGCGAATCCGAGGTTTGACCTTGGCGATGACGTCTTCGACGGCCTGGCTGACGAAGCGCCTCTCGCCAACCGGCGGCCGTTGCGAGGGGTAGCTGCCGTCGGGGCCCGGCTCCACGGGTTTCGGATCATACCTTGCCGCAACAGCGGCCAGTGAGATGGAGGTACTTTCGGACGACGCGTTCTCCGCGCAGCCTGCTGCACTTGCCACGGCGGCAAATCCGCCCAACTTCAGAAACGAACGTCTATCCTGGGTTGTGGTCGTGGTCATGTTGTTCTCTCCATTCGAAGAAAGACTGGCCATTCCTACCACGCACAAGGTACGATCGCGCGTTTGCTACCCCGCTCACGGGAGGACGTTATGGCTTCATGGTCACGTCGAATGCTCGTTGCGCACTGTGTTGTCGCCCTGTCAGGTTTGGCCGTATCGATTTCCGCCTGTAAAAAGAGCGGCGGCGACGAGGGAGGACCCATCAAGATTGGCGTACCGGTGCCACTTTCCGGCGATAGTGCATCCGCCGGGCAGGACATCCTCGCCGGCGCCAAGGTCGCCGCCGCCGAGATCAACGAGGCGGGCGGCATCAAAGGACGCAAAATCGAAATCGTGGAGGCGGATGACGCATGCACTCCGCAGCAATCCGCGCAGGCCGCCCAGAAATTGGTCAACTCCGGTGTTGTCGCGGCCGCTGGAGGCTACTGCTCCGGCGCGGCCGTTCCCGCGGCCCCCATCTTCGGCCGCGCCAATGTCCCGTTCGTGCTCGACGCATCGACCAACCCCGTGCTGACTGACGACGGCCAGGGCAAAGTGTTCCGCACCTGCGGCCGCGACGATCGCCAGGGCGAGTTCGCCGCCAAGTTCATCGTCGACACGCTCCACGCCAAGCGCGTGGCCATCCTGCATGACAACACCACGTACGCGAAGGGCCTCGCCGAGGCGGCCGCGGCCTCCATCAAGAAGAATGGGCAAGCCGAAGTTGCCTACTTGGATGCCCTCACCTCCGGCCAATCCGACTACACGCCGGTGCTCACCAAGATTGCTGGCTTGAAGCCGGACGTCCTCTACTTCACCGGGTACTTCGCCGAGGCGGGGTTGTTGCTAAAGCAGCGAAAGCAACTCGGGCTGACCTTCCAGATGGTGGGCGGCGATGCGACCACCGACGCAAGCGCACTGCGCACGGCGGGCGATACCGCGGAAGGCTTCATCGCCACCACCGCGCCGCTCCCCACCACGCTTCCGTCGGCGGCCGACTTCGTGCGACGCTACAAGGCCATGAACAACGGCGGCGAGCCGGGGCCGTTCTCGGCCTACGAGTACGATGCCATCAAGGTGCTGGCCAAGGCCATCGACAAGGGCGGCACCACGGATCTCATCAAGACGCTGCACGGCCTCGAGGAGCAACAGGGGATTACGGGCTCCATCGCCTTCGACGACAAGGGCGACCGCAAGACCTTGAACTTCATCGCCGTCACGGTGCAGGGCGGCAAGTACACGGCGTACAAACCGTGACCGACTTTCTGCAGTACCTCGTCAACGGGCTCACCATCGGGACCTTCTTGGCGCTCATCGCCTTGGGGTACTCGATGGTGTACGGCGTGCTCCGGCTGATCAACTTCGCCCACGGCGACGTCTTCATGGTCGGCTCCTTTGCAGGCCTGGCCGTGCTGACCGGCGCCTCCTCCTCCGCGCCCGCCACGACCGCGTTGCTCATTGCCGGCGCCGTGCTCGCGGGATCGCTCGTGTCGGGCGTCCTCGGTGTGGGCATCATGCGCATCGCCTACGCGCCACTATTGCGCGCGCCGAAGATCTCGCTCCTCATCGGCGCCATCGGCGTCTCCTTCGCACTCGAAGAAGCGGTGAAGCTCCTGACGCACGCGGGCTTTCGCTCCTACCCGCACGTGCTCCCGCAGACGATGCTCCTCTCCGGGCCGGTTCGTATCAGCTACAGCCAGGTGGTTCTCGTCCTGCTGGCCCTCGGCCTCATGTTCGGCCTCTGGGCCTTCATCACCCGCACCGTGCGCGGCACCGCCATGCGCGCCCTGGCCATGGACTCCGACGCCGCGCGTCTCATGGGCATCGACGTCGAGCGCGTGGTGCTGACCACCTTCTTCATCGGCTCCGTCCTCGCGGGCACCGCGGGCGTGATGTACGGGCTTTACTACACGCAGATCAACTTCGCCGTCGGCTTCTTGGTCGGCCTGCGCGCCTTCACCGCCGCGGTGCTCGGCGGCATCGGCAACATGGTCGGCGCCGCCGTGGCGGGCATCCTCATCGGCCTCGTGCAGTCCTTTGCCGCGGGTTACGTCTCCTCGCGCTGGGCGGACGTCATCATCTTCGGGGTGCTCATCGGCGCTCTGGTGCTGCGGCCGCACGGCCTCTTCGGGGAACGCGTGGCGGAGCGCGTGTAGATGAACGATCTGCGACGGCAGGCTCTCATCTGGGCAGCCCTCTTGGTGGCGGCGGGTATTTCCGTCCAATTCTTATCGGATTACGCCGTCACCGTTTTTGCCACCATTCTCATTTACGGCATTCTCGGATTGGGCATCAACGTCGTGGTCGGATATGCCGGCCTGCTCGATTTGGGCTTTGCCGCCTTTTATGCCATTGGCGCGTACACGTCCGCGCTGCTCATGTTGAAGTGCGGCTGGGGCTTCTGGGGCACGTTGCCCGTCTCCGTGGCGGTGGCCGCGGGTGCGGGCGCCATCATCGGATACCCCACGTTGCGTTTGCGCAGCGATTACCTGGCCATCGTCACCTTGGGCTTCGGCGAAATCACGCGCATCACCGTCACCAATTTGGATATCACCGGCGGCCCCAATGGCCTCACCGGCGTGCCCCTCATCAGCGTCTTTTCGCACGAACTGCGCGGGCCCGAGGAGTTCTTCTACCTGGTGCTCGCCTTCTTCGCCGCGGTGCTTGCATTGAGCCTTCTGCTCGGGCGCTCGCGGCTCGCCTATGCGTGGCGCGCCATCCGCCAAGACGAGAACGCGGCCGAGGCCGTGGGCGTGCGCACCGTCCGGGCGAAGATGCTCGCCTACGTCATTGCCGCGGGCATCGGCTCCATCGCGGGTCCGCTTTCGGCGGCGCAGCTGGGGACCGTCGACCCCTCGAACTTCACCTTTCTCACGTCGCTCTTCATCCTGCTCATCGTCGTGATTGGCGGCATGGGCAGCTTGCCCGGTGCCATGTTGGGTGCGGTGCTCGTCGTGGCGCTGCCCGAGGTGCTTCGCTCGGTGCAGGACTACCGCAACCTCGTCTTCGCCTTGCTCCTGGTGGGCGTCGTGCTGGTGCGCCCGCGTGGCTTGTGGCCCGCGCGCTTCCGGCACATGGATCCGGAACGCGGCAAGGACACCACGTCGCCGGTGCGCACTTCCGGCACCGATCCGCTGCTCGACGTGCGCGGCATCACGCGGCAGTTTGGCGGCGTCACCGCGGTGGACAACTTCGATCTCACCTTGAAAGCGGGCGAAATCGTCAGTCTGATCGGCCCCAACGGCGCCGGCAAAACGACGACGTTCAACTGCATCACCGGCATAGTCCCGCCCACCCGGGGCCAGGTCACCCTCCACGGGAAAGCCCTCACCGGCCTGCCTCCGCATCGCGTTGTCGAAGAGGGCATGGCCCGCACGTTCCAAGGCATTCGCCTCTTCGACGAGATGACCGTCGCGGAAAACGTGCTGCTCGGTGGCTTCGCACGGCATCCGGCCCTCGTGGGTCACTTCGGCGAGGGCGCCCTGCTCGGGCCCCGCCCCGCGGAGCTCGCCGTGGTGCGCTGGTGCCTCGACTTCGTCGGCCTGCGTGCCCTCGCGGACCGCACCGCGGGCACCTTGTCGTACGGCGAGCGCCGGCGCGTCGAAATTGCGCGTGCCCTGGCGAGTGGGCCCTTCGTCGTCCTCCTCGACGAGCCCGCTGCTGGGGCGAGCCCCGGTGAAAAGCAAGCGCTCATGGACCTCATCACGCGCATCCGCACCTTGGGTGTGGCCGTCGTCCTCATCGAGCACGACATGGCCCTGGTCATGTCCGCCTCCGATCGGGTCACCGTCTTGGAGTACGGTCGCACCATCGCCCACGGCTTGCCCGCCGACGTGCAGCGCGATCCCCGTGTCGTCGAGGCCTACCTCGGTGCGGACGACGACGAGGTGCCCGCATGACCGCGCTCCTCGAAGTCAAGGATCTGGGCAGCCGTTACGGCCAAACGGACGCCGTGCGCGGCATCTCGTTCGATGTTCGCGCAGGCGAAATCGTCGCGCTTCTCGGCAGCAATGGCGCCGGAAAAAGCACCACCTTGCGCACCATCACGGGCCTGCACCGCCCCGTCTCCGGCACCGTGCGGTTCGATGGCGCGGACATCACGCGCACCAAGGCGCACGACATCGTGGCCCGCGGCTTGGGCCACGTGCCCGAGGGCCGGCGCATCTTCGCGAACCTCACCGTCGCGGAAAATCTGCTGCTCGGTGGGTACCTCGATCGCCGCCATCGTGCCACCGTCGAAGAGCGGCGCGAGGCCATGTACAAACTTTTCCCGCGCCTCGGCGAGCGCCGCGAGCAACTCGCCGGCCTCATGTCCGGCGGCGAGCAACAGATGCTCGCCATTGCCCGCGCGCTCATGAACCAGCCGAAACTGCTCGCCCTGGACGAACCGACGATGGGGCTCGCCCCCATCGTGGCCAAGCAAATGATGAGCGTCGTGCGCGATATCCGCGACCGCGGCACCACGGTGTTGCTCGTCGAACAGAGCGCACGCCTCGCCCTGCGCCTCGCCGATCGCGCCTACGTCCTCGTGGCCGGCGAGATTACCCTGCATGGGTCCGCTGCGGATTTGTCCAAGGATCCGCGGGTCCACGCCGCCTACCTTGGCGGAGATCCACGGAAGTCGCTCTAGCCTGGCCTTTCGCGAAAGCCGCGAAACACGCGCGCACACTGAGGCAAAATTTGCCGCCCTCGCAACGCACTGCATGCGGCCTCTTCCACGTTGCGTCGAGAATTTCGCACCGTCGCGGACTCAGCTGGTAACGGTCCAGATTGTGCCATTCATCCAAGTTGGGGGAGGCGATTGAAGGAGATAGCCCAATGTCTGCGAGCTTGATCGAGTTGCAAACGAGAATCGGTGAAGGCTTCCTGCGCATGCAGGCTTTGCGTGACGACATCCGAGAGCGCCTGAATGCCGGCGGCATGGAAGAATGGGTCGAATGGCAAAAGCTCGATGCCGAAGCCACCGCCTTCGAGCTCGGGGTCGAAGACATCACCGAAGACCTATGGCGCGTTCTCGCGACGCTCCTTTCCAAATTATCGAAGCTGCGTGACGACTTGTTCGACGCCGCAACGACGCCGAGCATGTCGCGCATCCTGCAATTGGAAGCGCCCCCGCCGGCGTTGTTGTATTCCGATGCGGTTTAGGCTCGCCGTTTCGCGCGGTGTTTGCGAACGCCGTGCACGCGTTCGCGTAGGCCGTCGAATTCTTCTTGGAGTCGTTGGAGCTCATCGTCGCTCATCGATTCGAGTGCGACGAGGCTGGTGCGGGCGTGACGGTTTGCGCGAATGAGCTCGTCGAGCTTCAAGTGAATGGCATGAGCATCTCGGTTTTGCGTATTCTGAATCAAAAATACCATTAGAAATGTGACGATGGTGGTGCCCGTGTTGATCACGAGCTGCCACGTGTCCGAAAAATGGAATAGCGGTCCGCTCACGGCCCACGCGATGACGATGGCGAGCGCGACGCAAAAGGTGGCGGGCCGCCCCACCGCTTCGGAAATGGTATGCGCAAATTTGTGAAAGAGATCTTTCATGGCAGCTGCTCCTTACGGGTTCGCATACGGCTGCACCGTGCATTGGTTGCACACCCCGCGCCGAGCAAGCGAGTTATTCGTTATCCGAGCTTCGCCACGAGCCGCTTGGGGGCAATGAGGCGATAGGCTTCTTCGACGAGCGCTTCGAGCTCTTTCCAATCGATCTTTTTGGCGTCGAGGTAAACTCCGACCCACCCTTTGTGGCCCACGTAGGGTGGGACGAAAAAGGTGTCCGGTTTCATCTCGACCAGCATGCCCTGGGCGCCGTCCGCAGCTTTGAACCACGCCGAAGGACGGCCACCCTCGTAATTGCCTTTTTGCATCACGAAAATGCGATCACGCACGCGCCACGTGGGATCGCCCCACGCTTCCTTTTCGGTGGCCTCCGGCAGCGCCAAACAGATGGCCCGGAGCCGTTCCACGGGTGACTTCTTCATGGCCCGACCTTGACCTCGTAATGGTGGGCCACCGTCTCGATCCGCGAGAGCAGCCGTTTCGCCTCCGGCTCGAACACGGGCGTGGCGTAATCCTTCCCGGCAAATGCGATGACGGCCTCCAGCGATTCGAAAAGGTTGATGACGACGAACTCCGTCTCCTCGGCGCCGTTGCTGCGCAAAACATAGCCGCCGCGGTAGCCTGCGATGGTTCGCAGGCCGGGCAGCACATGCTCGCGCAGCAGGTGCTCGTAGGCATCGGCATCCGCGGGCTTGGTCCATCCTCTCCAATGGCGAGCGATCATTCCATGGACTATAGTCCTGATTCGTACGGGATGCGCCCCACGCCCACGGAGGCGCGAAGCTTCGTGCCCGCGCCAACTTCCGCGATGGATCCGGCGAAGTAGACAGCGTCGGCGCCGAGGGCGATCGCGCCAACATCGGTCGCGGCGGCGCCTCCGCCGACGCTGGTGAACTTTTTACCGTCGAAGTAGAAGACGTTGCGGCCGCCGGTCTCGGGCCACACATAGCCGCTGGCGAAAAGGCTTCCATCGGGGAGCGCGAGCAGGGCGGTGAAGGTGTGCGTCGTTGCGCCGTACGGCTTGGGAATACCGTTTTCCGGGGTGGCGAGTTCGGTCCAGGCGGAGCCATCCCAGCGCGCGAGGATGCGCCGCGCCGCATTTTCCTTTTGCGTAGCGACGTAGATGCCGTCCTTCGTCGCGGCCAGCGCAGAGACCGCGTTGCCCGCGGTGCCTTCCCCGAGTGCGCTCCAGGTGCTGCCGTTCCACCGCGCAATGCGATTGGCCGCCAGCGCGCCCACGTGCTCGAAGACGCCGCCCACGACGACGTCGTAGCCGCCATCGTTCGCGTGCGGCGCGAAGGCAAGCCGGAAACCCGTGCGGTCGAGGCTATCGGCGCTCGGCACCACGAGCTTCGTCCCGTCCCACTTCGCCAAGAAGCCTTTTTCCCAGCTGCCGCCGGTGAGCCACAACGAGCCGTCGGGGGCGTACCCGAGGTCGACGATCGCGGGCAGCGGATCGTTCACGAGTCGCGTCCAGGCGCCGTTTTTCAACACGAGCACACGCCCCACGGGATCGGGCTCCGCCTGCTCGCTGCAGGCAAGGGTGATCGCCTCGTCTTTGCCGATGGCGATGCGATCGCAACGCGTCTTCGCGGGAAGGGGCGGCGCGGCGGAAACCCAGCCCGTCTCCGTGTAGCGCACCACCGGGGAGGTGAGCGGTTGCCCTCCCGCGTGGCTTGCCCGCGCGAGCCCATAGACGGTGCACGATGCGCTCGAAGACGCGAGCTCGAAGACCTCCCCCGAAATGCCCGCGCCCGACGTGCCGAGCGACTGCCACGCCTTGCCGTCGTACGCTGCAACGCTCTGCGACGGCACACCCGCCGCGCCGGCGAAGGCCCCGCCCATGAGCACGCGCGTGCCGTCCACGGCGAGCCGATGGCGCGGCATATCCCAAATGACATTCGCGTTCGGCTCGAAGCCGCAGCGCATCCAAGAGACCCAGTGCGAGGTCACCGGCTTCGTGCCATCGTCGAGCGACGTCCACGCGGTGCCGTCCCATTTGGCCATACCGTTCGACGCAATGCGGTTCGGCGAGTTCTCGCCGCCGTTGACGTGATCGAAGCAACCCGTCACGTAAAGGGCCCCGTCGTAGGGCAAAATGTGACTCACCACGCCCGTGCCGTACGTGTAGGCCACGCCATTCCCGACGACCTCCCACGCGGTGCCGTTCCATTTGGCGAAGCTCGCCGAGGCCTGGTTGGCCTGGTCCAGCGCAAACGATCCGCCCGCATAGAGCGTGCCGGATCCATCGCGCGCGATGGTCAAAGTGCGGAAGGATTCCTCCGGCATTTGGTACTTCGCACTCCAGGCTTTGCCGTCCCATTCGGCCACCAAGTGCGCCGTCACGCCGCCGATGATCCCGAATTGTCCGGCGACGAGAACGTGTCCATCGGAATTTGGCAGAATATCGAATACGTAATGGTCGGGATCGCCGCCCGGCGCACCGCTCCATTTGGCGCCGTCCCAAATGGCCAATCCTTTGGGGCCACCGTTTTCGAACTCCATTCCGCCGGCGACCCAGAGCTTTCCGTCGATCCATGCCAGGCGGCGGACGCGATTCGCATAGCGGCCCACGACCTGGAGGCCGGCGCCTTTGTCGACCCAGATTTCGTCGAGCTCCCCGTTCTTTCCCGTGTTCGCGGCCAGGGCGAGCTCGCCCGCAGGGCCCACGGCGACCGCGTAAAATCCGCCCGATCCGGGATCGCGCCCGTTCCAATTCGTACGCCCCGGCTCCCACGCGCCGTTGCGCCAGCGCGCCAATCCATCGACGCGCTGCGCACCGGCCCATCGGAAATAGCCTGCCACGAGGAGGCTTCCGTCGGTGTCACGCGCAAAGTCGTAAACGGTGGGTTCGACGCCATCTTGCCCGGTGAGCCCGGCAAGTGTGAAGTTCGAATCCCAATCGCGCAGTGTCGATTTGGAGGCCGTGAAGCGCGGAGGGCAGGTGGCGGGCGGTGTGTACGCATCCCGCGCGTCGGTGCTTGCATCCACCGCGCTGTCGGGCAGCGCGCCCGAGTCATTTGGGCCGGGCCGGGGAGGTCCTGCGGGATCGTCGTCGCCGCAGGCTCCGAGGGAAACGGCAACCACGCCACACGTGGCGAGAAAAAGCGAATAGGCACGAGCCTTCATCGTCGAGCTCCTGGTGTAAGCGCCGCTCGACCCCCAAGGCGGCATAAAGGGGAATCGCGACTACCGTACGATTTCGCGCGCGATGAATCCACCGCAAACGCGCCATCACGTGCGCGCGATCAAATAGGCGCGCGCGTGTGGGAAGTGCGCGATCTCAGAAGCTCGTCCCGCCGAGCTCCCAGCCGAAGGCGATACCGAGGTAGGCCGCGCCGAATCGCTCGGAGTGCTCGAGTCGGAAGAAATATCCACCGGCGTCCTGGAAACGTCCCTCCTTCCACGATTGGCCAATGCGCGCGCCCACCCCTAGTCGCATTTCATCGCCGAAGGGCGCGTGGGGTGCACCGTCAGCCCGCGCACGCGCAAAGGCCCAGAGGATGCGCGCGTCGAACAGGAGACGCACGCGCGAGGCGGCGTCGAGTACGAGATGTGCGCTCGCCGGCACCTCGAGCGCGGTGGGACCGTGCCCGGTGATCCCCCCGAAGCCAGCACCCGTCTTCGCCGAGAGAAAACCCAATTTGCCGAGCACCAGGCCGAGCCCCGCGGGCTCGAGACGAACGCCGTGCACGAAGCCCGCGGCCGATGTTGCAAAGCCTAGTTCGAAATCGAGTCCGGCCGCCGGACCGAGCCAGCCGCCGATGCCCGCCCACATGATCCGTGCGTTGGCTGCGCCCGAGACGAGAGCGGTATGCGCTTGCCCCGATGCGTGCGCGGCGCCGTGCACATCTTCCTCCACGCGCGCCTCGCCGCGTGCGAACACCTCCGCGGTGCCGAGAAAGACCGGGGGCGGCTCGGGCTCGATGTACGCGGGCGGCATCATCGGTCGTCGAATCCTATCCGTCCGGGGCCCACGGGAACGATGATGGCCGGAGGCCAGAAATCGATGCCCAGGGCCGCGCCGAAGAGATGCACCTCGATGCCTTCTTTCAGCCCCAACTTGAGCCCGACCAAAGGCGTCTCGAAGGCCAAGCCCGTTCCGCCGGAGGTGACGCCGGCGCCGACGATGCCGCGGTAATCGCGTCCATTGGCCGTCGACGGGAGCTCGACGGAGATCCCACATCGGCGCGCCATCATGGCAACGTAGGTGTTGCAATTGGGGCCCGGCCAGAAGCCGTAGTCGTATTCTTCGTTGTAACGCTTCGTCTCGCGCTCGAGGCACGCGATCACCTTCTCGGCCTCCGGCCCGTGCACCACGGCGTGCATGCGCACATCGGCATCCTCCGGTGTGTCGCGTCCGCAACCGCACTGCGGCCGGAATGGATCGCCTTGCGCGATGTGCGCTTCGCCCAGGACCTCGAAGCGACGAAAGGTGCGCGCGCCCCGACCGCGCCCCGCGATCCACGAGTGGCGTCCAATGCCACTCATGGAGTGTGGCAGCGCTTCGCTGAAGACCGCCACAGTGGCTTGCCCATCGTCGGGCAAAGCCAACGGCCGCGGCAGTGCGGCGCAATGCACGAGAGAAAACCCGAGCGAAAGCCCCAAGGCGAGTGCCACCCCACATCGCATCTCCTTTTGACGCTCCTCGAGGCCGGCGATTGGGGCATAAATACCGCTCACGATGAGCATTGCCCTTTTCGAACGCGTCAGTTTGGTGACAGTGCAGCGCATTCTCACGGCAGGCCTGCCCGGCGAGCGGATCCAAGCCGCGGACGATGTGGACGATCCCGCCAGCGTGGACATCGCCGTGGTGGGGGCGCCTACGCGCGGTGCGCTGGCGCGATTGTCCAACCTTCGCCTCATCGTTTCGCTGTGGGCCGGTGTCGATCACTTGGTTGCCGATCCCACGCGGCCCAAGGACGCCATCATCACGCGACTCGTCGACGAGAACCTCACCGCGACGATGGTCGAAGCGGCCCTGGCGCACGTCCTCGCGGCGCACCGCCAACACGATGTGTACCGGCGCGCACAAACCGAACGGACTTGGTCGCCGCAGGCGCAGTCGTACGCTCCGGCGCGCACGGTGGGCGTGCTCGGATTGGGCACGCTGGGCAAGGCGGTGGCGCAGGCCATTGCGCGCGTGGGCTTTCGGGTCATCGCGTGGAATCGCTCGCCGCGTGATGTGGAGGGCATCACCGTTCGAAGCGGTGCCGAAGGCCTGCCCGACGTGCTTCGCGCGGCGGACATTCTCGTCAATCTGTTGGCGCTGACGCCGGAGACGCTCGGCATCCTGCGCAAAGAGACCCTGAGCCTACTCCCCCAGGGGGCCGTGGTGATCAATCTTGCGCGCGGCGCCCACCTCGTGGAGGCCGATCTGTTCGAGCTGCTCGACCGAGGCCATCTGCGTCACGCCGTCCTCGACGTGCACGCGACCGAGCCACTCCCGCTCGAGCACCCGGCATGGCGTCACCCGCGCATCGACATCTTTCCCCACGTGGCCGCCCAAACGGATCCCGAGAGCGCCGCCCACCGCGCCGTGGAAACGATCCTCGCCTTCCGTGCCAGCCTCCCGCTGCCCAACGCCTTGTGAATCCGTATTACGGATTCTTGGCCAGCCACTCGTCCGCTTCTTTGAGCTGCACCGCGTTCGCACTCGCGTCCTTGCGGTAGACGTCCCGCGCCGCAATAGCCAGGGAGCGTGCGCGGCGCCGCTCGCGACGATCGAGGGCCTCGGCCAAAAGGAGCTGCGTATCGGCACGCCACAATGGATCGCTACCCTCGCCGTACACCCGGAGTGCCCGTTCGAAAACGGGAATGGCGGCCGCACGGTTGCCGGCATCGAGGTGCGCATGCCCGATGCCGAGAAGGGACGAGACGAGCTCCGGATGATCCGGGCCATAGAGCTGCTCGTAAATGCCGAGTGCGCGCGTATGCATGGCGAGGCATTCGCCGTACTTCTTCTGCTCGCGCAGCGTGTCCGCAAGATTGTCCAGGTAGGCCGCCACGTCGGGATGGACGGGGCCGTGCGCCTTTTCCAGGATCTCCACCGCGCGCCGTGTGAGGGCACCTGCCTCCGCGTGTTTCTCTTCTTTGCTGGCGGCGACACCCATCGCATTGAGGATGCGGGCCATGTCGGGATGCGAAGGCCCGACGATGCGTTCCGTGGCCTCGAGCGATCGCTGGAAAAGCTCGCGCGCCGTCTCGTTCTCGCCCAGCATCAAGGCGGCCCAGCCCAGGTCGCCCACGGTCTTCGCCACCTGCCGGCTGTCGGCGCCGAAATGCGCACGGGCGAGCTCCAGAGCCGCCTGCCACTCCGTGCGCGCCTCGGCGAACCGACCTTGCTCACGGTACGCAGCGCCCAGGGTGTGGCGTCGTGCAAATTCCAGATCGCGCGGCGTACCCGCCCGCGTGATGGCGGCCACCGCCTGCGCATTGAGCAGCGGCACCTCGCTACCCCGCAGCTCCCGCGCGCCCACCACGAACACCAGGCGAGTCCAGGCTTGCGCACGCGTCCCATCGTCGCGCGCGCGATCGGCGGACCACGCGGCCTCGTACAGCGCGGTCTCGGCTTCCTTGGGCGGCGCACCGGTGAGGGACAAAAGCTCCGCGTGCGCGAAGAGCGCCTGCGCCTCGATGGGCGGGTAGCCGATGGCCAGCGCCTCCGTCACCGCGCCCACGGCCGGTGCGAGGGCCTCTTTGGCATGCCCGGCGTCGCGCAGCTCTTTGATCTCCGCGAGTCGCTTTCGCAACGCTTCGACGCGCGGAGCTTTCGCGGGCTCCGGCGGCGCAATGGCGTTCGAACCGAGGTGATTCGGATCGCTGCAGAGTGCAGGCATCGTCAGCGACTGCGCGGCCAACACGGCGTTTTGCATGGTGTTCATGTCCGCGCGCACATAAATGTCCGTGAGCATGCTCGCCTCGTTGAGGCGCTCGTCGAGGCATGCCATGCGCCGATCGAGCCGCTCCGCCGATTGCTCGCCACGCAGCCACGTGGCTTCGCACGCATCGGTGCGTCCGCGCGTCCAATCGCGCGCATACGCATCGAGCGCCTGGCTCACCGTGCGAAAGCTCTGCTCCGCGTACTCCGCGCCCGTGGCGGCGAAGGCATCGTGCACCGCGCGCTTGCGCGCCTCGTCCCAAACTCCGACCAGCTTTTGCGCCGCATCCTGGCAGCGCACCTCCGGAGCGGCCCGCGTGGTTTTGATGCCCCACACGCCCGCGGCCAGCGCCAGCGCGCACCCGAGTGCAATCGCGCGGCCTCGCCATCGCGCATACGGATTGCGCTCCAGGGCATCGAGCAGCGGCTCCATCGAGGGGTAGCGCTCGCGAGCATCACCGTGCAGCGCGCGGATCAATGCGCGACGGAGCCATTGCGGCCCGCTCTTGGGCACTTCGTCGATGCGCCCGGCCATGATGGCCTCGCAGAGGTCCGGTAACGACGTACCAGGGAAAGGCCGTTTCCCGTAGAGCCCCTCGTGAAGTGCCACCGCGAACGCGAATTGATCGGAGCGCGCATCCGCGTGCTCGAAGCGCAGTTGCTCCGGTGCCATGTAGGCCGGCGTTCCGAACGCGATGCTCGTGTCGAACTCCACGATGCTGTCCGCCCCCGAACGGTGCGACTGCGGCGCAGGGCGGTCGGCCCGCGCCAGCCCGAAGTCGGTCACCCGTGCCCGGCCATCCGCGCCAATGAGCACGTTCTCCGGCTTGAAGTCGCGATGGACGAATCCCGCCGCATGCGCCGCCGCCAGCCCGCGCCCGGCCTGCACGAACATGCGAACGATCTCCTGCCACGTCCGCCGCTGCATTTTGAGCCATTCGCGAAGCGTCGGCCCGTCCACCCGCTCCATGGCGATGAAAATGCGCTCTCCGTGAAAGCCCGTATCGAACACCGCCACCACGTTGGGGTGCCCCACCCGCGCCATCGCCCGCGCTTCGCGCAAAAGGCGCTCGCCCTGATCGATGTCGATGTCGCTGGCGCCCTCGCGCAATAGCTTGAGAGCTACAGTGCGGTCCAACTCGGGATCGTGCGCGGCATACACCACGCCCATCCCGCCCTCGCCGAGCCAATCGACAATAACGTAACGCCCCACGCGCTCGCCGATGCGAATGGGCGCCCCTGCATCGGGCGGCGCATCCGCCGAGGGCTGCGTGATCAGCGACGATCCCCGGCCCAGCGCCCCGATAAGCACGCGGCATTCACTGCAATGGTCGACGTGCCGCTCGAGACGCTGCCTCTCGTCCACCGAGAGTTTGCCGGACAAAAATGCTTCGATGTCCTCGGAATTGTTGCAAGCAGATGGCATGGGGGCTCGCCAGCCATCGCATGATATACCGCCTCATGCGCCCATCAAGCGAGCCCCACTAGAATTGCACAATTACGAATTATCGGTACACGCGGAAGTTCGTGACTTTGTACGACATCGACGAGAGGGACGACGGCGGCGCCGGGTGGTATTGCCCCGCGCAGACCGAGATGTTGACGATCGGGTAGGCGGTCCAGTTGGCCGGAACGCCCTTGCCGTCCTTGAAGATGGAGGCGCCGTTGATGTACCAGTCCACCGAGGAACGCCCGAAAATGACCTTCAAATCGAAGGGCTTACCCGGCTTGACGTTGTTCGAGTTGCGGTAATCGAGGTGCCCGTCGGAAACGTGGTTCGAGAGCTCGAGCAGGTCGACGTTGTCCGGGTGGTATTCGAACAGGTCCACCTCGCCGTGACCAGGCTGGACGCCGGAGGAAAGGTCCTTGCCCCAGGTCCAGATGGCCGGCCACGCACCCAATTCCGGTCCAAGGGTAACGGTGGCATCGAGTTCGTCGCCCGGCTTGAGTTCGAATTTCTTCTGGCTGTATTCGGTGGTGACGAGATCCGCGTCCCACTTGCCATCGGAGCGCTTGATGGCGCGGAACGTCCCATCGGCATCGGGGGCATTGCTCGCCGAGATGTAATCGAGCTTGTTGTCGCCCGGGTTCGTCGCGCCCGGGTACGAGGAGCTACGGCCCACGGTCCAGTTCGAGGTGTCGTTGAACGGGGCATCGAAAACCAGGGTTTTGCCCGCCGGCGGCGGGGGCGGCGGCGTCGTGCCGGAATCCCCGGGCGGGGTGCCCGCGTCCGTGCCGGACCCTGAATCGGTGCCCGTGCCCGCATCGCCCTTGCCGGGGCCGCCGACCGTGAAGGTGATGGGCGACGAGGCGCTCCTCCAATTCGAGCCGTCGAGCGTATAGGCAATCCACGCGCTGTAATCGCCATTGGCAAGCGCGCCGCTGGCGCCTTCGAAGGTGCGGGTGCCGTTGAACGTGACGTCGGTCTGGCGGGCGAAGTCGAACATTTCCTCCTGCGCATTGCGCACGGCGAGCACGATTTGATTGAAATGAAGCGAATGGGACGTTTTTACGGTGAAACGAGCCGTCGCCACGCCATTGCCCGGGGTGATGGTGACGTTCGTGACCTCGACGCCATCGGCGCGAACCTGAGACTGCGTGTCGGCGTCGCTGTCGTCGCCCGCGCTGCAGGCCGCGACCGCACCGAGGACCAGGAGCATCAGCACTCCGCTACGCCGCGCAAAGGGCGCCTTCTGCCATCGTTTCACCATGAGAGTTTCTCCTTCTCAGCTGTCTTGTCGTTGTCCCCCGCGTGCCTCGATACAGAGCAAGGCGCGGGCCGGCCGTGCGAGCGGCGAAAACAGCGGAAACGAGGAGGGTGGCGCCACGGCGGCGCGCACCGTCGTACAAGTTGTCCGATTCAGATTGTCCGACTCGGACAACTTGTAGGGGAGGACGATGCCGTTAGAACGAGTCGCATCCACCCGACGCGCGAATGCGCACGCGCTGTCCGCCGGGCAAATCGCGCACGTCGACGGTATTGCGCTCGGGCCAAAATTGAACGCGTACATCGTATTTGAGGCCCGGTAGCGCGGCAAAATGCTGTGCGAGCGGAGCGCGGTGGCTATAGGCGAGCAGCACCTCGCGGTAACCCACGCGGTGCGCCGCATCGCCAAGGTGCCCTGCCTCGTAGACATGGATTTTGCTGTTGGTGGCGGTTTTGAGGTGGGTCCCTTCCAACGTGACATCGAGCCAGGAGGTACCCGCCACTTCGTTCTTCAGGAGCGACAGCTTGGGCGTGGTGGTGCCGACCATGGTGACGATGTCGAGCGCCCCATCGCGGTCGAAATCCGTGACCATGAAGCGCGGCACATCGTGCCGGTACGCATCGAGCCTGGCCGCAGCGGTGACGTCCTGGAAGGAGCCGCCGCCCATGTTCTGGAAAAGGCGAATGCCGCCGGGTTCCGGCTCGATCCAGAGAATGTCCAGGCGCCCATCGTTGTCGAAATCGGCAAAGACGGATTGTGCGTAGAGAACACGGTACTCGTTGACCGTCTTGTCGCCGGTGGGGAGACCGGCGGCTTCGGTCATATCGACGAAGGTGCCATTGCCCTGATTCTGAAACAGCCGCACGCGGAAGGTCTTGCGAGGCTGCGCCACGCCGTGGGGCGCCGATCCTGCGCAGAAAAGATCGAGATCCCCATCGAGATCGTAATCCCCGAGCGCAATGCCCGGGCCCGGGCACGCCTCGAGGCCATTGGGCACACCCGGTTGAAAACCGGCGCCCGCCCCGGCGATGCCTTTGTTGAAGAGAATCTTCGTCGTGTGCTCCACCTCGGGCTTGAAAATGCCCGCCCCGACCGTGGCATTCGTCGGTTGAATGAGAACGTCGGGAAAGTGATCGCCATCGAGATCGGCGAAGTAAAGCGAGGCTTGGGCATACTGCGTTGGAATGGCCGGCGATGCGACATGGGAAAATCCGCCGCTGGCCCGTCCCATGTACGAGCGATTCCCAAAGAAGCCGCTCACCATGTAGTCCGGAATCCCGTCCGCATTCCAATCGGCCCAGGCCATGCCATTGGCCTGGCTCTCGTAGGACTGCGACGCCGATAGACTGGAGAAGGAGCGGTTGCCGTCGTTGCGGTAAACTTTGATGGACGCCGAATCCCAGTTGGTGGATAAATCGAGACGCCCATCGTTGTTGAAGTCAACCGCCATCATCGACCAAACTTGGGCGTCCGAGGCGGGAAGCGGCTGGTTGGCAAAGCCGCCGTTTCGGTCGTTCATGGCCAGCCGGTGCCGCGTTTTATGGTCCGATATGAAAATATCGGGCCAACCGTCGCCGTCGTAGTCGTCCGAGTGAATGTCGAAGAAATCCGAAACATCCTTGCGCACGGCGGCAAGGCCGGAGGCCGCGGCCACATCGACGAAACTCACGGGCCGGGGGGAGCCAATGGGCAATCCATTCACGTGCGACGACGGCGGGGGAGACCCGGCGGGTGGGGCGCCGGGGGGCAAATCATCTTGGGGGCGGCCGGGCGAGGACGAGGAAGGCGAGGGGGCGGCCGGACCACACGCCGTCAAGGCAACGAGGAGGCACACCGTGTCGCGTGAAACGGCCATGTTGCGCATGCCGCGAAAGGGTAATGGGCCCCGCACGCATCGCCAAACGACATCGCGTGGCGGTGTGGGAGAAAATGAATTTGATGACAGGTGACATTGTTGCCTGCATAATGGTTTTCTTTTCCGAAGAGGAGCCCATGGGACGCAACGTGCGAAGTTGTCTCCGATGTACCTCGTGCATGCTTGTGGCGCTGGTCGCGTGCAGCGCCGATCGCCCGAGCGATGAGGCGCAGATCGAATCGCCGGTAACCGCATTTCCCGCTGGTCGCGGGGCGACGGTGCCGTGGATCGAGCATCAGGCGGAAGACGGCACGACGAATGCGAAAATTTTGGGCCCCAGCCGGATCAAATGGGATGCGAATCACATCGAGGCCGAGGCGGTGGGCCGCAAGGCTGTGCGCCTCGAAAAGACAGGTGATTACGTATCGTTTCGTACTACGGCCAAGGCAAATTCGATTGTCGTGCGGTATTCCATCCCGGATGCACCCAACGGTGGCGGCATCGATGCGACGCTCGGCCTCTATGTGAATGGAACACGGGTGAAGTCCTTGTCGCTCACCTCGCGCTACGCGTGGTCGTACAAGGGCTCGGCCATGGGGGCGGGCACCGACACGCCCGCAGAACAGCCACACACCTTTTTCGACGAGGCACGTGCATTGCTGGCCGAAATCCCGGCGGGCGCGCAGGTAAAGCTGCAGCGCGATGCGCAGGATACCGCGGCCTTTTACGTGATCGACCTGGTCGATTTCGAAATGGCACCCGCACCGTTGCCCATGCCCGCGGGATTCCGTTCGGTCACGGAATTTGGCATTCAGCCGAACGACGGTAAAGATCACGCCAACGATATTTTGAATGCGCTGCGCCAAACCACAAAATTGTGGTTCCCTGCAGGCGAATACCTTGCCAATCGGATCGATGGCGGCAACGTCGGGTTGGACAACCCCGGGGTGGAGGTGCGCGGCGCGGGCATGTGGCACACCGTACTTCGCGGGCGAAAGGCGATGTTCTTCTGCATCGGCGCAAACACGAAGTGTACCTACCGCGATTTCTCCATCTTCGGCGAGACGAAGTCGCGCAGCGAGGACACGGAGGGGCCGCAGAAGGCATTCGCCGGGCCGATGGGAAATGGCTCCCTGCTCGAGAATCTATGGATCGAGCACGAGGCGGCGGCGGTCTGGGTGGGCAGTGATCCGCCGTACCAGGAGGCGCCCACGCAGAATTTGACCATACGCAACCTGCGCATTCGCAACACGTATGCCGATGGCATCAACCTGGCGAATGGCACGTCCAACTCACTGGTCGAGCATTGCCACTTTCGAAATACCGGGGATGATGCGGCGGCCATCTGGTCGATAAAGTGGACCAAGTGGGTCAAGGAGATGACCTATCGCTACGGTGATGGGTATATCCCGGCCAATGCGAAAAACGCGCCCGACCAAGGTGTCGGTCACGGGAATACGTTTCGCCATCTGTCCGTGCAGATGCCCTGGCGAGCCAATTGCTTTGCCAACTACGGCGGCAACGGCAACCTGTTCGAGGACAGCACCTGCGAAGACGTGCTGACCTACCCGGGAATTCTCATTGCCAACGAGTTCTCCGTGTATTCATTCGGATCGACGGAAACGACCTTCCGAAATATCTCCCTCGCGCGGGCCGGCGGTGAAATGTTTACCGACAAGTACGGCCAACCCCTTCGCCACGGGGCCGTCAAGCTGTACGTGCGGGAGGGCGACATCAACGATGTTCGACTCGAGAACATCGATATCGATGCCCCCACCTACTCGGGCATCCAGTTCCAAGGCTTCGGCCGCGCCTGCGTTGCCGATGGCGACCGATGCTCGCCCGAGCTCCTGAACGCGGCCGACCAGGCCAAGTTTGGCAATGTGACCTTGAAGAACGTCAAAGTCACCAATGCCGCGACCTACGGCATTCAAGTCGTGGACAGCGCTTACCGCGGCGCCGTCACCTTCGACACCGTTGCCGTCTCGGGCTGCGGCCAGGGAGGTCTCGATCGCGGTGGCGCCCCCGATTCGTTCTTTTGCAAAGTCGGAACGAACAGCGGCTGGTGAATTTCGCAGCGTCGCGAAAGTGTGCGAGGGTACGCCGGTCATGCAACCGATACGCGGCCTTCTGACGTGCGCCACGCTTTTGCTTTTCGCCTGCAGCCAAGACAATGGGCCCTCGCCGAACCCGCCTCCGACTGACGGGGACACCACGACGTTTACGGAGGGGGATTGGCATCCAGGCGTGGCGCTCCGGCGCGTCGGCGATGCATTTCAGGAGGAAATGGATCGGATCGCGGTCACGGCGGGCGGGAATGTCGCGGCCATCCGTACGTCGCACCGAGGGCAGGACGATCGCGTCGGTACGAGCGTCCTCGAGCTGTTCGACGGGCACGGGCGTCGACTCGCGTCGGCGGCAGCACCTGCGACGGCCATCATGCTGGACATCATCGTGCACCCGAGTGGCGAATTCACGGTCGTCGAGGTTCGCGGCGACGCAGCGACACCGCGGGCCCTGTGGTTGCGCCGGCTCGGGGCGGACCTTCACCTGATTCACGAAGCGCCCTTGCGCGATCAACCGACGGAACGTGATCGCCAGATGTACGTGTTCGAACGGCAGCCCGACGGGAGTGAGGCGATGAAGACCGAAGTGATACCGGTCTCCGGCGACGGGATCGTGCGCCCCGAGGCAATCGCCCTGACACGCCGTCGCTTCGTGCTTGCCGCGCGCGGAGAAGAGGCGATCCTCAGCACCTTCGTCTACGGCACGAAGGTCTATGCCTTGGCACCGGATCTGCGCGTGCTTTGGTCGCGCCAAATCATGCCGCTCACCAGCTCGACGGTCTCACTCGTCGGCCAGGAGGTGTTGACCGTCGACGGTGCGGGGCGGATTGGCATTGCGTTTCCCATCGATCGGGCCATGTTTCCGGCCTATCAGCGGCACTTCGATCGGAACGACGTGATTTGGTCGGGCCCCCGCGATCAAACGATGGTGACGCGCATCTCGGCCGACGGGCAAAGCACGGTGATGCGGTTGTTCAGCCATGGCGACGATGCCATCGTGGAGCCGAACGTTGCGGGCATCGTGCTGCACGACGAGCAGGTCACGCTTTGCGGTTCGGCGCGTGTCGAGGGCAAATACCAAGAGCCGAACCGCACGATGGAGTGGGATTTGAGCTGGGTGCGCGGCAACCTCGAGCACGGCACCGTCGAGTCGGGCGTCATCGATCTGAAGCGCGACGACTACGCCTTCGACTGCAAGATCGACGAGGCGGGCGGGATGCTCTTCGCAGGCTCGAACGACTTTTTTGCCTACGACACCCACAGCTGGATGGAACCCGGCCAAGGCTTCGTCTACGGCATCGATGCGACGGGACACGAAACGACGCGCCTTGCCTTTCGTGGTCCACGCCACACCGAGGTTCGAGCCATCGATCAGCGGTTCTTTGCCGGCACCTTCGATGGCCCGCTCACCCATACGCCGTCCGCGGAGGTCGACAAGAAGGCGATGCTGGGCGTATGGCGCTGAGGGAGCCTCTTCCCGAATTTGGGATGCCCGTCCCACGGCCGGGCGACGCGGAGGGGCGGCTGGGGTGAGAACATCGCGGTTTTTGCGCGGAAAAACGATGGCATGGGCATTGCGATAGCCCGTCTCGAACGCGCCGTTAGAGGCCGCTGAAATTTCTCTGACCCCTCCTGCGAAAGAACACCATCATGAACAACACCATCGCCCGTTTGATCTCGACCGTTCTCGTTCCCGCTTCGCTGGTGGCGGGCGCCATCGGTTGCCACCACGAGGCCAAGAGCCGCGACGCGGTCGTCGCGATGATGCCCGCAATCGATCGCGATGCGCCCATCGTCCCCAAGAACCACCGCGATCTCGCGTTCTACTCCGCCCGCGTCCAGGGCGAATCGCAGACGAAGATCTTCGTGCGCGGCCCCGGCGCCGAAGCCCCGCGCGTCGTTTACGTGGACATCGCCCCCGGCGAGTTGATCAGCGTGAGCAACGACGGCACGGAGGGTGTCTTTCGTCGCTTCCTCGCGCCCGGCCTGACCGAGGAAGTCGCCATCGACTTCCGCTCGAGCGAGAGCTGAGCGAATCGCGAATTACTGAATGGCCACCGGATTGATGATCGATTGGGTCGTCCCCGTGTAGCGCGGATGCCCTAGCACGAAGAGAAACTCGTACACCTTGTCGTGCGCCAAGTCTTTGGTAACCAGATTCTCCAGTACGTAAATTCCATTTTTGGTAATCAGCGTTTGATTCCCCTCGAACGTTCCCGCGCCCTTCTCGAAGGGGACCGCCTCCAGCGCCCAATTGTCCGCGCCCACGGCCACGACCCGCTTTTCTGCCAGATACTGCGCAGCGGCGCGGTTGATGCCCGGTTCGCCCGCTAGAAAACGCGCGTTGTCCTTCCCTGCGAGATCGAGCCAACCCGTGTGGAAGATGACCACGTCCCCGGGCTGAATGGTCACGTTCTCTTTCTTGAGCACCGTCTCGATGTCCGCCGTTGAGAATGCCGTGCCTTCCTTGACGACATCCGTACCGTAATACGCCGCCATATCCAGAAGAACCCCGCGCGTCACGATGGGAGGTGTCTTCTCCAGCCCGAGCTTCTTCACCCCTTCGATGTCCACGAAGTCGCGCGCCCGGTTGGCATTGTAATACGTACTATCGATTCCAATGTGCCCCAGGCCGTTCAACTGCGTGCCGACGCCGAGCCAGCCTTCGAAGTGCTCGTCGTTGTAGGTGAACTTGTTGGGCCCTTCGGTCTTTCCGCCCTCCTGGCCCGGATTCGTGGTGATGAGGCGGAAGTTGCGATGCCGGAACGCCGGCGTCGACTTGTTGACCTCCATCCCGAGTTGGTACGTCTTTCCAGTTTTGACCAACTTGGCCGCCGACACGACGAGCGCCGGCTTGAGCTCGTTGGCCGCGCCGATCTCGTCGTCCGGACCCCACTTGGACACGGGAACACCGGCGGTCACGGTGGTGGTGGAGGCCGCCGACTTGGGCGGTGCCGCCGCAGCCGGTGTGCAGGCCATCAGCGAAAGAGCGGCCATGAACGTCATCGTGGTATTCATGGGTTCACGCCGCCTTCTTCGCCTTGGCGCGAATTGCCAATTTGAGAAGAACTTCATCTTTGATCAAATCATCGGACTTGCCTGGATAGACGATGCCGAAGTCCTTGCGGTCAATCGCAAACTCCGCATCGGCATCGAGCTGTTCGCCGGTGACCTTGATGGTCGCGGGAAACGAGATCGACTTGGTCACGCCGTGAAGCTCCAGATTGCCCGTGATGGTGTGCGTGGCGCCCTTTTCGCCCCCGGCGCGGATGGCCGTGGAGGTGAAATGCGCGGTCGGAAACTTCGCTACGTCGAAGAAGTCCGGCGTCTTCAAGTGATGCGTGAGCCCCTCCGCGTCCGTGGAGAGCGAACCGACGTCCACCTCCGCGTCGACCTTGCTCTTCTCGGGATTGCCATCGATCAGATCGACGGTGCCCGAGAACTTGCCAAAGGAGCCTTCCTGTTTGCCCGTAACCTTGGCGCCCACGAAGGAGAACACCGACCCATCGGTGCTGGAGAATGCGAGCTTGGTCGCTGCACCCGTGGTTGCCTGCTGCACTTCTGCGGGCGCCGACACGTGTGCCTTTGCCTTGTTTTTGCCCGGATCATTGTCGCACCCGGTTGCGAGCGCGACCGACACGAGTGCCGTCGCGATGAATCGAAGCTTCATGGCCATGGTCTCCCTTACTGGTTCAGATCTTTGGCAATCCAATCCGTCACCGAGGTGTGCTTCGGTTGCCAGCCGAGTTCCGTGCGCGCCCTCGTTCCGCGCACGCGGCTGTTGGAGCCGAGCGCGTACGACGCGTGCTCGTAGCCCCATTCGCGAATGGCATCTTCCAGTGGAAAAGGCTTCGCCTCCCCGAGCCCGAGGGCCCGCCCGATCGCATCGGTCATGTCTTTGAACGACGCCTCGCCGCTCTCGACGAACATGAACGCGCCGCGCGGCTTCTTCTCGAGTACGAGCTTGTAGAGAGCGACGACGTCCTCGATGTGGACGTTGGACCAAATGTTGGTGCCCGGTCCAATGTGGTGCACGATGCCGGCCTTCTTCGCATGGTCGACCAGCCGCGGAAGCTGCACGCTGTCGCGCCCGATGCCCAGGCCGTGCCCGTAAATCAGTGTGTTGCAGAGCACCGTGGAGGCGATGCCTTTGTCCTTGGCCGCGAGAACCCGTCGATCGATGGCCACGCGCGGGGCCTTGTCCGCCGTCGGCTCCGGCAGGTTGTCCTCGCTGTAGACCTTGTCGGAGAAAACACCGCCCGAGGCGTCGCCCACGATGGAGGAGCCGCTCGTGTGGATGAGAACCTTGCCCGATCCCTCGAGCCCCTCGATGAGCGCTTCCACCGCGCCGCGGTGATCGCTATCGGCGGCATTGATCACTGCATCGGCCCAGCGCGCCTGCTCGATGAGGAACGCGCGATCGTCGAGGCTGCCCACCACGCCTTGAATGCCGATGGCGGCGAGGTCCTTCACCTTATTCTCATTGCGCACGAGCCCGCGCACCGTATGGCCATCGCGGGCCAAGCTCGCGGCGACCGAACCGCCGATGAATCCGGATGCTCCGGTTACGAAGATGTTCATGATGTGAAATCCTTTCAGTCCCAGGCGGGGGCAAAATCAGGGCTCACCAATCGCTCGCCCCGGTCGATGGTAGCGATGCGGGCCATGTCGTCCGCATCGAGCACCAATTTTTGCGCCTCGAGGTTCGCCTTCAGGTGAGCCTTCTTCGTCGACGCCGGAATGACGGCCATGCCCAGCCGCAACAGCCAGGCGATGGATACGTGCGCCGGCGTGACGCCGTGTTTCGCGGCAATCGATTGCAGCACGGGATCGCTCATCACCTTCCCGTACGCGAGCGGCTGATACGCCGTGACGTGAATGCCCTTTTTCGCACTGAACGCCCGCAACTCGGCGTTTTGTAAGAAAGGGTGCACCTCGACTTGATTCGTGGCCACCTGCCCCCGATCGAGGACTTTCAGCGTCTCGTCCACCAGCTGAATGGGAAAATTCGAAATCCCAATCAACTTGGTCAGCCCCGCGTCTTTGGCCTGCGCGAGCGCTTCGAGCGACTCGGCCAGCGGCACCTTTCCATCGGTCGACGGCCAATGGATCAACGTGAGATCGACCTGCGCCATGCGAAGGCGATCGAGGCTCGCCTCGAGGCTCGGGATCAGCTTGTCCTTGCCGAGGTTCTCGAGCCAAATCTTCGTCGTGACGAATAGCTCGCCCCGAGCAATGCCACTTTGGGCGATGGCCTGGCCCACGTCGGCTTCGTTCTCGTAAATCTGAGCGGTATCGATGTGGCGATAACCGACTTCGAGTCCATCGAGCACGGATTGCCGGACGACCTCTCCTTGCAATCGAAACGTGCCGAGACCCATGCTTGGAATCGTGTTGGTCATGCCGGAGTAGTAAGGGTCTTCACTCTTGCGCGCACTCGCTGAATCTGTAAAAGATATTTGACTGCCAGTCACGAATCAGCCACGAGAGAGCGCCGCAAATGAGGACGACCACCGAAGAATTGGCCGCATTCGTTGCCGTCGTGGAGACGGGCTCTCTATCCGCCGCCGCCAAACGGCTCGGGCAAACCGCCTCGGGCATGAGCCGAGCGCTCAGCCGGCTCGAGGAGAAGCTCGAGACCACCTTGCTCCGGCGCACCACGCGCAAACTCGGGCTCACCGAAGAGGGGGAGATCTTCCTCGAGCGTGCGCGCGCCATCCTCGAGGCCATGGAGGCAGCCGAGGAAGCGCTTGCCTCGCGCAAAAGCAAGCCCGCCGGCAGGTTGCGCATCGACGCCGCCGCGCCGTTCGTTCTGCACGGCATCGCCCCGCACCTGGCCGACTTTGCCGAGCTGTACCCGGATATTCGCTTGGAGGTCGCCAGCAACGATCATATCGTCGACCTTTTGGAGGAGCGCACCGACGTGGCCTTTCGCATCGCCTCGCTTTCCGACTCGACGTTGCACGCCAAGACCATTGGATCGTGCAATCTCAACATCGTGGCGAGCCCGGCGTACCTCAAGGCGAAGGGCACACCCAAGACTACCCACGACTTGAAGAAACACCGCCTGATTGGATTTACGAGCCCCAAATCGTTGAACGATTGGCCGCTGCTTCATGAAGGTAGCGAACGCATGACCATCGAGCCCCACCTCAAAGCGGCCAGTGGCGAAACCATTCGGGCCTTGGCGGTGAATGGATATGGCATTACATGCTTATCCAATTTCATGACGTGGCGTGATATCAAAGAAGGAACATTGGTTCCGCTGCTGCGTTCGTCGATGGCCAAATACCGACAACCGATTCACGCCGTGTACTATCGAAACTCACCCTTCATTGCGCGCATCCGCTGTTTTCTCGATTTCATTACGCCCCGCGTTGTACTTTAGGGTGGGTGCGTCATTTTCCAACCAAACCGCACTTACGCAACGGCGACACCAGCGGAACGCGTGGTCAGTTTATGTGGGCGCCACGAAATTGCGTGACCAATGAGGTGAGAGCGGTCATGCTCTTATGCAAGATATCGACTGTTCTGTGCAAAATGCGTAGTTTTTGGAAATGGCGGCGGAGCACATGGACAAGCTAAAGGGAAAGATCGCGGTCGTCACAGGGGGCAACAGTGGCGTGGGCTTGGCCACCGCCCAACGATTTGCGGCGGATGGAGCGCATGTCTTCGTGCTCGTGCGCCGCCAGAGCGAAACTGACAACGTTGTCAGAAAAATCGGCCAGAATGTGCCAGGGTCCGTGACCGGAGTCGAGGGGGACGTCGCCAATGTCGCCGACCTCGATCGGCTTTACGAAGCGGTACGGGGCAAGGGCCCCATCGATATTCTCTTTGCCAACGCCGCACTTGGAGAATTCGCGCCAGTGACTGGCGTGTCCGAGGCGCACTTCGACAAGGCCATGGGCCTCAACGTCAAAGGCCTGGTTTTCACCGTCGAGAAAGCGCTTCCCCTGTTTCGCGACGGCGGCTCCATCATTCTCAATGCGTCGCCCGGCGTGGGCGATGGTGTTCCCGCCTTCAGCATGTACGGCGCCGTCAAATCGGCGTTGCGGTCGTTTGCGCGCTGTTGGACCGCGGATCTGAGCCATCGCCAGATCCGCGTCAACGTGGTGAGCCCTCGCCCCCACGAGGCCTACGGCCTTCAAGGCATCGGCCAGATGGATGTCTTCGCCGATCAGGCGAGCCTCATGGCCGGGCTGCCACCGGGCAAGGCCGGCATCTCGGCGGGCATCGCCAACATCGCCGCCGTGCTGGCGTCGGACGAGAGCAGCTTCATCACCGGCCTCGAGGTCTTCGTCGACGGCGGCCCAGCGCTGAATTAGTTCTCGTCTTCCCGAAAAGCCGTTTCTCTCTTCCCGTACACGTACACGCTCCCGTTCCCGTTCCCGAATGTCTGGGGAAAAGAAGGATCGTGTACGGGAACGGGAACGGGAACGTGTACGGGAGAGGACGTTCCGGGATGAGAACTGAAGTAGCGTCCCTCCTGGCGCGGCGAACGCGGGGAAACTCGAGCGAATCGAACCGCCAAGGCACCAAGGGCGCCAAGAAGGATTGATGTGCTGGAGTGAACGCGCAGCTGCACGGACCCCCAAATCCTTGGCGTTCTTGGCGCCTTGGCGGTTCCATACTCGCGTATAGTTCCCGCCCAGAATGAAAAGGGGACGTCGTTCGTACCGCGTGGGGATGGGCCTTCTCGTCTCGTGCGGGGGGCTGCTTTCGTGTGCGGGCATTCTCGGCATCGAGGACTTGAAGGAGCAGTCTGGCAGCGGCCTCTCGGTGGCCTTCGTCTCCGGCACCGGGCAATCGGGCGAGGTGGGCAAAGAGCTCGCGCAGCCGCTCGTCGTGGAGGTGCACGATGCGAACGGTGCGCTGGCGTCGAACCGCTCCGTGACGTTTACGGCCAGCGCGGGGGGCGGGTACTTCGTCGCGGACGTGGTGGTCACCACCGATGCGCAGGGGCGCGCGCAGACGCGCTGGGTGCTCGGGCCCGCGGCACGAAACGAGATCACCGCCGACGCGGAGGGGGCGAAGGCCAGCACCACGGCCACGTCGACCAACCCGTGGCAACTGGGCATTTTCGCCGGGCTGCCCGTGGGCCGCATGTTCCGCGATGGCAACGCGCAGGACGCGCGCTTCGGCGACCCGAGCGGCCTCGCCGTGGGCGCTGATGGAAAGGTGTACATCGGCGACGGCATCGGGCACTCGCTCCGTCGGTACGATCCTGCGACCCAACAGGTCATCACCTTGGCGGGGATCAATGGCGTGGGACAGACCCGCAATGGCGTGGGCTCCGCCGCGGGGTTCGTGTCGCCTTATGGCCTGACCTTCGACGGCAACGGCCGGCTGATCGTGGCGTCCGCGTATGCGCACAAGATTGCGCGCGTCGATTTGGGCAACGTCGACGTGACGTACTTCGCGGGCACGGGCGTGGCTGGCACCAATCCGAAGGAAATCGACGTGGCCAACGCGCACTTCAACGTGCCCTATGCGCTCGATTGGGACGCTTCGCGCAACGTCGTCTACGTCGCCGAGAACGGCAACCACGACGTACGTGAGATCGATCTCGCGTCGAGCCTGGTCCGAACCATCGCAGGCCAACCCGGGGTTTCGGGCCCCTTCGCCGACGGGGCCGCGAGCAGCGCCGTTTTCTCGTACCCGATGGGCATCACGCACATCGGCAGCAAGGTTTACGTCTCCGATTATGGCCATTGCCGCATCCGCGTTCTCGACCTTGGGAGCAGCGCCGGCCCCACCGTCTCCACCCTCTCGGGGGGCAACGGCTGCGGGGCGGGGTTCGTCGACGGCACCGATGGATCCACATCGGGCCTCGTGTCACCTGCCGCGATCACCAACGCGGGCGGCTTTCTCTACGTGGCCGATCGCGGCGCGCATGCCATTCGCCGCGTCGATGTCAGCAACGGTGCGGTGGTGACCATCGCGGGCTCGCCCCCCTCCGCCGGCGCACCGAAATTCGGCGCGCGCGATGGTCAGGGCACCAGCGCGCTCTTCTTCCGGCCCCAAGGCATTGCGGCCACCCCCGACGGCAAGGCGCTCTACGTCGGTGAAGCTGGCGGCACCGATCTGCGGCGCATCGATCTGACCAGCGGTACGTACGACGTGACGACCGTGGCCGCCAAGGCCGTCGTCCCCACCGACGGCGATGCGCGCACGCAGGCCGTTCTCTCCTCGCCGCGCGGCATTGCGCTCGCCGGCGGAAAGCTCGTCATCGGCGAAAACCAGGGCAACGACATCCGGGTGCTCGATCTCGCCAGCAACCGCGTGCAACGGATCGCAGGGCCCGTCGACGAGGCATTCGGCACCCGCGATGGCACGGGCGACGTTGCACAATTCGCCTTTCCCGTGCCCATGATCGCCGACGACGCGGAGGGCGTCGTGTACGTGGCCGGCGGCGATCAACGCATCCGTCAGGTGAAGGTCGACACGGGCGTCACGAGCAGCGTGGCCGGCAAAGAGTGGGAGCGCAGCTTCGCGGACGGTGTCGGGGAGGCGGCGAGGTTCACCGATCCCGCGGGCTTTGCCCTCGATGCCAAGGGCCGCAAGCTCTACATCGCCGACCAGGGCAACCACCGCGTCCGCGTCCTCGATCTGACCACGCGCGCGGTGACCACCGTCGCCGGAAGCGTCTCGGGCTACCGCGATGGCCCGGGCGGTGACGCGCGCTTCTCATTACCGCGCGGCCTGGCGCTGAAGGACAATGTGCTCTACGTGTCCGACACGGGCAACCACGTCATCCGCCGAATCGAGCTCGATGGGAAGGGCTCGGGCACCGTCACGACGTTCGCGGGGATCCCCACCAAGGCTGGCACCGTGGACGGCCGCACCGCCGAGGCGCAATTCAAGGCGCCGTGGAGCATCGCCCTCGACGGCGATCTCCTTTACGTGGCGGACGTGTTCAGCGACGCGTTGCGCCGAATTCACATTCCATCGGCTACCGTATCCACCTTGGTGGGAGGCCCCTCCGGCATCGGGCCGACCCCCACGGCGATGCCGCAAAAGCCTGCATTTCTCCAGGTACGACCGGGTGGTGAGGTGCTTTTTACCTCCGAAGTGGAGAACGTCGTCTTCCGTCTCGGTCCGTGACGGTTTCGAGCACGACCGCTCGCGTGAGGGTATAGTTTCGCCCTGACGATGAAACATCGCTTCGTCTTCTTCTTAGGATGCGGCTCCCTGGTGGGGTGCGCCGGCATCTTGGGTATCGATGATTTGCCGGAGCAATCGAGCTCCGGCTACACGGTCTCCGTCGTTTCGGGCGCAGGGCAGTCGGGTCAAGTCGGAAAGGCGCTCGATGCGCCGGTGGTCGTCGAGGTGCGCGATGCAACGGGCGCGATTGCGGCCGGCCGCAAGGTGACCTTTACCGCCAGCGACGGCGGCGGCTATTTCACCGATTCGGTCACACCGGCCACCGACGCACAAGGCCGTGCGAGCATCCACTGGGTGCTCGGCCCCTCCGCGCTGAACGAGTTGCGCGCCACCGCGGAAGGTGCGACGGCCACGGTCACCGCCACCGCGACGGATCCTTGGCAGCTCGCCATCGGGATCGGCCTTCCCGTGGGGCGCATGTTCCGCGACGGCGTCGGCGACGCGGCCCGATTTGGCGATGCCTTGGGGATCACGTTCGGCGGTGATGGCAAGCTGTACATCGGCGACGGGCTCGCCCATACCGTGCGCCGGCTCGATCCGGTGTCGCGCGAGGTGACCACGATCGCGGGCGCCGCCGGCGACTCGGGAATCACGCAGGGCATCGGCCCGGCCGCGCGGTTCATGGTCCCCTACGGTGTCGCGCGCGAAGGCAACGGCGCCCTGTTGGTGGCGAGCACGAATGCGCACGTCATCCAGCGCGTGGATCTCGCCACCGCGATGGTGAGCGTCATCGCCGGAGGAAACGGCTCCGGCGCGGGCAACGGCACCGGCGGCGCGGCGCAGTTCAATCTGCCCTACGCCGTCGACTGCGACGACGCACGGCAGGTGGCCTATGTCGCCGACCACGCCAATCACGTCATTCGGGAGATCAACCTGGTCAATGGTGCGGTGAAGACCCTCGCCGGCATCGCCGGCACCCAGGGCTATGCCGACGGCGCCCTCACGGAAGCGACGTTCAAGTTTCCCACGGGCATCACCCACAACGGCAACACGCTTTACGTCAGCGATAGCGCCAACGCCCGCATCCGCCAGATCGATCTCGATGCCGGTCGCGTGAGCACGCTTTCCGGCGCGGCAGGCATCGAGCCCGCGGGCGGGTTCGTCGATGGTGACAAGGCCACGGCGCGCTTCCACAGCATTGTCGGGCTCACGTATTTCAACCGCGCCGTCTACGTCGCCGATCGCCGAGTCCACGCCATCCGCAAGGTCTCCGTCGACGATGGCTCGGTGACGACGATCGTGGGCTCGCCGCCCTCCGCCGGCGCCAAGTTCGGCGCGGTCGACGCGGCGAATGGACTCGAGGCGCGCTTGTTCCAGCCGCACGGCGTGACCGTGAGCGCAGACGGCACGGCGTTGTACGTCACGGAAGCGGGCGGCACGGACGTGCGCCGTGTGCTGCTCAAAGACAACTACGAGGTCACCACGGTCGCGGCCAAGGCCGTCGTGCCCACCAATGGCGATGCGCGCAAGGAGGCCATCCTCGATTGGCCGCGCGGACTCGCGCTCGCGTCGGACAAGCTGCTCGTCGCAGAAACCCTCGGCGCCGACATCCGCCAAGTCGATTTGAAGACCAACGTCGTGACCCGCCTGGCCGGTGCCGACGACGAACGAAACGATCCCACCGATGGCGCGGCTGCGCGGTTTGGCTACCCGACGGCCATCGCGATCGACGAGACCAAGGGCTTCGCGTACCTCGCCGGCGGCGATCAGTTGGTGCGCCAGATCGCGCTGGCCACGGGCGAAACCAAGACCCTCGCCGGTGAGGCCTGGTCGCGTGGCATGGTCAATGGCCCGGGAAAGAGCGCCCGTTTCAACGACGTGCAGGGGATCGCGATCGACACGGCGGGGCAGAAGCTCTACTTGGCCGACACGCTGAATCACCGCATTCGCATGCTCGATCTCGCATCGGCCGACTACCGCGTGAGCACGGTCGCGGGCGGCGACTTTGCCAGCTACAAAGATGGGTCGAACCTGCAGGCGTACTTCCATACGCCGCGCGCGCTCGCCTTCCACGACAACGCCCTGTACGTCTCCGACAGCGGTAACCACGTCCTCCGGCGCATCACGCTCGATGAAAACGGCTACGGGGAAGTGATCACGTTCGCCGGCAACCGCGGCGAACCGAAACATGTCGATGGCGCCCTGCTCGACGCCCGCTTTCTCACGCCCGCGAACCTCGTGTTCCAGGGCGATCTTCTCTACGTGGTCGACATCGATGGGAACGCATTGCGGCGTATCCACATCCCATCGGGGACGGTTTCGACACTTTTGGGCGGCCCCGCCGGGGCGCCCGCCGGCCCAGGACCCCTCACCATGCCTAAAAAACCGGCCTACCTCGCTGTTCGACCGAGCGGCGAGGTGCTGTTTAGCACCTACCAGGAGAACGTCGTTTTTCGGCTCGGACCGTCCTAATGTCACGAGACTATCAGGTCCGACCGCTCGACTTGCCTTCGTACGCACCGCGGCTTACACTATTGATGACGACTAACATTGAATCTGAATCGGCGAGGAACGGCAAAAGAGATGCGACTTTCGAAGGAACAGGCTGCCCGTAACCGGCAAAGCATCATCGATGCAGCAGCGCGTCTGTTTCGCGAGCGCGGAATCGACGGTGTGGGCGTTGCCGATCTCATGAAAGCGGCCGGCTTTACGCACGGCGGGTTCTACAATCATTTCCCCTCGAAGGAGGCGTTGGCGGCGGAAGCTTGCACGGCCGCCTTCGAAGGGGTCATCGGCGAGATCACCGCGAGGATGGAGGCGGGGCCTGCGGGCTCGGCTTTCTGGCAATACCTCGAGGAGTACCTTTCGCCGGAGCATCGTGACGATCCCAACGGCGGATGCCCCACGGCGTCCCTCGCCGTCGACGCATGGCGGCAAGGCGAGCAAGTGCAAGGCGCCTACGCCGACGGCATCGAGGGGGTGCTCGGCATCTTCGCCGCGCAGCTCTCCAAGTCGTCATCGGGCAAAAAGCGCGACGCCGCCGCCGCCCGCGAACGCGCCGTTCGGCTCCTCAGCGAAATCGTCGGCGCCGTGGTCCTCGCCCGCGCCGTGGTCGGCGCCAACCAAGCGCTCTCCGACGAAATCCTCCAATCGAGTCGCGAAAAGCTCGGCACCTAGTCTCCCCTTCGGAAAGACGAACCGCCAAGACGCCAAGAGCGCCAAGGGATTGGTGCAACAGGGCGTTTCCGGGCTGCTCAGCACATCGATCTATCTTGGCGTCCTTGGCGTCTCGGCGGTTCGATCAGACAGCGTCTCCGTGTGAAGTTCTCGAGAGTGGGAGCCAAAGGCGGGGGCGGGGCCAGGTGATTTTGCCGTGGGGTGGCTCCATGCCGGTGCGCTCGGCGCCCATGGCGAGGTAGAAGGCTTCGGCGGCCGGGTTCGAAATGATGAGTACGCCTCGTGCGTCGTACCCGAGGGCCGTGTCCTTCATATGAAGAAATAGCTTCTTGCCGATCCCACCGCCCGCGAAGGGCGTATCGACGAAGAACATATCGAGCTCCAACGTGACAGTCGCCGGCGGGCTGCAGTCGGTACCGTCGATTGAACGATGCGTTGGGGGCTCGACGATTAGACTGTAAAATCCTACGACGTCATTCGCGATTTGCGCAACGTAAGTTGGATGCGATGCGAGGTATTCGTCGGATAGCGTCATATTCCGAACGAGGTCACGCCTTTCTCCCTCGTAGCCGTGCGAGCGCTGCACGATGGTGGACAATCGTGGTGCGTCGTCGTGTCGGGAAGGTCGAATAACGAATTCAGTCATTTGCACTCTACGCGCTAACACTACTATCGTTCGGTCGTTCTTGTCTTGGCATTGCTTTTGCTGTCAAACAGCGGCAGCGAAACAATCCCGGCGAGGCCGGCGCCCTTGTCCATTAGCGGCGTAGGATCGCGCGGCGTCAGGGCGGGCCTTTTCTGTCTGAATGCAACATCGCGCCGGGCTCGCCGGTTTCGTCCCGCTGCCGCGGTTCTCGCACGACCAAGACTCGAGACCGATACCTGCAATTGAAAGTTACCTTAAGGTAGGGTCACGCAATGTTCGCGGAAAGCTTGCAGCCCGTGAAATGAAGCGCGACCATTCGCTAAGAAAATGCTTTCTCAAGCAGAGATCGCGCTTGGAACACGCGCGAAGGGAGCATATTGCAAATCATTATGATGATGCGTAATCCCATTCGAGGTAGGTCATTGGTCCTCGCCGCGCTGATGGTCGCACCCGCAAGCCTGGCTTTCGGCTGTTCGGTGGACGCTTCATCGCCCGCCGACGGAAAAAGCGAAAATGCGGCCACGTTGGACGAGCCTTACCTCGTCGGACGCGGCATTGCAGACATTACCGGCGAGGCCGCGGAAGGCCACGGCGCGAATTATGGGCGGCTCGATCAAACGACGGTCGGCATCCACATTCGCCAGCGTGCGCGTGCCTTCATCGTCGTCGATCGCACCACGGGCAAACGCGTGGTCCTCGTCACGGCGGACGAAGGATCCATGTATGCCAGCGTGCGTCAGGCGGTCTTGGCGAAATTGAATGCCAAATATGGATCGCTGTACAACGAGCGGAACATCCTCATTGCGGTCACGCACACGCATGGCACGCCGGGAGGCTATTCCGATTACAATCTGTACAACATCGTCACCTTCGGCTTTCACCAGCAGACGTTCGACGCATTCGTCGACGGTGTGGTCGAATCAATCGATCGCGCCCATGCCGATCTCGCGCCAGGGACCATCTCCCTCGGGCGCAGTCAGCTCAGCGACGCGAGCGCCAACCGTTCGCGCCAGGCGTTCGACCTCGATCCGGCGGCGGACAAATCGCAATTTCCCAATGCCATCGATACGACCAGCGTCGTGTTGCGGTTCGATCGCGGCGGCAGCTCGGTGGGCGCACTCAATTGGTTCCCCACCCACGGCACCAGCATGACCGGCGACAATGGGCTCATCACCGGCGACAACAAGGGATACGCGGCGCTGCACTGGGAACGTGAGATCAATGGCGTCAATTACCGCAACCCGGGGCCGAGCTTCGTGGCCGCCTTTGCGCAGACCAACGCCGGCGACATGAGCCCGAATCTCGATTTGAAGCCGGGCACGGGCCCCACGAACGACCAATTCGCCAACACGCGCATCATCGGTACGCGCCAGTATCAGGCGGCGCGCGCGGCGTTCGATCAGCCGGCGGAGGCCATTGCGGGAAGCGTCGATTATCGCTTGTCGTACGTCGAAATGGAAAAGCTCACCGTCCGGCCCGAATTCACCGGCGACGGCCAATCGCATACCACGTGCGGCGCCACCTTGGGTGCGAGCTTCGCCGCGGGAAGCACGGAAGATGGGCCCGGGCCGGAAATCTTCAAGGAAGGCGTGGGGAACAATCCGCTCATTCAAAAGGTGACCGAGGCGCGTTACAAGGCCTCGGACGAACTGCGAAGGTGCCAGGCGCCCAAGGACATACTGCTCGACACCGGCAGCCTCGGGTTCACTGCGAAGATTCTCCCCATTCAATTGGTGCGCCTTGGACAGATCTACGTGGTCTCGCTGCCCTTCGAGCCCACCGTGGTCGCCGGGTTGCGTTTGCGCCGCACGGTGGCGCAGCGATTGGGCGTCGACGTGAAAAACGTGATCGTCGCTGGATATGCCAATGACTATGCCGGGTATCTGACCTCGCCCGAGGAGTACGATCACCAGGATTACGAAGGCGGCCACACCATGTACGGGCGGTGGCAGCTTCCCGCGACCCTGCAGGAGATCTCACGCCTGGCCGACGATTTGAAAGCGGGCCGTGCGAGCACGCCGGGTCCCAATCCGCCGGGCCCGGGAGGGCGCGAGGCGTTTCAACCCGGGGTCGTCTTCGATGCGCCGGCCATTGGGTACAACTACGGCGATGTCGTGACGCAGCCCCAGGCGAGCTACGCGCGCGGGCAGCAGGTGAGCGTGGTCTTCGACGGCGCGCACCCGAAGAACAACCTGCACCGGGGCGGTACCTTCCTCGAGGTGCAACGCAAAGTGGGCGACGGCTGGCAAACGGTGGCCGACGACGGCGATTGGTCGACCAAGTACCATTGGGAGCGATGGGGCGTGGCGGCCTCGCGCGTGACCATCACCTGGGACGTACCGGCGGACGCGGCGGCGGGCACGTACCGGATTCTCTACCAAGGCGATGCAAAGGAGATCGGTGGAACGATCACACCGATTGCCGGAGCCTCGCGCGAGTTCGCTATTTCGCCCTGAGGGCGGGCGGGGCCGGACCTTGACCGTCGCATGATCACCGTTATATTACGGTAATACTTCGCGCGTACGGTCGGGGTCCATGAACGCCAAAGAAGAGCAAAAGGAACGGTCCCACGAAACGATTCTCGAGTCGGCCAGCCGGCTCCTCCGGGAAAAGGGGATCGCCGGGGCCCGCGTCGCCGAGGTCATGAAGGGCGCCGGCCTCACGGTCGGCGGCTTCTACGCACACTTCGATTCGAAGGAGGCGCTCATCGAAGAGGCGCTGCGTCGCACCGCCTGGGGCATGCGTCGGCGCCTCTTTTTGAAACTGGAGGACAAGCCCGCGGCGGATCGCGCGGAGGTCGTGCTCAAACGCTACCTCTCGGTCGCGCACCGCGATGCGCCGACCGAAGGCTGTCCGCTCCCTGCGGTGGTGGGCGAAATCGGGACGACCGCACCCGAACACGGGGAAATCCTGAGCCAGGAAGTCGACAAGTTGGTCGGGGAGCTGGAGACCCATATTGGTTCGGTGGGGCCGCTGTCCCGCCGGCACCTCGCCCTCGGTCTGGTGGCCCTCATGGTCGGGGGACTCAGCCTGGCCCGCGCGCTGCGCGGCACCGAGCTTTCGGACGAAGTGCTGCGCGCATGCCGCGCGCTCGGGGCCTTCGCCGCGCGCTCGACGGTGGTCTGAACCAGGCCTCCGCGTTACTCGCCGCGCTGGCGCGCGCGGAAGGCGCGGGCTTTCGCGGCACCGCCGCACGTGCGCATCTCGCACCAGCGGCGCAGGTGGTTGCGGCTCGTGTCGACGAAGAGCCAGCCGCACGCGTCGCCTTCGCATTCGCGCAGCGCGTGAAGGCGCCGTCGCGAGCGAACGAGGGCGAGCGCCGACCATGTGACCCGTTCGAGAACGCCGCACCCGGGCGCGTCGTCCGGCCACACGAGGGCCAGGTGCGGCGACTCACGCGTCTCACGCGACCGCGGCGAAAGCTGCGCCGCCGAAAGTGTGCGCTTCGCCTCGCGCTCGAATGCGCGAAGGGCGGCCTCGGAGGGCTCGTGGCCATGCGCCAGGGGCAAGAGCAGGCGGCGCAGGACGAGGCGCAGGCGCTTCGCATCGTTGATCAGCGAGGCAGGGGCGCCCTCCTCCGAGATGGCGCGCGCCTCGGGAAGCTTCGCCGCGCGCGCCCAGCCTGCGAGCGCAGCGGCATCCGTCAGCCACTCTTTGATCTCGGCCTCCCCATTCCAGGAGGAGGTGTTCACGAAATCGAGACAGAGGGCTCCACCGACGAACGTAAACATCGCGCCTGCCAGTCTACTTCGACGGCGCCAGTCCGAGCTCGCTCATCGCCACGCGGTAGATGTCGCCCTTTTTCCCGTCGCCGATGCCGGCCACAGCACGCTCGTCGCGCGGGTCGTCGAAGCGCTCGCCGAGGGGACCCTGGTAGGGCCGCGTGCTGCTGAAATAGAGCCACTTTCCATCGGGGGTGACGCTTTGATTGAACTCGCGTGCGGGCGTATTCAGCGCACTCAAGGGGCGCGCCTTCTCCCAAGCGCCGTCGATGCGGCGGCTGACGTAAAGGTCGTAGCTGCCGACGGAGTCGGCGCGCCGCAGGGCGCTGAAAATCAGGTAGCTCTCGTCCGGCGCGATCCACGGCTCCACCTCGTGGCCCTGCGTGTTGATCGCCTCCCCGAGGTTTTCCGGCTCGAGGTAGGTGCCATCGACCTTGCGCGCCACCCAGAGATCCGAGCCGCCGCGGCCTCCCGCGCGCTCGCCCCCGAAATACAGGTTGCCATTGGCAGCGACCATGGGGGACCAATGATCGACCTTGGCGTCGTTGAACGGTGCCGCGAGGCGCTGGGCATCGCCCCATGCGCCGTCGGCCTGGCGTTCGGCGAACCAGATGTCGAACGTGGGGCGCACGGCCCCGCGCCCCGACAAGGGGCGGTTCGAAATGAAGAATACCGTTTTGCCATCGGGCGCAATGTGCGGATCGGCATTGCTGCCCTGGGTGGCGAAACGCGGTTTGAGCGGCGGAGACCAGCGGCCCGACGGATTGCGGCGGGTTTCGAAGATGTCGAAAGCTTCGAAGGCATCGTCCGCGCGGCAGTGAAGGACATCGGTTTGGTCAGGGGAGAAGGCCAAGAAGAAGTCCCACGCGCCGGTGGTGAAAAGGCCTGCGCCGTACAGCTCGGGCCCTTTGTTCGCGGCAGGTGGCGGTGGAGAAGCGTGGCAAGCGCCGAGGGCGAAGGTCAAGGCGATGTAACCAATGAAACGGCACATACTGGTGACGTACGGGATCGCGCCCGCGCTGTCAACGCAGGGCGGCAGCGATCGCGATCCAGACGATCAGCGATCCGGCGGATCATTCGCAAATCCAGCGAAATGTCACCGGTGTCAATTGGAATGGCCGCTGCATCCATGACCCCGCGGAGGGACCCATGCGAAATCCGTTGTGGCTAGGGGCCATGCTCGTGGCAACGTCGTTCTGGAACTGCGCGCCGCTGGAGGGTGACGCCGTCGAGGAAGCCCGAGCGACCGACGAAACCCGTGAAGCCCAGGAGGCGAAGGCACCGCTCGCGCCGGCGGTGTTCACGCACCCCGGTGTCTTGGTCAGCCGGCAGCAGCTCGACTTCGTTCGCCAGCAGGTGAACGCCGGCGCCCAGCCTTGGGCGAACGCCTATTCGCAAATGCTTTCCCATTCGCTGGCATCGCCATCGCGGACGCCGCACCCTCGCTCCGTCGTGGAGTGTGGCCCGTATTCCAATCCGAACATCGGCTGCACCGACGAACGCCAGGATGCCTTGGCTGCTTACGCCAATTCCCTGGCCTGGTACGTCTCGCGCGATGCCAAATATGCGAACAAGGCCATCGCCCTCATGGACGCATGGTCATCCACGATTACCGATCACACGAACAGCAATGCACCGCTGCAGACGGCATGGTCCGGCTCCGCGTGGTCGCGGGCGGCGGAGATCATCCGGCATACCGGGGCGGGCTGGTCGCAGACCGGCATCAATCGATTCGCCACCATGCTGCGCAACGTGTACCTACCGGAAATCATCAATGGGCGCCCCAGCACCAATGGCAATTGGGAAGCGACCATGATGGAGGCCGCCATTGGCATTGCCGTTTTTCTCGAAGATCGCACCGCTTACGATCGCGCGGTGAGCATCTTCCGCACGCGGGTGCCCGCGTACATTTACCTCACCTCCGACGGGGCTTTGCCCAAGCCGCCGCCGAACAGCGGCATCGACACCCGGCAGGAGATCATCAATTATTGGCAGGGCCAATCGACGTTCGTCGACGGGCTGTCGCAGGAGACCTGCCGCGATTTCACCCATACCGGCTACGGGCTCGCGTCCATTGCCAACTTCGCCGAAACCGCACGGCACCAGGGGCAAGATCTCTATCCCGAGATCCAAGATCGATTGCGTCAGGCGATGGGATTCCATGCCAAGTACGAGCTTGGGGAGGCTCCGCCGTCGTGGCTATGCGGAGGCACCGTTCATCGAGGTTTGGGGCCTACCTTCGAAGTGGGATTCAATGCCTTGCACAATCGGCTAGGCTTTGCGATGCCCAATACGCAACGCTACGTGGAGCAGCACCGACCGTCGGGCACGAATGTGCTCTTCATCGGCTGGGAAACGCTCACCCACGCCAACAATCCCTACTGAACGACGAGGGCGGTCCGCCCGGGCGAGCGACGTGATAGGAGACACGTCGTGCATCGGCTCGGGATGAGATTGACCATAGCGGCCGCAGGGGTTCTGCTGGCTTTCGACGCGAGCGCCGCCCCGGGCTCGGAGGTCCCGTTGCATGTGCAATTCGCGCCGGACAGCGCATGCATCGACGACGACGCTCTGGCGCGCGAGCTACGCGGGCGCGGGCTTCGTGTGGCCGATCCCGGGGAAAGCGCGGCGGCCGATGTCAAAGTGCAAGCGCGTCCCACGGGGCCTGGCTACGAAGCGACGATGGTGCTGATGACGCCAGGCGATGCGCCCGCCGTGCGGGTCATCGCCGCGGCGTCGTGCGAAGAGGTATGGAGCTCGTTCGCGTTGGCCCTCGCATTGGCGCTCGCGCAGCTTCCCGACGCGCCCGTGGATCGCGCGCCGCCACCACCGGCGCCCGAGCCTCCGCCTCCTCCTCCCGCGCCCCCCGAGAAAAAGCTGCTCTTCGATGTGGCGGCGCTGACCAGGGTGAATCTGGGCGTGACGCCCGATCCAGCCATCTCGATCGGCTTGGCGGCCGACGTCGAGTTTCGCCGCGACAAGGGGATCTTCGCCTCCCGCGCCCGCTTGGGAATTCTCGCCCTCCCCGCGTCGGCCTCGTCCCAGGGCAAGTACGCCCTGCAATCGGTTGAACTCGGTTTTTGCCCGCTGCGCGTGAACTTGCCCGAGGTGGTGCACTCCCCCGTGGTGGTGCGCCCGTGCGGCAGCTTGGAAATGGGGCGTTTGCAAGGCGCCGCCGAGGGCCAGGCGGCCGGGGAGCTCGGCGCCAGCTTCTGGTTTGCCCTGAAAACGAGCCTTTCTGCCCGCTGGGTCCCGACGCGGCCGCTCTTCATCGAGGTCGAGGCCGGCCTGGGACTCCCTGTTTCGCGGCCCGCCTTCTCGTATGGTGGGGCGGTAATATTCGAAGTTCCTTGGATTATCGGTCACACTGGGATTGTTGCGGGCGTGCTGTTTCCGTGATCCGGGGGAGTCGATGGCGGACACATTGTCTTCAAGATCCGTGTCCCAAGCTGTTCTTCACGCCGACTATCCAGGGGATTCCGAGTCCGTGGACCCCGACCTGCTCGATCCCGATGTTTTCGACGATGAATCATCGAACGATGGGCCGGGCCAGGCCATGGACCCCGTGCGGGTCGCGCGCCTCGTTCAAGCGCACCACGCCTTCGTGTGGCGCTCGCTCCGCCGCCTCGGTGTGATCGCGAGCGACGTGGACGATGCGACGCAGAAGGTCTTTCTCGCCGTCACGCGCAAGTGTGCGGGTGTGCCGCCGCATCGGGAGCGCTCCTTCCTTTTTGCGACCGCCGTGCGCATTGCCGCGAACGAGCGTCGCGCCCAGAGCCGCAAGCGTTACGCTGGTGCGGAGGATCTCGATGTGTACGGAGGCGAGGGACCAAGTCCTGAACAAACCACCGCCGATCGGGCACTCCTCGACAAGATACTCGCGCCGCTGCCGCTCAACCTTCGCAGCGTTTTCATTCTTTTCGAGCTCGAGCAAATGACGAAGCAGGAAATCGCAGCCGTGCTCGACCTCCCCGAAGGGACGGTCGCCTCGCGTTTGCGGCGCGCCCGCGAGCTGGTGGAGGCGACGATTGCGCGTTTGCGTGCGGCGCAGAATGGACGAGGTGCAACGTGAGCGACCTTCGCCGCTTCCGTGAGCTTCACGAGGACGACGCCATCGGCGCAGCGTTCCGCTCGGCCGATCGCGATGGGCCCGAGACCGGGGCCGACACGAAGCTGCTCGCCGCGCTCGGCGTGGGTGTTTCGGCCATCGCCATGGCCGCCGCCACCGCGCCCGCCGCGACGACGGCCGCCGCCGGGGCTGCAGGTGCCGCGGGGGCCGCAGGTGCAGGCGGTTCGGGTGTCCTCGCCAAGGTGGGCGGCGGGGCGGTGCTCGCCAAGTGGGTCGCGGGCTCCGTGCTCATCGTGTCCACGTCCGTGGTGGGGACCCTGCTCGTCGAGTCACCGAAGAAGGCGCCGGCCACCACGTCGGTGGCTGCCCCTTCGGCATCTGCCAAGGCCCACGTGGCGGCGGCGCCGCCGCGCGCTGCGGAGCCGGAAGCGCCCGCGGTGGAAGAGCCCCCGGCACCCGCGTCGTCGGCGGTGGAGGAAGCTCCGCCCGCACCGGCCACGGTGGTGACGCCTCCGCGTGTTCATGCCTCGGCGACGCCGACTCAGGTTTCGGGGGGCTCCGCCGCCTCGAGCCCCCGAGAGCGGCGCGCGGGGGAAGCGCCGATGGTCGAGTTGCCGAAGCCTGCCCCGGCCCAAGCCGAAACGGCGCCGGAGACGCAAGATCCGGCCGATTTGGATCACGCACGGGGGATGATGGCCTCGGCGCGATCGCTCGCACCCGAGTTGAGCGAGTTGGAACACGTGCGCTCGTTGCTCGCCGCAGGCCGCGCATCGGACGCGCTGGACGCCGTCGATACGTACCGGCGCGCCTTTCCCAAGGGCATTCTCATGCAAGAGTCCGAGGTGCTGCGGCTCGACGCGCTCGTTCGCCTGGGGCAGCGTGATGCCGTGGAACGCGAAGGCCGCGCATTCTTGAATCAGCATCCGCAAAGCCCGCAAGCCGCACGCGTTCGTGCGCTACTCTTGCGCAACGATCAGGACCGGCCCCGCGAGCGGGTCCTGGGGGCCCCGCCGCAGACGAAATGACCTCGAGCCACACTGCCCGCGCGTTGATTCTCATCTGTAGTCTCGCCGCGCTGGCATGCCGCGAGGAGGTCTCTCTCGGGAACCCTCCGTGGGAGGCGCCGCCTCCTTCCGCCCCGGCACGGTGGTGCGAACGGGGTCAGGATGCGGGGACGTTCAGTGTGGTGGGCGCGGAGTACGGGTCGATTCGCGCCATGTTGGCGGAGCCGTCTAGCGGTGTGTACGTGGTCGCCGCGCGCGATGGTGCGGCGGGAACGGTCTTGCAGGTGCAACACGGCTCCCCCATCGTCAAGGGCACGGTGGGGCTTGGGCCTGCGCATATGGCTCTGGGCAAGGACAGCATTTACGTCACCAGCTCCCAGAGCGGCCAGGTGTTCCGGGTTTATTATGGCGAGCCGCCAAGGGTCGAATCGATCTCGGGGCGACAGAACGTGGGCGCCATCGCCGCAGGTCCGTACGGCGAGGTTTACTGGGCAAGGGCCACCGAGAACGGGTTGATTGAACGTTACGATTTCCAATCGGATCGTCCGGCGGAAGTTTTGTCCACATGGTTTCCAACCGCGCTCGCCTTCGATGGTAGGTCGCTCTACGTCAGCGGCCAGGGGCCGATCATCGTGTACCCCGCGTACTCCGGACAGTCGACCCTCCCCGGTCGGTGCGATGGTCGGATGCTCGCGCTGACGGAGCGGGATATTTTTTGCGCCGACGGCGGTGCAATCAACCAGATTCGCCGAGAAGTGCCGTATTCGGTCAACACGCGCGCGAATTTCCCGGATGCAACGGTGTTCGATCTCGTGGCAGCCGCGGGGCGCTTGTTCTTTCGCGTGGTGCCGCGCGAGGCGCCCTCTGGATCGACGCGCATCATGTCCATGCCCCTCGATGTGCATGCCGAGCCTACGATCTTCGCGACGGTGCAAGGTGATGGGCAATTCCTCGTGGCGGACAAATGCAATTTGTACATGAGCGTAGGCGGAAACTCGATCATGCAATGGCCACTATGAAATGGCTCGTGTTCCTCGCGTGTATGTCATCGCTCTTCGTGGCCTGTCTCGGCACACCCGACACCCCCCGGGGGAGACCACCCGGCGATTGGCGCCAATGCGGCGCGCCCAACGAGTACCCGCTCGACCCATCTTGCCGGCAGAAATGCAATGTCACCCACGACTGCCCGACGGACCTTTGGTGCTCGTACACCGATCGCGACTACTACAGCGTTTGCGTCGACTATTCGCATTGCTCTTACCTTGGGAGCGATACGCAATGCGCGCAGCTCGAAAAAGACGATCCCACCAGCTGCGTGGGCAATGCGCAATGGCACGAGGAGGCTCTGTATGGGGACCCCGCTTGCGGACGGGCTCATGACGTACTTCGATGCCAGCCCACGCCGAATGGCTGTACGCTGGTGGCGATGACCGCCTACGACCTGGCCACGCCGTGAAATGACGTCGACCCCGACCCGCATTGCCATGGCAGCCATGGCCGTTTGCAGTCTCGCCGCGCCCGCGTGCCGCGACGAAGTTTCATTGGGAAATCCGCGTCCGCTCGAGATCCCGCCGTCGCTGCTTCCCGCCTGTCCGGAAGGTGACGAGCTCGAGACGTTGGCCGAGGTGGCGATCGAATACGGTCCCATTCGCGCCATGAAGGCGGACAGTGGCGACCTTTTCGTGGTGGCAGCGAGGGACAAGCTTCCAGGGACGCTTCTTCACCTGACCAACGGCTCGCTGCAGTTCGTGGCCACCGTTGGGGTGGGGCCGGCGGCGATTGCGCTGGATAGGAATACCGTCCTCGTTGCCTGTTCCGAGAGCTCACAGGTATTTCGGGTCGCGAGGAATGGGACTACGACGTTGTTCGTGGCCAATCAGCCGGGCGTACGCGCGGTCGTTGCCGCCGAATCGGGCGATATGGCGTATTGGGTCCTAACGGGCGACACTGGAGCGGTTCGGCAGTACTATTTCGGCTCGAGCAGCTTCTACACGCGCGAGAACGTGGAGCCGCCGGTGTCCATCGCCAACGATGGAAAATCGATCTACATCAGCGGAGCGCAGGGCCCGGTCATCAAAGGGATAGGTTCGTTCTCGGATCCATCCATCAGGCTTCCCGGCCGGTGCGACGGTCGCATGCTCGTCCTCACCGAGCAGGATCTACTCTGCGTCGATGGAAATGCCATCAATCGGATCCCGCGCGACGAGCTCAGGGCAGCCACGACCCGTGCCGTTCTTCCCAATGGTACGATATCCGATCTCGTGGCGGGGGCAGGTCGTGCGTTCTTTCGTTTCGAGCCGCAAGCGGGCCCTCCGTATGCCTCGTACATCATGAACATGCCATTGGTGGGTAACTCCGCCCCGACCGTGATATCCCGTTTGCCGGGTGCGGCGAAGTTTCTCACCGCGGACGACTGCCATCTCTACTTTGCGGACAAGAGCACGTTGAGGCGATGGCGGCTATGAAGACTTTCACGTTCGCCTCGTGCATGTCGTTCGTGCTTCTGGCGTGCCTCGGCACACCGGACACACCCCCGGATCGACCGTTCTTCGAGTTCGGGAGGTGCGGAGTATCCGACGGCCTTCCCTTCAGCCAATATTGCAGGCAAGCGTGTGTCACCAGCCGCGATTGCGCGATGAACGAGTGGTGCATGTTCGTCGAAGGGGGCGATTCGATCCAGGGCACCCCCGTCTGCGTCGATTACAAGCATTGCGCATACCTGGGGAGCGACACCGAATGCACTCCAACGGACATCGGCGGCGTCGAAGGGTGTGCGAGCCACGCCTCATGGCAAATCGAAAGGCTCGCGGGAAATCCTGCCTGCGGCCGTCCTCATGAGGTGCTCCGCTGCATGACGAATCCAGGCGGCGGTTGTGTTTTGACGCCCGTGACGACGTACGACGTCGGCCATCCGTGAAATCGGGCGATCCGAAAAGTACATTTGCGGACAGTGTACTCGCGTACATCACGCGCCGCATTGGCGGCTTCATCGCAAGTGTGGGTAAGCCGTATATGGCGTAGTGTGGATTGAGTGCGCCAAAAGGCGTGAAGCGTGCAACTAAATTAAATATGATCCCAGGTGGCCTTCGCGGACATTGCCACGGCGTACGGACTTGTCCGTGGAGGGAAAACATGAAAATTCATGCTTTCGTTGGATGGGGAATGGGTTTCATTGGCCTTTTCGGCATCGCCGCTTGCGGCGCGAGCGATGGGAAGGGCGACTCGCAAGCACAATCGCCTCTCGTCGCGGACGACGAGGAGCGCACCGCTACGGTCGACTTCGTGGGTTACAACCACAAGGGCGATGTTGGCTATTCTGCGGCGGCAGAATTCATTCAAGGGCGCCTTTATGGTCCGGGTGCGAAGGAAACTCGAGTCAAGGAGGGGAGCTGCACCATCACGAATTGGCAGCTATTCGATCGTGAAGATCCCGAGCATCCGCCCGTTTTCGTTAGCGCGGGCGAGATCGCCTTGAGCGGTGCGAAGCTACCGCCCAACTCCGTGATGAAGCCGACCGACAACTTCAGGTATCCATACTTTTACGGCACGGAGTTGCTGTGGACAGGGGGGGAGGACATCCGCATTGCGGCGGCAGGTAGTCCGCGCGGCGTGGGCGCGTTCGACGCCACCTTGAAGGCTCCATCGCACATCACCGTGACGAAGCCCTCTTTGGATGACATCGAGGCAATCGACCGCTCCAAAGATCTCGAGCTGGCATGGACCAACTTGGAGGCTGCGTCCGGAACCGTGTGGGTGACGATCGAAGCCATCGACGAGGGCTTTCAGGGTGGCGTGAACGTGAAGTGCGAATACCCGGCGAGCCTCGAGACGGCCAAGGTACCGGCGTCGACCCTCCGAGTGTTTCCGGTCGCCCGGTACGGGTCGATGCTCATCGAGAGCGCGGAGCGGCAAACCGTCACCGTGCCGCCGTGGAAGGTGAATGTCGCTCTCCGAGCGGAGGGGACACGTGCGGAGAGTGGGAGGGGCGCCTCCGTGAGCGTGAAGTTCCTCTAGCCGTACCCGCAAATTGAGTTCGATTCCTGATGGCGCTCGTTCGTGGAGGAGAAAGATGAAACTTCATACTTTCGTTGGATGGGGAATAAGTTTGGTTGGTATTTGCGGTCTCGCCGCTTGCGGTACCAGCGACGGTGGTGGCGATTCGCGGGGGCAGTCGCCCCTCGCCGCCGAAGACGAGGTGCGCGAAGCGGCCATCGATCTCCAAAGCCATATTCATGAGAATGGTGGATACTCCGCAGCTGCGTGGTTCCGGCAAGGGCGCCTTCCCGGTCCGGGATGGAAGGAAAGGGAGATCGTCACGGAGGGGAACTGCACGAGTTGGTATTTCGAGCCTGGTGACGAAACGAAAGATCCGTCACCGGTCTTCGTTGGCGGAGGGGACATCGCCTTGAGCGGCGCGCTCATCCCACCGAGCACGGTGTTGCGTCAAGACAAGGGCAATGACTATCCGAAACTTCACGGCGAAGCGACCCTGTGGCAGGGCGGCGAGGACATCAACATTGCGACGGCGGGTCATCCTGGTGGCGTGGGACCGTTCAAGGCCGTGTTGAAGGCGCCGTCGCATATCACCTTGTCGAAACCGATTTGGGATCACGCTGGGCTGACCATCGACCGCGCCCAGGACCTCGGCCTCGAGTGGACGTCCTCGGGCTGGAGTGTCGGAACCGTCAAGGTGCGCATCGAAGCCATGGAGGCCGGCTCGCGAAGCGGTACCTCCGTCCGATGCGCGTTTCCCGTGTACAGCGGTGCGGGGGTGGTCTCGACCCGCGTTCTGAAGCATCTTCCGCACCCCTCGGATGCGTGGATCCAGATCGAAGCCGATGCCGAGGACACCGTCACCGTGTCGCCATGGAACGTGAGGGTGCGCCTCCACTCCGCCGGCACCCTCCCGAACGGGCAAAGCAGCCAAGGCTCGGTGACCTTCAAGTAGCCCTCGATCGAGGAGCGGGATTGACAATCCCGCTCCGTCCTTTAGAGAACGGCGGCACATGCCGGCACTCAAAGGATCGCTCACGTACGCGCGCTTCTTCGTCGATGGGGAGCTCCCCGACGACTTTCGCGAGCGTTTCATGCGCTCGATTCGGCTGCGCGCGCTCAAGCCGCTCGAGCCCGACGAGGAGGACTTGGAGCGTTCCGGCTGGTGCCGCGTGGGGGAGGCTTTCGAGCTCGAGCTCGACTACGAGAGCGTGTTCTACAACGAGTTCATCAACCTCGGTTTTCGCACGGACCGATGGGTGGTGCCCGGCCCACTCCTGCGCGCCAAAATGCGGGAGGCCGAGGCGGCGTACCTGCAGAAGAAGGGCCGCGAGCGCATCTCGCGCAAGGAGCGCAACGAGTTGAAGGAGCTGGTCACGCGGCGTTTGCGGCGGCAGCTTTCGCCGGCGATGCGCATGGCCGATCTGTCGTGGTCGCTCAACGATGGCGTGGTGCGCTTCTTTTCCCACTCGCCGAAGAGTGCAGGCGCCATGACGGAGCTTTTTCAGCGCACCTTCAGCCTCAAGTTGATCCCCGAGTCGCCGTACACGTTGGCCGCGCGGCTCGGTTTGAACAAGGCGCAGGAAGGCGCCTGGCAGGATCTTTCGGCGACGAACTTGGGGAGCCCATGAGCGCGATGCAGCTGGTCGACCGGATCGAGAAGCGCCGCTTCGTGGGGCGCGAGTTCTTGCTCTGGCTGTGGTTCGAGTCGGAGGTCTTCGAGGGGACGCTCTCCACCAAGGCGCACGGGCAGTTCGGGCTTTGGATCGCACGGCAGATCGTGCTGTCGCTGGGCAAGGAAGAAGTGACGCGCATCAAGGGCGCATACCCGGCCGGTACGCGCGAGGCGAAGGAGTCGCTTTTGCGCGGCAAGACGCCGGAGACGGCGGGGTTGCATCTTTCCTGGCACGAGCACCAGGCGACCTTCGTCTTCAAGGCGGAGCCCATGGCCATTTCCGGGCTCTCCCTGCCCACGGTGCTGGGCGAAGAAGAAGAGGAGGCCCCTCCGCCGGAGGCGCGGCCGAAAGGCCGGCGAGGGCGGAAAGCCGAGGCCCAGAGCGACGAAGGGCACGAGGCGTTTTACGAACGGATGCGGCTCACGCGCGAGGTCGAGGAGATCCTCGAGGCGCTTTACCGCGACTTTCTCACGTTGCGGCTCGGCGCCGCCTGGACCGACGCGGTGCTCCCAGCGTTGTCCACGTGGACCGATCCGGAAGGGGAGGTCGATGCCGACGCGTACCGCGCCGCGCGCGACCGCGCCCTTTCGACTCGCAAGCGCTAGTCAGAAAGCGCGGTCTCTCGGAAGGAAAACCGCCAAGGCGCCAAGGCCGCCAAGACTGGATGGATGGGCTGAATCGCCGAGGAATGCTCGGATTCACGAACCCCAAAACTTGGCGTTCTTGGCGTCTTGGCGGTTCTCACCAATTATTTAGGGGTACGCTCGTGCACCGGAGGTTTCCCGATGCACGTGTCACTCTCGCCCATGGAGTTCGCGCGCCGCGCGCGGGCGCTGTACGCCGATAGAACTGCCGTCGTCGATGGTGAGCTGAGGCTCACGTATGCCGAGTTCTTCGATCGCTGCGATCGCTGGTCGCGCGTTCTCGCGGGCTTCGGCGTGGGCCATGGCGATCGCGTGGCGTACATCGCGCCGAACACGCATGCGCAGCTCGAGTCGTTCTACGCGGTGCCGGCGTTGGGGGCGGTGGTGGTGCCGCTCAATTACCGGCTCATCGCCGACGACTTCGCGTACATGATCGAGCATAGCGGCTCGAAGGTCGTGTGCGTGCACTCGGACTACCTGGATGCCGTGGACGCGATCCGTGCGCGCTGTCCTCACGTGACACACTGGGTGGCGCTCGAGGGAGCGCGCGCCGGGTGGCTCGACTACGAAGCGCTCGTGGCCGCCGCCGAGCCGGGGCCCCTTCCGGCGGTGACCATCGACGAGAAGGACCTTTTGACGATCAACTACACGAGCGGGACGACGTCGCGGCCGAAGGGCGTGATGATCACGCACCGCAATGCATGGGTGAACTGCGTAGGGACATTGGTCCATCACCCGATGACCAGCGCGGACAAGTACCTTTGGACCTTGCCGATGTTCCACGCCAACGGGTGGACCTTCGTGTGGATCAACACGGCGGTGGGCGCGACGCACGTCTGCCTGCGCAAGGTCGATCCGCCCGCCGTGTTCGAGCACCTGGAGCGAGAAAAGGTGACGTTGCTCTGCGCGGCACCCACGGTGCTCATCTCGATTGCCAACGCGCCCGACGAGCTGCGGCGTCGCGCTCCGCGCGGGGTGCGCGTGCTGACGGCAGGGGCGCCGCCGGCGGCGAGCACCATCGAGCGCATCGAGGCGGAGCTCGGGTGGTCGCTGTTGCACGTGTACGGGCTGACCGAGACGTCGCCGTTCATCACGGTGTGCGAGCCGCGTGAGTCGGATGCGGGGCTTTCGGTGCAGGAGCGGGCGCGCATCAAGGCACGGCAGGGCGTGGAGCTCATCACGTCGGGCGAGTTGCGCGTGGTCGACGATGCGATGCACGACGTGCCCCGTGACGGGCAGACCATCGGCGAAATCGTGGTGCGCGGGAACGCGGTGATGGATGGCTACTTCCGCGATCCCGAGGCCACCGAGCGCGCGTTTCTCGGTGGCTACTTCCACAGCGGCGACTCCGCGGTGATTCACCCCGACGGCTACGTCGAAATCCGCGATCGCATGAAGGACGTGATCATCAGCGGCGGCGAGAACATCTCCTCCATCGAGGTGGAGGGCGTGCTTTTGCGGCATCCTGCGGTGCAGGAAGTGGCCGTGGTGGGCATGCCCCACGAGAAGTGGGGCGAGGCGCCGCACGCATTCGTGGTGCTCAAGCAAGGCAAGGACGCGACCGAGGCCGAGCTGCGCACCTTCGCGCGCGACAACATGGCGCACTTCAAGGCGCCGCAGGCGGTTCACTTCGTGAAGGAACTGCCCAAGACGGCCACGGGCAAGATACAAAAATACGTACTGCGTGGAGGCCGGTCAGGCATCTCCACGCAGTAGCGTTTCCCCCCTCGGTTTTCGGCGAGCCTACTCGGCGCTGGCGCCCGTGGGCTCGTCGATGATGACGGTTTGATGCGGCCCGCTGTGGGGCGCTTGCTCTTCCGTTTCGTTGGTGCGCTCTGCGCGTTCCTTGCTGTGATCCTTGGCGAGGAGAACGTAGACCGCCGGCACGACGAACAGCGTGAACAGCGTTCCGATGAACATACCGCCAACGAGCACGAGACCGATCGAGTTACGAGCCATGGCGCCGGGGCCCGTGACCAACGTCAGCGGGAAGTGACCAGCGATGGTCGCGACCGTGGTCATCAAGATCGGACGAAGACGGGTGTGTGCTGCTTCCCGCACCGCATCGATCTTGCTGAGGCCCTCGAGCTGCTTGTGGTTCGCGAACTCGACGATCAGAATGCCGTTCTTCGACACGAGGCCGACCAGGGTCACCAGACCGACCTGCGAGTAGATGTTCAGCGTCGTCGTCCAACCCGCGGTGAGCTTGAACGGCAGCTCCGGCGGGCCAGGGTACTTGAGGAACGTGAAGATCAACGCTCCGAACATCGCCAGCGGCACCGAGCCGAGGAGGATGACGAACGGATCGCGGAACGAGTTGAACTGCGCCGCGAGCACCAAGAAGATGAGCAGCAAGGCCAAGCCCATGGCCGGGAGGAACTTGCCACCCTCCGTGCGGAGCTGACGCGACTCACCCGTGTAGTCGACGTGGTAGCCCTGCGGGAGGACTTCCTTCGCCTTGTTCTCCATCACCTTCAGGGCCTCGTCGATCGAACGCCCGGACATGCCGGAAAGCTTGATCGAGTTCAGCTGCTGGAAGCGATTGAGCGTACGCGGCTCCACGCCGTCCTGGATCGTGGCGATGGCGCTGAGCGGAATGAGCTCGCCCTTCGGTCCCGTGACGTGGATGTTCGAGAGCTGATCGGGCGTGAGGCGCCCCGAGCGCTCGACCTGCGGAATGACCTTGTACGCGCGACCGTCGATGTTGAAGCGGTTGACGAAGTTACCGCCCAGCATCGCCGAGAGATCCGCACCGACGGACTGCATGCTCAAGCCCATCGACGAAATCTTGTCGCGGTCGAGAATGACGTCGGCCTTCTCTTGGTCGATCTGCACGTCGATGATCGGCGGGAAGTAGAAGATGCCGCTGTCCATCGCCGCCTTCTGGAGGTCCTGCGCGAAACGCAGAATCTCGGTGTGCGGCGCCGTGGCCGAGATCACGAACTCGATGGGGAGCTGACCGGGGCTCGGCAGCGACGGGGGCACGAAGATCGGTGCACGAACGCCCGTGATGGCGCTCATCTTGTGCGTGATCTCCGTCTGGATGGGGAAGATGCTCCGATGACGCTCGTTCCAGGGCTTTACCAGCATGCCGCCGATGGCCAGCTGGGGCGTCGTGATCTGGAAGCTATGCTCGAACTCCGGCGTCGTCTTGAAGATCTCGTTCGCTTGCTCCGTGTACGGAATGACCTGCTCCAGCGTGGTGTTGGCCGGCATCTGGAGCGCTCCGAACACGACACCCTGATCTTCGTTGGGCGCGAGCTCGTTCGGCGAGAACATGTACAAGGGGACGATGCAGAGCGACAGAAGTCCCCAGGCGAAGTAGACCACGCCGCGCGTGCGCAACGTGGAATCGAGCATGCGCGCGTACGCCCGGCGGATGGCGTTGAACACCGCATCGACGTGCCGCACGAGCCAGCGGTGGCTATGCTCCGACGACATCATCTTCGATGCCATCATCGGTGAGAGCGTCAGCGCCACGATACCCGAGATGAACACCGCACCCGCCAGGGTGAAGGCGAACTCGCGGAAGAGCGCGCCGGTCAACCCGCCCTGCAAACCGATGGGCGCGTAGACCGCGGCGAGCGTGATGGTCATGGCGATGACCGGCCCGACGAGCTCGCGCGCGCCGAGAATGGAGGCCTCGAACGAGCCCTTCCCCAGCTGAATATTCCGGTCCACGTTCTCGACGACGACGATGGCGTCGTCGACGACGAGACCGACCGAGAGCACGATGGCCAGCAGTGTGAGCAGGTTCAGCGTGAAGCCGAAGGCCTGCATCAAGAACATCGCACCGATGAGTGACACCGGGATGGCGATGACCGGCACGATGACCGTTCTCAGCGATCCGAGGAACAAGAAGATGACGATCATGACGATGACGATCGTCTCGATCAGCGTGTGGGTAACGTCGTCGATGGCGCTCTGGATGTACGTCGTCGTGTCGAAGGCCACGAAGGCGTTCATACCGGTGGGCAGCTCCGACTTGATCGCCTCCATCTCCTTGCGGACGGCGGCGATGACGTCGAGCGAGTTCGCGCTCGGGAGAACCCAGACGCCCATGAACACGGCAGCCTCGCCGCTCATGCGAACTTCTTGGTCGTAGTTCTCGGCGCCGAGCACCACCTCGGCCACGTCCTCGAGGCGCACGAGCGTCGTGCCCGATTGCTTGACGACGAGCTTCTTGAACTCCTCGACCGACTTCAGGTCGGTATCGGCGGAGAGGTTCAGCTGAACGAGGTTGCCCTTCGTCTGACCGAGTGCCGACAGGTAGTGGTTCTGAGCCATCGCCGCGCGAACCATCGCCGGGCTGATGTTCAGAGCCGCCATGCGCTCGGGCTTGAGCCAGGCGCGGATGGCGAACTGGCGCCCGCCGAGGATGTCGGCCTTCTGTACGCCGGCAATCGCGGAGAGCCGCGGCTGCACGATGCGCACGAGGTAGTCGGTGACTTGGTTGTCCTCGAGGATGTCCGAGCCGAAGCTCAAATACATCGCTGCGAACTGCGAGTCCGAAGGCTCGATACTGATCGAGGGAATCTCCGCCTCGGGCGGCAGGTCCGCGCGCACTTGGTTGACGCGCGCCGTGATGTCCGCCAGCGCATTTCCTTGTGGGAAGTTCAGCTTGAGGCGAACGTTGACGGTGGACAGACCCTGAACGCTGCTCGATTCGATGTAGTCGATACCGTCTGCGGCGGCGATGGCGCGCTCGAGTGGCGTCGTAATGAAGCCGCTCACCAGGTCCGAGCTGGCACCGACGTACACGGTCTTGACGCTGATCGTGGCGCTATCGAGCCGTGGATACTGCCGCGTGTTGATCGATTTGATCGCTTGGAGCCCGGCCACGATGATGACCAGGTTGAGAACGATCGCCAGAACGGGCCGGCGTATGAATAAGTCGGTGAACTTCATGGCGTCTCCCGATCAGTGATTCTCGGGGTGCGGATCCAGTTGCGGTTTCGCCTGGACGTCGTTGTTGATGACGATGGGCGAACCGTTACGCAGCTTGAACGCACCTGCCGTAACGACTTCCTGGCCGGGCTTGATGCCGTCGAGGATGGATACGAAATCGCCCCGCGCCTCGCCTTTGCGAACGAATTGCTGCCGGGCAATTTTGATGACCTGTCCGCTCTGCGACTTGAAGGCGCCGGGCGAGCCCGGCTTCTTTTCCTCGATGACGAAGACCGATTCACCGTAGGAGGCGTGCACGACTGCGGTGTTCGGAACGCTCACCACCTTGCCTTTGTTGGGCAGGATGACCGTAACGTTCACGTACATGCCGGGACGGAGCTTGAGCTCCTTGTTGTTCAGCGAAGCGCGCAGCTTGATTTGGCGCGTGGACGAGTCCACCGAAGGATCGACCGCGGCGATGGTCCCTTCCCACGAAGAGCCTGCGCCCGCGTCTCCTTCCGACGACGCCGTCGCCGAGAGGCGGACCGGCATGCCCACGGAGACGTCCGGCAGGCGCTGCTGCGGCAAGGTGAAGTCCACGTACACCTGTTCGATGGCTTCCAGGACGGTGATCGGTGTGCCGGGGCTCAGGTACTGGCCCAAGTTCACCAAACGGATACCGAGACGACCCGAAAACGGCGCTTTGACGATTTTGCGCTGAATCTGGGCTTCGAGGGTTTCGATTTCGGTGTTCGAACCTTTGAGGCCAGCTTCGTCCGTATCGAGCTGCGCCTGGGCGATGGATCCCGAGGAAACGAGTGCTCGCGTTCGGTTTGCCACCGAAAGTGCAAGTTCCTGGCGGGCCTTCGCCTGCGCCAGCTGACCGCGCTCGACGCTCGTATCGAGCTCGAGAAGGACCTGACCGGCTTTCACGGACTTGCCCGACTCGAAGTTGATGCGGGTGACGAGCCCCGCGGCGTCGTTGCTGAGGCTCACGCCCTTGAGCGACGTGACGCTGCCCACTGCCTGCAGCGTACCTTCCCACGTTTGCTCTTGAACGGGGCTGGAGCTGACGGTCTCAGGGGGCGGGCCTGCTTTTGCGCCCTCCGCGCCCATGGCCATGAGCTGTTTGATTTGGCCGGTCTTGATGCCGGCGAGGATTCCAACGATCGCAAGAAGACCGACGATCGAGAGTAGAATCCCAACTATTCTTCGAGGTTTGTTCCGCACCGCGTTTCAACGCTCCAAAAAGGGGTCGCCAGCGTCGCACAGAACGCCACGCCTAGGCGAACGAAGAACCCGTTTTCGATCCCATCGAAAGGTCTCCGAAGGGGTCTGGGCCTATCTAGGTGAGTCGTAATCGAGAGACAATCCCCGAGAACGATCGGTTCCATTGCCCGATTTGCGATAATTAACTGGACATTGTGCCTCAAACCGCGCCCACAAGTAACCGGGCGGATATCAAAACGAAGGCGAAACCGTAGTAGCTTGATGGCCGATGACTCTTTCGGCAGCGCTTTCCTTCGACATCAAGGCCGTGGATGTGGCTTCGAACGCACGGCGTGGCACGCTCCAGACGGGCCATGGAAGGGTGGAAACGCCCACGTTCATGGCCGTGGGCACGCGGGCAACTGTGACGGGGCTCACACCGGCGGATTTGGCCGACATTGGGGCGCAGGTGGTGCTCGGGAACACGTACCATCTGATGCTGCGGCCCGGGCCCGAGCTGTTTCGGCGCGTGGGCGGTATTCACGCGTTCATGGGGTGGTCCGGACCCGTTCTGACCGACTCGGGGGGCTACCAGATCTTCTCTTTGGCGGAAGATCGCACCCTGAGTGAACGCGGCGCGCGGTTTCGGAGCTACACCGACCAGCGGATGCACATGCTCTCGCCCGAGCGATCCATCGAGATGCAGACCGCGATTGGGTCGGACATCATGATGGTCCTCGACGTGTGCGTGGACTCGCGCTCGGACGAGGCCACGCTGCGGGATGCGATGGAGCGCACGCACCGCTGGGCAAAGCGTAGCTTGGATGCCCGCACGAACCCCGCGCAGGCGCTGTTTGCCATCGTGCAGGGCGGCGTGCGGCGTGAGCTCCGCAAGGAATCCGCCGGGGTGCTCACCGCGATGCCGTTCGATGGATTCGCCATTGGCGGGTTGGCCGTGGGCGATGCGCGCGCAGAGCGTGAGGACATGACGCATTTTTCCGCGGAGCTTTTGCCGCGGGATCGGCCACGCTACTTGATGGGCGTCGGCACGCCGGCGGATCTCCTGGAGGCGATTGCGGCGGGTGTGGACATGTTCGACTGCATTTTGCCGACGCACCTCGCGTGGCAAGGGACGGCGTTCACCGGGACGGGGCGGGTGCGCCTGACGCGCGGGCCGAATGCGCAGGCCGATGTGCCGCTCGATGCGGAGTGCACCTGTTCGACGTGCCGGCTGTACAGTCGCGCGTACCTTCACCACTTGTTCAAGTGCAGCGAGCCACTCGGGCCGCGCCTGGTGTCGCTGCACAATTTGCATCATTACCACGCGCTGATGGCCGAGGCGCGCAGGGCCATCGAGGCGGGGACGTATGCCGCTTTCGCGAAGAGGAAGCTCGAGGCGATCGATCGGCACGAGCACAGCACGAAGCGATTTGGCGCGGACGTGGCCGTGGCGGCATCGTGACGTTGCGCTGCGATGTGGTGACCACGCGCAGCGGGGCGCGTGCGATGCGCGATCTCACGACGGGCGAGTGCATGCATCCCGTGGTGGGGCCCATGGTGGAGGCCGAGCGGCTTTACGTGGGGCCATCGCGGTTGGCCGCGCGGCTGGCTTCCGAGGAGGAGCAGCCGCTGGTGCTGCTCGAGGTGGGGCTCGGGGCCGGATCGAATGCCGTGGCGGCGTGGAAGCTGTCGGAATCGCTGGGTGAGACGGCGCGGCGTTTGGAAATGGTGAGCTTCGATCGAAGCGTGGCCGCGCTCGAATTGGCACTGAGCGAGGAGCACGCGGCGGACTTCGGGCTGGACGGCGATGCGGGCCATGCCGCGCGCAACATGCTTGCCGCGCGTCGTTTCACCACGGCGCGCACGACGTGGCGACTCGCGTACGGCGAGCTGCCGGAGACGCTCGCGCGCGAGCCGGAGGGGCGCGCGGACGTCGTGTTCTGGGATCCATTTTCGCCGCGGGCAAATCCGGCGTTGTGGACCGTGGCCACGTTCGCGATTCTGCGGCGTGCTTGCCGTGCGGGCGCGACGGTGCACACGTACAGTGCGGCCACCGCGACGAGGTCGGCGCTGCTTCTCGCGGGCTTCGCCGTCGGCGTGGGCGAAGGCATCGGCGACAAGGAAGGGACCACCGTCGCCGCCGTCGACCTGCGCGATCTCGCCCGTCCGCTCGACCGACGCTGGCTGCATCGCCTTTCGCGCTCGACCGCGCCGTTTCCGAGCGATGCGCCCGCCGACGCCTTGGCGCGTATCGCGGAGTTGCCGCAGTTTGCGTGAGAGCGTGCTACTTTTGGCGCGGTGGTGAAGAGTCAGCCCAGCATTCGACTCGTGGTGACCAGTGGGCAGGATGCGGGTGCCCAGCTCGATGTGGGGGGCCAGTTCAAATTGGTCGGGCGGGCCCGGGATGCGCATCTGTCGCTGAGCGATCCGAGTGTATCTCGGCGTCATTTTCACATCCACGCGATGGCGGGCGAGCTGGCCTACGTGCAAGTGTGCGGCGACGCCGCGCCCATCGTGCATGCCAACCGGAAGATCACGGCGGGCGAAGTGAAGGTGGGCGACTCCATCTTGGTGGGCAAGACGCTGCTCCTGGTCACGGAGGCGAGTGCCGCCAACGGGAGCGACGTGCGCCGTGGCAAGGAGGTGGCCACCACGACCATCGGCACCTTGCTCACGGGCGTCGCCGCCGACGTCGTGGGCGTGGCGGCGATTTTTGCACTGAATCAATCCCTGAGTGCTGCGACGGATGCCGCGCAGGTCGAGGCCATTCTGTCGTCATGGGCCCGCAACTACGCGGAGTGCTCGCGGATCGACGTGCACGCCGAGGGGCGCGCGCAGTTCGAGTCGGCGGACGAGATGCCCATCTTGGAGACGGCGATGCCCGATGGCGGCACGGCCATCGTCGCGCCCGCGCGCGGAGCGCCCACGGGTTGGCTGGCCTTCCACACGATGCTGGCCTCGCACGCGGTGAGTGATGGCCTGCGGCGGCTCCTGGTGCTCGCCGCGGCACTGGCGGGCGCGCAGCTCGCGCATCTTTCCACGTTGCAGATCGTGCGCGACGATCGCGATGCCCTTCGGCGGCTGGCCATCGGCAGCGCGCATCGCTTTTTGGGGACGTCGCCCGCGGCGGAGGAACTCGTTCGGCTGATCGCCCGGCTGGCCGCGTCCGAGGCGACGGCGCTGCTCAACGGAGAAACCGGTGTCGGCAAGACCTTCGTCGCCCGGTTGATTCACGAGGCCGGCCCGCGCAAAGACGAGCCCCTGCGCGTGATCAACTGCGCGGCCATCCCCGAGGCGCTGATCGAGCGCGAGCTGTTCGGCCATGCGCGGGGCGCGTTCACCGGTGCGACGGCGGATCAAGTCGGCGTTTTCGAGGCCGCAGAAGGCGGCACGGTGCTGCTCGACGAGGTGGGGGAGCTTCCGCTCGCGAGCCAGGCCAAGTTGCTGCGCGTGCTGGAGGACAAGCAATTCGAGCGCCTTGGCTCGACCCGCTCGATTCCGCTGCGGGCGCGCGTGCTCGTGGCCACCAACCGCGATCTCGACGAGATGGCCGCCGCGGGCACCTTCCGGCGTGACCTGTTTTTTCGCATCTCGGTGATCAAGGCGATCATCCCACCGCTGCGTGAACGCGGGGACGACGTGGTGGTGCTCGCGAAGAAGCTGCTGAGCGATCTCGCCTCGAGCTCCGGCCGGCGCGTCCACGATTTCTCGCCGGAGGCCCTGGATGCCATCCGCCGCTACCCGTGGCCGGGCAACGTGCGCGAGCTGCGCAATGTCATCGAGCATGCGCTCGTGATGGGTGACGGCCCGACCATTGCAACGAGCGACCTGCCCGAGGCCATCCGCGGCCTTCCGCGCGCTGCCGACGTCAAGGCGAGCGTCTCGCCGTCGGCCATGGTCGTCGAGCTGCCCATGAACGAGGAATCGCTGCAAACGAAGAACCGCGAGGCCGCCCTGGTGGTGACCGGGGGAAACAAGGTCCGCGCGGCGGCCCTTCTCGGAATCGGGCGAACGACGTTCTATCGGAAGTAACACTGTTCATTTTTGAAACAGTGTTCCGATGTGGAGCACCGCGGCTGTTCATGAAATGAACAGGACGGGGGACGCTTTCGCGATTCATCGAATGATGACCTAGAGACGACGCTGGCGCGCGCCTTGCTGAAGCCGTCCGCAGGAAAGCGCCGAACATGAAAGCCTTTGAATCCGTTCCCAAGGAGACGGGAATCACTGCGGAGCGATTCCACGCCGAGTATTTGCGCGCCGAACGGCCGGTACTCATGGCGGGTGCGTCCGCCGCGAGGGCCTGCGAGCTTTGGTCGCCGGAGTACTTTCGTCGCATCGCGCCCGATCTCGAGGTGCCCATCAAAGAATACGGCCGCGCCGGCATTCGCCAATCGAAGATGACCTTGAAGGCGTATGCCGATTTTCTCCGCGAGCACGAGCGCGCACCACGGCCTGCTGGCGAGGCGTTGCCCTATTGCCATGATATTCCCATCTTCGCGTTGCTGCCGCAGCTGGTGGAGGACGTCCGGCCATTTCCGGCGGGATTGCTGTCCAGTTATTACCAGCGCACGTGGTGGCGCTACGTGCAATTCTTCATGGGGCCCGCGCAGAGCCTGACGCCACTTCATTTCGATACCTTGCTCACGCACAATCTGTTCTTTCAGGTGTACGGCAAGAAGCGATTCACCATTTACGCGCCCGACGATGCCACGTATTGCGGGCGACGGGGGTGGCGCTGGTTCGAGCACGATCCCGAGCAACCGGACTACCGCCGTCTTCCCTACAGCCGGCACGCCACGCCCCACGAGGTGGTGGTGGGTCCCGGCGACATTCTGTACCTGCCACCGGGCACGCTTCATCACGTGCGCGGCCTCGGTACATCGATATCGTTCAACATCGACTTTCACACGCGCCGGAGCGCATTGCGCAGCCTTCTCGGGCCTTTGCGAGGCATGCCCCGCGAGAGCTTCTATTACAATGCCCTGGCCACGCTCGGCATCGTCGCGCGCGTGCCCGAAGAATGGGTGTTTCGATATTATAAGCCGTACCTGCGTTACGTCGTTTAGCTAATTGGTCGAATCGAACGAGGGGCAAACGTGGCCATGACCATATGGGAACCGTGGTTGGACAACCGTAGCCTGCGCAAACTCGAGCGGCATCCGCTATTGACGGAGCTCTCCGAGGGGCGCATTGGCTTGAACGGCGTGCGGACGTTGCTCATCCAGCACCGCCACTATTCGCGGCACTTTACTCGGTATTTGTGCGCGCTGATGAGCAATATTTCGAATGTCGACGATCTCCATGCCATCATGGAGAATCTTCTGGAGGAAATGGGCATCGACGGCGGCGAAAACGTGACGCATGCCGAGTTGTTCCAACGAACACTGGATACCTTGAATGCCGACCCGTGCGACGAGGGCCCGCTTCCGGCTACGCGCGCACTCACCCAATCGGTGATGGAGTATTGCCGCAAAAAGGACCCTCTGGAGGGCCTGGCGGCGCTCTGCTTGGGCGCGGAGGCCATCGTTCCCCTGGTGTACCGGCCCATTTTGGATGCATTGGTCGGGCACGGCGTGGGCGATCGCGCGACGGAGTTCTTTCGCATTCACATCGAGGAGGACGAAGGCCACGCCCTCACCATGTTGAACATTCTCCAGCGCCTTACGGCGCGGGACGCATCGGCGAGGGAGCGGGCGCGCTCGATCGGAGCCGACGTCATCGCCAAACGGTGCGACATGTTCGATGCCGTGCTCCAGGAGATCCGCGGCCGAGGCGGCGATGACGTGCTCGCGCACCGCAGAATCACCGAGCCACCGCCGCATTTCTCCTCCATCGATTTCGGCCGCGTGAGCTCCAAGCTCTCCGTATTCGTCCCGGACCGATTGCACCACCCGCGGGTGACGTCGAGCCACGATACGGAATCGAAGAAGTTCACCGAGGAACGCAACCACGCGGTGCACATCGTCGACCTGCCGACGAATACCCTCAGTGTCACCATCGGTGGCCTGCAGCCGGGGCAATCGACCCGGCTGCACCGGCACAACTACGAAACGGTGATTTACGTGATCTCCGGATCGGGGCACTCACGCATCGAGGACCGTGTCGTTCATTGGACGGCGGGGGATGCGTTTTACGTCCCCGTTTGGGCGGCGCACCAACACGCCAACGACGGCACGGGGCCTTGCACTTATGTGGCTTGCGAGAATGCGCCGCTCTTGCAAAACATTGGCAATATCGCTTTGCGGGAGGAACTCGGATGAGCGAATTCGATGCCAAGTCACGCTCGCCCGCGGCCCTGGACGAGGGCGGGCACGAGGAAGCTCCAGCTCGTGACGACGAATCCGAGAGGCCGCACACCGACTTCTTCACCGACTCCGGTTCGTTGAACTCCGGCTACCTGGACGGCGGCTGACGCGAGGGTTTGCGCAGGGAAAGGAATCGTCATGAAATCTTCATCCGACACGTTGGTCTTCGAAGAACACGAATCCGTCGTGCGTAGTTACTGCAGAAAGTTTCCCGCCGTCTTCTCCACCGCGAAGAACGCGATTTTGGAGGACGAACACGGACGCGAGTACATCGATTTTCTGTCGGGCGCAGGCTCGTTGAACTACGGCCACAACGACCCGATGATTCGGGGCAAGATCGTCGAATACATTCTTCGCGACGGTATTACGCATTCTCTGGACTTTCATACGTCGGCGAAGAAGCGCTTCTTGCTCGCCTTCGATGAAGTCATTCTCAAGCCGCGCGGGTACAATTACCGCCTGCAATTCACCGGCCCCACGGGCACCAATGCGGTGGAGGCCGCGCTGAAGTTGGCGCGCAAGGTCACCGGACGGCGCAACGTCGTGGCCTTTACCGATGCCTTTCACGGGATGACGTTGGGATCCCTGGCGGCGTCGGCTCGTCAGTCGAAGCGGGCGGTCGCCGGCGTTTCGCTGCCGGACGTGGTGCGCATGCCCTACGATGGATATTTCGGCGAGGGTGTGAGTACGCTCGATTTCATCGAGGCCATGCTCTTTCGAACCGGGTCCGGCGTGGACATTCCTGCCGCGTTCATCCTGGAAACCGTGCAGGCCGAGGGCGGGGTCAACGTGGCCTCTTCGCAGTGGCTTCGAGGCTTGGCCAACATGGCGCGCAAATACGGTGTTTTGCTCATCGTCGACGATATTCAGGCCGGCTGCGGCCGTACGGGGACGTTTTTCAGCTTCGAGCGCGCGGGCATCGAGCCGGATCTGGTCTGTCTGGCAAAATCGATTTCCGGCTACGGCTTGCCCATGTCCCTGGTTCTCATTCGGCCCGATCTCGATCGCTGGGAGCCGGGCGAGCACAATGGGACATTCCGAGGGAACAATCTGGCCTTCGAGGCGGCGACGAGCGCGCTCGATTACTGGCGCGATCGCTCGTTTTCCCATGGGGTAGCCTTCAAGTCGCGCATCATCGTCGACCACTTGAATGCGATTCGCGCCGCGGCGCCGGCGCACGTCCGCGGTATTCGAGGAGCCGGGTTCATTCAAGGGCTCGTCTTCGACGACCCGCGCATTGCGGCGCACGTCTCCGCGGCGGCCTTCGGGGAAGGCCTCATCGTCGAATTGTGCGGGCCGACGGAGAACGTGATCAAGATTCTTCCCCCGCTCACCATCGAGCCCATCGTCCTCAAGCAAGGACTGACGCGCCTCTCCACCGCGGTTTCCAACGTTCTGCATGCCTCGCTCGAATGTGTACCCGACCCGGTCTCGTGTTCGGCCTGATTCGATAGGAGACGCCCATGATTTTTGCCACCGACGAATCGGTCGTGGAATCACAATTCGCACAAATGAGCTCGGCCACGGCGCAGGCCCTGACGCAGGCGCAGGCCCGGCTTTTCGAGGACCTGGCGTCGGCCGGGCTGCATTTCGAAGGAAAGAGTTATCCCGTTTCCATTCGCCCTTTGCTGCTGGAGGCGGCCACCGTGCAATGGCTCGCCCGTGCCGCGGAGCAGCTTTCGCCGATCTTCGATTTCGCGGCGAGGCTCTACGTGGAGGACGCCGAGGTGCGCAAGCTGTTCCCCGCGTACCGAAGCGTCGAGCACCTCATCGTGCGGCTGCCCAAGCATTCGCCGTTGATTCGCGTGTATCGGCTGGACGGCTTGTTCGACGAGACGGATTCGTTTCGCATCCTGGAGACGAACACCGAGGCGCCCGGCGGCGTGATTCAAAATGGGCTTGCGGCGCGCATTTGGTCGAACGTGCCCAATCCGCTGGTGCGAAATGTGCCGCACGATGCGCTTTTTCAGCCGTTTGCCGTCAATCCGGATCTCATTCTGCAGGAGATCATCGACACGCACCGCGAGCGGGTGGGCACCTTGCCCGAGCGCGCTGCGGTGGTCACCTTCCGCGGATTGTTCAAAAACGAAGTCGTGCGCATGGTCGAGGGCCTCAATCGCCTGGGGGTGTCCGCGGAGACCCTCGATGCGAGCGAACTCCGGCGCGGTGGGAAAAGCCTGGTGGATCGGCACGGGCGGCGGGTCGACGTGGTGTACAACAAGCTCGATGTTCGGGATTTGATCGATGCGCCGGAGGTGAGCGATTACCTCCAGGCCATTGCCGACGGTGTGGTGACGTCGATCAATCCGCTCGTGGGGCAATGGCCTCTCTCGGACAAGGCCATTCTGGCGCTGCTGAGTGATCCGCGGACGTTGGCGCGCTTTTCTTCGGAGCAGCAGGCCTTCTGCCGCGCGCACATTCCGTGGACGCGCGTGCTGCGCGAGGACACGACGGTGAGCCCCGATGGGCACCGCATCGACCTTTTGCAATACGTATCGAGCCACCGTTCGGCGCTGGTGCTCAAGCCGTCCAATGCCACGCGCGGTGAAGGTTTGACCTTGGGGCCCTTCACGCCGCAATCGCAGTGGGATGCCACCATCGCCACGGCCATGGCCAGCGAGCAACCCTACGTGGTGCAGCAGTATATCCAAGGAAGAAAGGTATCCGCGGTTCACCCCGCGGACGGCGTGGTGACGTCGCTCTGGTCGGGGGTCGATGCGTACGTGTACGGCGGCAAGTTTGCCGGCTTTCAAGCGCGCGCCAGCTTCGACCCGGTCATGAACGTCGGGAAACGCGGAATTTTGCTTCCGGTCATCGTGAGAAAGGGTTGAGCGAACATGAATACCGTTTCATCCGTCATCCAGCGCCCCATTCTGCAGCCCACCGTGGTCGTTGCGCCGCTCCCGAACAAGCGACTCATGGTTCATCGCGGCACGAAACAGTCGGAGGCCGGAATCATTTTCGAGGATCCCGCATCCTGGAAAATGGAGACGATTGGTCTGCTGACCGGGAAAAATACCCATGACGATATCCATCGCACGCTGACCGAGCGCGGGCGCGCGGTCAACAAGGCGGAGGTGGTCGCCTTCGTCGAGGCGCTCGCGGACGTGGCGGCCGTCGAGGATGCCGCCTATTTCGATATGTCGTCCTTGCGGGTCGACCAGACGGATCGCTATTCGCGCAATTTGAATGGGTTTGCGGCGCTCTCGCCCAACCACGAGACGCCGGCCGCCCTGCAGACGAAACTGTTCGGTTCCCATGTTCTCATGCTGGGCTGCGGCGGTCTGGGCAGCTGCACCGCCACCGCGCTCACCATGGCCGGGTGCGGGACCATATCGCTGGTGGACTTCGACCATATCGAGCTTGGGAATCTCAATCGACAGCTTTTCAACTCCGACGACGTCGGCAAGCGCAAGGTCGATATTCTGAAGTCGCGGCTCGCGGCCATCAACCCCGACGTGCGCGTGAATACGGTGTTCCAGCGCCTCGAGAGCACGGCGGACATTGCCAATCTGATTTCGAAATTCAATCCGGGCATCGTGGTGGCGGCCATCGACAGGCCGGTCATCGCCAACGACCGCTGGATCAGCGATGCGTGCTTCGCAGCGGGAATTCCGGCGGTGTTCAACAGCGTTTCCGCCGGAACTGGGCTCGTATGGACCAAAGTGCCCGGGCAAACCGGATGCTTCCAATGCGACGAGCTGTGGTCGGTGGAGCGCAATCCCGATCACTACAGCACGCGCGTCTATCGCGAGCAGAACGACTTGATCCCGGCGACATCGGCGTTCAGCCATTGCGCGATGACCGTGAGCGGGATGATGGCCTCGGACATCGTCCGCCACCTGGTGGGCTGGCCCATGGCAAGCGCCGGCAAATTGGTGGTCATCGACTTCGCCACATTGACGACCAAGGTCGTCGAGAAGCCGCAACACCCCGATTGCCGGACTTGCAAATGAGCGCCCACGAGAACCGAACCGAGGTTTTCCGGAGTCCCATTGCGGATCCTGCCGCGTGGGACGCCGCGTCCATTGGCGGCAAGGCGGGGGTGACGCATGCATTGAATGCCGCCGAGCTGTCCGCCATCGCGGCAATCCTGGAACGAACCCGGAATCGCCCCACCTACGAATTGACCAAAAGCGATTTCGACGTGCCCGAGTTGCAACGTTGCTTTGGCAGCATCTGGCGGGAGATCCTCCACGGTACCGGCGTCGTCCTCGTTTCGGGGGTGACGCCGGAGGCCTTCGACCCTGCGGATTTCGAGCGGATCTTCTGGGGTTTCGGCCTCCAATTCGGGACGCCCGCCGTGCAGAGTGCGGCGAAGAACCGCATCGGGCACGTGCGGCTCGAAAAAGAGAACCCCAGAAACCGCGGGTACATGTCGGACCGCGAGCTCGGTTTTCACTCGGACGCGTTCGAGGTCATTGGCTTGATGTGCGTGCAAAATGCGCCCTCGGGCGGGTTCACGCACATCGTGAGCAGCCTGGCCGTGCACAACGAGCTGCTGAAGCATCATCCGCACGTCCTCGACGCGCTCTACGAAGGGTATCCATACGCCACGGCGGAGCGCACGGTGAGCAGTCGGCCCGTGACGCCGTATTCGGTGCCGGTGTTCTCCCGGGTGGGCGAGACGGTGAGTTCCATGTGCGTCGACACGTACATGCGTATGGCGGCGGACAAATTGGGCGTCACCTTTCCCCCGGCGCTGGACGAAGCCTTGCAACGCTTCTTCGAAACGTGCGCGCGTCGGGATCTCATTCTCGAGTTTCTCATGGATCCAGGGGAAATCCTGCTGCTCAACAACTTTACCACGGTGCACTCGCGAACCAAGTTCGAGGACTCCGAGACGCAACGAAGGCATCTGCTTCGATTGTGGCTCAAGGTCGCGGATGGCCGGCCGGTCGTCCCTGCGCTGCTCGCGCGCGGGACCGATTACGAGGAATTGTGCCAGCAAAACCAGCGGGGGTAGTCATGGCTCTATTGTGCCTCGGGCGAAGCATCAAAATCGATTTTGCATCGTGGTTGCAAGAATCGGGACGCGACCTTTACCTCATTACGTCCAATGTCATGCCGCACCAAGATCGCTATCGCATGGTGCGGAAAATCGATGACATGGATGCCCATGGCCAGGCTGAATTGGCGGCGGTGGAGATAGGGCGCTCGGTGGCGCTGCAGGCGGTCCTTCCGCACTCGGAGTACGATCTCATTCGCGCCGCGCGGATCCGGCGGCACCTTGGGATCCCGGGGCAGTCGGTGGAAAGCGCCATGGCCTATCGCGACAAGGTGACGATGAAGGAATACCTTCGACGCGCAGGGATCGCGGTGGCGAACTTCGCCCGGATCACCTCGCCGCTCGATGCCATCCACTTCGTGGAGGAGCACGGATTTCCGGTGATCATCAAGCCGGTCGACGCGTGCGGCTCGAAAAATGTCTCCCTGATTGCGGACTACGCAGCCCTGGCCGAGTTTTTTCGCACGTCCACGGGGCGCGATTGCATGATCGAGTCGTTCGTGGACGGGCGCATGTACCACGTGAACGGCGTCTTGAAGGAGGACGGCTCGGTCTTCTTCGTTCCGTGCGCCTACATCACCACGTGCATCGATTTTCAAAGCGGCGGCATCTTTGGCGATCGGGCCATCGATCCGCGTACACCGTTCTCGAAGCGGCTCTTCGAATGCACCAAGAAGGCCATTGCAGCGCTTCCGCCCGCGTTCCCGCTCGCGTTCCACGCCGAGATATTCCACACCAAGGACGACGAACTCGTGCTCTGCGAAATTGCCGCGCGCACGCCCGGATCGATCACGGGCGAGCTGATTGGCTATTCGTACGACATCGACATTCATCGCTTGTGGATTCGCTCGCTGGCGGGCCTGAGCGACGACTTCTCCGCAATTCGCACACCGCGCCGGTACCTGGCGTCGATTCGCATTCCGGTGCGCGAGGGGCGCTTGAAAAAGCTTCCCACGATCATCCCCTTTCCGTGGGTGTCGACGTATTGCCTCACCGGGGTGGTGGGCAAAGATTACCGCCGGGCCACGAGCTACACCGACGACGTGCTCAGCGGGCTGCTCGTGGGGTCCAGCGAAGAGCAATTGAAGTACCGCATCGACGAATTTGCCGCGTGGGCCCACGACGCGATTCGTTGGGAGGCCGCATGATCGAAGACGATGGGGCGGTGACCGACGTGCGTTTCGACAAGGGTCGCGTGCTGGTGCGCCTCGCCGGCATTTTGACCCACGGCAGCGTGGCAGCGAGGCTTTTCGAGTCGCTCGAGGCGAACGATGTCGAGATCGACGCGCTCACCGTGAACGAGGCGGACGGCATCACGCACATCGCATTTGCCGTGTCCGGTCGGGACGTGGGGCTGGTCAAGTTCGTGGTGCAAACGATGGGCGAGGAATTCAAACATTGGCACACGACCTACGAGACGAACGTGGACTGCGTGACCATTCTGGGCACGGGGTTTCGCTCGCACGCACAGGCCGTGGTCAACGCGCTTCGCATCCTGGCCGCGGAGCGAAGGGCGATGCACGGTCTCACGCACTCGGGGCAGCGCATCATGTGTCTCGTCGCCGGCGAAAAAGCCGAGAAAGGACGTCGCTCGGCATGAGCGGTGCAGTGTCTTCCATGTCAAGAGCCGACAGCAGTCGCCCGGTGTTGCTCGCGGCAACGAGCATTAGCTACATCCTGGTGATTCTGGATTCGTCCATCGTCAACGTCGCGCTGCCGTCCATCGGCGCCAGCATTGGCGTGAGCATCACCGGGCTGCAGTGGATCGTCAATGCGTACCTGGTCATTTTTGCGAGCTTCCTCCTCTCGGGTGGCTCCTTCTGCGACCGGTTCGGGGCGCGCCGCATTTACATGTTGGGGCTCTCGCTCTTCGTGGGCGCATCGCTCGTCTGCGGAGTCGCCACGTCGATTTACATGTTGCTGCTGGGCCGCGTTCTGCAAGGCTACGGGGCGGCGCTTTTGGTTCCGAGTTCGCTGGCGCTGATCATCCACGCCTACGAGGACGCGACGGAGCGTTCGCGCGCCATTGCCACATGGGCCAGTTGGGGCGGGCTGGCCATGGTGCTGGGGCCCCTCACCGGCGGCCTGTTCATCAAGCTTTTCGGCTGGCGAAGCATCTTCCTCGTCAATGTTCCCATTGGCCTCGCAGGCATTGGGTTGACCCTTCGCCTCGCCCAAGCGGATGTCCGCAATCGGGAGCGCCGCATCGACTTCATCGGTCAGATCACCGCGAACGTCGCCGCGGTATCCCTGATTGCGTCCCTGATCGAGGGGCCCGTTCTGGGATGGACGTCGCTTCCCATCCTGTGCGGGGGGGCCATCTTCGCCGTCTCCGCGGTCACCTTCGCGCTGGTCGAGACGCACCATCCGCAGCCGATGCTGCCGTTTGCGTTGTTTCGCAATCGGAACTTCAGCGCGATTGCGTACATGTTCTTCGTTGGCACCCTGGCGTTTTTCGGGGTGCTCTTCGTGCTGAGCTTCTATTTCCAAGAAGTGCGCCACTTCAGTGCGCTGCAAACGGGGCTCGCACTGTTCCCGCTCTCGTGCTGCGTCGTCTTGGGTAACAAAATTACCGCGCGTCTCGTTTCGCGATTTACCCCGCGAACGTTGATGCTCCTTGGGGAGAGCCTCAAAATACCTCGGTTTTGCGGATTGCTCCTCGTCCGAAGTTATTCGGATTATACGTATTTAATCGTACCACTTTGTCTGATTGGGCTCGGCGGCGGCCTTGCGGCGCCGATGTACACATCGCTGTTCATGTCGAGCGTTGGGCAAGCCTTCACCGGGATTGCCTCCGGCGTCTCGCGGGCGACGGGGCAGGTAGGCTCGGCGGTCGGCGTCGCACTTTTCGGCGCGCTCATTGCCGATCGATTGAAATTCATCGATCGCATGACGATGGCCATTCTCATCGTCGTCGCGCTCACGGCATCCATCGTTCTCACGATTCGGTTCATCGTGCGCGACGTGCACGTCATGGCGTATCGGCGCGCCGAGACACCCGTTCCAGGGGCAAGAAAATGGTCGACGTGACCTCGCTCACGGTCCGCGAGCTCCGTCGCAAGATCGCCTCGCGGCAGCTGTCGCCCGTCGAGGTGGTGGATGCCTATTTGGCCAAAATCCACGCGCAAGACGCCAAGTACCACGCATTTACCGATGTCTACGAGGACGAGGCGCGACAGGACGCCGAGCGGGCTCTCATGACGCGCGGTGGGTGGCGCGGGCCTCTGTACGGCCTGCCCATCGTGGTCAAAGACCTCTTCCACATCGCCGGCCGCAACACGGCGGCCGGCTCCTGGCATTGGCGACACCGTGTTTCGCAAAGCACCGCGGGGGCCATTGCCGATCTGCAGCGAAGCGGCGCAATCGTGCTCGGCAAAACGCACACGGTGGAACTCGGCCTGGGCACGACGGGCACGAATCAGCACTTTGGAACCCCGCGCAATCCCTGGATGGATGGCGCCCACTATGCCCCCGGGGGCTCCAGCAGCGGGTCCGCCGTGGCGGTGGCCGCAGGCCTCAGCCCGTGGGCGGTGGGAACCGACACGGGGGGATCGATCCGCATCCCGGCAGCGTGGTGCGGTGTCGTCGGACTCAAGCCGACCGTCGGACGGGTAAGCCTCGACGGTGTCGTGCCTCTGAGCGCGACATTGGACTCCGTCGGAATGATCGCCCGCACCGTGGAAGACGTGGCCCTTCTTTATCGGGCGATGCGCCGCGGCCGCATCACCCCGACGAAGACGGCATTCCGCGTCGGGTGTCTCCCCGAATGCGAGCGCGAGCCCGTCGAGCCATCCGTCTTGAAAGCCTACGACGATGCCCTCGGCGTCTTCTCCGATGTCGGCATTCCGGTGCTCGACGTGAAATTCCCCAAGCGCCTCACCTATTACATCGAACGAAATAGCACCATTGCCATGTTCGAGGCGGCCGTGCGCTACGGCCGTTTGGCCCACGATCCCGAGGTGCCGCTCGACGAGCGCGTGCGCGGGTGCCTCCAGGCCGGAAGCCAGATGGCCCGCGAAGACTACGATGCCGCGCTCTGGGAGCTACCTCTTTTGCGTGCGCAGTTCGACCGGCTTTTCGATCGGGTGGACGCGATCGTGACACCCACCACGCAGACCGTGGCGAGGCCCGTCGATGGGGTCGACGACGCGAACCCGCCCAACCTGTTCACGCGCTTCGTGAACCTTCTGGGCCTGTGCGCCTTGGCACTGCCTTGCGGCTTCTCGCTGGAAGGATTGCCCTGTTCGATTCAAATCATCTGCCGCGCGCAAAACGAAGAAACGATGCTCCGCATCGCGGCGATGTACCAACGTGCCACGCCTTGGCACCGGTGCCGCCCTGGCCATTCCCAACCCACGGAGGCTCGCCAAGCATGTGGCTCGTACGAGCGGCCCTGAAGCATTCGTACACCTTCGTGGTCATGGCCGTGCTCATCGTGCTCGTGGGCGGGATTGCCATCGTGCGCATGCCCGTGGACATTTTTCCCGACGTGAACATCCCCGTCATTTCGGTCATTTGGCGCTACAGCGGCCTTTCGCCCGAGGAAATGGAGACGCGCATCGTTCGCAATTACGAGAGCCTGCTCACGACGTTGGTGAACGACATCGAGCACGTCGAGAGCCAGTCTCTCCAAGGCGTGGCCGTGGTCAAAGTCTACTTTCAGCCCGGTGCAAGCGTGGAGGCGGCGACCGCGCAAATCACGGCCATGTCGCAATCGGCGCTTTCGGGGTTGCCTCCTGGCATCACCCCGCCGCTGGTCCTGCGCTACAGCGCCTCCAACGTTCCCATTTTGCAAGCTGCGCTCGATGGCGAGGGCATGACCGAGCAGCAGCTTCTCGATTATGGACTGAAATTCGTCTGCGCCGACATCGAGACCGTACCGGGTGTGCAGATTCCCTGGCCGTACGGCGGCAAGCAACGGCAAATCATGATCGACATCGACCCCGCGCGCCTCTACGCGTGGGGCCTTTCCCCGCGGGACGTGAATGCCGCGTTGAGCCAGCAAAATGTCATTTTGCCGACCGGCACGGCGAAAATGGGGGACGGCGAATACCCCATTTCGGTCAACGGCAGCCCGCGAGCCTTGGATGACATTGGAGACCTTCCGCTGAAGACCGTGCAGGGGACGACGATTCGCCTGCGCGACGTGGCCAATGTGCGCGACGGGAGCGCGCCGCAAACCAGCGTGGTTCACGTCGAGGGAAAGCGCTCGGTGCTCATCACCTTTTTGAAAACCGGTGCGGCCAGCACGCTGGACGTCGTGGCGGGCATTCGAAGGGTTTTGCCATCGACCTTGGCGCGTGTCCCCAAGGAGCTGAAGGTGGCGTTGCTGTTCGATCAATCGGTGTTCGTGCGCTCGGCGGTGACCGGCGTGGTGCGCGAGGCGCTCATTTCCGCCGGCCTGACCGGCGCGATGCTTCTCTTTTTCCTGGGGAGCTGGCGGAGCACGGTCATCGCGGTCATCTCGATTCCGTTGTCGATTTTGGTCTCGATCATCGTGCTATACGCTCTCGGGCAAACATTGAACATCATGACCCTCGGCGGCATGTCGCTGGCCGTGGGCATTTTGGTGGACGATGCGACCGTCGAAATCGAGAATGTGCACCGCAACCTCGGCATGGGAAAGCCGCTGGCCGAGGCCATTCTCGACGGGGCCTTCGAGGTCGCCGTGCCCGCCTTCGTGTCCACGTTGTGCATCTGCATCGTGTTCGTGCCGGTGATTTTCATCACCGGGCCGGCCAAATCGCTTTTCGTGCCGCTGGCGCTGGCCGTGGTGTTCGCGCTGCTGACCTCGTACTTCTTGTCCCGCACCCTGGTGCCGACGTTGATGAACGTCTTTCTCGGGCGCGAAAGGCCTCACTTCTCGCGAGCGAAGGGGGCCGGTTTCGATCGATTGCGCGCCCTGTACGGTCGGTGGCTGGACGGGGTGCTCGCCCGGCGTGGAATTGCCGCGGGGGGCTTTGCCGTGTTCGTCGTGCTCTCGTGCGGACTTTTTCCGCTGGTGGGGCGCGACTTCTTTCCCAATGTGGACGCGGGGCTCATCAAGCTTCATGTGCGAGGCGCGCCGGGGACGCGCCTCGAGGAAACGGAAGTTCAATTCGCCAAGATCGAACAGACCATACGCTCCGTCATTCCCAAGGACGAAATCCGAACATTGCTCGACAACATCGGTGTGCCCAACAGCGGAATCAATCTGTCGCTCAGCGAGGGAGCGCTCATCTCGCCGGCGGACGGGCAGATCTTCATTGCGCTGGAAGAGGGCCACGCCCCCACCGCGGACTACGTACGAAAGCTTCGAAAGACATTGAACGAGAGCTACCCCGATTCCACCTTCTTCTTCTTGGCCCCCGACATTTCCTCCCAGGTGCTCAACTTTGGCCTGGCAGCCCCCATCGATGTGCAGATCGCCGGAAGCAACGACGACGCGACCTTGGCCCTCGCGAAAAAGATGGCCACGGAAATTGCGAAGATTTCCGGCACGGCCGATGTGCACCTGGCCCAGGTCGCGCGGGCGCCGCGTCTTCATGTCGACGTGGATCGCACCATGGCCAACCAGGCGGGCATGAGCGCGCGCGACGTGGCCAGCGATCTGCTGGTGTCGCTCTCCTCGAGCTCTCAGGTTTCGCCCAATTGGTGGCGCGACGAACGCGGATATCAATACGCCGTCGCCATCCAGACGCCGCAATACCAGATCGATTCGATTGCGGCGTTGCAGCGTACGCCGCTTTCCACACCCCAGGGCGCGACCCAGCTCCTTTCCAACGTCGCTTCGGTTTCGCGAACGACGGGGCCGCAGAACGTTACCCACTTCGATGCGACGCGCACCTACGACGTGCAGATCAACGTCGAGGGGAGCGATCTGGGCTCGGTAGCATCGGCCGTGAATCGCCTGGTGGAAGAGATGAAGCCGGAATATCCACGCGGCACCACGGTGCTCGTCAAAGGGCAGGCCGAAAGTATGGAGTCCTCGTTTCGAGGTTTGGCCTACGGTCTCGTCTTTGCCGTGATTCTCGTTTATTTGCTTTTGGTCATCAATTTTCAATCGTGGCAGGACCCACTGGCCATTCTGATGGCGCTTCCCGGGGCGGTGGCCGGCATCGCGTGGATACTTTATCTTTCGCACACCACCTTGAGCGTGCCCGCCCTGATGGGGGCCATGATGTGCATTGGCGTGGCGACGGCCAATAGCACCTTGCTCGTGACGTTCGCCAACGATCTGCGCAAAGAAGGCCTGGACGCGGCGACCGCGGCTTCGACCGCGGCCGTGACACGGCTTCGTCCCGTGTTGATGACGGCCTTGGCCATGGTTCTCGGCATGTTGCCCGCGGCGCTCGGCCTCGAGGAGGGGGGCGAGCAGAATGCGCCGCTGGGGCGAGCGGTCATTGGGGGACTCGCGTTGGCGACACTTGCCACATTGTTCTTCGTTCCCGTGATGTACACCCTGTTGCCGCGGCAAAAGTCCGCGCCGGAGGTTTCATGAGATCGCGCTCGATTCCGATCGCGCTGGGCGTGCTGACCGTTCTCGCGGCGGGCTTCGTTGCCGGATACACGCCGAAGAGGCACGCCCGCGCCGAATCCACCGTTCCAACGCGCCCGCGGGTGGCGGTGGTGACGCCCAAGGTCCTCGCCAGCGAGCGCGTGATGGTCCTTCCCGGCAGCGTGCAGGCCTTGGAAGAGACCGTGGTTTATGCGCGTGTGAGCGGCTACACGAAACGGTGGCTCGCGGATATCGGGGACGAAGTTCGCGAGGGCCAGACCTTGGCCGAAATCGATACTCCGGAGCTCGATCAAGAGCTCGAGCAAGCGGCCGCGCAGCTCGAGCAGGCGAAGGCGGCTGCGACGCAAGCGAATGCGCATCGCGATTACTCGAAAACGACGCTCGAACGGTATCGGAAGCTGGGCTCCGCGGGGTTGGCGTCGCAGCAAGATCTCGATCAGCGCCGCGCGCAATCGTTGGTCGACGAGGCCGATGTCGGGGTTGCTCAGGCCAACGTGGCCGCGCACGAAGCGAACATCCGGCGCCTCGTGCACCTGAAGTCGTTCGCGCGGGTCGTGGCACCGTTCCATGGGACCGTCGTCTCGCGAACCATCGAACGCGGTGCTCTGGTGACTGTGGGAAATACCGTTCCACTTTTCAAAATTGCTGCCACGGATCCGGTGCGTGTGCTCGTGCAAATTCCGCAGGATCTCTCGCCCAGTGTGCAGACCGGCCTCGGCGCCAAGGTTTCCGTTCGCGAATATCCGACGCAATCGTTCGACGGCGTCATTGCGCGGTCTGCGCATGCTCTCGACCCGACCTCGCGCACCATGAACACGGTGGTTCGCGTGCCCAACCCGTCGAACAAGCTTCTGGTGGGAATGTACGCGCAAGTCTCCCTGACCTTGCCTGCACCCCATCGTGTTCTCGAAGTTCCGGCGACGGCCCTTCTCAACGACGCCAAAGGGGTGCGTGTCACCACCGTTTGCGCCCACGACGCGATTCGATCCATTCCCATCGTCATCGAACGCGACACCGGTGCTACCATCGAGGTCGCGAGCGGCCTTGACGGGGGTGAACGCATCGTCAAAATCGCCCGGCCCGATCTTCGCGACGGGGAAGTGGTCGAAGTGGTGCCCTGAATGGAATCCAAACGAATAGGAACTTCGAAATGAGTCACTCTGTTACCTTGACCCTGACGGACGTCGCCGACGAAAAGGCCCGCACCCTCATCAACGACCGGCTCGATCGGTACAATGACGCGCGCACGGGAATTTCCGACGTTACGCCATTGGACGTGCACATCGTGGACGAGGCGACCGGGGAGGTCATCGGCGGCCTCGTGGGACGGACATCGCTGGGGGTGTTTTTCGTCGATTATTTTTTCGTGCCGGAGTCGCTGCGCCGAAAAGGCCATGGCAAGCGCGCATTGGCCATGGCGGAGGCCGAGGCCGTGCGGCGTGGCTGCGCCAAGGCTGTGCTGTTTACCATGATGATTCACGCGCCCGCGTTCTATGAAAACGCCGGCTACGAGGTATTTGGCCGCATCGAGAGCAATCCGCCGGGGAATGCGCGCCTGTTCATGAAGAAGGACCTCGCAAATAGGTAGCGAATCGGTAGGAAGGGCAGGCCGCGCCGCGAGCGTCTTGATTGAAATGATGTCCATCATTATAGTGCCGCCCCATCTCGAGAATTTCTTCGAAAGGGAGGGTACCGATGATCGTGCATCTTCGTCGCTTTGCGCTCTATGCATCGTTCGGGGCGTCGCTCGCGGCCGCGGCTTGTGCTCTTCCTGAAGAAGACAGGGCTGGAGAAGACAGGGCTGGTGAAGACAGGGCTGCAGAGGAAGTGACCCATTCGGAGGAGGAGGCGCTCTCCGAAATTTCCGACCTGGCGGCGCCCGAAGACTGGTCGGTGGCCATCGTCGAATCGACGATGAAGCGCTTCACGCCTTCGTCATTTGGCGGCTGGGGGTACACGCAAGGCCTGTATTTGTGGGGCCAGTACCTGGTGTACAAGCGCACGCACAATCCGCGCTACCTCGAATACATCAAACAATGGGTCGACCGCTTCGTCGACGCCAATGGGCACATCAACAATGCCTTCAATGACTTGGACAGCATGGAGTCGGGCAATGTCGTGTTGGCCCTGTACCAGGAGACGGGCCAGGCGAAATATCGCACGGCGGCCACGCAAATTCGCAATCGGCTGAAGACGTACCCGCGCATCTCGGATGGCGGTTTTTGGCACTCGACGAATTTTCGTCATCAATTGTGGGCCGATGGCGTCTTCATGGTGGCGCCCTTTGTGGCTCGGTACGGTCAAACGGTGGGTGAATCCACCTATGCCAACGACGAATCGTCGAATCAACTCGCCATCTATGGCCGGCACCTGATTGCCACGGACGGGATTCTCTACCACGCCTACGACGAGGCCAAGACGCAGAGCTGGGCGAACCCCACCACCGGCCTGTCGCCGGAAAAGTGGTGCCGGGCCGTGGGGTGGTATGCCATGGCCAGCATCGATATTCTGGAGATTCTTCCCACGGATCACCCGCGCCGGGCGCAACTGCTTACCAACGTGACCAACTTGGTAACGGCGTTCGAACGGTACCAAGATCCGGCGAGCGGCCGTTGGTTCCAAGTGGTGGACAAGGGAAGCGTGTCCGGCAATTGGACGGAGACATCGTGTTCGGCGATGTACACGTATGCGACCTCGCGCGCGGTGCAGCGCGGATACGTGCCCAGTCGCTTCGGCACGGTGGCGAGCAAAGGCTACCAGGGCGTGCTCGCACGGATGAACGTGGGAAGCGACGGATTGACCAACATCACCCAAATCTGTGTCGGCACGGGAGCGGGTGGCAGTGTGTCGTACTACTTCAATCGGCCGCGGGCCACGAACGATCTTCATGGCCTCGGTGCCGTGCTCATCATGAACGAGCAATTGGCCCACCCCACGTCGCCCATGTAACGACATTTCGAGCGGTTTTCCTTCTCACTTGGGCGATCCACCCGTGGACGTGGAAATGTGCAGTTCTACATGAGCGCCATTTTGCGCAATAGCGTCGCGTAATCACGATATCGAGGAAAATGGGTGCGTTGTCGAAATAATCGATAATGGCATATCACGTGCTCTATCTCCGAAAGTCTACACCCCAACCATCCCCCTAAAACAGGAGAGAGGCGCACATGAAACGACCCACGAGATTGACGCTACATACGTCGAAATGGCTGGCCGTCACGATGCTCGCAGGAGCGTGTGCGCTCGCGTTTGCACCGGGCTGCGCAGCAACCGGTGACGAGGACGCGGAGTCGACGGATCTCGCTGCGGAGCAGGCGCTCGCCGAACTTGGGATTTCCTCGCAGGAGCCGAACACCAGCGAAAATGATCCCGAGCCTCTCGTCTCCGAAGACGCGATGGAGGCCGACAGCGAGGCCGCGCCCGCGGCTACCGACGCGCAGAAAAAGGCGGTCAAGTGGATGAAGAACCACGTCGGCAGCACCGAGTACGAGCACTACTGCGAAACGGCGGTCGAGCATGCCTATGGCACCCGCTACGTGTATGACGACGCCAAGGAGCATTGGCAGAGCGTGACGATTCACAAGAACAAGAATGCTCCTTACGGCGCCTTCGTCTTTTGGAATATCAGCCAATGGGGCCATGTGGGCATCTCGGACGGTGATGGAGGGTTCTACTCCTCGGGCATCAACGGCAAGATTGGCCACAAGAAGAGCCTGGACTACTTCAACAAGTACGTGGGTTGGGCCAAAGGCCAAAAGCCGAAGAAGTAACGGGTAGCGCGGCGCGCGCTGGTTCCAGTCGGTCAGCGCGCGCCGTACTTGTGAGAACTGCTTTTTCTCACGAGAAAATTGTACCGGCGGGCGTCGAAAAGGTGCTCGACGCGATCGGCGCAATATGGCAATAGCCAGCCTCGCCAAAAATCGGCGCGGGCTGAGATTCATGTATTTCAAAGAGCGATTGGACCGGAAATTCGGTGTCATCGCCGAGGCGGAGCGCTTCGGTGCTGCCCTGGTTGCGGTGAACGAGGAGCGCGGGGAGGTTGCGGAGTACCTGTTTCGCAATGGTACGGGTCGCCACTTCTATGCCGAAGGTCACAGCAAGGGCCCGATGGATGGCCTGCACGTCCATCCGGGCGAGCACCATGCCATTCTGCCCTGCGGAGCACCCGCACCGGCGGCGTTCTTGCCGGCGCAGGGCTCGTGGTGTTCGAGCGACGCGATGCTTGCGCGGACGCTGGACCAACTCGAGGGCACGCTGGCATTGCGCCGGCTGAATTGGAATTGGTACACGACCCGCGGCGGCCGTTCGTATTATCCCGCCAAATGGGGTGTTCAACTGCGACCGCTGGCGAGCGGTGCCCACCTCATCGTGCGTGGCATTCAAGGCGGCGTGTTCGACGTGACCACCGTGGTCGGGATATCGTCTTTTCTCCGCATCGCTTGGGCAATTCAGTCCGCGCTTCACAATGCGCCACTCGGCGCACCGGCGCACGAATCCTATCCGTCGGCATTCGGCGAGCTTGCGTACCAGCGCCTCTACGATGAGGTTCGATGGATCGATACCGCGCCGGCCTACGACGTGGCGAGTGCGTTGAATAGCCTATTTTCGCCGCTCGCCGGCGACGAGGTGACACTCGGCGAAGTCTCCGCGAAGCGCGCCAAGCTCGTGCGGGAGGCCCTGCCGGCATCGGAGATGAATGCGCGGATTCTCGGCGTTCTGGGGAGCGGCGGCGCGTTGCAGCTCACCAAGGCGCTCGTGCTGACGCCGACGCACGGCTTTCTTCGGTACGAGTTCGTAGAGGGGGGCGTGCGCCGCTCGTTCCCCTGGTCGGACGTGATCGCCGCGGACGCTGCATCGGATGAAGGAGACGTGTTTCTCCTGTGTAAGCGTCTCGGGTGGATTCCCATCCCCGGATGCGGACGCGCCCGCGAAGTGGCCAATGCGTTTCAAACGCTGATCGCCATCATGCAGCAGTTCGGTCAAGCCTTTTCCGACCAACCGGCGGAGGTGGACATGGTGGGGCTAACATAGCAAGCTGCCGGCATGCCGTCGGTGCGACTCGGTCATTGGGGTCAACCCGCGATGGCCATTTTGGCAATCGCATTTCATTCCCGAATAGCGACGGCCGATGCACCGCGCGCGGAATCCATTCGTGGTGTGCAGAAAAATCCGTCCGAGCGACCCGTGCTCGTGTTGATGGCGCCCGAATCGGCACGAGGCTCGCTCGAGGAGCGGGCGGCCGGCCTGGCGGCGGCGCACATCCGTGCGGGTGGGGCCACCCTCCAACTGGCGCGGATTCCGGAGCTATCGCTGGAGGCGCGTCGGGCCGAGGCGCATGCGCTGCTCGGGCGATGGTCGGCGCGCGGCGTGATGTGGATTCAACCCGAGGCCGCGGACAAGCTCGTCGTGTATCTTCTCGTGCCGGAGGTGCCGGAGCGCACGTTTCGCAGGGAAATTGCCGCTCCGAATGGGCAGACGGCGGCGGCCCTGGAGACCGTGGCGAACGTGGCGGCGTCGAGCGCCATGGACGTGCTCGAGGGGCGTGCCGTGGCAATGGAGCCGGTGGAGGCCGCCGCGGCCGACGCCGTGCCGGTGGCTGCGCAGTCCGAGGAGGTCATCGCGCCGGCCCCTTTCGCAGCGCCGCGTGAGGTGCGGGCTCCGGATCGGGTGGCGGCGCCGTTTCGCGTTTCGGAGAGCGAGCGCTTTACGTTGTCGGCGGGGTATGCGGGCGGCACCTTCGGTCGCTCGGTGCCATGGCAACATGCTATTTCGCTTTCCGCGGCGTGGGCGCCCATTCCCCAACTGCGCTTCGGCGTCGGTTACGACATCATGCCGATTCAGACGTTGCGTGAGCAGCCATCGCTGGAACTTTCGCGGCATCCGGCATTCGGCACCGTCGGGTACCGCATCGACTTCGCCGGTGGACTCGGGTCGTTCGATGTCGGTGCGCGCATCACGTTCGACACGGTTACACGTACGGCGGACGCGCCCAACGGTCCGATGTTCGCGCCCGGGCTGCCGGGACCGCCCGGTCCCGTGAGTCGATTCGAGCGGTCCACCAGCGCCACGAATCTGCTGGTCAGTGTTGCGCCGATTGCCGGTTTGCGTTTTCGGCTCACGGAGCAGGTCGCAATGGCACTTTGGGGTGGCCTCGACGTACCGTTGAATCGCCTTCCGCAAGGCGGGCCGCCGTTCATGGCCGTGGAGACCGATGCCGTGCGCTTTCTCGGGGGTGTCGGTTTTCAATTGGCATTGCCGGGCTCAGGAACGCCAGCAGCGGTGGCGGCGGGGCCCCGCCGCACGAAGATGGAGTGACCCGATTTTGGTGCGCGCGGGCACATACCGACGGTGATCATCGACGACGCAGCCGCGGCCAGCCGGGTCTTCTCGATCCCGGAGGACGATCCCTCGCGGGATTCGTACGAGGCCGTCCGGCGTGCGGCGGCCGGGGATCGCGATGCGCAGGCGTGGATGGTCTCCATGCTTCTCCCGGGCGTCCGCCGTGTGGCGCGTGCGCTGCTGCGGAGCGCGGCCGATGCCGACGACGCGGCCCAACTCGCCATGTTGGCCATTTTGCGAAGTGCGGGAACGTACCGCGGGGAGGCGCAGCTCGAAGCGTGGGCACGCCGCATCACCGCCCGCACCGTGTTCAAGTACCTGCGCGCGCGCCGGCAGCACGAGGGGCGGGTGCTCGGCGACGATGTGTTGGAGTGGGCTGCGGCCACGGCGCCTGCGTCTTCGTCGGAAGCGAGCGGACACGATGTGCGCGCTTACCTCGATGCCCTGCCCGAGCCCCAGCGCGAAGCCATCACATTGCATCATGCGCTGGGGTACACCGTCGAGGAGATCGCCGAAATCACGGAGGTGAGCCCCAATACCGTGAAAAGCCGCATTCGCGTGGGAATGGCGTCGCTGCGCCAGCGCATCGTTCGGAGGAATGAGCCGTGAGGACGATCGACGAAGAACGGTGGATCGCCATTGTCGCGGCGGAGGCACGCGGCGAGCGGATCGGTCGCCACGATGCGGAGTTTCGCCGGGGCTACGAAGCCGCGCGCGCGCCCGACGCGGAGGAAGCTGCGTTCTGGGCCGATCTGGGGCGCCTCGGCGCGGCGTGCGCAGGGACCGCGGAGATGACCGACGCGGCGATGGCGCAGCGAATCCTCGCGATGAACGACGAGGTGCGGCCCGTTCCGCGCTGGAGCCGTGCCACGGTACGGCGCACGGTGGCGACGCTGCTTGCGGCCGTGGCCATTGCGGCGACGTTGGTGGTGCTCGCGGCCGAAATGATGCACCGCCGGGAGGCCACCCCGATGCCGCCGGTGGAGAACGCTGCGCCGGTCGCGCATCCACCGTCCGCGCCGCCGGCGCGAAAGCCGATGTCGAGCGCCGCACCGGAGCTCGTTCCGGAGCCGGTTCCCGAGTTGCTGCCCCCGCCCGCTGCATCCCATCGCGAGGCCATGCGGCTGCAACCTGCGAAGCCCGAATTGCATTCCGAGCGCAGTGCCGAGGCTCTATTGAGCGATGCGCAAATGTTCGTTGCGGCGGGACGAACGGACGAGGCCATGGCGGCCTATCGCATTCTCATCGAGCGGTATCCTCATAGTGTGGAAGCGCGGGCGTCGCGCGTGTCCTTGGGGCGATTGTCCCTCGCGCACAACGAGGCCGCGGCCGCACTGGCCGAATTCGATCGCTACCTCGACGGCGGTGGCGGGCCTCTGGAGGCCGAAGCTCGATATGGGCGCATCCGCGCGCTGCAGAGTCTTTCGCGTGAGGCCGACGAGCGCGCGGCCATCGTGGATTTTCTCGCGCGCCACGCCGACAGTGTTCATGCAGCACCGCTGCGCGCACGCCTCTCCGCACTAACCCCTAACCCCTAATCCCCAACCCCTAAAAAAACTGACCCGTCTTTCGCCGGTGGTGGCACTCCCACGTCGTGAATGTCGCGAATGTTGTTCTCGCCTCCGCGATGGCCGTCGGAGCGAGCTCCGTCGATCCCTACGACGAAGCCATGGCGCGCTCCACCGCGCAGGAAAAGGCTGGCGATCTCGAAGCGGCCATTCGGACGCTCGAACCCATCGCGGCCGCCTATCCGCAAGATTATGCCGTGGTGCTGCGATTGGGCGATCTCTCTTTTCGAATACGAAATTACACGCAAGCCAAAGAAGCGTACCGCATGGCCTTGGAGCGTTCGCCGCGCGCGGCGGGGGCACGTGCGGGACTCGGCTGGGCGCTCGCCTACCTGGGATCGTGCGATATCGCCCGCGAGCAGTTTCTCGCGGTCCTGGAGCTCGAGCCGGAACATCCTTCCGCGCGCGACGGTATGGCGTATTGCGCATCCAAAACGACATCGGTCCTGAGCGCCGCAGCGGGTCTCGCGATTTCGGCGTATTTCTATCCGAGCCATACGACTCGCGATTACGGAGGAAGCGGCATCGTGTCGCTCGACCTCTCGCACCGCGAGGGGTGGATCGCGGGCGGAGCGTATCGTTACACCTTTGGCACGCAGCGCAACTATGACTCTTGGGAACAACATGATGCGTACTTCGATCTCGGGTATGCGGGAAAAAAGCTAGGTGCGATAGCTCATTACGTCGCCGTCTTCGACCGAAGCGGATTCTCCGGTACGTCGCACCATATAGGACTTTCCGCCCGCTGGAGTGCATTGGGCGACGTGCGTCTCGATGCATCGCTGAGCATGTACGACGATATGAACGTGTTTCGCGCCGCCCCTTCCTGGAAGATCCCATTGTCCTGGGGACTCAGCGTGGAACCCGGCGCAGCCTTGCAAAGGACGAATGCACGATGGCTGGCCACTCCCTCGCTTGCCCTGATGCTCGAGCGCGCATGGGGAAGCCTCGCCGCCGGCGGCAAATATGGGGACGAGGTGCGCCCAGCGTATTTGGATGCGCGCATCATTGCGAACATTCCGGAACGGATTTCGTGGGGCTGGTGGATTGGAGGAACGTGGAATGCGGGGCAGGGGCTGCGCGTCCAACTTTCATACGCGACGAATCGCCTCCAAGTCCTGGAGGGTATTTCGAGCGACGCGCATTTCGTCAATTTGTCATTCTCGAAGTCGTTTTGAAAAGTCTCGAGAAAGGATCAATCACGTGGGATCACGAATCAAAGAGCTTGCCACGAGCGATACCGGCTTCGTTTTCGACCCTGTTTCGGGCTCGACCTTCACCGTCAATGCGACGGGGTTGTGCGTGCTCCGCGCCTTGAAGGATGGCCTTTCGCGCGAGCAAATTGCCCGGCAATTGAGCGAGCGCTTCGACGTGCGGGCGGGCGATCCCGCGCGGGACGTCGGCGACTTCATGGCCCTTTTGGCTCAGCACGGCCTGACCGCCAGCGAAGGAAATGTCCCATGAGCCCCATGAGCGCGCGCCCCCTCACCATCGCCGTCACTGGACTCAACGCCACCGACAATCCCGCGCCCGGGGTGGGCGTGATTCGATCGCTGCGCGCTGCCGGAGGCCACGATCGCCTCGTCGGTTTGGCCTACGATGCGCTCGACCCCGGTGCCTACGCGCGCGACATCGTGGGCGACGTCTTCATGATTCCGTATCCCTCGCAGGGAATCGAGGCCTTCTTGTCCCGGCTCGAGTACGTGCACCGGCGCCTCGAGTTGGACGTGATCATCCCCACGCTCGATGCGGAGCTGCCCTCGTTCATTGCGCTCGAGCCGCGCCTTCGCGCCATGGGGATATCCATGTGCCTGCCCACGCGCGAACAATTGGAGCTTCGTTCCAAGGTGAATTTGGCCTCGCTGCGGGAGCGTGCGGGCATTCGCGTGCCGCGCTCGGCGATGATCTCGGACCCCGACGATCTTTATCGGATTCACGAGCGGGTGCCCTATCCATTCTACGTCAAGGGGACGTTCTACGGCGCATCGCTCGCGACGACGTTCGAAGAGGCGCTCGCGGCCTATTATCATACGGTGGCCACCTGGGGCGTGCCGGTGCTCGTGCAGGAGTACGTGGCGGGCGAAGAACTCGATCTCGTCGGTGTGGGCGACGGGGCCGGCGATTTGGTGGGCGCCGTTCCCATGAAGAAAATGCTGCTCACCGAGAAAGGGAAGGGGTGGGCCGGCATCACCGTGCGCGATTCCGACTTGGTCGACGTCGGCCGCGCGTTCGTGCGCGCGACGAAGTGGCGCGGGCCCTTCGAAATCGAGGCCATGCGCGATGCGAAAGGGCAGTACCACGTCATCGAGATCAATCCGCGCTTCCCGGCGTGGGTTTACCTCAGCGTCGCGGCGGGAATGAACCTGCCGCGCAAAACCGTGGAGCTGGCGCTCGGGCGCCGGGTCGATCCGATTCCCGACTACGAAGTAGGCACCATGTTCGTGCGCATCTCCATCGACCAGGTGGCGCGCATCGGCGACTTTCAAAGCATCGTCACCACCGGCGAAATCGTCCGAGGAGGAGAAGCACCGTGACCCAGTCCGCATCGTCGCAACCTATTTACGAGCCGCCGGCCATCGTGCGCCACCAAATGGGGGCCATGAACAAATTCGGGCGTTTGCACCCACAAGGCATGCGCCCGCTCACCCACATCGACGGGGTCAAGGTCGACGATTTGGTGCGCGAGTACGGCTCACCGCTGTTCGTCTTTTCCCAGCGAACCCTGGTGAACCGTTACCGTGAATTGCACGAGGCGTTCGCTCGGCGCTGGGCGCGGGTGCGCATCGCCTGGTCGTACAAAACGAATTACCTCGAGGCCATTTGCCGCACCTTCCATCGAGAGGGCGCCTTTGCCGAGGTGGTCTCGCCGTTCGAATACGACAAGGCCCTTCAATCGGGCGTGCCCGCCGACCGGATCCATTGGAACGGGCCGTACAAACCCGACGCGGCGCTGGAGCGTGCCCTTGCGGGCAAGTCCATCGTGCACATCGACAACTTCGATGAATTGGCGCGCATCGAGCGCTTGGCGCGCAGGATGAATCTGCGCCCCAAGGTGGCCATTCGCGTCAACATGACCATCGAGGGCATCTCCTCCTGGAGCCGATTCGGCTTGAACCTGGAAACCGGTCAAGCGAAAGAGGCCGTGGCGCGCCTGGTGAGCGGCGATCAGCTCGATTTGATTGGGCTGCATTGCCACATCGGCACGTTCGTCCTGGACCCGGATGCCTATGGCAAAGCGGCCTCCAAAATGGCCCGCCTGGCCAACGAGATCCGCTCGGAACACGGGATTCGCCTATCCTTTCTCGATCTCGGCGGCGGCTTCGCCTCGAAGAACACGCTCAAAGCACAGTACCTGCACGGCGAGCAGGCATCTCCGTCGTTTGCCCGCTACGCGGACGCGATTTGTGACGGCCTGGCGGAGCTCGAGGGCCCGGCCAAGGAGCTTCCCACGTTGGTGCTGGAAACGGGTCGCGCGTTGGTGGACGACGCCGGCTACCTCGTGTCCAGCGTGGAGGCGCAAAAACGTTTGCCCGATGGGCGGCGCGGCTTGGTGCTCGATGCCGGGGTGAACCTTCTGTTTACCTCGTTTTGGTACAAGCACGACGTCGTGCCCGCGCAGGACTTCGGCGCCATGCTCGAGCCCACCGTGATGTTCGGCCCATTGTGCATGAACATCGACGTGGTGCGCGACACCATTCAATTCCCCGCCGTGTCGGTGGGGGAAAAGGTCGTCTTCCGCAACGTCGGTGCGTACAACCTCACGCAGTGGCATCAGTTCATCGCCCTTCGTCCGGCGGTGGTCATGATTGGCGAGGGCGGACGCGTGGCACCCATCCGCAGGGCCGAGAAGCTGGAAGACTTCACCACGGTCGAAGCCGTCCCGGATTGGCTCGTAGGACCGTGAAGGACACGGCCAAATCGTTCGCGAGGATCTATGCGCATATCCTCTTTTCACGGTCGCCCGTGGTGGGTCTGCTGGTGGTGCTCGCCACGACGGTCAATCCGCGCGCGTTCGTTTTCGGCGGCATCGCCGCGTGCGCGGCCAATGGCTTTGCGCTGCTCTTCGATCTGGAAAAGGACGCCGTCGAGGATGGCTCCTACGGCTACAATGCACTGCTCGTCGGTCTGGGCATCGGGCAGTCGTTCGAGGCGACCGAGCTGGCGTGGCTCATCACGGTGATTGCGGCGGCCGCGTGCGTGCTCTTCACGAGCGCGCTGCGGTCGCTGCTGGGCGGGGTGGCCAATCTGCCGTCGCTCTCGATGCCGTTTCTTCTCGTCTTCTATTTCATTTTGAACACGTCAGGTTTCATTGGCCTCATTCCCGCGGCCCACGCCCCGGACGTGGGAGATTCCGTGATGGCCCAGTTTGCTCGAAGCCTGGGCGGGCTTTTTTTCCTGCCGCGGCTCGATGCGGGGCTGCTCATCCTGCTCGCGCTCTTGCTTCACAGTCGCATGGCGACGTTGCTCGCGATGCTTTCGTTCGGCATGGTCTACGTTCTTCACGGGGCGATGCCCTGGCTCGGTGGCGTGGCCATGAGCGTGCTCGGTTACAATGCGGTTCTTACCGCCATGGCGCTGGGGGGTGTATTCTTCGTTCCGTCGCCCTCATCGTTCGCGCTCGCGCTGCTCGGCGCTGCGGTCTCGGCGCTGCTGGCCGTGGCGCTGCTCGCACCGCTCGGGCGCCTCGGCGCGCCCGCGCTCATTCTGCCGTTCAACGTGACCCTGCTCGGTTTTTTGCTGGCCATGCGACGGCGCGCGCACGATGCGAGCCCCAAATCGGTGGACTTTCTGCCGGGCACGCCAGAGCAGAATCTCGCCTATGTGCGCGCGCGGCTCGAGCGCTTCGATTCGCTTCATCCCATCTCGTTTCGGCTTCCCTATCGAGGGACGTGGGTGTGTACGCAAGGCGTCGACGGCGCCTTCACCCACAAAGGGCCGTGGCGGCATGCCTTCGATTTTCAAGTCGTCGACGACGAGGGCCGCTTTCACGCGGGCGCGGGAACCAGCCCGGAGGATTTTCATTGTTACCGATTGCCGGTTCTCGCGGTGGCCGAGGGCACGGTGGTCTCCGCGGAATCGAACATCGTCGACAATGGCATTGGCGAGGTGAATCTGGACCGCAACTGGGGCAATCATGTGCTCGTTCATCATGCGCCGGGGCTGTATTCGCTCATTGGTCATTTGGCGCGCGGCAGCGTCAAGGTCGTGGTGGGCCAATGGGTGGCACGTGGTCAAGTGGTGGGGCTCGCCGGCAATTCCGGGCGCTCCCCGGAGCCGCACCTGCATTTTCAGTTGCAGGCGAAGCCGGAGCTCGGTGCACCGACCCTTCCATGCCGCTTCGACGATGTGGTGACCGTATCGCCGGACGCGCTTCGAGTGGAGCGCACGCTCCTTCCCAGCGAAGGGGCGGCCGCCCGCAACCTCGAGCCGGACGAGGAAATGCGCGCGTACCTGGGACTTTCCCACGGTGCCTGCTGGTCCTACCGCAGGCGAACCGACGTCGAGCAGGTGGTGTGCGACGCCGACGTGTACGGGCGGCTGCGCATTCAATCGAAGGACCGCGAGGCCACCCTCTATTACGGAGAAGCGGACGACTTTTTCACGGCCTTCGATGCCGTGGGCGACGCGCACTCGGTAGTGCACCTGCTGCGGACGGCACTCCCGCGTGTGCCGCTGGAGTGCAACGAATCACTCCGCTGGACGGATCGGTTGCCCGCGCAACGATGGCGCTCGCTCCCCCTGCGCATCTTGGCCGACTTCGTGGCGCCATTTCTTCGCCGCGACGGGATCGAGATGATCTACCGCATGCACCGCGAAGCTCGCGATTTGATCATCGACGGCGCATCGCATCGGCGGGATCGGCACGGCGTTCCTCGGTTGCGGACCCGCGTGCGGCTCGCGCGCGGGGAGGGGCCCATCTCCATCGAGCTGACCGTGCGCGGTGTCACGCATCGCGCCGAGCGGGTAGCCCCTGCGGATAGCGTTCATTCGATCGAAGAAGAGAACATATTGAACAAGGAGACATCATGAGCGCCAAAAGATGGTTTGCCCTCATGCTTCTCGGGTGCGCATTCAGTGGCGTCGTTCCCGCAGGAGCAGACCCGCAACCGAACCCGCAGGAGCTTTTCCAGCGTTCGTACGACGCCGAGGCCGTGGGCAAATTGCAGGATGCCCTCCTACCAATGGACGCACTTCCGGCCGGGGCCCGCAATGGTTACGTCGCGCAGATTCGGCGTGGCTGGCTGCTGTACAAATTGGGGCGGCACGCCGAGGCGGTCGACGCGTATTCTAAGGCGAGTGCGCTCGAGCCGCGTTCGGTCGAGTCCCGCCTCGGCGTGTTGGCGCCGAAAATCGCGATGCGGCGCTGGTCGGACGTGGAGAGCACGGCGCGCGAAGCGTTGAAGCTCGATCCGAACAATTATTCGGCCAATGCCAAGTTGGCGTTTGCGTATTACAACCTGGGTCGTTACGCCGAGGCGGCCACCGTATACAAAAAGATCACGGACGCGTACCCGGGCGACATCGACATTCGCTCCGGGTTGGGCTGGTCGTACCTCAAGGCGTCGAAAGCCGGCGACGCGATTCGCGAATTCCGACGCATCCTCGAGGTGGCGCCCAAGCACACTTTGGCGCGTGAAGGCCTATCGGCGGCCGGCGCAACGGAGTAAGGACTTACGAGATGCCGGGGTCGAAGCGCGCGCCATTGACGACTTGCTCGATGCGCTCAAGGGCGCTCGCGGTGGTTCCCGCTTCGAGTTCGCGTGCCAATTCGAGAATGGCCGAGACGACGTTGCGGGACTTGGCCACCACGCTGGTCAGTCGTTCGACCTCCTCGAACTGATTCTCGGTCAGGGGCTCGTTCTTCCAGCGGCCCAGCTGTTGCGCATAAATGCCAAGCAGCGCGGCATCTTGCCCGAAAATGCGTTCGATGCGTGCGGCGGTCGCCTTGCAACGAAAAGCGCCAAGCCGGACCGGCTCGACCAGAGTTTCAAGCAGCGTGAGAAGGCCCCAAATGCCCGCGCCGCGCCCCCCCGATGTGAAGCCCGATTCGAGCAGGAGCAACTTGCTCACGAACTCGACGCGCTCATCATCGGGGAGCGACAACGCCTGGGCCAGCAAGTCATTGACGTGGCTCATTGCCATAAAGGATGCAACTGTCGGAGTCCGATGTCGAGATGAGGCAACGATGATCCATGCGTGCATGGACGCACGGTGCGTGAGCGCGTCTGTATGCGTGCGTGGAGGACTGGCCGCGAAAGGATATCCGGATGGGCCTCGCGGGAACACGTACCGATGAGCCAACTAGGGCATTTCGGCATTTACAATGGAGACCCCATCGAGATCGAAGCCCGCGGCGACGGATCCGCTGGTGCATGGTTGTGTGCTCTTGTCCTTGATGCGGACGTACTTCGCACGGGATAGTCCCACGTCGGTGAGGTCGAATGGATCGCCGCCGGCAGTCGCGGGATCGGTTGGTGAAATGCCATTGTCGGGCGATGAATGGACGGGGTGCCATCCGGCGCATGCGCCATAGGGGTAGGCCGTGGCGGTGCACGGGAAGGTTTTCCAATTCGTGCCGTCTTCGCTGACGCTGACCTCCCCGGGTTCGGCATAGGGGCGTTGCGCATCGCCGCCGACATTGAATGGATTCTCGAAGACCAAGAAGTCCACGCCAGGGCCGTTGACGATGGCATTGGGCTCGAAGGAGAGGACGATTTCGCCGTTCACACCGAGGGAGACGACGTCCAGGCTGCCCTGCGTGTCGCCACCACCGTGGGGGGGGCCCATGACGACGCTGGGCATTTTGTCCGCGCCGAAGCCGGCGCAGGTGCCCTGGTTGAAGGAGACGACGCGGGTCACGAAGCGCGAGGTCGCGGGGGAGGCATCGGCATCTTGGCCGCCATCGGAGCTTGCGTCCGCGCCTGTGTCGGTGCTCGCGTCCACGCCCGTATCCTGTGCGGCGTCTGCGGTGCGCGCGTCGGTGCCGCCGTCGGGAGGAGGAATCGTGCCGGCGTCGTCCGAGGAGGAGCACGCAGCAAAGACGCACGTGGTGCTGGCGGCAAGAATGGATAGATATATGGGAAGAGCGCGCATGGGAAAAAGACTCCTTTTTACGACATTCGAAAAGCGTGACTTGACGTTGTTCGTGGCGGCGAAGTAACAGCGAGCTCGGTATTCGCGTCGCCGTTGCGTACGCGGATATCCGCGCGCGATGGAATCGGAAGCCGGTGTGAATCCGGCACGGCCCCCGCCACGGTGACCGGCGACAATCTCGGCAAAACCACTGGAGCCCACACGCTCCGGGAAGGGCCGAGGGAGGATGACCCGGGAGTCCGGAGACCGCATTGCGCGCGCCATGGATTGAGGATTCGGCGGCGATGGTCGCTTTGCCGTACCCCAGTCCCCTGGCCCCGCGGAGCGGCGGGGTACTGGAGCCGGTCATGCATTCTACATGGATACTCGGTAGTGCCTTTTTGGCCATTTCGGTGGCGGCGTGCACCCAAGATGGCGCGATGGATCCCAGCGAGGAGCAGCCCCTCGCGGCGAGCAGCACCTATGCATTGTTCGTCGGGACGGATTTCAGCAAAGCGGAGCTCTCCGTCGTCAAACTCGCCCCCGATGCGGTGGCGGGGCGCCTGCCCATTCCCGATCAAGATTCCGTCGCGGCCGCCAATCGTGGGAACGGCTTCGTCCTCGAGCGCGCAATCGGCAAGGCCATCGTGCTCGATGGCACGCAACCGTGGACGGCCAGCCGCACCATCGACGTCAACGATTCGCCCGACGCAGGCTCCTATGCCTCCAACCCACGTACGGTCGTCGTTACCAGCGGCACCAAGGCCTATGTCGCGCGGTATGCCACCAACACGGTGAAAATCATCGACGTGGCCACCGGGGCTGCATCGGGGAATATCGATCTTTCGGCCTTTCTCGCGTCCGGAGACCCCGACGGGAAAGTCGAAGTGCAAGATGCCGTGTACAATCCGGCCACCGGGCGTGCGTATTTCTTGCTCGAGCGGATTGACCAATTCGACTTTGGTCCGGCGCCCGATTACGTCGGTACGTGCCTCGGCTGGCATGGGCAAATCGTTACCGTGAATGTGGCCACGAATACCGTGGTGGGCTCGGCCATCAACCTTTTGGGCGACAATCCGCAGTCCGTTACGGCGGATTTCGCAGGCAATCGCCTCATCGTCGTCGACACGGGTTGCCGCAGTGGCGATGCGCGGCGCGGGCGCGGGATCGAGGCGGTCTCCCTTTCCACGGGAGCGTCGAAGTGGCTCTATCAGACTGGGGACGTCGATCGATTGTCCGCCCTCGTTTGGGCCGATGCGACACACGCCTTCTTGAACAAGGGCAGCAGCTGGTACGCGTGGAATCCCACGCAGACCACGCTCGGGGTGGCGCTGGCCAATTTCCCGCAGGCACCCGTGTACGACGGCGCCGGGCGCATCGTCGGACTTCAGGCGCAGGGGAGCGGTAGCTCGGTGACGTGGTCGGTCGTCGCGTGGAATGTGGCGACGTCGCAGCTCACCACCATCGTGACCAATCCGTTCCAAGGTGTGGTTCCCGCCACGTCGTACGGTGTGACGTCGGCGCTGCTCGTTCGCTGAGCTCACGGGGCACCCGTTGCCGCGCCGTCGCCGTAGACGGCGCGGCGAACGCGTTGTGCCGCCTCGAGCATGCCCAGCCCGGGATCGACCGTGAGCTCGCGATCGAGCTCGACGATCCCCCCGAGGGTCGAGCAGGCGCGAAGCCCACCGAGGCCGGCATGCTCGCAGATGCGCGGGCGCATTTCATCTTCGGTGACGATGACCTCGGGATCCATCGCCAGGATTTGCTCCGAGGAAAAATCCGGCCAATCGCGGTACGAGGAAGCCGCATCCATCAGGCCCCCGAAGGCGAGGACGTCGTGGTAGCTCGTGCCGGTGGCGCCCCCGAAAAAGTGACCGCCGTACGCGGAGAGGAACATCCCGCGCTTGCGCATCGCGCGCGGTATGTCGGCGGCCACGGCCTTCATCGAGGCGACGAAGGATTGCACGAGCCGCTCACCCCGCTCGGGCGCGCCCACGATGGCGGCCACCTCGCGGATGTTCGGCACGAAGGTGGAAAGTCCGCGCATTTCGCCCAAATCATAGACGGGGAGCCCTGCCTCGCGCAGGCGCGCCACCGGGCGCGGATCGCCGATGCTGCTGACGAAGAGCAGATCCGGATGCAGCGCGAGGATGGCCTCGACGTTCTTCGTGTCGTGGATGGTTGGCTTGCCGTGGAAGCGGTAACCGCGTGCGCGTTCGTCCGCGCTGTAGTGCGTAAAGGCTGCAATGCGCTCGGGCTCGCACAGCTCCAAGAGGAGATGGTCGGTCACCAAGCTCGCCGAGGCGATGCGGACGTAGTGCGCGCGCGGAAGGGTTACGCCCGCGTGATCCGTCCAGGGCGCGGCCGGCTCGGCAGCGTGCGTCTCCGTGGCCGCGGGCGCAGCTTGTTCGTGCGGTGTCCACGCGGCCGATGTGGACAGCGCCAGGGCGGCCACGAAGGCGGCCACGTTCCACGAGGTGACTGCCCTCACGATGGTTCCTCCTGCGGCAGTCGGAAACCGAGTGCGCCGTTGGGCACGAGGTGCACGCCGTAAATTCGTTCCAGCGAGCCGGCGCGGATGACCTCGCGGGTGGCGCCCGAAAGAACGATGCGGCCGCGTTCGAGCACGATGGCGTCGTCGGTCCAGTCGAGGGCCTCCTCCAGCGGGTGCAAGACCGCGAGGATCGCGTAGCCCGCTTTGGCGAGGGTGCGCAGCAAGCGATAGAGACGCAGCGCATGGCCGACGTCGAGGGCGGCGGTGGGCTCGTCGAGAAGGAGGAGGCGCGCCTCGGTGGCCAGGGCGCGGGCGAGGAGCACGCGCTGGCGTTCGCCCTGCGACAGTGCGGTGAAGGGGCGATCGGCGAGCGATGCGGCCTCGGCGAGGTGGATGGCGCGCTCGATGGCGGAGCGATCGCCGTCGGTGCCTCGAATGCGGCCGACGTGGTGCGCGTAGCGCCCTTGCGCGACGACCTCGCGCACCGAGAGCGGTGAGCGCAGCTCCGACTGCTGCGGCACGTAGGCGATGCGCCGCGCGCGCTCGGCCCGATCGAGCTGCGCGGCGGAGAGCCCCTCGAGGTCGATGTCGCCGTCATAGGGCAAGATGCCCGCGATCGCCTTGACCAGCGTCGATTTGCCGGCGCCGTTGGGGCCGAGCACACCGAGGATGCGCCCCGCCCGTGCCGTGAAGGTGACATCGTCCACCACGGGCCGCGCCCCGCGCACGACGCGAAGGTTGGACACGCGAAGGGCGTCATCCATGCGGTGCCCCCTTCTGCAGGCGCGCCAGGATGACCAGGAACGCCGGCGCACCGAGCAGCCCCGTGAGCACGCCCAGCGGGATCTCCCCGCGGGCGGGTAGCGAGCGCGCGAGCAGATCGCACGCCGCCACGAAGACGGCGCCCGCGAGTGCGGTGACCGGCACCAGGCGGCGATGCTCCACGCCCAGGAGTGGCCGCAACGCGTGCGGTACGAGCAGGCCCACGAAGGCGAGGTTGCCTCCGAGGGAAACGGCGCCCGCCGTGAGCACGGCGATCCAGAGCACGCAATAACGGCGCACCTCGGCGACGTTCACGCCGAGCGACGCCGCCTCTTCATCGCCGGACAGAAGCAGATCGAGCGGCTTCGCCCAGAACCATGCGGCACCAATGCCGGCGATCACCAGCGGCGCCGCGAGCGCCAGGTGCAATGGGCCTGTCGCGCTGAGTCCACCCAAGGTGAACGACACCACGGCGCGCCCGAGCTCCCACCGCTCTTGCGCCAGGCTGGTGACGAGGCTTCCCAGGCTGAGAAAAAGCGACGACAGGAGAAATCCGGTGAGGATGATCGAGAGCAGATCGCCCGCACGCTGCAAGAGCACGAGGATGATCGCCAGCGCCACGAGCGCGCCGAGCAAGCAGCCCACGGGCAGCACGGCATCGGGCGAGATGCCGCGAGGGCCGCGTCCGGCGAAGAGCAGCTCGAGCCCCAAGACCGCCGCGCTTCCCCCGAGGGTTGCACCCGCCGAGGTGCCCAACACGGAGGTATCCGCCAAGGGATTGCGAAACAGTCCTTGGATGACCAGCCCCGCCACCGCGAGCGCCGCACCCACGAGAAGTGCGGCGCCAAGCCGAGAAGCTCGAAGTGTGAGCAAGGTGCTGCGAAGCCCGAGGTCGTGAAGATCGCCCGCGCCCACGAGAAGGGAGGCCAGAACGAGCCCCACGAGCGCGACCAGCAGCACGCCGTACACGAGGGCGGCCCTCACCTTACAATCCTCCGATGCTGCGCGGCGGAAGACCGATCAGTGTATCGAGCACCGCATCCTCGAGCGGCTCGAACCCGCGCTCGGCCGTGACATGCCATCGTCGCAAGCGGTTGCGTTGCGCATCCCCGAGAAGGCAAACATCGCCGCAGCCGGGCGCGCAATGCATGCCGCCGAGCACGTAGGCCTTCGGCGCCTCCGCGAGCTGCACGACCTCGCCGGTCGTCGTATTCAGCGCGAATGCGGCGTCGCCCACCTTGCCATTGCCGCCGTAAGAGAGCGCGAGGATGCGATCTTCGGCCGCGAAGGTGATGGTCGGTTGCAGCCCCACGTCGAGCTTCTTGCCCAGATCGAAACGGCGGATCTCCTTGGGCGGAAGCACCGTCGTGTCGTAGAGGACGATGTCGCTGCCCTTGGGGTCGAACTTGTGCGTCGTCATGTTCAACTTGCTGGAGCAGGCCACCGCGGCCAAATCGCCCGACGGCGAGACGGCCAGGCGACCGCAGGCTTGAAGGCCCGGGATGTCCACGGTCCAGACGATGCGGTTCGTAGCCGGTGCGACGGCGACCAAGCGACCATCGCCGGTGCGCGCGAAGTCGGCGGACCAGCGGCCGAGGCTCACCACCACTTGCCCGCGAAGCCACGCCATGGCGTCGGGGCAGGGCTGAATGCCAGGAACGTCCTCGGGCATGGGGATGCGCCCGGTGATGGCGAACTTCTCGGTATCGAGCACGAGGAGATCGCCGCCTTGATCGAAGGACTGCGCGCCCGGCGACGGATTGGTTCCGTACCGCGACACGTAGGCGCGGCGAGCATCGACGTCGAGGTAATCGTGCGGGTTCGACTGAAAGCCGGTGCCGATGGGTAGCTGCGCGATGACGCGTGCCGTGCCGAGATCCATCCAGGTGATGACGTTCGTGCCGTAGCGGTCCAGGATGACCACGCGCTTCGAGCCAGGTGCCGCGAAGGGCACGTCGACATCGCCGGAGAGTGCGAGGGCGAGGCCCGGTTTGGCCGCGCCGCTCGAGACGAAGGACTGCGACTGCGTGACACCGTCCAGCGAGGAGACCACGATGTTCGTCGACTTGTAGTCGCTGGTGACCACGGCCACGGCGCGCTCGCACGAAGATCCCGCGCCGCCGTCGAAGGGCAGGCCGCCCGTCGATTGGGGAGCGGGGGATACGTTGCACGCCGCGAGAAAGAGCAGCGCGAAGATCGATTGCTTCACCATGAGGCCTCCACGCCGAAGTACGCGCTCCGTCCGGGGAGCGGATAACCGATGATGTCCGTGCGCCGCGCATCGAAGAGATCGGCCACGCGGGCGCGCGTGGTGAGCACGCCGTCGAACCACGCGACGTAGGCCTCCAGGTCGAAGGATACCTGTTCGTCGATGACGCCGAGGCCCGCGGGATCGGCGTAGCGGCTCGCTTGATAGACGGCGCGCGCTTCGCCGCCGACGGCGCTCGGTCCCTGGCGGTTCGTGCGCTTCCAGTCGGCACGAAGGCGCGGCACAGCGATGAGGCGTGACCGAAACGGCAGAATGTCATTCACCGTGGTGCGCTCCGGCGAGGTGTCGCGCGGATCCATGAAGGTGGCGGCCACCTCCGCGCGCACGAACTTGGTGAGCGCGACGCCGCCGAGAAGCTCCGCGCCGAGCACGCGCGCGCGTCCGACGTTGTACGGAACGACGTAGCCTTGGCCGGCGCGCTGGTAGGCGATGAGCCCGTCCACCGAGTGCGCGAAGACGAAGGCATCGAGAAACGCTCCCTCGAGGAAGCCGATGCGATTCGTTTGGATGCGGAGCCCCAGGTCTGCCGTGTATCCGTCTTCCGGCGCGAGGTTCGGGTTGCCATGCACCGTGCTCGCCACGCCATAGACCTCGCCCAAGGTCGGCACGCGCACGTAGCGACCCAGGTTGGCGAGCATGCGCACGCGTCCATCGCCGAGCTGCACCCCGATGCGGCCCGTGGGCTCGAGCACGTCGCAGGTGGCATCGGTCGCGCCGGTGTGGTGGCACTCGCCGCTGCCGAGCGCCCGCAGGGTTACGCCGGGGACGAGGCGCGCCTCGGCGCCGAGGGCGGCGCGGCCGAATTCGCGGTGGGCGCGGCCGATGGGCACATCGTCGGGATCGCGTTCGATGCGCTCGTGGGCGACGTTCACCATGGGGCGAAGCGTGAGGCGCTCGCCGAGCTCGAGGCGCGCGGCGAGGGATTGCTCGATGCGCCGGCCGACGATGTCGAGCTTCGTGTACTTCAGCGACAGCTCGCGGAGCGGGTCGTCGTACGACGTGCTGCCGACGAGAAACGAGGTGCGCGCATCGAGCACGTAGCGTTCGCGTGCATCGAGCGGCACGTGCACGGTGACGGCCCCGAGGGCACGCTCGGTGCGGCCGCGTGCGCGTGTCGACTGGCGCACCGCCAAGGTGGCGACGCCTTGCTCGCGGGAGATGCCGTTGGCGAGCACGTCGACGTACGCGCCCTTGCCGAGGTCCACGCGGGCGAGGCCCCAGCCCTCGAGGGTGCGCTGGTCCGCGTTCTCACGACTCGCCGCCGTGCCCTGGCTTCCGTCCAAGAGCGTCCCGTGGTCGTCGATGAAAGGGTACCGATTCGTCGCATGGTCCGCGCTCACGCCGACCAGCGCCTGCACGGGGCCGGCGTTCAGCGCTTGATGCACCCAGGCTTTGCTCGTGCCCCAGGAACCGCCGTAGTAGCCAAAGCCGCCCCGGTTGGATTGCGGCCGTCGAGGCTCGAAAAAAATGGCCCCGCCCGGCGCGAGCCGATCGGCCTCCAGCGGGGCATTGCCGCGGTAGATCTCGATGCGATCGATGAGCCAGAGCGGCACCATGGAGAGGTCCGCCGTGCCGGCCACGTCATCGTTCAGGCGAACCCCCGCGAGGTACACGGGCGTCGACGCCGCCGTGGCGCCTCGGATGGCCGCGGTGGCCAGCGCACCAAAGCCGCCCGACTCACTGACGGCCACGCCGGGTTGCGTGCGGAGCACGTCTTGCGCCTCGAGCCCCGGCCCGACGAGCCGCTCGCGCGGGACGACCGAGCTGGCGACGGCCCGGTCCTTTGGCGCGATCGGATCACGCACGGCATCACCCGTCACGTGCACTTCGGCGACAGGCTCTTCGCCGTACGCCGGCATGGATGCCAGTGCTGCGCCCATCGAGAGCGCTGCCACCGTTCCACCTTTGATTGCCGCCCGAAACCGCATCCACGTTGCCCGCCTTCCCCACGAAGACTCAGGTCAAAGCGCGGGCCAAACATCGGCGGCGCGCCACCTTCGGCAGGTCTTCGGACTCACGGGCGAGGTGGCTCGGTGGAGCCGCATTTCCTAAGCATCGCCGCTTCCCAGGCCCCCCAGACTCGGGGTGGTACCCAGTGCTTCGTTGGCGAGGTTCGTTCCCGTTTACCGCTGCGGGGCAGTTCCGGATTTTCACCGGATTCCCTTTTGAGCCGCCCGGGCGATGGCCCGAATCGGCACCGAAAGCAGACGGCCTAGTAGCTCGGAAGACTCAGCCCGTCAAGGAAGGCTGCGCCTTGCTGGGTTTCGTGTAGCGTCAGAGGGTGGCCACCAACGCGAAGAACGAGGATTCGGAGGTGCTCTCGGTGGACGGGCACGACGTTGCCGTCACCCATCCGAGCAAGCCCTACTTCACGAAGGAAACGAAGCTCTCCAAGCTCGACATCGTGCGCTACTACCTGTCGGTGGCGCCCGGTGCATTGGGCGGAATTCGCGGGCGGCCCATCGTGCTGAAGCGCTTCGTCGACGGCGCCGAGGGGGAGGCGTTCTACCAAAAGCGTGCCCCGGAAAAGCGGCCTCCGTGGGTTCGCACCGTCACCTTGGCCTTTCCCTCCGGGCGCACCGCGCAAGAGATCGTCGTGGACGACGCCGCGGGGCTCGCCTGGGTGGTGAACCTCGGCTGCCTGGAGTTGCACCCGCACGCGGTGCGCGAGACGGCGATGGAGCACCCCGACGAGCTGCGCGTGGATCTCGATCCGGGACCCGGCGTCGTTTGGGAGGACGTGCGCCGCGTGGCGCTGGAGGTGCGGGCGCTGTTGGAAGAGCACGGGCTGACGGGATGGCCGAAGACCAGCGGCTCCCGTGGGATCCACATCAACGTGCGCATCGAGCCGCGATGGTCCTTCAGCGACGTGCGTCGCGCCGCGCTGGCGTTGTCGCGGGAAATCGAGCGCCGGGTCCCGACCTTGGCCACGTCGAAGTGGTGGAAGGAGGAGCGCCACGGCGTGTTCCTGGACTACAACCAGAACGCGAAGGATCGGACGACGTGCTCCGCCTATTCGGTGCGCCCGCTCCCCGATGCGCGGGTCTCGACGCCCCTCGAGTGGAGCGAGGTGCCCGATTGCAATCCGGCCGACTTCACCGTGCTCACGGTGCCGGCACGATTTGCCGAGCGTGGCGATCCCCACGCGCGCATCGACGAGTTCCCAGGTTCACTCGAGCCGCTGCTGGAGCTCGCCAATCGGGACGAGGCGGCGGGTCTCGGGGATGCCCCATGGCCTCCGCATTTCCGCAAAGGCGACAGCGAATCGACGCGCGTCGCCCCTTCACGGGCCAAGGGCGTCAAGGCGGCGAGCAAAGGCGCGAGCAAGGCGCCGCGCAGCAAGGCACCCAAAATGCCGCTCCTCATCATCGCGCACTCGCCAAGCAAAGAAGCCGCGCTCGCCGGTCTGGAGCGATGGAAGGCGAAGTACCCCGCCGTCGTCCCGCACCTCGCCGTCGACGACGTGCTGATCGACGCGATGCGCGGGCGCTCCTCGACTTGGACGCGCATCCGCGTCAACCTCCGCCACGTTCCCGAGGCCGAGCGCCCGCCGCAAGAGACGCCCGATCCCGACGACGACCCGACCCGCGCCTGGCGCGAGGCCATGCGCAAATCTCCTTAGGCCACTGCGGCGCCCGCGGCCCGGCGAAGTCCGACGGCCTGCGCCGCAACGAAGGCCGCCGTTCCCACGGCGACGAGGAGCGTCGCCTCACGGCCGATGGCACTCAGCGTGGTAGGACGAATCAGGACGAGCGCGATGCTGGCGACGACATAGCCGGCATCGGCCACGGTCAGTGCGAGCGCTTCGAGCGGGCGCCTCCGTTGCGCTACGACGGCCAACGCCGCGGCGACGAAGACGAAGACGGCTCCGACGGCCTGAAGCGGCGTTCCGTCCGAAAGGCCAAAGGGAGCGGCCAACGCCGGGCCGTCGACGAGAAGAACGGCGCCGCAGAGCGCGGTATAAAGGGCGTTTCCGCGAAGCGCGGTGCGAAGCATCGAATCATTGCGCATGGTCAGTTTCCTCCGTTCGACTACGAGGGAAAACCTAAGCGACGGCGAATACCTCCGCGATTACCTGGGAGGTAACATGCGAGCCATGAGCGACTACCGCGCATTCCAAGAGCTGTCTCCCACCGCACTGGCCAACGTTCTGACGCGCGAGCACGTGATGGATATCGGCGTTCGCCCGCTGTGGGCAGGGATGCCCCTCGTGGCCGGCCCCGCCTACACGGTTCGCTGCGAGCCGGGCGACAACTTGATGCTGCACGCGGCCATTTACCGCGCGCCGGCCGGTTCCGTGGTGGTGGTCGACGCCGGCGGCGATACGAATTACGCCGTTGCCGGCGGCAACGTCTGCGCCATCGCTCGAAAGCGTGGCATCGCGGCGTTCGTCGTCGATGGCGTCGTCCGTGATCTCGCCGAGATCCGAGAAAGCGCCTTTCCCGTTTTCGCGCGCGGCGTCATCCCCATTCCCGGTATCAAGGATCGCGTTGCGCCGCTCAATGCGCCCGTTCAGTGCGCCGGGGTGCGCGTCTCTCCCGGCGATGTGGTGGTGGCCGACGAAGAGGGCATTGTCGTCGTACCCCACGCCGAGGCCGACACCATCTTAAGGGAGGCGAGAAAGCGCGCCGACAAAGAGGCCAGCGAAACCTTGGACGCCTGGGAATCCGCCCACCGCTCTCGCGTCGAAGAGATTTTGCGCACCAAAGGGTTCGTCTGAAACTTTTTCGGCTCAGTTGATTTTCGCACGACGGACCGTTGTCCGCGGGGCCATCAGAGAATCGTATGTTTCCCGCGCAATCGGAAGGCGGCTCGACACCCTATCCATCCCTCGGCACCAGCGACGATTCGGAATCGACTTCCCTCCACGCGCTCATCGTTCGCGCAGAACAGTGCGAACGTAGGCGACAGGAAGAGAATCTCCGCGCGCAAGCCGCCCGCGCACAGGCCGCCCGCGAAGTGCGTGACGCGCAGGAGCGCGAATGGGAAACGCGGAGGCAGCGCGCGGAGGCGGCCCGCCTCGAGCGCGCGCATGCTCCGGCCATCGCGGAGCCCCAGGTCGTGCACGAACTGCCGAATAAGCCTGCGCCCGCCGCGCGCGAAGCCGAGATCGCCGCGTACACCAGGGCGATGGCGGCGCTCATGGGGGCGGTGTTCGCCTTGGTTTTGCTCGAGTCGGGTTATTATGTGCTGCTCGCGCCCTCGCGCGTGGCGCGCTTGACCGACGCTTCGCATCGTGTGCTCCGTGAGCGCAGTCGCGAACTCGCGCAGATGGAGCACGCCATTGCCGACGAGCGCACCAAGTCGGCCGCGCTCGCAATCGAGCTGGCCCAAGTCCACGAGAACAACGCGCGCCTCGAACGCGAGCTTTCCGCGGCACGCCGCGAGCGGTACGCGCGACCGGCGCCCGCGCCAAGTGCCCCCGTCATGGCCATTGTGGGCGCGCCGCCCCGAGCATCCGTCACGCCGCCCGACGAAATGGAGAAACGTCCGCCCCCGCCGCCTGCGCAAGAGGCACCCTGCCATCCGGGCGATCCGCTTTGTAGCAATTTGTGAGCGGGTTCTCCGCGTACACTTCCTTGGTGCGCGACAGCTCTCGAACCGAATACCAAACGCGGATTCATCGCGTGCTCGGTCACATCGAGGACCACATTGCGGAGGACCTGCCGCTCGAGCAGCTGGCGCGCGTCGCGTGTTTGTCGCCTTTTCATTTTCATCGCGTGTTTCGGGCCATGATGAACGAGGGGCTGAACGCGTTCGTGCAGCGGAGGCGGCTCGAGCATGCGGCGCGGGAGCTCGATGGCCGGCGGCACACGACGATTCTCGAGGTGGCCAATCGGTACGGATATGAGAACGCGGCCGCGTTCTCGCGGGCCTTTCGGCGGCAATTTGGCGTGAGCGCGACCGAGTGGCGGCGAAGTGAGGGGAACGCGCGGCGCGTGCGACTGCTCGGGGAAAAAGAGAGGACCCGGAGCAAAGACCGCAAGATCGGCACAGACCTCGGCGAGCCCGTGTGGGAGAAGCTTACCCATCGAGGAACGACCATGCCGCCCGCCGCCGAATCCGCACGTCCACGCATCGAACGACTGCCGCGAGTCGATGCCGTGGCCATGCACTACGTGGGCGCCTACGGCAGCAGCGACATCACCAAGCTCTGGATGCGCCTCATGGCGCACGCCGATGCAATGGGCGTGGTTCACGCCGAGACGGAATGCGTTGGTATTCTCCATGACGATCCGGCCATCACCGAGCCGGAGCGCTGCCGCTACGACGCCTGCGTCATCGTCGCGCGACCCATCTCCGATGCGCTCGTCTCGTCCGTGGTGCTGCCAGGCGGTGACTACCTCGTATTCCCATTCGTCGGTGCGCCGGTGGATGTCGACCCCGCGTGGGACGCCGTTTACCGTGCACTCGTCGACAGCGGCTACCAGCCTGCCAATGGCCCGAACCTCGAATGGTATCCCCCGCAGCCCATTCTGGATCCGGCCAAAGGTGTATTTCGTTGCAAGATGTGTGTTCCCGTCGTCTCTCTCTGAATAGGTGAAATATGAAATATGCCGAACGCGACGCCTTCGAGGTCGTCGGGATTGAAATCCGCACGACCAATGCCGACGAGGTCACGCCACGGGGAAAGATCCCAGGCCTCTGGCAGCGCTTTTTCTCCGACGGTGTCCTGGATGCGATTCCGCACCGCAAACTCGGGGCGCCCATCGTGGCCGTGTATTCCAATTACGAGAACGGCGTCCACGGCGCGTATTCGCTGCTGCTCGGCACGGAGGTGACCGCCATCGACCGGCTCCCCGAAGGTCTGGTTGCGCGAGCCGTACCCAAAGCGAAATATGCCATTTTCGAATCGAACCAAGGCCCGACCTCCCAAGTCGTGCCCGATGTCTGGAAGCGCATTTGGAATTGGGGCGAGGGCACCCGTGCCTTAGCGGCCGACTTCGAAGTCTACGACGAGCGCGCCCGCGATCCCGCAAACGCGCGGGTCGACGTGTTCATCTCCGTCGTAGGCCCCTAGACTAATACGTTGGGAGATCCCCCGGCTCGGGCGGGGAGGTATCGGAAGTTCGACGGTTCCTGGATTCTGTCTTTTCCCGTACACGTTCCCGTTCCCGTTCCCGTTCCCGTTCCCGTTCCCGTACACGAATGCGCGCAAATTCTCGAAGCCTGACAAGAGGCGTGTAGGTGCGGCGAGCGAATCGTTGCCATGTTGACCAAACTCGCCAAGGTTCTCGAGTCGGGATGAAGAGGAGATCGGGAACGGGAACGTGTAAGTGTACGGGCAGAGGCCACGCTCATTGTTAGTCAGACCCAAAGCTCTGCTCCGGATACCCCATATGGAAGCTACGGCGAAAAGTCGAAAATGACATTGTCGTAGCGGACGATCCAAGGTGCCGGGCCCTCCTTGGCGTAGGGCATTCCGATGTAGAGCGTCGGGGAGGCGAGGGACCAATTCAGGGGGCACCCTTCGAGGGGGACCCAATCGGAGCTGCGCTCGCGACGGCCCTTCAGTTTGAGTGGCGGGCCCGCCTCGAGGACGATTTCGACGCGCGCCCAGTGATCCTTGCTCCCGTCCGGCATCTCGCCGAGGCTCCCGCAATCGAGGTACTGCTTGTCCGCGCGACGCGACACGTACAACTTGTTCTCGTAAACGACGATCACCAGGCTTACGCTTTGGTTGAAGGCGATCTTCAAGAGCTCGGCCTTCCAGTCCTTGACGTGTGGAAACGAGATCAACCGCACATGGGCCGCGAGGCGGATGCGTGTCGGATCTGCATCCATGAATGCCCGCGACATCACCGCCACGCGGTGGTTGGCCTCCGCTGGAATCACCGCCACCAACGACTGCGGGGGCGATATCGATGTCGTCGTGTCACGGCCAAAGGCGCCGCCATCGCCAACGTCGATTTGGAAACCGGCCCCGTACGATTCGTTCTCCTCGAAATCCTTGCACAGCTTCACGCCTTGCTCCGGGGCGCAGCCTCGTACGGCGAGCGCGTCGTAGTCGCTGCTGAACCCGTCGAGCGAGCACGCCACCCCGCACAACACCAGGATGCCTCCCACGAAGAGAGCTCGGCGCCACGCTCGTCGCATGTGCCGGCAGAATCCACCGTTGCCTCGTCGGTGTAAACGGTCGTCAGCGCGTCGCCGTTCCAAAAATCGAGGACAGCTCGTGCGGCGCCACCACCTCGAGCTGCGCGTAGGTGCAATCGGCCGGCTTCTTGTCCGTGCGCCAGCGCCGGAAATGCGCCGTGTGTCGAAATCGTGAACCCTGCATATGGTCATAGGCCACTTCCACCACGAGCTCCGCCCGCAGTGGCTCCCACGACAAATCTTTGCCCTGACTCCAGCGGCTCTTGCCGCCCGGCACACGTTGGCCCGGGGTGGCGTCTTCGCCGGGCATCATCGCCTCCGCCCAATGCTTCCAGGGATGGTTCTCCAAGGCATTGTCGCGATATGGCGCGAGATATTCGACGAGCTCGGCGCGCTTTTTCGTGGTGAAGCTCGCCGCCACGCCCACGTGATGCAGCGTGCCCGCCTCATCGTAAAGGCCGAGGAGCAGCGACCCAATGGCCGTGTGCTCACCGCCCTTGTGCCAACGGAAGCCGGCCACCACGCAGTCGCACTCGCGCTCGTGTTTCACCTTGAGCATCACGCGCTTGTTCGGTTCGTAGACGCCTGCCGCGGGCTTGGCCATCACCCCATCGAGACCGGCGCCCTCGAAGCGCTTGAACCAGTCCTCCGCCGCGGCTCGATCCGTCGTGGCGGGCGTGATGTGCAGCGGGGGCTGGGCTGCGGCGAGCAACGCCTCGAGCCGCGCGCGGCGCTCGTGGAAGGGCAACTCGCGCAGGTCGCTCTCGCCCTCGCAAAGCACGTCCCAAAAGACCATCGAGGCGGGCATCTCGCCGGCGAGGAGCTTGATGCGCGACGCAGCCGGGTGAATGCGAAGTTGCAACGCTTCGAAATCGAGCGCGCTGCCCCGCGCAATCACCAATTCGCCATCGAGCACGCACCGCTCGGGCAATTGCGCGCGCAGCGGATCCATCAGCTCCGGAAAATACCGATTGAGCGGCTTTTCGTCGCGGCTCTGAATGAATATCTCCTCGCCGTCGCGGAAGACGAGCACGCGAAAGCCATCCCACTTGGGCTCGAAGATCCATCCTTCGCCCTCGGGCAGGGCGGAAACGCGCTTGGCGAGCATGGGGAGGACCGGCGGCGGGACAGGTAGGTGCATCCTACAAGGGTCTCGCGGCTGGCCGGTGAGGTCAAGCGTGCGCATCCGGCTCGGGTGAAGTGTCACGCCCGCACGGTCGTCCGTCGTCGGTCGTCCGTTGTCTGGCTGCGTCGAAATACCTTTTTCCAATTTGGAAACAGCGCGTGTCCGTCTCACCCACGGGACGAATCGCGCCATGGACATCATGTCGCGATATCGAACAGTGGTTGGGCAGAACTTGCTCATTTCGAGCAACCCTGTTCAGTTGATGACCGCCAATCAGAGATCGCGAGACATCGCGGTAGGTCGCGGTGCGCCGCGATGTAAGACCGATTCGTGTTGGCAATATGAAATCTCACTACTGACAACGTTGTATAGCTGCTAAAAGCGACATGGGTATCACATCGCACCAAGCGGTGTATGCCACCCCTTTTGCCAGGAGAGGGACCCATGAAAGCCATTCACGTCGCAGTGTTTGCGTTGCCGCTGTTGACTGGTGTTTTCTCGTGCGCGTCGGAGGATACGACGGCGTCGGCACCGGCCGAGCAGTCCAATCTCGAGACGGCAGCCATTCAAGCTGCGCCCACGTTTGCTCCCACGTTCAAGGCGCCATTCCCGTGTGGCCAGCAATGGACATTCAGCCATCACTCGGCCGAGGTGCGCCGCGCACTCGATTTCATTCGCACCGACGGTGGTTCCACCAACGGAACGCCGAACCTCGCCTCGGCCGCCGGAACGGCGTACCGGTATTACGAAGCCGGCGGTGCGGGCAATTACGTGGTCATCGACCACGGCAGCGGCTGGAAGACGTACTACTTCCACCTTTCGCAATTTTCCATTTCCCACGGCCAATACGTGGAACAAGGCCAGCAGATCGGCCTCACCGGAGCCACCGGCAACGTGACGGGGCCGCACATCCACTACGAGCAGCTCTACAACGGAGTGGGCCAGAACATTACAATCAATGGATCGGGGCTGCCGTATCCGGGTCAGTATTATCAAAATTATCTAACCAGCGACAATGGCTGCGGGGGTGGGGGAGGCAAGTGGTGGGTCGACACCTTTGCCCAGGCCGTCGGCTACAACGATGCGAACATGTCCGATGCCCAGGGAGAGCTCTACAAAGGCACGAACTACGTTTACTGCAAGGTGTGGGGCAAAGAGGTGCGCAACGGAGATCAGTTCAACCACTGGTGGCTGCGGACGGACCTGGACGTGACGTACGCCGGCAAAAACGGGCGCAACGCGTACGTCTCGGCGTATTACCTCGCCAAGTGGGGCAACGACGAGGCGAAGGACAACAACGGGACGGTGATCCCCGATTGTCCGTGACGGCCAACGGCCACCCAGGTCCTGACGGCTCACTATCCAGGTCCTGGCGGGGCCTGAGGGGGAGCTCGCTACAAAACGGAATGCATTCTTTGTCTTTCATTCAATAATGCCACCATGGCCGGCCGACCCCGGGAATTCGATCGCGACGAAGCGCTCCTCAGAGCGCGCGATGCCTTTTGGGCGCGCGGCTACGAGGGGACGTCCATGTCGGACTTGGTGTCCGAGATGGGCATCGCCTCGGCGCGCATTTATGCGGCGTTCGGCTCGAAGGAGGACCTGTTTCGCGAGGCGGTGCTTCTCTACGAGGCGCGCGAAGGCGGATTCGCCACGCGCGCCCTCGCGGAGGAACCCACCGCGCGCAGTGCCATCGAGCGCATGATGCGCGAAGCGGCCGCCACCTACACCCGCCCCGGCAAGCCGCGCGGATGCATGGTGGTGACGGCGGCGACCAACATCGCCAAAGACAACGACCCCATCTTGGCCTGGCTCACCGAGCACCGGCGCGCCCGCACGGCGTCCATCGTGCGGCGCCTGGAGCAAGCCGTCGTCGAGGGCGAGCTCGCCCCCGACACCGACGCCCAGGCCCTGGGCGATCTCTTTGCCATCTTGATGCACGGCATCTCCGTCCAAGCGCGCGACGGCGTGTCCGAGGAGCGGCTCCTCGCCGTCCTGCCCCTCGCCATGGACGCCTTCGACCGGCATGCGCCGGCCAAGAAGCGTGGCGTCGTTGGCGCCTCGGCGGTTCGACGGGAGCGGTGAGCGCGTAGGTCGCGTCCTCCCCAGACGACGGGTGTCCACTCGAGTGAACACCCCGCGTGCGCGATTTTCCGCGATTTCGCGCACCGCGGGCTTGGCCGCGCTCGTGCATCGGTGCCCTCGGGCCGATGACCTTTCAGCTCTTTCGCAAAGCCGCCATCGATCACCAAGCCGGTGAACACCTCGACGGCGACGTCCTGCGCGTACAGACGAGGTGGACGAAATGGTCGCTGCGCCTGATTGGCATAGCCGCCGTGGTCGCCTTGGTCTTCGTCATCGTTTTCGACGTCACCGAGTACGCCGAGGGTGCGGCCATCGTTCGCGTCGAAGGGCGCCGGCCCATGCTCACCATGGTGGGGGGCATCGTCGAGGCCGTGCACGTGCAGCCCGGGCAGCACGTGGAAAAGGACCAATGGCTCGCCACGGTGTCGGCGCCGCTCGAGGAGGCCGAATACCGGCGGGCCAATACCGAATTTCGACTCAGCCTCGCCGCCCTGCTTCGCGATCCCTCGGACCACACGGCGAAGGCCACGTTGGCCTCGCTCAAGCCCAAACGCGATAGCTCGGCGCAAATTGCCAATGCGCGCTTCATTCGTGCGCCGCACGCAGGCATCGTCACCGATGTTCGCGTGCGCCCGGGGCAGTACCTCACCCCGAACGAGGTCGTGTGCGGCATTGCGCCGGAAGGCGCCGAGGTCTCGCTCATCGGGCTCATGCCCGGCGAATACCGCCCCATGCTGCGCGCGGGCCAGCCGCTGCGCTTTTCCTTGAGCGGTTACAAATTCGAATACCGCAACGTCGAAGTCGAATCCGTGGGCGAAGAAGTCGTGGGCCCCACGGAAATGCGCCGCTACCTCGGCCAGGAGGTGGGCGATGCCATCGCGCTCCCCGGCCCGACGGTGCTGGTGAAAGCACGTCTTCCGTCGCACACCTTCACCACCGAGGGGCAAACCTTTTCCTACGCCGAAGGATTGACCGGGCTGGCCAGCGTCCGCGTTCGCAAGGAGCCCATTCTGGTCGTGCTCATTCCCGCGCTCAAAGCCATTCGCCCGCGTCACTAACCCGATATGGAGCCTCCCCCGTGAATCTCGACTCCATCGCTGAAACCATGCAGAAGCACCCCGCGCTGGCGGGGTTGGGCAAGCTCGCACCGCGCAAGCGCGTTCCCGTTCTCGTCCAGCTCGAGGCCGCGGATTGTGGCCCCACCAGCCTGCAGATGGTGCTCGCCTACCACGGTCTGGAGGTTCGCCTCGACGAGCTGCGCGTGGCCACCGGCTGCAACCGCGATGGGGTCAATGCCCTTTCCCTGGTGCAGTGTGCGCGGGATTATGGACTATCGGCGCGCGGCGTGCGCATCGAGCTGGACGATCTCCGTCACCTCGACCCCGCGTCCATTCTGCATTGGGGATTTGCTCATTTCGTGGTTTTCGAGTCCATCACCGGCGACAAGGTCCACATCGTGGACCCCGCCGTGGGCCGGCGCGAGCTCACCTTGGAGGAGGTGAGCGAGTCGTTCACCGGTGTGGCGCTGCTCTTCGAGGTGCAGGACGGCTTCCAAAAGGGCAAATTGGACAAGCCCCTGCGCAGCTACCTGAAGAAAACGCTGCGCGGCTCGAACGACTGGCTCCGTGTGATTGCCATGTCCGTGGTGCTTCAACTTTGCGGCCTGATTCTCCCGTTCATCAATGGTCGCGTGGTCGATCGGGTCATTCCCCACGCCGATCGGCACCTGCTCCTTGTGATGATCCTCGGCCTGATCACCGTGGCGCTGTTCGAGTTTTTCGCCACCGTGGCCCGCTCGAACCTGCTCCTCAATTTGCGCACGCGGCTCGATGCGCAGATGACCCTCGGCTTCTTGGATCACATGCTCTCCCTGCCGTACTCCTTCTTTCAGCGGCGGCACGCGGGCGACTTGATGATGCGCCTCAATAGCAATGCGCAGATTCGTGAAATCCTGAGCTCGGGCGTGCTGAGCGGGGCTATCGATGGCCTTTTGGTGGTGGTCTATTTGGCATTGCTTCTGGCATTGAGCTGGAAGATTGCCCTGGTGGCCATCGTGCTCGTGGCCATCGAGGCCGCGGTTTGCTTGATCATTCGAAAACGGCAGCAGGCCTTGATGACGAGCGCGCAGCAAAAGCAGTCGGAGAGCGAAAGCAACTTGGTCGAACTGCTCAGCGGCATCGAGACCCTGAAGACGACCGGCTGCGAAGGTCGTGCCGCCCAGCGGTGGTCCAACCTATTCGTCGAGGTGATGAACATCTCCATTCAGCGCGGTCGCATGTCCGCGTGGTCCGATTCGCTGCTCCACATCGTGTCCACGTTGAGCCCCTTCGTGCTCCTCATTTTCGGCACCTACGAGGCGATGGCCGGGGACATCACCTTGGGCAGCATGTTCAGCGCCCTCTCGTTCGCGAACGGCTTCATTACGCCGGTATCGAACCTGGTCGGGCTCTTTACGCAGTTTCAGCTGGTCGGCGTGTACATCGACCGCATCGAGGACGTGATGTCCACGGAGAAAGAACAAATTCGCACGGACTTGCGCATGGCCCCGCGTCTGCAGGGCGGCATCCACGTCGACAATGTGTCGTTTCGATATGGGCCCAAAAGCAAATTGGTCGTCCAAAATGTATCGCTCTCCATCCAGCCGAGGCAGTCAGTGGCATTGGTGGGGCGATCGGGCTCGGGAAAATCCACATTGGCCGCGCTGCTCGCGGGCCTCTACACGCCGACAGAGGGCAAAATTTCGTACGATGGGATGAACCTCGCCGATCTGCATTTGCCCAGCCTGCGGCGGCAAATTGGCATCGTCATTCAAAGGCCGTACGTCTTCGGCACGTCCATTCGAAGCAACATCACGCAAGGCGATTCCTCGATTGAGTTGCACGCCGTCGAGCGGGCGGCGAGGGCGGCGGTCATTCACGACGATATTCTGGAAATGCCCATGGGCTACGAGACGCCGCTCACCGCGGGCGGGGGAACGCTGTCGGGCGGGCAACGGCAGCGGCTTGCGTTGGCCGGGGCGCTTTTGAAGAAGCCGCCGATTCTCCTGCTCGACGAGGCGACCAGCGCGCTGGACAACCTGACCGAGCGCGCCGTGCACGAGAACATCGATCGACTGGGGTGCACGCGCATCATCATCGCGCATCGACTCAGCACGATCCGGCGGGCGGACGTCATTCTGGTGATGCAGGACGGCGTGCTCGTGGAGCAGGGCAACCATCGTTCGCTGCTCGAACTCGGCGGCGTCTACGCATCGCTGGTGGCCGCGCAGACCTCCGAGGGGGAGGCCTACGACTTTTCCATGGAGGGTGCCGCATGAAGGCGCTGCGAACGTTGGGAACGAGTCTCTTGGTGACCCTTGCCGGTTACACAGTGCCCAAATATGGATGGCCCATCGTCCTGGAGCAGGCCCGCGCGCAAATGGACGCTGCGCACCGCGAGCCGGAGGCGCCGCCCGACCCCGGCGCGAAGCAAAAGGTCATCGACCCGTGGACGGGGGTTCTCCTCGCACCGGCCGTCGAGTTGACCGCGCGCCTCGATGCGCGATTGGCCAAGGTGTACGTGCGCGTCGGGGATACCGTGCACGAGGGCGACGTGCTCGCGGAGCTCGACACCACCGTGCAGCAGCACGAGATTGCCGCGGCGGAAGCTGCCGTTCGCGCATCCCGTGCCGAGGCCTGGCAGGCCAGCGTCTCGCTCGCGCAGGCGCGGGATCGGCAGGCGCGCCGTGGCGCGGTCGTCAAATATGGGAATACCGAATTGCCCATCGTGTCGGCCGAGGAGCTGGCCGGCTCGCGTTTCGATTCGCTGGCGGCCAGCAGCCGCGTGAGCTCGGCGGCCGCGAGCGCCGACGAGCGCCAGGCGCGGCTCGGGCAATTGCGCGCCTTGGTCGACCAAGCCACGGTGCGCGCGCCCTTCGATGGGGCCATCGCCACGCGCTATTTCGAGCCCGGGGCCATCGTGCGCTCGGGCATGTCCTTGGTGCGTCTCGTGGGCTCCGGCGGTCTTCGCGTGCGCTTTGCCGTGCCCGAGGCCGAGGGCACTTCCGTGAGCATGGCCTCCAAGGTCGTCTTGGAGTGCAACGGCCGCACGTTGCACGCGACCGTCGATCGCATTGCGCCCGAGGTGGAGTCGAGCTCGGGCACCGTCTTCGTGGAGGCCGCCGTTGCCGCGCAGGAAAGCGAGCATGACGCCCTCGCAGGCCGCGTCGTGGCCGTGCGCGCCGCCCCGGCCCTGGGCGAAGCCGCGCCCTAATATCGATTTCATTCGCTGCCCACGACGGCCCGCCTTCCTGCGAAGGTGGGCCGTTCGCTATTTGGAGATTCGTCCTCGCACGGAGACTCGAGAGGTCGAGTGAAGCCTCCGGTGGACATTCGCGAAATCAATATAGCCGGATTTCGAAGGTTTTTGCACGGCACGGCGCTTGTAATGAAGGGAAATGCACGGCGCGAAGCCCGATGCAAAAGGAGATAGGGAACATGAACGCGATGAATTCGAAGACCGTGGGTACGACGCTCGAAGAGGACATGTTGGCCGCGGTGCAGGGCGGCGGAAAGCTTAGCAAGCCGCCCAGCGGTTTCTGGGGCGGGGTGCGCAAGGTGGCCGGTGTCGTCGGCAAATTCGGCCGTTTCGCAGGAGGGATCCTGAGCGGCGTGTCCATCGTTTCCCAATTCATCGATGGATTCAACGAAGGTCGCAAGCACGCCTAATTGTCAATTCATCAAAAAAAGGAACGGTGAACGATCATGACGACGAACGCATTTCAGGCCAAAGGCAATCTCACGCAAATCTCGGACGACGACTTGGCGATGGTTCAGGGCGGCGGCTGGAAGGGCGCCCTGTTGAAGTGGGGCGTCCGCACCGTGGTGGGTGGGGTGGCCACGTGGGTTGCAGGAAAAGTCTCCAAGGAAGCCGGCCGCGCGACCGGCGCATGGTTCGAACGGCACTTCGGTTGAAAGGAAGGAACGACAATGAATACGAACAAAGATTCTCTCCAGACATTGAGTGACGACGACCTCGCGCAAGCGCAGGGCGGTTGGATCGTCGGGGCCATTGGTATCGCGGTCGGTATCTACGGCACCGTGTGGGCGGCCGGCCACGCCAAAGGCTTGCAGGACCGCGGCAAGAGGCGCCGTCGCTAATCGCACCCATTCGGAAAAAGAACATAGGAGATCAGCATGAATACCGTTACCCAGTCTCACGTCAGCCCTTCGAATCAACGCGAACTCACCGAGGAGGAGCTTGCCGCCACCTCGGGAGGCTTCATCGGTTGGCTCGGCCTCGCTGCCCAAGGATACGGCTTTTACAAGAGCCTCCAGCTCACCTACCGCCACGGCTACCGCACGGGGCGTCGCTAATCGAAATACGAATCGCATGTCGTCGAGTTGTCGGTCCAGCGGCGTAGCCCGCTCCGCCGCTGGGACCCGTCCACCGCAATAGGGAATCGTCCACGAGGAGCCGTATCATGAAGAATTCGAACATCACGAAGTGGGTCAGCGCCCTATCGATCTTGGCCATCGGTGCCGGGTGCGGGGGCGGGGACGAAGGTGCACACAACCCGCCGGCGGACGCAGGCATCGACGCGCCCTTGGATGCGGTCGCCGTCACTCCCGACGCCGGCGACGGAGGCTCGTGCGGCACGACGACCGAGCTCATGGCCAATGGCGGTTTCGAGGAAGGCAATGCTACCTGGACGACGTCGGGGCGGGTCATCACCAACATGGGCCAGGATGGGTATCCCGCCCGCGCGGGCACGTTCAAGGCGTATTTCGGTGGCTTTGGCTACGGCAACACGGGCACCCTCTCGCAAAAGGCAGCCCTTCCCGCGGAGGCTTGCAAGGCGACGCTTTCCTATTGGGTTCGCGTGTTGAGCGACGAGCCGGATTCCGCAGGGGAGGCCGACACACTGACGGTGCAGTTGCGCGATGCCAATGGCGCCGTATTGGAGACGCTTTCCAAATTGTCCAATCGCACCCTCTCGGGCAGCTACATCCAGAAGACCGTCGACCTCACGCCCTACAAAGGAAAAACCGTCGAGGTGCGCTTCGTCGGTATCGAGGATCGGCAGACGCCCACCAGCTTTTTCGTCGATGACGTTTCACTCTCGTACACACATTGATTGCCCATCAAGGAGACCACCATGAACACGATGCTCGATCTCGCCGACGAATCCCTCGCCCACGTTTCCGGAGGCACGGCCTCGCCGGCCAAGCCCATCACCGAAGAGACCCTGAACAAAGCCATTCACAAAGCCTTGGACGAATTCGTCAAGAAGTTCGGCTTCGGTCGCACGCGCTGCTTCCCCACGTTTCCAGCGAAGTCCAGTGCAGCCCGCCCTGCCGCGCACCGCGTGTGACGTCACTTCAGCGCGCGGCGCTCGGGGCGATGCCGAAGCGCCGCGCGAATTGGCGAGAGAATTTCCCTGCCGAGGCATATCCGCATCGCCGGGCGACGTCCGCCACCGCGAGCCGGCCGTCGCCGAGCAGCACCTTGGCCAGCTGCAGGCGCTCGTCGAGAAGGATCTCGCGCAAGGTGGTGCCATCGCGGCCGAGGCGGCGTCGCAAGGTCGCGGGTGAGAGCCCCAGCCGGCGCGCCACGCTCTGCGCGGGCCATGGAGCATCGGGCGCCTCGCGCACGAGAAGACGCACGGCGCGCCCCACGTCGGTCGACACTTGGGCGCGCGCCATCGCGGTCTGCGGCACCTCGTCCTCCACGAGAAGCGCGAGCAAGAGCCCCTCGAGCCGGTGATGCAAAATGCGCGGATGCGCACCCGGATCGAGCAGCGTCTCGCAGAAATGCGCGAGCGCCTGCAACGCCGTGAGGCCGACCCGCAAGGTGTGCGCCTTGCCCGTGAGCCACGTATCGTGTGCCAAGTCCGCGTGGTGCCGGAGCAGGCGCGCGTGCGAATCGCCCAGAATTTCCACGGCCAGCGCACGGTAGCTCTGCGACGCGGGATCGGGCACGTTGGTGATGCCCAGCGATGTGCCCCGCGGCAAGAGCAGCGCCTCGCCGGCGCGGACGATGTACGTCGCCCCCATGTCGACGCGCTTGTGCCCCTCGAGGACGAACACCATCCAGGGCGACTCCACCGCGACCTGCGCCATGCGCTCGCGCGAGCGGCACGCATAGGCCAGCAGGCGCGCTCCGTCGGCGGCGGTCACGTTGGTGCCCTGATGCTCCGTCGCCCTTTCGGCGAGTGCAATCAAGTTCCCGATGGCAAGGGCCCGAGCCGACATGACATCCCATTAATACCGGTATCGGTGCGCCGTGCAACTGAGCGGAACGGGCAAGCGATCGAGCGGAACGGGCACACGGTTCGCGTAAGAAGCCTCTAGGTTTCCGCGCATGACATCGCAAACCTGTTGCGCTGCTGCCTTCTCGATTCTGATCGGATGCGCGAGCACATCGCCGCCGCCTCCGCTTTCGGGCTTCGCCGCGCCCGAGTCGGTGCTCTACGATCCCAAAGGCGAACAGTACTTCGTGAGCAACATCCAGGGCGATCCTTTCGCCGTGGACCACGATGGCTTCATCTCGCGTGTCGCGCCCGACGGTACCCTGATCGCGCTTCGCTTCATCGATGGACGCGGCGCCCCCGACGGGTTGAGCGCGCCGAAGGGAACCGCCCTGGTCGGCCGCACCCTTTACGTTGCCGACATCGATCGCGTGCGCCTCTACGACGCGGACACGGGCCAATCGCGCGGCGCCATCGTCATCCCCGGCGCAAACTTCCTGAACGACGTCGACGCCGCCCCCGACGGCACCGTCTATGTCACGGACTCCGCCGTCCGTCGCGAAGGCACCCTCTTCGTCCCCAACGGCACGGAGGCGGTCTATGCCCTCGAGCAAGGGAAGGCCCCGCGCCAAATTGCCCACGGCGATCTCGGCTCGCCGAACGGCATCGCCTGGAACGACGGAAAGCTCGAAATCGTTACCCTGGTGAGCGGTGAGTGGATCACCTTGAGCCTCTCCGGGGAAATCCTTCAGCGTTCCACCTTGCCCACGGGCATGCTCGACGGCGTGGTGAAACGCGAAAACGGCGAGCTCCTCATCTCGAGCTGGAATGGCCCCGCCATTTACAGTGTACGTGCCGGTGCCGCGTCGAAAACACTCTTTGCAAACACGCTTGGGGCCGACATTGGATACGACCCCAAGCGCGCTCGGTTGCTACTTCCGAATATGACCGAAAATACCGTCTCGTTCGTTCCTATTCCGCATTAGCCCTCAGGGGCCATACACCTCGAACTCCGAGACCTGCCCGGCCGGCCAACCCGTATTGCCGGTGAAGTTCAGGCGAATGTACCGCTGCGACGTCGTGGTGAAGGTCAAGGTCGCGGTGTTGCCCGTCGCCGGATCGAAGTTGACCCCGCGCGAGCTCAGGATGGTGCCGTAATTCGAACCATCGGTGCTGCCGAGCACGGACAATGTCTGCGTGCGCGCGCCCCAGGCCGACGGCGGAGGGAGCTTGAGCACGATCTTGTTCACGTTGCGCGCGGTTCCGAGGTCGACGGTGAGCGTCTGCGGGAAGGCGTTGTTGGCGCTTTCCCAGTAGGTGCTCGCATTGCCGTCGACGGCGTTCGTCGCCGCGTAGTTCTGCGTGTGGCTGCTCTCGCTGATCGGCTTGTTCAGCGCCAGATTGCCGCCGGGTTGCCCGCTATCGGGCTGCCCGCTGTCAGGCGTGCCCGCGTCGTTGGGGCCGCCGCCCGTGGGCTCCCAACCCGGGTTCGAGTTCACCCGGTTGAAGAACGACCCCGGCGCACCGCCCTGATCGAGCGGCCCCTTCACCGAGCCGGCAACCGACACGCCATCGAAGGTGACCTGTCCGCGCGTGGCATTGTCGACGATTTCGATGCCGTACGTGCCCGCGCCGGTGATCTTGATGTTGCGCAAGGTGACGTTGGTGTACTTGGCATTGTCCGCTGCCGTCAAATACTCCTCGGAGACGCGCTCGCCCGGCGGCGCATAAGCATGGCCGAAGCCGCGGAATTCGATGCCGGAGAACGTGGGCTCCATGATTTCCACGTTGTCCACGAGGATGTCGTTCACGTCGCCCTCGCGCATGTACAGCTTGAGCGCGCCGTGGTTCCACGGCCGCGCCGTGGTTTCGAAGAACATCGTGCCACCGGCCCGGTTCAGCGAAATGTTCTTGTAAACCGTGACCGGTGCGCTGAACGGATACGAGGAAAACTCGTTGTCGATGAGGATGCCGGGGTAGGTGAGGACGTCCTCGCAGATGCTATCCTCGAAGTGGTTGTCGTACCCGCCATAGCTTGCAAAACAATTCGCGCGCCATGGCATCTGCACCGTGATGTGGCGGAACGTATTGCCGTGTCCAATGCCTTGGTCGGGGGCATTCTTCGCCTCCGGCTTGATGTAGCCGTCGCCGAAGCGGTAGGTCATCTCCTTGACCCACTTGGTCCATTTGATGGACCAAACGACGGCCGCGTCGTCGCCCGTATTGCGGAAGTGAACATTTTCGACCAGTGAATTCGACGTTCCGTTGTCCAGGTTGATGCCGTCGGCATACGTGTTGCGAATGCGGCAATTGCGGATGGTCAAATTCTGCGTCGGCGCATCTTGGTACGGCGGATCGTTGCCCACCCAAATGGCGCCGACCTCGTGTTCGATCCACAGATGCTCGAGCAGCGAGCCATTGCCCAGCGGGCCGGCAAACGCCTTTTGCACGCCTTGTGTTTCCTCCGCGCGCGCCTTGGCTTCGCCGAAGACGGCAAAATCGCCATAAACGCACTTGGTATTGGCGCCAATGCAGAAGAAGAGTGCTTTGGGCCCGCGTAGGGTCGTGTACCACTCGCCCGCGCCGCGCACCTCGGTGCCCGGATTGTCCAATCCGACATTGCCGCCGGAGATGCTGGTGGCCAAATATTCGCCCGGCGGGAACCACAATTTGGAGGTGGCGCGCAGCGCATTCTGGATTTCTGCCGCGTGGTTCAATCCGTCGTTGGGCTGTACGCCGAATTCCGTGATGGATCGGAATCCCGCGGGCATCGTCTTCGGCGGCGCCACTTGCTCGAAGTCCACCAGGTCGATGACGTAAAAGGCCGCATCGTCTTGGGCATCGCGCTGCAGCTTCACCTCGGCGCCCACCGGAATGGAATCGAGCAGCACGTGCACTTCGTCGAAGAAGGTGTGCGGCTGCTCGGCGGGCTTGTCGACGATGGGGTCGCCGATGAGGCCTCCCTTGTACGACCACGCGTAGCGCGAGGTGAGATTCAGCGTCTTCACGCGCGTGCCATTCACGTAAAGACCGAGGGTCTTGTCGATGCCTCCACCGCCCGGAGCATCGGGAATGGAATACCGCACGACAATCGAATTGGCCGCCGCCGTCGTATGAAATGAGACGTAGTGTCCTGTCTGCGTCAGGCGCACCGCCTTGCGCCCAATGGCCTCTGCCTCGATGTGGTTCGAGTCCCATTTGATGCGCGAAGGCCCGATGACTTGCGCATTGGTTGGATTGTCTTCCGCCTGGTGCTCGATCCATGGGACTGCCGCCCCCCGTCCGGCCGGATATGCGGTCGCCGGTGATGCGGTCTTCCCAATGTCGTCGTCTGCAACTGCCTCCCCATTCGTCCGTTCGTCCGAGCTACATGCCCCGCTTTCCAATGCAAGCGTGAGCACGCCGAGCGCAACGAGCGCGCGGCCAACGGTCCGCCGGTGATCCGGCCGTGTTTCCTGACCCATGTGCCCCTTCCCTTTCTGTTCGCGTGGTCGCTCGGCGCGACCCAACCGAAGGTGGACCCCAGGTCGGCGCACGCGTTTTGCAGCTATGCGTCGACAATTTGCACGAATAAATCGTTAATTTGCATTAATTGGTGAAGCTGTCACCAACAAAGGCGCCGGGGCCGGGCCTCGTTTCACTTCTGCTGATTGGCACAACGTGTCAGCATGTCGCGTCAGCGCGACGCGTCATCATCGGCGAGCCGTGGCGCGAATTCATAGGACGGGGCTACAAAGGACGACTTTTTCGGAGGAGGGTCATTGCATGCGCATGCATCGTTGGACATCGCGGTTCGTTTTCATCTCGTGCATCGTTTCTGCAGGTTGCGCCGGCTCACCCAAGCCCGCGCCAACGAACCACGAGGTCACCAGCGCCACGCAGCAGGACGCACGCGGGCGCGAAGATGCATGGAAGAAGTCGACGCTCACGCAATTCGGCACGCTCGAGCAGCTCATTCGCGGCGCGTACGACGGGCCGGCATTCGTGGGCGATCTCGCGCCCAACGGTGACTTCGGCCTCGGCACCTTCAATGCACTCGACGGCGAAATGGTCGTCCTCGACGGCGTCGTCTACAAGGTGCGATCGGACGGCATTCCGCGCGTGGCCGAACGCAACGAGCACACGCCCTTTGCGGCCGTGACCTTCTTCCACGCGGATCAGCGCGTCCCGGTCAATGCACCGGTGGCCAATCTCGCGGCGCTGCAGACGCTCATCACCAATGCGTCCCCCGATGCGAGCCGCATGCTCGCCCTCAAGGTGCACGGTACATTCGCCACGCTGAAACTACGCGCCCCGCAGCGCCAATCGCTCCCGTACCCGCCGCTCTCGGAGGCGACGAAGACGCAGGTGGAGTTCACGCACGCGAACGTGACGGGCACCATGGTGGGCTTCCGCCTGCCGCAATTCCTCGGCACGACGAACGCCACCGGTTACCATTTCCACTTCGTCTCGGACGACCACCAGAAAGGCGGCCACGTCCTCGACGCTTCCACCAGCGTGGCGACCATCGACGTGCAGACGCTGGACCGCCTGCGATTCTCGGTGGGTAACTAAAAGAATGAAGATCCACAGGGAGGCGGGGAGACGGGGAGTTTTTTGGAATTTCAGTGGGCTCATTGCGCCGAGTGAAAACCAAAAAACTCCCCGCCTCCCCGCCTCCCTGTAAAATCCCCAACGTTTACACTGCCGAGAACGAGCGGCTAAGGGTGGCAGCCGGGGGTGAGGAGGGCGATTTGGCGGCCTGCTTGTAGGAAGGCTCCCACGCCGTAGGCTGCGGTTTCGGTTGCTGCGCCGGGTGGATCCCATGACTTCGCGTCGGCCTTTTGCACGTAGCCGAGGAAGCCTTCCGTGCTCAGCGCTTTGGTTTGGAGCGCCTGCCACGCTTTCGTTGCCACGGATGTGTACTCGGCGGGATCGAGGACGCCGTGGTTGACGCCCCACGCTACGCCGTAGGCGAGCAGCGCGGTGCCGCCGCTCTCGGGGCCTGCGTGTTTCCACGGGTTCAAAAGGTCCACGTTCCAGAAGCCGTCGGGGCGTTGCGTCCATTTGATGGTGACGGCCATGCGTTTGAAGACGCGCAAGTACTCCGCGCGGTGCGCGTCGGTGGTGGGGAGCGCCTCGAGTACCTTCGCCAAGCCCGCGAAGGCCTCGCCGTTGGCGCGCGATCCGAAGACGGGCGTGAACGCATCGTGGCGCCACAAGCCCGCGAGCTCGTTGAAAAGCCCGCCACCGGTGACGCGTTCGGCATGGTGAAAGAGTTCGTGCATCGCCTCGAGGACCGCCGTGTTTCCGTCCATCACGCCGAGCCGCGCAAACGACGGCATGGATCGGTTGAGCGCCTCGGCGTAATTCCAATAACCGACGTGCCCGCGTTGCACGCTGGCCACCTCATCGAGGATCTGCTGGCGAAGCGGAACGAGGTTTTCGGGTTCCGGATGGAAGTGCACGTGAAGGTCCAGATACGCCTCGCCCACAGCCTGCCCGTCCGGTGAAAACGGACGGTTCGGATCGACATCGAGCGCGTAGTTGTTCGCCTTGGCCCACGGGTAGGTGCGATGGTTCGATTGTCCGGTCGCCAGGACCACCGCGAGGTTGCCCGTGTAGAAGCTGCCATTTTGCCAGCTGGTGGAGGCCAGATCGGTCCCGTGGGCGACCCAGTAGTTGGCCGCCCGAATCATAGCGTCGGTCACCGGACAGGCGGCCTGCACGGTGGGCTCGGCCTCCGGTGCGGCGTGGGCCGGTGCTGTGTGGAATGCGGTCCCCGCGGAGATAGCCGCGGCGGCGATCCACGAGGTGACGGAGCCGAATCGTCGAATGCGCATGTTCGTACCCTCCGGCCACGGACTATGCGTGGCTCGTGACACCGGTGTCAAGCAACGCTCGGGTTCAAAGGCATCGATGCGATGCCTTTGCAACAGCCCACAATCATTCAGACTGGAGAGTTAGGCCTGCGAGTCTTGCAGACCGCGGCGCCATCGCTTGATGCTTACGGCCGCATCGGGAAGGCGCCGGTACACGGCGCGGCGCTCGGATCGACAACGATCAACGCGCACTTTTTCGGACCACCACGCCACCACTACGAGCACGAACGCAACGGCGACGGGAAATACGTCGTCCCCTCCGATCCACCGAGTGGCTCCGTCTACGAGCTCGTGCATCATCACGTCGAATTCAATTCCCTATTGGTCTGGATGGCAATCACGAACGTACCTCCAAATGGGGTCTCGCGCAAAAAAATGCGGGTAAGGTGCACGGAAAGGTGTCCACCTCTGGAGCGCGGTCGGGTGCCGCCGCTCCCTGCGCAAGACAAGACGCGTTCGCGCGGTCGACGTTGCGCGGGTTCGCGTTTTTTTGCCGATTTGAGCGTACGTCCTCGCCCACGCGCGACCGCGGCGGAACGCGTCATTCGTGTCGGGGTCGCCTATGCGTGCCGCAAGACCCGGCGCAGAGTGGGGAATCGATGGCCGATGAGGCCTGTGAGGGCCGCTAGGCCCGAACGAACCGGCGCAGAGTGGGGAATCGATGGCCGATGAGGCCTGTGAGGGCCGCTAGGCCCGAACGAACCGGCGCAGAGTGCGGAATCGATGGCCGATGAGGCCTGTGAGGGCCGCTAGGCCCGAACGAACCTGAACTCGCATTCGTGAGAAAGGTCCTACCTTCCCCTCCTCCGACGATTGGACTGGACGCCGGAGGAGGTTGCTTAGGCAGCTATTTCCGGGACACCCGTCAGGGCAGGCCGTTGAGGAACGGTTCGTGGTTGTTCTGGAACTCCCAATTGTAATACCTATCCCAATTGATCGACCAGGTCATGAGCCCGCGGAAGCTCGGCGAGGTGCCCCCGCGCAAGCTGTAGCCGCCGCAGCTTTGGCCCTTGACGAGGCAGTTCACCGCCTCCTGCACCTGGGCAGGCGCCGTGTAACCGTTGCCGGCGCTGGTGGCCGCGGGCAGGCCGAAGGCAATCTGGTCCTGCCGCAGCCCGGGGAAAGTGTAGCCCGTGCTGGCGACGGGGAAGCCGGCCTTGATCATGTCGGTCATGGCAATGTGGAAGTCCGCATTGCCAATGTTGTGGTATTGATTGTCGAGGCCCATCACAGGCCCGGAGTTGTAGTCCTGCACGTGCAGCACGGTCAGGTCGTTGCGCATGGCGTGGATGACGGGCAAGTACGAGCCCGTGCGGTTGTCGCCGCCGCCCGCACCGCCGTAGAACTGGTAGCCGACCTGCACGAAGAACGTCTCCGGCGCCATGGTCAGCACGAAGGAGGATCCGTAGCGTGCCTTGAGGCTGCGCAGCGCCGCGATCAGGTTGACGATGACCGGCGTGGTGGGGTTGCGAAAGTCGGTATCGCCCGCATTGAGGTAGAGCGAATGGCCTTCGAAGTCGATGTCCAGACCATCGAGCCCGTAGCGGTCGATGATCGCCGACACCGAGCTGACGAACGCATCGCGCGCGGCGGTGGAGGTGAGCTGCACCTGACCATTCTGCCCGCCGATGGAGATGAGCACCTTTTTGCCCTGCTGCTGTTTGGCCCGGATGGCTGCGATGAACTCGGAATCGCTTTCCACGTTGGGGCATTCGGAGGCGGGGCAGCGCGTAAATCGAATGTCGCCCGAGGTGACCGAAGTGGGCTCGCCGAAGGACAGGTTGATGATGTCCCACGCCGCCGGTATGTCGGCCATGCGAATGTACCCCGAGCCATTGGCGAAGCTGGCGTGGAGATAGCCAATCAGCGCATGCTTGGGCAATCCCGAGTTGGTGCAACCAGTGGTGGTGCCGGACACTTCCGCGGTGCGAGGCGATTCGCCGGCAGCATTGTAGGCGGCGACCGAGTAGCTATGAGTGGAGCACGCCGCCAGACCGGAAATCGTGGTCGAGGTGCCGGTCACCGTGGCGCGCACGGTGGAGCCTTCGTACACGCGGTAGCCGGTGACGGTGCCCGTGGAGGCGCCCCATGACAATGCAATCGACGAATTGGTGACGGTGCCCACGCTGGCCGCGCCCGGGGCGCTGGGTGCACCGGGGTTGCCACCACCCGGCCCATCGAGGTTCACGTCGTCGGCGTAATAGGTGCCTTGCCCGTACCAACCATGCACGAAAATCTGCGCGGTGGTCTGGCTCGCCCCCGTGGTGAAGGACACGGTGAGCTGCGTGTAATTCGCCGCCGACGGTGTCCACGTGTTGGAGCCGCCGGTGACGCCCAGGTAGACGTAGTTGCCGCGCACCCACGCCGAAAGCGTGTAGGCGGTGTTCGGCACAACGGACACGGTTTGCGCGCACTGCGCGAAATCCGACGAGCTGGCCGCGCCGGCCAGGGCATAGCTCCCCGAGTGGACGGGACTCGAGACGGCGGACGCGCTCGAGCAGGACCAACCCGACAGCGAGCCCGCCTCGAACCCGGGGTTCGCGAGAAGGTTGGCCGCACGGGCCGGGAAGGCGATGGAGAGATGGAAGAGCACCGCGAGAACGGCCACCGCGGCGAGCGGGAAGAAGCGCTTCATGTTGGGTTTCTCCGTGTCAGGGGAGCGTGTCGAGGTGAGGCCGCACGGTGCGTGCGAAGTTGTTGCCGTTGCTGACGTCCCAATTGATGGACCAGGTCATCGCACCGCGGATTGCCGCATAGGTATGCGGCGGTTTGAAGCTGCCGCAATTCGTGCCGCGCGCGAGGCAATCGAGCGCATTGTTCACCACCGACGGAGCTACGACGCCGCCATTGGCCGCGCCGGTGCCTGCCGGAAGACCAAGTGCCACCTGGTCGGGGCGCAATCCGTTCTCCAATTGGATGCAGGCGAGGGCGGTGATGAAATTGATGGAGCCCTGGCTATAGGCTTGCGCCTGATCGCAACCGAGCATGGAGCCCGAATTGTAGTATTGCGTGTGCACCACCGTGAGAATGTCTTTGATGTTCAACGCGAGCTGGAAATACGACGCACCGGTGGACTGCATGTCGATGGTCTGCGGCGCCATGGTGATGATGAGGCTCGAGCCCACCTGCGATCGCAGCGAGCGCAGGGCCTGCGCCATGTATGTGGGATTGAGTCCATTCTCCAAATCGATGTCGACGCCGTCGAATCCGTATTCGCTCATGATGGAGCGCACGCTGTTGGCGAAGTTCGTCGCCGAGGCGCTGTCGCTCACGCTGACGCGCCCAGCCTCGCCGCCGACGGAGAGGATGATCTTCTTCCCGCGCGACTTCAGGGTTTGCACGTCGGCCTTGAAGTCGGCATTGCTGTAGCCGCCCAGCGCGCTGGAAAGTCCCGAATCGACGCCAAAGGTCACCGTCCCAGGGGTGGCGCTCGCCTCGGCGAAGGCAATGGCAATCACGTCGTATTCCGCGGGAACGTCACGCAGTTTGAGCTCCACGGCGGGGTTGACGAAGTTGTGCCAATAGCCGGTGAGGAAGTGCTTCGGCAGTGGCCCCTGCGTGCAGCCGCTGGTGGTGCCCGTGACGGCGCCGCTTTTCACCGATTCGCCGGCATTGTTGTACGCGGCCACGGTGTACGTGCGCGTGGCGCAGGCCGAGAGGCCCGAGATGGTCGTCGAGGTGCCCGTGACGGTGGCGCTCACGGCGGTGCCCTCGTAAACGCGGTATCCGGTGACGGTGCCCGAGGAGGCGCCCCACGCCAGGGAAATGGACGAATTGGTCACGCTGGTGACGCTGGGCGTGCCGGGCGTGCCCGGTGCCCCGGGCGGATTGGTGGGGCCGCCGTCCTCGCACGCGCCGCCGTTGATCTTGCACCCGCTGGGCGCCGAATACCCGCCGGAGTAGGCGACATTGAATCCAAAGCTGGCCGATCCACCGGGCCCCACGTTCCCATTCCACGTGCTCTTCACCGTTACGTGCTGCCCGCTCGCGGTGTAGGAGCCATCCCAGAGCGAAGCCACGCGGTGGCCCGTCGGAAGATCGAACTCCACGGTCCACGACGTGATGGCGGTCGTTCCCGCATTGGCAATCGTGTATTTGCCTTCGTAGCCCGATCCCCAATCCGACGATTTGGTGAACGTCGCCGTCAGCCCATTGGCCAACTCCTCCGCCGTCGCGTCATGGCCAATAGCGACCATGGCAAAGGCCACGAGAATGGTGAAGAGATAAAATCGAATGGTGAACATGGGTCGATTACCCCCTTTCGGCTCATGATCGCGTGCTCGACGCGCAAGGGTGAGCGGGGCCCACGCAAGGTCCGTTCCTCTCGCTTAAGCGCCTTCTTTTTGCCTATGATCAGCGCGATCATGGCGTCGCGGATCGGGTCCGCCGTGATCGGGTCGATCAGGGTGTGTCATCGCGGTGCTCGGTCGAAATGCCTTGACGCCATTTCGGCTGGCCGATCGCCTTCGCGCCTCTATCGTACGCCTACATGGCCATGCGATCCGTGCGCGATGCTCGTGACGTTCTCGAATCGCTGGGTGCGACGCAGCGGTTGCTCACGCATGGCCTCCTGGTGGCGGAAGCCGCCGAAGCGCTGCTTGCGACCATGCGGCGCCTCGGTGTCTCCGTCGACGAGGCGCGGGTCCTGGCTGGGGCCGTGCTGCACGACGCCGGCAAAATCGTGCACCCATCGGAGCTGGACGCGCCCGGGGCATCCCACGAGAAAGCGGGTGAGTCGTTGCTACTGGCCCACGGCGTCGACCCGCACGTGGCCCATATGTGCGTCTCCCACGCCGCCTGGGCCGACCCCTCGTGCACCCTCGAAGACCGCCTCGTGGCGTTGGCCGATGCCCTTTGGAAGGGGGTGCGTCGCCCCGCGCTGGAAGGGCTGATCATCGACGAAGTCGCTCGTCGACTGAAGGCCGATCGCTGGGCGCCCTTCATGGACCTCGACACCAGCTTCGAGTCAGTCTCCGACCGCGGCAGCGAGCGCCTCGCTCGCAGCTGACGAAGAACCTTAGGCACCGCCCTCATGCTTGAACGAGCGCCCGCACGCTCCGCAAATGAGCCAGCGATCCAATTCGCGGTACCTCGTGGAGGTGGCGCCGCAATGCCCGCATGGGAGTGGCGCAGTCAATTCGATCCATCGTTTCGGTGCGGGGCCGGAAGAATCCAAAGAAGCGTGGCGTCGTAGGACCAACTTGGGAATCGTCCGCGCGGGTCAATACCTCGCCGAGCACCGTTGACGCGTAACGACGATGCGCGACCCACGGTTCGAGTTTCCTCCGACCGCCTCGATTCACCAGGAACAAGTCGCGCGTGAACGAGATATCGGCTGGGCCCGTGCCAAGCAGGACTCGAAGCATCTTCGACGAGCCGCTCCCCAAAATGGGCCTCGGCCCACCCGAGAGAATGCTCTGCACGCGTTCGAAGGCGCGTTCTTCCTGTTGGAGGATACGCGGGTTTTCCGTGCGGCGTTCCATCACGAGTACCCATATGCGATTTTCGCGACGTCGCGACAACCTGGCCTGGCGTGGCGTGCATTCGAGGGCGGTCTACGGATAGGCTCCGCGAATCATGCCGAAGCCGAAGCTCAATCAGATCGTTGCCATCGAGAAGGGGGTTAAGTCGCGGGTTCATGCGGAGCTCACTGCGGATCATCATGTTTTGCAGAAGGACGAGCTCTTTCGCGGCCATGCGAAAACGTATCGGCCGCGGGACGAGGACCCGACGCAACCTACGGGGGAGACGCTCCCGGACGACAACAAGAAGGTCATCCATCGCGCCGAGGACATCGTTCGCGAGACAGTTCGAAAGATGAGCGAGCTGTTCGACGTGACGGCCACGAAGGATTGGGGCAACTGCGTTGCCAAGGCCGATGTCGTCGTGGGAGGGCAGGTGATCCTCGCCCAAGTGCCCGTGACGTATTTGCTCTTTCTCGAAAAGCAACTCACCGACTTGCACACCTTCGTGAAGAAGCTGCCCACCCTCGATCCGAGCGAAAACTGGGAATACAGCAAAGACCAAGACCTTTACGCGACCCGGCCCGTCCAGACGGTGCGCACCAAGAAGATCACGCGGCCATTGGTGCTCTACGAGGCCACCAAAGAGCACCCCGCCCAAGTCAAAGAAGTCACGGAAGACGTTCTCGCGGGCACGTGGAGCACCATCAAGTACGCGGGTGCGCTCAGCGCGCAGCGTGTGAACGAATTGCTTCGCCGGATCGACGAGTTGCAGAAGGCCATCAAATTCGCGCGTGAAACCGCGAATGGTTTGGAGGTCGACGAGATCAAGGTCGGAGAGAAAGTGTTGTCGTTCGTCTTCTCGTGAGGTGGCCGCGCGCATTCGCCGTGGTATGTTCCTCCGTGGAGTACAAATTGAACGTAAGCCTGAAGCTGATAGGCGCGCCGTAAATTCGCTGGTTCGAATCCAGCCCCCCTTACCGCGCACACGCGCGATTCACTGCATTCATCATGAGGGGGTAGCCGAGTGGTAGAGGCAAACGGTTACGCCGAAACAGATCATCAATTTATGACTCCAAGTTCAAACCAATCGCGAGGTGACCAATCGAACGCTGGGTGACACTTCTCTCGAGATGCGAGTTCAACTCTTGCCCGGCCCGCCCCGTGGGTTGTTCTCACCACGGTCCCGCACGATTCGTGTTCAACGCTGTGGGCACTTTGGGTCGGTGGTCCAATCGAAAGACGCGAGAGCTCATGACTGATCGCCCGGCTTAAACGCCGTGGTTGCCTTGAAGAGCGATGCAGCACCGAGGCCCGGGGTCGGCTACACCCCGGGCTTCACTTATTGGCAAGCCAGCGCCCCCGCCACGAGCACGAAGGGAAGAACGGCGGCGGCGATGATGCGTGCGCGAAGGTTCATGATGCTAACGTTTCGCCTGAACCCGTCGCGAAATTTCGCGCCTGAGACCCTGAGGCTAGCGGCACGCGTGCAGGAGCGCGCGCTCCAGGCCTTGCCGGTGCAGTTCGTCCAAGCTGGCAGCGACCTGGGTGCGTGCGCGCTCCACGGAGGCTGCGCACTGCGGACCGGTGAGCACCGGCTGGGCGTCGCGGATGGCGGTCAGGAGATCCCCTCCGATGCGATCCAGCGCCGGCCGCACCTCCTTGGCCAAATCGGGACGCGTCGTCGGCGCCGTGGCGGGGGCGGCCGTCCATTGTTGATGCAGCCCGCGCTGGACCAGTTTGTTCGCCTCGATCTGGTCGCGAAAGATGCGCTGCACGGCTTCGCCGTCGACGCCCATGTCCGAAGCGCGTTTGGCCATGTCGTCGAGGACCTGCTTCTCGCGCGGCGGATCCTCGATGGGCTTGTCCGTGCCCCACTTCGAGGCCGCCACCCGATCCGCGATGCCCAAGCGCTCGCTCGCCAGCGAGGCAATCGACACGACCGCCTTGTCGGCCGGCGACGGCGCCGTGGGCTCCGCAGCTTTTTTCTGTTCCGCACCCCCGCCAGCGCACGCGGCGAGAGAGAGCACCATCCACGCGACTCGAAGCGGCCTCACGATTTGCATGACGGCGTCTTTGTCTAGCAGACCCGTAACATGCTCACCCCCGCGAACGTGCTCCCCATCACATTGTTAATGCGGGTTCGTCTGGACGAACGCGACCGATGGCGCCAAGGAAGAAAGCGCCACTCGCCGGTTGAAATTCGTCCAAAGGCGTTGGACGCTGAGAGCTTCCCGGAGCGTTGGTGGGCGATGCCGGGGGAGGGGATGCTCGTATGAGTTACGTGATGGTCGATGTCGAAGCCGATGGCCCCATCCCGGGCGATTACTCGATGATCTGCTTTGGTGCGGTCATCGTCGAGCCGGGGCTCTCGCGGACCTTCTACGGGCGGCTTAGGCCCATCTCGGACAATTGGGTGGCCGAGGCGCTGCACGTGAGCGGCTTCTCGCGCGAGGAAACGTTGGAATTCGACGACCCGAAGCAAGTGATGACCAACTTCGACCTTTGGCTGAAGGAGAACGCCCGCAGCCGGCGATTGTTCATCTCCGACAACAATGGCTTCGACTGGCAATTCATCAATTGGTACTTCCACCACTTCCTGGGGCGAAATCCCTTTGGATTTAGTTCGCTGAACCTGGGTTCCCTTTACAAAGGGGTCGTCAAGGATACGTTCCAGACGTTCAAGCACCTGCGCAAGACACGCCACACGCACAATCCCGTGGACGATGCGCTGGGCAATGCCGAGGCCCTGTTGGAAATGAAGGAGCGGTTGGGCCTGACTATTTCGTTCGAGTGAGCGGCTCCAAGAGCGCGGTCAGCTTGGCGCGATCGAGCCATTGGCCATTTTGAACCACCGCGTCAATGCGGCGGGTGTTGCGGATATTGGCCAGCGGATCGGCGTCGAGGACCACCACGTCGGCGCTTTTCCCAACCTCGATCGTTCCTGTCGTGGCGTCGACGCCCAGGGCGCGTGCGGCCTCGAGCGTCGCGCTCCGCAATGCCACGAGCGGCGGGATTCCGGCCTCCACGAGCAGCTGCATCTCGTCATGCAGCCCGAATCCTGGCACCACGTAAGGATCGCCGATATCCGTTCCCACGAGCAAATGCACACCGGCACGGTGCGCTCGTGCGGCCAGCGGGCCAAACTGCGCGAGCACCTCACGCTCGATGGGCAGCGGCGGGGTCTCCTCGCCGTCGCCGAGCCAACGCTTCTCCAGGGCCGCGGACACGTAGCGATACCCCTCCAGCGAGGGCGCTTCCGTGTGCATCATCGTTTTTCCGCGCCACGAGACCAACGTCGGCGTGAGCCACACGCCGGCGCGCGCCAGCTCGGGCAGGACATCGTCGTTCGAGTCCGCGCAAACCCATTTCATCAATGGAACGAGCTTCGGATCGGCACGGAGCTGCGCGCGCTCGGCATTCGAGCAGGGCACCATGCTGCTCCCATGCTCGATGGTGCGCTGGCCGGACTTCGCGGCCCATGCTGCAGGGTAGTCTCCGCCCACGTGGCCCGAGAAGAAGAGTCCCTTCTTGCGGCTCTCGTCGGCGAGTGCATCGTAGATGGGGCGCGATAGGCCCGCGTGCACTTTGATGAAGTCGACGCCGTACGCCTTGAGATCGTCCACGGCGCGGCGGGCGCTTTCGGGCGAGGTGATGATCCAATTGTCGCCCCACGACTCGCCCTTGCCATCGATCTTCGGGCCCGGCGCAAAGACGCGCGGCGCAGGTTGTCCTGCGGTGCGCGCTTGCTTCCAGCGCACGATGTCCTCGAACGTGCTGCCCATGTCGCGCACGCTGGTGATGCCGTTGGCCACGAAAAGCGGCATCAAGTCCATGCCCATTTGCGTGAGGTGCACGTGGGCGTCCCAAAAGCCCGGAACGGCAAAGTGGCCCGTTTCATCGTGCACCTGCGCGTGCTCGGGCACCGGTGTGCTCGCCGACGGCCCAACGGCGGTGATGCGATGGCCGGCCATCACGATGGTGACATCGGGCCGCGGCCCGCTCGCGGGATCGATCAGGGTGACATGCGTCATGGCCATCGCGCGCTCGGTGCTCGAGGCGGGCGCGCGGGGCACTTCCGCGCCCGCGGACGAGCACCCCGCCGAACCGAGCGCGCTTGCGACGAGGAGAACCGGGATCGCGTGGCGCAGCATCGGCGACGAATCAGCTTTCGCTCTTCTGGAGGTCGATGGCGATATCCATCGTCTTGCCCGGTGCGATGTAGCGACGGAAGACGCCGCGCGTGCCGTCGTCGCTCACGGAGACGAGCTCGCCCGGTTCGGCATCGACGTACACGAGCCGCGGAGCCTCGCCGGCATGGCCGCGGGCAAAGACCTTCGTCTCCGCCTCGCCCTGCGTTCGCGCCGAGTAGAACGCGACATCATGGCGGTTTTTCGCGGCAATCGGAGCATCGCGATCCAGCGTTCCTGCCGGTGCCGACGTGACGACGGCCACGCTGCGGGCCTCGCCGTGGCACCCCATGGCGGCGCTCGCGAGCACGGCGGAGCAGATCACGGAGGGGACGAAGCGGGTGAAGAACGTGTTCATGATGGTGGTCTTTCGCAGAAGGTGACGGAGAAATTTCAAATCGCGTTTCGCGGGATGCGAGCCACCTCATCGCAACCCTCATGCCGCCCTCACACTGGCGATTTTTCCCCGGTTTTTCGGCCGTGCTGCCTCCGCTGCGCTCGCGTTCGCGGGACGGCCGTCCCAAATCCGGAACGGGCTCGCTACCGAGGCTCGTCGGTGACGAGCACGAGGTATTCGACGGGCTTGCCGCCCTGAAGGCACGTGTGCGTGCCCACCGCGCGGAAGCCGAGGCGCGCGGTCAGGCGCAAGCTGCGTTCATTCCACGACTGAACCACGGCCCGCCACCGCACCGCCCCAAGCCGCGATCGAGCATGCTCGATGGCCGCCTCGAGAAAGGTCTGACCGAGTCCATGCCCGACGAGATCGGGCCGCATGCCCACGCCAATGTCCACGAGGCCGGCTTCCTCCGCCAGCCCGGGCACACGCGCCTCGACCCCGATGCACGCGAAGCCCGCGAGCGTCCCATCGGTGGCATCCACCAGCGCGAAGTAGCCATCGTCGCCATCGAGAAGCCCATCGCCGGCCTGCGCATCGTAAATGCTCCACGGCCCCGCGTACCGCCACCGGGCGATCTGCTGCGCATCGTCTTGCGAGAGCGGTCGAGCATGGAAACGGGAGGCCGGCATCGCTCCCATTGTGAGTGCGCCGGCGGCGTTTTACAAATTCCGCACGTGGACGGGACAAGGGTCTTCGACGAGCGCGCGTTGATTGCAGGTGCAAGGACCTGAGAAGCGTGGTTTCACGCGGTGGAACGTAGTGCGTTCACTTGGACGGATTGGAATGATCCACTTGTCGAATTGTGGATTCTTTCCATAGAACACGAGCCGTGCATATGATTCCAAATCACGGTGTTGGCGATGCGAATGAATCGGCGTCGCCAATGGCACATGCGTTGCTGCCATCGCGGAACATGAATGCGAGTGGCCGTCGTCGTGTGAACGGCGAGATCCCTGGCGCGAGCCGCGTCCTGGCGCGCTTGTTCTTCGATCGTCGCGGTGTTTCGGCCGTCGAGTATGGGCTTTTGCTCGTCGCGATCCTGCTGCTCGTCGCTGCCGGATACCGCTTGCTCGGAAAGGGCAATACCGAAGCAACGCGTCACGCAGAGCGGACGCTTCAAGGCGAATCCGAGGCATTCAACTCCGGCGGTGGAATTCACACTACGAGCGCCGGAAGTGACAATGCGCCCGGCGGCACCACCGGCGAGCCCGGAGGCGGCTCGTCCGACAATGCCACCGCGGACAATGGCACCGGCACCAATGACGGAGCGGGCGGGACCGGAGGCGAAGGCGCCGGCGGCGGCGCAGAAAATGGCGGCAGCAGCGGCGGCGGCGACAAGGGCGGCGGCGGCGGCTTTTGGGGCGGCGTTGGAAACTTCTTCAAGGGCGCCATCCAAGGAGATTTCGGCGGGGACCACGGCTGGTCCGGCCTTGCGGGCCAGGTGGTCACCGGCTTCATTCCGGTGGTCGGCCAAATCGCCGACGTGCGCGACACGGTCGCGGGCATCAAGGCCGTCGTTCAAGGCAAGCCCGGCGGCTGGGCACAGCTCGGCGGCGCCGCCGTCGCGTGGGTGCCCGGCGTGGGCGATCTCGCCAAGGCCGGATTGAAGGGGGCACGCCACGCCGACGAGGCCGCCAAAGCCGCGGAGGAAGTGGCGGAGGGAGCCGGAAAAGGCGCGGACGAAGCCGCGGAGGGCGCGGGGAAGGGCGCGGATGAAGCGGCGGGGGCGGCGAAGCATTCGCGGGCCGATGCAGCGCGTCTTCTCGATGAATCCGAGGGCCGCCAGTTCGGGAACGGCACCGGTCACGCCCGCGCGCACGTTCCACGCGAGGGGCAAGATCCCGCGAAGCTCGCAGAGTCACGCCGCAATGCCAATGGAAATCCCTACGAGAACAATACGGTATTCCGATCGGGCCGTCAGGGCGAACAGGCACTGCGCGACATCATGAACTCACGCGCCGACGACCTCGCGAACCTGCGCCCTGGCGATCCGCCCGTGAGGGGCGAGTACACCTTCCGCAATACCGTGGAAGGGCTGAACTCGGCGAATGGGGGAGCTGCCACGCGCGTGCAGATTACACGGGCCACCTACACCATCGTTCGCCTGCCCGACGGCAAGTTGCACCTGATTCACTTTGCGCCGCACGCCAACTAAGACCAAGAAATGACCATGGACCTTCGCGCGATTTCGCCTGTACTCGCCGAGCTGTCGATCCCGCCGGGACCGAACGCCTTCGGGGTGCGCAGCTCCGGAATTGCGCCGGTCCACGACGTCGGCCTGTACGGTGCGCCCCGCTGGCGCTTTCACCAGACGATGTCGCCGGACGAAGGATGGGCGATGGAGACGCTTCCGGGCGGCCGCCTGCTCTCCGCACCGAGCGCGCTGCCCGAATCCTTGGAGTGGGCCTACCTCCAATGGGCGGAGGGCTCGCGTGCCGAATCCGGCGCAGGCATCCTCCAAGCGCTGCCCCCCGGCGAGTACCTGCTCGCCCGCTCGAACCTCGAAGCGCGCCGGGCGCCGCAGGTGCTGCTCGGCAACGAGCGCATACCGAGCCCCGCGAACACGCTCGTCGTGCTCGATCGGCAGCCGTTCTTCTCCATGCTGATCGGGCCTGACGGCGGCGCGCCCCCCCGCACGACCCACCCGCTGATCGGACTCGTCGCGCTCAACTACGTCGGCGAGTCGCATTGGACGGGTGCGCTGTTCTTCGATTCGCTCACCCCCGAAGAGGCCCCTCGCCGCGAAGGCGATCTCGTGCTCGTCATCCCGCGCACGGGTGAACTGGTCATCGATGCGCTCGCGTCCTTTTCCTCGGAAGCCCACCGCACGCGCGACCAGGCAACGTGGCGCGACACGGGCGCACGCCAATTGGCCAAGGTATTAACGGGAATGTAGCGGCCCGACTCGCGTCATCTTCCGCAGGCGTCGAGCGCGGAGGTCACGTCCTGCAGGAGCGACCGCGGAATCGATTGCCCGGCATCGTTGGAGATATCAATCTCGGTTTGGCTAAGGACGACCTTGGTGCCGGCATGGGACCAGGAATCGCCGAAATGGTCTTTGAGCTGACTGCCAAGTGCGCGCACCTGCGGTTGGCCCAGTTTGCTCCTAAGGCATCCATTGAGCGCGCCCTCGTTCTCGAACTGCTCTTTTCCTGGTGCTGGCATCAGCGAAATGCTGACGAGATGCCCGCCCGGTTCGTTCCTCCACCCGAGCCGCGCTTCGCCGAACCACGGATGATCCAGCGCAACGAATTGAGCGCGGGCACTTCCGGCGCTCTCATACGTGTAGACGCCTGGAAAGAGCCGCACCAACGTATCGTAGCTTTGTTCGGCGCCCACATTCGGATCGACGGTGCCGAGCGCCTTGAGCGAATATCCGCCACCGAGCCAATTCGTGATTGCAGCGGGAAGGACCTGCACCCCGAGCCCCAGCGCATCCGCGCGCGCGATGTCCCAGAGTGTCTCGATCTGATTGTCCCACATCTGGTTCTCGCCACCGGCCCATCGAGCGTGCGCGGACGCCGATAACAGATCTCCTTGCAGGGCGATTCCGCAGCCTTGCCACATGAAGTACGAGTCGCGAAACCGGCGGCGCAGTCGCTCCCGAAGCTTTCCGCGAATGACGCTCGCCCGCGACGGGTCGCGCAAGCCCTCGAGGTTGATGAGCCGAATGTGCGTCTGCTCTTTGTTCCAATCGAACCTTACGGCGGTGAACGCGACATCTTCCGCCAGCGGGATCCTCATGGAGCCCGCAGGATTCACGGTGGTCGCAACGCCGGTAATCTCCGCGATTTGCTTCGGCGTGGCGCGCATGGAAATGCGTGCAAGGCTCGCGAGGGAAGCGCTCTGTCCTGCGGATGGAGGCGAGCTCGCAGGTTTGGTCGCGCTTCCAGAAGCACCGGCGCGCGACAATCCTTTGACGAAGCCCCAGATGAACACCACGATCGTGAAGATGCCGACTGCCATGATGACGGCGCGGCCCGAGGTGACCATCGACGCGGACGGAAGAGTGATCGTGCCCGCTCCGCGAGAACTCGCAGATTGTCCAGCGGCAGCGATAGCGCCGATTGTCGAATTTTGTATATGGATCTGAACGTGCTTACCGTCTGCCGCATCCGCCGCTGCGGCTCGCCATTGAAGGAACTCGTAAAGACGGCCCAAGGCGTTCTCTCGATGCGCTGATGGATTTCGTGTCCTCTCCAAGAGCGCCACGACGCGATTCATTTCGTCGGTGGAGAACCCTGCGCTGAACAACGACTCGCGATAGGCATCGAGCAACTGTTGGAGCTGGGTTGGATCATGGGTAGGTGTGCGCGCAGCGAGGGCCGAGCGAAAACCCACTTCGTACCAGAAGCCCCCGCTCGGTGCGGAGTGTACTTGCCAATTCTCGGAAACTTGGGCTGCCCGCCAGCCTGCGTCGAGCAACGCCGTGGCCCTTTGACCTTCACTCTGCTGCATGTTCAAACACCGATGATTTTCTTGACCACGTCAATCATCACTGGGTTCTTCGCGAGGGCCTGCGCCACCTCGAGTGTCTTCGGGAGGACCCCCGGCCGAAGCCCCTTTGCGGCTTGCGCGGCCCAGACTTCGTCGAGTGTCTCCTTCATCTGCCTTTGAACTTCGGTCAATGTCTTTTGCTCGACGCGAATGCTCTTTGCGAGATGGAGAAATTGCCGGAGACCCTCGAATAATCGTGGATCCAGCTCGGCGCCGTCATTGGATAGCGCCTTCTCCGTCTCTCGAATCGCGATGCAATGCCGCTCTTGGTTCGCCCGCCATGGTGGCGATTTGCCGGCGACGCTCCCCGTCACCGCGACAATGTCTCCCACCGCGGCAGCGCCTACTACGCTGTCGGAAATGTTCAATTGATTGTTTTGCCCCATGGGTCCCTCGTTCTGCTCACCAAAGAAGCAGAGCTATTATAGGGATCCAATCGGCATAGGCTCGTCCTATTTAATATATTGTGTGATGTGGATTTGACTCGAGATTAGGATCGCCAACGAACATCGCGTGAAGCAATCGGGTCACCTTGGCCACTGATGTAACGCGCTCTGCCCGCGTTTGCGTTCGCGAGGGGTGCAACGTGCTGTTGCCAACCTTTGGCCCCAGGGGGGTGTGGGGGCATTCGCGATTCGCGAATCGCGAATGGCAAATCCATCGCTACCCCCCCTCCGGCCTCGCCGTCGCCATGGGCGCTTTCAATGCGCTCCGGGGGGCCCGCCCCTGCGGGCGCGGAATGCCATGCGGAGTGGGGAGCGTGGGGGACGCGGGGAAGCATGGCATGAGCACCCGCTTTGGGGCGGGCAGCAGCGCGAAATGGGCGAAATGAGAGCATTGGAGAGCGCTGCCGGGTGGGGCAGCATCTCCTCTTCTTCGTGATTTCTTCCTCGACCTGACCTTAGCGCGGTGCTCGTCCGCGCCACGATGTGGTGCCGAGCCAGGCCCGGGCCAGTGCATCGCGGGCGAGACGCAATCGATAGGCGACGCTGCCTCGGGAGACGCCGAGCTTGCGGGCCAATTCGCGCTCGGAGAGGCCGTCGGCGCCGGCGGCCATGACGAGATCGCGATCGCGCTCACCCAATGTGTCGAAGACGTGCGCCGCCCGTTTCGCGCTTTCGGCCGCCCTGAGGAGTTGCTCCGGGGTCAGGCCTCGGAGCGCGACGACGGAGTCCCACTCCTCCACCTCGGCATCGGTGGCGCGTGCATATTCCAGCCCGATCTCTTTTCGCAGGGCCATCGCCTTGCGCAATGCGACGAGAAAGACGTATCCCGCACGCCTCGATTCGTCCATCTCCATCAACTCCTCCACCCGCAGCGCCAAAGCGCCCAAGGTTTGCTGGAGCGCATCGTCCGCATGGCACGCCTGCAAACGCGCCCGCCGCACACCCGCGCGAACGAAGGGAAGTAGCTCGGCGAGAAATCGAGATCGAGCCGTAATCGGCATGTCACACTCCTACGGACGCTGAAGCTTTTCGAGCGTAGCCGACCTTGCAAAGGAGACGCACGAGATCCAGCGCCTCATCGCGAGAAAGGCTGGGCACGCGCTCTGCGAGCTCGTTCGCTGACAGCGGATCCGCACCATCCGCGAGAAGAAGCGTCGCCTGCACGAAGGAAGGCGACATCTCCACCGTGGTCGCGTGCTCGAGGGCAAACTCTTCGGAGGTCAATCGTACGGACTGGTATTCCTCGTTCGAGGCCACCACGCCCACCGAGCCTCGTGCCCTCGGGGCCACGCGGTCATTCGGCGCGGGAGTCCACTGCGCCGGACGGTGCACGTCCTCCGGGGTGAGCGTCCCGACGATCTCGCGCAGAGCCTCGAGCGCGTTCGCCGTATCCCAATCCCCAGCACGTTCGAGGCCCCATAACCGATACGCCGTCGCGCGCCACGCCTCGTCCCGAAGAAGGCGCGAATGAAGTGTCTTTAGCACGACATCGGCCCACGTACTGGGAAGTATGTGAATGTGCAGCGATACCGATTCTTCCGAGGATTCGGTCTCGTGCCAGTACCCGCGCGGGACGTAGAGCATCGCACCTGGTTCGAGTCGGTGGCTTTCCACATTCTCGGTGGGCATTTCCGGGGGAAATTGCCGATGCGCGTAAAGCCGTAGTTCGTGTGTCGAGACCTGCGGGTGCGCCCATGTGTCGGTGGGCAGCTGGACGTGGGTGTTCGGAGCGAGATGCCAGGTCTTCGAGCCGGTGACCTGGATGGCCAACGTGTCGACGGAATCGAAGTGAGTCAGCGTCTTGGCGCCGCGTCGATTGCAAAATAAGCTGCACTGGATGCTGGTCGCCGGAAAGCCCAGCACTCGAGCGATATCGGCGGCGAGGGACTCGAGCTGCGGCATCTTTTGAACGAGCAGCGCGATGCCAGCCGAATAGAGCTTTCGGGCTGCCTCCGGGGACACACGGGCGGTCCGGTGCGATTGCTCCAGAGACTGAAACCACGCAAGGACTTCTTCCCGGGCGAAACCGAGAATGTCGTCGATTTTCCAAGAAGGGAGGAGCTTTCGAACGAGTGCGGTGCGTTCTTTGGTCGGAGGAAATACTTCCGCGCGGCGTTCGAGAATATCCGTCGCTCGGTCCAAAAATGGAGCGAGCCACTTTTCCGTCTCCAGCTTGTCCGAGTCAGGTTCTTTCGCCGGTTCCGGATCTCGAGTTGCTTCGTTTTCGGGCTCGATGCATTGGCACTTGCCACAATCGCGGCCCACCTTTTCCGGTTCGCGTGATGCTTCCACGGAGTCCGACACGAGGACGAGTCTCTTTTGCTCGGCGGAGGGGTCCCTAGTTCCGAGCGCGCTCTCGCGTCCCAGCTTTCGTTTCCGGGCGGGAATGGATGATTTATGTAGGTTCATGACTGCAAAAATGCTCCTCGCCGTGCAGGCTGATATGGTTCATCGGGAATCTTCCTAACGAGAAACGGCCATCGATGATGATGGGCCGAAGGTTGGACGGCTATTGGCAAGTCGAGAGCTTTGCCCGAGCACGTCGAACGGTCACGCTGCGAGGTTCGCGGCCCCATCGTTCGACGACCTTCGTGTACATTTTGCAAGCACCGGCATGGTCCCCTGTTTGGTCGAGCGCTTCGCCGAGCCAGAGAAGCGCGTGCACGTAGGTCATTGGCTTGATGAGGACCGTACACGACGATACGGCGTGATTCAGGAGCGGGATGGCCTCACCGAAACGCCCCGCAAGAAGGTACATATGCCCCAATCGAGCGTCCACGTAGGCGTCGCGGTCGAGAAGATCGATGACATGGTTGGCAGGCATGACCGCGATGGCCTCCTCGGCATCCGTCGCATCGAGCACGCCTTCAACGTAATCGTCGAACCACCGGTTTCCAGGGGAAGAGAAACGAGCCCCACGCTCCATTTGCTTTGCAATTGCCTTGTCGCGTGCAAGCCGAAATTCGGCTCGAGAAATCAGCGCTGACGAATACAGAAGTCGGGCGCTATCGATGCCGGTATCCATGTATGCATTTGGGAGCCATGCCTCGCTCCGGTACGAGAATTCCCGAGCTGCGCGTCGAGCTTCCTCGCGGCGTCCTAGTTCGAGCTCCATCTCCACACGGTAAATGAGCGGCATCCCGCGGTAATTCGCATCGGGCGACGTAGTGGCGGATTGCCGCAAACGGAGCTCGCGATCGGCGCCCGCGAAATCACCGTCGTACACATGCAAGTCGAATTCGAGCGTTGCCTTCCGCAGCGGCCGCTGGGACGCCGAAGTTTGCTCGAGCTGAGCCTGCAAGATACCTCGTGCTGCCTCAGTGGACTTCGTCCGACCGAACACCGCATTGGCGAGCAAGTAGTACGAAAAGGGATTGCTTGAATCTTTCGCGATCAGTTTGCGAGCTGCTTCCTCGGCCAGCTCGCACCGGCCGTCTGCTGCATCGAGGAAGCTAAGCCACTTCAGGCAATCCATCGCACTTGGAGAAGATGCGATGCACTGCTCGAGAAGCCTCCGTCCCTCCGCGACATCACCAAGCTGCATTTGCGCCTGAGCCCCGACCCAGAACCCGGTGGAGGTATTTCCAAGGCTTGCAGCGAGATCCATCGCGCCCTGCGTCTGTCGAGACCGAATGTAATGCTGCGCACGCGCGAGGCGAACGACGGGATCCTCGGGATACGTCCGCGCCAGTTCGTCGATACGTTGCGTGCTGGCGGCGACGTCCGGCGGCTGTTCGACCAGGGGATTTAGCGCCTGGAGCAATGCGGCCTCCGATGGCGCGAGCTGGCCGCGAAGTGCCAGGGCGACGGGCGCGTCATCGTGCACGCCAGGATTGATATCTTCGGAGGCCGCCAATGAAAGCAGACGCGCGCGTGCGTTGTTTGGTTCGAGCTCGGCCGCTCGTGCGAACAAGGTCCACGCCCGCTCACGCGAGGCGTCCGCCCAAAGCTGAATCCCTTGCTCGAGAAGGCCCTCCGCCTCGGACTTCGGCGCGGCCGCCGCGTGCACAATGGCGCTCGCCATCGGCGGCTGCGTCGAAGTTGGCCCGCCCGCCTTCAACCAGGTGGCCATGTGGCACAGGCCGACGGCGCCGGCGAGCACGGCGACCCCCACCGTGAGGCATCGGCGAGCGACAATGCACGACGGCCGATGCAGCTCCGCGAGCAATTTGCGAAAGTTGGGATACCTTGCGCCCGGGTCGTTCGCGGTCGCTCGGCTCAATACGCGGCGAAGGTGCGGTGGCAGCCCGGCTGCCGTATCGCCTTGCTGGAGGCTTGCGAGTTCGCGCGCCCTCGGGTGGACGCCGGTGAGGAGCTCGTATGCCATGATGCCCCACGCGAATTGATCCACGCGTGCATCGAGCCGATGCCCCAGGAGCTGCTCGGGGGCCATGTAACGCGGGGTGCCCACGATTCCGAACGTCGTGTCGTCTTGTAGGCGCTCGGTTTGCAGGGCCTTGGCGATGCCGAAGTCCGCGACCTTGGCTCGCTTGTCGCTCGTCAGAAGGACATTTTCGGGCTTCACGTCACGGTGCACGATGCCGTGCTCGTGCGCGTAGGCGAGGGCCTCGGCGATTTGCGAGAGCCACTGCAATCGCTCTTCGCGGGTCGCCTCCGTTTTCATCGCACTTCGAAGATTGCTCCCGTCGCCGCAGAGCTCGAGGGCCAAATAGGGGAGGCCGTCGCACTCGCCCGCGTCGTAGATTTCGACGATGTTCGGATGTTTGAGTGCGGCCACCACGCGCGATTCGTTCAACAGGCGCCGTTTGGCCTGCTCGTGATCTCCACCCTCGGGCGAGGCCTGCACGCGGACGACTTTGATGGCCACGGGGCGTTGAAAGGTCCGATCCTCCGCGCGGTATACCTCGCCCATTCCTCCCTGACCGAGCCACCCCTCGATGTAGTACCGCTCATTGAAGAGAGTTCCTTCGTCCAATTGGCGCTCCACGAGGCCGGAGGTCGATGGAAGCGTGCCCCGCACCGAACGCTGCGGCATTCGGAGCAGCTTGTCGCGAAAGAGCCACAAATGCGCTTCATCGAGCTCGATCTCGGCGATATGCCACGAGCCAAATGTGCTTTTGCGGGCCACGTTGCCTTGGCCCGGGCCCGCCAAGCAGGCTGCCAGCGCGTCCTCCGATTCTGCGATCGCCAACAGCACGAACTCGGAGAGCGCTTGGTTGTCGGCGAGAAAGAGAAACCACCCTTCACGCTCGTCCAGCAGCTCTTCCAAGTGCAGGTGATCCAGAAGGCGCACACCCACCTTCAGCGCATGCGCGGGTAGCGCCGCCACCTTCGCACTGCTCATCGGCGCCTCATCCTGCGAAAACCGAGCTCGAACGGTCCCCGCATTCGGCTGGTACGGTTGAATGTCCAGTTCGGCCCGCATGTCCCGCCTTCCCCTTCATGGAAAGCGGGAAAAGGGCCAAGTGGATCAAAAATACCCAACGACAGCTCACGAATACCGGATATTGCCGGCATGCGGGCGTGTGCCGGCGCGGGCACACGACGCCGTGCGCCAGATGGCGCGATGTCGCCGCTGTTCGGACAGCCACCGCCTCTAGGCTGCGAAATAGCGCTTTGCAACGACGTGCTCCCCTCCACCATGCCGCCCAAAAACGGGAGAACTGCGGCACTATGCAGAGCTTCCTGATCTGCAGCAAGGGCTTTTTCGCCGTCGCCGCGACAAGCAATTATCGTTTCAATGCAACATGTTGCACGTTGCAACGCGGGCACCGGGGCGCGGCTGGATAACGGGCTCACCGCGCCAGAGATGGCCCTCCACCGGATTACTGAACGGGAATACCGCGCTCGAAAAGAGGACGGTCGAGCCGCCCAGTAACCCGGTTCCCCATTACTGCTCGATGACCTGGGTCGTAAGCCCGGGATCCGCGGCGATATCCGCTGGCGAGAACAGGACCTTGCGCCACCGCTTCGCCAGAAAAAGCTCCGTCTGGCTGGTGAAGTTCCGCGCGTCCTGGTCGCCGGTCTCGCCGTAGGTCAGCAATGCATTGGCGCGAACGCCACCATTGGGCGCGTACTCCATCGCCAGGATGAAGCTGGAGCCATAATTGACGACGTAGCCCTCGGCCGAAAGGCCCGTCGCCGCGTTGATCGGCGCGCCGCGCACGGAGTAGCGATCCTCGGCCGACGAATTGTTCGCCGTGCCGTACGTCATGACATTGGTGGTGCCTTCGCGGCCGTTGCTGCCGTGAAGCCCAAATCGCTGTTTGCGTTTGCCGCGCACGATGAACTGGACGTTGCCCAACGGCGCATCCAGCGGGACGTTGGCGGCCTTCAACGTCTGCACCGCCTGGGCGAGCTTGTCGAGCAGCGGATCGTCTCCTTCGGCGGGCGCGGGCTTGAGCGTGTGCGGCGTGGCGATGGGATGCGCCGGGTCGAACGGTGTGGCGAAAAGATCGCCACCGCCGACCAGCGCATCGCCCGTATAGGCGCCCATGAACTCGCGCCAGACGACGGCGCCCACACTGTCCAAGTCGAATCGCCCGTTCCATTGCGACAGCAGGGTGCACGCTTGGGTGATGTCCACGACCTGGCCACCGTGGTGACCCGTCGCCTTTCCGCGGCAGCGATCGACCACCTGTGGCAATAGCATCTCCGACGTCAAGCTGCGATTGCTCAACACCGTGGCTTTCAGCTCCTCCAACGTGAATTTGCCATCGGCCCCCGAGGCGCCGTTCTCCGCAATCTCCGTCAGGTACTTCACGTTCATCCGCGTGCGCGGCGATTGCGGTCGCCTCTCGAACCCGTGCAGAAACGAATAACCCACCAGGGGTTCTGCGGGATTGGCCAGCCAATGGCTATCGTTGGCATTGAAGACGAAGTCGTTGCGCGAAAGCTGGGGAAGCCGCGCATAGGGCACGAGGCCTGGCGCCCGCGCACCGTCTTCCTCGACCCACTCGTTCGAAGGATCGCTTCCGTCGAGGACGATGATTTGGAACGCGGCGAAGGCTTTGCCCGACACCGTCGTCGGATCGGCCAGGTCTCTCTCCAGCCGCGCGAGCGCATTTGCATGCAAATTGGGCGTCGCCGAGGCATCCGTATACCACGTATGGCCGTCGCGATCCGTCGCCATGGTGTTGATCCAGCCGGTGCCCTGCACGCTGGCGAAGACCGATTGGAATTCCTCCAGACTCCGCGCGCGGTCCATGCCTTGGAACTGCGCGGTGAAGCTCGTATTGTCCCAATTGGCATCGCGGTAGGCGATGGCGCTCTCCGTGTTCCACACGAACGGCTCGCCCGGAAGACCCGAGGGGAGCGAGAGTACGGGGCCATAATGGGTCGTGTAATACGTTCGCGATTCGTCCTTCACCGAGCCGTCGGGCTGCCGAACGGCGATGGTGAACGGATGCTCCGTCATGGCGCGTTCTTCGTTGCCGTACATGTAATGGGTGGGATGCCCCCGAACCAAACGCAGCGCGTACCCGGTAAAGCGATATCCCGCGGAAAAAGTATGAGTCCACGCGACATCGCGGTTGAATCCGAGCATCACGCCCGGAAAACCGATCAGCGTGGCACCGTATACGTCGAGCTCTCCGGGTACCGTCAAATGGCTCTCCCAGAGCCGCAATTCGCCTTCCCACGGAAAATGCGGATTCGAGAGCAACATGCCCAAACCGCTTTTGGAGCGACTCGCGCCGATGGCCCAACCATTGCTGCCGATCTCGCGTTCGCGCACCCGGGCCGTCGCCTCGGCGGGGTCGGGCATCGCCGTTGCCGGCTGGCCGGGAGGCTGCGCCAAGCCAATGGCGGCAATGAGCCGCGAGGCACTTCCAGTGAGCGCCAGATTGATATGGTACGCGAAGAGCTCTTTGGCCGTGATGGGCCGCACCCAGGGCTGGCCTTTGCAATAGCCGGGCACATTCTGCACGCCCGTATTCGTCAGGTACCGATTGAACCCCGCGGCGTAGCCTTCGAGCACCTCGCGCGCGACGGGCGGCTGCTTCGCGAACGTCTCTTCGGCGCGGCCCGTAAGGTTCAACAGGCGATACGCGAAATCGCTCACCACATGGACGCGGCGTGGCCCTTCGCCGAGGTATTTGGCGCGTTCGCCGTGCACCTTGAGTATTTGATCCGCGAGGGTGCACGCGTGATCTTCGGCCAGCGCGTAGCCTTGGCCAAACCCGGCGCTTCCCAGCGTCGGCGCCGTGATGTGCGGAATGCCGTGTTGGGTTCGCTGAATGACGGCCCGATAGACAGGGCCGGGTCGTTGCTCCTGCTCGACCCGACGCTCGTCGTGATGCGTAGGTGCAGCATCGCTGCACCCGTTCAGCAAGAATAGCGCAACGACGTGACCGATGGGCCATAGCCCGTGGCGCCATCGGTGACTCGCACGATGGCGCCAAAGAAATGAGGAAGACATCGTATCTGGATAGATCGAATGTCTCCTCGGTCCATGTGAAAAACGATTTCGACGCTTAGAAACCCGCGAGGAATTGTTCGCGGAAGTATCCCGGCGGAATCGTCCCCTGTTTCATGAAGCGTACGTGGAATTCTGTGGCGGAGAAGCGGTCTCCGGCGCGCGTCTTGGCCTCGGCGCGCAAATCCAGAATGGCTTCTTTGCCGAGCCGGTACGTGATGGCTTGGGTGGGCCATTTCGAATAGCGGAAAATGGCGCCAAAGGCATCGTCGCAGCTGCCCTTTTTCGTTTCGTCCGTTGCGCCTTGGCAGGGGCCAGGCAAAAAGTCGACGACTTGAGAAAAGAGGTCCTGCGCCTGCTCGAAGGAGATGCGACCCAGGTGAAGGCCGGTATCGATGCGCACGCGCACGTCGCGCGTCAACTTGCCTTTGAGCTGATAAAGCCGCTCGTCGGGCGAGTAAAACCCATTCGGTGCTTTGGCTTGCGGCTCCGCCATCAGCGCCTCCGAGTAAAGCGCCCAGCCTTCGGCCGCACCGGAGTCTTCCCACATCGAGGACGAGTCTTCCACTGCACCGGGCGTGAGCCAGCGAACGCGCGCAATGTCATTGCGGAATTGCGTCATCACCTTGTAGTGCCAATCGTGGCCGGGGAATCCCTCGTGCGCCGCCAGATAGGCCAGCGCGGAGGCATTGTTCCGCGCCAGCAGGGCCGGTTTGTTCTTGGTCGGGCTCACGTAAAAGCGACCAACGCCGGACTCCTTGAACGGCGGCGCCGGATAATACGCTGCACCGCTGATCGAACCTTGGAGCGGCGGCGGTGTGACCGTCACGTCCAATTTGTACTCCGCGGGCATCTCGAAGAGTCCCGTGTCGCGTGCATATTTGACCAGTCGCTCGCCCGCTTGACGGTACCAGGCGACCATTTCGTCGTCGTCCTTCGGCGCCTTTTTGGAAAGCTCGGCAAACACAACGCGCACCGCTTCCATGTCGTCCGCGGGAAGGGTCAAATTGCGCTCTTGTCCGATGGATCGCGAGAGCTGCACCATTTCCCGCTGCGTCGATTCGATGACCGCCTGGGCCTCGTCGTAAAGCTGCGCCGCCGGTTTGGTGAGCCGCAGATTGTTGCGCAAGGCCCAATTGTATTCGGCCTCGCCAAACGCGTAGCGATCCGCCTGGAACGCGCTCTTCAACGCGGCCTTGTCGACGACGCCGTTCTTCACCTCGACGAAGAACTCGCTCGCCACGAATTGATGCAACGATTCGTACGCCGCGGCGGCTTCGGCGGCCGCCTTGCGCACCGAGTCCAACAGGGTATCACGCTGCGGCCCGCCGAGGCGCTCCGCCGCGATGTCCGGGAGCGTTTTCTGGAAATATTCGGCATCCGCCACGGCGGAGTCGATCCCATTGATGCGCAGCATCCTCCAATCCGGTGTGTTACCGCTGGCGATGCCTGCCCGAAGCTGATCTTGCGCCCGCTGGAGGTACGCCCGCACGGCGGTGACCCGTTCGATCACGCGCTGCCATTCGGCCTCGGTGCCGTATTTGCCATTGCCGGTGTCGGTCATTCCTTGAAGTTGCCAATCCACACCGCGGAAGGGCTCATCCAGGTACGTATCCAGCGAGCGCTCTTGGTATTTGCGCACTTGGTGCAGGTGGAGCTGAAACTCGATTTGCGCAAGCGCCACGTCGCGATCGATTTGGTGGGCCGCCGAAAGCGTATTCCGATCCAGCGCCTCGAGCCGCTGCTTGAAATTGGCGAGTGCCTTGTCTTCCTCGGCGACCGCGGACGCCGAATGATCGCGAAGCCGCCCGTCCACGTTGGCGAGCTTGGCATCCAGCGCAGCGCCGCCCAAATAGGTGGCTACGACGGGGTTGCGATCGAGAAAATAGAGGACGTACTCTCGTTCGATGGCCGAATACTTCGCATCGGTCGAGGTGTTGTCGGCGGGATTGTCATCGGACGAGGAACAAGCGACGCACGCCCACGCGAAGAGCGCTGCAGTCATCGCGCGCGAAAGGAATTTGGTCATTCTTCCCTACTTAGTCCCTTCGTCTGGCGTGGCCACCGCAAATTGCGCCAACGTGAATGGATTCTTCGCAGTACGATTCGAGGATCATGCCGTATGCAACGCCGATCTGCGGCCCGTCACAACCTTGTCGCCAGTGCGCTAACGGTGGCGGCAGGAGGACGAATTGTCACCACAAGCTGGCCGAGGATCCTTGCAGCGGCACGCATCTTCGCATACGCCCCGACGAAGCCCGGACGATCGATCTCGACGGACGACTCCGCTCGCAGTAATGATGATGTGCCTCATTGAAGATGGACCCACGCCCCGAGGAGAACACCCTTGAGCAATCCGCTGCGAATCGGAATGGTAGGTTACGGCTTCATGGGCGCCGCCCACTCGCAGGCCTGGCGTACGGTGCACCGCGTCTTCGATCTGCCGCGGGGCATCGATATGGCCGTGATCTGCGGACGCGATGCGGCGCAGCTCGAGCCGGCCGCGCGCAAGTTCGGCTGGCGCGAAACCGAGCGCGATTGGCGCACGTTGATCGCCCGCAAGGACATCGACGTGATCGACATCGTCACCCCGGGTGACAGCCATGCGGAAATTGCCATTGCGGCGTTGGCGGCGGGCAAGCACGTCCTCTGTGAAAAGCCGCTGGCCAACACCGTGGCCGAGGCCGAGGCGATGACCGCGGCGGCTGCGCGAGCGGCCCGCGATGGTGTGCGCGCGATGTGCGGGTTCAGCTACCGTCGCGTGCCGGCCGTCGCACACCTGCGCGCGCTCGTTGCAGCGGGGCGCATCGGTGCAGTTCGGCACGTGCGTGCGGCGTACTTGCAGGATTGGATCGTCGACCCCGAGTTCCCGCTCGTCTGGCGCTTGCAAAAGGAGCGCGCAGGCTCGGGCGCCCTCGGCGACATTGGTGCGCACATCCTCGACATGACGCAGTACGTGACCGGCGAGCGCATTACCGGCGTGGCCGGCCTCACGGAGACGTTCGTGCGCGAGCGGCCGCTGCCGTCGGCGAGCAGCGGGCTTTCCGCGAGCGCGGAGACGAAATCGCAGGCGCGCGGGCGCGTGACCGTGGATGACGCGGCAATCGTTCTCGGGCGGCTCTCCGGCGGTGGCCTCTGCACCTTCGAGGCAACGCGTTTCGCCACCGGCCGCAAGAATGCGCTGCGCATCGAGGTGAACGGTTCACTCGGTTCGCTGGCCTTCGACTTGGAGCGCTTCAACGAGCTCGAATACCATGCCGGCGCGCGTGCAGGCACCGAGAGCGGATTCACGCGCATCCTGGTGACCGAGCCGGAGCACCCGTACATCGCGGCGTGGTGGCCGCCCGGGCACATCATTGGCTACGAGCATGTGTTCACGCACCAGGCGCGCGACTTCGTGCACGCGATTGCCGAGGGCACCGAGCCCTCTCCCAGCTTCGCCGAGGCGCTCGGTGTGCAGCTGGCGCTCGACGCGGTCGAGCGCAGTGCCGCACGCCATGCCGCTTGGTTGGACGTCCCCGCCGTCTGAGCACACCACAAGGAGAAACACGATGCCCCGCCCAGTCACGTTGTTCACCGGCCAATGGGCCGATCTCCCGTTCGAAGAAATGTGCCGGCTCGCCTCCCAGTGGGGCTACGACGGGCTCGAAATCGCCTGCTGGGGCGATCACTTCGAGGTCGACAAGGCCCTCGCCGACGAAGGCTACGTCCGCCGCAAGCGCGAGACACTCGAGAAATACCGATTACGCGTCTTTGCGATATCCAATCATCTCGTCGGCCAGGCCGTGTGCGATCACCCCATCGACGTGCGGCACAAAGGCATTTTGCCGGCCCGCCTCTGGGGCGATGGCTCGCCCGAGGGCGTGCGGCAGCGCGCCGCCGAGGAAATGAAGAACACGGCCCGCGCCGCCGCTCGCTTGGGCGTCTCCACCGTCGTTGGCTTCACCGGCTCGTCGATCTGGCACACGGTGGCCATGTTCCCGCCGGCTCCCGAATCGATGATCGAAGCGGGGTATCGCGATTTCGCCGACCGGTGGAATCCCATTCTCGACGTCTTCGACGAGGTGGGCGTGCGCTTTGCCCACGAGGTGCACCCTAGCGAGATTGCCTACGATTATTGGACGACGAAGCGCACCCTCGAGGCCATTGGCCACAGACCCGCCTTTGGTCTGAATTGGGATCCTTCCCATTTCGTATGGCAGGACCTCGACCCGGTGAATTTCATTTTCGATTTTGCCGATCGCATTTACCACGTCGATTGCAAAGACGCGAAGGTGCGCACGGGCGACGGTCGGCGCGGCAGGCTATCGTCCCATTTGCCGTGGGCCGACATGCGCCGCGGCTGGGATTTCGTCTCCACCGGCCACGGCGACGTCCCGTGGGAAGACTGTTTTCGTGCGCTCAACGCCATCAAGTACAACGGCCCCATTTCCATCGAATGGGAAGACGCCGGCATGGACCGCCTCGTCGGCGCACCCGAGGCCCTCGCCTTCGTGCGCCGCCTGGCCTTCGACCCGCCATCCGCGGCTTTCGACGCAGCGTTCAGCTCCGATCGAGGGTAATCTCGAGAGGTGATGGCATCTCCCTTCCGTGAGCCTTCGCCCCCGAACAGCGAGCCGGCTCGCTTCACGTATCCAGTGAACGAGTTCAATCGCAAAATCCCCAGGGGCGTTGGTATCTCGATGGCGGTGCTGTTTGCTGGCTTCGTCTTGAATTTCTGCGAACACGCCGTAGTCGTGAACATCAACCGCTACTTCCTCGCATTCTTTTGCCTGAACCTGGCCATCCAGGCTTGGTTCTGGCGCAAAGACTACATGGAGAAGCGAATTCATTTCGAGGTGCAGCAAGGTCGATTGACCGTAACGAGGGGGCAGATGGTGCTGTTCCAGGGAGGTCTCCGGACCCTTCGCAGCATCGGTGCCGAAGAAGGGACCGAAAGGCAGCAACTCGAGGATGGCGAAGGTCCGCCCTAGAAGGTGTCGCGGCTCGTCCTCATCCACGCTGATGGCACGCGCACGCTTTTGTCGGAAAGAGCCGTCGAATTTGCCACGAACGACAGCTGGCGGGCGAAGATCCGCAGCTTCCTGGGACAACAGGGATGGACGCCGAGCGACTAAGACGACCTCCGCTCAACGCGGGTCGCCCACTCGGCGATTTCCCCTTCGTGCACGGCGGCGTAAATCGCATCGCGAAGGGCATTCGCCTCGGCGTGCGTGAGCGTTCGCGCGAGATCGCGCAGGGTGACGCGAAGTAGCACATTCTTCTGATCGGGCCGCAGGCGCAGCCGTGTGCGTGCGGCGGGCGGAAGCATCGCATACGGCGTTTCTCCCGCGACGTCGATGCTCTCGACGGCATCGGCGCGCGAACCGCGCCGTCAAGGACGATTCATTTCATGCGAGGTCGAACACGAGGATCTCGCCGCCGTCGACGCCCTCCACGCGGATGCTTTCTTCGCCGCTGATGGCGGCGCCGTCGCCCGGTTCGAGTTCGCGCCCGTTGACTTGCATCCGTCCGCGCGCGGCCTGCACCCAGGCGTGCCTTCCGGGGCGAAGGGACAATTCGGCCGATTGTCCCTTGTCGAAGAGACCCGCGTAGACGAGAGCATCGGCGTGGATGGTGACGCTGCCATCGCGCCCATCGGGCGAGGCGACGACGCGCAGGCGACCCTGCTTTTCTTCGCGCGAGAACGTCTTCTGCTCGTAGCTCGGGGCGATGCCTCGCTTCTCGGGGACGATCCAGATCTGGAGAAAGTGCACCAGGTCGGTCTTCGACGCGTTGAACTCGCTGTGCACCACGCCGGTCCCGGCGCTCATGCGCTGCACGTCGCCCGGGCGGATGACCGAGCCCGTGCCCATCGAGTCCTTGTGCTCCAGCGCACCGTCGAGCACGTAGGAGATGATTTCCATGTCCCGGTGCGGGTGGGCGCCGAAACCTTGGCTCTTGGCCACGCGATCTTCGTTGATGACGCGGAGCGCGCGAAACCCCATGTGGTCTGGGTCGTAGTAGCCCGCAAAGGAGAAGCTATGAAAGCTGTCGAGCCAACCGTGGTCGGCGTGGCCGCGCTCTCGAGCAGGTCGAACGGTCATCATGGTGAAAACCTCACTTCCAGGGCTACAGCATGCGTCCAGTGAATCATCTCGTAAACCGGCAATCCTTTGAGGTTGATCATCTCGAAACGAGATGGCTTGAACGGGGCACCCTCGAAGGAGGTATCGTCGATCCCACGATGAAAAACGAGACCTCTTCCCTAGTGTGCCTAGTTTGGAGGGTGCGACCATGACGACTCGGCGCTTCGATGCGATTGTTCTCGGTGCGGGCCAGGCGGGCCCTTCCCTGGCAGGCCGCCTCTCCGCGGCCGGGATGAGTGTGGCGCTCGTGGAGCGCAAATTCTTTGGCGGCACCTGTGTGAACACGGGCTGCATGCCGACGAAGACCCTGGTGGCCAGCGCCCGGGCCGCCCACGTCGTGCGGCGCGCCCGCGATTACGGGGTCATCCTCAACGGCACCTTCGATATCGACATGCGGACGGTCAAAGGGCGCGCCCAAACGGTCGCGACCAACGCGCGCAACAACGTGGAGAAGTGGCTCCGCAGCATGGAACGGTGCACCGTCGTCCAAGGTCACGCCCGCTTCGAATCGCACGATACCGTGGTGGTCGGCGAGGAACGCCTCTCGGCAGAGCGCATTTTCATCAACGTGGGCGGACGCGCGAACATCCCGCCGCTGCCTGGGGTCGACCGCATTCCGTTCCTCACGAATACGTCGATGCTCGAGGTGGATACGTTGCCGCCGCACCTGGTCGTCATCGGCGGCAGTTACATTGGCCTGGAGTTCGCCCAGATGTATCGGCGCTTCGGAAGCAAGGTCACGGTCATCGAAAAGGGGCCCCGTCTCATCGCGCGCGAGGACGAGGAGATCTCCGATGCCATCAAGGAGATCCTGGAGGGCGAGGGCGTCGAATTTCGCTTGGGCGCCGAGTGCATGGCCTTCGAGACGAACGCCGAGGGTGTGACGGTTCGGCTCGATTGTGCGTCGGGCGACCGGAGGGTAACGGGATCGCACGTGCTGCTTGCGGTGGGTCGCCGACCGAACACGGACGACCTCGGCCTCGACCGAGCGGGCGTTGCCGTGGACAAGCGTGGCTACGTCGTCGTGGACGATGAATTGCGAACCAATGTTCCGGGTATTTGGGCAATGGGCGATTGCAACGGCCGCGGTGCTTTTACGCACACGTCGTACAACGATTTCGAGATCATCGCCGCCAATCTGCTCGACAACGATCCGCGTCGCGTGACCGATCGCATTCCTTGTTATGCGCTTTACGTCGATCCACCGCTCGGTCGCGCCGGGCTTACGGAATCCGAAGTCCGCAAAACCGGTAAGCCCTACCTCGTTGGCAAGCGTCCGATGACGCGCGTCGGCCGAGCCGTCGAAAAGGGCGAAACGCAGGGCTTCATGAAGGTCGTTGTCGATGCGGCCACGAAGAAGATCCTGGGCGCGGCCATTCTCGGTATCGAGGGGGACGAGGCCATCCACGGGATTCTCGATACGATGTACGCGGACGCGCCCTATACGACATTGCAGCGCAGCGTCGCGATTCACCCCACGGTTTCGGAGCTCATTCCAACGATGTTGGGAGAATTGAAGCCGGGAACATGACATAGTCGTGTTCATCAATGAACGAACGCAATTCGCTTTGGGGCTGGGGCGTGGTCGTTGGTATCGTTTCCTGTCACGACGGAGGGCAGGCCGACTTTCGGCCGCCCACGCCCCTGCAGGCGAGCCCCGCGTCCGCGTGCACGGAGTTGCGCAAGCAGCCCAACGTGGACAGCGCGAAGCTGGTGAGTTCGAGCGGTGAATACTGCCAAGTGAACGGGCACATTCCGCCGACGGATCCGAAGGCGCCATCGATTCACTTCCAGGTGAATTTGCCGTCGAATTGGAACCACAAGGCGTTGCAATACGGCGGTGGTGGATTCGACGGCACCTTGATCACCGGCGTGGAGCAGGTGGACATGGGCCCTACGGGGACGCCGACGCCGCTCGCGCGCGGGTACGTGACCTTTGGCGACGACTCGGGGCATCAAAGCAAGAGCATCACCGACGGCTCCTTCGCCATGAACGACGAGGCGCTGGCCAATTACGGTGGACTCACGCTGAAGAAGACGCACGACGCCGCCGCGAGCTTGATTCACGCGCGCTATGGAACGCCCGCTGCGAGGACGTATTTCTACGGGAATTCGACGGGCGGCCGCGACGGCCTCACCGTGGTTCAACGTTGGCCTGCGGACTACGATGGCATCGTCGTGAACCGCCCCGCGCTCAGTTACACGGGCGTGCGCCTCAGCAACGTGCGACTCGGCCGCGCACTGTATTCGAACAACGGCGTGGGCTGGTTGAACAAGAAGAAGATCGTGCACTTGCTGAATTCGGTCATGGCCGCGTGCGACACGTTGGATGGGGCCAAGGACGGCATCGTTGCCAACATGGCGGCCTGTCGGGCCAAGTCCGACGCCATTTTGCAGACCGAGCGCTGTGCGAACGGTGGCGACACCGGGAATACCTGTTTGTCCGACGCACAAATCGCGACGGTTCAAACCGTTGCATCGCCGTTGCAATTGCCCTATCCCCTGGCCAATGGCGTGACGCGCTATGCGGGCTACGACATTCTGGCCGGCGCCGTGTTCGCGGGGCCGCATACGACGCGCGATTTCGGTACATCGTCCAAGCCCGCGAACCCGGCCGACAAGGACGACGCCAACCAATGGGTGACCGGCGACCAATGGGTCAAGTACTTCATCACGCGCATTCCCAAGTTCGATTCCTTGACCTTGGATCCATCGAATCCTGGCGCCTACCAATCCCGCATCCAAGATGTTTCCGCTTTGTGCGACGCCACGAATAGCGACGTTTCGGCCTTCCGCAACAAGGGCGGAAAGATCATCATGACCCATGGTTTGGCCGATGAAATCATCAGCGCCGGTTCCTCCATCGACTACTTCGACGCCTTGGTTCAACGTTTCGGCCGCCCCACCGTCGACGAATTCGTTCGTTTCTATTTGATGCCCGGCGTCGGCCACGGCACCGGCCCCTTCCATCCCGGCATCGATTCGCTGGCTGCATTGGAACAATGGGTCGAATCGGGCACCGCCCCCGAAACCCTGGTCATGTCCGACCTCAACGAGGCCACCGAAGGTCGCACCCGCCCCCTCTGCCGCTACCCTGCCTGGCCCAAATACATCAGCGGCAACATGCAGAGCGCAAGCAGCTTCCAGTGCGTGACCGAGTGAGGGCCCGCACGACGTAGCGTTTTGCCCCTCGGGCTCGAGTGGCAGGTCGGTGGCTGCGCTCTTTGGAACTTCGCGGCTTTTCGCGGATTGATGGGGTGGCGCGGATCGTGCCAGTGCATCGGTCGAACGAGCTCGTTCAGCCGGGGGGCCAGTTTCTCAGCAGGGAGGACTCGCCAATGAACTCGCTTCGAAACCTTCCCATCGTGCTCCAATACGAAGAGGACGGTACCGTCCTCGCGCATTGTCCGTTGGTGGCGGGCTGCGAATGCAAAGCGCCGACGCGGACCATGGCGCTGCGCGCGATGGAGCAAATCCTCAAACGTGCCCGCCAGGCCCACGGGGGTGATCCGGCCATGCCCCTTCGCGGGCGCAAATACGAGGTCGTGCACCTGGCGATGACCGCGGTGACCGCGGGTAATCTTCGCCACGATGGGGCGGGCGTGCGAAAGCCCAGCGAGAAGCCGTTGCAGAACGGTGCGGGGGCGTTGCCGGTCGAGTCGTCGTGATGACGAGGCCCGAGGGCAGGGTAGCCAACCGTGCAATCGACCGCACCGTATGGCCCCAGGCAGAAGGTCGGTGGGCGAATTTTCTTCGAAGGAATGGGCTTTCGCTCGCTGCGTTGCTCCTCTTCCTAGGTTCGCTCATCGGTCAGGCCCTCACGGGATTCCACGTGGCCAACGAGCAAGCAAGGATTCACCACGACACGCCGGTGGCCTTTGGCCAGTACCTGCTGGGCGGCGACTTCATCGAGGCCGTATTCGAGAATTGGGAAAGCGAATTCTTGCAGATTGCACTCTTCGTCGTCCTGACCAAGTTCCTTCGCCAGCGGGGCTCGTCCGAATCGAAGTCCACCGCCGGCCCCGAGAAGGTCGACGAGGATCCCAACGAGAAGCGCGGCGATCCCGCCGCACCGTGGCCCGTGCGGCAGGGCGGCATCGTGCTCGTCATCTACCAGCGCTCCCTCTCGCTCGTTTTGCTCATCCTTTTCGTCTTGTCGTTCGTGCTTCACGCCGTGGGTGGCGTCAGCAAATACAACGAAGAGCAACTCCGCCACGGAGGTGAGACCGTTACGACGCTCGCCTATGTTACGACCGCCCAATTCTGGTTCGAGTCATTCCAAAATTGGCAAAGCGAATTCTTCTCCATCGCCTGCCTCGTCCTTCTATCCATCGTCCTCCGCGAGCGCGGCTCTCCCCAATCGAAACCCGTCGCCGCTCCTCACTCCCAAACCGGGGGTAGCTAGCGCCAATGCCGTTTACTTAGCGAATTCTCTTTCCCGTACACGTTCCCGTTCCCGTTCCCGTACACGAGGAAAGCCCGAGAAGAAGATCGGGTAGGGGAACGGGAACGTGTACGTGTACGGGGTAAGCGAACGGCATTGTGGCTAGCACCGGGTGAAGTATTGATGAGCCCGAGACATTCGGGTAACCTGACGCAGGTCGTCACGGGAGAGGAGAGCGCTGTCGGGTGAAAGCAGGGAGACTGATTACGATTGTTCTCGCAGCATCCTCCGGTGCCCTTTTGGCGTGTGCGAGTATTCTCGGCATGGAGGACTTCTCGCTCGATCGAGCGGATTCCCAGGTGCCGGATTCCGACGTTCCGGATGCGGGGGACCGTCCGGATACGGGTCCCTGTGGCTACGATAAGCCATTCCGCTCGCCGCCCGTGCCCGTCGATCTCGGAGCCGCTGGTACGAACTGGGGCGGGTGGTTGTCGCCGGATGAATCGCGTATCTACTTTGCGAGCTACCGCGATGGGGGGACCAAACTCTATTTCGCCACACGCGATGGCGGTCGAGGATCGTTCGCATCCACGGTGGCGCCGCTGGGGTGTTGCAACACCCGCCCGAACGAGACCACGCCGACCTTGACCGACGATCGACGGCTCATGGTGTTCGCGGGAGGTGTGAGTACCCAAGAACGCTATGATCTGTTCATCACGCAGTGGGTGGATGCGTCGAATGACTTTGCCGATGCAACGGCATTGCAGCAGCTCAATATCTCCGGCACCGTCGACGAGTGGGCACCGTTCCTGGCCTCGGGGGGACGAAAGTTGTGGTTTTCCTCGAACCGATCCGGCGAGTACGACATTTACGTGGCCAACTTGGCGGCGGATGGCGGTGTGCAAAACTCGGCCCTCGTCCAGGGGATCAGTGTTTCGGGCGCGCACGATGACAATCCGGTGCTGAGCGCCAATGGGCAGAATCTCTATTTTTCGTCGACCCGCAACGGCGCCAATGTTGCCGTATGGGTGGCGCATCGAAACAATGTTTCGGATGACCACAAGTCCTGGGGGGCTCCAATCTTGGCGGGTGTGCCAGATATGGCACTTCAAGATCAGGAGCGTCCTGTTTGGATTTCGCCCGACGAGTGCCGCCTCTACTACATGGTCCAACACCAGGGCGACGACAAATATCGACAGCTCTACATGGTAGAACGGGGGCCGTGACCCGTTCGAAACGGATGCTCGATGGCTTCGATCACCGAGCGCTCCCTCTCGCGCACCACGCGCGCGGCGGCGACGAAATGGTCGGCCAAGGGATTCGGCCGGTCGCGGCGGCGGCCGATGCCGACGGTGCTGCCGGGAAGATCCGAGATGGGCACGTACGCGACGCCGGTGTGGGGCAGGAAGCGGACGACGGCGGCGGGGGTGACGCTGCAGGCGATGCCCATGGCAACCATGCCGATTTCCTCGGTCTGCGAGCTCGTGTCGACGATGCGGCATGGGGCGCCGTTGCGGAATGCCGACAAACTCCATTGCGCGCGGTAAGCGGGATCGGACGAGCGGGCCACGGCAATGGGGCCGTCGAGGAGCTCGCACACGCGAACCGACGCGCGGCATGCGAGCGGGTGCGTCTTCGCGACCGCGGCGACCACCGGCTCGGTGAACAACGGCTCGAAGTCGAGCTGGGCCAGCGTGATCGGCGGACGCACGAACGCGACGTCCGCCCAGCCCTCGGCGAGCCCCGCCGACGGATCTTCGAGCGCGTACTCGCGAAGATCCAGTGCGATGTTCGGGTGCCGTCCGCGGTACTCGTCCAAAATCGCGGGCGTCAGCTCCAGCGCGGCACCGGGCACGAAGCCCACGTGCAACGTTCCCGTCACGCCGTGCGCCTCGCGTTCTGCCGCGGCGGCGCCCGCATCGAGCACCTCCAGCGCTTGGCGTGCCGACTCTAGAAAAATCCGCCCTGCCGGGGTCAGCTCCACACTGCGCGTCGTACGTCGCAACAGCGGCACCCCCACCAGCTCTTCGAGCTCGGCGATTTGCTTGCTCAGCGCCTGCTGCGCAATTTTCAGGTGTTCCGCCGCGCGGCTGAAGTTCAGCTTGTCGGCGACGGTGAGGAAATAGCGCAGTTTTCGGGTGTGCAGATCCACAGCCAGATCATTGTAAATCGCTTCCGGAAAAGATGTTTCACAGCCTTGTCCCCGGCACCTAGCGTCCCTGTGAGGAGGAGAGCCGCCACCATGCCGAACACAGACGAAGCTGCCATCGCGCAGTTGCACGAGGCTTTTGCCGCGCAAAAGGCAGCGTTCGTGCGCTGCCTCTACCCGAGCATCGATGAACGCCGCGGGCACCTGGCGGCCCTCATTCGCGCGGTCACCTCGTACCGCGCACGCATCAAGGAGGCGCTTCGGGCCGACTTCGCCGTGCACCCCGAGGCCTTCAGCGATCTCGCCGAGGTCCTCTCCGTGGTGACCCGCGCCATGTACGCGGCCGAGAACGTCACCGTGTGGGCCGCCGACGAGGAGCGCTTCACCGATCCGTCCATCTTTGGCTCGGCGCGGGCCACCATTCGCCGCAGACCCAAGGGTGTCATCGGCAACATCGTCCCGTGGAACTTCCCCTTCGAGCTTTCCCTCGGCCCCCTCGTCGAGATGCTCGCCGCCGGCAACCGCGCCATCTTGAAGCCGTCGGAATACACGCCCGCTTGCGGTGAGGTCTTGCGCGAGATGATCGCGGAGAACTTCGCGCCCGATCACGTGACCGTGGTCGTCGGCGGTGTGGACCTCGCGCGCGCGTTTTGCAACATGCGGTGGGACCATCTGCTTTACACCGGAAGTCCGGCCATCGGTCGCGAGGTCGCCAAGGCGGCCGCGCAGAACCTGGTGCCCGTCACCTTGGAACTCGGCGGCAAGAGCCCCGTGCTGCTGCACGAGGATGCCATCACCGCCGAGAACGTCGCGCAGATCCTCGGCGCCAAGGCCATCAAAAATGGCCAGATGTGCATCTCCACGGATTACTGTCTCGTGCCGCGGGCAAGCGTGCCGGACTTCGTGCGGCATGCGCGCGCGCACATGCTCGAGCGCATGCCCGGCTATTCCCGCTCGGAAGATTGCGCCGGCATCATCAGCGAGCGCCACCTCGATCGACTCGTGGGCATGCTCGCCGAGGCCCGCTCCCGCGGCTGTGAGGTCATCACCTTGGAAAACGATGCGCAGGTGGACCGCGCCACCCGCCGCATGCCGCTCTCGCTCGTGCTCGATCCGCCCGAGGATCTTGCGCTGATGCAGGAGGAAATTTTCGGCCCCATCCTGCCCATCAAGTCGTACGACTCGCTGGACGAGGCCATCGCCTACGTGAACGGGCGCGAGCGGCCGCTGGCCCTCTATGTCTTTGCCAACGACGAGCAGGTTGCCGAGGACATCCTCGCGCGCACCATCTCGGGCGGGGCCTGCATCAATGCCTGTGCGGCGCACGGGGCGGTGCCTTCGCTCGGATTCGGCGGCATCGGCGAGAGCGGCACCGGGCGGCACCATGGCATCGACGGCTTCCGCGAATTCTCCAATCCGCGCGGCGTTTTCGTGCGCGGCAAGGGCGATTTGTTCGACGCCTTCACGCCACCCTACGGCGAGATGGCCAACACGATTGCCGACTTCGCGCTCGGGCCCAAGTCGTAAAGGATGCGCCGGTGCGGCTTGGTTCTCACCATGCTCACCACGCTGGTAGGCCTGTCCGCGCCCTCGATGGCCGCGGCGCAGGAGAGGTGCCCCGATGCCGAGGCGCGCGTGCGCTTCATTCGGGAGCACCTCCAGCGCGATGCCGCGAACGCCCGCACGTGGAGTCTGGGCTGGGGCCTCACCAGCGTGGCCGTGGCGGGAGGATCGTTCACCTTCGCTGCCTTCGAGAGCGATGCGCATTCCCGCACCAGCGATTACATTTGGGGTGGCGTTTCCCTGCTGCCTGCGGCGATTCTCCTGCTTTTTCCTCTTCGCGTCATGCGCGATGCCCGCGCGCTCGATGCGACGGCGCCCGCGGATTGTGCGGCGTTGGCGCACGCGGAGGAGCTTCTCGAGCGCGATGCCGAGCAGGAGGCGGCGGGCATCGCCTGGTACAGCCATGCGCTGGTCATTGGCTTCAACGTGGGCCTGGGCGCAACCCTTGGGTACGCGCTCGATGATTGGGGCAACAATGCGCTCTCGGCGGGCATCGGGATCGCGCTCAGCGAGGCCCAGATCCTCACGCAGCCAACCGGCGCCCTGCGAGCACGCGATGCGTACCACGCGGGTGCTTTCGCCGAGTGGCATCTCGTGCCCCTCGTCCTTCCGCACGCGCGCGGCCTCGCCGTGGCCGCGCGCTTTTAGCCGTTTCGAACCCCGAGGAATCGACCCATGAAAATCGACGAATCCAACTTTTACCCGTACCAAAGCCGTTTTCCGGTCCTTCGGCGATTGCCGGAAACCGGGCGCTCGCGGGAGGAGATCCTCGCCGAGCTTCGCGCACTCGCAACCGAGGAAAATACGGTGTGGGAGACGGGGAAATGCTCCGGGACGATGTATTCCGGCGACCACGAGCATTACCACTTTCTGAATCAGGCCTTTGCGCTCTTCGGCCACGAGAACGTGCTCCAGCGCGACATCTGCCCCAGCGCCACCCGCTTCGAGGGCGAAATCATCGCCATGGCGCTCGACCTGTTCAATGCCGGCGCCATTCAGGGCACGACGCCGGCCGGCATGATCACCACCGGTGGCACGGGAAGCATTTTGCACGCGATCCTCGCGTACCGCGAATACGGGCGGAAAAATCGCGGTATCGTCCACCCGAACATGATTCAGCCGGAAACGGCGCACCCGGCTTTCGACAAGGCCGCGCACCTCTTTGGCATCGAACTGCGCAAGGCGCCCATCGATCCGCGCACTACCCTGGTGGACGTCGATTGGGTCGCCAAGAACATCGACGACAACACGGTGGTCGTCGTGGGCTCGGCCGGTAATTACGGTTACGGGACCATCGACCCCATTTCTCGACTTTCCGAGCTGACCGTCGCCCGCAAAGTCGGTTTGCACGTCGATGGATGCCTGGGCGGCTTCCTTTTGCCCTTTGGTGAACGCCTCGGGTACGACATTCCGGTTTTCGACTTCCGCATCCCCGGCGTGACCAGCATTTCCGCCGACACGCACAAATATGGATATGCCCTCAAGGGTACGTCGACCTTGCTCTTTCGCGACAAGGAAATACGCAACGCGATTTACTTCATGATGCCCGAGTGGAGCGGCGGCAAATACATGTCGCCCGGCATGGAAGGATCGCGCTCCGGTGGGCTCATCGCAGCCGCCTGGGCAGCCATGGTGCAATTGGGGCGGGAAGGGTACATGCGCCATGCCAAGGCCATTTTCGAGACATCGGCGGCAATGCAGGCGGCCGTGCGCTCGCATCCGGAGTTGCGGATTCTGGGCAAGCCTACGTTCCTATTCAGCTTTACCTCGGACGCATTCGATATTTACCACGTCAACGACTTCATGCGCGAGCGTGGCTGGCGCTTCAATGGGCAGCAGTACCCGAATGCCATTCACATGGCGGTCACTCGGCCGCAAACGCAGCCGGGCGTGGTGGAGAACTTCACCAAAGATTTGGCCGAGGCCGTGGCCTATGCCAAACAGCACGTCGGGGACGCGCCCCGGAGTGGGGCCATTTACGGGGGCATTCCCGGTGGAATGACGCCGGAGGCCGGTGAGTTCATTCGCGCCTTCATGGCGCAAATGCTCGATTCGCATCAGGCGGTGCCCGAGTGACCTCGGGCACGAACGGCCACCCGAGCGCGGCCTGGGGCGGCGACGGGCGCTTCGTTCTGGCCATCGATCTCGGCACCAGCGGCCTCAAAGTGGGATTGCTCTCGCTGAGCGGCCACGTCGTCTACCGCGAGTGCATTCCGCTGCAAACGCGGTTTCTCGAGGGCGGGGGGGCCGTGCAGGATGCCGAACACTGGTGGGGCATCGTCGCGGATGTCACCCGCCAGGCCATAGCGTCCCGGGTGGTGCCGGCGGAGAGCATCGTTGCCGTGGGTGTCACCGGCCAGTGGGGAAGCACCGTCCCCGTGGATGAAACGGGGCGGCCCGTCGGCGATTGCATCATGTGGATGGACACGCGCGGCGGGCCCCATGTGCAGCGCCGCGTCGGCGGGTTTCTGCAAGGCTATGGGCCGCTGGCCCTGGCGATGTGGATCCGTAAAACAGCGGGGATCCCGTCGACGTCGGGGGCGGATCCCATCGGGCATATGCTGCACTTGGACCACGATCAGCCGGACATTGCGCAGAGGGCACGCTGGTACCTCGAGCCGGTGGATTACCTTTCGATGCGCTTCACCGGGGTGGCGGCCGCATCGCACGCGTCGATGACCGCCGCGTGGCTCACGGACAACCGCGATTGCGGCAGGCTCGCATACGACGACGCGCTGGTGCGCAAGGCCGGGGTCGACCCGGCGAAGCTCGCCCCGCTCGTGGCCACGGGCTCCGTGATCGGCACCGTGCGTCCGGACGTGGCGGCGGAATTGGGCATTCCCGCCTCGGCCCAGGTCTTCACGGGCTTGCCCGATCTGCATTCCGCCGGCATTGGCGCGGGCACGGTGCTCGATTACGAGCCGCACCTCGCGGTGAGCACCACGTCGTGGATCAGTTGCCCCGTGCCCTACAAGAAGACCGACGTCTTTCATCAGATTGCCACGGTGCCGGGCCTTCGCGCCGATCGGTACATCATTGCGGACAACCAGGACAGCGCCGGCCAGTGCCTGCGGTGGCTGCGCGACAATGTGCTCGCATCGAGCAACGGCGTCGCGACCCACGACGAAATCCCTTGGGACGCGCTCACGGGGCTCGCCGCGCAGGCGCCCGCCGGCGCGAACGGCGTCATCTTCACGCCGTGGCTCAATGGGGAGCGCTCGCCCATCGACGACCCCAACGCGCGCGGCGGCTTTCACAATTTGTCGCTGGGCACCTCGCGCCCGCACTTGATTCGCGCAGTGCTCGAGGGGGTGGCGCAGAACACGCGCTGGCTTCACCGCACGGTGGAGCGCTTCACCGGCCGCAGGCTCGATCATCTGCGCATCATCGGCGGCGGCGCCCAGGCCGATCTTTGGTGCCAAATCATGGCCGACGTGCTGGACCGCACCATCGAACGGGTCGACGAACCATTGCACGCCAATCTGCGCGGCATGGCCCTTTTCGTAGCTCTGTCGCTCGAGGCCATCCGCCTCGAAGACGTGCGCACCCTCGTTCCCGTGCACCGCACCTTCGAGCCCAACCCCGCAAACCGCGCCATCTACGACGCGCAGCACCTGGAGTTCACGCGCCTGTACGACGCGCAAAAGGGAATGTTCGCCCGCATGAAGCACAATTAGTGCCCCATTCGTCTAAGGGTTCGCTAGGAGAATTGAACAGGGAGGCGGGGAGGCGGGGAGGTTTTTTGGGGGTTCAATCGGCCCAGTGAGCAAATTGAGCGCCCTCAAAAAAAGTGTTCCGCGCTGTCCGTGCCGTAAGTCCTCCCCGCCTCCCCGCCTCCCTGTGATTCTCTCTCTCCGGGAGGCGTTAGTGCGAATGGCACTCTGGCGCGGGTAAATCCAGGGCAGGGTTGCCATCGAAGAAGCCCGCGGGTTTGAGGCTGAAGCCGGCGCACTCCACGGGCATCACCGGCCAATCTTCGGGGCGCACTTCGTGGTGCGTCCCGAAGGTGTACCAGATGACCAAATCGGCATCGACGAGCGGGCGGTTCTTTTGCACGTACGACGGTAGCCCGCCGGGGTTCTGCTGCTGATTCGGGTAGGTGCCCGCGGCGTACATTTCGTCGCGGTCGTAGGCGGTGGCCCAGAAATGGTGGCGCGCGAAACCGCCGCGGTGCCATTGCGTGGAGCCCTCCAGGAACATGGGAAACACGTTGGGGCCCGGTGCCAATTTGTATGCGGTGCGCGAGCCTGCGTTCAGCACTTTCCAATAGCGCGCCGTGCGCGGTTCGATGCTGCGCTGCGCTTCCGACTCGCTCCGCAGCACCGTCTCTTTGGCGATCCACGCATTGCCGCGTGGGTTGTTGCTCCCTCGCCGGATGGGCTCACTATTGACCTCGGCAACGGAATTGTTGACGCCGTCCACCATCATATCCATCCGCACATTGAAATAATGCTGATGGTTCGGCCCGTACACGCCGGGAGCGACCAAGGTGCCCGAAATCGGCTTCTCGCCCGGTGCAATGGCGGCAGGGGCCATGATGCCGGTGAGCTTTACCTCGAATTGGATCGTTCCGTCTTGGTAGAGGTACCAATAGAACGCATATTCGTAATTGCCGACGGTCGAAATGGACGAAATGACCAAACGCCGGGCCCGTCGCACCTCCGTGCGCGGCGACCCGTCGGGGTTGAATTCGACGTGCTTCCATTGCACGCCCACGTCTTCCTCGTGCATGCAAATGGCATTTTTCAAGGTCACCACGCCGCCGGCTCCGTCGTTCACGAAGGCGTCGAAGTGCCGTATCTCGCCCAGGCAATCGCAGCCGGCCATCAGGCTGTTGGCGCTGACCCCAATGCCCACTTCGCCGGCGTCGAATACATTTTTGAAGTTGTGGGACGGCGACGCATCGCCATAAGGCACGTACATCTCGGACAGCGCCGCGCGGTACAGAATGGGGCGCACCCGGCCGCGGTCGTCGTATTCGATTTGGTGGAGCACGATGCCCTCGCGCGCGGAAAAGCCCACCCGCAGGCGCCATTTTTGCCAACGCACCAGGTGGCCGTCGATCTCGAAGCCTGGACCTGCCGGCTGCGTAATCGCCAAGGGCGCTACATCACGGCGCACACCCTGGGGAAACGACGGCACATTCGACGGATCGCGGATACCCTGGGGGGTATACTCGCCCGGTTGCTCCGGCACCGGCACGGCGCCGTGATCGTCGATCTCCACGGTGAGCGTGTCCAACTCGATGGTCGCAACGACGCCCTCGATGGGGTGCGCGTAATAATTGTCGTTCGGCTTCTTGCGCAGCGCCGCCTCGAGCCGCAGAAAACGCCCGCGGCTGGGCGCATGCTCCGGCCCGAGGTAGCCGGCGGTCCAAGGATAGAGAACCACGTCCGACGGCTCGAGGCCGCGCGCACGGATGGCCCGCTGAAACGCGGGATCGTCCATCGTTGCCTGAATGCCCGCGTTCACCTCCTCCAACGTGAACGGCGGCTGCACGTCGCGCCGTTCCCGCAGCCGCGTGATCGCACTTGCCGTGAGCGATACGGTGGCCTCCACGGTGACGTGCCGTTCGTAGTCGCGGAGCACCACCGCGATTTCGCGTTCCACCGGGCCGGCCGCGAGCACGGCGCCCTTGTCTGGCTCGAGCAGCCGGTACGGCATCACCCGCGTGCGTGGTGTGATGCGCCCGGCCGCGCGCAAAATGGCCGTTGTCGCCTCGATTTCCTCCTTCGAAAGAGGATCCAGCGGATGCCCCGCGGCGGTCACCGCGCTGGCCGCGGCCGCCGATGCCACCGCGCCCTCCTTCGCATCCGAGGCACACGCCGTGAGAAGCAACCCGGGCGCGAAGCTTCGAAACAACCCGCGCCGCGAGATCGTTGCATCGTCGCCCATGGCCGCCTCCGTTACCGCTTCGCGAACTTCAGATGGGTCACATTGGGCGCACCCACCGTGCGCACCAGCGAAAGGCCCTTCAAATAATCGGCCGCGCCGTCGAACAGCCGCTCGCCCTGCCCGAGCAGAATAGGTGCGATGTGCAGCTCCATCTCGTCGACGAGCCCGGCCGCCAAATATTGCCGCGCGATGTTTGCTCCACCGGCGAGCGCTACGTCGCGCCCGCCCGCCGCCTTGCGTGCGGCCTCCAGGGCGGCCTCGATGCCGTTCGTCACGAAGGTAAACGAGTTACCGCCCTCGAGAACGAGCTTCTCGCGCGCATGTTGCGTCAGCACGAACACGGGGTGATGAAACGGCGGATTTTTCCCCCACCAGCCGTCCCACGGCTCCTTGGCGGCCCAGGGCCCCGGATGCCCGCCGAACATGTTGCGGCCCATGATGGTGGCGCCGATGTTGGCCAGCTCCTCCTCCACGACCGCGGAGCTCTCCGTCCGCGCGCCGCCTTCCTTGCCGTGCGCCTTGCGCCAGACATCCAGGCCGACCACCCACTGGTGCAAGTCCTCCCCGCCCACGCCAAGGGGCTCCTTGACGCTCTGATTCGCGCCTGCCGTGAATCCGTCGAGGGAAATCGAGATCCGAAAGCGCAGTTTGGACATGATCAAGCTCCTCCCGCCTCCTGTTTACCCCTTGCGAGCGATCGCGAACAGCGGCAAAAAAGAGCCTCGCGCGATGCGAAAGATCCAACTCGAACCGGTCCGCCACCAAGCACCCACTTGCGACAATTACGGACATGCCGCGACCGTGCGGCAATTCGAGGTGGCCACGCGCATCCACCGAGCCCATGTGGAGGCGTTCGAGATCGTGCCCCTCGGCGAGACCGTCGATTGCACGTACCGCGTTTCCGGCTCCAGCGGCACGAGCTACGATGTCGACATCGTCACCGGCACGGCCACGGACGATACCTGCACCTGCGCGGACTTCCTGGGCAACGATCTCGGTACCTGCAAGCACCTGGAGGCGGTGCGGCGCGCCGTTTGGAACAATCGCGCCATGCGCTCGGAGTTCATCCAGCTCACGCGCACGCCCTCCCGGCCGACGGTGACCGTGCACGCCGTGGGCGGCCTTTCGGTGCACCTGCTCGGGCGCGTTTCCGACAAGAACCTCGCGCTGCTCGGCTGGGCGCGTGAGCCCGAAGGCTCGAACCGCCTCGTGCCCATCGCCAAGGCCGCGCACCGCGATCTTTTCGAGCCGGAGGTCACCGGCGACGCACTGCGTGTGGTGCGCGCGGTCGTGCCTGCGCTGGAGCGGCTGCGCAACCGGGCCTGGCAAGAGGCGCGCGGTGCCGAGGTGCGCGAGGCCCATGCGCAGGATCGGCTCGGCGTGGACGTGCTTCGTGTCCCGCTGTTTCCGTACCAGCGCGATGGTGCGATGCACTTGGTGTCGGCCACGCGCGCCATGCTGGCCGACGACATGGGTCTCGGCAAAACGGCGCAGGCCATTGCGGCCTGCGAGGTGCTGCGGCAGCGCGGCGAGGCCTCGCGTGTGCTCATCGTGACGGTGGCGTCGTTGAAGCACCAATGGCAGCGCGAGCTCGAGCGCTTCACCGGTCAGCGCGCGGAGGTCATTGGCGGCGGTCCCGAGGAACGGCGCGAGCGCCTTGCCTCGGATGCGCCGTACAAGATTCTCAATTACGAACTAACGTGGCGCGAGCTTTCGCGCCTGCAGGCGCTCGACGCCGACGTCGTCATTTACGACGAAGCGCAGCGTGCCAAAAATTTCCGCACGAAAACGGCGGCGACGTTGCGGGCCATTCCGTCGCGATTTGCCTTCATCCTCACGGGCACGCCGGTCGAAAATCGATTGGATGATCTGTATTCGCTGGCCCAACTCCTCGATCCGGATTTGCTCGGGCCCTTGTGGAAATTCAATTTGGATTTCCACGAGCAGGACGCCAAAGGCCGCGTGGTGGGCTACAAGAACCTCGCTGCGTTGCGCCGCCGCATTGCACCGGCCGTCCTCCGGCGCCGCAAGGAAGACGTCCTCACGCAGCTTCCCGCGTTGACGCAGCAAACGCGCTACACGACGATGCTGCCCGAGCAGAGCGAGCTCGAAGAAGAGTACCGCGCCGACGCCTCGCGCATCTTGGCCATTGCCGAGCGGCGGGCGCTGAAGCCCGAGGAGCAGAAAAAGCTGGTTGCGTCGCTGGTGAAGGCGCGCCAAGCGTGTTCCGCGCTCGAACTGTGCGATCCGCTGCGCAAAGGCTCGCCCAAGTTGGACGAGTTCGAGGCGCTCGTCGGGGAGATTGCCACGCAGGGAACGAGCAAGGTCCTCGTATTTTCCGAGTGGACCGACATGCTGCGCCTCGCTGCCGAGCGGCTCGATGCGCAGGGCATCGGGCACGTGACCTTGCACGGCGGCATCCCGGCCGATCGGCGCCCCGCGCTGCTCGATCGGTTCCGCGAGTCGGAAAGCGTGCGCGTGCTCCTCTCGACCGACGCCGGCGGGGTCGGGCTCAATTTGCAGGTGGCGACGTACGTCATTCATCTCGACTTGCCCTGGAGCCCCGCGCGCCTCGACCAGCGCACCGCCCGCGCGCACCGCATGGGCCAGACGCGCGGCGTGTCCGTCATTTGCCTCTGCGCGGAGAACGGCATCGAGTGGGGCATCGAGAAGATGCTCGCCGGCAAGCGCAACGTGCAATCGGCCGCCCTCGACGTGTCGAGCGACGTGGAGGCGCTCGATGCTCCGACATTTGCGCTCTTCCTGAAGCAGGTGCGCGACATCATGGGCCACGTCGAGGATCCGGCGCAGGTGTCCACCATGGAAATCGCGCCGAACACGTTGGCCTCGGCCGAAATGCCGGCGCCCGCGGCCGCTGCCCACGAGGAAACCGCCGCGCGCCCCGCCACCGTACCTCCGCCCGTACCGAACGGCCCGACCCCGCAGCGCGGGCGCGCGCACGATCGCCTTCGCCTGGCGCGCGTGGTACTGCAGGCCGGCTTTGCCAGCGATGCCGTGCGCGCGGCCTACGAAGGCCTCGCCGCCGCCGTGCGCGCGCTGCTCGATGCGGACGGTGGCCCTCCCGCGCTCGAGCACACGGCGCTCGTTGCCGCCATTTACCGCGATCTCTTGCCGCGCGGTCGCCTCCCGCCCTCGGCGCATTTGACCTTGGCCAAGCTGCACGATCTCACCGCGCTCGAGGCCCACGGCGTACCTGTCGACGAGTCGCTCGCGACGCAGGCCGTGCAAGAGGCGTCCGAGTGGGTGGAACGCCTCGTTGCGCCGGTCTGAGAAGACGCGAGAATTACCAATCAAGGGTGGACGTGCGAATGCTGGTGTGTATCATCATTGTGCACCATTCGCGCCCATTCACGTCTTGAGAGGGATCGGTCATGCGTACCCACCGGATTGCCGTTGCCGCCACCTTGGTCGTCGCCTTTACCGCCGCCTGTAGCCGGTCTTCGGATCCGGGAAATAAGAGCACCGCGGGCGAGAGCAGTTCCAAGCCCGCACCCAAGACGCTCACCTATTGGGCGAGCAATCAGGGCACCAGCCTGGACAACGACAAACAGATTCTCGAGCCCGAGCTGAAGAAATTCGAACAGCAAACGGGCATTGCGATCCATCTGGAGGTCGTCCCCTGGTCGGATTTGCTCAATCGGATCCTTGCCGCCACCGCGTCGGGGCAGGGGCCCGACGTGCTCAACATCGGCAATACCTGGTCTGCATCGCTCCAGTCCACGGGCGCGTTCCTGCCGTTCGACGATGCCACCATGGAAAAAATCGGCGGTAAGGACCGATTCATGGCTGCACCGCTGGCCGCCACGGGCGCCGAGGGCAAGCCGCCCACGGCGGTGCCGCTCTATTCGATGGCCTACGGCCTCTATTACAATAAGAAGCTCTTTCAGCAGGCCGGCATTGCCAATCCGCCCGCCACCTGGGACGAATTGGTGGCCGATGGAAAGAAGCTCACCGCCAACGGCAAATATGGCCTGGCCATCGAGGGCGGAAACGTCTCGGAGAACGTTCACCACGCTTTTGCGCTGGCCAAGCAGCACGGGGCCGACTTCTTCGATGCCTCGGGCAAACCCACCTTCGATAGCCCCGGTGCCGTGGCGGCCATCAAGCAATACGTCGATTTCATTGCCCAGGACAAAATCGCTGCGCCGGGCAATGCGGAATACGCGGCCAATCAATCGGTGACCGACTTTGCGTCGGGAAAGGCGGCCATGCTCATGTGGCAGGTGGCCGGCGTCAAGCTCACCACGCACGGCATGAGCCCGGACGACATCGGCGTGGCGCCCATTCCCATTCAGGCCGGTGCCTCGGGAAGCAAGGCCACGGCGACCATGGTGGCGGGCATCAACATCGCCGTATTCAAGAATACGAAGAACCTCGACGGGGCGTTGCAGTTCGTCAAATTCATGACGAGCAAGGAGGAGTCCATCGCCCTCAACAAGACGTATGGATCCATCTCGCCGCTCAAGGAAGCGCAGGACGATCCGGCGTTCAACACCCCCGAGTTGAAGACCATTTCGGGCGTGCTGGCCACGCGTGCGGCCCCACTGCCGCAGGTTCCCAACGAGAGCCAATTCGAGACCCTGGTCGGTACGGCGGTGAAGAATTTGCTCGCGGCCGCCGCCGCCGGCAAGCCCACCACCACGGAAAGCGTCAAGGCGGAGCTCGTGAAGGCGCAGCAGCAAATGCCGGCCTCGTGACGTGAAGCCGCGCTATCGGCTTTTGCCGTACCTCCTACTGCTCCCCGCCCTCGTGATGGAGCTGCTGATTCACATCGTCCCGATGGCGGTCGGCATCATCATGAGCTTCAAGCAGCTCACCCAGTTTTTCATTCGCGATTGGACCGCCGCGCCGTGGACCGCGCTGAACAACTACCGCATTGCGGTGGATTTCAGCGCGCCCATCGGCCAATCGTTGCTGAACTCTTTCTGGGTGACCTGCAGCTTCACGCTTTTTGCGGTCGCCTTTTCATGGCTGCTCGGCGTGGCCGCGGCCATCTTCATGCAAGAGCCATTTTGGGGCCGTGGGGTGCTGCGGGCGGTCTTCTTGGTGCCGTATGCCCTGCCGGTGTACGCGGCGGTCATCACTTGGTCGTTCATGTTCCAGCGCGATACTGGGCTGCTGAACCACGTGTTGCACGACCAACTGCACCTGGTGGCGGAGAAGCCATTTTGGCTCATTGGCGACAACAGCTTCATTGCCTTGGTGGTCGTCTCGGTTTGGAAAACGTGGCCATTTGCCTTTTTGACCGTGATGGCCGGCCTGCAAAACGTCCCGCGCGAGCTTTACGAGGCCGCGGCCATGGATGGTGCCACCGTGTGGCAGCAGATTCGCGAAATCACCATGCCCGCGCTGCGGCCGGTGAACCAGGTGCTGGTGCTCGTGCTCTTTCTTTGGACGTTCAACGACTTCAATACGCCGTACATCCTATTCGGCAAAAGCGCGCCCGAGGCAGCGGACCTGATCTCGATTCATATTTACCAATCGTCGTTCGTCACGTGGAACTTCGGCTCGGGCTCGGCGATGTCCGTGCTCCTCTTGCTTTTCCTGCTGGTGGTGACGGGCATCTACCTGGTCGTTACCGCCCGATGGAGGGATGCGGATGCCTAAGCCGGCCTCGCCCATGGCCCCCTCGGCGACATTCGTCTGGGTGCGTCGTATCTTCCTCGTTGCGTTGACGCTCTTCACGCTTGCCCCTGTGTTGGTCATGGCAAGCTCCTCGCTGAAGCCGCTGCAGGACGTGCAAGGTCCGTTTCGTTGGATCCCGAGCTCGCTCACCGTGCGGCCCTACATCGATATATGGTCGACGGTGCCGCTCTGGGACTACTTCGTCAACTCGCTGATCGTTTCCCTGAGCGCGACCATTCTCTCTGTAGTGATTGCGATTTTTGCCGCCTATGGTGTGAGCCGTTACCGCTTCCGCGGACGCAAGATCTTCACGGTGACGGTGCTGTCCACGCAGATGCTCCCCGGCATACTCTTCTTGTTGCCGCTGTTCTTGCTTTTCGTCAGCATCGGGAACTCCACCGGGGTGGCGCTTCACGGCAGCCGGCTGGGACTCATTTTGACATACCTCACGTTCTCGCTTCCGTTCTCCATCTGGATGCTCGTGGGCTATTTCGAGTCCATCCCGCGCGAGCTGGATGAGGCGGCGGCGGTGGACGGATGCGGGCCACTTCGTACGCTCCTGCAAATCGTGGTTCCGGCTGCGGTGCCCGGCATCATCGCCGTGGGCGTGTACGCCTTCATGACCGCGTGGGGTGAGGTGCTCTTCGCATCGGTCATCACCAACGATCGCTCACGGACGCTCGCCATCGGACTGCAAGGGTATGCTACGCAATACGATGTGTACTGGAACCAAGTGATGGCCGCCTCGCTCGTCGTCAGTGTGCCCGTGGTTGCAGGTTTTCTCCTGCTCCAACGCTACCTGGTCGCCGGGCTTACCGCAGGCGCCATCAAATGATCCCACCGAAAGGGGGCATCGCCGTGACCGACCTTCGAGCTCTCCCGAAAGATTTCCTCTGGGGCGTGGCCACCGCCTCGTACCAAATCGAAGGTGCCGCCCGCGAAGACGGACGTGCGCCGTCCATCTGGGACACCTTTTCGCATACACCGGGCAAGGTGGCGAACGGGGACACGGGCGATGTGGCGTGCGACCACTACCACCGCTGGCCCGAGGATTTGCGGCTTGCGAAAGAGCTCGGCGTGGACGCGTACCGCTTTTCCATCGCATGGCCGCGCGTGGTGCCCCTGGCCGATGGGCGCGTGAACGAGGCGGGGTTGGCCTTTTATGACCGCCTCACCGACGCGTTGCTCGAGGTGGGAATCACACCGTTCCCAACGCTGTACCATTGGGATCTTCCGCAGGCGCAGCAGGATCGCGGCGGCTGGCCCGAGCGCGAGACGGCCCAGCGCTTTGCCGATTATGCGGCCGTGGTGGCGAAGCGGCTCGGGGACCGTATATCGAATTGGTGCACGCTCAACGAGCCACTCTGTTCGGCGTGGATTGGACACCTCGACGGAAGCATGGCCCCGGGCTTTACCGATCTGAACGCCGCCGTGCGGGCCTCGTTCCATTTGCACTTGGGCCACGGCCTGGCGGTGCAGGCGTTGCGCGCGGCGGTCCCCAAGGCGAAGGTCGGCATCGTGAACAACTTGAGTCCGATCCTGCCCGGAACGGACAACGAGGACGACGGAGCCGCGGCGCAGCGGGCCGACGGGCACGTGAATCGATGGTGGCTCGATCCGATCCACGGGCGCGGGTACCCGGCCGACATGCTCGAGGTGTACGGCGTAGACCTGCCGCTGCAGAATGGCGACTTGCAGACGATTGCCGCGCCGCTCGATTGGATTGGGCTCAATTACTACTTCCGGCAAGTCGTCACCGACGATCCTTCGTGCCCTGCGCCGTTCGTCCGCCAAATCCGCGGCCCGAACCTGGAGCACACGGCGATGAATTGGGAAGTGCACGCACCCGGGATCGAGGAGCTTTTGCTGCGCCTCACCCGGGAGTACGGGGCGAAGAAGATTTACGTCACCGAGAACGGCTCGGCGTACGAGGACACGGTGGGCGCGGACGGCTCGGTGCACGATCCCAAGCGGGTCGCGTATTTGGAGCAGCACCTCGCCGCGTGCGCACGCGCCGTGGAGCAGGGCGCGCCGCTGGCCGGGTACTTCGCATGGTCGCTGCTGGACAACTTCGAGTGGGCCTACGGTTACGCGAAGCGTTTCGGCCTGGTGCGCGTCGACTACGAGACGCAGAAGCGCACGATCAAGTCCAGCGGGCGACGCTACGCGGAGATCATTGCGGCGCACCGCGCGCGCTGACCCCGATTTAAGGGGGCGTTGCCGCATCGTCGCGCAAACGTCACGAAATCGAGCCGGGCCTGGGAGACCATGCCCGGCAAATCGTGAAGCGTGCATTTGCAATCATCTCGGGCGTCGTCTTTTTCTTTTGTGCTTGCGGAGAGGACGGCTCGTCCATTGCCTCTCTTCCGGATGCGGCGGTTCCCGATGCGGCCACCGTCGACGTGGCGATTCCCGATGCGGGGCCGGCCATGTGCCAGGTGGAGCGGCCCAAATCGCGCTTCACCGTGGCGGTGGTGCCGGACACGCAGTACCTGTTCGACCAGGACCGCATTTACCCCGAGGTGCTGACGGCGAGCCTGCGCTGGATTGTCGATCACGCGCGCGAGTACAATATCGTATTTACTGCGGGCCTGGGTGATATTACCGAGAATCATCTGCCCAGCGAGTTCGAGGCCGCGGCCGGTGTGTACAAGATTTTGGACGACGGCGGGATGCCTTACAGCTCGCCCGCGGGCAACCACGACATGACGCGCTCCTCGCAATTCGACGATGCGCGGGGCAAGGAGCCGTACCTCGATTACTTCTCGCCGACGCGGCCGGGGAACCATCCCACCTTGGGAGGGGCGAGCCCCAATGGCTACAATAGCTATTACATCTTCGATGGCGGGGGGCAGCAGTGGCTCTTGCTGGCGCTGGACTGGCGCATGTCTCGAGATTCGATGCGCTGGGCGGAAAAGGTCATCGACGAGCACCCGGCGTTGCCGGTCATCGCGACCATGCACGAGATGGTCGACCGGCGCGGTGCCGCGGGCGATCCGCCCAACGAGAGCGGCGTTCTTTCGAGCTATGGGCAGACGGTTTGGGACAACTTGATCAAGAATCACGATCAGATCTTTCTGACCTTGAATGGCCACTTCTGGACGCCCGCCCGCACGACCTTGAAGAATGCCGCCGGGCACGAGGTGCATCTGCATTTGACGAATTATCAGGACCGCTATTACGGCGGCAGCGGGATGATTCGTTTGTACGAGTTCGACCTCGAACACGGGACCATCGACGTGTCGACGCGCTCTCCGTACATGGAGGCCATTCCGGCTGCGCAGCGTCTTCCTGCACAGGAGCAGGAGGTGGAGCTGGTGGACGCGGACAATCGCTTCGTCGAGACCATCGACTTCGGGGCGCGTTTTTCCGGCTTCCGCGGCCCGGCCGCACCACCGCCGCCGGCCCCCTTGTCGGTGGAGCAGGTCGTGGTACCCGGCACCGTCGCGTATTATCGATTCGAGAACACCGCCGGCGGGGCCGTGGGCGATACGATTCCCGATCGATCCGGCCGCGGGAACGATTTGACACGGGTCACGTCTTCGGGCGGTGCCGCGGCCGACATCACGTGGACCAACGAGTACCACCCCGCTCAACCGAGCCGGGGTGCCCTATTTTTCAATGGCTCGAAGAGCAAGCCGCCGTCGTACTTGCGCACGGTAGATTCCGCGCCGGTCAACACGATGACCTTCGCCGGCGGCTACACGATCGAGGCCTTCGTGCGGCCGCCGGCCGATTGCTGCTCGGACCACGCGTGGATGGGCGTGCTCAGTCGATTCGCCCCGGGCAGCGCCTCCGGCAAAACGGGCGACGACCCGAGCGAGCCTCTCGCCACTTTGTCTTTCACCGACTCGCCGATGCTGCAATGGGCCATCTTTCCGACGAACTACGACGGCATCAAGACGAACTGGAGCCACATCTTCGCCGCTGATATTTGGCACCACGTGGCCATCGTCAACGACGGGCACCGCACCGTGATGTACGTCGACGGCGCCCCGGAGGTGCGCAACCCGCGCTCGGAAACCGTGGGCATCGCTGCGGCCGACAAGCCGTGGCTCATCGGCGCCTATAGTTACGACAGCAAGGTCGAGCAAGCTTATTACGGCTGGCTCGGCGACGTGCGCATCGTGGATCACGCGCTCACACCCGCCCAATTCATGACCGCGCGACCCTGATGCTCCAGCAATGGTAGCCTGCGCATGCATGCGCGAGCTCCTTGGCGAAGATTTCTCCCCGTGGACGGAAAAGGCGTGTTGGGCACTGAACCATCACGGTATTCCGTATTCCTTTCGGCAGTACCAGCCCATGTTGGATGAACCGGGGCTTCGCCTGCGCACGCGCAATTTTCGCTCGAAGGCGACGGTGCCCGTGCTCTTCGACGACGGCGGCATTTATCCCGATTCGTTCTCCATCGCGCGGCACGCGGAGAGCCTCGGCGGCGGCAGCGCGCCGCTGTTTCCCGAAGGCCACTCGGAAGACGTTTCGGCCTGGAACGACCGGAGCGAGGCGGCCCTTCGTGCGGGTCGCGCGTTGTTTCTCGTGCGGCTCGCCGGCGATCGCGCGGCCCAACTCGACAATCTGCCGCCGTTCGTTCCCCGCGCCCTGCGCCCTGCGTTGCGTCCGCTCGTCCGATCCGGCATCGGCTACCTGCGCTGGAAGCACGGCATCGATGACGGCGCCGTCACCTACGCCCGCACCCAACTCGAGACTGCGCTGAACACCCTCCGCGAGGCCCTCTCACGCGGTTCGAACTACATCCTTGGTACGTTCTCCTACGCCGATGTCGCCATGGCCGTCGTTTGCCAATTCATCCAGCCCGTGGCCGATCGCTACATCCCCCTCACCCCGGCCAACCGCACCTGCTGGACCGAGGACTCGCTCGCACGCTCCTTCGAAGACATCCTCCGTTGGCGCGACGATGTGTACACACGCCATCACCGAGCCACTTCGACCCGCACCGCCGTGCCGTAGGCCAGCACCTCCGTCGTGCCCTGCGTGAACTCGGTGGCATCGTAGCGCATGCCAATGATCGCGTGTGCCCCGAGAGATTCGGCGTGCTCGAGCATTTTCACGTAGGCCTGGTGCCGCGCCTCCTCGCAAAGCGTCTCGTACTCGCGGATGTTGCCGCCGCCGAGCTGCTTGAACGCGCCCACGATGCCTTGCCCGAGGTTCAGCGAGCGCACCACGATGCCTCGGACGATGCCGAGGTAATCCACGACCTTGTGCCCGGCCACCTCGTTGCCGGTGGTCACCACCACATGAACGCGCGCTTCGATGCCGCTGCGGTACGGATTCGTCGTCTGGCTCATGAACCGGTCATACGCCGGCGCGCGTCGGAACGCTCGATGTGCGTGACGCACTGTGCGTAGATGCGCACGGCGTGTGGCAGATTTGTCGCGAGGGGCGGCTCTTTTTTGCACTTGTTTCGAAAGTTTCGCACCCTCACTGAAGTTTCGCGGTGGCACGGGGTGTGCGAAGAGGCGCGGTCGAACGAGCACGCAGGGCACCATTCGTGTGCTCGTTCCGCCGGGGGGCCCACGTTGTCGAGGAGAGCTCGCCAGCATGAATACCCTTCAAAATCTTCCCATCGTTCTCCAACATCAAGATGACGGTTCGGTGCTCGCGCACTGCCCGCTCTTGCCCGAGTGCAACTGCAAAGCGCCGACGCGCGCCCAGGCGCTGCGGACGATGCAGCAGCTCGTCCGCCATGCGCACGCGAACCACGTGCTACCGCCCATCAAATACGAAGTGATTCACTTGGCTGTGGGATCCGTGACGGAGGATGGTCAGCGTCTCGCCAAGCGGATGCAACGCCGCGTTGCACCCGAGCGACCGCGAATCGAGCTTTTGTAGCCCGTCGAAGGCGTACCATCGATGGGTGATGCCACGCGATATCGCATTACCTGAAATCGACGTATTGGTGCCGGTGGCACCCAAGGACACTCGAAACGTCGCGGCCTGTATCGGCCATTTGCTTCGACACAGTCGAAACCCGATACGGGCCATTCACCTCGTCGCGCCCGCGTCGTTGCCGGCCAATGTGCCTACGCCCGCGGCCCTATCGCGTGACATCCCCATCGTATGGATCGACGAAGCCGCCCTCGAGCCCTCGCGCGCGCAGGTCGAGGCGGCGCTCGCCGAGGCCGGCTGCCGTCATGAAAATGCATCTTGGTACTTTCAACAGCTGACCAAGCTTTCATGCTTTCGCGCCGTGCCGCGCGCCAATCGCCATTTGCTGGTGCTCGATGCGGATTACACCTTCGTGGCGGATATCGAATTCGTCAATGCCTCGGGGCAATCGCTTTTGCCGATGGGCTATCCGTTGCATTGGAACCTCGAGACACGCGATCACGTCGTGCCGGAGGAGCACACCGCGCTCGCCTCCGCCGCGCGGCTGGTGCCGGGATGGGCGACCGTCGACGCGTACAGTGGGATGCAGCACCATATGGTGTTCGATCGCACCATCGTCGACGAGCTGATTCGACGCGTCGAACGCCACCACGGGCTCCCCTTTTGGAAAGCATTTCTGGCCACCGCCGACGCGAGCAAGTGGACGGGCGCGTCCGAGTACGTCCTCTACCGGCACTTCGCCGCCGCCGCATTCCCCGAGCGCGTGGTCTCGCGACACGTCGGTGCCATCGACGTGATCCAATCGGCCAAAACGGCTGCGTTCGATTTGGCCGACGTGCTCGCCGCACCACGGCGCCATGGCGTTCAAGCGGTGGGGTGCCACAGCTTTCTCGATTACGAACAACGGCTCGCCACCATGGACTACATCCCCGAGTCGCTGCGTTCGCGGCTCGTCGCATCGTCGCGCCCCCTCATGCTCGACCTCGATGACGGCCGCCTGCGCATCGAGTCCGCGATAACGCCGCTCTCGCTTTGGGGAGCGCAACCGGATGGGCACGTCAGCCTCGGTTGAATCGTTTCTGAGGTCATCCATCATCGATGTTGCCGCGCACGCTCCTGCGAGGGTGTTACGCTCCGGCGCCTCACCACGCGATCGTCATTCGGAGGCGATGAACGATGAAGAAGCTCACGGGCTTGGGGTGTCTCGTAGGAACGATGTCCTTGATGGCATGTGGCTCGAGTCCGCCGCCCGCGCCGGCGGCGCCGCCACCTGCTCCACCGCCGGTTGCCCAGACGTCCGCGCACAGCGCGCCGGCACCCGTTCAAGGGGATGCGCTCACGAAATGGGGAGAGGGCGCGATTCTGTTCGACGATTTGGGCGGCTTCTCCCGCAAGGTGACGACCTCGTCGCCGGAGGCGCAAAAGTACTTCGACCAAGGGATGCGGCTGCTTTACGCCTTCAACCACGACGAGTCGACGCGCTCGTTCGTCAAGGCGGGGCTGATCGATCCCGGATGCGGCATGTGCTGGTGGGGCGCGTCGCTGGCCCTGGGGCCGAACTACAACATGCCCATGATGCCTGATCGCGCGCAGGCGGCATGGCAGGCGCGCAACCTGGCGCTGCAAAATGCCTCCAAGGGTACGCCCGTGGAGCAGGCGCTCATTAATGCGCTGGCCAAGCGTTACAAAGGGCCGGAGCCGCTCGAGCCGCCGCAAATGCAGCCCTTCCTCGAGGCCTATTCCGCCGCGATGAAGGATGCCGCAAAGCGCTTCCCGGGCGATCTCGACGTGCAAACGATGTATGCCGAATCGAAAATGATGCTCAATCCGTGGAAACTCTGGTCGGCCGACGGTAAGCCGGCGCCGGGCACGGAGGAAATCGTGGCCACGCTCGAAGCGGTCCTGGCCAAGGATCCGAACCACCCCGGCGCGAATCATTATTACATTCACGCCGTGGAGGCGTCGCCGCATCCAGAAAAGGCCGTCCCCTCCGCCGAGCGCGTGGCCACCATGATGAAAGGGGCAGGGCACCTCGTGCACATGCCCGCGCACGTGTACCAACGCGTGGGCCGCTACGACGATGCCGTGGAAGCGAACCGCCAGGCCATCGTGGCCGACAAGAGCTACATGAGCAAGATTCGCCCGCTCGGCTATTACGGAATGTACACTGCGCACAATCGTCTCTTTCTTGCCTATTCGGCGGCCATGGAAGGCCGCAAGGCCGAGACGCTCGAGGCCGCACGCAACGCCGGGGAAAGCCTCCCGCCCGAGGTGCTCGGCATGATGCCGGGGTTGGACTGGTACCTCTCACCGAAGTACACGGCCCTGATCCGATTTGGCATGTGGGACGAAATGCTCACGACGCCGGCCCCCGAGGCGAAGTACACGCTCCTTACGGGCATGTGGCTCTACGCGCATGCCGTTGCCAGCGCCGAAAAGAAGAAGGCGGCTGACGCCGAGGCCGACGTCGCCAAGCTGCGCAAGCTCATTGATGGATTGCCCGCCGACATTCAAGCCGGAACGAACGACGCCAAGCTCGTCATGACCGTGGCCCTGCGCGTGAGCGAAGCGAGTGTCGCCAAAGCGCGCGGAAACGCCGCCGAGGAGATCCGTCTCCTCACCGAGGCCGTCGCCAAAGAGGATACGCTGGCCTATGACGAACCGGCGGACTGGTTCTATCCCGTGCGCCAGCTGCTCGGGGCCGCCCTGCTGACGAATGGCAAGGCCGCACAAGCGGAGGCCGTGTACCGCGAGGATCTGCGCCGCAATCCGAAGAACGGCTGGTCGCTGTTCGGGCTTTCGCGTGCCTTGCGCGCGCAAAAGAAGACCAAAGAGGCCACCGAGAGCGAGCAGGCTTTTCAAAAAGCCTGGCAACGCGCCGACACCAAGCCGACCAATTCCGCGTACTAACCATATCTAGAGATGCCTGCTGGGCGCCAGCCAACGCACGGCGCCTGCGGCAACCGCAATTTCGACGGGGTCGTCCAGTTCCCACGGTTCGTCGTCGAGGTGCGCCCAGCGCCCGAGCCCGTGGATGCGCACGCGTTCGGCGCGGATCGTTTCGAAGGCGGGAAGGGAGAGATCCTCTTCCTTTTCCGCCCGTCGCAACGCGTCGATGATGGTCCGCTTTTCCTCGGGGCAAATGCACACCAGCTCGAGCTTTCCATCGTCGAGGCGCGCACGGGGCGCCAGGGTCAGGGCCGGCCCCAAGCTGCGGGCGTTCATGACCGCCACCAGCACGTAGTCGCCGGAAAGATCGCGCCCGTCGGCCTGCACCTCGTAGCGGTGTGAGGGGTACGTCTCCAAGGCATTGGCAATCAACGTGAAGGCGCGGCTGGCCTTTTTCTTGTGGCGGTCGCTCGCTTTCTCTCCGAGCACGTGGCCAAGAAAGCCGGCGCTGAATCCCTCGACGAAATACGACTCTTTCGGTCCCGTGCAGAGTGCACCCAAATCGATGCGCCGCTCCACCGGTGTCGCCAACCCTGCGATCGCCGCCATCGGTTCGAGGCAGAGCCCGAGCGAGCGTGCGACATTGTTCACGGTGCCCATGGGCACGATGGCCATTCGCAGCTCGGTGTGCGCGAGCCGTTTGGCCACGGTGGCCACCGTCCCATCGCCGCCTGCGGCCACGACGACGTCAGCGTGCTCCGACAGATCCGGATCGAGGTGCTCCTCGGAGACGCGAAACTGCACCTTCCAACCAATGCGGTCGAGTGCGGAAACGAGTTCCGCTTCGGTCGTCGCCCCGCCGGCGCCGGGATTGAAAAGCAGCGCTGCCCGCATGGCGTGGCTCGCGATGCACGGCGTGGACCTACTCTTGGCCCTCTCTATGCACTGCTTTTGCGGATGCGCATCCTCGTGACCAATGATGATGGGATTTATAGCCCCGGCCTGGTCGCACTGGCCGAGGCCGCGTCGGAATTCGGGCAGGTGCGGATTGTCGCACCCGACGTCGAACAGTCGTCGATGGCGCACGCCGTGACGTCGTCGCGACCGCTTTCGCAGCGGCTTGCCAAAGTAGGGCATTTCGATGCATTCCGCGTGAACGGCACGCCCGCCGATTGCGTGGCCCTCGGCAGCCACATCTGGGGAAAAGTCGATTTGGTTCTGTCCGGCGTGAACATCGGACTCAATGTCGGCAATTCGATGTGGCATTCGGGCACGCTTGCGGCAGCCAAGCAAGCCTCCCTTCTCGGCATGCGCGGTGTCGCGCTGAGCGCGTCGGAGACGGAGGACGATTACGAGATTTTGCGTCCCCACATCGGGCGCGTCATTGCACAGCTTCTCGAGCTGCCGAAGCTCTGCTTGGTGAATGTGAACTTTCCGCCCCATCCGCGCGGCGTGCAATTCACGCGACAATCGGTGCGGCATTACGATGGCCACATCGTGCCCGCACGCGATCCTCACGGCCGCGACATTTTCTGGTTCGCCGTCAAACCGATCGAATCCCCGGAACCCGGCACCGATCGCTGGGCCATCGAGCACGATTGGGTCTCGATCACCCCGCTGCGGCTCGACCTTACCGATCAAACCGCATTGGAGGAGCTTCTCCAGCACAAGTGATCAATAGAAAAGCGTCGTGAACGTGAACGTGAAGGCGCCAATGTCGATGGGCGGCTTCGTGCCGGCGTCGCCTTGGAAGACGGCTTGCGTCGAGCACGATCCTTTGCCCTTGAGCAGGTGCGGATTGAAGGACATGCCCGCGTCGTAGGTGAGTGGCGCGGGCACGTTGCTTTCGACGTCGACGGTGCACGTGGCACCGCCCCAGCGATCCTGACCGGCGTTGACGGTCATATCGGCGGCGAAGGTTCCGGTTTGCCCGGCCTCGATCTTCCGCACGAACATGGCCACGACCACCTTTCCGTCGAGCGGCGCAAATCCGACGGAGCGCGCCGAATAGACGCAGCCTTGGGAGGTGTCCCCGAGCTTCGCGTCGAGCCCCCCGGAGAGCTGCACGTGCAACCGGCATTCGTCGCTGTTCGAACCCTCGCCCGAGTTGCCGCCGGACGAGCAGCCGGCCAAAAGGAGCATCGCCCCTGCGAATATGGATCTCATGGGAAGCTGCGCCGAGTAAGAGCACGCCCCATGCCGCACCGGTCCCAGCCATGAATCGAGCCAAATTTACCGCTCCCGGGGACCACCGCGCACATCCGTTCGCGCGTAGGCCCTTGACGTGTGGAACGCCTCACGTAGCACTTCATGTATCATGAGACGCGACAGCCGGCTTTCCGTGGCACTCCACGTCCTCCTCCATATGGGTGAAATGGGCGGAGTGCATACGTCGGAGACACTCGGCCCCATGATGGGCATGAACCCCGTCGTTCTGCGAAGGACGATGGCGGGCCTGCGCGAGGCGGGCATCGTTCACTCGGAGAAGGGGCACGGCGGTGGCTGGTCGCTCGCGCGTGGATTGGACTCGGTGACCTTGGGCGAGATTTATGACGCGCTTGGCACCCCGACGGTGTTCAGTATTGGCCACCGGGTCGATAGCCCGGGGTGCCTGGTCGAACAGGCCGTCAATCGCGCATTGGGTGGAGCTCTGGCGGACGCCGAGGCCTTGCTTCTCACGCGGCTTCGAAGCATCGCCGTAGCCGACATTGCCGCCGACGTGCGCCGCAAAGGTTGGCAACTGGGTAAGAAGGGCTCCAAAGCCCACGGGTGAAATCCGTGCAAGGCAACCGGTGGGCGCACGGGCACCCGCCGCGGGATGCGGTATGATTGGGATCATGCAAAGCAAATGGCTTGTCGGGGGGCTTATGCTTATGGTCGCGAGCGGGTGTTCATCGTCGTCGCCCCCGCCGGCGAAAGGCCCCGAGCCTGCAGCCGCGCATCTGGTCTTGTGGACGGGCGGAACGCACGCGTTTACCGCCTCCGTCGAAGACGACAACATCATTGGCTCGCGAATCAGCCTGCACCGCGCGTCCATTGCCTCACCGGCGTCCATGGAGTTCTCCGAGGGGCCCGGCTTCCAAGGCAGCGCATACGATATTCCGGTGAACGTCTCGTTCGACGGGGCGAGCGCGCGGGGCATCTTTGGCGGTGGTCCGCTCAATTTGGACGTCATCGAAGGACCCGCGGGGGTGATGCGCATTCAGGGCATCGTCGGCAATGCCCAAACGAGCTTCGAAGTCGGTGCGAATCACCTGAGCGGATATGTCGGGCGCTGCACCTACGATTTGAAGCGCACCACCGCCCCCTTCCGTTACGAGGGCATCCGCAGCTGCGGGCGCGGCTCACACCGCGCCCGCGTCGAGATCACGAAGCCCATCGTGGAATGGACGCCGATCGAGACGGCCACTCTCTTGAGCCTCGCACTGGCCCGCTGAACATCACTCCGCGCTGAGGTTCTTCCAGCCCGCAGGCTCGTCCACGGTGAACGCTTTGGCGTCGACACCGCGGTTGAACCGGATATCGCTGACGTCGATGGAATACGCCGTCAGACCTTTTTCATTGGTTCCGACGAGCTTCAAGAGCACGCCCGTCTCGTCGTCGACCCACATTTTGAACGTGGTGGCGCCGAGCTTGCGGCTCAAATACGCATCGTGCTGCCCTTCGACGACGGTGACCGCGCGCCCGAGAAGCCTCTCGTTGCCGACGACCGCCGCATTGGAGCTGCTGAGCCAAAAGGCATAATTCTCCGGGGATGTAACTTCGTTGGCCGCATCGCCCCAAGCGGGATCTTGTCGATGCACGTACACCGGCTCGCACGTCTTGTTGACGATCACGCGGGCACCCACGGGCCGCAACACCGGGGCGAGGGCGGCTTTGCGGAAGGTCGACGTATCCAAATAGCGGGTCACGGCCGATTGGGCATTGGACGTGCGCTCCACCACGTTGCCGTTTGCCTTGGTAATCCGCACCGAACTGCTCGCGATTTGCTCGGAGACGGTGAAGTCGACGCGCTCGTCCTGACCAATCTTGGAAAATGCAATGCGAAACGAGCCTTGAACATCGCGGTAGTGGTCGACGGCGCTCAGCATTTTCTGCTGAATCGCAGCCACACGCGGGTCGGCCACTTGAAACGTGGTGGCGCATGCAGCGGCCGACTCGTCGGCATCGGTTTGGGCGGCGGCGAAACTGCTGAATGTCTGGATCTTGATCAGATCGGCGCCCGTTCTCCCTGCGCCGCTGTCATTCCATGCTTGGACGCGGAAGGACGGATAGCTCGTGCCGGTGCCGATTCGGCTCCAGCCGCCGGGGGCGGTATTCTGATTGATATAACCGACGTCCTGGCTGGACGCGCCGTATCCCGCGCGCGTATCGGTGAAGTCGAAGTTGTTCAAGTACACATCGAGCCAGAATCGGTTGCCGCCGCTGAGACCGTAGAAAGACCAACCATAGAAGTGGGTGCCCGGGCCGCCCAAGCGATCGTCTCCGTTCGCATCGCCGCCCTGGCCCGTGCGAAGGACCCACCCGGCGTCGGAACCCGTATTGCAATTGGGATATTGAGAGGCCGCGCGGTCATTGTCGCAATAGTAATCGTTCGCACGTGCCGGCGAAGCGGCAAAGACAATCGAAGAAAGTGCACTGACGGCAAATGTCGCCTGCAGGATGCCTGTTCGCATCATTGGGAAGGACCTCATGGTTGAGATGAAAAGAAACTGCCAAGCGTGAGCCTTCCAGTACAGCAACCACGATGCCAATACATTGGCATGAAGACGCGTTCGCTTTGCGCACGGAAAATGACGCCAATTCGCTGTTTCGTAGACGCGTTTGCTACCGAAAGTTCGACCGGTCCAAGTCAACGAGGAGTGGACATGGGCCTTCATTCCGCGACGGCTTCGCGCCGTACCAAAGGCGCCACGGTGGCGGTCGTACGGATGGAAGGTGACAAGGTTCGGCCTCCTCGGCCAAGCCCGGTTTCCGGTGACCCGAGGAGGCCGGTGCCATCATGAAATCACGAGGTCAGACGCCTGACGTGCCCCCTGAAAAGTTGGATCTCCCGGTTCATCGGATGGTAGCTACCCTCCTTCGCATACTTCGCGAATACCGTTTTCGTTGCGGTGTCTACCTCGGCTCGTATCCTCGACTTTGCCTGCTGGCTCAGATCGGAAGGCCCTACATCCTGCAAGCCCCGCGAGATTTCCTTCATCGAAATCAAGTTGCCCTTGTCTACCGCGCGGATGTAGTTGGTTACCGCCGTGACGACTTTGTCGTCCGCCGGTTTCTTGCCGATCAACAGGTCTGTGGCTGCGCCCACCACTTTTGCCGGCACCTTCAATCCCTCTTGTACGATGCCCATGGCAAAACGCTCCTTTCTTCTCGGACCGCGGCGATTCGCCGCGACGGAAACATAGCGAGGGTCAACGGCGGCGCAATGGCTGCTAGCAAACCCTCTTCGTCAGTTCGCCGACGTGCCCAACGCCGTTGCTTCAACATGGGCGCAGTCCGGTCAGCCATCATTCCGCTCGGACAGCGAGCTCGATTTGGCAAATTTTTTTTGAGGTCAAAAGGACATCTGTTCAATTTGTGCGCGGGGAGCTCGTGGGAGGAAAGATTGAGCTTTGAGCGCGCGGACTCCATTTTTTTTCTCTGCGGCGGTCACCTTTTGCTCACGCCCGTCGTCAGGGGATCGCAGGGACGACGAAAGGCCCTGAAGGAGAGAGACCATGCTGAGCAAAGTGGCGTATGTGACCCTGTTCGTGAACGACCAAGACAAGGCGCTCGATTTCTACACGGACGTCCTTGGATTCGAGAAGCGCGCGGACAATCCTTTGCCGACGGGCACGCGATTTTTAACCGTGGGGCTTGCGGGGCAAGATCTGCAAATTGTTCTATGGCCAGGCACCCATGGAAAGGCCAAACCAACGCAGGGCCTCGTGCCGGGGGTGTGCACCTTCGAAACGAGCGATTGCCGCAAAACGTTCGAAACGCTGAAAGCGCGGGGCGTCGAATTCGAGACGCCCCAACCCATCGAGCAACCCGTCGCGTGGGTCGCCGTCCTCCGCGATCCGGACGGCAACCGTCTCATGCTGCGCGAGAATCGCACGCCCTGATCGAGCGACCATAGGGAAGAAAACGCGCACACCTTGCCTCGCGAAGAAACGCGATGGTGCGCGGCTTGCTAAGTGCGGGTGCATGAAATACGCCTTGGCTCTTGCCTTGATCGTTGTGTCGAGCGGCTGCGGTGGTGGGGCTACCGAAGAAACGGAAACGCAAGCTTGGGAGCTATCCGCAAACCCCGGTGGCGCGGCACCGGCCAGGCGTCTTGCCGCGCCTGACTCCGACTTTCGCGCCATCGTGTTCGACGACGACCACGTGTACTGGAGCTCGGACCGCGGGCAAATTTGGCGGGTCACGAAGCAAGGTGGATGGCCCGAATTGCTCGTGGACCCGAGCAAGATCAGCGGCCAATACATCCTTGGACTGGCGGTCGACGACGAGGCGATCTACTGGACGGATCTCACGCGCGGGACGGTGCTCAAACGCTCGAAGCGTGATGGCATCGTCACGGTCCTCGCGTCGGAGCAAAATAGGCCCTATCGCGTTGTCGTCGATGGCACGCGCGTCTATTGGACGGTGCAAGGGGATTTCAGCGCCAACATGACGTCCGCCAAGACCGGCGCCGTGCGGGCGGTGGACAAACGTGGCGGGGTTCCGGTCACACTTGCGGACAAGGAACAATTGCCGACGGAGCTCGCGATGGACGATGTCTCGGTCTATTTCGCCTCCGGTCCGTGGGGCGATAGGAATGGATCCATACGTCGCGTGCCCAAGCGAGGCGGTGCGGTCCAAGTCATGGTGAGTGACCAATCCACCATCCGCGCGCTCGCCGCGCGCGGTGGCAATGTGTACTTCGTCGAGGACCGCACGCCGGCTCTTTCACCGTTTCGAGGCGCGCTCCTTCGCGTGTCCGTCGATGGTGCCTACGCGGTCCTCGATCCGGACGTGTCCATCGCCGGGCCACTCACGCTCAGCGGCAACGGCATTGCGTACTCGGCGCTGTTCGATTCTCCACGTCGGGCCGAGATCCGCTGGGTGCCCATCGACGGCTCCACGCCTTGGGTCCTTCTTGCACAGCGCACCTACCGTCGCCGCGCCAACACGATTGGCGTCACCGCCATCGCGGTCGACGACAAAATGGGATATTGGGGCGATTTCTACTGGGACTACGACGGCGCGCGCAGTGGCTCGCTGATGGCGGCGCCGTTCGCTCGGTGATCGCGGCGCCTCGGTCGTGTAACCTCGGAGGGAATGAAGCTATCGCCGCTCCGCCTCGTGATCCTCTTCGCCGTCGGCGCCTTCGTAGCGCCCTTTGGGGATCACGGTCACGTGGCGAGCGGCACGACGCAGTATTTCCCCACGTCGACGCCTTTCATCTGGGATGGCCCTTTCTGGTTTCCCATTTTGGTGGGCCTTGCGACTGTGGCCAATGCCGAGTTGCGTCTGCATCTGCCCTCGCCACGGACCACCCTCACCGTGGGCGATGGCGTTGCCGGCGTTGCCGCGGTCATGGGGCTTTATGCGCTCACCGCGTTGGTGCACCATCAGCCGTTGGTTCCGAGCACGCTTCTCGTCGTCGCCCTGGCCGCGTTGGCGTGGCATCGATTTGGGGACAAGCCTGCCCTGATATGTGGTTTTGCGACGGCGGTGGGCGGAGTGGCCGTGGAGTCGGCACTCGTGGCGGCCGGCGTCTTCCGTTACGCCGACGACATCGATGTTTTGCTGGGGGTCGCACCATGGCTTCCTGCGCTGTATTTCGTATTCGGCATCGTCGCGGCTCAGCTCGGAGAAATTGCCGCGGAAGTCCGATGATAACGAACCATTTGACGTGGCAATTGTTCGAATTTCATTTGCACCGGCTGACGCCCGAGGATTTTCTGCCGCGTGGGACCGGACCGGGAGAGCTACTACCTGTGGCGGCTTCGCGGAGCGATCGGGTGCCTCACGAGGACGTCGAGGCCCCGCCGTTCGACCCGGCCCGGGCGCGCACCGCGTCGGCCGCCATCACCGGACCTTCACGGATGTCGCAATGCCCCGCATCCGCCACGCCGCGAAGCACGTCGGCGTGAATGGCTTTGTCGCATTGCGACAGTCCGGCCATTCGTCTCTCGAAATTCATATTTGAATTAATCGAATATCGCTTGCATTCGACCGGCTCAATCCATTCATATTGCCCGGTCACTGGTGCAGGTAAATCGATTGTCTTCATGAAAGATACGAACCGCATTGGAGGAGCCATGTTCAAAAAGTGGAGTGCTGCCCTCGTACTCGGTCTGGCGACGGCGTCCTTTGGCATTACGGCATCAGCGGAAGAGTCGGATTCGCTTTTGGAAGACGCCTTTCTGGGAACGTGGACCTTCCAATCCGGAAGCCAAGTCTCCTCCCCATGTCTCTCGACTCCGTTCGATCTCGCCGGAAAATCCGGTGAGGTGACCGCGGGGAGCGCGGCTGGGGAAATCGTGGTCACCGTCCAAGGATGCAAAATCCCATTCGTCGAGACGGACGCCACGCACGCCAAACTCAAGGAACGTACGCAGTGCCAGCTGTCGGACGGCTCGACCACGTACAACGTGGACGTGACCGGGGCCAATGCCTCCATCGATGCGAGTGGTGTGCTCCACGCCGACGCCACCGGCACCGCGAACGTCTTCTGCAGCATCAAATTGACCGGCTCGGCCACCAAGTAACCGACGTCACCCAGGGACGAGAAGGGTCGCGTGTCCAACGGCGGACATGATCCGTCGACGTGTGATCGCGGCCTTCTCGCTTCTTCTTTCTGCGTCCATAGGATGCGCTCCTGCATCGCGGCGCTTTTCTTGGCCTGAAGAGCCCTGCCTCTCGGGCGAAGTTCCCCGCGTGGGCCGCCCCGACGAGGACGAGATGTTCGCGTACCTTCGTCGTGAGTGGGCGCGGGCGCAGTCGCCGTCCATCGTGAGTGCGCACATTTTGGAAACGATGCCGCCCTTGTTTCCGGATGTCAGCGATCGCTTTCCCGCGCCTTCGTGCAGCCCGGACTTTCGTCGTGCCATGAGCGCGACGACGTTTGGCGACGGCCAGGTGGTTTTTTCGCGGATGCTGGTGGCACGCGTTTTTGCGGTGGGGGCCATCGAGGATACGACCGAGGTCATGGACGACAAGGCCGCATACCTCATGCGGCTCGTGGAGCTGAGCCCCGAACGACTCACGCCGTATCGACGTTTGCCCGATGAACAGGGGCCGACCCCGCCGAAGTCCGTGATTCGGTATCTGGCACTCGATCGCCTCGTGCACGCGAATCTCTATTGGAATGTGGGCGAAGCCCGCTCCTTTTTGCAAAAGCGCCTGCAGTTTCCACGGGATGATCGCGAAGCTCTCATCGTTTCATCCGTGGCGGGCAGCGTTCTCGATGACACCCGTCGAGACAATCCATCACCCGAAGCACGGAGTCTCTTTCCCGCGTGGATTCCGGACATCCGCCGACGCCTGAATCTGCCAAGAGGCGAGGGTGCCGGTGCGGAGGATGCGGATGCGATTTCGTTCGAGCTGGTGATGCACCGCCTCGAAACGATGAGGGTATTTGGGGCGCGTCTCCGAGCCGATCCCGCGGCTCGCGCGCTCATCGCGGAGATTGTCGCGAGGCGCGGCGACTATCCATCGACGAAGGGACTCCCGGAGCGCTCCTTCGATCTTGCCGTTGCGGCGAGCGGCGCCCGTTACGCTCTCGAGGTGCCTCAGAGCGCTGCGTACCCTGGTCGACCTCCGCCGCCGACGCGGATCGTATTCTCGCCCACGCAGAATCTCGCCCCACCCGAGAACGAGCCAGTGGGCATGGACGAAGCCCGGCAGCGGATGCGCGAGCTCGATGGTGAGCTGGGAAATCTGCACCGGGAGTATCCACGATGCGTGGTCCTTCGAGAACAGGCGCATTGGGTGCCGGACGCCGACGCAGAAACTCGGTTCCGCGAGATGTCGTCTCGAATCTTTGCTCCGGATGGCTCGGTCCTTCCGAAGAATGAGACGGCATGTCGAATCCGATCGGCCGCGGATATTCGGGGGGTGAGCGACGATGCACGCATCGCCATGCTCCTGCGTATCCGTGAAACCACGGGCGCACCGCCTCACGCGGTCATCGCCGCCGTGGTGCGACACCCCGAATGGATCGCGCGCTCCAAGGAGCTGCGTCGATGGTTTTCCCAATTCGCCAGGGAAATGCAGATTCCCGATGGCCTCGGCGGCCAGTGGAGCCTCATTGCCCATCCGATTTTCGATGCGCTTCTCGCCTTTCTTGCCGATCGCGGGGAACTCGCCGAGGGACGGGCCATTCTCACGGCGTTCATGGCAACGATTCGAGAGGCCTCGACACATGCGGCGATACAGCACTCCGTCTACCCGTACGAGGCCGCCATCGCGAGAATCTATTCCGTGGGCAGGTACGCTGTTGCGTTTGGGCTCCGGAGCGAGGCCGCATCCCTCCTTGCGAGCCTCCCCGAGGGTTCGAAATATCAAAAATACGGGCCCGCACAGCATATGGCTTCGACGATGCTCGAGCTATCGGCGAAGTAGTCGTTCAACGGCCGCCGGTCACGTCCACGATGGCGCCCGTCGTATACGAGGCCGCGGGGGAGGCGAGCCATAGGATGGCCTCGGCCACCTCGTCGGCGGTGCCCGCGCGCTGCATGGGCAAATTGGGTGCAAGACGCTCGGCGCGCCCTGGATCGCCGCCGCTCCCATGAATATCCGTGAGGATGATCCCCGGACGCACGGCGTTCACCCGGATGCCTTCCGCGGCGATCTCGCGCGCAAGCCCGAGGGTGAACGTATCGATGGCACCTTTTGCCGCCGCATAATCCACGTACTCGCCCGGCGACCCAAGACGCGCCGCGGCCGAGGACACGTTGACGATGCATCCTCCCGCGCCGCCGTAGCGCGTGGACATGCGGCGGATGGCTTCGCGTGCGCAGAGGAAGCTTCCGACGACGTTCATGGAGAACATGCGCAAAAGTCGCTCCTCGTCCATGGCATCGATCCGGTATTGCCGATCGACCACGCCCGCATTGTTGACCAGCACCGTGACGGGTCCGAGTCGAGCATCCACTGTCTCGAAAAGTCGGCGCACATCGTCCTGCCGGCTTACGTCGGCTTGAACGGGGAGGGCCTCCACGCCCCGCGCGATCAGCTCGGACACCACGCGTTCGGCGGCAGCGCCATCCCGCGCGAAATTCACCGCCACGGCGTAACCTCGCGTGGCGGCACACCGGGCGGTGGCAGCGCCGATGCCGCGGCTGGCGCCCGTGATGATCATCACCTGGTTGGCCGTCATGCCTACGGCTTTAGCTCGAGCGATGCCTTGCCGCTCGCGAAATCCGTCGGCGCCGAGGAATGGTCATGCACGATGAGCCATTGGCCGTCGATTTTCTCGTAGCAGGCGGTCCAGCGAAACCAGTAGTCGCTCTTTTGGCCACTTTTGGCGGTGCCCACCATGCGATTCAGGCTATGGCTGAACGCGATGCCGTCGCGGACGGTGATGGTCAAATCTTGAATCTCCATCGCGATCGGCCGTTCGAACGTGGAAAAGACGGCATCCCATGGCTTTCGATATGCCTCCCTGCCCACGTAACGCAAGGGCGGCACGATATCGAACGAAACGATGCCCGGTGCGTGGAGCGTTAGGACGCGGTCGACATTCCCATCGCGGAATGCACCGACCCATTCGTCCACGATTTGGCGAATTCGCATTTCGTCGGCTTTGTCGTTGGACATGGCTTTCCCAGAAGGCGTGCAGGCCAGCGCGAGGACGGCGAGCCCGGAAAGAAACACTTTGGTTACCATTCGTAAGTTACTACGGGTAATATGTCTGCCGGACGCTCTTGTCAATGGCGCGTGAGCGCGTTCTCTTGAGTTGGGCAGAGAACATTTAACCTGGCGTTCGCGAAATCGTCACAGAGGTTGGCGCCAAAAGCCGGCACCGTGCGCCCAAACGCGTCGCCTGAGCTAAAACGCACGCGGCATAGGAGATAGAGCGATGATTCGATTGGGTCGGGCGGTGGCCGGGCTTCTGGCCGGTTCGTTTCTCGTTGTAGGGTGCACGGGTGATGACGGCGCCGCAGGTGCGCCCGGCGCCCCGGGGCACGATGGCAAAGACGGCGCGAATGCCGGCAAGACGGACAAATGGGGCGTTTCGGAAAGCGATCCCCCCGGTCTGGTCGGTCGTGCGGTGCTGCCGGCGGCGACGTTCGCACCGGGGCCCCCATCGGGCGAGATCACCGGTGGGTTCTGGGCCTCGCAGCCGGTTCAAGGATTCTCGTCGCTGGTCGATCTCGGCGATGGGTCGTTTTACACGCTGGTCGACAATGGCTTCGGCGGCATTGAAAACTCGGCGGATTCCATGTTGCGCATCTACCGCGTGCGGCCCTCGTACAAAACCAGCATGGGCGGCTCCGGCGGTGTCGACGTACTCAGCTACATCGAGCTGCGCGATCCCGATAAAAAGGTGAAGTTCACCATCGTCAATCAATTCACCTCGCGCCGGCTTCTCACAGGCGCCGACTTCGACCCCGAGTCGCTGCGCGTGGCCGCCGACGGCACACTTTGGATTGGCGACGAATTCGGCCCGTTCCTCTTGCACTTCGATCCATCGGGCAAACTTCTCGATGCGCCGTATCCGCTGCCCGATTTCGAGCACCCGGGGCAGTTCGTGCGCTCCCCGCAGAATCCCTGGCTGGAGGAGGCTTCCGCCATTCGCGTGATGAATGCGGCGAAGGCCCATGGCCGCGCACACGGTGTGACCAAGACGCCCGTGTTCTCCCCGTGGCATGTGCATGTCGTCGACGCCGACAATACTGGCAACCGCGGCTTCAACACGCAGCGCGACAATTTCGACCATCCCAATACACCGGGCCCCAACGGCAATACCGGTCTTCAAGCCGCCAACGATGAAATCGTTCGCCTGACGAAGAGCCCCGGCTCGTTCCCGAGCATCCAGGCCGCAGGCTATCCCGTGGTCACGTGGACGGTGAACGATGCGGCCCGCATGAAGGAGATGCTCGATCTCGGGGTCAACGGCATCATCTCCGATCGGCCCGATATTCTTTACAGCACGATTGCCTCCTACGATGCGAACAAAGACGGCAAACCGGGAGACCTCCTCGATGCGGACGGTTTGATCGACCGCTCGAAGTTCGATGCGCAAGCCCATCGCGGCGGGCGCGATTTGCGGCCCGAGAACACGATTCCGTCGTACGAAGTCGGCCTGGACAATCTGATTGGCACACTGGAAATGGACTGCGGGCTCACCGCGGACAACGTTCCCGTGATGTACCACGATAGGGATTTCCAAGGCTCCCTTCCGGGCGAGCCGAAGAAGTCGCGCCGGAAGGGCGGGGGAGCGCTGCCGGTCCACATCAAGGACGTGACCTTCGCGAACATTCAGGATCCTTCGTTTCCCATCCTCAACGATGGGGTCATCCGCAGCGGAACGCCGCAGACCAACGATCTTGCGCTCTCCCCCGTGTCGCGCGCCTTCTGGGCACAACGGCACCGCAACGCCGACGAAATTTACATGATGGCGAGCCTGGAGCAGGTGTTCGACTTCGTCGATTTCTACGTCGATTATTACGAGAATGGCGAGGGCAAGACCCACCCGGAGGCGACCAAGCGCTGGAAAAATGCCTCGCGCATTCGCTTCAACATCGAAACGAAGTTGGATCCGCGCCGGCCGGACACCACGAAAAGTCCCGGTGAATTCGTGACGGCGATTGCGGGCCTGATTACCGCCCGCGGCCTCGAAGACCGTGCCGACATCCAGAGCTTCGACTTTCGTACCTTGCTGCAGGTGCAAGAGCGCTACCCGTACATTCGGACGGTGTACTTGTTCGGCGACTTCTCCCTTTGCCCGACGGGGCAGAACGCGGGCGGAAAGTCGTATTGCGACGACGGGACGAACTTCCAGCCGCTGGACATCAACGCGCCCGTGACCGAATCACTTTCCGACGCGAACAATACGCCGTGGATGGCCGGAATGTACTGGCCCTACCGCCGCACCACCTTGGATTATGCAGTTCGTTCGCAAACCAGCGGCGGCTTCGAAGGCCTCGCCGTTTCGCCGGACGGCAAAAAGCTCTACCCCTTGCTGGAGAAGCCGCTCACCGGCGCACCGGCGGGGCAATTGCTCATCAGCGAATTCGATACGAACACGCGAAGCTTCACCGGAACCCAGTTCAAGTACCAATATGGCGAACACGGGGAATCGATTGGGGAGTTCGTGCTCTTCACCGACAAGAAGGGCATCATCATCGAGCGCGACGGAACGCAGGGCGACGTCAATGGCTGGAAACGTCTCTTCCAAGTCGAGCTGCCCTCGGCTTCGGGCGCGGCGGTCACCAAAACGGATCTCGTCAATTTGAATGCCATTCCGGATACGCTGCAGCTTTCGGCTGGAACGGGGCTCGCTGGGGATGTGGGACTCGGTAATCCATTTTCGTTCCCATTCCAAACCATCGAAAGCGTGCTGGTGTTGGGACCGCGCCTTCTGGCGGTGACCAATGACAACAATTATCCAGGCAGCATCGGCCGGCACAAAGGTTTGGGGCTCCCCGATGACAACGAGTTCATCTTGGTGAAGCTCGATCACGATCTCTATTGAGTTCGTTGCGCAAACCGACCGGCAGCTACAATCGGTGCGCACACATCCATTGGCACTGCGGGACTATGCGCCTTGCCTTTCCGAGGCGCATTCCTATACATCGATAATCGCGCCGGAGACCAGGCGTGCGCAGTGCCATTGGATAATTCACGGGGAGATCCATATGACGTATGCATCCGCTCTCACGCGTCGTTCCATCCGACCGGCCATGCTGCTGGCCATCTTCGTGACCGCTGCAGGATGTGGAAGCGACGGCTCGGGGGAGGCGAACGCGACGGCTTCGGCCGTTGATGACACCGGGAGCAATTTGGCGGCGACGCCCAAGGTGAAGGTGCTCAGCATCGGGCAGCTGAAAGTGAACGGCGAGGACGAGATCCACGCGCCGTTCGTAAACGCGGCGACGACGTGGCTCAAACAAATTGCCCCGGCGAACAATTTGGAGATCACGTTCGTCGAGAGTCCCAATGGGATCACGGACGCGGTGCTCTCGAAGTACAATATGATTCTGCAGCTCAATTACGTGCCATGGGGTTGGAATCGGACGGCACAAGCTGCCTTCGAAAAGTACATCTCCGAGGGCCGTGGCGGTTGGGTGGGGCTGCACCACGCGGGCCTGTATGGTCCCGAGGTCCAGCCGGAGACCGAACCACTGTGGACGTGGTATGGCGACTTCCTCGGGAAGATCAATTACCAGAATTACATTGCCTCGTTCGCCGAGGCCACCGTCCGCATCGAAGACCGCTCGCACCCCATCTTCGCCGGCGTGCCCGCCAAATTCCAGGTGACCAAGGACGAATGGTACACCTGGGACAAGAGCCCGAGGCCCAATGTCCACGTTCTCGCCAATGTCGACGAGAACTCGTACAAGCCGCCGTCGGACATCAAAATGGGAGGCGACCACCCCGTGGTGTGGAGCAACCCGAAGTACAGGGCCAAGAACGTGTACATCTTCATGGGGCACCATCCCAATCTCATGCAGAATACGGCCTACAAGACGCTTTTGAAGAATGCCATCGTTTGGGCGGGTACACCCAAGAGATGAATCGCCGTTCGTTCATCTCGTCGGGGGCCGGAGCGCTGATGATGGCCGCGTGCACGAAGACCGAAAGCACGGCCGCCGTGCTCCCGACGGATGGACGGATTCGCAGCGGCGGCGCCCGCATGATTGAAATCGAGGGCGGCTACCACGTCTGGACCAAAAAGGTGGGCGATGCGCCCATCAAGCTTCTGTTGTTGCACGGAGGTCCTGGCGTCGACCACTCCTATTTCGAGTGCTTCGAGGACTTTCTCCCGCAGAATGGAATCGAGTTTTACTATTACGATCAACTCGATTCGACCTATTCCGACAAGCCGAACGATCCGAAGCTTTGGACCCTGGAGCGCTTTCGCGACGAGGTGGAGTCGGTTCGCAAGGGGCTCGGGCTCGAGGGGTTTTATCTTCTCGGTCACTCCTGGGGTGGCATTCTGGGGATCGAATACGCCCTGGCCTATCCGGAGCATTTGAAGGGGCTGATCATCTCGAACATGCCCGCGGGGGTCCGGTCCGCGGAGGTGTATGCGCGCTCGCTGCGGGCCGAGCTTCCCCCGGATACACAGGCCATTCTCGACAAGTACGAACGCGAGGGGAAGTTCGACGCGCCGGAGTATCAGCGTGTGATGATGGACGTGTTCTACACGCGCCACCTATGCCGGCTGCCCCGCCCGTGGCCCGAGCCCATGGAGCGCATCTTTCGCCACTTCAACCGCGACATTTACAATTACATGCAGGGCCCGAACGTCATGTCCGTCACCGGGACCTTGAAGAATTGGGACCGCTGGGCCGACCTTCCGCGCATCCGTACGCGGACCCTGACCATTGGGGCAAAGTACGATGAGATGCCGCCGGAGGAGATGAGGAAAATGGCTACCCTCATGCCCAATGCGCGCTCGTGGATCTCGGACAAAGGCGCCCACATGACCATGTGGGACGATCAGCTCGCATACGTTCGCACGGTCATCGACTTCCTGAAGTCCGCCTGAAAGGCTCGCGTAGCGCGTCGCTTGGCGCAATAGGGGGAAATCCTCGTGCCCACCTCCAGGAGCTCCCGGCCATCCTTGAGGATATGCGCTCATTCCATTCGGGCTTATGGGGTTATGCCGCCTGTGCTGGCGCGCTTTTTACCATCGTGGCATTCGCCGCGTGCAGCGATGACAATGATGGGCCACCGAACAAGCCCTCGGGCGGAAGCGATGCAGGCTCGGACCAGAGCACTACACCGTTGCCGGACACCGGCACCGTGGACAGCGCTTCGGGCGACGCCGGGACGTGCGACTACGATCAAAAGACGGCGGATGGAGGCCGATGCGATCTGCGCAAGACGCACGTGAGAATGTCGCGGCTCGCCGCCCTGAGTTGCGAGGCCATCACGCGCGGGCAATTCTGCGATCGCATTTTCTTCCAGGTCCCCGCGGACGCCGGTGCCAGCGTTTCGGCCATTGCGCCGAGCTTCAAGTGCGCACCTGGAGGCCAAGGTTTGCAATGCACGTGGGAAGACCCGCCCAATCAGCTCGACGAAAACGGCTTTGCGCAGATCTGCGCGCTGACCACGAGTTCGATCGATCTTTCGGACGAGGGAATCACGTGCATGATTTACCTCTGAGCTACTTCACCGCACGGGCGCCTTGCAGGACGAGGCGGAAACCGAGCAACCCGAGGAAGGCCCCGGTGATGCGATCGGCCGCAGTCTTGAACCGCCCGTAGATGGTGCGCGCGCGGCTCGTCGAGAGAACCGTGGCGACGAAGGAATACCAAAGTGTCTCGTCGACGATGACCATGAGCAGCACCGCCAGGCGGAACGCGAGGGACGCCTCGCGCGGCAAGACGGTAATGAAGATCGAGGCGAAGAACACCGAGACCTTGGGGTTCGCGAGCTGCACGCGCATCGCGCCGAGAAAGATTCGCGCATCGCTGGTTGGGGGCGCACTTCCCGGTGCGGGCAGCGGATCCTTCGCGTGCTGGGCAATGCGGTACGCGATGTAGACGAGGTACAGCCCGCCGGCGATCTGCGCTACGCGGTACAACTCCGCGACCCGCTCGAAAAGCGCGGCGAGGCCAAGCAGCGCGCCGGCCGCCCACACGGCAGCACCTGCACTCATACCGAGTGCCGCCAGGAGACCCGCCCGCCGCGAGCGGCTTGCAGCGGATTGCGCCACAAAAATGAAACTCGGGCCCGGTGAGGCGCATGCGAGCAAATGGGCGATGGCCAGGGTGGCCAGCGAGGCCAGCATTGTGGAAGCGTGCATGAGGTCCAAGATGTAGGGCCACCCCGGCACATGCGACCACTGTTTCTTTCCAGTGTCGTGGCTACGGGCAACTCGCTCCCATGGCCGGGCAAGTTCGAAGTCTTCGAACGAAAGTCGTATATCGCGAAGACGATAGCCCGTTGTTACGGCCGCGCTTTCCCTTCGAGCAATTGACCAATCTCGAAAAGGAATCGCGCATTTGCAACGCTCATTGCCTGTTTGCCCAGCGCGCGCATCGTCAGGAGATAGCCGGCGACGCCACGAGTATTTACGCACTGGCATCCCGTGTATCGGGACGCTGAGCCTTTCGGGTGCAGGCGACAACATTAGTAATGATGATGGTAGACTATTACGCCAACGCCCCTATTTTCGGTCATTACTAAATAAGCAAAGGAACCGATGGGACGGTAATCTCACTCGAGGGTGTGTGCCCGCAAAGTGAGCAAGCAGCAAGAGTAACCATAGGTTATGCTTGGAGTGCAGTGCCCACGGCGACTCTGACTCCCACTCCGATTCCGAGCCCGATTCAGATCGCGAAGCGTTATGCGCTGCACGCTGAAATCGCATCGGGCGGCATGGCCGCGGTGCACTTTGGCCGCTGGTATGGACCCATGGGGTTCGCCCGCGTGGTGGCCATCAAGCGCCTGCACGCGCAATTCGCGCGAAATCCCGATTTCGTCGCCATGTTCCTCGACGAGGGGCGAGTTGCCGCGCGGGTTCGTCATCCCAACGTGCTGCCCACGTTGGACATCGTGGTGACGGACAAAGAGCTTTTCCTCATCATGGAATACGTCCACGGCGAATCGCTGGCGCGCCTCGTTCGTCGTTCGCGCGAGCGCGGTTATCCGCCGCCGCTCCGCGTCGTGGGCAGCATCATGAGCGGCGTGTTGCATGGCCTTCACGCGGCGCACGAAGCGCGCGACGAGCATGGCGAATTGCTCGGCCTCGTGCATCGCGACGTCTCACCGCAAAATGTGCTCGTTGGATGCGATGGCATTGCGCGCCTGCTCGACTTTGGCGTCGCCAAGGCCGCCGGTCGCGTGCAGACATCGATTTCCGGGCAACTCAAGGGCAAGCTTTCGTACATGCCGCCGGAATTGTTTCGCGGCGAAACATCGCGCCAAACGGATGTGTACGCGGCGGCGGTGACGCTCTGGGAGCTCCTCACGGGCAATCGTCTGTTCAAAGGCGACAACGAGGCGATGGTCATCGACCAGATCCTCAACCGCCCCGTGACGCCGCCGAGTGACCTCATGGTGAAGGGGCACATGTCCGCGCAAACGAGCGCCGCGCTCGACAAGGTGACATTGCGCGGCCTCGAGCGCGATCCTTCGCGGCGCTATGCCACCGCGCGCGAAATGGCCGTGGCGCTGGAGCGAGCCATCGGTGTCGCTTCGTCGTCCGAGGTTGGCGAATGGGTCGAGGCGGTGGCGCAAAAGGACCTGCGTCGCCGCGCCGTGCAGCTGGCTGCTTTGGAAAAGAGCAAGCCCTCCCCCGAGGAGCTGGAGGCCGCGCCCGAGACGAATATGGGGCCGATTCCGGGGACGGACATCGGGGGGCACTCGGGGTCGCAGATTTTCCTGCGGCGGACGCTCCCCGACGACGAGTTTACCTTCGTCCCCACACCCGTGCCGGTGAGTCAGCCGGAGAGCCACTCGCGTCTCTCCGTGGGTTCGCAGAGCGATCCGTGGCTCGAATACGTGCGTGAGCGCAAGCGTCGCAACGCCTTCATCGTGGCGGCGATTGCCCTGGGTGCGCTGGCAGGGCTCATGGTGCTGGCGGTGGTCTGGCGCGCGCGCGGTGGTTCTCTTTCGCCAAAGCCAGCGCCGTACGCCGCGGTCACGGCATCGGCATCGGCGCCGCTCACCGCCACGGCGTCGCATGCCCCACCGCCGCCGGTGCCTGCGGAGACAGCCAAGCCGGCACCGTCCATCGAAGCGCGCGCGATTGCACCGACGGAGGTAGCTCCGAGCGACGCAGGCGCGCGCGCCCCCGCGAAGAAGACGAGCCCCGCCCAGAGTCATAAACGCGCCCCGACGCCGATTGCCGCACCGGTGCCCGCGGCCCCGCCCGCGCAAACGAGTGCGGCGACCTGCGATCCGCCTTATGTCGTCGATGCGGCGGGCCATAAACAATACAAACGCGAATGCCTATGACGATGACGAAAAAGTTCGTTCTGGTGAGTGCACTCGGATCCGTCGCGTGGATGCTCGCACCGTCCGCCTCCGCACAAACGAAAGAGCAATGCGCCGCAGCGGCAGAGCAGGGCCAGAAGCTTCGCGACGAGAAAAAGCTCCTCGAGACGCGGAGCAAGTTTCTCCTTTGCGCGAGCGAGTCCTGCCCTGCCGTCGTGCGGAAGGACTGCGTGAATTGGTTGTCGGATATCGACTCGCGCATTCCCTCCGTGGTCTTTCGCGCGCAAACTTCGGGGGCGCGCACCCTCTCTGCGGTGCGTGTCATCGTGGATGGCCAGCGATCGGTCGAGGGCCTCGACGGACGAGCGGTCCCGATGGAGCCTGGGACGCACAAGGTGCGGTTCGAGAGCGAAGGTCGTGTGCCGGTGGAGCAAACGATCGTGGTCCACGAGCGGGAACGAAACCGCGCGGTGACGGCGACGTTCGAGGAGGTCGCATCCGAGGGCAGCAGCTCGCGTGAGCGCGATACCTCCCCACCATTGGTACCGCCGCCCGCCGAATCATCCGGGGGCGGTGGCCGGACAGGCGCGTTCATCTTGGGGGGCGTGGGGCTGCTCGCCGCCGGGGGCGCTCTCTATTTCGGTATCACCGGTTTGCAGGAGACGCGCGACTACCACGACGGTTGCGCCAAAACGAAGAACTGCCAGAGCTCGGATGTCGACGGCACGCGGACCAAGCTTCTCCTCGCAGACATCGGAGGTGGTGTTGCCCTGGTCAGCCTCGGCGTGGCGACATATCTGTTTATCCGTTCCGCCTCGACATCGAAAAAAGAAGCGCGCAATACCCCACACATCGCACTAAGCCCCATTCGGGGCGGTGCGATGGCGGGTATCGATGCTGCGTGGTAGGTGCTTACTTACTGTTTGCGGCGTTGTAATGCGCTTGAATGCGGTCCGCCGTGAGCGCGCGGTCGTAGATCGCAATTTCGTCGAGCGAGCCTTTGAATGCATGGTCGCCACCCGAATTGGCGCCGAACGATAGCGTCGCACCCGTGCCGAGTATGCTCAGGCCGAAGGACGCGCTGGCTGCCTCGACCCCATTGTAGAAGATGCGTCCCCGCATGCCGTCGAAGGTGGCCACGACGTGCGCAAATTTCGTGCTGACGGACGTGGTGTAGCTCACCACGTCCGTTCTATCGCCCAGCGTTCTCGTATAAATCCAAATGGCTTGGTTGCTCGCGACAGGGCTCGGGTTGACCAACAGCAAATAGCCCGTGCCGTCGATGGCGGATTTCTTCGCAATGATATATGCAGCGTTGCCCCCATCCCATTTGACCCATGCCTCGAGCGTGCACGGGGCTTTGCCCGAAAAGTCGAATACATCGCCAACGCGAACGCGGCTCCCGGACTGCCCATCGAATCGCGCGGCCGTGTCGTTCGAAACGACGCCGGCGGCGCCGAGGAAAACCCCTTGTTCATAGGTACCCGCATTCCCCGCAATTTCATCCCTCGAGGCGGTACCTGAAGGCTCTCCAAGTCGCCAATAGCCAACAGGCCGATCGGTGCGGACTTCTGCGGCATATTTGGGGCCAGGTGGAGTGGCATCTTTGTCCGTATTCTTTGCATCGCCGAAGCCAGTATCCACTGGCGATCCGTCCAGCGCTGCATCGACGCCGTCCTGTCCCGCTCCATCCCAGAATGCATTTCCGCCGTCTTTCGTGAGGTCCGGCCCTTGTGGCTCGCCGCCCCCGGGAAAATCGAGATCGGCCAAAAGGGTGCAGCCCGCAACGGACGCCGCAAGCCACGGAATCGCAGAAAATACGAAAAAGTGGGAGAATCGAGTATTTCGGCAGCGTCTTCGCCTTTGCCCCGTCGGGGCCGTCGTCGACACTCGCATATCGGCAAGAAGGTATCGCGCCCCACGTAATTGTCGAGCGGCACGAGGGTGGAGAAAGTTGATCCTTTAAATAAGCAAACGTATGGCGGCAATAGAAATGAATTCAAGACATCGGAGCGGTTAGTGATCACTTCTCTCGCGACGTCGCGAGAATCGAAGTTCAAGCGTGGCCATTGAATCGGTCGCTCGATAGTGTCCCGCACATGGGTCGAAGGGTTTTGGGCGCATTCGGCGTAGTTGCCATGGCCATCGGGGCTTTTTGCCTTTGGCCGACCAAGCCGCCCTGTGTTCACGTCACCGGCCATCGTGCGCTTCATTTTCGCGGCGGCCGCGTTTTCGACGGCGACCGCGTGCTTACGGGCAGTGACGTTCTCGTCGTGGACGGGAGCATTGCCGCGCTCGGGGAAATCTCGTGCATCGACGAGGGAGACGCGGAGGTGGAGGAGGTGGACGCCCGAGGTCACACGCTTTTGCCGGGTCTCATCGATGCGCATACGCACCGGAGTGCGAGTGAAGAGTCACTCGCCGAGGCCATTGCTTTTGGCGTCACGACGGAAATGGACATGGCCGGTTCCCGTCCGGCTCGGCTTGCCGAGATGCGCGCACAGGACAATCCGCAATGGGCCGATGCCTTCGGGGCGGGCGTCCGGGTGACGGCCCCGGGAGGTCACGGGACCGAGTTTGGGAATCGGGGTCCCACGCTCGCGCGTGCCGAAGATGCGGACGCCTTCGTCGAGGCCCGCGTGCGCGAGGGGTCGTCGTTCATCAAGTTGATCATCTCGAGCGAATTGCCGACCTTGAACGAGGAGAAGGCCCGCGCCGTCGTTGACGCCGCCCACGCCCGCGGTCGGCGGGTTGTCAGCCACGTCAACTTCCGCGTCGACGCCGAGGTGGCCGTGGCCGCAGGTGTCGACGGGCTGGCCCACGTGTTCATCGATCGGTTCAATGGGCGATTTCGGAACGGTAAGGCGGTGGGCTGGGATCGCGCGGCGGTGCAGCGCCTCGTGGAGGAAATGGGGCGCCGGCACATCTTCGTCGTTCCGACGCTCAGCGTGCTGCAGGGCACGTGCGGGCTGGCGCCGGGCAAGGCGGTTTTGAACGATCCGCGGCTGGCGCCTCGTCTGGGTGAGCGCGCAAAACACGTTCTGGCCGCCGAAGCATGGGCGGTCGATTCGGACCGCGATTGCTTCGCCCACGTGCTGGAATCCGTTTCGATGCTACACGGCGCGGGGGTGCCCATCCTCGCCGGCACCGACGCGGGAAACGCCGGCGTCACCCACGGCGCCAGTCTGCACGGCGAAATGGAGCTGCTCGTCAAAGCGGGCCTATCGCCCATCGAAGCGCTGCGCGCGGCCACCTCCGTCCCCGCCGCCTCGTTCGATGCGATCGCCGACCGCGGCCACATCGCCGTGGGCGCCCGCGCCGATCTGCTCCTGGTCGCGGGAGACCCCACCGAGGACATTTTGGCCACCCGCGCGATCGCCCGCGTCTACAAACATGGTGTGCGCGCTCATTGAACGCGCGCGCGTTTCAGCCAATGATGCTGCCCAGACCTACGAATGAAGGGTGAGGCGAGTGGACGCTGTATTCGTTGTTCAGCATGCCTACGAACGGGATGAATCCGAAGAGATCAAGTTCATTGGCGTCTATTCGACTCGAGTGAAGGCGGAAGCCGCCGTGTTGCGGCTCAAGGAACAACCGGGGTTCCGAGAGCACCCGGACGATTTCCACATCGAGCGCTACGAGATTGACAGGGACCATTGGGAAGAAGGATTCGTGACGGAACGGCACGGGTGAAACAGAGGGGCACGGTTTCGCGACGGGGCGAGAATGTGTGCCGTATGGTCCACGGAAGCGGTGGCTGCCATAGGCGCACGGGGTGATCGTGTCGCGCCGTCGGAATCATTGAACGGCGGCGTGGGCGGTGATGGCGGCGCGGGCGAAGGTGTAGATATCGGCTTCGCTTTGGACCCAGTGGGTGGCGGTGGTGGCGCCTCCGTGGGCGGCGTCTCGTTCGAGGCGGTAGAGAACGGTGGCGGCGGGGGCGGCTGCGTGCAGGGCGGCGACGAACTTGCGGCCGTGCATGGGATTGAGGCGGTCGTCGTCGGTGCTGGCCGTGACGAGAACCCACGGATATCGGACTCCAGATTTCACGTTATGGTAGGGCGAATAACGTAGGAGTGCGGCGAATTCGTCGGATTTTTCTGGGTCACCGAATTCTGCGGTCCAGAGAGGACCGTAACCGCCGATGCGGTAGCGGACCATGTCCGTGCACGGTACCTCGGCGATGACGCCCGCGTAGAGGTCTGGACGTTCCGTCATGGCAACGGTGGTCAAGAGTCCACCTGCGGACTTGCCTCGAATGACGAATTGCGAGGGCGTGGTCCAGTGGTCGTGAACCAATTGCTCGGAAGCGGCAATGAAATCGGCATAGACGTTTGCGCGTTTTTGCCTCATGCCGGCGCGGTGCCATTCGTCGCCGAACTCGCCTCCGCCGCGAATCATGGCTTCGGCGTAAATTCCACCTCGGTCGAGCCAGGCCTCGATGCCTTTTCGATACCCTGGTTCGAGTGTGATGCCAAACGCGCCGTAGGCATGGAGAATCAGCGGGGCTGGCTGGTTTCGCGGAGTCGACTTGGCGCGGACCACGAAGATGGGGCCTCGCGTTCCGTCGGGCGACGTGTAGAGGACTTTTTCCGTGATGTATGCGCTGTCCGAGGCGCGCTCTTTCGCCAAGGGAAACCGTTCCAGCGCGAAGCTTGGAGAGCGCATCACGTACGGCGTCATGGGTTGCGTGTAGCTTGCAAAGGCCACCGTTCCCTCATTATAGGGAGGGGGCACGATCAGCCCCGAAAGGGAACCTACTCCGGGCGGCTGGACGTTGCGAACGTAGGTGCCGTCGAGACGATGAATGGCGTACTCGTTCTCGCCGCCCTTCCTGTATTCGATGGCCATATGCTTTTCGAACAACCCGAAATGCGTTATCGACGCATCCTCGCGCTGATGCACGATCTCGCGCCACCGGTCACGTTCGGGGTGCAGCATGTCCGCGAGGAGCATGCGCCTCCGCGGAGCGTCTTCCGTGGTCACGACGTACAGGAGGTTCCCGCGATGATCGCTGCTGTACTGCGCATCACGATCCGGTGTGAAGGGTTTCCACACGCCATGTTTCGACGCCCGGTCGAATACCGTGTAGGCGTTCTTCGTCGTCCCGTACCAGCGCGAAGCGATCAACCAGCGGCCATCGTCGGATAGACCGGGGACCTCGAGGACGCCGTCTTCATGGTGTGGCTCCTTGACGATGGTGTCCGCGTCTGCGGCGGTTCGCAAAAGGTGATATTGAATGCGGGATTGAGCCGCGCGTTTTTCGGGTGAAAGATCGAGGTGGTTCGGCGACCACGTGTAATAGAAGCCTTTTTCATTGGTATCCCAAACGGGGTACGAATGCCGCATGTTGCCTACGCGATCGGGCAGCCATGCTCGGGCACGTACGTCGAACACGCGGCCTTCCAAGGCATCGCCGCCTTTGTTGCTCATGCAAAAGATGACGTAGCGCCCGTTGTGGGAGACTCTCCACCACATCGCAATGAGCTGCTCGTTCGGGTCGAGCCGATCCAAATCGACCAGGGCCGTCTCTTTCTTGGTCGCCGGATCGTATTCGAAATAGGTGCCCCGCTCGTGTGGGGCGTCGCGCCGGGCATAATAGTAGCGGCCGCCCTTTTTGATCGGCACATCGAGCCATTCGGAGTTTCGGCTGATTCTTTCCAGCTCGCCCGCCAGCGCGGGGCGCTCCGGGACCGCCTGCAGGAGCGCCCGGGCTTGGCGATCCTCGGCATTGGCCCAGTCGAGAACGGCGGGGTCGTTGCCGTCCTCGAGCCAGCGAAACGGGTCCGCCACCGAAACACCGTGAAAAGTTTCGACGACCCCTGAGCGCGCACTGGCGGAGTTCGTCGTGGCGGTGGGGGCTGCGGCCGCTGGGCTTACCTTGGCGGACGATGTGTTTGAACGCGGCGCGCACGCCGCCGCAGCGGAAACGAGCACAGTGACGACGATGGACGCTCTCATGCCTCTGGAGTCGACCACGACTCCGTCGAAGTTGCTCGTCCGATCGAGGTTGTCGATCCAGCTGCCAAAACGGCAATTCAATAAACGAATGACGCGGTCAATGTGACGACTTGACCATCACGCCAGGTTGGCGCGCCGGATCCGTCTGCAATACGGGCCCGCAGAGATGGGCATTCGAGGAATACGGATTCGAACAGGAAGGTTTTTCTGCGCTACGAAGACGTTTTTCATCTCATCGAGATCTGGATTGGCGAGTCCCAGTGGGGGAGCGATGTGTGGTTGCAGTTTGCACTGTGTCATCCGCCGTCGATGGATATCGTGTTTGCGTGGTTCGTGGAGCGCGCAGCTCGGCTGCTGGGCGGTGACGTATTCGTTTCCGACGGCAATCTATTCGTCGCCCCCACTTGGGACGGCCTCGCCGATGCCATTCGTTGCAGCATCCCTGAAGAGCGAGATATGTGGAAAAAGTGCTTCGGCACCGCGGTGAGCCGAGAGACCTGCGAGGGGGCGATGAAGAAATACGTTCTACCGCTGTGCGTCCCGGGCCCGGGCACCCGTGACGCGGCTTGAATTTGCGCCTGCAGTTCGCGATAGGTGCGACGATGAAACATCGCACCCCGTTCACGCTGTTCGTCCTCGCCGCTGTCGCGGTTCTGGGCTGTTCGACGACGTTCCAGGGCTCCTCCCGCATCAAGGAAGGCGCTGCAGGCTGCCGCGTGAAATGCGAGGCCCAGGGGCTCGATTTCGCCGGCATGGTTTTCATGGGTAGCTACACGGAAGGCTGCATTTGCCAGGAACGCGGTCGCGCGTTGGCGTTGACGGACGCGGCGTCCGCTGCCGGTTCCGTGATCGCCGTGCAATCGCAAACGGACCCGGTTCACCAGCCGGCATTGTATTCGCCGACGCCGCCCATGCCCGCGATGACTCCGTGATGTGCCGCAACGTCGCGAAAATGGGGCTCGCATGAGCTCTGCGGGCAAGCACGTACGGGAACAAGTGCGTATGCTCCAGGGCTTCGACGTGGGTCGCATGCCGGAAAAACACCCTCCGCAATCCGCACCGCAACGGCCCGTGTTTGCGGCCTTCCCGTCGTTTGCGGCGCTGTTTCCGACCAGCCCGCGTTCCGGGGAACCGCGTTACTCCTCGCTGCTAGGGTGCTCACCCGCCGATGCGGCCCAAAGCGTCCAGGCCGTACGCGACGCGGTTGCCCGAAGTGGGGAGCATGTCGACGCGGAAATCCATGAGCTTCTCGCGGACCGCAATTGGCGCGTGCAAGTGGTGGGGGCCGTGGCCCTGCTCATTGCAGGTTTGAACCGCCGTCGTAAAGCCGAGCTTTGGGCGGCCTTCGATCGAGGTTCATGGGTATCCCCGCAGCTTGCCGCCGTGGGCCACCTCATCGATCCGGACTTCGATGCGCGAGCGCGTGAGCGCATCGACACGGTGATCGAGCGCGTTCGACGCGATGTGGAGTCTGGCATCGAGTCGGTGGACGATTGGTTGGCAAAGGCGACGATGGCTCTGGTGCAGCTATGCGAATGGCGCGAAACGGCGGCATCATGGATCCGCGAACGCACCGAGAACGAAATGCTCCAGCGGATTGCGGCCCGCGATGTCGACAAGGGTGGATTCATCGCTCAGCATTGGGCAAACGCGGTCGGTGAGTTGCTGCCATCGGTACGGCGGAGCAAGAGCTCGGCGCTTGCCGCTGCGTGTTATCGAGCGATGCGCGGGCTCGAAGGGGAGGTGCTTCGCTTCGTCGACGACATGATCGATATCCTCGCTTTCGCGACAACGATCGAAGCGCGCGGCCACGGCCGAAATGCGATTGAGTTCATCGTGGGCTCGGACACGAGCTGGATCTGGATGGACCTCGCCAATTCGTTCTTTCGAAGCGTGTGCGCACGTCTGGCTGTCTCCTTCGCGGTGGCATCCGGTGGCTCTCCGATGCCCTACGGTGGCCACGTCGTGGCGCCCATGACGATCCGCCACACCGTGTTCGACGTGGAAATGACCATGAAGAACAACCCGGGCGATACCTGGTTTCGCTTGACCGCGCATCCCTCGGAATGGGATCCCGTGCAGAGCGATCTTCGTCCACACGGTATCCGACTTCGCGCGCATGAAACCTGGACCGTGCGCCGCCTCGGCGAGCGAAACACCTGGATTGCCCATTCGTTCCAATATTCACAGCGGCCGCCGGACCAAGCGCCCATCTCCGTGGCGTTCGCCGTCCACCCGACGGACGATTCCGTGGACGCATTCGCATCCCAGATCATGGGCAGGCGCGTTCAGCAGGGATATCCCGAGCGGTTCGACGCGGAAATCGCCGGCGCGACTTGCCTCGGTTTCGCATGGACCGATGGCATTCTCTCCATCGAGAGCTACTTCGTCTCCGTCGTTCCCGGCGAAATCCTGGAAGTCTCCTTCGCCGCCGATCCCCACCAATCGCCACTCGGCGCCTCACCCAGGGCCGTCTACGACGCCTTATCTGGTTACGTCCGAATCGAGCAGGAGCAAATATGCCGCGGTTCATGATTCGTGAAACACTCGCCCTTGGGATCCTGAGCTCACTTGGCCTTTTGGCCGCATGCGCCTCCCGCGAACCTCCTCCCGCGCGCCCACCCGCATCGGCAACATCGGCGCCCGTCGTTGCTAGTTCCAAGGTGCGGCTCAATCACGTTCTCGGCCAGTTCGACGAGGAGACGGTGACCGCGATCTCGAAGAGCCCCTTCATCACGGAAACCTTTGCCGGCACCAACCTTTCGACGACGCAGGCCGATGGCCGTTCCTGGACGGGGTTCTATGTAACGGGGCGCGAGACGTACGTCGAATTCTTCGGACCGTCACCGAAACAGAGGACGGGCGAGGGCGGTATCGGTCTGGGCGTCGACAAGATCGGCGAATTGGATGCCATGGTGAACAGGGTTCGTTCTTCGAACACACCGATCCGCGTGCGCACGCTGAACCTCACCAAGTCGGACGGAACCGAAATCCCTTGGTTCAAATCCGCAAAGCTGCTGCCTGAGCGCGACGACACCTGGTTGGAATGTTGGGTCATGGAGTACCTGCCCGATTTCATGTCCTTGAAGAAGTTCGCCGCCTTTCGCAGCGGGCCCGAGGACATCACGCGTGCGACCTTCAACGCCAAGGGATACCATCCGGAACGCCTGCTCCGAGACGTGCGCGGTGCGCATTTTCTCACGCCCGCCCGCGAACGCGACGAGTTCGCCGAGTCACTCACCGCTTACGGGTGGACGGTGACTCGCACGGGTGACGACGTCACTGCCCTCAACGATGGCGTCGAGTTGCGCGTGACCGCTGACCCGGTGCGTCGCGGCCTGGTCGAGCTGCGCTTTGCCCTCACGCGGCCGACGAACCACGAGACGATGACGCTCGGTCATTCGACGCTCGAGGTTGGGCCGGATGCCGCCGCGGTTTGGCGCTTTGCGCCCACCCGTGACGAAAAATAATTTCGTACCAAATGATCCGTCGGGGCCATCGAACGCGCCAATTTGACATCGGCCGAGCGCTCGCAAGGCGCGATCATCGGGTGTTCTTACAATGAGAAGAAAGGCTTTCCATTGAGCTAGAATGCCATTGTTGCACCGCATGGAACACACCGATGCATCCGCATTGACTTGTTGATGCAACGACAATCATGCACATTGCTCCATGACTCCAGGAAAAGGGCCGGGAGAAACCTGAGGGCGGGTGAAGGTCGGCTCGAAACGGGAGATTCGGGCCGATGCTGCCGAGTGCTACGGAGTTAAAGTACTTTCTCGAAATTGCCAAGACCTCGAATCTATCGCGGGCCGCCGTGAGGCTGGGAATTACACAGCCGGCGCTCACCCAGGCGATGAAGAAGCTCGAGGCTTCGGTGGGCTCGAAGTTGCTCTTGCGCACACGCACCGGCGTGCAGCTGACCAAGGCCGGGGAACGGACGGCCGGACGCGCCGCTCATTTGCTCGAAATGTGGGAGTCCGTGCAGGCGGCGGCGAAGGCCGATGATACGGAGGTCAAAGGCCGTTATCGGCTTGGATGCCACCCCTCGGTCGGGGCCTACATGTTGCCGAAATTCTTCAGCGATCTTACCGCGCAAGCCCCCGGCATCGAGATCCAATTGGCCCACGATCTTTCCCGCCGGATCACCGAAGCGGTCATCGACTTTCGCGTCGACCTGGCGTTCGTGGTCAATCCCGTGGTGCACCCCGATCTCGTGCTCAAAAAGCTCGGCACCGACGTGGTGACCGTGTTCGAGGTCGAACGAGGGCGTTACGAGCACGATCTCTTTGGAGATCCCGAGCTTTTGCAGACGCAATACGTCTTGAAAAAACTTGGGGCGCGTTCTCTCCACATCCGACGTTTCATCGGATGCCCAAGCTTGGAAGTGATTCGCGCGCTCGTTTCTTCCGGCGCGGGATTCGGTATTCTGCCGTCTCGTGTGGCGCGATGTGGGCCTGGCATGCGTCTCTGCAGCGTCCCATCCATGCCGAGTTTTCACGACGAGATATATCTCATTTACCGCAACGAAGTACTGGCCTCCCGCGCGGGTAAAGCGTTGGTGGCCATTGCTTCGACGGCGCTCACGGGTTGAGACTTCGCGCTCTCGACACGCTCGCGCTATCGCGCCCACAGATATAACTCTTACTTATTGCAGTCAGTGACGCGATTCATTCGTCTTGGGAATGACATCGCGTTAAGTTGAGTCGCCCTCTGATTTCACGAGGCAACGACACCGACCATGCACACGACCCAAACGTGTTACGGCACCCGTCCATCGACAGGGCTCGACATCGCTGCACCCGAGGAAGCCTGGAAACTCGGCACGCAACTCTTGATGCACGTCATGCGCGCTCGCCGCGTGCCCGCAACTGGCGTTAGCTGCGGCGATTCGCCGTGCGCCGAGTGCCTTGCTCCGCATCTTGCCCGCGTCGTCACAGCGGTTGCGCGCCGCGAGCCTGTCTCCTTCGTATTGCCTGCATTCCCGGGCAAATCTCCCAATCCGTCCAAAGTGCTCGGCCCCATGCCCGACATGGCCGAACAGCGCTCGCTCGAGTTCCTTGCGACGCTCTGCGAGCGCATCCAGCGCGAATATGCGCCCGGCGCACGTGTCATCCTCTGCTCCGATGGCCGTGTCTTCAATGACATCGTCGGGATACGCGACGTCGATATTACCGGCTACCAGCACGAGCTGTCGGCCATGATGGCCCGCATTTCGACATCGTCGTTGGCGACGTTCAACCTCGATCAAGTCTTCGAAGGTCTCTCCTTCGAGAGCATGCGCGAGCGGCTCATGCTCGAATACGGCGAATCGCTGGAAGCCCTGCGCAACGCGGTTCGCGCCGGGGGGGAGCCGCACCGCCTCTATTGCGGAATCACGCGATTCCTCGTCGAGGATGCCACGCGGCCCGACGGCACCGCCTCACGCAGCGCCTTGCAGCGCGAATGCCGCCGCCGCGCCTACGAGGTCATTCGCCGCAGCCAAGCGTGGGGTCGCCTGCTCGAGGCGCACTTTCCGCAATCGGTTCGGCTGTCGATTCACCCGCAGACGTGCGGCAGCGAAAAACTCGGAATTCACATGATGGAAACGGCCGACAGCTGGCTTACTCCTTGGCACGGTGTGGCGGTCGACATGGGCGGGCGGTTCGTCTTGCTCAAACGCATCGAGGCCGAGGCCCTGGGGGCCCGCGTCGTTGCCCGCGAAGGGCGCGCCAGCCATTACGAATTGACGGGTGCATCATGACCACGACGTACGATACGCATTCCGTAGAGCAGGTCACACCCTTCGGCGTGATGATTCGCGCCCGCGGCCCCGAACGCCACCCGTCGGAACTTGCCATTGGCCCGCTCCGCGAGCTTGCGCGAAAGCACCATTTGCTCGTGCTTCGCGATTTCCTCCCCTTCGACGATGCCGATGCCTTTGCCGAGTACTGCGCCCGGTGGGGTGAGGTGAGCATCTGGCCCTTTGGCAAGGTGCTCGAGCTCATCGAGCAGGACGATCCGCAAGACCATATCTTCGACAACAACTACGTCCCGCTGCACTGGGACGGAATGTACCGGCCGCAGGTGCCCGAATTTCAAGTCTTCCACTGCGTGCGCGCGCCGCTGGCGGGCCAAGGCGGGCGAACCACCTTTTCCAACACCGTGCTTGCGCTCGAGCGTGCGCCGCTCGCCACGCGCGAACTCTGGAAAAGAGTGACGGGCATCTACCACCGAAAAATGGAATTTTACGATAGCAAAACCATCTCGCCGGTCGTGACGGCCCACCCCGACCGCGGATTCCCGGTCATTCGCTACAACGAGCCGGCCGACGCGAACGATGAGAGCTTCGTCAACCACCCGAATCTCGAATTCACCGGTGTCTTCGCCGACGAACTCCTCGAATTCCACCGCAGCCTGCAGGCCGCCCTCCGTGCGCCGGAAAACTACTATGCGCACGCCTGGCAAGCGGGCGATATCGTCGTCTCCGACAATTACACCTTGCTGCACGGGCGAGAGGCCTTCGTTTCCCGTGCCCCTCGCCACCTCCAGCGCGTGCACGTGTTGGGGGATCCTCCGCTGAACAACCCTGGCCTGGTGTCGTACCAATGAATCACTTGTTGACCGGCGAGGAATACCTCGAAAGCCTCCGCGATGCCCGCAATGTCTACGTGAATGGCGAGAAGGTCTCGGATGTCACCAAACACCCCGCCTTTCGCAATGCGGCGCGTTCCATTGCCCGGATGTACGATGCGCTGCACGATCCCGCCACGTCCGATGCGCTCACGGGCATCGACGCGTTCGGGACGCGGACGCACAAGTTTTTCAAGCCGAGTCGCAGCAGCCAAGACCTCGTGGAGGCGCGGGAGGCCATCGCGATCTGGTCGCGTATGGGCTACGGATTTCTCGGCCGGACCCCCGATTACAAAGCGGCGTTCATGGCCGGCTTGGCGGTCAATGCAGATTACTACGGGCCCTTCGCCAAAAACGCCGTGGCCTGGTACCGCGAATTCACCGAGCGGGCGCTGTACCTCAATCATGTGATCATCAATCCGCCCATCGACCGAAAACGCCCCATCCACGACATGGAGGACGTCTTCATTCGGGTCGTGCGCGAGACCGATGCCGGCATCGTGGTGAGCGGCGCGAAAATGCTGGCCACCGGCTCCGCCATCACCCACGCGAGCTTCGTCGCCCCGGTGGCCTCCGCGGTGCTCGAATCGGGCAAGGCCGAAGACTTTGCCACGGTGTTCTTCGTCCGCATGGACAACCCACGGGCGCACCTGTTGTGCCGAACTCCGTACGCGCGCAGTGCGCCCTTCGACCAGCCGCTGGCCAGCCGCTTCGACGAAAACGATGCCGTTCTCGTCTTGGACGAGGCGTTCATCCCCTGGGAGGACGTCCTCGTGTACCGCGACATCGAGCGGTCGACCGGGTTCTACGCCAAATCGGGTTTTGCCAATCTGTACAATTTTCAATCCGGCATTCGATTGGCCACCAAGCTCGATCTCATGACCGGGCTTCTCTCGCGGGGCGCAAAGGTCAATGGCACCGACGTCTTTCGCGGTGTGCAAGCGGCCATCGGAGAGCTCATCTCCATGCGCGACATGGTGTGGGGCCTCACCACCGCCATGGCCTACGATCCCGAGCCGAACGCCGGCGGCACCGTGGTGCCCAAGCTCGAATATGCGTCGGCCATGCGCGTGCACAATGCACAGATCTGGGACCGCGTGCACGCGCTCTTCGAGACCCACCTCGGCGGTGCGCCGCTGGTCGTTCCATCCAGCCACCGCGATCTGCAAAATCCCGAGCTTCGCCCGCTCATCGACCGCTATTACCGCGGCTCCGACACGAGCGCGCTCGAGCGCATCAAGCTGTTCAAGTTGGTGTGGGACGCCGTCGGCACGGAGTTCGGCGGGCGCCACGAGCTGTACGAGCGCAACTACTCGGGCAACGGCGAGCAAGTTCGACTGGACGCCCTCAAGTGGGCCACACGGCGGGGATCCATCCAGCGTTGCGAAGCCTTCGTGCAAGAGTGCATGGACGACTACGATCTCCAAGGTTGGACGCGCGGACCGTGGGTCGCGTAAACCTTCTCGTCCTTCTGGGGGCGCTGTCGGCCCTGGGGCCGCTCACCATCGATTTGAACCTTCCCGCGTTCCCCGCCATGGCCGCGGATTTCGGGGCGAGTGCCGCGCACATTCAACTCACCTTGACGGCCTGCTTGGCGGGTTTGGCCCTGGGGCAAGCGATGGGCGGCCCGCTGAGCGATCGCTATGGCCGCCGGGGGCCGCTCCTCGCGGGGCTTGCGGGGTATGTGCTCGTTTCCGCTCTCTGTCCTTTGGCCGGCTCCGTGGCGTGGCTCGTGGTCCTTCGCTTCGCGCAAGGTGCCTCCGCGGCCGTGGGCATCGTGATTGCGCGCGCCATCGTGCGCGATACCCACTCGGGAAAGGCGGCCGTGCGTGCGTTTTCCATTCTTGTCATGGTCCTGGGCGTCGCACCGATCGTGGCGCCCATCGTTGGTGCCCAGCTATTGCGAATTACCTCCTGGCGGGGCGTATTCGCCGTATTTGTCATTTATGGCTTGGTGGCGTCTGCGGCGGTTGCCAAAGGTCTCCCGCCGTTGCCTGCGCCCCAGCCGACGGGCCTTCGTCGAACTTTGGGGACCTTCCGCTCACTCCTCGGCGATCGTACCTATGCGACTTACCTGGCGGCGGTGAGTCTGACCATGGGGGCGTTCTTTTCATATTTGTCGGCATCGTCGTTCGTGCTCCAAAAAGGGTTTCACCTGTCGGCGCAACAATACAGCCTGGCCTTTGCCGTCAACGCGTGTGGTCTCCTGGGCACGGGGCAATTCAATCGGCACCTCGTGCAGCGCATTCCGGCGACCCGCCTGCTGCGCTACGGATTGACCACCACCGCCGTCGGGGCCGGGACGCTTCTCGTGGCGGCCACCAGCGGCGCGGGGCTGCCGTTCGTGCTGGCCGGCATGTTCATCATCGTGTGCAGCGTGAGCATGGTGATACCCAACGCCACGGCGCTGGCCATGGAGAATTATCCCCATGCGGCGGGCAGCGCATCGGCGCTTCTCGGCGTTTTTCAGTTTCTTTCCGGCGCAATCGTCGCCCCCATCGCCGGGCTCGGTCGCGATGGAACTCCGCTACCCATGGCCATCACCGCGGTCACTTGCGGCGCCGGTGCACTGGCCATCGTCACGAAAAACCAACGGGAGAAAGTATGATCATCACGAGACCCCTCAGCCAGCTCGCGCTTGCCTTGGCACTCGGCCTGACGGGATGTGCAGGCGGCGCGCGCGATGCGCACGTCGTCACCGAAACCACGGGTGCGACCGCCCACGACTATTCGTCGGTTGCCCGCGTGTTCGGCAAACAAGGGAAACCGTTTCCGGGTGGCTTGTACAAGTTCGAATTCCCGCGCACCGATTTGAAATTGACCGTGCGCGGGCTCGAATTGTCCTCGTCTCTCACCCATACGACGTCGTTCATCTTCTATCCGATGAAGAACGACCAGGTCATGGTGATGGCGGACTTCGTGGCCACGGAAACCGAGGCGCAGGCCGTGATGAGCAAACTCTCGGGCACCTCCGTCAAGATGGCCGCGATGCACAAGCATCTGCTCAGCGAAGAGCCGCGCGTGCTCTGGATTCATCTCATGGCCAATGGTGATCAAGCAGAGATTGCGCGCTTGGTGCATGGGGCGCTCGCGCAAACGGGGGCTTTGGGCGCGGCGCCGCCGAAGCCGGTGGAGCACACCGTGGATACGGCGAAGCTCGATCAAATTCTGGGTGGCACCGGCGTGATGGATGCGGGGGTGCGGCATTACCTCTTTCCGCGCAAAGAGAGCATGAAAATGCACGGAATGCCGGTGCCGTCCACGTTTGGCGCGATGGCGTCACTTCGCTTTCAGCCCACGGGCGAGGGCAAGGCGGCCATCAATGGCGACTTTGCGATGCTCGCCGACGAGGTGCAAGGCGTCGTCGATACCTTGCGCGCCCACGGAATCGAGATTGCGGAGTTGCACCATCACGATTTGTGGGACGAGCCGCGCCTCTTCTATTTGCATTTTTGGGCCAACGACGACGCGGTCAAGCTGGCGCGTGCACTGCGGGCTGCGCTCGATAAGACCAACGTCGGCCCCACGTGAGGACCACGGCGTAAAGAAGAATGAAGGAGTTGTGGTAGACGAGCTCGAGTCCATGCCACGGGCCAATGGCAAAGAGCGCGAACATATCTGGCATGTGCCGGCCGGTGACGAAGCCGATCGGCCATGCCAGCGTGCATAGTGCAAACGCACCAAAGAGGACCCTGCGGGTGGTGCGCGGGAATTCTTCCGCGTGGTGAAGCGCCACGATGGCGAGGGGGACGAGCCAGACCCAATGATGCGTCCAGGAAAAAGGCGATACCATGGTTCCGGTCATGCCACAGAGCACGATGCCCAAGAGGGTATGACCCGCGCGATGCACGGCTGCGGCGGTGGCCAATCCGATGACGGCGGTGACCAGGCATAGAAGAAGCCACGGCAGCTGGGTGGGGCTGGTTTGGTGCGTGAGACGGGTGACCAATCCACTCAAGGACTGATTGACACACGTTCCGTATTCGCCGATGCGCGATGCATGGGCGAAGGTGCCGCCCCACCATTCGATCGAATCCGTGGGTGCCAGAAGGAAGCCGAGCACCGCGGTGCCAGCAAAGGTCAGAGTGGCCACCAGGGCCGAGCGCGGGCGTCGGCTGCAAGCCAAATAGACGATGAAAATCGCGGGCGTGAGCTTGATTCCAGCGGCAATTCCTACCGCCACCCCTTGCCAGCGTTGCCAACGCGGTGTGCGCGGAATACCGAGGTCCCAAAGGATGAGCGCCATGAGCGCAATGTTGATCTGTCCGAAACAAAGGGTCAAAAGCACCGGTTCCAAGAAAAGAAACACGGCGGCGAGACCCAACGTGGCATACCGCAGCTCGCGCCCATCGTCATGGCCGAGCGCCCGCAGGGCGACCCAAATGGTCCACGCGAAAAGGAGCAGCTGCGCCATGGGCGCAAGAAGATCGGTCAGCCACCACGGCACCAGTGCGAGCGGGACGAACGTGAGGGCGGCGAAAGGCGTGTAAACGAAATTCAGTTTGTACCCGCCGGACGCGAGCTCGTAGAGCGGTGTGCCGGAAAGGATGGCTTGGCCGCCGTCCCGGTACGTGCGCAGATCGACCATGTCCAAAAGTGGATAGCGCTTGGGCATCGTGTACGGATGCAACACGATGAGCACACCCAAGAGCACGGTGGCGCCCACGGCGAGGCGAAAGCCATGGCGGGCGAACCACGCGAGGGACGGCGGCAATTGCGACATGATCAGTGTCCTCCAACGCAAGAGTCGATGGTTCTTGGCGGATTCGCGAGTTGTTGGCAGTTGAGCAGCGGCAGCGGGACAATCCCGGCGAGGCCGGCGCCTTCGTCCGTTCCTAACGTCCAGCAAGAGGTCATTTCGAACCTGACACGTTCAAGCGACTGTTGCCTTTGTGGCAATCGAACAGCACTTCCGGATTGCCGGGCGGGCCCGTGGGCTCGGTGGGGTTTGCGTAATCGGCAGGCGGGACGGGCTCGCAGTGCGATTGGACCCATTCCTGGCGCTCGCGCGCGATGGGGCCCCCCATTTTTCCGTGAAAGCCGCCGGTCAGCACATAGCGCAGTTGGCCTGCGGCAATGGCCGTGGAAAGGTCGTCCACCGTGGGCATGGGCGCCGAACCGGTGAATCCACCCATGGGAAGCACGCTGTATCCGGCGCGCAAATACGGGGCGGCCGTGTTGGCCGTGGGCACGGCGAACACGTAGCGCTCACCCTGGTGGTGGGCGGCGACATAAGCGATCAAGTTCTTGTTCGGCGTGCTCATATGCATGTCGCCGACGCTCATGGGAATGTGCACGTGTGCGGGAAAACCGTGCAGTGCGGCCATGGTTTGCGAGGAAAGCGGCCGCACCGGACCGGCCACAGGGCTGATCGTGGAGAGGCCTTTCATCGGGTTCCCCGATGCGGCGAGCGCCCAATGGGCTGGGGCCAGGAGCATCGCCGCCGCCGCCGCGCCGAGGGCCACACGTGGTTTCTGCCGAATGGCCAAAAGGACGCATGCGATGACGGTGAGCCCCGCGACGGCGGGCCACACCCACGGGAGATACTCCTTTTCGCGCAGCGATAGGAACACGGCGCAAATACCGGTCGTGGCCACGGCAATGGGAAATCCGCGTCCAATCCGGGCACCCGCGATCCATTGCTCGGCGAAGGCCACGAAGCCGGCACCGGTGAGGGCGGCGATTGCCGGGGCCAGGGTGGCGGTATAATAAGGATGGATATCCGACGTGGTGGAGAACTCGATGGCGTGCACGAGCAGCCAACTGCCCCACAGGATCCATCCGGCGCGAAGTGCGTCGGTGCGCGGGGTACCTCGGCGCAAGGCGATTCCCAGGGCGAAGGCCAGCGTCGCAAACGGAACGAGCCAGCTGATCTGCGGCCCGAGTGTGGCACCGAAAAGGCGACTCCAACTCGATTCGCCACCGAATGCCGCCATGATGGGCGCGTTCTTCCCGAATTGGATGAATCGCCCCAAGCCATTGTAGCCGAAGACCATTTCCCAAACGGAATTGTGTTGCGAGCCGTCGACGTACGGGCGTGCACTCGCGGGTGTGAGCGTGAGCAGCAGGGGCCAGAGCATGCTGATGCCGGCCATGACGGCGAGTGCCGCTGCGCCGCGACCGATGCGTTTTCCCAGCGAGCCAGGCGCCGCGACGAGGTACGTGACCCCGAGGCTCGGCAGCACGGCGAAGGCTTGTCCCATTTTGACTTGGAATGCCAGGCCGAGCCAAACGGCAGCGATCATGAGCGGGCGCAGGCGCTCGGTGCGGGTGGCCCGCAACGTGGCGTGTGCCGCGCACACTTGGCAAAACACCAGAGTGGTATCGGGGATGTTGATGCGTCCCAACGCGACCGTGATGGGCGTGAGTAGGACGACGAGGCCTGCCGCAAGCCCTGCTTTCGCACCGGCCCACGCACGGACGGTGTCGAACAACACCAACACGGTGGCCCCGAACAGCAGCGCTTGCGGAAGCGCGATGGACCAATCGGAATAACCGAACAGTCGTGCGCTGAGTGCCTGAAGCCAGAAAGCGCCCGGCATTTTGTCGAGGGTGATGCTCCCTGCCGGATCCAGCGCGCCGTACACGAAGGCATGCCAGCTGTCGCTCATGCTGCGCACGGCGGGCGCGTAGTAATAATGAGGATCGGCGCGGTGGACGCCCCAGAAGAGCAGCGCGAATGCACCTGCCGCCAAACAACCCGCGGCGACGGCCTCGCGCGACATGAAAATGCGCTCGCGCCGTGCATATGCGCTTTCGGCCACGTTCATCGTCGTCCCTTTCGCTGAAAAGGACTTATAGGAGGAACGCGGCCATAACGCCGGCTAAATTGTCATTATGGTCCGCATTGCCGAAACTTATATGTGTGCCTTTTGCGACAGCTCGCCGAGGGGGAGAGGGAGAGAGTTCACATGAAGGCGGGAAGGCGGGAAGGTTTTTTGTTTGCCAATCGGCGCAGTGGGCGGAATTGAATTCTCTTCTTCGAACAACGGCGTATCAGCGCATGCCCTGTTGCACGAATTTCTGAACCTGCTCCACGTTGGCCTTGTCGATGAAGCCGGGGCCGGTCAATACCGGTTGGCCCCCGCCCACGGTGGTACCGTTCAATTTGTACAACTTGAGGAACGATACGGGCAGGTAGCCCTGTAGAAAGGGCTGCTGGTCGATGGCGAAGAAGATTTTGCCCGCCGAGATGCTCGAGAGAACGTTGGCGTCGATGTCGAAGGTGGCCAAGGTCACGGTGGGGCGATTGGCTCGTTCTGCGGCGTTGACGGCGGCGGTGGCCACGGCATTGTTGAGCGTCAGAACGCCATCGATGGTCGTATCGGCCTGCAGCTTGGCCGCGATGGTGGCGGTGGCCGCGGTCAGATCGCTGATGGACACTTGCAGATGCTCGAGCTTGCCCAAACTCTGTTTGGCCCCTGCACATCGTTCCTCGAGCCCGACATTGCCGGCTTCGTGAATGACGCAGATGACCCGCTTGAGGCCTTTTTTGGCCAGCCGCTCGCCGGCCGCCTGCCCGGCGATCTTTTCCATCTGCCCGATGTGCGTGAGTGCACCGTACTCGGCCGACTTTTCGACGCCCGAATCGATGGTGATGACCGGAATGCCCGCTTGCACGGCCGCCTGAATCGATGGTTTCAGCGCCTCTGGATTGGCCATGGAGACGATGAGCCCATCGACCTTTTGGCTCACCGCCACGTCGATGAGTTGTGCCTGCTTCTGCGGATTGCCCGAGCCCTGGTAAGTCACCTTGATGCCGAGATCTTTGCCGGCCTGCTCCTCGCCGGTTTTCACGACATCCCAATATTTGTCGCCCGCATTGGCATGCGACACCAAGGCAAACGTCAATTCCTTGGTCGGTTTCGCCGTCTCGCTGGTTGCCGCCGTGGCCGTTGCGGTCGCATTTCCTTTGTCCTTGTTGCAGCCGGCGAGCGCCATCGCGCCCATCGAGAATACCGCGAGGGCCGCGAGGGCCCTCACGAGCGCACCTCCGGCATCTGCACCGAGCGCTTTTCGCGGCGGGAGAGCTCGCACGCGTCGGCCACGAGAAACGCGGCCAGGCCGTCGGCGGCGGAACACGGCGTTTCGATGCGGCGTGCGGCGACGTCGAGGAACACGGCCAGCTCGCGCTCGTAGGCTTTGCCAAATCGGTCGATGAAACCGGGATACGGGGTGCCGCCCGGATAGCGCACGTGCGGCTCGACGGAGCGAATCGGGGTGCGGTCGTCGAGCCCCACCGCGATGCTCTGCTTCGAGCCCAAAGCCTCGAGCCGCACGTCGTAGCCCATCGTGTTGTACATGGTGGCGGAGACCACCGCGAGGGTGCCATCATCGAAGGTGAGGAGGACGGCGGCGGTGTCGAAATCGCCGGCATCGCGGATGTAAGCATCTCCGCGGTTCGCGCCCGTGGCATACACGCTTACGATCTCGCGGCCGGTGACCCAGCGGAGAATGTCGAAATCGTGAATGCTGCAATCGCGAAAGATGCCGCCCGACGTCGGCACGTACTCCGGCGGCGGGGGCCCTTCGTCCAAGGTGCACGCGCGCAAAGTGTGAACCCAACCGAGGCGCCCGCTCTGGATGGCCTCGCGTGCGGCGATGTAGCCCGGGTCGAACCGGCGCTGAAATCCGATTTGCACCGGCACCTGCGTTTTCTCGACGTGCTTTAGCACGGTGAGCGTCTCGCCCAGGGTTGGTGCCACGGGCTTCTCGCAAAAGACCGGAATGCCCGCTTCCACGGCGCGAATGATCAGCCCGGGGTGCGCATCCGTTGCGGCGGCGATGACCAGACCGTCGAGCTTCGCCGTGAACAGATCCTCGACCCGGGCCAACGCCTGCGCTCCGAGCGGCCCCGCCACCTGACGCGCCCGCTCGGCGTTGACGTCTGCGATGAGCAGGGTATCGACGCCCGAGAGCTGCCGAAGCGTCTTGGCGTGAAAGGAACCAATGAGCCCAACACCGGCAAGTCCGATTCGCATGGTGTACGTTCCCCTGCACAAAAGGGTCGTCCACTGGCCTGGGGGTGTCAAGCCGGGTGTCAAGCGCGGCGAAGCTGAGCGCGTGCCGGCCGTCGTTTGGCAAGAAGCCTGCGGTGTTTGGCATTCTTGCCACTGGTCGAAAATGGCCCGTCCCGACATAGACGCGGTACATCATGGTGAGCCTCTATCGCGTGTTCCTCTTTCTGAAGTTCGCCGGCGTGCTCGCGTACGCGGGCGGCTTCGCCGGCGCATTCCTCGCGGGCGAGATGCCTGCGCGCAAGCGTGCGGTTCATGCCATTGCATCGCCCGGTCTGGTGCTGACGTGGATGGCCGGCTGCCTCGTGGCCAATGAATCGGGCATCGGCCTGAGGGAGTTGTGGATTCTAGGCGGCCTCGTGCTGTCGTTCCTCTCGCTCCTGGGCCTCGTCTACAGCGTGTCGCGCGATCGCCGCACCGGCGCGGTGTTCTCGGCGGCGGCGATTCCATTGCTCACCGTGCTTGCGCTCATGGTGCTGCGGCCGACATGGTCGATGCTCGGTGCGCGATGAATGGGCTCTCGCGTGGCTTCGTGCCGTGGCGCTTCTCGAGGGGATCTCGCTGTTGGTCCTTCTTTTCGTGGCGATGCCGCTGAAGTACCTCGCCGGCATGGTCTGGATCGTCCAGATTGCGGGGAGCGTCGCGCTCGTGGCGTCCCTTGTGCCGTTTGGCGCGTTCTTTCTGGACCGCGCATTGCGTCGCGAGGCGGACGGATAACCATGTAGGACATACGACGCCTGGTCCGAGTCAACCCTGCGTTGACAACCCCGCGCGTACCAAAATTCGATTAATTTCGGCCAAAAGGCTTATGCACCCGGTGGCATCGCCATTGCGATTACAGGCCACCATGATGAAATCCCTCCTCTCGAAATCCGTTTTCGCAGCTGCAGGTACAATCTTCGTCATGGCGCCGCTCTTCGCGGGGTGCGCTGCGGACAGCCCGGACCAAGATACGTCCACCCTCGATGATGACGTCACCATCGACGACGGCAAGGACGATCTCGGACCGGAGGGCGAAACGCCGGACGAACTGGATACGTTCACCACCGACGAATCGGCGCTCGACGAGGCGGTGGCCGTGGGCGAAAAGCTGGCCGCCACCTCGGATCTCAATCTGCGCAGCGGCCCGTCGGCCAACGATTCCATTCTCGAAGTGGTGCCGGAAGACGCCGACGTGACCGTCGAATCGGCGGCCCCCTCGGGCGGCTGGTACCAAATCAAGTTTGGCGAAAAGACGGGCTGGGGCTCCGGCATGTTCCTATCGAAGCACACCAGCGGCAATGCTCCCGATGTGCCCGAGGAGCAAGATGCCAACGATTCGCTCGACGTCGACTCGTTCGATAGCTCGGCACTCGATTCCGTTTCACCCCTCGCCGCCGGCGGAACCAATGCCGTCAAACGCGCGCAGGAATGGGTCAAAGCCAAAGTGCCTTATTGCGGCGGCACGAATGGCGGGCACGATTACATTTGCGGGGGCACGTGCCGCCGGCCGCACAACAAGTGGGACAAATATCGATCCGATTGTTCGGGCATCGTCTCCTGGTCGTGGGGACTCAAGGCGCCGGGACTCACGACCTACGGCTTTGCCCCGTACAGCAGCAAGAAGAGCTACGTGATCAAGCCGAGCAAACTCGCCCCCGGCGACGCGCTGAACAACAAGTCCCACATTTTCCTTTTCGCGGGGTGGTCCAACAAGTCCAAGGGGCTCGCCACGATCATCCAGGAATCCGGCTGCGGAAAGGTCGCGCAGAAGGTTCGAACGACATTGAAGGTTACCGGCTCGAAGAAGGATCGCTTCGTTTCTTCACGAAGTGGCAAAGTCTTCTTCCCCATTCGCAAGCGCTAACCAAACGGATTCCCGCCGCCACGAAATCGTGGACCGGCGGGAATCCTCGAAAAGATCGACCGTGAAAAGAGTTAGTTGCTCAGGGATTCGCAATTTATGACAATTTTTGATCCGTAAACGCTAATAGACGTTCCGATTCATACCGCGCGGTCGAATGGATTGGCATGCGGGTGTATTGGAAACATCGCTGATCGCCAAATGATGCCGTGCATGACATTTCGTTAAAAATCCTGGCGACAAGTGCCCGGGTTTCGCGTCATAAGCACGAGAGCGTTCGGATTGAGTGATTCTTGCGGCGGCCCTCGGGGCCCGGTGTGTCTGCGAGTGCGCTTGCGAACGCGTTCATGGTCCCACAACGGAGGATATTATGAACCGAGCGTCGTTTGCGAAGCTGGTCGCTTCTTTTGCATGCTTTGGATTGGCCAATGCCGCATGTGCCGTGCAAAGCGAGGAAATGTCATCACCGGAGCCGGGGACGGACAGCACGCAGCAAGCCGTCGTCGGCGGAAAGCGCGCGAGCAAAGGGGAATTCCCGTGGATGGTGCGGCTAGGGGACTCGCCGCAAGAGACGGCGCCGCCCGCCTGCGGCGGTGCATTGTACACACCTCAGATCGTGCTCACTGCCGCCCACTGCGTCGGCGATACGGGGCCCGATACGAGCATCACGGTGCTTGCCCGGGCGATCGACGTACGGGATTCGGCGGCGACGATCGTCAAATCGACGTACGTGCACACGTCACCGACGTACGCGGCTGGAAAGGGAGGGGATTGGGCGTTGGTCAAATTGGCCAAGCCCGTCCCCAACGCCGTGACCCTTCCAATTGCCACCAGCGCGAAATACAACTCGGGCACCTTCGGCGTGGCCGGGTGGGGGAATACGACGGAGGGCGGGCAGAACTCGCGTTACCTCCTCAAAGCGGAGGTGCCCTTCATCGACGATGCCAAGTGCAAATCGGCGGGCGGCATCTATGCGAACCTGAACGCGAACGCGGAGATCTGTGCAGGTTACTGGGATCGAGGTGGCATCGATACCTGCCAGAATGACTCCGGCGGCCCCATGTTCCGCAAGGACGACGCGGGCAATTGGATTCAAGTCGGTATCGTGAGCTGGGGCGACGGATGTGCGCGCGCAAAGGCTCCGGGGGTCTACACGGAGGTCAGCTCCTACGCATCGGCCATCGCCGAAGCGGCTCGCGCAATGCCCTAATAGTCGCGAACTTGGCGGTAGAACGTGATCAAGTCGTCGTTCGCTTGCTCGATGGCGGCTGGTTCTTTGATTCCCGTGCCGCTGAAGCCTCCGAGGGCCGGCAGTCCGGTGACATCGAAGCCCACGAGCTGCCCCCGCGCGCCGAACGGCAGCCCTTTTTGAAAGAACAACAGCGCCTCCAGGACCGCAGCTCGCCCGGCATGGGGCAGCTGCGATCCATCACCCCATGGCGTGTAGCTGCCGACCATGAAGTCGCGATCGATCGAAATGTAGACGTCGACGTCGCCCGGGGAAAACCAGCCCACCACCGTGGCCAATTGCTCGGTCACGGTGGGGGTGGGATGGTTTTCCGGGATGATGCGCTGCGGTTTGAGGCCATTGTTTCGGGCCAATTGATAGAGGCCGGCGCCGAGGTTGCCGCTCACTTTGGCATTCGGCCCCGACGAGACACCGAAGTTCACGTATGCATCGGCGATGGGCTTCGGATAGACACCGGGCACCACCCGGGTCATGAAGCCTGCCCAATTGTCGCAGCGGATGATTTGCTCGTTCAAATCGATCTTGTCCGGCGAATCGGCGTAGAAATCGAAATTGACGATGATGCGCACCCGCGGCGTGGAGGCATCGGCGTTGGCGAATGCCCATTCGGCCAGCGGGGCCGATACATCGTGTGCCGCATTGTGATCGACGACGGCGAAGCGGGGCCGCGTGGCCGGCTGATGGGAGCGCTCGATGGCCGCGTCCATTTCGATGAGAAGCCCATCGCGAAATGTGCTCAAAGCCGCATCGCCCTTGTAAGCGGTATTCCCGGTTTGGTCGGCGACCGACTTCTGCAAAAACGTACCATGGAGTCCAATGCGGTGGCGCGTTTCGGGCGTGACGTAGTCGAAATCGTTCGTGCCGCGCACCACGCGCGGGACCGGATTGTCGAATTGATTGACCACCACGAGGCGCGCGCTCGCCGGAGCGTGCAGCATCGTTTGGATGCTGTCGAAGTAATCGTTGACGCGTTTGAGGCTGTAGTCTTCGAATCGATTGTAGGAAAGTTGGTTCCGATTCGTCTGGACGAACAACAGATTGCAATCCATGATCAGTCTCCGCTCGCGCTCGCATTGCGACAACCCTGCCAACGCGGCTTCTGCGCACGAAAAGAAAGGGAGAGGGGAGCCTGCGTCGCTTTGTGACTCGTCGCCGTCCAAATCGGACACTCGGATGAGGTGTATTCCTCGGCCGCTCTGATACAAACGGGGCATGCCAAAGAACATCACCGCCGCCGCCACATTCCGACGGCTGCACGACGCGCGCAATGCTTTCGTGATGCCGAATGCGTGGGATGCCGGGAGCGCCATCGTTCTCGCGGAGGCCGGGTTTTCCGCCATTGCCACCACCAGCGCGGGCATTGCGTTTTCACTCGGCCGCGGGGATCACTCCGTTCCGCAAGGCGCCACCGCGGTTTCGAAGGAGGAAATGTTCGATCGCATCCGTCAGATCACGGCGGCGGTCGACGTGCCCGTGAACGGAGACTTGGAGAACGGCTACGGCGCACGCCCCGAGGCCGTGGTCGAAACCATTCGCCTTGCCATCGACGCCGGGCTCGCCGGCGGCAACATCGAGGACTACGAGCGCGGCACGCTGTACGACGAGAGCCTTGGTGCCGAGCGCATTGCCGCCGCGCGCGAGGCCATTGCCAAGAGCGGCACGGACTTCGTCCTCACCGCGCGAACCGACGGCTTGCTCCTCGATACGCCCAGCTCGCTGTCCGATGCCATCCGCCGGGCGAATCGCTATCGGCTTGCCGGCGCGGACTGCCTGTTCGTTCCCGGCGTGAAAAACCTCGACGACATTGCCACGATGGTGCGCGAGATCGATGGCCCGGTGAACGTGGTCGCGGGCCTCACCACCACCGCGCTGATCGTCGCCGACCTTCGCGCCGCGGGCGTGGCCCGCGTGAGCCTCGGCGGTTCGTTCGCCCGTGCGGCCTTGGGCTTCCTCCGCGAGGGCGCCCGCGAGCTATTCGAACATGGGACCCTTCACTTTGCCGAAAAGCAAATATCGCAACGCGAACTGAATACCCTGTTCGCGAAACGCGATCGATAAATCGACGTGCGCGATTCTCGAACCCGCGGGAGGGTGAGAGAACCGCCAAGAACGCCAAGAGAGATTCCATGTGCTGAGCGTCCAGTAACGCTCTTCACAAACCCTTCAGGTCTTGGCGCTCTTGGCGTCTTGGCGGTTTCCCTCTTCTGTTTGGGGATCGTGCTCGCTGATTAGCGCGCCGGGGAGCTCGGGCGCGGTATGAATGCGTATGGCCCACGCGTTCGACCCTTCCAGCCGATCGAAGCTGACGCGGCGCGATCTTCCGCGCTTCGATGGTCCGTCGCTCTTTCATGCGGTAGGCCGCGCGCTCTGCGAGGCGGAGTGCCTTCCGCGAAAGGAGCTTTTCGAAGCGTGGGAGGTCGCGCGGCGCATTCGGCGCCGATTTCGCGGCGGCCGCGTGGTGGATCTCGCTTGCGGGCACGGCTTGCTCGCGCACCTTCTTCTCGTGCTCGACGACACGTCGCCCACGGCCGTGGCGGCGGACGTGCGCATTCCCGAAAGCGCGGCCAAGGTTCGCGCGGCGATGGAGCACGCGTGGCCCCGCCTTGCTGGTCGCGTCGATCTCCAGGCACGCCCGATGGCCGACGTGGAGGTGCACTCCGGGGATCTCGTCGTCTCGGTGCACGCGTGCGGTGCACTCACCGACGACGTCCTTCAACGCGCCCTCTCGGTGCGAACGCGCGTGGCCGTGCTGCCATGCTGCCAGGATGCGAGAACCTGCGATCAAGGAAGCTTCGGCGGGTGGCTCGATTCCCCATTGGCCATCGACGTCGAACGCGTCACCCGCCTACGCCTTCAGGGGTATACGGTCCGCACCGAGCAAATCCCCGATACTATCACGGAAAAGAACCGCCTCCTCCTTGCCGAGCCACCGGCCGAGTAAAAAAGAAGAGCGCCCCATGCACCTTATGCACCTTTCTCTTTACGACGTTAGCGTGCCCGCCCTGATTCGCATTCTGGTGAACTTGGAGCAGATCCTGAACAAGGCCTCCGCGTTTGCGACGCAACGCGGAATGAGCGCGGACGCCTTGCTGGAGCGACGCCTCCACCCCGATATGTTCCCCCTTTCACGCCAGGTGGAAATTCTCGTCTCCGGCGCGAAAGGAAGCGTTGCCCGATTGGGCGGGCGCGTAGGCCCCGACGCGGTGGACCCGGAATTTGCCGTCTTTAATCGCGGCGACGAGTCCTCGTTCCGTGAAACGTGGCGTTCCTTCGGGCAACTCCAGTCACTGGTGCAAGACGGTGTTGCCTATCTGAAAACATTCACCCCGGACGAGATCAACGCCGCTTCGACATCCATCACCGTAAGCAAGGCAGACGCCAGATCCGGGAGGCCCGGCGAGGCACGCATCTTCGAGACCCGCTCCTTCGTTCTCGATAGCGTCCTTCCCAACGCCTATTTCCATATCGGCATGGTCTATGCCCTATTGCGTTCGGCGGGAGTGGATCTTGGGAAGAAGGACTTCGAGGGCGCTCCGGTCTATCGCCTCGAGAAGCCATAAGCGTAAGGCTCAGTAAATATAAGCAAAAGGCCATGTAGGTGGCGCATTGCGCGAACGCAATGCGCGCGTACCCATGCCGATATGTGTGTGCCTACATAAATTTAATGCTTTTGCGAATCGTTGTTGATCGTTGATGAGTTGTGCAATAGTCACAATGTCGCCTTCTACCATGGGGGGCTTGACCTGCGGTGTGAGCACAGCGTGCGGACTGCCACGAGCAGCCGGAGCGCGAACTGCGGGATGTCAACTGAAGGATGCCTCGCAAACAACCTGTCGGTGGAGTCCGAGGGGCGCGCAGGACGCGTATGCCCTCGTTGGATGTCGCCGCACCTATCGCGTCAAGACGGAAAGGGCGTAATCATGAACCTCAGCAAAGTGAATTATCTCATTGGATTTGCGGCGATGATTGCGATTGGCACGGGCTGCGCTGCGTCGGATTCTGACGCGCAGGAGTCCGTGGCGGGTACGAATCAAGAGATCGTCAATAATCTCATCCAGGCTGGATTCCCCGCGGACGACATCATGGAAGTCGACGGCGTCGTGTACGTCGGGCGCGATGCGGCGGTTTCCCTCGAGGCATCCCGCGAAATGCTGCAGGCCGATGGCTCGAAAGAGCAATACCGCACCACCAATTTGGTCGGCAGCGGCGTACGCGTGATTTGCGTCAATGGGTCGGCGTATACCGGCACGTTCAGCACGGCGCTCGACGGGGCGATTGCGAACTACAACAATTTGGGCCTCAACTTCAGCCTGCGGCGCACCAGCGGCAGCACCAGCGGCTGCAATGCGACCATCACCGCGAGGCTTACCTCCGGGTCGGCCGGTGGCAGCTCGGGCTTCCCGTCCGGCGGTCTGCCGTACAACACGATCAACGTTGCCTCGTCGACGTCGCAGTACGGGACCAACGTCGTCAAGCACGTCATCACCCACGAGATTGGCCACACCGTTGGAATGCGGCATTCCGACTACTTCAATCGCAGCATTAGCTGTGGGTCCGGCGGCAACGAGGGCAGCGCGGGCGTGGGCGCCATCCACATCTCCGGCACGCCGACCGGCGCGACGGTCGGTGGCTCGCTCATGAACTCGTGCTTCCGCAGCAGCGAGACGGGCAATTTCACCAGCTCGGACCGCACCGCACTGCAGACCATTTACTAGACCCCCCGAAAAGCCGTTGAATGAGCCCATGCTCACGAGGCTTTTCCTTTTCGCGGCCGCGGCGTCCCTGTCCTTGGGCGCCGCGGCGTGCGGAAGTTCCTCCTCGGAGGAGGAGCCGGCTGCCAACACGGTATGCGCCGGCTTGCACATCGTCGATCCGAGCCTACGCACGCAATCGCAGTGCGGGCCGACCCTCGATTTTACGCCGATCAACGACTACCACGGCGATATCTCGTCCATCCAGGAGCGAGAAGACGCGGTCGTTCTGATCAACGGCAGTTGCACCGGTACGTTGATTGCTGCGCAGGCAGGTCCGATCATCCTGACGGCAGGCCATTGTGGCCACGTGGGCGATCGCGTGATGCTTGCCTTCAACGTCGAGGCCAACGCCGATGGCGACACACTGGTCACCGAGGGTGCCATCATCGAGCAAGCCGATACGCCGGACTACGCCCTCATTCAGCCCGACAAGCTGCCCGCGATCGCACCGACGCCCCTGACGACCAAGGAGAGCGATCGGGTGGCGATCGTCCAGCATCCGCGCGGCGGGCCCAAGGCCATTGCCGAGGGCAAGCTCGCGGGCATCTGCAATGGGCTTATCTACTATACGGATCTCGACACCCTGGTGGGTGGTTCGGGCGCCGGGGTGCTTACGCGCGAGGGTTACCTGATCGGCGTCCACACCGACGGGGATTGCGCCGCCGACGGCACCGGCTCCAACTATGGTTGGACCGCCGCGAGCATCGTCCAAGCTTCTTCGTACTTGAAAGACGCCGACATCGCTGCGCGGTAAACGCAGCCGTCATGTTTCGGGCCAGGCACCCAGCGTAGTAGGGTATCCTACAATTTGGGCGTCAAGATGCCCGAACGACACCTTTGTTTGATAGACTCTGAAACCGTCGCGCACTCACCGTGCGTGCTTGGTCCTTAGGACTCCCGCGTCTCGCTTGAGGGCTGCGGGGGTAGGGGTACGAGCCATCATCGATGGGGGATATCACTACCAAGTGTAGGTAGATCTGCTTTTTTGCGCCTCTGCCGGGGGGGAATCGGCCTGATTCCCGAAGGGGGGAGGTGTGCCCTACTGCCAAGGAGTTTCACCATGCGAATCAAGATGTCGGCCGGTTCCTTCGTCCGCTGCCTGGGGGTGGCATCCAGCGTTATCGCATTTGGCGCCCTTTCCATCTCGTCGGCGGGCTGCGCAGCGGGATCCGAGGAGGGGAGTCGCTCCGAAGCGACCGGCACCACGGCGAAGTCATTCGATGAATGGCAAAAAACGGTTTACCAGGAGCCCGAGAGCGGCGTCTGGATCGTCAATGGCGATACGCCCGTGGACAGCATCGAAAAGCTGCAAGCGTTCTACGAGAGGTACGTGCAGCAGGGCGCACTCATCGTCGACAACGACGGCGGGATCGACTCCAAATGGAATAGTGCGCAAAAGGTGAATATCACGTATTGCGTCAGCCGTACGTCGTTCGGGAGCCGGTACAACGCCGTCGTGCAAGCCATGAGCGAAGCAGGCGGCAACTGGGCGTCGGTTGCGAACATCGCGTTCGTGCACGATTCCAGTCAGGATGGCAATTGCAATGCGCGGAACAACAAGGTCGTCTTCGACGTCCGCCAAGTGCGCAGCGGTCAGTATTTGGCGAGGGCCTTCTTTCCAAATCAGCGACGCTCCACGCGCAACGTTCTCATCGACTCGTCATCGTTCGGGGATACGTGGCCGTATACGCTGGCCGGCATTTTGACCCACGAGCTCGGCCATGCGCTGGGCTTCCGCCACGAGCACACGCGACCCGAATCGGGCGCCTGCTTCGAAGACGACAATTGGCGTGCGCTGACGGCGTACGATTCGGACTCCGTCATGCATTATCCGCAGTGCAACGGGACGAATTCCGGCGATCTCGTCATTACGGCCCAGGACGCGCAGGGAGCCGCCAAGCTTTACGGCTCACCGTAGCCACCGATATCGTCGTGCGTGATGCGCACGGCGAGTGATCCGAGGGTTGGTTCCATCGTTGCGATGGGCGGGGGCGGTTTCTCCATGGAACCGGACAACCCGCTCCTCGACGACTTCGTCCTGTCGCTTGCGCGTCGGTCGCCGGCACGCGTGTGCTTCGTGCCGACCGCAAGCGGCGACTTCGCCGCGTACATTACCCGATTCTATCGGGCCTTCAGTCGCAAATGCCTCGCGACGGATCTCACGTTGTTCTCCGCGGGTTCGCTCCCTCGGCAGCCGGCGCACACCGCCGATCTGCCTGCGTTCCTCGGCGAGCAAGACGTGATTTACGTTGGCGGCGGGAGTACCGCCAACCTACGCGCGCTCTGGCGCGCGCACGGCATCGATCGCATGCTGCGCGATGCGTGGAGCGCGGGCGCGGTGTTGTGCGGGGTCAGCGCGGGCATGCTCTGCTGGTTCCAGAGTTCCATCACGGACTCGTTTGGCGGGCCGGCACCGCTTCACGATGGGCTCGCGTTTCTCGAGGGAAGCGCGTGCCCGCACTATGATGGGGAGGCGTGGCGCCGCCCCACGTACCATCGGCTCGTGGCCTCGGGGGAGCTCCCCGGTGGGTACGCCGCCGACGATGGTGCGGCGTTGCACTTTACAGGGACTTCGCTCGTGGGCGTGGTGAGCTCTCGGCCCGAGGCGTCCGCCTACCGCGTCACGCTTCACGATGGGCAGCTCGTCGAAGAGCGTCTCCCGACGCGCTTTCTGGGCGCCATCGCGCGACGTGCGACGGCCGCGGAGCTCCCGCTCCTTCCGGCGGTGGAAGCTGCCGCGGACGAGCGATTTGCCGCAATGGGCTACGCTCCGCTGCCGCCGCCGGGCAGCAGCGAAACCCTCGCGGCGGCGTTGTTCGTGCTGGTCGCGGGCGAGCCGCCGGTGGGCTTTGCCCGCGTGGAGGTGGTCGACGGGATCGCGCATTTGGAGCAGCTCTCCGTGCACCCCGTGCATCAAGGCCGCGGGTTTGGAGCGGCCCTGCTCGAAGGCGCATTTCAGGAGGCCCAGCGTCTCGGCTATTCCGAAATGACGTTGGTCACGTTCGCGGACGTACCGTGGAATGCGCCCTTCTATGCGCGTCATGGTTTTCGCGAATTGGACGTGCTGACGCTGGGCCTGGAGGCATTGCGCGCGAAAGAGCGCTCGCTCGGACTCGATGCGATGGGCCGCCGCGTCGTCATGAAGCGCACGACGCCCTAACGGGATTACCCGCAGGTGACGCTGTAGCTACGGTAGGCGCTGTCTCGGCCACAGAGGCCGCACGCATCGCGACAATAGAAGCCGACCACCCTCCTTCCGCTTCCCGCGCAAACTCGCTCGGCATCGGCGCGCCAATCCGAGCAACATTTGCAGACGGCGGCGGAGACGTTGACGGTCCCGTCCTCGGCGACGGTCGTGGAGCTCTCCTCGGGACCGGCCAGCGTCGGGTCGGCTTTTGCTCCGCAGCTCGACGTTTGCGAGGCGCTTTCGACGTTCTGGTCCACGCCGGTCGCGTCCTGCGGGTCGGCGGCGCTGCATCCCGCCGTCATGATGGAAATCAACAGCGCACAGCAGGCCGTCCACGACCCCATTTTCATTTTTTGCATGTGTCTCTCCGGAATAGGCAATTGTCCGTTCGGAACGTCCGTGCCGGCGGGGAAGCCGTACGTCCATCCATCCATGCCCATTCGTAGCGACGGGAGAGTTCTTTAGATGCGCATGCAATTTTTCCGAATTGTCATGACAAAGGCATCCATTGCGCACCGATGTGTTGCCGTGCGCAATGGATGCCTGCTAGGGAGCGCTCGCTATCGATTTGCGATGGAAGCGTCGGCCAGCTTTTTCACGTGCGCGGGCGAGATCCCCGAGACCGTATGCGTGGGGGCCGACTTGGGCAGCCATAGGAAGTCGGGGTGCGCATTCTTGCTGTGCCCAACCCACTCGCCGCCGATGATGGCCCCTCGGGCATCGAGTTCGAGGACGTAGCTGTAATCATCGTGATGGGTATACCGATCGATGGTCGAAGAGAGATTCCCTTCGTCCGGATCGGATTCGCCGATGTACGCGACGCGCGTTTTCACGTAGAGGAAGGATTTGGCGCCGGAGTTGAAGGCGTACGCCGCCGGAATCGGTGACGATGTGTTGCCCATCACCAGACGATTGGCTTCCTCGGCGCTTACGGGCTTTTGCTCCTTGATTTCGTAGCTGCGAATGGGCTGATTCCAAACTTGGCTATCGAACGTGCGATCCTCGGCGAAAGATTGCTTGAGAAGCCCGAGGTAGTTCGTCAAAAGAAGGTGCAGGGTACCCGGATTCGTATCGCGGCATCGCGACGGCGGGCGGCCGTATTTGTCGCGACTCAGGTCGGCGCTGTCCTGGTTGCAACGCAAGGAGATCAACTTGGTATCGGCTTCCGTGTAAAGCATCGAAAGCAGTGCCTTGATGTCTTGAACCTCGAAGGTCACGCCGTTCTCGACGACACCGTGTTTCGGCTCGGGCACGAGAATGGACGCGGGTGTCCAGCCGTGGCAGATGCCCGCCCAGGTGAGCACGCACCTCCCGGCAGATGCCCCATTCCGCTTTCCGCACGCGGTGCCGTCGTTGCAATCGGTATCGCTCGTGCACGTGCCGCGGGCGCTGACCGATTCGACTCCATTCGACGCGGCCACTTGATCTTGGACTCCGGAAACACCGAAGGCCGTCTCGTACTTCTCCGATGGCGAAAGCGAGTCGGGGCCGTTCCAGCGATAGTTGATGCTGTCGTTGTAGGCTGGCCAATAGCTTCCCGCCCACGGTGTCTGCGCAGCTTCCCCCTTGGTGGGGAGCGTGGCCGCCACGCGCTCGAGGCGCACGCCGAACAGCGCCGGATCGTCGGCCGCAGACCAGACTTCGCGTTGCTCCACGGAGCCGGTTCGTTCCTGGCCTGTGCCATCGGATGTCTGCACGCTGCATGCGGGCAATGCAACGAGTGCGAGCGGGAGTGCCACGAGGAATCCCTGTTTCATATGCCTTTTTCCTTCAATGAATTGGCCATGGCGCCTCGGCATCCATCGACGCGGGGCGCATCTCGCTGGGGAGACGCAGCGGCATTCCGGGAGGTGCACGAAAATCGTAAAAATCTTCTTCGGCTGCTCGCGTTCGCTTTTTCGCGTGCTCGAAACCACGCGTTTTCGGCGCTCGGATGTCCAATCCGAGTTCACGAGGTCGCCGAAGGGGCCGGCTGTCGCACATCGAGATTGATGCGCCGCAGAACAAGGGCGCGGGTAAGGTGGCGGCGAAAGAGAGGACTTGCGATGAGTGGACGAATCGAAGCGCGACTCGCGGAGCGGAAGATCGAACTGCCGAATGCCCCCGCGCCGGTGGCCAACTACGTTCCCGCCGTTCGATCGGGGAATCTCCTTTTCGTGTCGGGGCAGGGCCCCTGGTTCAATGGCGAATTGCGCTACATCGGCAAGGTCGGTCGCGACCTGACGGTGGCCGTGGCGCAGCAGAGCGCGCGCCTATGCGCGCTGAACGTGTTGGCCCAGGCGCGGGCTGCGCTCGGCGATTTGGACCGCGTCGTTCGCGTCGTCCAGGTGCAGGGCTTCGTCGACGGCATCCCGGAATTCGCGGAGCACCCCCAGGTGATCAACGGCGCCTCGGATCTCTTCGTCGAGGTCTTCGGCGAAGCGGGGCGGCATTCGCGCTTCGCCGTGGGCTCGGGCTCGCTGCCCGGGAACATCTCGGTCGAGGTTGCCGCCATTTTCGAAGTCGAATAGCGATTACCCTTCAGGGGAAGTGCACCTCCAAGGAGACGCCCTTCTTTTCGGGCTGGGCAGGCTTCGGCGGCGGGGGGGCCGCCTTCGGCGGAGGCGGGGGCGCGGGTGCGGCTTCCACCTTGGCGGGCGGGGGCGGCGGAGGCGGCGGGGTCACAGACGCGGCCTTCGGCGGAGGCGGTGCGCCCGTATCCGCCAGAGCATGGGCCGAAGCTTTTGGCTTGGGCTTCGAGCCGTGCGTCGTCGTATGGACGGGGGCCGTCATGGTCAGCACCTTTCCGCTGACCGCGGCCTCGGGCTCGTCCGCTGCGACGGCTTCGACGACGGGGGCAGCGTCCTTGGCGACATCGTCTTTCGAGGCGTCGCGCTCGATCGAAAGATGGTAGCCCAAGCCGCCCTTGAGATTGCGCCCAAGAACATCCGTGACGCTGAGCAGGTAACTCCCCGCCTCGAGCTTTTCACCGACGATGGTTTGCTCGGTGCCATCGGCATACTCTTCGGCGACCCTGCGTCCGTCGGGTGTCTTGATCGCCACCATGGCATCGATGGGATTCTTCACCTGCGGCGCTTTGACCTTTACGATGTAGTACCCCGGCTCGCGGACCGTCCAATTGTACGTCTTTCCAAGTTTGGAATCGATGCGATCGTCGCAATTGACCACGCCTTCCGCAATCTCCGCCGCGCAAGATGCCGAATCTGCGAAAGACTCCGCCTTTGGCCCGAAAAGGCCCGCGCCGGTGCCGCCGACGGCAAGCACGCCGCCAATGGCATAACCGAGAATCATGTTTCGCTTGGTCGAGGCAAGAAGGCCGGCGCGCCCTTTGGGCGAGAGAATCAACTTGCCCGTGCCAATGCCTTTGGGCGTGCGCAACATCGCGCCATGCGGGCCGGCATCGATTTGGCCCAACGCGTATATCGTCGGCGACGGCTTCACGATCTTCTCGGTGCCTACGAATCCGATGACGTGCCCGTCATCCCGCGAGACGATGGGCGTATTCGTCTCCATGTGCCCAAACCGTAGCGTCGCTGGCCAGAGCAGGCCGCCCACGCCCACTTCGCTCGAATGGCTCTTTTCCATGGATGCATCGAGGGCGCCCGTGCTGTCCACGACCACGCTCCCCATGCCATCGGAAATGAGGAATTGGCATCCCCGAGTCTCCGAATGCACATTTTTGGAGCCGGTCGTCTTTTTCGTACCGTTCTCGGTTTCCGAATGCTTTTCCCACTTTGCTTCGATGGTAATCTCATAAGCGAGGCACGGCTGGCCGCTCATGGGGGCAAAAAGCTGCTGTTGCCCCGGTTGCGCCGATCCCTCCGTGGAAAGCAAGCCATTCGCGTCGGCGGCGCGAGGCCCGAGCTGCGCGATCTCCGAGGGCCGGCGATGCGGCACACGGTTCATCTTCTTCATTTTCAGCATCTGCAAGACGCCGAACAAAAGGCCACCTAGGCCCAAGAAGGCCAAAAACCAACCCAGAATGTCCATGGTCCCTCACAAACGAAATGCCGACGACGTGCGGATCCGAAGTCCGATACGCGGCTGCATGACGTCATTGGGATGGCGCCCGTGGTTCGATCAAAAAATCGACGCGGCTACCTCGAAAGGAGCGGGACCGGCACCGGAGTGATGCGGATGGCGTCCGAATCCGCAAAGATGCCGTTGGTGTTGGAACCCCAACACCATACGTGGCCGCTTCGTGTGAGTGCGCAGACGTGCTCGCTGCCCACGTCGATGTCGAAGACCGGTTCGGGCAGACCGACGACGGCGACGGGGTCGTTGCTGCGCGTGTTTGGCGCGCCATTTCCGAGCTGTCCGTAGGTGTCGTCGCCCCAGCATCGGACGCCGCCGTCCGCCATCACTGCGCAGGCGAGGTCCGAAGCGACCCCGATTTTGACGACCCCCGAACCCAGGGTGGGGACGTCCAGGCTCGATTGGGGTGTCGGCTCGATCTTGCCTCCGGGGGTTCGCTCGCCCCAGCACTTGACCCCGCCCGAGGTGGTCACCACGCACGCGTACTGCGAGGCCACGCGAAGCTGGGCCACCGACCCTCGGGGCAATACGCTCATTTCGACGGGCCTCGAGGTGTGGGGCTGGCCGGCGCCGCCGAACAAACCGCTCCCGTTGTGGCCCAAGCACGAGACGTTGCCCGCACGGGAAAGCACGCAGATGGAGGAGTTGGAAAAGCCCACGTAGGTGCTCGGCGCGAGGCCGTCGATGGCGAAGGGTGCCCAATTTGGGCCGCTTCGGTCCGGTCCGTAGGTGCCGGGGCTGCTGTCGCCGTCGCCCCAACACATCACGCGGCCGTCGTCGAGCACCGCGCATGCGGCGGTCCTGCCGGTGCCCATGTCGAGCACGTGCGCGGAAAGGCCGGCAACGTCGAGAGGGCGCGAGGAGTACGAGGGGCCGCCGTCGGATTGGCCCACACCGAGGGCGCCGTTGCCGTTGTAGCCCCAGCATTTTGCGGCACCGCCCGTGGTCACGGCGCACGTGGTCTTGTCGTGGGCAATGTGGACGTCGCGCACGCCGGTGGCGAGATCGACGACGTCGACCGCCTTGGGAGGGCGCTCGTCCTGCCGTCCGTAACCGAGTTGCCCCAGGGAGTTGTAACCCCAGCATTTCGCGCCGCCTGCCGTGGTGACGGCGCAGCCATACTCGCTGTCGATGGCGATGCGCGCGACATCCCGCTCGAGACCTGGCACGATCGTCGGCGGTGCGCGGTGGCGTCCGACGTCGATGAAGTCCTGCCCCGAGCAATAGACGGTGCCGTCGGCGATGGCGCACAAGCTGTAGTACGTCGTCACGAGCGTGCTTGCGCGCACGCAGGATTGGCCCTTCTTGAAGGTGCCCACGCATTGGCACACGCCGCCGTCGCACACGGGGGGCCCGGCGTCGGGATCGAGATCGCCGGGGCCGGGCCCGGCGTCACCTTGCGAGGGCGGACCGTTCGCGTCGCCGATGTGTCCGTCGATGCTGGCATCGCCCTCGACGCAGTCGCCGGCGCACGGTGTGTTTCCGAGCGGGAGTACGATGTCGCAGGCAGCGAGCGCGATGGCGGCCGATGCGGCGAAGAGCACGCGGCGGTGGCTCGAGATCATTCGGCGTGCTCCACGGCTGCATCGACGGCGGGAAGCAAGAGACTCTGCGGGTACTTGCGGCGAAACTCCGCGGCCTTCGTGCGGGCGGCCGCACCTTCGCCCGCGTTGGCCAGCGCTTGCACCCAGAGGCCATCGCGTTCCTCGCTCAAATGGCCGCGCGGAAAACGCTGCGCGTGCTCGCGGAGCGGCGCGAGGGCCAGCCGCGGCTCGCGCCGGAGAATCGCCGAGCGCGCGGTCTCGAGCAGGCTTTGCTCCTCGGCGAGATCGACATCGCGTCGCGCCGCCTTGGCGCTCGGCGACGCGGGGGGCTTCGCGGGAACGACCGGGGCGGCGCCCGCATCGTTCTGGCTCACCGGCGCGCTCGCCGTTACCACCGCCACCGGCGCCTCCGGTGCAACGACCGCGGATGCGACGGCCACCGGCGTGGGTCGCGCATCCATGGCCCCGCGCACCACGGCGCCGCCTGCACCGCCCACCGCAAGGGCCGCGAGCGTCGAGACGACGCCCCACTTGCCGAGGGCCGCATGCAGGGCGCTCGGAGCCGGCGAATGCGGTGCACCACCGCCGCCGTCGGGGCCCCCGAAGCCCGTGCTCACCTGCGACCAAATCCGGTCTTCCAAGCCGGCCGGCGGCTCGGGCACCTCCGCGCGCGCAAGCAGATCGCGCACACTGTCCGGCAGCGGCGGAAGCTCGCTCACGAGAGACCTCGCCGGCGCCGAACGCGCTCGAGCGCCGCGGTGAAAGCCTCCCGCGCGAGGCGAAGCCGCGAGGACGTCGTCGGCGCCGGCGCCTCCATCGCCGCGGCAATCTCCGGGACGGACAGGCCGTCGAATTCGTACATGACGAACACCGCGCGCTTGTCGTCGTCGAGCGCGTCGAGGGCCTCGTCGATCATCTCGCGCGCTTGGCGCGCTGCGATCCGCTCGTCCGGGGACGGCTCCGAAATGGGCACGTGCTCCCCGCGCTCGGCATCGACCTCGTGCCGGTGGTAATGCAGCCGCCGGTAATCGGCAAAGAGCCGCCACGCAATCCCTCGCAACCACGCCTTGGCCGGCCGCGTTCGATCGAAGGTCGAAAACCGCGCGTACGCCGTGACGAAGACGTCATGGGTCAAATCATCGAGCGCCGCGCTCCTCGCCCCGAGCCGGTGGAGGAACGCCCACACCGCGCGAAACTCCGCGCGATAAATCTGCTCGAACTCCGCCATGCTCGCCCGACGAACTTCGCGCGAACGCACGGATATCGGCGTCGCAAGCGATTCGTCGGTAATGGCCATGAAGAACATCGCTTACGGTGCCACCCGGAATTGAAGGCCCAGACTTCCCGTCACGAGGGGAGTCGTCCACGCGGGCTGGTCGTCGATGGTGAGCACGTTGCGCGTGGGGGCAAGCTGCAGATCCCCGAACACGACCAGCGCCGTCTTTTCCCCGAGCGCCCACGTGAGTGCAGCCCGAGCCCCCACCAGCGCCAGAAACCCCGTGCGTGACGTCGAGCCTTCGAAGCCGGTGCTCTTCGCCCGCAGCGCACCCGCCGAGCCCACGAGGCACGCCGCACCCACCCCGAAATGCGCGCACGGCAGCAGCGACGCCACGATGAAATTCGACTCGAGCCTCCCCACACCGTAATCGCGCGCGATCGGCCAATCGAAGCGGCCCTCGGTGCCCAGCGAAAAGGTGCCTTTGCGCACACTCGCATGTACCACGAGTCCGCCCGTCGCCGTTGGCGCCGCACCCAGCGCGGAGAGCGCACCGATGCCGAGCCACCACCGCGCGGGCGCGGACGTTGGCGCCATCGCCGCAGGCTCCACCCGCACCGGCACCCCGCGATCCGATTCGAGCGGCGGAGGCAACGGTGGCAGCGGTGCTGCGGGCTCCACCGGAGCGGGCGCGGGGGCTGGCGGCGGCGGTCGCAGGTACGCCTGCGGATCGATGGCAATGGCGAGCGCCAGCCGCGTCGAGTTCGCGAGCTCGGTGCATTGGTCCGAGCGCGATGTCAGCTCGCGCCGCAGGGGCGCGCCTTCACCGGTGCGAACGATCGACGACTTGAAGCCGCTGCGCGTCCGCGCAAACACGACGGCAATGCGTTCGGCCGCATCCTTGCGAAACGGATCGTAGCCAAGTTGCGCAACGATGGCCTTTTGCAGTTCGCCTGCATCGGGGCAGTCCTCGGCACCATGCTGGCGTTCGACCTCGAAGCGCACGCTTCGCGGAGCATCGGCCTTGGCGTGGATCGTCCAAACCGCAGTTCCGACGGCGAAACCCACCACGACGAATCGACGGAGACGGGATGCTTTCAAGTCGCGCGATCCCTTCTACGGAGCCGGCGGAGCAACCCTTCCTCACGGACGGTCCAACCTATCCTTCGCGGCCGTCCATTCGCGCCGCCGCGGATCGGAGCGCACTTCTGCCGTGCGTTCCGGGCAAAGGAATGCAAGAGTACCGAACGTTTGGGTGGGTGGATGGGCGACGAAACAAGAGCATCATTGCTGAATTTTATCGCGGACTTGAGCGCAGCAGAGCTCGATTTTCTCCGCGACCGGCTGCGTGAACTGGACGATCCCATTGCGGTGGTGGGCATGGCCTGCCGCTTTCCGGGCAACGTCGACGATCCGGCATCGTTCTGGGAGCTGCTTCAGCAAGGGAAAGACGGGATCTCGGAGGTGCCCAAGGACCGCTGGGACATCGATGCGCTCTACGATCCCGATTCGGACGCACCGGGCAAGATCTGCAGCCGGCGAGGCGGGTTCCTGGCCTGCGCCGATTCGTTCGATGCGGAGGCCTTTGGCATTTCGCACGAGGAAGCCGCGTTGATGGATCCCCAGCAGCGGCTCCTCCTCGAGGTCTGCTGGGAGGCGCTCGAGAACGCCGGGGAAACTCCGACGGAGCTGCAGGGCAGCCGCACCGGCGTTTTCGTCGGCCTGGCCAACCAAGGCTACAACCGCGTGCTCGAGCCCCGCGATCTCGATGCGTTCACCGCCACGGACACGCTCGCGAGTGTGGCTAGCGGGCGCCTCTCGCACGCGTTCGGCTTTCACGGCCCGACGATGTCCATCGAGGCGGCGTGCGCATCGTCACTGGTGGCGATTCATCTCGCGGCGGAGAGCCTGCGTCGGCGCGAGTCGGATCGGGCCATCGCCGGCGGGGTCACGCTGCTTCTCCAGCCCGAGCTTCAAGTCTACTTCTCGAAGCTCGGCCTCCTATCCCGCGAGGGGCGTTGCAAGGCCTTCGATGCCAACGCCGACGGCATGGTTCGGGGGGAGGGCTGCGGCCTCGTCGTGCTCAAACGCTATTCGCAGGCGGTGGCCGATGGAAACCCGGTGCTGGCGCTGGTGCGGGGTTCGGCGGTGCAGAGCACGGGGGCGGGCAAGGGCGTGGCCATTCCCAATGCGCTCGCCGAGCGACGGGTCCTGCGCGCCGCACTCGAGAGCGCCAAGCTCACGCCGGCAGACGTGGGGTACATCGAGACGCATGGCACGGGGACGTGGGCCGGCGATGCCATCGAACTGACGGCCCTCTCGGCGGTTTTCGGCGAGCCGCGTGCCGATGGCTCGAGTTGCGTGCTCGGCGCCGTGAAGACGAACATCGGTCAGCTCGAATATGCGGGCGGCGTGGCCGGCGTCATGAAGGTCATGCTGGCCTTCGAGCACGAAACGATTCCTCCGAATTTGAACTACACGACGCCGCACCCGCGGGTGCCGCTCGAGGGGACGCCCTTGGTCATCCCGACCGAGAGCCGTCCGTGGCGGCGTGGCGCACGGCCGCGCATTGCGGGGGTGAGCGCGTTCGGGCTGAGCGGAGCGCTGGCCCATGTCCTGTTGGAAGAACCGCCCCGACCTTCCGTGGAACCACCGCGCGCGAGCCGCCGCGTTCACGTTCTGGCCCTTTCAGCGCGAACGCCCGACGCGCTACGAGCGCAGGTTGCGCGCGTGGCCGCTCACTTGGAGGCGCACCCCGAGCTGTCCGCGGGCGACGTTTGCTTCAGCGCGAATGTCGGTCGTGCGCACTTCGAGCATCGCTTGGCCTTTATCGGTGAAACCTCGGCGGAGCTTGCGGGCAAGCTGCGCGCGTTTTTGCAGGACCCGGACCGCGACGAGCACGCGGACTCTCCTCACGAGGAGCACGTGCTCGCGCGGGCCATGGCGCAACGTTACGAGCGTGGCGTCGACATCGACTGGCGCAGCTTCGAGCGGCCTTTCGGTCACCGCCGCGTGCCCTTCCCCAATTATCCTTGGCAGCATCGGCGATTCTGGCTGCACCGCCCGACGGATGGCGTCGCACGCGCCATTCCCGCCACGGCACCGGCCATTGGAGCCCAAGTTCGCGAGGCACCCGCCTCCGAACGCCGCACCCTGCTGGAAGAGCACCTCACCTCGCAGCTCGCGACCATGCTGCGCGTCGGCCCGAAGGATCTCTCGCTCGCCACATCGCTCATTCGCTTGGGCATCGATTCGCTGATGGCCGTCGAACTGCGGCGTCGTTTCAAAGCCGATTTCGGCTTTCCGCTGACATTCGAGCGCCTCCTGGCAGGGGCGGGCATTGCCGATCTCGTACAGGACTTGGTCGACCACTTTGCAGCGAACGATCCTGGGGAGCTGGAAACCATCGAGCTATGAACGTCAACGACATCGTCGCCGAGCTCGCGCAGAAAGGCATACAACTTTCCCTCGGCTCGAGGGACGACCAGCTGTCGGTGAGCGCACCCAAAGGCGTGCTCTCGGAGGAACTCCGCCAACGGCTCGCGCACCACAAGCCGCAATTGCTGGAGTTCTTGCGAAGGCGCACCGCGGCCCCGGCCGAAGACGCGCCCCCGCGGCTCACGCCCGATCCGGCCCATCGCGACGAGCCGTTTCCGCTCACGGACATCCAGCAGGCCTATTGGCTCGGGCGCGGTGGTGCGGCGGACATGGGCGACGTCTCGATCCATGTCTACTGGGAGCACGAGTTCCAGTCGCTCGATGTGCCGCGCATGGAGCGCGCCTGGCAAAAGGTCATTGCGCGCCATGACATGCTCCGCGCGATCATTCTTCCCGAGGGTCGCCAGCAGATCCTGCGCGAGGTGCCGCCGCTGCGGATGTCCGTCCTCGATCTGAGCCAAGCCTCGGCGGACGAGGTCGATGCAGGCTTGGCCCGGACGCGAGACGAACTCTCGCATCAAGTTTTTCCGCTTGATGTGTGGCCGCAGGTCGAGGTGCGCGCCACGTTGCTGCCCGGCGGCAAGGCGCGGCTTCACCAGAGCGTCGACCTCGTTCAGATCGATGGCGGGAGCCTGGCCCTTTTGGCGCGCGATGTCGCTCGGGCGTACGCGCGGCCGGATGCGGAGCTGCCGCCACTCGATGTGTCCTTTCGCGACTACGTGCTCGCGGAGGCCAAGCTGCGCGACACGGAAACCGCGCGCCGCTCGCTCGCGTATTGGCGCGAACGGGTGCGCGAGCTGCCGCCCCCACCCGAGCTTCCCCTGGCCCGTGCGCCATCGTCGCTGGCGAAGACGCGCTTTCATCGCCGTGTGACACGCCTCGATGCGGCGCAGTGGGAACGGCTGCAAGCGCGCGCGAAGTTGCGCGGGCTGACGTTGTCGACGGTCCTCATTTCCGTGTATGCGGAGATCCTCGGTCGCTGGAGCAAGAGCCCGCGCTTCACGCTCAACATCCCGCTCTTCAGCCGGATGCCCCTCCATCCGCAGGTCTCCGAGCTGCTCGGCGACTTCACGTCGATGGTGCTGCTGGGGCTCGATCTCTCGGTTCCCGAAAGCTTCGAGACGCGTGCAACGCGCGCGCAGGCGCAGCTGTGGACGGACATGGAGCACTCGCAGCACATCAGCGGCGTTCATGCGCTGCGTGAGCTCGCCCGCGTGAACAAGAGCACCAACGCCTCGCTGCCCATCGTCTTTGCGAGCCTTCTGAGCCTTCGCTCGGAGGGCTTTTCCGATTGGGCCTCGGCCTGGAAGCAAATTGCCGAACCGGTCTTCACGCTCACGCAAACGCCGCAAATCTGGATGGACAATCAGGTCCAGCAGGAAAACGGCGAGCTGGCCGCCTCGTGGGACGTCGTCGAGGAGCTGTTTCCCGAGGGCATGCTCGACGCGATGTTCGAAGCCTATCGCAGTCTCCTCGAGCGGCTCGCCAACGACGAGGCCGCGTGGACGGAGCTTCCCCACCAGCGCTTTCAACTGCCCGCGGACACCGCGCGCCTTTACGAGGCGCTCAACGCCACCGACGCGCCGATCCCCGACGAAACACTGCCGTCGCTCTTTTGGGAGCAAGCGAAGCTCCAAGGCGATGCGCCCGCCGTAATTTCCTCGCGCCGTACGCTCGGCTATGGCGAACTCGCGGGCCGCGCGAATCACCTGTCCCATCGCCTCAAGACGAAGCTCGGTTGCCGTCGCGGCAGCGTCGTGGCCGTGGTCATGGAAAAAGGGTGGGAACAGGTTGTCGCCGTTCTCGCGATCCATGGCGCGGCGGCGGCCTATTTGCCCGTCGACCCCGAGCTTCCGCCCGAGCGACTGCGGTACCTGCTCCAGCAGGGCGGCGTGCGCGTGGCGCTGACGCAAGGCCATGTCGCCACCAAGGTGGCATGGCCCGATGGCGTGGAATGCGTCGTCGTGGAGGACGACGACGCGCAGGACGCAGAGGCGCCGGCGGAGAGGCCCAGGCCCGAGGACCTCGCCTACGTCCTTTTCACATCCGGCTCGACGGGCCTGCCCAAGGGGGCGATGCTCTCGCACCGCAACGCGGTCAACCGCATGCTGGACGTGAACGCGCGTTTTGGCATCGGCGCGAACGACCGTAATTTTGCGCTCACGGCGCTCAATCACGATCTCTCCGTGTACGACCTTTTCGGGGTGCTTGGCGCGGGTGGCTGCATCGTGATGCCGGACGCATCGGCGATCAAAGATCCTTTGCACTGGCTCGAGCGAATGAATCGCGAAGGCGTCTCCGTATGGAACTCCGTACCGGCCTTCATGGAGATGCTCGTCGAAACCCTTGAGCGTGATCCTTCGCAGCCTCGCCCCACGGCGTTGCGCAAGGTGGTGCTTTCCGGCGATTGGGTCCCCGTGACCTTGCCCGATCGCATTCGAGCACTCGCGCCCGAGGCCCAAGTCATTGCCGCGGGCGGGCCCACCGAAACGGCGGTCTGGGACATTTGCTATCCGGTGGGGAAGGTCGATCCGGCGTGGCCGAGCATCCCGTACGGGCGCCCGATGGCCAATGCGCGTTACTACGTGCTCGACGAGAACCTCGAGCCGCGTCCGACTTGGGTGCCTGGGCAACTTCATATCGGCGGGACCGGGGTCGGTCTCGGGTATTGGGGCGACGACGAGAAGACGCGGCAGAAATTCATCGAGCATCCTCGGACCGGCGAGCGCCTCTATCGAAGCGGGGACCTCGGGCGTCTGCTTCCCGACGGGAACATCGAGTTTCTCGGACGCGAGGACCTGCAGGTCAAAATTCAGGGCCATCGCATCGAGCTGGGCGAGATCGAATCGACCTTGGCGCAGCACCCCGCGGTGCGTTCGGCCGCGGCCATCGTCGCCGAGGCGCCCGGCGGGCGAAAGCGCCTGGTGGCCTTCGCCGTGCTCGCGCAAGGGCATGCCGAAGACGCCGAGGCAGCCATCCTGGACTTTCTGCGCGCCCGCTTGCCGTCGCACATGATCCCCGCGCTCGTTTTCACCGATGCGTTGCCGCTCAGCGCGAACGGCAAGGTGGATCGAAAGGGCCTCGCAGCGCTGGCGTCTCGTCGGGCGCAGCCGAAGGCCGTCTTCGTGGCCCCGGGCAACGAGCTCGAACGGACCATCGGGGACATCGTTCGGGATGCGTTGGGGCTGCCCGAGATCAGCGCCGATGGTCAGTTCTTCGAGCTGGGCGCGGACTCCGGGGCCATCGTTCGCATCACCGCCGCATTGCGCGCTGCCTTGAAGGCCGACGTGCGCGCGACCGATCCATTCCGCTTCCCCACGGTGCGGGCCCTCGCGGCCTTCCTCGCGGAGAAGGGGAGCAGCACAGCGGCCGGGGGCGCCGCCCGAACGGGGGCCGATCGGGGGGCGGCCCGGCGCGAGGCACGCGGCCGCCGAAGGGGAAGTTCGGCATGAGTGATTCGGATCTGGCCATCGTGGGGATGGCGGGTCGTTTCCCAGGGGCGAGCACGCTCGAGAAATTCTGGGAGAACATCCGCGGTGGCATCGATTGCGTTCGGGATCTCACGGACGACGAGCTGCACGCCGCCGGGGCCGGCGAAGCGTCGAGCCATCCGAAATACGTCCGCGCCGCATCGTTTTTGGACGATATCGAGACGTTCGATGCGGACTTCTTCGGATTCAGCCCGAAGGAGGTCGAGCTCATCGACCCGCAGCATCGCTTGTTTCTCGAGTGCGCCTGGGAGGCCTTCGAGAACGCCGGCTGCGATCCCGCGCGCTACCCCGGTGCCATCGGCGTCTTCGCCGGAACGAGCTACTCCACGTACCTGCTTCGCAAGTTCCTTCGCGAGGCGGGTTCGATGCCCGTGATCGAGCATTTGCAGCTGCAGGTTGCGAACGACAAGGATTACCTGGCCAGCCGCGTCTCGTACAAACTCGATCTGCGCGGGCCGAGCGTTTGCGTGCAGACCTCGTGCTCCACGTCGCTGGTGGCCGTGCACATGGCTTGCCAGAGCGTTCTCGATGGCGAGTCGGACATGGCCCTGGCCGGTGGCGTATGCCTGCGGGTGCCCCAGCGAATCGGCTACATCCACCAGGAGGGCGGCATCCTTTCGCCCGATGGCCGTTGCCGCAGTTTCGACGCGCGCGGCGCGGGCACGATTCAGGGAAGCGGCGTGGGGGTGGTGCTCATCAAGCGCCTCTCGGACGCCTTGCGCGACGGCGATCCGATTCGCGCCGTGATCAAGGGCTCGGCCATCAACAACGACGGAGCCTCCAAGGTTGGTTACATGGCGCCCAGCCACGAGGGCCAGGTGCGCGTGATCTCGGAGGCGCTGAGCGTGGGAGACGTCGAGCCCCGCACGGTGGGTTACGTGGAGTGCCACGGTACGGCCACGCGCGTGGGCGATCCGCTGGAGATTCAAGCGCTGTCCGAGGTGTTCGCCGGGGTGCCGCAGGGTGCGTGCGCCGTGGGATCGGTGAAGGCGAACCTGGGACACCTCGAGTCGGCGGCAGGTGTGGCGGGGTTGATCAAGGCGGTCCTCGTTCTCGAGCACCGCGAGCTGCCGCCGCTCGCGCATTTTCAAGCGCCGAACCCCGGTTGCGATTTCGCGGCGACGCCGTTCTTCGTGCCCACCGAGCCGCGGCCATGGGCGCAGGGCGAGCATCCGCGCCGGGCCGGTGTGAGCTCCTTCGGCATCGGCGGGACCAACGCGCACGTGGTGCTCGAGGAGGCACCCGCGCGTGCCGTGCCCGCGGCCGAGGACACGCGGCCGTGGCATCTGCTCGCCGTCTCGGCGCGCAGTGAGCCGGCGCTGCGCGCGCAGGCCTCGGCGTATGCCGCCTTCTTGCGCTCGGACGAGGGCCAGCGGCAGGCGCTGGGCGACATCTGCTTCACGGCAGGTGCACGGCGCGCGCACCATGCCTTTCGCCTCGGGGCCGTGGGGAATGGCCATATCGATTTGGCCGAGGCGCTCGAGGCGTACGCCCATGGCGGGCCTCACGGACGCGTGTCCGTGGGGCGTGTGACAACCGAGGAAGCGCCGCGGGTTGCGTTTCTCTTCACGGGACAAGGTTCGCAGTATGCGGGGATGGGACGGGCGCTGTATGCGTCGCACCCTGTTTTTCGCAGCGCCATCGATCGATGCGCGCGCGTGCTCGAGGGCAAGCTCCCGCAGCCGCTCACCGAGATTCTTTTCGACGAAGCCACGCCGCTCGAGCAGACGCACTACACGCAGCCTGCACTGTTCGCGTTGGAGTATGCGCTCTGCGAGGTGTGGCGCGCGTGGGGCGTCGTGCCCGACGCCGTGCTCGGTCACAGCGCGGGAGAGTTCCCCGCGGCGTGCGCGGCCGGGGTGCTCGAAATGGAGGAAGCCCTTGCGCTGGTGGCCGAGCGCGGTCGCGCGATGCAAGCGCTGCCCGCCGGCGGCGCGATGGTGTCGGTGCAGGCGTCCGAGGAGGATGTGCGCCCGTTGCTGGGAACGGCGGTCTCGATGGCGGCCTTCAATGGTCCGCGGAGCGTGGTTCTCTCCGGCCCCAAGGCGGACGTGGACTCCGCCGTGGCCGTGCTTTCGTCGGGCGGCGTTCGGTCGCGGGCGCTCGATGTCTCGCACGCGTTTCATTCGGCCGCGATGGAGCCGATGATGGCCGCGTTCGCGCGCAGCGCTGCCGGCGTTCGGCATGCGTTGCCGCGGTGCACGTGGGTGACGAACCTCACGGGGCAGGTCGCCGAATCCATCGACGCGCACTATTGGGAGCGGCAAATCCGCGAGCCCGTGCGATTTGCGCAAGGAGTCGAGACCTTGCTCGCGCGCGGCAGTCGCGTATTTCTCGAGGTCGGCCCCCAACCTGCGCTGCTTGGGTTGGCCACACCCCTGTTGCCTTCCGATGCCGTGTGCCTTCCATCCCTGCGTGCGACGCAGGACGCCTGGCTCACGATGTTGCAAAGTGCCGCACAGCTCTACGTCCGCGGCGCCGCGCTCGATTGGAACGCGATCCACGCTCCGGCCGCATTCTGCGTCGATCTTCCAGGTTACCCATGGCAGCGCGAACGCTTCTGGATCGACGATCCGCTCGCCGAGGTCGCGCGTCCCGAGATCACACCGGTGGGCGACGTCCTTCCGGATGCGATGTACGCGCTGACCTGGCGTCGTGCAGATGTCCCGGCCGCCCGTGGTGCTTCCGTGAGCGGCTGGCTGCTGCTCTGCGACGAAGGTGGCGTCGGTGCCGCATTGTGCCGCAGCATCGAGGCGCGCGGTGAACCTTGCCTCGCGCTGAGCGCCGCGGAATGGCGGCGCGAGCTCGAGGCGGAGCATCCCTTCGCGTCGTCCCTCGAGCGGATCCGCGCGTGGGGCGGCGTCGTGGGGGTCGTGCACCTCACGAGCCTGGATGCCGCCTCCACGAGCCTCGCCGCGCTGCGCACCGCGCAGCATGAGGGGGTCGGCAGTGCGGTGCGTCTCGTGCAATCCTTGCAGCAGCACGGGCTCGTTGGCACGACTCGTCTATGGCTCGTGACGCGCGAGAGCCAAGCCGTCGGCGAGCACCCGGGGACAATCGCATGCGCCCAGGCGCCCCTCTGGGGGTTGGCGCGCTCGCTCATGCACGAGCTGCCCGAGCTCTCCTGCACGGCCATCGATCTCGGTCCCGATAGCCATGCCGGGACGGCCGCGATGCTGCTGCGCGAGCTCGATGCAGGAGATGAACCCCAGGTGGCCCTGCGCGGCGAGCGCCGATTCGTCGCACGGCTCGCGCCGGCCAAGCTTGGCGCTGCGGCACCGCTTCACGTGCGCGCCGATGCCACGTACCTCGTGACCGGCGGCCTGGGTGCGCTCGGCCTGGAGGTGGCGGGCTGGCTCGTCGAGCAGGGCGCGCGTCACCTGGCCCTGCTCGCGCGCCGTCCGCCGGCGAGCGCACACGATGCGGCGCTCGATCGACTGCGCCGGATGGGCGCCGTGGTGCACGTGGCGCAGGCCGACGTGGCCGACGCCGACGCGCTCGCGTCCGCGCTCGCCGATATCGATCGAGTGCTGCCTCCGTTGCGCGGAGTGGTCCACGCGGCGGGTGTGCTCGACGAGGGAATGATCGCGCACCTCACGCCCGAGCGCCTGCGTGCGGCGATGGCGCCGAAGATCGATGGCGCATGGAACCTCCACGAGCTCACGCGCGGCCGCGAGCTCGATCTTTTCGTGCTCTTCTCGTCGGTGGGGGCCATCCTGGGTGCGCCGGGGCAGGCCAACTACGCAGCGGGCAACGCGTTTCTCGGAGCGCTCGCGCACCATCGGCGGCAGCTGGGGCTCGCGGCGACCGCCGTGGACTTCGGCCCGTGGGCGGGTGCCGGGCAGGCGTCCACCGTTCATCGCGCCCGCTGGGACGCGCACAGGCTCCGTCCCATGCCGGCCGCCGACGCATTGCGTGTGCTCGGTCATCTGCTCGGTGCGCAGGCGCCGCAGGTGGCGGTGGCGTCCATCGATTGGGAAGGCCTCCGTTCGGACTTCCGCGTGTTGCCGCCGCTCTTCTCCGAGGTTGCCTCCGGCCCGGGCGAGACGCCGGCGGCCGGCCCGCGCATCGTCGAGCGCCTTCGAGCCGCGGCGCTGCACGACGTTGACGAGTTGCTCGTCGCGCACCTGCGCGGTCAGCTGGGGGAGCTCTTGGGCCATCCGCCATCGCGTCCGCCCGAGCCATGGCGCGGCTTCTTCGAGCTGGGGATGGACTCGCTGTCCGCACTGCAATTCAAACGTCGCACCGAGGCGGCGTTCGATCTGTCGCTGTCCACGTCGGTGGTCTTCGATTACCCCACCGTCGAGTCCTTGTCGCGCTACCTCAAAGGGCGGCTTTTCGGCGAGGCGCCTCCGTCTCTTTCTTCTTCTGCGCGCCTGCCGCGCGAGGATCACTTGGCGAGCGAAGTGGAAGGCCTTTCGGCCGACGAGGTTGCGTCGGCCCTGCTCGAGATGACCCAGACGGTGTTGTCCGACGAGGAGCTCGGCGAGTGAGCGACGCGTCCGCCGATCTCGCGATGCAAAAGCGAACCTTGTTGGCCTTGAAGAAGCTCCAGGCCAAAGTGGACGCGCTCGAGCACGCCCGAAACGAGCCGATTGCCATCATCGGCGCCGGGTGCCGCTTTCCCGGTGGGGTCAGCGATCTCGAATCGTATCGACGGCTCCTTCGCGAGGGGCGCGACGCCATCGTCGAGGTACCGAAAGACCGCTGGGACATCGACCGCTGGTACGATCCCGATCCCGACGCGATCGGCAAGATGTACACGCGCTCGGGCGGCTTCCTCCAAGGACCGAGCGTGGCGGACTTCGATGCCCGCTTCTTCGGCATCACCCGGCGCGAAGCCAATGCGATGGACCCGCAGCAGCGTCTGTTGCTCGAGGTGAGCTGGGAGGCGCTCGAGCACGCGGGCTTGCCCCCGACTCGTCTCGCCGGCAGCCGCACCGGCGTGTTCGTCGGCATCAGCGTCAGCGATTACGCCTTCCTCAGCGCAACGGCCCCCTCGGCGATCGATCCGTACACGGCCACGGGGTGGGGCTTTGCGTTCTCGGCCGGGCGGATCTCCTACGTGCTCGGCCTGCAGGGACCGAGTATGGCGGTGGACACCGCGTGCTCGTCGTCGCTCGTCTCGGTCCATCTGGCGTGCCAGAGCCTTCGGGCGGGGGAGTGCACCACGGCGATTGCGGGAGGGGTGATGCTCTTGCTCTCGCCGCTCTCGTTCGTGATGCTGTCGCGGCTGCGCGCGTTGTCGCCGGATGGGCGTTGCAAGACCTTCGACGCGGCCGCCAATGGCATTGCCCGGGGCGAAGGCTGCGGGATGATCGTCCTCAAGCGCCTTTCCGACGCCCAGCGCGATGGCGATCGGGTGCTCGCCACGCTTCTCGGTGGTGCGGTCCAACACGACGGCGCGTCGAGCAATTTCACCGTTCCCAACGGGCGCGCGCAGCAAGCGGTCATCCGTGAAGCGCTGGCCGCGGCCCGGCTGACGCCGGCCGACGTCGGGTACGTCGAGGCGCATGGCACGGGCACCGCCCTCGGCGATCCCATCGAGATGGATGCGCTGGCCGCCGTCTACGGCGAAGATCGCGTGGCGCCGCTCGGTGTGGGGTCGGTCAAGACGAACCTCGGTCATCTGGAGTCGGCGGCAGGGATTGCGGGTCTGCTCAAGACGGTGCTCGCCGTGCAGGGAGGAGAGCTGTTTCCGCATCTGCATGTGCGCGAGCCGAGCCCGCACATTGCGTGGGAGCGCCTTCCCGTGCGTGTGGCGGATGCCTCCACGCCATGGCTGCCAGGCCGGCGTGTGGCCGGGGTGAGCGCCTTCGGCATGAGCGGAACGAACGCGCACATGCTCGTCGCCGGCGTCGAGGATGCGTGCGCGGTGGAGTCCGCGGTGCCTGCGGGCTCGCTGTACGTGCTGCCGCTGTCCGCCAAGAGCGACGAGGCACTGCGCACGATCGCGCAGCGCTATGCCGATGTTCTCGCGGCGGGGCACACGTCCGTCGGGGACCTTTGCTTTACGGCGAGTACGGGCCGCGCGCACTTCGAACACCGGGCGGCGGTGGTGGGGACCTCGGCCGAGGACTTGCGCGAAAAGCTCCGCGCGCTCTCGGCGAACGTGCCGCAGCCGGCGGCGCCCGCGACGACGACGGAGCAGGAGCTCGCGGAGCTCTACGTCAAGGGCGCGCAGATCGACTGGGCGGCCTTCCATGCGGGTCGCGGCCATCGCCTTTGCACCTTGCCGAGCTATCCCTTCGAGCGGCAGCGCTTCTGGCTCACCAACGAAGCCTCGCCCGACGTGCCGGTGGGTCCCTCGGTGAGGCGCGGCGAGTTGGCGCGCAAGCTCCACGAGGCTCCAGCGCGGCGGCGGCGCGATCTCTTGACGGCGCACGTCGAGACGGCCGTTCGCGCCGTTCTTGCGCTCGGGCCCGACGAGCCACTCGACACCGAGGCGGGGTTCTTCAATCTGGGGGTCGATTCGCTGATGTCCGCCGAGTTGCGCAAGCGGCTCGAGGTCGGGCTCGACCACCTGTTGTCCTCTACGGTGACGTTCGATCATCCCTCCGTCAGGTCGATGGTCGACCATCTGCTGCGCGAGTTGCCTTACCTCGAGGCACAGTCCGTGGTGCCGGCCATCACCGCTGCACGCGCTGTCCGCGAGCCCATCGCGGTCATCGGCATGGCCTGCCGTTTCCCAGGCGGCGCGAACGACATCGAGGCCTACTGGGCGTTGTTGCGCGACGGCGTCGACGGCACGAGCGACATGCCACCCGAGCGCTGGGACGTCGAGGCGTTCTACAGCCCCGAAAAGGGCGCGCCGGGCAAGATGGCCACGCGCCGCGCCGGCTTCTTGCGCGATGTTCCCTTCGACGGCTTCGACGCGGAGTTCTTCGGAATGGCCCCGCGCGAGGCGAGCGCCATGGACCCGCAGCAGCGGTTGCTGCTCGAGGTGGGCTGGGAAGCTCTCGAAGATGCGGGCTGCGTTCCCGCCCGCCTCGCGGCCAGCCGCACGGCGGTGATGGTCGGCATCGCCAGCTCGGACTACCTCGCCCTTCAACAGGCCGGCCCGGCGAGCCGGCTCGAACCCTACATGGTGACGGGGACGGCGCATAGCTGTGCGGCAGGCCGGCTCTCTTTCACCCTGGGGCTGCAGGGCCCTTGCCTCTCCATCGACACGGCGTGCTCCTCGTCGCTGGTTGCGACGCACCTGGGGTGCAAGTCGCTGCTCGATGGCGAAGCCGATCTCGCCCTCGTGGCGGGTGTGAACATGATGCTCGCGCCGGAGCCGTTCGTCTTTTTCTCGCAGGCCGGTGCGCTTGCGGCCGATGGCCGGTGCAAGACCTTCGATGCCTCGGGCGACGGTTACGCGCGCGGAGAGGGCTGCGGCGTGGTCGTGCTGAAGCGGCTCTCCGATGCCGTGCGAGACGGCGACCGGGTTCGCGCCATCGTTCGCGGCTCGGCGGTCAACCACGACGGGCGCACCAGCGCGCTCTCCGTTCCCAATGGACCCGCGCAAGAGGCGGTGATCCGGCAAGCAATCGCCAATGCCGGGGTCGATCCGGCGCGGGTTGACTATGTCGAGGCTCACGCCGCAGGAACACCGCTCGGCGATCCCATCGAGATGCAAGCGCTCGCCGCGGCCCTGGGGGAGCGGCGCTCGGGAAATCCCATCTTGGTCGGATCGGTGAAGACGAACATCGGGCACCTCGAGGCCAGCGCCGGCGTCGCGGGGCTCATCAAGGGGGTTCTCATTTTGGAGCGCGGCGAGATCCCGCCGCACCTCCATTTCCGCGAACCGAGCCCGCTCATCCCCTGGGAACGTCTCCCGGTGAAGGTTCCCGTCGAGCGAACCGCCTGGCGCGCCGAAGAGCCCCGCGTCGTCGGTGTCAGCTCGTTCGGCATGAGCGGCACCAACGCGCACGTCGTGCTCGAGCAGGCGCACCGGCCCGCGGAGACCGAGTCGCCGGCGCGCGCCCGTTGCCTGCCGCTCTCCGCGCGAAGCCCCGAGGCGTTGCGCGTGCTCGCCCAGCGCTACATCGAAGCGCTGGGCCGCGGGGAGCTCGCGCGCAGCGAGGACGTGGCCTTCACGGCGGGCGCCCGGCGCGAGCACCATGCACACCGCGTGGCCGTGGTGGGACGCACGCTCGAAGAGTGGACGGCTGCGTTGAAGCGATGGCTCGAGCAGCCGCCCGCTCCGGCATCGCAGGGCCGGCGCAAGTGGGTGTTCGTCTTCTCCGGCCTGACCACGCCGTGGCCGGGCATGGCCGCGGGCTTGCTGCGCGACGAGCCGGTCTTTCGGGATGCACTGAGCGCGTGCTCGGATGCAATCGCCAAGCACGCGTCGTTCTCCGTACGGGACCTGATTGCCCAAGGTCAGGTGCGCGCGGATTCCTTCGACCTCGTGCAGCCTGCGCTGTTCGCGATCCAAGTGTCCCTCGCGGCACTCTGGCGCTCGTGGGGCATCGAGCCCGAGGCCGTGGTGGGCCACAGCATGGGCGAGGTCGCGGCGGCCCACGTGGCCGGCGCACTCTCGCTCGAGGATGCGGCGCACGCGATCGTGGTGCGCAGCCAACTCATTCGCCGCGTCCAAGCGTCGGGTTCGCGCGGCGGAGCGATGGTCGTCGAGGTCCCGTACCAAGAGGCGCCTGCGCTGCTCGAGGAGCTCGGGGTCTCCGGCAGCGTGTTCGTCGCCGGTGCCAATGCACCTCGCATCACCGTGCTCTCCGGCGAGCCGCAGGCGCTCGAGGGCGTGCTGCAGGCGCTCAAACAGCGCAACGTGTTCTGCCAGCGCCTTGCCACCAACGTGGCGGGGCATAGTCCGGCGTTGCAGGCGCTCGAGGGCGACATGCTTCGCCAGCTCGCGACGTTGAAGCCACGGCGCCCCGAGGTGCCTTTTTTCTCGTCCGTGCCCGGGCAAGGGCCCGAGCCCGAGTTGGACGCGGCCTACTGGGCGGCGAACCTCGTTCGGCCGGTTCATCTCTGGCCTGCGGTGGAGCGCCTCTTGAACGAGGGCTTCGACGCCTTTCTCGAGCTCGGGGTGCATCCCTCGTTGATCAACCCCATCGAGCAGGGCCTGCACCAGGTGGGGGCCAAGGGCACCGTGCTCTCCTCGTTGCGCCGGCCCGAGGACGATCGCACGGCCATGATGCAGACGGCGGCAAGCCTCTTTGCGGCGGGCGCGCCCCTCGATTTCCGAAGCATGGGCTCGGCCGATGCGCGCGTCGTCGATCTGCCGAAGTACCCGTGGCAGCGCAAACGCCATTGGACCGCGCCCGTCGCAACTTCGTCCGAGGTGAGGCTGCCCCCGACGGCGCGGGCGCACCCGTTGCTCGGCGCGCGTCTCGTGTCTGCGCGGGCGTCGAGGGAGCATTTTTTCGAGGTCGCCTCGCCCGCGGACGGCTTGGCCCTCTGGCGAGACCATCGCGCGCATGGCGTGGGCATTCTGCCGCAAACGTCGCTTCTGGAAGCGGTGATCGCCGCGGCGGTGGAGGCCCTGAACGTGGGCTCCGTCGCCCTCGAATCATGGACGGTGCACGAGCCCGCGCGGCTGAGCGACGACGGCTCCGTCGAGGGGCAGCTCGTTCTCGTTCCGGGCGCGGACGACCGCATGCAGTTCGAGCTCTACGACGCGGCCCAACGGCTTTGCGCTTCCGGAGGGCTTCGCGCAGTCGCCGCGGATCCGCCCGTCGCCATGTCGCTGTCCGAGGTGCGCGCTCGCTGCCCGCGGGAGCTCACGGGCGGGCAGCACCTCGAGCAGCTCGAGGAGTGCGGCCTCGCGTATGGCGAAAGCTTTGCCGGGCTCGAACGCGTTTGGCGCGGCGATGGCGAGGCGCTCGGGCTCTTTCGCCTTCCCGACGGCGCCTCCGCGAATGCATTCCGCGTGCATCCGGCGTCCATCGAATTGGCCCTTCGCATCGGAGGCGTGCTTCCGGGCGAAGACCCTCGGATGCCCGTGCGCTTCGAAAACGTGCGCTTTCACCGCCGAATCACCGGCCGCCATTGCTGGCTCTACGCGCGGCACGAGCACGTGAGCATCCTCGACGACGCCGGGCGCGTCGCGCTGGAGGCGTCGGTCCATCTCGCGTCGGGGCCGCGCTCGCTGGTCGAGGCGTCGGCGGATCTCGGTGCGCGCGAGTGGCTCTACGACGTACAATGGAAGTCCGCACCGTCGCTGGAGCCGAAAGCAGGCGATGCGGGTGGAACGTACCTGGTGCTTGCCGATGCATCCGGCGTCGGCGATCGCCTCGCCCGCGAACTCGTGGCGCGCGGCCACGAGGTCCTCACCGCGCGGAGCGAGGATGACTGGCCGTCGCTCCTCGAGCGTGCGGGCAGCCGCTTGCGCGCGGTCGTGCACCTGTGGGGACTCGACGCGCCCGCCATGGAGGGCCTGACCGTCGACGCGCTCGATGCTGCGCAGCGCATTGGTTGCGGCACCATTCCGCCGTTGGTTCGCGCGCTCGCCGCGCAGAACGCCCGTGCGAAGTTGTGGTTCGTCACACGAGGCACCCAGCCCGCCTCCGCGCACCCGCCGAACGTGGTGCACGCACCGCTCTGGGGCATGGCGCGTGTGGTGGCGCTGGAGCACCCGGAGTGGTGGGGCGGCCTGGTGGACCTGGATCCGCGCCCTTCCCCCGACGAAGCCCGGGTCCTGCTCGGGGAGATTTTGCACTCGGATGGCGAAGACCAAGTGGCCTACCGCGATGGCGTGCGTCGGGTTGCCCGTCTCGCGCGCACCTCCGGCGACGAGCTTCCCATCGCTGCGACCTTTCGTGACGATGCGACGTACCTGGTCGTCGGCGGCGTGCGAGGGCTCGGTCTCGACCTCGCGGGGTGGATGGTCGAACGCGGCGCACGTCACCTGGTGCTCACCGGACGAACACCGCGCCCATCGGATCCGGCCATCGTTGCCCTCGAGCGCGCCGGTGCATCCGTGCGGGTGCGCGCGGCGGACGCCAGCGATGCGGCGAGCATGAAGACGCTCTTCGAAGAGCTCACGCGCGAGGGCCCGGTGCTCAAGGGCGTGATCCACGCCGCCGGCATCAACCGTGCGGCCACGCTCGCCGAGGTCGACCCTCCGTTGCTCGAAACCGTGCTTGCGGCCAAGTTGCGCGGCGGGTGGATCCTCGAGCAGCTCACCGCCGACCTCCCGCTCGACTTCATGGTGTTGCTCTCCTCCGTGGCGGGCACGTGGGGTGCGGCGTCGCTCGGGCCCTATTCGGCGGCCAACCACTTCCTCGATGCATTGGCGCACCACCGACGTGCGCACGGTCGTGCGGCGACCAGCATTGGCCTCGGCACCTGGGCGGGTGGAGGCATGGGCATTGCGCTCGCGGAAGATCCCAAATTGAAAAAGCTCTTTGCGCAAATGGGCTATGCGGTGATGTCGCCGGCGCCCACCTTGGAGATTCTCGGTCGCTTCACCGGTACCACGGCCACGCAACGCGTTCTCACCAACCTCGACTGGACGCGCTTCAAGCCGATCTTCGAGGCCAAGCGACGCAGGCCCCTCCTCGATGAGATTGCGACCGAGAACGGCGAGTGGTCCGGGCCCGCCGCCGGCGAGTTGCTCACGAAGATGGCCGCGGTGTCGGATCACGGAGAGCGGCTCGTGCTGCTTCGAGGCCACGTGCGCGCGCGTGTGGCCGAGGCCATGGGCTACGAGGATGCGAGGGCGCTTCGCTCGGATCAGGGCTTCTTCCAACTGGGCATGGACTCGATCATGAGCGTGCAGCTGCGTATGCGCCTGCAGACGGATCTGATGCAGCCGCTTCCTCCGACCATGGTGTTCGAGCACCCGACGGTGGCGGCACTCACCGCGTTTCTCCTCGGTGCCATGCCCGCCTCTTCCTCCACCGCACCGGCGCCCCCGCCGCAGGCCGAGCTGGCGGCGCCTTCGGGAAGCAGCCTCTCGGAGGACGAATTGGTTTTGCAGATCGCGGCCGAACTCGCGGAACTGGGAGTGGACCTGGATGCCTGAGCCCAATCGTCAAGAGGTTCTCGCCCGAGCGCTGGCCGAGATCAAGCAGCTGCGAGCACGCACCGAGGCGGCCGAACGCGAGAAGCGCGAGCCGATTGCCATCGTCGGCATGGCGTGCCGCTTTCCCGGCGGGGCCGACTCGCCCGAAGCCTTCTGGCGACTCCTGCGCGATGGGGTCGATGCCACCGGACCGGCGCCGAGCGATCGCTGGGACGCGGAGGCACTCGACGTGCGCCGCGGCGGCTTTCTCGCGGAGGTGGATCACTTCGACGCAGGGCTCTTCCACATCAGCGCGCGCGAAGCTGCGGCCATCGATCCCCAACACCGCATCTTCTGGGAGCTCTGTTGGGAGGCACTCGAACGCGCCGGGCGCGCTCCGCGCGGGCTCTCGGGCAGCGCCACGGGCGTCTTCGTTGGGATCACCAACCGCGAATACCCTCCGGGCGGCGTCCATTCGAAGCAAGCCGACCCGATGATGATCGGTGGCAACGCGTTCAGCTTCATCGCGGGCCGCCTTTCGTACATCTTGGGACTGTGCGGGCCCAGCGTGGCGCTGGACACGGCGTGCTCGTCGTCGCTGGTCGCAGTGCATCTCGCTTGCCAGAGCCTGCGCTCGCGCGAGACGGATCTCGCGTTGGCCGGCGGCGTGAACTTGATCCTTTCCGCGAGCGGCTCGCTCTTGCTCGGCAAAGCCGGCGCGCTCTCGCCGGATGGTCGCTGCAAGGCGTTCGACGCCTCGGCGGACGGCTATGCACGCGGTGAGGGGGCCGGGGTCGTGGTTCTCTCGCGCCTCTCGGACGCGCTGGCGCGGCGAGATCCGATTCTCGCGGTGATCCGGGGCTCCGCGGTCAACCAGGATGGCGCCCGCAGTGGATTGACGGTGCCCAACCCCGCGTCGCAGGCCACCTTGATCCGCGCAGCACTGTCGAACGCGGGGGCGCGCCCGTCGGACGTGGACTACGTCGAGGCGCACGGAACGGGGACCGCCCTCGGCGATCCCATCGAGATGCGCGCGCTCGGTGAGGTGTACGCCGAAGGGCGCTCGATGGACCGGCCGCTCTCGGTCGGTTCCGTGAAGACGAACATTGGCCATCTCGAGTCGGCCGCGGGCATGGCGGGGCTCATCAAGACGGTCCTCGCGCTGCGGCATCGGCAGATCCCGCCGCATCTGCATTTCGAAAGGCCCAATCCCGACATCCCCTGGCACCAGTTGCCGGTGCAGGTTCACCGCGCGTTGACCGCGTGGGAACGCGACGCCGGCGCGCGGCTGGCCGCGGTCAGCTCGTTCGGTGGGAGCGGTACGAACGTGCACCTGGTGCTCGAAGAAGCGCCCGCCGAGGTCCCGCTGGCCGACGGCGAGGGCGTTCATCTGCTGACGCTATCGGCGAAGCGCGACGAGGCGCTGAAGGCGCTCGCATTGCGCTACGAGGCGCGGTTGGCTGAGGACACCACGCTGCCCCTGGCGGATCTGTGCTTCACCGCCAACACCGGTCGCTCGCACGCCGAGCATCGCTTGGCCATCACGGCGCGGAGCACCTCCGAGCTGCGCCTTGCCCTGGGGGCCGCGGGGCAGGGGCGCACGACGCCGGCCGCGGTCTCGGGTGTGGTGCGCGGCGAGTCGCGTCCGCGCATCGCGTTTCTGTTCACCGGCCAGGGATCGCAGTACGCCGGAATGGGCCGCGGACTTTACCGCAGCCAGCCCGCGTTTCGGCGCGCCTTCGATCGATGCGCGCAGCTCTTCGAGCCGCGTCTCGGGTTTTCGCTTTCGAACCGGCTCGAGGACGACTCGCACGCGACGGCGTTCGTCCAGCCCGCCCTGTTCGCGCTCGGGTATGCCTTGGCCGAATCGTGGCGTGCCCTCGGCGTGCAGCCCGTCGCGGTGCTGGGGCACAGCGTCGGCGAGATCACGGCGGCGTGCGTGGCCGGCGCCCTCGCCTTGGAAGACGCCGTTGCGCTGGTCGCCGAGCGCGCGACGCGCATGCAGTCGCTGCCCGCGGGCGGTGCGATGTTCGCGCTCGCCTGCGGCGAAGACACGGTGCGTGCAGCCATGGTAGGCCGGAATGGCGTGCACATCGCCGCGCTCAACGGGCCCACGGAGACCGTCGTTTCGGGCGAGGAGGACGCCGTCACGGCCGTGGCGATGGCGCTGCAGGCCGAGGGGATCAAGGTCCGGCGTCTGCCCGTCTCGCATGCGTTTCACTCGTCGCGGATGGACCCCATCTTGGACGACTTCGAGCGGGCGGTGTCGAAGCTGCGTTTCCAGCCACCGCGTCTCGACCTCGTGTCCGGCGTCAGCGGCCGCATCGAGCGAGGTACCATCCCGGGTGCGGCGCACTGGAGCGCGCAGCTGCGGCAGCCGGTTCGCTTCGGCGACGGCATGAAGGCCCTCGCGGAGCTCGGGATCGACACGTTCATCGAGCTGGGGCCCGCGCCCACGCTGTCATCCCTCGGCCGGGCCACCTTGCCCGATCACACGGCGCTCTGGTTGCCATCGTTGCGCCCTGGAAAAGACGAGGCGGAGACATTTCTCGGGAGCCTCGCACGCCTCTACGTGACCGGTACCGACGTCGCGTGGGACGCGCTCCATCCCGAGCCACGCCGCCGCCTCGAGTTGCCGACGTATCCCTTCCAGCGTCAGCGCTACTGGATGGGCACCGTCCCTGCGTCGCGGGTTCGGGAGGGCCATCCGCTGCTCGGGACCCGCAGCGAGACGGTGGACGCCATCACCTTCGAGGGCGAGGTGTCGGCGTCGGACCTGGCCGTGATGCGCGACTTCCGCGTCTTCGGCACGACCGTGGTCAGCGGCGTGGTGCACGTATCGCTGGCCATTCTCGCCGCGGCCGACGTGCAGGGCGATGGCGCACAGGCACAGCTCTCCGAATTGACCTTCTTCGAGCCGTTCATTCTCTCGGGCGATGCGCCCGTTCGCATGCGCCTCGTGCTCACCAAGGACGACGGCGGCGTCGCCGGGTTCGAGTTGCTCACCGGCGCGGGCGGTTCCTTTCGCCGGCACTCGGCGGGGAGGTTGCGCCTCTCGAACGAGCCGCTCGAACGCGAGCTTTCCCCGCTCGAGGACATTCGCGCACGCTGCCCCGCGGAGCTTTCCGCCGGTGCGTTCTACCGCACACGGTGGGCCGACACCGAGCAATGGTTCGGACCGAGCTTCAAAGGCCTTCGGCGGCTTTGGTGGGGCGAGGGCGAGCTGCTCGCGGAGATCCACCCCACCGAGACGGGCCTCGCCTCGCATCTTGCGGCGGGCCTCGCGGGTCGGGTGTTCGCCGAGGCGTGTGCGGCGGAAGCCTGCGCGCAAGCGATGAAGGTCCTCCACGAAGGCGTCTCCGATGCGTACCTCGGCGTCGGCATGGATCGTTCGCGCGGGGCGCTCACCGTGGCGCCGGGAAAGCGCTTCGGTCATGCGCGCCTTCGGCCACGCACGCCGGGCGATACCTTCCTGGTGGCCGACGTGCGGATCCTCGACGAATCCGGGAGGCTCGTCACCTCCTACGAAGGCCTGCGCTATGCGCCGATCAAGCCGGAGGTGCTCCGGCGCCTCACGACCGCGCGCGGGCTGCCCACCGCCCCGCGCCCGAGCCGCATCGACCGCGTGCAGTTGGTGCACGCGCCCCCGGCCGAGCGCCGTGCTCGGCTCGAAGCGTACCTGTTGCAGCAGATCGCCATCCTCGCCGGCGCACCCTCCGGGGAGCTCGACATCGACATGACGCTCGATGCATGGGGCTTCGACTCGATCCAATTCACCGAGCTGCGCTCCGAAATCCGCAAGGACCTCGCGTTGGACGTTCCCGTCGAGCTTCTCAGCGGAAACGCTAGCCCGCGCACGCTCGCGTCCGAGCTATCCACGCGGCTCGCGCCGGCCACGGTGCCGGCACCGATGCCGCGCAACGGCGAGTGGGTCGGTCGCAGGGAGCGGCTGCCTGCGGGCGAGGCGCGCCTGCGTCTCTTTTGCTTGCCCTTCGCCGGCGGCGGCGCCTCGGTCTACCGCGGCTGGGGCAAGGGGCTGCCGCGCGGTGTGGAGGTTTGCCCGATTCAGCTTCCGGGTCGCGAGAGTCGGTTTGGCGAGGCCTTCGTCGAGCGGCTCGATGCCGTCCTCGATGCCCTCGAGCACGAGCTCTCCCCGCTTCTCGATCTGCCGTTCGCCTTCTTCGGCACGAGCATGGGCGGCGTGATCGCCTTCGAGCTCGCCCGGCGCCTTCGAGCGCGCCATCGGCTCGCGCCCACGCGGTTGATCGCCGCGTCGTCCTACGTGCCGCGCCGTGGGCCGTCCCCCGCGTTGGCCGAGATGATGCACTCCGTGCTGACGAACGGCGCCGAGCCGGCGCTCCTGCGGCGCTTCCAGATCGTTCCCGAGGCGCTGCTCGCCAACCCCGATGCGCTCGCGGTGCTGATGCCCCCGCTCTACGCGGATCTGCACATGATGGCCGGCTACCGCTACGTCGACGAAGCGCCGCTCGATTGCCCCATCACCGTGTTGCGCGGCTCGCGCGATCCGCTCATGACCCGCGAGGACGTCGCGGCCTGGGCGGAGCACACGCGGGGCGACTTTTCGCTGCGCACCCTCGAGGGCGAACACCTGTTCGTGCGAACGGATCGGCAGGCGGTGCTCCGCATCGCGGGCAGCGAGCTCGGGGGCGATCTGGAGGCGCTCGACGAGGACACCGCGAGGGCGGCCTCGTGAACGCTTCGTCACGTCTCCGGATTCACCGCGAACAACGGAAAGAAGCCCACGTCGCCGGCGAGGAACTTCCGCGCCAGCGCCGGGATCTCCTCGAAGCCGTGAACGTGCTCGTCGGGCGTGGGCATCCACCCGTGCTCTTCGCCGTAGGCGATCGCATCGCGCGCTTCCTGACGCGTGGCCATGTGCGTGTGCACGTATTGATGCCGATCGATGCACTCGGTGGCGCGCATGAACGCGGTCGACATGCCCTCTTTCCAGCCGGCGCTGGTCACCACCGCCTCGCGCGACAGCGCTTTGCGCGTGGCGCGGAAGAACGGCGTGCCGATGTAGTCGACGAAGATTTGCACCTTCTGACCCTGCGTGCGCTCTTCGACGTCGCGCGCGAAGCCGAGCTCCGCCTGTTGGTAGGCGCGGCGGAACGCGGCATCGGTCCCTGCGCGAAGTTCGTCGTAGTAAAGATTGCCGAAGCGGCGCCGGTCGAGTGCCGTGACGCCGGTGCGCTCGATGCTCTTGAGCCGATCGTCGTTGGCCGAGAGCATGACCGCGTTGCATCCGTGGCGCCGTGCGAGGTCGAGCTGGGCGAGCGTGGTGCCTCCGCCCCAGCCCCACACGTTGGGGGTGGGAAGACGCTCGGCGGGCACCATCAAGCGGTACGTACCGTAGGCGAGTCTCCAGTTCGACCACGCCGTCGTGTAGCGCGCCGAGAAGGCGGCCCACTGCATGTTCGAAAAGCGGCTGGGCGAGGGCAGGGGCAGCAGGTTGTCGGCGGCGATGATCATCCGCGTCGAGAGAAAGCCGATTGTGCCCGGTGCGTCGTAGGCGAAGGCCTTGACCGGATAGTCCCACGGGTCGAGCACCGTGCCGGGGTAGACGATGGCACACTCGCCCTCGGGGTGGCCTTGCACACCGTCCCCGCGCTGCAGAACACGCACCACGCCGGCATTGCCGATGACCACGCGCTTCTCGCCGCGGAATCGGCAAACGTCGATGGGATCGCGCTCGAGGCAATGCCCCATGTTGCCTTCCCAGCAGCCGTAGATCGGCTCGACCAGGACCTCGCCGGCACCGAGCGAGGGCAGCTCGAAGTCCTCGAGTACGAGCTCCGCGGGACTACCGGTGCTCGTGCCGTTGCCGGCGTACAGAAACCAAGCTTTCGCGGAGATGGGCATCTGGTGAAGCAGATTCACTCAAGTGCAGCAGCGCACGCAAGCGCCGCGCGGGGATCGAAATGAATCGCACGGAAGACGACCTTCGTGGATGGATCGCGACGAGCCTGGCCAAGCGGCTCGGCATCGACCCGCACGACATCGATCCCCGCGAGCGATTCACCCGCTACGGTTTGGACTCGCTCGGTGCGGTCGGCCTCGTGTCCGAGTTGTCGGACATGCTGGGGCGGCGCCTTTCGCCCGTTCTGATCTGGCAGCACCCCACGCCGGAGGCCTTGGCCCGCGCCCTCGTTCAGGCTCCGAAGAACGCGCGCGAACATGCCCGCACGGATGCCGCCTCGGCCGACGCGCCCATCGCCATCGTGGGCATCGCGTGCCGTTTTCCGAATGCGCCGGATCCGCGGAGCTTCTGGCAGCTCCTTCGCGAGGGGGGCGACGCCGTCACGGACGCTCCGCGCGAACGATGGGGCGAGCGCGGTGAGGGGCTTCGCGGCGGGTTCCTCGATCAGGTCGACGGCTTCGATCCGGGCTTCTTTGGCATCGTCCCGCGCGAAGTCCCGACCATGGATCCGCAGCAGCGGCTCATGCTGGAGCTGAGTTGGGAAGCGCTGGAGGACGCCGGCATCGTTCCCGCGACCCTGAAGGGCAGCTCCACGGGCGTCTTCTTTGGCTCGATCTGGGACGACTACGCGCTCCTGGCGTACCAGCAGTCGCTGACCCCGCACACGGTGACGGGGCACCATCGCAGCATCTTGGCCAACCGAGTTTCGTACACGTTCGACCTTCATGGTCCGAGCATGACCGTGGACTCGGCGTGCTCCTCGGCGCTGGTGACCGTCCAATTGGCGTGCGAGAGCTTGCGCCGCGGTGAGACGCGTCTGGCCTTGGCCGGCGGCGTGAACTTGAACCTCGTTCCCCAGAGCGCGCTCGCCGTGGCGGAGATGGGCGCGCTTTCGCCGGATGGTCGCTGTTTCACCTTCGATGCGCGCGCCAACGGGTACGTGCGCGGTGAAGGCGGAGGCGTGGTCGTGCTCAAGCGCCTCGCGGACGCCTTGCGCGACGGCGATGACATTTACTGCGTGGTGCGTGGGGGCGCGGTCAACAACAATGGCGCGGGCAACGGACTGACGGCGCCGAGTCCGGAGGCGCAAGAAGCCCTGCTGCGGCAGGCCTACCAACGCGCGGGCATCGAGCCGGAGCACGTCGACTACGTGGAGCTCCACGGCACGGGCACCGCCCTCGGCGATCCCATCGAGGCGACGGCGCTCGGTGCGGTGCTCGGCCGAGCGAGGCCCGCCGAACGACCGCTGCGCGTGGGCTCGGCCAAGACGAACATCGGCCACTTGGAGGGAGCCGCCGGGGTGGTGGGGCTGCTCAAGGTCGTGCTCGCGCTGCACCATGCGCAGCTTCCGCCGAGCCTCCACTTCGAGCGTGCGAATCCGCTCATTGCGATGGAGGAGCTCCACCTCCAGGTGCAGCGCACGCTCGAACCGTGGCCCTCGGATGGCGGCCGGCCGCTCGTCGCGGGGGTGAGCTCGTTCGGCCTGGGAGGCACCAACGCACACGTGGTGCTCTCGCAGGCGTTGCCGCGGCCGGTGGAGATCTTGCCGCTCTCCGCGGAGAGTCCCGAGGCGCTGCGCCGCGAGGCCGAACGGTGGCTAGCCACGGGAAAGACCGTCCCGGACGCGAAGTCGCAGGCGCATCGCCTGGCGGTGACTGCGCGTTCCGATGCCGATCGCACGCGTCGTCTGCAGGCCTTCTTGGAGGGCACGCGAGACGTGGGGCTCTCCGTGGGAAGCGCCCCGAGCACGCCACCGCGCGTCGCCTTCGTGTTTGCCGGTCAGGGCGCGCAGTGGTGGGGCATGGGGCGCGGGCTCTTGCAGCGCGAGCCGGTTTTCCGTGCCGCCCTCGAGGCGTGCAGCCGCTGGATCGAGCGCGAACAGGGCTGGTCGCTTCTCGACGAGCTGACCGTGGACCGCGCGCGCTCGCGGCTCGATCGCATCGAGGTGAGCCTGCCCGCCATCATTGCCACCGAAATTGCCGTCGCGGCCCAATGGCGCGCGTGGGGCATCGAGCCGTCGGTCGTGGTGGGGCAGAGCACCGGCGAGATTGCCGCGGCCCATGTGGCGGGCGTGCTCTCCCTCGAGGACACGATGCGCACCATCTGTGCGTACGGCCGCATCATTGCCCGGCAACGCGGCCAGGGCGCCATGGGCGTCGTGGGGCTCTCGTGGGACGATGCGGGGGCGGAGCTCGCGAACCATTCGGGCCGCTTGTTCCGGGCCATCCAGCACAGCGCGGATTCGACGGTGCTGGCCGGCGAGCCCCAGGCGCTCGCCGCGCTGTTCGAGGAACTGGAGCGGCGCAAGGTTTTCTGCCGTCGCGTGGCGATGGACGTATCCCCGCACTGCCCGCTGGTCGACGGGATGCGGGCGGAGTTGTTCGAGGAGCTTCGCAAGGTGCGGCCCCAAAAAGGGCACACCCCGATCGTGTCCGAGGTGACCGGTGCACGCCTCGACGGCGAGCGCTTCGATGCCGAGCACTGGGTGCGAAACTTCGGCGACCCTGCGCTCTTCTCGACGGCGATTCAATGGGTGATCGACGAGGGCTACGACCTTTTCCTCGAGACGAGCCCGCACCCCCTGGTGGCGCCCGCCGTCGAATCGAACCTGCGCCATGCGGGACGCCGCGGCATCGCGCTCGCATCGTTGCGGCGCGACGAAGACGAGCACCAGGTGATGCTCGATACCCTGGGCGCGCTCTACACGCGCGGTGTACCGGTGGCGTGGGAATCGCTCGCGCGATGGGACCGTAGCGCATCCCCAGCTCGAACGGAGCCGTTGGTGTTCGCGCTATCCGCGAAGAGCGAGGCCGCCGTGAGGGCGCAGGCTGCGCGCCTCGGCGAGCACCTCGACGCGCATCCGGAGCTGGATTTGCGCGATGTCGCGTACACGCTGGCCACGGCGCGTTCGCACTTGGAGCACCGGGCCGCCATCGTGGCCCGCGATCGGGAGGAGCTCGGCGAGGCGCTCGCATCGCTCGCCGGGGGGCAGGCGGCGCCCAACGTGGTGCTCGGTCGGAGTGCGCGCCCGGGCAAGGTCGTCTTCGTCTTTCCTGGACAGGGCTCGCAATGGCAAGGCATGGCGCGGGCATTGCTCGCGTCATCGCCGGTCTTCCGCGTGCAGCTGCTCCAGTGCCTCGACGCGCTCGCGCCGCACCTCGGCGGCGTCGATCTTCTCGCCGTGTTGCGCGGCGACGAGGGCACGGCGTCGCTCGATCGGGTCGACGTGGTGCAGCCCGCGCTGTTCGCAGTGATGGTGGCGCTGGCCGCGCTCTGGCGCTCGATGGGCGTCGAGCCCGATGCCGTGATCGGCCATAGCCAGGGCGAGATTGCGGCCGCCTTCGTCGCCGGTGCGCTCTCGTTGGAGGATGCCGCGAAAGTCGTCGCCTTGCGCAGCCGCGCACTCGCCACCGTGGCGGGCCACGGTGCGATGGCGGCCATCGAGCTCGGCGTCGACGCGCTCGCGACGTACCTCGCGCCCTTTCGCGACACGTTGTCGATCGCGGCGACGAACAGCGCACGCGCGACCTTGGTCTCGGGCGATGCCACGAGCATCGATGCGTTGCTCGAGCGTCTCGGCGCGGCGGAGATTTTCGCGCGCAAGATCCGGGTCGACTACGCGTCGCACTCGTCCCAAATGGAGCTCCTTCGCGAGGCGTTGCAGGATGCTCTGCGCGATGTTGCGCCGCGCGGATGCACGGTGCCGCTCTATTCCACCGTCACCGCCGCGCCCATCGAGGGCCATGAGCTGGGGGCGGAGTACTGGTACCGCAACCTTCGCCAGACCGTGCGCTTTGCGGAGGCGGCGGACAGGCTCGTCGCCGACGGGCATCGCTTCTTCGTCGAAGTGAGCCCTCATCCCGTGCTCACGCTGGCCCTCTCGCAGCTCGAATCGGCCCCCGGGGTGGTCGGCTCACTGCGCCGAGACGCCGGGGACATGGATCAGTTTCTACGGTCGCTGGCGGAGCTTCATACGCGGGGCTTGTCCTTGGTGCGTGCCGTCCCGCGGGCGCGGCGTGTGCGTCTGCCGACGTACGCGTTCCAACGGGAGCGATTCTGGCTCGAGCAAGCTCCGTCGCTCGGTAAGCGACGTGGCTCGCCGGGCCATTGGTTGCATGGCGAGCGCCGGCCCAGCCCGGGCACGGAGGTGCTCTTCGTCGCGCCCGTCGATCTCGAGCAGCACGGCTACCTCGCCGAGCATCGCGTCTTCGGCGAGATCGTCGCCCCCGGTGCGTTCCACTTGGCGGCGCTGCTCTCGGCCGCCGAGGAGGCCTTCGCACGCACGAGCATCGCGCTCGAGCAGGTGGAGCTGCCACGTCCTCTCGCCCTGGCGGCAACGGATTCGGCCCTGCTGCACGTGGTTTTCTCGCCCGCGCGAAACGATGTAGAATACAGCTTCTCCACGTCGACACCCGACGCCGAAGGTACGGGTTGGCACGTCCACGCGCGCGGCACCCTGCGATTCGAAGGCCGCGAGGCCACCGAGGACCATCTCTCCGAGGCGCGCGCGCGTTGCTGCGCTCCGGTCGAACCGGCGGCGCTCTACGAGGAGCTCGGAGCGAACGAGATCGCGCTCGGTGCGTCGTTCCGGCGCATCGAGTCTCTCGCGCGTTCCGAGGGCGAGGTGCTCGCCGCGTTGCGCGCGGAGCCTCAGCCCCACGGGCCGCTGCACCCCACCGAGTTGGACGCGTGCCTGCAGACGCTGGCCGTGGTGTCCCCTGCAGGCGCCTTCGTTCCTTTCTCCATCGAGCGGCTCGCTTTCTACGGCCGCGGCCATGGGCCGGCCTGGTGCCATGCGCGTCTGCGGACCGCGAACGACAGCGGCTGCGTGGGGGATCTGCGCGTCTTCGACGATGCAGGTCATGTGATAGCCGAGCTCGAGGGGCTGCATTTGAAGCGCGCATCGAAAGAGGCGATGCTCGGCGAGCGAGGCGCGCACGCGCGGTGGGCCTACGAGGTCTCCTGGACGAAGCAAGCGCGCACCAAGACGCGGGTCGAGCCCGGTGTCTGGCGGATCGAAGGCACCGACGCGGGCCTCGTGCAGGCGGTGGGCGAGGCGCTTTCGGCGAAGGGCGCGCGCATCGCCACGGACGAGGATTGGCAAAGCGCCCGGGGCATCGTGCTCCTGTGCACGCGCGATGGGATGGGCGCGGCGCAAGAAGAGGCGTACGCCAAGGTTCTCCATTGGGTGAAGACGCTTTCGGGGGCGACGACGCGCAACGTGCCCCGCCTGTACATCGTCACGCACGCGACGCAGCAGGTTACCGCCGACGAACAGGTGCAGCCGGCATTGGCCGTGCTCTGGGGCATGGGGCGCACCGTTCGCTATGAGCATTCCGAGCTCGCGTGCACCCTCGTGGATCTCGCCGCGGGCGAGGCCAACGCCGCCGACTTGGCGAGCGAGCTCCTCTCCGCATCGAAGGAGGACGAGGTGGCCTTGCGCCCGGCGGGCCGGTACGTGGGCCGCCTCACCGCGTGCGTGACGACTCCGTCGCAACCCGTTGCGGTGCGCCCCGACGCGACGTACCTCGTGACGGGCGGGCTGGGCGCACTCGGTCGCAGGGTGGCGGCATGGCTCGTGGCGCAGGGTGCGCGAAGCCTCGTGCTCATGGGCCGGAACGCCGCGAGCGCGCTCGAGTCGATCGCGCACCTCGAGGCGCAGGGCGCGCGCGTGGTGCTCGCGCAGGCCGACGTGGGCGACGCCGAAGCGGTGGAGCGCGTTCTGCTCCACATCGACGCGGAGCTTCCCCCGCTCCGTGGCGTGGTGCACGCGGCGGGGGTCCTGGACGATGCCCTGCTCGCCGCGCAGGACGTGGCGCGCTACCAAAACGTGGCGCGGCCCAAGGTCTGGGGCGCCCATCACCTGGATCGCCTTACCCGCGGAAAGGGGCTCGATTTCTTCGTCCTCTACTCCTCCGTGGCCGCGGTGCTGGGCTCACCCGGACAGGCGAATTATGCCGCCGCGAACGCCTACCTCGATGCGCTCGCCCGGCAGCGGCGCGCCGCAGGGGAGGCCGCGCTCAGCATCGACTGGGGCGCGTTCGCCGGAGAAGGCCTGGCGGCGGCGCACGAAAACCGAGGGGCACGGCTCTCCGCGCGCGGCCTCCGCAGCTTCTCGCCCGACCAGAGCATGGCGCTGCTGGAGGCGGCCCTCGCACGCCCCTCGGCGCAGATCGCGTGGATGGACATCGACGGGCGCCAATGGCTCGAGTTCTACCCACAAATGGCGCACTCGCCGCGGCTGTCACCGCTGCTGAAGACGCGCCCATCGGCGAACAAGGCCCGGCCAACGGATCTCGACGCCTTCGTTCGCGAGCAGGTGGCGACCGTCACGCGGCTCGATGCTTCCGCCATTGCGGCCGACGTTCCCTTGACCACCCTGGGACTCGACTCGCTCATGGGCCTCGAGCTGCGCAACCGTCTCGAGGCGGCGCTGGGCCTGAAGCTGCCCGCGACCCTGATCTGGACCTACCCGAGCCTCGCGGCCCTTACCGGATACCTCGCCGCCTCGCTGCAAGGTGCAGCGTCCTCCGAGCCCGCCGTGCGCGAAGCCGCTGCGCGGCAGGTTGGCGCGGAGCCGATTGCCATCGTGGGCATGGCGTGCCGCTTCCCGGGCGGAGCCGACGATCCGCAGTCGTTCTGGCGGCTGCTCGTGGAGGGCGTGGACACCGTGACGGAGATCCCCGCCTCGCGCTGGCCCGAGGGTTCCCGTCCCAAAGGTGCGCCCGGCACGCAGTGGGCGGCCCTTCTCGATTCCGTCGATGGCTTCGATGCGGACTTTTTCGGCATCTCACCGCGCGAGGCGGTGGGCATCGATCCGCAGCACCGGCTCCTCTTGGAGCTGACGTGGGAGGCACTCGAGGACGCCCACGTCGTTCCCGCACGACTCGATGGCAGCAGGACCGGCGTGTTCGTGGGCGTCATGGGTCAGGACTACAACCTTCGCACCCTTGCCCGGCCTGCATCCGAGCTCGATGTCTATTCCAGCACCGGCAACGGGAGCTCCTTTGCGGCGGGGCGCATCTCCTACGTGTTCGGCCTCCAGGGACCTTGCCTCGCGGTGGACACGGCGTGTTCGTCGTCGCTGGTGGCCGTGCATCTCGCTTGCCAGAGCTTGCGCCATGGCGAGAGCCAACTCGCCCTCGCGGCCGGGGTGAACCTGATTCTTTCTCCGCTTTCGATGGAGGTCGTGGCACGCACCCAAGCGCTCTCCCCCGACGGCCGGTGCCGCACCTTCGATGCACGCGCCAACGGATTCGTCCGCGGCGAGGGCGGCGCCGTCCTCGTGCTCGAACGCCTTTCGGACGCGCAGGCGGCGGGCCATCGCGTTTGGGCGGTGATCCGGGGCTCGGCCACGAACCAAGATGGACGCTCCACCGGCCTCACGGCGCCGAACGTGCTGTCGCAGCAAGAGCTCCTCACGCAGGCTCTGCGCAGCGCCGGGTTGGAAGGCCACGAGGTTGGCTACGTCGAAGCGCATGGAACGGGAACCTCGCTCGGGGATCCCATCGAGCACGAAGCGCTCAAGGCCGTCTTGGGTCGGCCGCGGGAAAATGGCACGTCGTGCGCGCTCGGCTCGGTCAAGACGAACCTCGGACACCTCGAGGCGGCGGCGGGCATTGCAGGGCTGATCAAAGCCGTCCTCTCGCTCGAGCACGAACTGATTCCACCGCACCTGCACTTCGAGACGCTCAATCCGCGCATGTCCCTGGAGGACACGCCGTTCGTCATCCCGACCGAGGCCCGGCCCTGGAAGAAGGGGCCCCCGCGAGTGGCGGGGATCAGCTCGTTCGGGTTGAGCGGCGTGAACGCCCACGTGCTCATCGAGGAGCCACCCGCGGTCGACACTCCGGCCGGGTCCGAAGAGGCTGCGTGCTTCCTGCTGCCCCTTTCGGCCAAAAGCCCTGCCGCGCTTTCCGCGCTCGCGCAGGCCTATGCTGCGCACCTCGGCGACCCGCACGCGCCGTCCTTGAAGGACGTGTGCCACACCGCCGGTACGCAGCGCACTCACCATGCGCACCGGCTCGCGGTCGTCGCGAGCTCGCCTGCGGAAATGTCCGAGCGTCTCGCCGCGCTTGCGCGGGGGGAATCGCGCCCTCATTGCAGCTTGGGCGGCCGTCGCGTCGACGGGGCATGCGTGTTCGTGTTCCCAGGGCAGGGCAGCCAGTGGGTGGGCATGGGTCGGCGCCTGCTCGAACGCGAGCCCGTGTTCCGCGGCGCGCTCGAAGCGTGCGATGCGGCGTTGCGTCCGTGGGTGGGGGGGGGCCTGCTCGAGGCCCTGCTCTCGCCCGAGCTACCCGAGCTTCTCGAGCGCGTCGAGTACGTGCAACCCATGTTGTTCGCGATGCAGGTCGCCCTGGCCGCGCAATGGCGCGCGTGGGGCCTCGAGCCCCGAGCCGTGGTGGGCCACAGCATGGGCGAGGTGGCCGCAGCCCACGTGGCGGGAGTGCTCTCGCTCGAGGACGCGGCGGCCATCCTTGGCGTGCGCAGTGCCGCGGTGGCGACGATGCAAGGGCAGGGCGGTATGGCCTTGGTCGAACTTCCGCGCGACGAGGCCGAGCGCCGCCTCCATGGCCTGGAGGACCGGCTTGCGGTTGCTGCGCACAACGGCCCGCGCACCTGCTTGCTCTCGGGCGCCTTGGAGGATTTGGAGGCGCTCCTCGCGCGGCTCGAAGGCGAAGGCGTCTTCTGCCGCCGGGTGAAGGTGACCTATGCATCCCACAGCCCGCAGATGGACGCTCTCGCGCCCGGACTTCGCGACAGGCTCGCCAAGCTCGCACCGACGGAGGCGAAGGTGCCGATGCTCTCCACCGTCACCGGCGAGTGGGTGCAGGGGAGCGAGCTCGGACCCGAGTATTGGATTCGCAACTTGCGAGAGCCGGTTCGCTTCTGGGACGCGGCGCAGCGCCTGGAACGTGAGGGGCATCGCATTTTCGTCGAGGTGAGCGCGCACCCGGTGTTGGTTCCCTCGCTCGAGGACGGCTTCTCGAGCCAGGCGCGGACCACCGCCGTGTTCCCGACGCTTCGTCGCGACGAGGACGAGCGCGCATCGATGCTCGCCACGTTGGGCAGCTTGTACACTTCGGGGCAATCGCTGCCGTTCGCGCGATGGAGTGGTGCGGGGGCATCCCCGGTTCGGGGCCTTCCGCGGTACCCGTGGCAGCGCGAGCGCTTTTGGATCGACGAACGCGCGGTGCGGACGCCCGAAACACGCGGCGAGCACCCGCTTCTGGGCGCACACCTCGAGGCTTCGCGCGGGAAGCACTATTTCGATGCCGAGATCTCCGCCAGGCGGCCTGCCTACCTGGCCGACCATCGCGCGGCGGGGGCCGCCGTTTTTCCCGGCGCCGGCTACGTGGAGATGGCGCTGGCCGGAGCCCAACGGATCTTTGGCGCGTCGCACGGAATCGACGAGGTGCACTTCGAGGCAATCCTGGAGCTTGGCGAAAAGCCGGTGACCTTGCAGCTCGCGATCGATGCCGAGCGCATGGCGTTCGAGATCTTCAGCCGCGCCGACAGGCACTGGACCCTGCACGCGCGCGGTACGCTGAGGGCCGTCTCCGAGGCCGCACCCGCTGCGTCGCTGGACGCGATCCGCGCGCGCTGCCCGAAGGCGGTCACCGCCGAAGCGCACTACCAGGGCCTCGCGCAGTTGGGCTTGGACTACGGGCCAGCATTTCAAGGCGTGCGTGAGGTCTGGCGCGGTGAGGGCGAAGCTATCGCGCAAGTGCGAATCCCCGAGCCGCTCGATGCGGACCTCGTCTACGGTTTGCACCCTGCGCTGTTCGATGCGTGCCTGCAGGTGGCGGGCGGTCTCCTGTCCGCAGGAGAAAACGGTGAGCGGCGCGCCCTCCCCGTGGCGGCGCGTTCCGTGCGCACCTTCGGGGCGCTGCGCGGCGAGCTGTGGTGCCATGCCGTTCGCACGTCTCCCTCGTCGGCCCGGCTCGACGTGTACGATGGCTCCGGGGGCCGCGTGCTCGAGGTGGGCGCCCTCGACGTGCGCTTCCTCGAGCGACCGCGCAGCGAGCCGTTTTACGGCATCGAGTGGATCGCCCAGCCTCTCGCTCCGGCGCGCGCGACAGAAGGGCGCGCGTTCTGGATCCTTCTTGCAGGCGGTCTCGCAGAAGGCCTCGCCGCCAGGCTCGAGGCCGCCGGTCACGGCGCCGCGTGCATCCCGAACCTCGGGACGGGGGAATCACTCGAGCGGACACTCCGCGCGATCCTCGCCGCGGCCGACGCGCCTTGCCGCGGCATCGTTCACCTGGCGAGTCTGGACCCGTCGGCGTCACTGGAGGATGCACAACGCCGCGGGTACGAAAGCGTCGTCGCGCTGGTGCAGGCGCTTGCGCGGATGGGCCTGCGCGATGCACCGCGTCTGTGGCTCGTCACGGGCGGCGCTCGTGACGTGTTGCCCGAGCAACACATTCATCCGGCCGCGGCCCCGTTGTGGGGACTCGCCCGGACCATTGCGCACGAAATGCCCGAGCTGCGATGCAGCTGCGTGGACCTTTCCCCGGTTCCCGATGGGCAGGAACTCGATGCCCTCGCCAACGAGCTGCTCGACGAGGCCGGGCGCGAAGACCAAATCGGACTTCGCGGCGGGCAGCGTTTCGTGGCCCGCTTGAAGAGGGGCGTGCCCTCGCACCCCGTACCCCGCGCGGAGCGCCCTTACCGCATGCAGACGCCCAAGCCGGGCGTGCTCGACCACATCGGCTTCTGCGCCGCACCGCGCCCCGATGCCCTGGCCGATGGCGACGTCGAAATCGAGGTCTCCGCCGCGGGGCTCAACTTTCTCGACGTCCTCGCCGCGCTGGGCGCCATCGGCGATCTCGATGGCACCGGCCGTGTGTCGCTGGGTTTCGAGTGCGCGGGCCGCATCGCGAGGGTGGGCTCAGGCGTCTCGGGCGTCTCGGATTTGCACCCGGGGCAGGAGGTGCTCGCCATCGCGCCGGGCGCCTTCGCATCGCACGTGGTGACCCAGGCGAGCCTCGTCGTGCCCAAGCCCGCTGCGATGCGGCCCGAGGATGCGGCCGCGATCCCGGTGGCCTTCATGACGGCCGTCCACGCCCTCGAGGACGTGGCGCGCTTGCGCCCGGGCGAGCGCGTTCTCATTCATGCCGCGGCGGGTGGCGTGGGCTTGGCCGCGGTGCAAGTCGCACAGCGCATCGGGGCGGAGATCTTCGCCACGGCGGGGAGCGAGGAGAAGCGCGCGCTTCTTCGTTCCCTCGGCGTGGCGCACGTTATGGATTCGCGCACCCTCGCGTTTGCCGACGACGTGCTCGCACGAACCAACGGCGAGGGCGTCGACGTCGTCCTCAATTCGCTCGGCGGTGCCTTCATCGCCAAGAGCTTTGGCGTCCTTCGGAACTACGGCCGCTTCGTCGAAATCGGCAAGCGCGACTACTTCGACGATCAGCCACTCGGCCTGCGGCCCTTTCTCAGGAAGCTTACATTCTCCCTGATCGATTTGCGCGGGATGACGCGTGAGCGGCCCGAGATCGTCCAGCGCCTCTTTCGCGAGGTCGTGGCCCGCTTCGCATCGGGCGCACTGCGCGTTCCCCCGCTCTGCATCTACCCCGTGGCGCAGGCCGTCGAGGCGTTTCGCTTCATGGCGCAGGGCTCGCACACGGGCAAGATCGTCTTCTCCTTCGCCGAGGCTCCGGCGACGGTGTCCGCGTCCGTCGAACCCCGGATTCGTCCCGATGGCACGTACCTGGTGACGGGCGGCCTCGGCGGGGTGGGGCTCGAGCTTGCGCGCGCGCTGGCGGCGCAGGGCGCGCGGCATCTCGTCCTCGCGGGGCGCCGTGTGCCAGGTCACGAGGCCATCCCGCGGCTCGAGTCGCTTCGCGCGGCCGGCGTCACCGTCGAGACGGTGCAGCTCGACGTCGCCGATGCCGACCAGGTTGCGGCGCTCGTTGCGCGCATGGGGGCCGACCTTCCCCCGCTGCGCGGGATCGTGCACGCCGCGGCGGTGCTTGCCGATGCGACGCTCCTTCGAACCACGGTGGAGAGCTGCCGCGCCGTCGCCGCGCCCAAAATTCTCGGCGCGTGGAACCTGCATACCCAAACCGAGGGGCAGCCGCTCGACTTCTTCGTCCTATGCTCCTCCGTGGCGTCCGTGCTCGGTTCCCCCGGTCAAGGAAACTACAGCGCGGCCAACGCCTTCCTCGATGCCGTGGCCCATCACCGAAACGCGCGCGGGCTCCCCGCCTCGAGCATCAACTTCGGTCCATGGGCCGAGGTCGGCCTGGCGGCGGCGCAGGCCAATCGCGGCGAGCGCATCGCACTTCGCGGGATCGAAAGCTTCTCCCCCGCCGAGGGTGCGGACGTATTTCTCCGGCTGCTCGCATCGTCGCCGGTGCAGGTGGCGGCGATGCGTTTTCACCCGCGTCAATGGACCGAGTCGTACCTGTCGGCTGCGCGCTCACCCCTGCTGTCGGAGCTCTCGCCGCAAGATGGCGCGGCAGCGGGCGATGCCGCCAAGGCCTTCCGCGATCGCGTCCGCGCCATGGCGCCTGCCGAGCGCCCCATGGCACTCGAGCGCGAGCTGCAGCAGCACCTCGGTCACGTGCTGCGGCGTGCGCCCGATGCCCTCGACCCATCGGCGCCGTTCAAATCGCTCGGCGTGGACTCGCTCATGGCCATCGAGTTTCGCAATCGCCTCGAGACCTCCCTCGGTGCGAGCCTGAGCGCGGCGTTGATTTGGCAGCACCCGAGCATCGAGGCACTGGCCACGCATTTGGCGGCGGGGCTGGACGTCGGGCCGCCACCGCAGCCCGAGGCTCCGGCGCCCGAGGTGTCCGCGCAAGGCGCGCAACGAATTCTCCAGGCGCTGAAGAAGCTCGCCACCCGGACGAGCGGCGCCAAGCTCCCTGAAAGCAAACCCCAATGAACGAAGCCATCGAAGCCATTTCCCAGCTCCTTGCCGATCTCACGCCCGAAGACCGAGCCGCCCTTGCGACGCTTCTCGGGCAAGCTCCCAGCGCCATTGCCATCGTCGGGACGGCGTGCCGTTTTCCGGGTGGTGCCGATGACGAGGAGCGCTTTTGGACGCTGCTGCGTGAGGGGCGCGACGGTATTTCGGAGGTGCCGCGCGAGCGGTGGGACGTCGATGCGTACTACGATCCGGATCCGCAGGCGCTCGGCAAGTCGTACACGCGCTACGGCGGCTTTCTCGAGGGCGTGGATCGGTTCGATGCACCCTTTTTCGAAATCTCACCGCGCGAGGCACGGTCGATGGATCCGCAGCAGCGCATGTTGCTCGAGGTGTGCTGGGAGGCGCTGGAGCGGGCGGGCCTTGCGGCCGATGAACTCAGCGGGCGGTCCGTCGGTGTCTTCGTGGGAAGCTGCCTGCGCGACTACGAGCTCCTCGTCCAGCAGGCCGGGGTGAACGATTTCGATGCGCACACCGTGACGGGTGGTCTGTCGAGCGTGCTCGCCGGGCGCATCTCGCACGTGCTCGGTCTGCACGGGCCTTCGATGGCGCTCGACACGGCGTGCTCGTCGTCGCTGGTTGCGATTCACCTGGCATGTCAGAGCCTTCGGAGCGGCGAGTGCGAGCTCGCGCTCGCGGCCGGGGTGAACCTCATTCTCGCGCCCGAGGGCATGGTCATGCTGTCGCGCCTCGGGGCACTCGCGCCCGATGGACGCTGCAAGACGTTCGACGTCCGCGCCAATGGATTCGCCCGCGGCGAGGGCTGCGGCGTTCTCGTGTTGAAGCGGCTTTCGGATGCCGTGGCGGCCGACGACGACATCCTGGCGGTGATTCGAGGCTCGGCCGTGAATCACGATGGCCGGAGCGCGGGACTCGCCGCGCCCAACGGTGTGGCGCAACGCGCGGTCGTCGCCCGGGCACTGGAAAGCGCGGGGGTGTCGCCCGACAGCATCGGCTACCTCGAGGCGCACGGTACCGGCACACCGCTCGGCGATCCCATCGAGGTCGATTCGCTGAAGCACACCTTCCGGGCGCGCGCGGATGGCTCGCATTGCAGGCTTGGTTCGGTCAAGACGAACGTCGGCCACCTCGAGGCTGCGGCCGGCGTGGCCAGTGTGCTCAAGGTGGCGCTGGCCATGAAGAACGAGGCCATCCCGCCCCACCTGCATTTTACCTCGCTCAATCCGCGCATCTCGCTCGAGGGCTCGCCCTTCGTGATTCCCACCCGGCTCGAGCCGTGGCCGCGCGGCAAGACGCCGCGGTTTGCGGGCGTGAGCTCGTTCGGCCTGTCCGGAACCAATGCGCACGTCGTGATGGAAGAAGCCCCCGCGAAACGCCAGCACGCGATCCGCGACGTGGGTGGTGCGCGCGTGCTGACCCTCAGCGCCAAGTCACCGCGTGCGCTGAAGGCGCTGGCCGAGCGCTACGCGGACCTGCTCGCATCGGCGGGAGGCCCGTCGTTGGCGGACGTGGCCTATTCGGCGAACACGGGGCGTGCCCGGTTCGGTTGTCGCCTCGCCCTCGTGGCTAGGGATGGAGCACAGGCGGCCGCGCAACTCCGCGCGTTCATCGAGGATCGGCCCGCGGCCGGCTTGTATGCGGCGGTGCTTGCCCCGGGAGCTCGCCCCCAGGCCACGACGCACGGCGAAGAGGCCCATGTGGCGCCGGAGACCCTCGCGCAGGCGTTCGTGGCGGGCGCCAAAATCGATTGGGCCGCCGTTCATCGTGCGTTGCCGGGGCAACGTGTGCCGATCCCCACGTATCCCTTCGAGCGCGAGCGGCATTGGATCGACGTGGCGGTGCGCGCGCCGGAGGCTTCGCCCGCCGCGCCGGAGGCTCCGCCTGCAGGTGGGCCGCCGTTGGTCGCCGCCATCGCACCGGTCGCGCCGGCGGAGCGGGAGGGGTTCTTGATCGGCTACATCGGAAAGATCGTGCGGACCATCTTGCTGCTCGACGAAACGGTGCCGCTGGATCCCGACCGCCGCCTGGACGAACTCGGCATGGACTCGCTGTTGGCGCTCGACCTCGTGAACGCCCTCAACGCCGAAACCGGATTGGACCTGCCGATGGAGCTTTTGCTCCAGCACCCGAACCTCGGTTCGATCGCGCGCTACGTCGATGGCTGCCTGGCCGGCGCGACGGAATGAGCTTTCACCTTCTCCAGCACGCAAGGAACGCTCGAGGACGGCCCCAAGAAGATCCCCTGTTGAACGAGGCGCACCGGGGGCGCGTCGAGCACGCGAAGCTTCGCGTGCTCGAGCAAGGTCGCGATGATGACCTTGGCCTCGAACATGGCCATGTTCATGCCAAGGCACGTGCGGGCGCCGCCGCCGAAGGGAATGAACTCGCCCAAGCGCGCACGTCGGTCCAGGAATCGCTCCGGATCGAAACGGTGGGGATCGGGCCAGATGCGCGGGTTGCGGTGCAGCACGTACGACGATGCGGTGATCAGCACGCCCTCGGGTAGGTCGAATCCGCCAACGCGCAGCGGTGCGGCGAGCTTGCGCCCGAAGCCATTGGTGGCCCCGTAGAGTCGCAAGGTCTCCTTGATGAGCGCTTCGATGTAGCGAAGCTCCTTTGCCCCCTTGGAGGTGAGCGGACCATGGCCGGTAACCCGCGCCAATTCGGCGGTCGCCTTGTCCAAGAGATCCGGGCGGGAGCAAAGCGTGTACAATGCAAACGTGAGCGTCGTGGCCGTGGATTCGTGTCCGCCGACGAGCATGGTGAGCAGTTCGTCGCGGAGATCGTCGTCGGAGAGCGCGCGGCCTTCCTCGTCGCGCGCCTCGATGAGCATCGAGAGCACGTCGGCGCGGCCTTCCTTGTGGGCGGCGCGGTGTTCGCGGACGTGTTCGCGCAGCGTCTCCTGGACGTCACGCATGGCGCGGGCAAGCTCTCCGAAGGGAACGGCGCGGCCCAAACCAAGGGAGGCGAGTCGATCGGCCGCGGGCGCAATGTTCGAGACCAGCCGCTGGCGGAACTTCGCACCGTCGAAGAGCGTGCCGCAGGCCATGGCGGCGGGACTCGCCGCAAGCGCGATGAGCCGCTTCAACGGCTTGGCCAGCGTTTCGCGCTGCTGGGCGCTCTCCGCGCCGAAGATGCACGACAGAATCACGTCGAGCGTGATGCTCTGCATCGCATCGCGGAGCGAGAACGGCTGCCCCGACGCCGCGTCCTCGATGAACCGATGCGTCGTGGCGACCATCGTATCCAAATAGGTGGCGATGCGATCGCCTCCGAACGGCGACATGAGCAGGCGCCGTTCCCGCTCGTGGCGTTTGCCGTCGAGGAGAAGAAGGCTGCCCGGGCCCAGCAGGAACTTGAGGTGCGCATTGGCCTCACCCGCGCGGGTCATCGCCGTGGACGAGGCGAAGACTTCGCGGATCGCTTCCGGATCGTGAAAATAGACGATGGGAGGCATACCCGAGAAGCGCGCCGTGAACACGTCGCCGTAGCGGGCCGTGCACGTCTCGAGGAACGCGAACGGATCGCGCAGGAAGCGGAGCATCTGGACCGCGGGCAGATCGCGCGGGCCGGGCGGAAGCGCAGGCATGATTCCCTCGTGGTTAAATCGCAATGCCCTCGACGACGCTCATCAGGTGGGCGATCTTCACCACACGCGACAAGCGGAAGCCGGCGGCATCGAAGAGGTTGCGAAAGTCATCCCGACTGCGCTGGCGGCCGCCGCAGACGGTCATCATGAGCACGTCGATCATGGTGCCCAAAAATTCCGTGTCGTGGGGCTCGACCATGATTTCCACGATGAGCACTCGGGCATCGGGCTTGGCCGCGCGGCGGATATTCCGGAGGACCTGGATGGCGCGGATGTCGTCCCAGTCGTGGAGAATGTCTTTGAGCAGGTAGGCATCCGCGCCCTCGGGCACGCGCTCGAAGAAGTCCGTCGGAATGCGCTCGATGCGGTCGATCACGCCTCGCTCGGTGAGGAACGCGCGTGCATCTTCGAGCACGGTGGGTGCGTCGGCCAATATGCCACGCAGATTGGGATTGGCCTCGAGAATGCCAGCGAGAAGGGTGCCGCGGCCGCCACCCACGTCGCAAAGCGTTCGAATCTCCGAAAACGGGTACCCCATGGCGATGGCGGGGGCCGCCACCTCGGTGACCTCCTGCATGTAGCCATTGAAGTCGCTCGCTTCTTGCGGATTCTTTCGCAGCCACGACCAGAGCGACATGCCGTGGACGCGATCAAACGCGGTTTCGCCGGTTTGCACCGTGCGAAGGTAATCGCCCCACGCTGCGACGTTCGAGCCCGATGCCCAATACAACGCCGCGTTCAACGCCGAACCTTGCGCGCCCGTGCACAAGGCCTTCGAGATGCGGTTGTTGCGAAAACGCCCGTCGCTCCCCAACTCGAAGATGCCAAGGGCGACCAAGGCACGCATGGTTCGGTGCACGGCACCCTCGTCGGCCTGACAGCGGGCGGCCAAGTCCGTGGCCGTGAGTGGGCCGCTGGCCAGGTGATCGGCGAAACGGAGGTTGGCCGCGGCGCCCAAGAGAACGGTGCGGCTGATTCCCGCGGCGTGCTGGGCGAGCACGAATTGCGCAGGCAGCATGGCACCCGCTGCCTGAACGACGCTCTCGTGAGCCTTCACCACGCTGCGGATGACGGCGCCCAACCCCGCATGCAAATAGCCTTTCATACGACTCCATCTTGATCGCGCACCGGAGGTACATCAAGGCGCTTCGGGTCGTTGTTTCGAAAGTGCCGATGGCGTCATGTTTGTAGTCATTGCGCCATGCGCGCTTCGTCTGCATAGCCCGAATCGGATATACCGATGGCATGGCACGATCGCTGGTGTGGATGAAACCGGGAGGGGCGGAGCTGGCCGAGGTCGAGTTGCTCGAGGACCGGCTGACCGCGCGGGGGATCGCCATCGGGTCCGACCCCCTGCCGTATCGCTTGGAGTACGAGCTGCTGACCGTTGCAGATTACGTGACATCGCGGCTGCAGGTGCGGGTTGCGGGGCACGATGCGACCCATGGTCCGTGGTCGCGAAGTTTGAAGCTGGTTCGCGACCTCGACGGGCACTGGACCGTGGAGACGCATCATGAAGGCCATGCTCCGTTGCCGCCGCCGGGTGGAAACGCGGACGAGTTCCAGGGCGCCGTCGATTGCGATCTCGGGTTATCGCCGCTCACGAACACCATGCCGGTGCTGCGATCGCGCATGCTGGAAGGGGGAGGGCCGCTCGAGCATCTCATGGCATGGGTATCGGTGCCCGACTTGACGGTGCACGCATCCCCGCAGACGTACACGTTCGTGCGCCGTGAGGGGGCGAACGCCATCGTCAATTATGCGAGCCCTGGCTTTACCCAGGACATCGTCTTCGACGGCGACGGCCTCGTGCTGGACTACCCGTCCATCGGCCGTCGGATCGTATGATGTCCCCGGACCATGCGTGACCTCGATCAGCTCGCTGCACCCATTCGACGCGACACCGGCGCAGGCTTTGCCGAATTCACGGTGACCCGGCGGTTCCCGAAAATCGCCGCTACGGCTGCCGCGGCCCTTGCGGGCCAGCCGGCGGTGCAGCGTGCCATCGAGGCGCTGGTGACCCGCATCATTGCAGGCGATCGCGTGGATACCTCGGTCATGGCACGACCGACTCCGTTTTGGTCGCGCTATCTCGACAAGCTCGACGGCCTCGCGCAGGCGACGTGGGCGGAATTGCCCTTTTTCGATATCGAGTTTCTCTTTTACCACGCGATGAACTCGATGGCCGGGCACTTCCACGAAGGCACCGACGTCTTTCGAACCGTGCGCCACGACGCCCGCGAGGCCGCACTCGCCGCATTGGCGCGCGCCCCATTCGAAATGAAGGAACCCCTGGCGCAGGCCGTGTGGCTGGCCCTTTTGGCCAATGAGGCCGACTATAGCCAGCTCGTGACGGGGCGCGGCGATGCTTCGACGTGGAGCGATCGCCTGGTGGTGGATGCACGCGCGGAGTTGCTCGATGCGATTGCGGCCCCGGCGGACGCCGCAGCCCCCATCCATCTCATTTTGGACAATGCAGGCGCCGAGTTGCTCGCCGACCTCGTGCTCACGGACGCGCTGCTGTCATCGAGCGACGATGCGCGCATCGTTCTCCACGCCAAACCGTGGCCGATGTTCGTTTCCGATGCACTCGTCGAAGACGTGCACGCCTCGATCGATGCACTCCGCGCGCACGCGTCGCAGCACCTTCGTGCCCTCGGTGATCGCCTGGACGGCGGCCGGACGACAGGGCGTCTGCGCGTGGAGAGCCACGTTGCATGGGGCGAGCCCCGCCACTTCGATGCACTGGACGCGGAGCTCGTCGATGCGCTGCAGCGCGCCCGCGTGGTCATCTCCAAGGGCGACTTGAACTACCGCCGGTTTCTCGGCGATCGCGCGTGGCCCGTGGACACCTCGGCATCGGTCGCATCGCGCTCGGTGCCGTTCGTCGCCTTCGCCTTGCGCGTTCTCAAATGCGAAGTCTTGGTCGGCGTGCCCGCCGCCGTCGCAACCCGCGCTGCCGCGTCGAACCCCGCGTGGCAAACCGACGGAACCTACGCCCTCGTTCAGCGAATGGGCCGCTGATCATTTGCAGCCGAGGGCGTCGCTCCGTTTGCGCGCGGCCGTCGCCGTCGTGGAGTGCGGCTTTGCCTGCCCCCACCGCTCGAGCACGATGCCGTATTCGTTGCAGGCGCCTTCTTTGTCGCCCAGGCGCTCTTTGGCCTCGCCCATCCACTGGTGCGTGCGGACGCTGGCAAACGGCTGCTCCAGCACGTGGCAGCTTTGCGCCATGGGTTCGAAGAGCTGCGCTGCTTCCTCGTCGTCCGTGCCCGTCGTCAGCGCGACGCGTCCTTGAAATGCATCGGCGAGCAGCCCCAGCGAGAGCGGCTGTTCGTGCGAGCGCCCCTGGGGCAGCGGAGGCGGGCGCACGCGCCATGCCGCGGAGGCAATCTCGCGCGCATCGGATTGGTCTTGCCAATAGAACGGATTGAGCGCCGCACCCCAGCGAAGGCCCCACGCCTGCTGCGTGCTCAACGTCGTGAGCGCGTTTTTCTCCCAGCTGTCCGTCAGCTCCATCCAGCGCTCGCGCGAAATTTTGCCCTCGCGCACCAGCACGCCGAAAATCACCGGCTCGTAAGGTGTCGTGATGCTGAAGCCCGCCGTCCAGGCCTCCCGGCGCCGTAGGAATTGCTCGGCGACCTCGGCCGCCTCCGCGGTTCTACCGGTCTCGGTCAAAAGCTGCACCTGAATCGATGCCGCGCGCGCATGATCGAGCAAGGTGGCGGCCTCTTCGACGCCCGCCGCCAGCTTCTTCGTGAGCTCCTCCATGGCCACGAAGTTCCCGTAGAACGCCGCGAGCGAGGCGCGATGGTAGATGTACATCGCCTCGTGACCATCGTCGTGGTTGTTGTTGTGCCATTGCTGGAGCGCCGTCTCCACGGCCTCGATGGGCGCACCCTCGGAGGCGAGCGTGTTCGCCAAGTGCCGATAGGCACCGGAGCTCGTGGGCACGTTGCTGATCCACTTCCGCGCCGATGCGACGGCGTCGCTGCATTGCCCGCGCAGGCTCTGGATGCGAATGCGCTCGAGCAGGCATTCGCCCGAGCCCGGCGCCACGGCCATGCATTGATCGATCGCCTGCAGCGCCTCATCGTGCCGCCCGAGCCGCGACAGCGCGCTGGCCATGATTTGCATGGCCTCGCCGTACTTCGGATCCACCACGATGGCCCTTCGCGCGAGCGCCACGCAGCGTTCGAGCTGCGCGGTGTCGAGCGCCAAAAAACCGTGGATCATGGCGCCCAGTGCCAAGATTTGCGCATCGCGCGGGTAGCGCTCCACGGCGGCATCGAACCGGCGCGCGGCCTCTTCGCGGTTGGCCGGCTCGGAGGCCACGAGCGGTGTCCATGCATCGAACAGCGCGCGATCGCGTTCCGATAACGCGTCCCGCATCGAGATGACCCGGCGGAACTGCTCGCGCTCTTTCGTCACCGAGTAGCGGAAATACGCGGTGACGAGCAGCTGCAATTGCGCCTCCGGGCACTCCGGATCGGCCGCGGCGGCCTGCTCGAATTCGGGCCGTGCAATCTCCCATGTGGCCTCGCGCTGCGCCACGAGCCCCCGGCGGTAGTGGACCTCCGCCGTCTTGTTGCACGTGGGCGCCAGGCGCAGCGCCGTGACCGGCATGTCGATCGCCGCCGAGGTGGCCGCCTCGGAGGACGCGCTGTCGCGCTTGCGTGCACACAGCTGCAGCGTGCCCGCCGCCACCACGATGGCCGCGAGCATGGGAAGCCACGTGCGTGGTGAGCGCCACCTTGCCGTTCGCTTCGATTGCGTGGCGCGGAGCATGCCGTGGATCCCGAGCAGCCGTGGATCGGCGAGCGCCGCCACCAGCTCGTCCATGGAAGCGTAGCGCGTCTCGCGGCGCGTGGAGAGAGCGCGCGCGATGACCTGGGCGATCTCGAACGGGACCGTCGCGAGGGGCGGCGCATCCGGCGCGGGAAGCTTGCCGGCGAACAGCTCGTAAGCCACGACGCCCCACGCGAACTGGTCCACCCGCGAATCCACCGGCTCACCGCGGACCTGCTCCGGGGGCATGTACCCGGGCGTTCCCACGTGCGCACCGCCAAAATCGAGCACCTTGACGATGCCGTTGTCGTCGCAGATCAGGATGTTGTCCGGTTTGATGTCGCCATGGACGAGCCCTTTTTCATGCGCTGCGGCAAGGGCCCGTGCGACCTCGATCATCCACGCGAGCTTCGTCTCGACCGCCACCGTGCGCCCCACGAAGTCACGCAAGGGCCGCCCATCGACGTACTCCATGGCGATGAATGGCATTCCCTCACGGATGCCCACATCGTGGATGGCCACCACATTGGGATGCTCCAGCGCGGCCGCCACCTGGGCCTGGGCGACGCTGCCCACGTCGCGGCGGAGGACCTTGAGTGCGACGCGCCGTTGCAGGCGCAAATCCAGCGCGCGAAAGAGCTCTCCGGTGCGGCCCGAGGCGATGCGCTCCTCCAGCGCGTAGCGCATTCCGAAGATGACACCGGGACGCAAGGCGATCTCGAGGCGCTCTCCAGCGACCGCCGTGATATCCGTTTCGCTCGAACCGTCGCCCTTCATCCTCGCCTGGTCAAGGATACATCATGGGCGCGCAATCGGCGCCGCGCGTAGGCGCATCATGCTCCTGCAGTGGGAACAGGCCGCGCTCGCTCGAATCGTGTGAGAAGAATATTCGAATGACGCGTCACACGCCGGTGTGCGTCTTACAACGCTGGCCCGCCCTCAAAGCTCCATGGCCATGAAGAGCGAGCGTCCCAAGGCCATGGCGCCTCCGACCTGCGCGAGCTCCTCGAGCGTGGCGCGGAGCTGATGGAGCATCGAGGGATCTTTCCACTCCTTGCGCTCGGACGACGCAACGTTCGCCAGATGCGCCTCACGCCACCGCACGGCAAGGTCCTCGAGGTCCTTGCCGTCCAAAGCTCGGACGATCGCGCCGTCGCGTTCCGATGCGGGCACCACCCACGGCCCCTCGTCCTCTCCGGCGCCTTCGTCCTCCGTGGGGGCCTCGTCCTGCGTGGCGCACCCGAGCAGCGTCGCCAGCGTGTCCAGCGCCGCATCGTCCGGGAGCTCGCACGCGGGATACATGTCGAGAAGCTCATGGATTCCGCCCTCTTGCACGATGGAGAGGAGCTCGGACGCAGGGCCGTCGGCGGCGAAAAGGATGGAGTCGGTCATGCTCCAAGGTTACTCGGGGCACGATTCGACGAAAGGGGCAGGCTCGTCGCACCATGAGCTTACGAACGAACCCGTCACGTGCCCTACCGGGAAAACCACGTCGAACGAGCCCTACGACGCCCGTTGCCACATCGTTCGAATTGGAAGGGGTGCACATCGAATGCCACATAGCGAAGCGTGTATTCGGCGCGCCGGTGCACCCGTGACATCGATGAAGAGGTCCAGGACAAGGGGACTGGCCGGCGAAGGCAAAGGCGCCTCGCCGGAGAGGGCTATTCTTCGGGGCATGTTCGACTTCCACGGCATGGCCATCACGTACAGTCACGCTGGGGCGGGCGAGCCCATTCTCTTTTTGCACAACATCGGCGGGGAGCGATCCATCTGGAGCGCGCAATACGAAGCGCTGCAGGCCACGAATCGCGTGTACGCGTTGGATTTGTTCGGTTATGGCGGCTCCGCGATTCCGGACGACGGATATACCATCGAGCGGTATTTGGAATTGGTCTCCGAGTTCATCGACGTTCACTCTTTGCGTAATGTCACCCTGGTGGGGCATTGTTTCGGTAGCGCGCTGTCGCTGCTCTATGCTCGCCGTCACCCGCAGAACGTGCGTGCGCTCGTTTTGAGCAGTCCTCTTACGGCCGCCACCTTGCGTCCCACCCCCACGGGGTGGATGGCCGCCGCAGCCAAACACGTGCCGTTCGATTCCCTTTTTGGCAAAACACGTTTGCCGGCGCCGGTGGCCGCATGGATCGTGCGCGAGCAGCTCGGTCCGCGCGGGCGAAATATGGCACCGGCGACCTTCGCGCCCTTGCGGCACCGCTGGGCGGAACCGCGACGGCTGCTGCCCGCCGCCGCGGTCGCGCGCGATCTACCTCGCCTCGCCGAACTCGATGACTTCCGCCCGCCCGCGTCCTTTCCACCCATTACGACGATTTGGGGCATGAAGAACCGCATCCTTTCGCCCGCCGCCGGCGAGCGCTTGAATGCCACCCTTCGCCCCATTCGAGCCGTCACCCTGCCGGATTGCGGTCACCTGCTCATGATGGAGGAGCCCGACACCGTCACCGCGACGCTCCGCACCGCGCTGGATCCTCACGCGTGACGCATGCACAGAGTGCCCCATTGGAAGCCGGCGCCAATGGCCGATAAAATGTAGGTATCGCCCGGTTTCAAGTGGCCTCGTGTGAAGGACTGGTGCAACGCCGTGAACATGCCCGCGGCACCGGTGTTGCCCAGTTTGTCGAGCGTGATCGGCGCGCGATCCATGGGGACCCCGAGCTGCGTCATGGTCTCCGTGAGGATGTTCAAGTTGGCTTGGTGCAGGAAGAAATGGTCAATCTCCTGCACGGGCAACCCGGCTCGCTGTGCGGCGGTGGCGATGCTCGAGGGCAGGTTGGCGGTCGCCGTGTTCCAAACGGCGCGGCCATCCATGCGCAGGTAGTGACGCCGTTCGGCGATGGTCTCTGCGCTGGAAGGGATCCGGGAGCCTCCCGCCTGAATCTCCACGTCGTAGGACAACTGCGAGCCGAAGTCCCAGGACAGCAATCCCGCGCCGCGCTCGCTGGAGGCGGCGTGGGTGACCACGGTCGCCGCGGCGGCATCGCCGAAGAAGATCCGCGTGACCCGATCGCGGGGATCGGTCACCCGGGACGCGCAGTCGGCGGCAATGACCAATACCGTGTCGATCGCGGGGCTCTGCAGCAAATGGGCAGCGATCAACATGGCCTGCACACCCCCCGCGCACGCCGCTTGCGTCACATCGAGGGGAAGCGCGCGGTGTGCGCCGAGGGCATCTTTGATGATGAGCGCCGTCGAGGGCAGCGGCTGATCGTAGGTGTACGTGGACACCACGATGGCATCCACGTCGTCTGCCGTCAGCCTCGCGGCTTCGAGCGCCGAGCGCGCGGCGGCCACGCCCATGTCGGAGGTGGCCAACTCCGGATCGAGCCAACGTCGTTCCCGAATCCCCGTGCGCTGCACGATCCACTCGTCCGACGTATCCAGCGTTTCCGCGAGCATCGCATTGGGCACGACGGTGTCCGGCAAATGCACACCCGTGCCGGCGACCGTGATGGCGACCGGTAAACCATATTGTCGCGCGGTCATGTCATGGACTCGCTTTTCCGTGCGGCGACCGTATCGCGTTCGGGCGTGATCAGCTCGTTGAAATCCACGTAGTAGCGCCCGGAGGCGCAGGGCTGGCCCAGCAAAATGCGCCGTGCCGCATCGGCGGTCAGTGCACCGCCGAGGGCCACGCCAGATGCCAATTGCGGCCAGCTGCTCAAGGTCCGACCGAGCTGACCGAACGACGCCGCCAGCTCGGGGCTGATTCGTTTGGCATCGACCATTTTCAGAATGAGGGCGACCTTCCCCTCCTGATCGAGATTCGCAAGGTCACGCGACGAGATGCCCCCGATGAAGCCATGGAGCAACGGGCGGGCGGGTTCGAGATCGAAGCGCTCGATGTCGAGCATGCCTCGGTCATTGCAGTCCATGACCACGGGGATGCGCAGATCGCGGGCGTATTCCCGGGCGGCAATTTTCACGTACGGTGTGTCGCATTCCTCGACGAGCAAGTCGATGGGGCCACTGCCGCCGCAGAAGAAGTCCGTCATGTTGGCCTCGGTGAGGCCCTGGGGATGAATCTCGATATCGATGTAGGGGTCGATTTCGAACATCTGCCGCGCGCAAATGACCGCTTTGTTCACGCCCAGCTGATGCACCCCCGCCCTCAACCGATTGAGGTTCGACAGGCTGAAATCGTCGAAGTCGGCAAGCTTGTACGCGCCGCCGATGCCTTCCAGGACGAAGGTGAGCGCCGAGCTGTTTCCCACGGACAGCCCGACGATGCCGATGCGAAATCCGAGGAGCTGCCGCTGCTGCGGGCGCTCGATCTTTCCGCGGTTGCGATCGGTGCGCACCAGTCGAAATTCGTCGGGCGGAAGCAGATGCACCAGGCGCCCGGACCACGGATACCACACCCATGTTCCGTAATCCGTTTCGTCGACACCGGCGAGTTGCTCGACCTTTTTCCGCTGCAATGCCTGGGCATCGAAATGGCCGCCGGGTTCGCGGCTTCGAATCAATTCGGTGAGCTGGGCATCGATGGTGTCGTGAATTTCGCGGACCTGGCCGGACTCCCGTAGCGCATTCAAGGCGCGCCGTTCGTCTTGATTCGAGGTCGCAAAGAGAACGGGCTGCCAGCAGGCCTGGTCGGGTGGCGGGGTCCGCCTCGAAGGGCGCCGCATTTGCGTGCGGCCGGCGGCGGCGAGCGCGGGAAATTCCTCGCGCAAACGCGCCACGAGGTCCGTGTATTGACCGGCGCCGTCGGCGGTGCGGTAGAACATGAGCACCACGTCCTCCGTGTAGTGCTCGACGTAGCGGCGTGTACCGGGCACGCTTCGGAAGGCGAAACGCTCGTGGAAGTGGTCTTGCCCGTCCTTGGTTCCCGATGTCCCAATCATGGCTTTGGCCCCGAGAGACTGCGCGGCGGCAATGGCCAGGGCATTCAGGTAGACGCCCAACCCCAATTTGCGCGCCCGGTGTTCGACCACCAGGCGACTATGTTCGAAGGTCTCCTCGAGGGTGAATCCCTCGGACCGTACCAATTCCTCATAACGCTCGCTACCGAGGAAAGCTCGGGACTGGAATAAGTCCCCGGTGGCCGGCGTCGACAAGCGAATATATCCGAGTGGCGGGCCGCTCGCTTCCCGCCGGGCAATGAAGTGCCATGCGCCAAAATCGAGATCTTGGTCGTCGATATGCGTCCCATCGTGGTGCTGAAAGGCGGGCCGCCGGCCGCGATCGAAAAGAACCTTGGCGCGAAGGCTCCGAATTTCCGCCACTTGCTCGGTATTTGCCGCTGGATCGCGCGGCACTAGGAATGCCGTGACATGCCACTGCGCATCGGCGGCCGCCGCACTGCCCTCCCGCGGCCCGTCGCTTCGCGGTTCGGGTGCTTCTCCAACATCGTCGTCTTTCCGCTGCGATGGATAAGCGATCACCGGGATAATGGCCGATTCGGTCGTGTTCTCGCGAATACCCGTTCGCTCGGGTTCATTTGAACGATTCATGACTTGCGCCTCGCGGGGGTGGAACTCACCGCTTTCGCAAATAGCATTCATCACAAATTGGCATTTTGGTCGAGTGCCTTCAATGCGATTTGTGAAGTCGGATTGAACGGCCCGACGGGCGCACGGCTCACGACCGGCCGATTCTCGCCGCGCAACACGGGGCATATGCCGTTACGTAATCTCGTTGTGGTCGTTGTCATTTCAACAGGACAGCACGACCGATTTTCAAAAAAGCTTAATCGAAGTTCAAGTAGCGCCGCTCCCCCCCGGAGCTCGGTCAGAGTTCCCAGCGTTGATCCTCGGTGAGTTCGTTGGCGAGGCCCTTGAGCAACGCCTGCGTGTAAAAGACGATGGGTGCAGAGGCGTCCGCTTTGAGCAAGGAGCGAATCGCCTCGAGCGAGCCCCGCTCGGTCCCTCGGGTAAAGGTTCCCTTGTCGATGTCGAATTCGCCGCCGAGCACCCCCGCGTTCGGAAGCTGGTGACGCTGCCGGAGGACGGCCAGCATGGCGACCGTGAGCCGCGCCTCGCCGGCGATGCCGCCCTGTCCATCCTTGGCGACGACCGCCGCGACGATGTCGCTGAAGTCGTCGTCTTCCTTGCCGTGAATCGTGTATTGGCCCTTGGTCTCTTGACGTTCGCGCATGGCGCGAAGTTTACCCCGGTCGGGATGGCCTGTACACCACCGCCCTGGATGGAACGGCGTAGTGTGCAAAACCATTGAAACCGTCGCAAGGCGCAATAGCCACTTGCGCCGGATACCAAGTTCTATTTCGTTTTCAATTGGAACTCATTCGATTAGTCAGAAGTCATGGCCATGGTCGAGACGACGGGGCGATACACGTTCGATAACGATATTCCCGCTGCGGCGGAGCAGCTCGATCACCTGGCGGAGCTTTTGGACCCGCACAGTCAACGCGTATTGGCGACCACCGGCGTGGGGCCCGGCTGGCGATGCTTCGACATCGGCTCCGGGGCTGGAACCATCGCCACATGGCTCGCCACCCGCGTTGGCGCGAACGGACGCGTCGTCGCTGGCGATCTCAAGCCACACCATATCCCAGCATACGACTGCATCGAGGTGCGTCGCTTCGATGTCCGCACCGACGAGGTGCCGGCGCGCGCCTTCGACTTGATTCACGCGCGACTGGTACTCATGCACCTTCCGGAGCGCGAACACGTCCTATCGCGTCTGGTGAAGGCCCTCGCCCCCGGTGGGTACCTGGTCATTTCCGACTTTCATTGGTCCACCGCCGCCGATCTGGTTCTGCACTCGCCCGATCCGAGCGATGCGGAGCTCTTCGACCTTTTCAATCGCACGCTGGCCGAAATCGCCATCCGCAACGGCGCCGACTTGACCTGGGCACGCCGCATCCACACGGTCATGCGCGCCGCGGGACTCGAGGAAGTGTACACCGCGATTGACACCCAGACGTGGGTAGGCTCCGAACCCGGTTGCTTGCTCGATCGCGTCAACTCCTTCCAGCTCGAGGGCGACCTCTATCGGGCTGGCATGCGCCGCGATCAGCTCGAACGGGTGCGTGCACTCCTGCTGAATCCTGACTTTGCACGGCTCTCACCGCTCCTGTTCACCAGCGTGGGTCGAAAATAGAAGCCTTGCGAGCGTAGCGTACGCAACCGTTGAGGCGCGCTGGCACGTCGTTCGCCCGCGCTTTCGCCATCCCGGCGCGGGGGTGCTAAACGACGGCGCCGATGGGGCGCCGCCGATCGAGGGACATTTTTCTCTCCGCCGCGAAATTTGAGGCCGGCCCGCGGCGAAGTACGGACGGTTTCGGATGAATATCTCGGCCCCGTTCATCCAGCGTCCCGTTGCCACTTCGCTCATGGCGGCGGCGGTGCTCCTGGCGGGAATCGTCGCGTTCCTCTTTCTGCCGGTCGCGTCGCTTCCGCGCATCGACTATCCGAACATCAACGTATGGGCCAACTTGCCCGGCGCGAGTCCGGAGACGATGGCATCGGCGGTGGCCACGCCGCTCGAGCGGCGTTTTGCGCGCATTGCCGGCGTTACGGAGATCACCTCGTCGAGTAGCCTCGGCAGCACGTCGATTACGCTGCAGTTCGAGTTGGGGCGCAATGTCGATCGTGCCGCACGCGATGTGCAGGCGGCGATCAACGCTGCGGCAGGAGAACTGCCGGCTAACATGCCGTGGCGGCCGGGCTATTGGAAGGTCAATCCATCGGATCCCGCCATCCTCGTTCTCTCGGTCAAAAGCGAGACGCTGCCGCTTCGGCAGGTCGCCGATGCCGCCGATGCCGTCCTGGCGCACAAGATCTCGCAGGTGCCCGGTGTTGGACAGGTCTTCACCGGAGGCGATGTGCAGCCCGCCGTGCGCGTGCAGGTCGATCCGGCCGCGCTCGCGGGAATGGGCCTCGGCATGGTGGACGTTCGCCAGGCCCTCGCGCAAGCCACGGTCGATCAACCCAAGGGATCGCTCAGCGGCGATCAGCAAGTGCACGCGCTGTCGGCCAACGATCAACTCTTCGGCGCCAAGCAATTCGAATCGTTGGTCCTCGCGCATCGAAACGGGGCGACGGTGTATCTCAAAGATGTCGCGCGCGTGCTCGACGACGTGGAGGATAGTCGGGTCGCGGGGTGGGCGAATGGCAAACCGGCGGTGCTCATCTTCGTGCGGCGGCAGCCGGGAGCGAACATCATCGACGTCATCGCGCGGGTGCGGGCCATGTTGCCGCGCCTCACCGATTCGCTTTCGCCCGCCATCGAGGTCAGCGTCGTGGCGGACCGAAGTCAGACCATTCGCGCATCGGTGCATGACGTCGAGCAAACGTGGCTCTTGAGCGTGGGACTCGTGGTGCTGGTGGTCTTCGCATTCCTGCGCAATTGGCGCATGACCGCGATCCCCACGGTGGCCGTGCCGCTGTCCATCGTGGCGACGTTCGGGGTGATGTACCTGCTCAATTACAGCCTGGACAACCTGTCGCTGATGGCGCTCACCATCTCCACCGGGTTCGTCGTCGACGATGCCATCGTGGTGACCGAGAACGTGACGCGCTACATCGAGCTCGGCGACTCGCCGATGCAAGCTGCGCTCAAAGGCGCGCGCCAAGTGGGCTTCACCGTCGTGTCCATCACCGTGTCGCTGATCGCGGTCTTCATCCCGATTTTGCTCATGGGCGGCATCATCGGCCGCCTATTCCGCGAATTTGCCGTGACCTTGAGCATCGCCGTCGCGGTTTCCGCGCTGGTGTCGCTGACCTTGACCCCCATGATGTGCTCGCGTCTTTTGCGGCCGCATGGCGAGGAAAAACACGGGGCGCTTTACCAGGCCTCCGAGCAATTCTTCGAGCGGATGCTCGGCGGCTACGCGCGCGGCCTGCGTTGGGTGCTGGGGCACCACCGGTTGACGCTGTTCATCACCGTCGCGACCCTCGGCTTGACCGTTGCACTCTACATCTTCGTGCCGAAGGGATTCTTCCCGCAGCAGGACACGGGTTTCATTTCCGGATTCATCGAAGCTGCACAAGATACTTCGTTTGCCGTGATGGAGCAGCGGCAGGCGGAGGTCGATGCCATTCTGCGGGCCGATCCCGACGTCGCCCAGAGCGTGTCGTTCGTCGGCGGCGGCGGTCCTGTCAATACGGGGTCGGCGTACGTGGCCCTCAAGCCGCTCGGCGAGCGGCAAGCATCGGCCGAAGAGGTCATTGCGAGGCTGCGGCCCAAGTTCGAGCGAATTCCTGGTATTGCGGTGTATCTGCAACCGAATCAGGACGTTCGCGTCGGCGGGCGATGGTCGCGGACGCAATATCAATACACGCTGCAGGACACGAACGTCGCGGAGCTGCGCGAATGGACGCCGAAGGTGGTGGACGCTTTGAAGAAGCTCCCCCAAGTGCGCGACGTGGCCAGCGATCAGCAGACCGCGGGCCTCGAGATGGCCTTTTCCATCGATCGCGATACGGCGGCGCGCCTGGGCGTTTCTCCCAAGGACATCGACGAGGCCCTTTATGACGCTTACGGACAGCGTCAGGTCGCCACCACCTACACGCAGGTGAATCAGTACCGCGTCGTGTTGGAGATCAAGCCGGAGTTTTTGAAGAATACCGATGGCCTTCAATCGATTTATGTGCGCGCGGCCGATGGTAGCCAAGTTCCCCTGGCGAGTTTGGTCACCCAGCAGGTGCGGCCCACGTCACTGGCGATTCCGCACCAGGGCCAATTCCCCTCGACGACCGTCTCGTTCGCGCTGGCGCCCGACGTCTCGTTGGGGCAAGCCGTCGATGCCATTCACCGTGCCGAGCTCGAAATTGGCTTGCCCCCGAGCGTTCATGCCGATTTTCAAGGAACGGCGCAAGCATACGAATCGTCGCTGTCGAGCCAGCCCTATTTGATCATCGCCGCGATCTTCATCGTGTACATCGTTCTGGGGGTGCTCTACGAGAGCCTCGTTCACCCGATCACGATTCTGTCTACCCTGCCGTCCGCCGGCCTGGGCGCATTGCTGGCCCTCATGGCGTGCAAAACCGAGTTGAGTGTGATTTCAATCATCGGAATCATCCTTCTCGTGGGCATCGTGAAGAAGAATGCCATCTTGATGATAGACTTCGCCATCGAGGTGGAGCGCGACGAGAATCTTTCCGCGCGCGACGCCATCTACAAGGCGAGCGTGCTTCGCTTTCGGCCCATCATGATGACCACCATGGCGGCCTTGCTGGGGGCTTTGCCGCTCGCCTTGGGCCATGGCATGGGATCCGAGCTGCGGCGGCCATTGGGCATTGCCATCGTCGGCGGACTGGCCATCTCCCAAATGCTGACCTTGTTCACCGTGCCCGTGATTTACCTGTACATGGACCGCTTCTCCCGCCGAAAGTCGCACCCCGTGAAGGCCGACGCCGAGCGCGAACCCATCTCTTTGGCGCTTCCGTCGCCCGCGGTTGCCGACATGCAACTCGAGGGGGATTAGGTACGGAATTTCCGCATCGCAAGATTCTCCAAGAGCGTGGGGCGTCCTTCCGGCCAGGATGGGACGCCGTCATGACCTTGCGAAGTAAAATTTCGGTTCTCTTCTTCGTGGCCGCCTTGGTGGACTGCGATTCCACGTCGACTCGGCCCGTTCGTGCACCTGCCCCTGGCCTCGACTCGCCCCAATTGATCGAGCCGCATCCGTGTGCCGGGCAACCCGGTTTCACCTGTTCCATGTTGAACGTTCCGCTCGATTACCGCCATCCAGCTCGGGAAACACTGAAGTTGCAGGTGGCAACGGCGAATAACGCCGATGCGCCCAAGGGCGTCTTGCTCTTTCTCACGGGCGGTCCCGGGCAGCCCGGCGTACCGTCGGTGACAAGATTGACGGAACGGATGCCGGCGGCGGCCAAAGACTACCGATTCGTCATGATCGACCAGCGCGGTACGGGCGAATTCGGCGCGATCCATTGCCCGGCGTTGCAGGCCCAGATCGGAAGTGGCTCGGACATCGCCGTCCCCACGCCCGACGCCATCGTGGAATGTGCGACGTTGCTCGGCGAGCGCGCTCCCTTGTACAGCAGCGACGATACGGTCGCCGATCTCGACCGGCTTCGGCGAGCACTCGGGGTGGAGAAGATGGTCGTCGATGGCGTTTCCTATGGCAGCATCACCGCGGCGCGCTACGCGATGGCACATCCGCGAAATGTCCGTAAGCTCGTGTTGGACTCCGTCGTTCCTTATCACAGTACCGCGGCATATTCGCTTTACCTCGCGGCATTGCGTGCGAGCGGGCGCATCCTCCGCGAAGTCTGCGCCGTTGCACCGGCTTGCGAATTCGACCCGGCCGAAGACCTCGCGAGCGTGGTCCGAAGCCGTGATACGGCCGCGGGGGTTCGGCTTTTCGATACCCTGGTCACGTACGGATTCGTGGATCCGACGTACCGAAACGCCAATCCCCCGAACTTCCCTCGAGGGCAAGGTGACATCGTCGGCGCGCTGCATTCCGCGCGCCATGGCGATTCCACCCACCTGGATCGGCTCATTGCCATTCTCGAACCTCGTGGAGGCCCGGCCGTGCAATTCAGCATGGGCCTCCACGCCGCCACCACTTGTGCAGATCTCCGCTTTCCCTGGGGCGATGCCGCGACCCCGCTCGATGCGCGCCGGCCGTGGCTCGACGTCGCCGAGAGGCGTCTCCGGGATACCGATACTTGGCCGTTCACTGCGACGGTGGCCGTCAACCAAGGATTCGTGAAAACCTGTGAACGGTGGCCGGTCGAGCGCCCTGCATCGAACCCGGAGGGTCTCTTGCCCGATGTCCCCGTTCTGCTGCTGAACGGCGACCGCGATATGTCCACCCCCACGGAATGGGCGCAATATGTGACAACGCGAGCGCCCCAGGGCAACCTCGTCATCGTCAAAGACGAGTCGCACTCGATTCAAAACCGCGAACGCGGCCGCGCCGGCCGAGACGCCGTGCTCGATTTCTTGTCACGGCCCTGAGCGGTGCATCGTCACGTCGTCCGGTTCAAGGATCGTGCTGAACCCGCGTATCGTCGAGGGCGGCGGGTCGCAGGACCTTGAGTGCGGCGCGCAAAAGCTCCGCGTCGCCACCGATGGTGCCGATTTTGATGTGCCGGTCGCCGTCCTGGGCATTGTAGTCGGTTCCATCGGCCGAATATCCCAACAGCGCTTCGGGCAGCGCGGCTACCGTCGTAACCATTTGGACATTGCGATCGTCATTACCCCAAATGAGATAATACGTAGGCTGCGTCAGGTTCTGTGTGCGAAAGGAATACGCGTGCTGGAATGGGAGCCCGGCCACCGTCTCCGGAACCTGCTCGAGCCCTTGGCGTGCCTCGATGGCAGGGACGTCGAGCATCTCCTGGAACCCGGTCCATTCGACTTCCGGCGCGGCGGGGCTCGCCGCCTCCGTGGTCACCGAAAAGGCGCCGAAGGACAGATTGACGACCTCGCCCTCCATGACGTAGTCCGCGCGAATGGGAAGCGACGTTTGAGCATCCACGGTGTACTCGGCGCCGGCTGTACCCACCCACCGGAGCGCCGCGCGCCCGTCGCTCAACTGCACATGTTCCGCTTGGGACAAGCTCGCGGGATTGTGCAAGTAGCGCAATTCGTCCGAGGTCGCTGCTTGGAAGCAGGACTCGGCGTCCTGCCGATCGGATACCTCCTTGTAGTTGAAAGGCCCTTTGCCTTCTACTCCGGACGGAAGCATCTGACGCACCGTCAAGCGATTTCCGTCGCAGCGTTCGTCGTAGAGCAGCGCTCCCTCTTCCCAATACCGCCGCACCACCTCGGTGCCGCGCACCCAATATTCGATTCGCGCTTCGTGTCCGTCTTCGGTCACCGGCGCCGAATAGTGCGTCCACGTGGCCGAGGTGACCGGGGCCTCGCTCGTATTTTGCGGAGAGCTCGATTCGACGCCGCACGCGAACATCGTGGCAAGCGCCGCACACACAGTGAGAGACAAGATTCGTTTCATGGCACCCTCCTCAATCGACGATCCACACTTTGCCATCGCTGGCCTGACGACCCACGCCGCACGCTTGATTGATGGACAGGGTATTGCCCCAATAGTAGTAATGGCCTTTCCGGCAGCCGATGCTTATCCATGCCCGCTGGTTGTCCCGCCCGGGATTGAAGCGCGCGCCGTCTTGGACGACCGTGCCCAACGGGCCGCACCCTTGGTCTTCATGCGCGGGAACGAATTTGAACTGCTGGCTGTAAATGCGAACGTGAAATCGACGCTTGTTCGTGCGCTTGGTGCAATGCCGGCGATAGGCATTTCCGCACGACAAGTAGTTGTACGTCTGGCCGCTCCCGCAGCTGTCACCGCCGCCATTGAGTTGGCCGCCGCACATATCCGTGGCTTTGTGAGCGGCACTGACGGTGCCGGCGGACCAGCGATCGTCCCAATAAAAGTTGATGGGGTCTTTGTAGCCTTTGCCGCAACTACTGCGCGTGTAATGATCGGCATGCGCCGGTGTGGCGAATGCCATCGTAGCCATGGCGGCAATGGTGCCCATGATGGGCCAATTGCGATGGAACATGGTAGGCCTCCAAGTGGACGACGTCCCGGCTCGGGCTCAGGGTCCGACGGGCGTGCGCCCTATTGGTGGCTCTGCAATCGCAGAGCCAGGTCGCCTCCAACGATTGCCCCACCATTCACCGAGTCGTGCACCGCCCTCGGTGCGTGCGTGACCGAACGCGCGATCCAGCATGCTCTCGCCGAGCAGTCCACGATGCGACATCCCAGCATGCAGCGCCGTAAAAATGGCGCCAGCCTTGGCCTTGCTTGACACGCGAAGAATTGCCACCGCACGATGACGCGGCCGGGGCATGCCTGCATCATCTTTGCCATCTTTGCATCAAACGTCCGAGGTCGAGTCCTCTCGCATCGGGGCCATCGTTCAACGGAAATACACCATAGAACGACTGCTCGGCTGGGGTGGAATGGCGGCCGTGTACGCGGCCAAGCATCGCAATGGGCATCGTGTTGCCATCAAGTTCCTGCACGGGCGTTTCGACGACGATGCAACGGCTCGCCGGCACTTTGCGCGCGAGGCCTATCTCGCCAACCAGGTTGGGCACCCCGGCGCCGTTCCGGTGATGGACGACGACGTGGACGAACACGGGTGCGCATTTCTGGTCATGCCACTGCTCGAAGGTGAAACGCTCGGTGCACGGTGCCGCCGTGCCAATGGGCGCTTGACCCTCGCGGAAGTGGGAAAGGTCATGTGGGAGGTGCTCGATGTCCTTGCGAGCGCGCATGCAAAGGGCATCGTGCACCGCGATATCAAACCGGAGAATATCTTCATCACGGTAAACGGCGAGATTCGCGTTCTCGATTTCGGAATTGCACGCCACATCGAAGGGGATGGGACGGCCTCGATGACCGGCCCGATGATCGGCACGCCGGCGTTCATGCCGCCCGAGCAAGCCGTGGGAAACAGCGATGTCATCGGGCCGCCGAGCGATTGCTGGGCGGTGGGAGCCACCATCTTTACGCTCCTTTCCGGTGAGCACGTTCACGCGGCCTCGAATGTGGGGGCCCAGCTCGTGGCCGCGGCGACACAGCCCGCACGCTCACTGGGCGACGTGTCGAGCGAGCTTCCGGCGTCCGTCGTAGCATTCGTCGACAAGGCGCTCGCCTTCGATCCGCAGGCGCGCTGGCCGGCGGCGTCGGAAATGCGCGCGGCGATGGGGGAGGCCTTCGAGGCAGCTTTGGGCATGCCGGTGGACAACGTCGCCATCGAGCCGTCACCTCCGGTTGCACCGGCGGCTCCCGTGAAAGAGGCAACGAAGCCCAGGAAGCGTCGCGCGTGGGTGACCGGCCTTGCCGTGGCGGCTTTGGTCATCGGCGGCATGTTCGCCAAGGCGCGCCTGGCACCATCGTCGCAGCCTGCCGTTGCGGAACCCGCGTCGAAGAATCCCGAGGCACTCGTTCACCTCGAGGCCGGGCTCCAGAGTTGGCGGGACGCGTCGTTTGCGGCCGCAGTTCAACGATTCGAACAGGCAATCGCGCTCGACCCGGGTTTGGCACCCGCGCGTCTCTATCTGGCGATCCTACGGCGGGGAGTCGACGAACGGACACGGGCGGCGGATCATCAGGCCGCCTCGATGCATCGGGACCGGTTGACTCCCCGTGATCTTGCCCTGCTCCCAGCCTTTGCGCCCGCAGAAGACATGGTGACCAGACTGGAGAAGCGCAAGAAGCTTCTTCTCGAAGCACGAGAAAAATTCCCGACGGATTGGCTCGTTCTTTCGGAGCTGGCCAGGATTCATTCGGAGAGCAACGAATTCGCGAAGAGCATCGAAGTCATGGACGGTCTACTGGCGCGTGAACCAACGCTGGCCGTCGCGTGGGCCACGAAGGGCTTCGCTCTTGCGTTCACCGGTGATGTCGCGAAAACGCGCGACGCGTGGAACGAATGCGTGCGAATTTCGCCGTACGCCGACAGATGCCTCGAAGCGCTCCTGATGCTCGAACAGAATGAAGGTTCATGCGTCGAATCCGAAAGGCATGCTCGCCTACTCCTCGGATTTCCGGCTACCAAGAGCTGGTGGCTGCCGCGTCTTGCGGGCGCGATCGTTGCTCGCGGAGGAACGATGCCGAGTGCGTTCGAGGTGCTGGATCGCGCGGAAAGCGTCCACACTCGAAGCAAATTGGCATTTTACGTATTGGTGGGTGACTTCGATACCGCCCAGCGCGAGCTCGATGCGAGCGAATTGTCGCTCGCGAAGGACGCATTCGAGGGCTGGCACGAGGAGTATGGCCAACTTCAATTTCATGTGGCCATGGAGCTTGGTGATCGCGCCCGTGCGGCTCGACTTGCGTCGGCCTATCTGTCGAAGCGCGAGGCATGGCTCGCATCCGTGCAATCGCAAGGCGATATTCTGGGGCTGCGCACGCAGTACATGGCCGGCGGGCTCCCGCGTGAAGATTTCGAGCAGGGGCGGCGGCTCTGGCTTTCGGGCGGGTCGCAGAACATCGAACTCATTTTTGGCCGAAACTTCGTGTGGGTCGTCTCGTATGCACTCGCCGTGAGCTCGCGCGAAGATGCGGAGGACGCTCTTCGTGCCCTGCCGGACTACTTGCCCATCTCGGCGCCTTTCGTACGCGACGTTCAGTCCGATCAGGCGTTGGGGCGCACGTACCTCATTGCAGGGGATGCGGAAAAGGCGATTTCCTACCTGCGACGTGGCGCTTCCTCCTGCAACCTATTCGCATTTCCCTTCGAGCACACGTGGGCTCATCTTCAACTCGGTGTCGCGCTCGAGCAAATTGGCGATGTGGCGGGCGCATGTGCCGCCTACGCCGTTGTTCTATCGCGTTGGGGCAAGGAGCCGAGAAGTGTCTCGGCCCGTACGGCGCGAACGCGTCTCACGGCACTGCGCTGCTCCGCGCCGTCGCGTTGAGTGGTCACCCGCTCAGCTTTTGCAGCAAGGATTTCAACTCGCCTTGTTGCACCACCGTCAGGCGCGACAACCGTGCACTGAACGCCGTGGAGAGGAGTGCGAGGCCACGGGTCATCGCTTGCCGGCCCGCAGGTGTGATGGTGAGACGATGACGGCGTAGATCGCCTGGATCGATCTCGCGACGCAGAAAGCCCGCCGCCTCGAGCTTCTTCACGTACACGGTGACCGTCGGCTTCGGCATGCAGAGCACGGTCGCGAGCTCCGCCGGGTGCGGAAACTCGTCCACCTCTGCCAAGAGGAAAAGCTCCTTCACTTCGAGGCCGAGCTCGGCAATATCCGCTGCGACGCTCGTGATCACGGACTGCACGAGCCGATAGTTGAGGGACCAGATTTTCGTCGCGTCGATTTTGGACATGGGAGGGCTTGTCCGTCAGGTGGTTTAAAACTAAACCTTCTTGTAGATAAACTAGATGCGTGTTGAACGAAATTAGCACGCCTGGAAAGGTTCTCCCATGTCCCTCGACCACTATGTGACCTTGGGCCGCTCCGGCCTTCGCGTGAGCCCGTTCTGCCTCGGTGCCATGACGTTCGGTGAAGATCTCGGCTGGGGATCGAGCGTCGAAGAATCGACGAGGATTCTGGATCGCTACATCGAGCTCGGAGGCAACTTCGTCGACACGGCGAACTTCTATACGAAAGGCCACTCCGAGAAGATCCTCGGGGACCACGTCGGGCGGCATCCCGCGAGGCGCGACCGCCTGGTCCTCGCGACGAAGTTCAGCGGAAACCTGTACCCGGGCGATCCGAACGGTGGCGGTTCGGGGCGGAAGTCCATCATGTCCGCGTGCGAGAATTCGCTGCGGCGATTGCAAACTGACTACATCGATCTGTACTGGCTGCACAACTGGGACGTTCATACGCCGATCGAAGAGACGATGGCGGCGCTCGATGATCTCGTCCGCGCCGGAAAGGTCCGTTACATCGGTGTTTCGGATACGCCAGCGTGGAAGGTCGCAGAGGCCAACATCGCCGCGCGTTTCCGTGGCTGGTCGGCATTCATTGGCCTGCAGATCGAGTACTCGCTGCTCGAGCGTACGGTCGAGCAGGAGCTCGTGCCCATGGCCCTGGAGCTCGGGCTTGGAATTACGCCGTGGTCGCCGCTCAAGAGCGGTCTATTGAGCGGCAAATTCACGCGAAGGAATGGCAGCGGGTCGAAATCCGATCGCGGGTGGATCCTCCAGGATTCGTTCAACGAAACGACGTGGGCCATCGTCGACGAGCTCGAGATCATCGCGAAATCGCATGAGAGCACGGTGGCACGCGTTGCGCTGGCGTGGGTGCAGGCTCAACCGGGGGTTACCTCCACGATCATCGGTGCGCGGCGGCTCGCGCAACTCGAGGACAACGTGCAAGCGCTGGACTTGAAATTACGGGCTGAGGAACTCTCGCACCTCGACGCGCTCACCAAGCCGAAACTCGGATTTCCACAGAACATGCTGTCGTGGTTCCCCGAAATCCACAACGGCGGCACCAGCGTGAATGGCATCTATGCGCCAGCATCACCTTTTGGCCTGCAAAAGGGAGAGACGCCGTACTGACGTCGCCCCTTACCGCGCTGTAAGGTTGCTCGAATCGCCGCAAGCGCGCATCTCCGGGCAAAAATCCGGGCGAACATGATGACGAGCCCAAGCGCGGATCGCTCCGACTGCGAAGAGAGCAAAAATGCCACACTTCGATTTGGAACAGCCGTGGTGCCATCTCGTGTCGCGATTGCATGTGCAGGCATTCGTCGAGAGCGGATTTCGTCGGCACCAAGTGCGATAAATGCGTACTCTAAAATCGCGATTCATTCATTTCTGCGATTGAGCATTCGGTGATCGGATGATACACACGGGTGTTCCAGTGCTTCGTGACTCACGTGCCCGACCGTAGAGCGGTTGTGGGCGTCGCGTGGGGCGGGGTAGCCGTTTGGCTTCTCGCTGGATGCAGCACCCAAGCGCCCTCCTCGTGGATCGATTGCGATTTCGATCTCGCGCTGGGGAGGCTTCCACCCATCCGCACCCTCACGAAAGAGGCAATCATGCGCACCAACGCACTGTCCCTATCCATCGCTCGCTCGGCCGCTCTTCTTTTTGGCGTATCGCTGCTCGCGAGTTTTTCCGCAGGCTGCGCGGCTGATTCGGAATCGAAACCTTCCGATTCGGAGGTTACCGGTACCACGGCTGCTATGTCCTTCGACGCCTGGGAAAAAACGGTGCATCGTGAGGTGGACACCGGATACTGGATCGTCAACGGCGATCAGGTCATTACGCAGCGCGCTGACCTACGCGTTTTCTACGAGAACTACGTTCAAAACGGCGCGCTGATCGTCCACCATCCGGGGGGCGCGGATGCCAAGTGGGACGATTCGCAGAAGCTCAACATCACCTACTGTGTGAGCAAATCATCCTTCGGAAGCCGCTACGACTCGGTGGTCAGTGCCATGAGCAGCGCGACGGGCACGTGGCAGGGCGCGGCGAACGTCAAATTCGTGCACGAGAGCGATCAAGACGGCAGCTGCACGGCCAGCAACAGCAACGTCGTTTTCGACGTTCGCCAGACGTCGGATACGTCGTATTTGGCGAGGGCCTTTTTCCCGGACGACAGCCGGGCCAACCGTAACGTGCTGATCAGCACCAGCGCATTCGGAGATACCGGCGTATACACGTTGGCCGGTATTCTGCGGCATGAATTGGGGCATACCCTCGGTTTCCGCCATGAGCACACCCGCCCCGAATCGGGTACCTGCTTCGAGGACAACGATTGGCGTGAACTCACGTCGTACGACTCGGCCTCGGTCATGCACTACCCGCAGTGCAATGGCTCGAACACCGGCGATCTCAATCTGACGAGCAAAGACCGCCAAGGTGCGGCCGACCTTTACGGCTCCCCGTAGTACATCGACGGATCGAACCGCCAAGGCGCCAAGAGAGCCTCCCTCACAGGTCCTTGGCGCTCGTGGCGGTTCGTCGTTACTCCTTGTTGATCAAGAATTGCTGCACCCTGCCATCCGTGCTTCGGAACATGGTGGCTTCCAGCTTGACGCTGTTGAACGTGAAGCGCACCGTCGCCACCTCCATGGCGCCGCGCTCGTAGGTTTCCGTGACGGCCACCGCGGTGGGCGTGCCGAGCGGGCGCAGTCGGACGCTGGCCGCTTGAAGCTTGGCGTCGGTGAGGAACGCGTTGAAGTCCGCCCCAAAGCGGCTCCGATCGAGCTTGCCGGATTGGATCTGAGCAAACATATCCTTGGCGACGTCCTGGGCGGATGGCCCGGCAATGGTCAACTCGGGCGGGCGGTGCGCCTTGTCGAGGCGCGCGACGATTTCATTGACGATGCCGACGGTCTGCTTGTCGTCGCGATTGGATATCGCCACCACGGCGGATCGTGTGCGCGGCACCAGGACGCTGTACGACACGAAACCCGAGTAGCTGCCGCGGTGCCGTAGAATCGTCTCGCCGCGGTTGTTGACGATGACTCCGATGCCGCAGCCATACGTCGTGGGCCGCCCATCGACAAGGCGCCGCGCGGTCGTGAAAATCTTGTAGGCGTCGGGGCCGAGTACCTTCCCGCTCATGAGCGCGATATCCCATTTGGCGATATCGCCTGCGGGGGCATAAATGCCACCCTGACCGAAGCTCCAACCGCGCGCCTCGGGCATGGCCGGTTCCGGAGGGCTGAGCGCGAAAGACGTGTACCCATGGGCAAGCCCCGGGCTTTCCGGCGTGGGCAAATACGACGAATGGGCCATTCCAAGCGGGCGAAAGATGCGCTCGTTCAACACCACATCGAGGGCGCGGCCGGTGACCTTCTCGATGACGCGGCCCAGGATGGCGAAGCCCGTGTTGCTGTACGACCACTGCGTTCGCGGCTCGAAATCGAGCGGCCGCTTGGCATAGCGCGCAATGGCGTCGTCCGGGGCAACGGGCTGCTTCATCTCTTGATCGACGAAATCCATCGGATAACTGTCGTGGTATCCGGATACGTGCGTCATGAGATCGTACAGCGTGATGTCGTTGGCGCGTGTCAGGTCGGGGAAATATTTGGCGACCTTGTCCTCGATCGAGAGCTTCTTCTCGTCGGCCAAGATGAGAACGAGTGCAGCGATGAATTGCTTGCTGAGCGAGGCAATGGCAAAGGGAGTTTCCGCCTTGACGGGGACATCCGGCGCGAGCTGGCTATGGCCGTAGCCTTTGTCGAGAATGACGGCGCCGTCCCTCACGACCGCGATGGACAAACCGACGAATCCCTGCGCAACCACCTGCTCCGCGATGTACGTGTCCACGGCGGCCACGTCGAACGGCTGCGCAGGCAGCGGGGCGCTGGTTTGCGCGACCGTCGACCTCGTGCTTTGCGAGGCGGAATCTGGATCGGTTTTCGGTGTGTGGCAGGCCGCGGCATGGGATGCCAAGAGGACGAGCAGGAGGCGGAGCTTCATCGACGCCGGAGCATACGGCAGGAGGCGGGCCACGCCCGAGAGATCCTTACGGCTTCTTGCGTCGGACGATATGGGTGTCGACCCCGTCCCCCGCGGCGAAGTAGACGTCGCTATCGTCGACGGCGAGGTGGGATACGCGGGCGTTTCCCTGCCAGAACGGCTTCGCATCGGCCGGGCAGGGGGCATTTTCGGCGCAGTGCCGCACCACACCGACGCCGCCTTCAGTGGCTGCCCAAAAGATGCCATCCCGTACGGCGAGCGAGGTGAATCCCGCGGATGCATCGGTCACGAAGGTCGCCTGGGAGTTTGCGCCGCGTTGCGTGTAGATGCGCGCCCCCGAGGGCGTGACGACCGCCCAATACAGGGAACCGTTGTCGAACCAGAGAAACGAGGGCGTCGTCGGATGGGCACCCGCGAAGGGGTCGGGGCCATTGACGTGGATCGCGTGCGAAGGCACCGTAACGATGTCGCTCGGGGCCTTGCGTGACCAATACAAGGTCGTATCGGACACGAATATGCTCGGAATGGATCCAGGGGGAGGGAAGGAGGGCGCTAGCGTCCCCCAGCGGCCGACGTCATTGTCCGGTACGTAGATCTCGATGTTGCCCGCGGGCATTCCTATGTAGACGCGACCGGTGTCGGCGGCGAAGGCGAGCGCACCCGCATGGTCGAGCGAAGCCCAGGGCTCCGAGGGTGGCGTGCCCCCACCCTTTGGTATCCGCCATAGGCCCCCGGACTCGTTTCGAGCTCGGTCGACGCTCCATAGTGCATAATCCTTGGAGAGCACCAACGCCCTTGGCTCGACGCTCAAGGTGGCCATCGTGCTTGGGGGACCGCCGCCCTTCGAGCATTTCTCCAGCGTGAAGGCGCCTCCGCCCCGTTTCACGCTCAGCCAGAACACGTCGGTGGCGTCGATGGCCATATCGATGATGCTCGCGTTCGACGCCGAACAGATCGTTCCTCCGAGGCCGTCCGACGTCACCGTCCCCACGTCGGATGATAATCCCACGTCGGACGATGTTCCCGCGTCGGACGACGCCTCGTTCAGATGACCATCTGGAATATCGCCCAAGATCGTTCCGCACGCGGCGGCACCCACCCCGAGCACCGCCAAGGCGGTACGCTGCCTTTTCATGCTAAGGCATGGTATACACCATGATTACCATCATGCCAGTGACGATTTGCCGAACCAGCGGCGCAGCGCATCGGTAAGTACGAGGCTGCTTGGCGCGACCCAAACGATGTATCCGTCGGGGCGCACCAAAAGCGCATCGACATTGGCGGGCCACCCGGCGTCGCCCCGTGCCGCCGGGGAGGCACGAACGAAATCCACCCGATCGATCCACCCATTGGCCTCGTTTCCAAAGTCGCCACTGGCGACGAGGAGCACGCCGCGTGCGGGGTGCAGCAAATCGGCGGTCGAACGACCATCGGCGAGTTGGACGTGCGGCAGGCGCTTGCCCAGCAGCGGATGCTCGCGCGAGCCGACGTCGTGCTGGATGGCGAGGCCACTGACCATTCCGGACAGATGTCGACCCACTTCGGGAATGGCCACGAGCTCCGCCATCACGCCGCGAAGGGGCTCCACCTCGTTGCCACTCAAATAGATCATGCCTTGCGCCTGCGTATTGCGCAGCACCCGCGCGCCGACCGCATGCTGTTCGGTGTGGTAGCTGTCGAGCAGATCGGAGGGCGCCCAGCCTTGGACGGTGGCGGCCAGCTTCCAGCCGAGGTTCGTCGCATCCATCACGCCGAGACTCAGGCCCTGTCCGCCCGCCGGCAAGTGAATGTGCGCCGCATCGCCGGCGAGCAGCACCCGGCCGCGTCGGTACTCGGTGGCCTGACGGGTGGCATCGGTGAAGGCACTTACCCAGCGCGTTTCTGCCCCGTGCAAGCTCTCGCCGGTGAGGCGTTGCCATGCGTCGGCCACTTCCTCGAACTTGATTGGCTCGGTGCGTTCGCGTTTCGGTGCGCCTCGCGGGCAGACGATGATGCGGTCGACACCCGGCTCGAACCGCGCCGACATGACCATGCCTTCGGGCACGCGTTCGCCGATGAACCTGGGGCGAATGTCGCGGCCCAAGACGTCGGCCAGGTACATTTCGCGGTTGGCCTCCGTGCCGGCGAAGTCGAACCCGGCGAGGCGGCGCACGGTGCTCCGGCCGCCGTCGCAGCCGACGAGGTATTGCGCAGAAATCTCGAAGGGCCCCTCCGGACCATCGACGACCGCGAGGACATCATCGGCACGGTTCTCGAGGGTAATGAGCCGGTGCTCTCGCCGCACCGAAGCACCCAGCTCCTTGGCCCACGCCTCGAGCATCTCCTCGACCTTGTACTGCGGAATGCCTCGGGCCCCGAAATGCGACCCTTCCAGCACGCCGAAGTCCATCGGAATGCCACCAAAATGGCCTTGCCGATTCAGCTCCACGTCGCCGAAGCGCCGCAAGAGCCCGCGCTGGTGGAATATTTCGGTCGCCCTCGCCGTGAATCCGAGCCCGCGCGATTCGCCGCTTGGCTCGCTTCGGGATTCGACCACGATCACGTCGACCCCACCCAATCGCAACTCGCCAGCGAGCAGTAACCCCACCGGACCGGCACCGACCACGAGAACGGATGTACGAACCATCGCCGTCAAACCTCCACCGCACGCCGGCCGTATCGAACGAACAAATCGTCGCGAACGCCTTTGGCAATATCGAAGTACATGTGAGCCACTGCCTTGAGTTTGACCGAAGGTGCCATTCGGAAGCCGGGGCGCAAATGCTCGCCGTCGGCCTTGATCAACGCCTCCAGCTTCAGTCCATTCGTGTGATAATCCCACTCGGCGAATGGCCGCGATGCGGGATGCACCGACTTCGGCCAGTCTCGTCCCGAGTCGTACATTTCTTTGGCCCGTTTGATTTCGGCCACCATCAGCTCGCGCAAGCCGTCGCTGACCAAGCCGTGCGCCAATTGGTTCTGCAAAGAGGCGCGGTCCAAACCGTATTTGGCCAGCCGGTCCAAGGGGAAGTAGAGCCGCCCCTCCTCGAGATCCTGCCGGACGTCGAGGATGAAGTCGATGAGCTGAAACGACGTTGCCGCGCGCCGGCACAATACGTTGGAGTCGGGGGTGATCGGCTCCAGGATGGCATTGGCCCAACTCGAAGGCAGCAGTGTGACGGTTTGAATGAAGTCTTCGAGCTTCTCCTCCGTCGCGTATTCGGTGGTGGTCAGCGTCCTGCGCTGCCCCGCCACGTACGGCGGAACGTCCTTCAGCGGCTGGCCGAAGGTGCGCATGGTGTGCACGAAGGCTCGGGCGACGTGCGCATGCGTCTCCTCGTCGTCGGAGGACATCGTTCCGGCCGCGGGAAGGTCGTTCGCGACGGCGCGTGCGAACATGGCCTCCCATTCATCCATGCGGTGTTCCCGCACCGGAATGCTGTGCACCTTGTGGTCGACGATGTCGTCCACGTGCATGATGAACATGAAGAACGCCTCGATGTGGAGGCGCTTCTTCGCCGGCACCATGTAACGGATCACCGACGGGATCTGCCTGGCCGTGACCTTTTGCCGCACCAGTTTGCTGGTGACGAGGTACGACTGGCGCAGGGCCGGATCCGTGATGCCGAGCATATCGAGCTCTCGAATGATCAACGTCGTGTCCTTTCGCGTGCTAGTCGGCGGCGGGCTCGAGGGGCTTGCGTTTCGAGACGAACATGTGTTGCTGCGCCAGCACTTCCATGCCCGCATCGACCGTGATGATCTGGCCCGTCACGGCGGCGAATCGGACGTCGACGACGGAGGCGATGACGTTGGCGACATCGTTCGGGACCATTTGCCTGGCGAACACGGATCGTTCGGACAAGTACTGAATGATCTCGGGGGAGTTGACCGTGTCGCTGGAGTCGGTTTTGACCGATCCAGGGGCGACCGTGTTGACCGAAATACCGAATTGTCCGGCGTACGCAGCGACGTGCCGGCTGAATCGATTGAGCGCCGACTTCGCCGTCGAGTGAGCCACTTGGCCGGCGCAGACGTCACCGCTGATGCTCGAGATGTATACGATGCGCCCGGCGCGCCGTTCGCGCATGATGGGGAGCACGCTGTGGGTCAGGTGGAACGCTCCGGCCAGCTCGCCATCGAACTTGGCGATGAAAGCGCCCCACATCACCTCCTCGAACGGTTCGAAGGTTGGAGGTGCCGTGTTCGCATTGCAGACCAAAACGTCGATTTGGCCATGTTCGCGGACGATCTGCTCGACCAGCCCGCGGACTTGCTCGCGATCCCGCACATCGGCCTGGATGGCTTGGGCCGAGCCACCGGCCGACGTGATTGCGGAGACGACGTCCTTCGCGGCCGCGGCGCTCTTCAGATAATTGACGATGACGTGGTACCCGCGTTCACCGAGGCCCCGTGCGGTGGCGGCTCCGATTCCGCGGCTGGATCCACTGACCAGTGCAACTTGCTTCGTTTGGGACATTCGTTCCTCGCTCACAGCAAATCGTTCGGAAAGACGTCCAACGCCACGGTGTAGACCACGGGGCGTGCCTTGATATGGAGTTTCTCGTCCTCCAGCATGCGCTGCACAGCCGCGCGCCACTCCGGGTTCACGCGGGCCTTGTCCAGCGCCGTGCCGCTCTCCCAGGCCGTCATTTGGATGAAACGCAATTCGGCCGCGTTGTCCAGCGACTGGTACATGATGGCGCGGATGAATCCCGGCTGGGCGGCCATGATGCGCGCATTGTCCTTCCAGCGAAATAGAAACTGCTCCGAGTGTTCCACCGGAACGGTGAAGGCGTTGATCAGTGTGACGGCTTGGTCGACTTTGGCCGGGACCAGACGGACGTTTTCGAAGCTGATATTTTCGCTCATGAAAGAATGCTCGCGGGTATGCAGAATTGAAATCGGATCAACGAAAGGCATTGGCATTGGAGGCGGCCCACTGTTGGTAGGTGCGCGGCGGCCGGCCGAGGACGTTCTCCACCGTGGACAGCACGCCGGGGCTCGTCATGAAGCAGACGCCGAAGCCCTCGGAGACCTGATCGGGGGTGAGGCGGATTTGTTCCAGCTTCTCCGGGTCCCCGTTTTCCTCGAAGTGAAGGGCGCGGCCGAGGATGGCGCTCAACACGCGGATTTTGTCCTGCGGGAGCAACTCTGCGGGCCCGGTGAGCGCGTAGGTTCGTCCCTCGTGCCCCGTTTCGAGCAGCGCTTTGGCCGCGATGGCCGCGACGTCGGCCGGGTCGATGACCGGGGAGGGCAGGCCGGCGCTCGGCTTGCGCACGATGCCGCCGCCGCGGATTTCGTCGGCCCAGGCGAGGGTGTTCGTGGCGAATTCCCAGGGGCGCAGCACGGTTCCGGGGAGGCCGCTGTCGCGCATCACTTGCTCGCAGCCGAGGGAGAGTTGGCCAACGAACCCGTTCGGAAGCGTCTGCGCCAGCAGGGACGTCACGAGGACGACCCGTTTGACCCCCGCGCGCTTGGCGGCGGCCAGAACGGCCTTCGGGTCTCCCACCTCGAGAAGGGTAAACAGTGCATCGACACCGGTGAACACGCGATCCAGAAAGGCCGGCTCGGTGAGATCGCCCACCGCGACCTCGACCCCTGCGGATGCCATACCTTCGGCCTTGCTCGCATTCCTGGTAACGGCACGCACGGCCGCTCCTGCCTCACGGAGCTGGCGCACCAAATGCCGGCCCATATTCCCGGTTGCCCCGGTCACCAGAATCATTCCCTGGATTCCTTTCGTCGATGAATGAGGTTTGGAAATTCTCTCGTCTTCTTTACGAAAAGCCGCGCTGGGCTATTCGTTTCGCGTGTGTGCATTATTTTCGAGAGAGTCCGGTCGGACCGCGCCAGCGCCAAAGCTCGATGAAATTGGAATTACCGCGGAGCCTTATTCGACATGCCATTCCATATTTCGAACGCGCGATGTCACGGGCATGAAACATCCAAGTGTCTACGTTGATGCCCGCGAAGGATGGCGAATTTTTTCGAGGGCTCGATTCAACGAGCGTATGTAAGAGCGGCATTTCTTCGGGGCAAGGGCCCGGTCTTCGATGTCCCCTTCGAACTCGCAAGGTCGATTTAGCATGTCCCGTACCATGGCGCGCAGCAAGCGCGCCGGCTTCTGGTTTCTATACGTATTTGGAGTTCGTATCCTTCGGCGGCCGCGAAAAACGACAAGCGCAATGGGGTGTTCTGGACATCGATTTGTCCACGTTCGAAACTCGCGTGCGTGAAATCGCGCCATTCGTACGAATGCGCGTTTGTCGGAATGCGCATTTGGCGTTCTGGCTGCTCGAAGTTCACGAAGCCTTGGATTTTTCGAGAACGGGCTCGATGTTGTTTTGATGTATCGCATGTACCGAGCTGGTACATCCACGAGGTACACTGGAACGTCGCGCCACCGGATTGGCGCGACTCGTTCATCCATGGCGGGGCTCGTCGGTTCCAGAACATCGCGATCCGAGATGTAAAATTGTCCTGGATTTCGACGGAGGAGGAGGTACCAAACCGTGCATGCTGTTCGCGATCCTCGCCCTCATCGGTGGCGTTGCTTGGATGGTCGTGTACGTCGGCATCATTTACCGCGGGTTGAAAGACAAGACCTACGGAATGCCGCTGCCGGCTCTCGTTCTGAATATTTCTTGGGAATTCATCTTTTCGTTTCTCGCCCCGGGCAAGTTTGCCCCTCAAGTGGCGATCAACGTCGTCTGGTTCTTTCTCGATTTGGTGATTCTCTACACTTATTTCAAATATGGTCGTAAAGATTTCCCCGAATCGGTGGACCCAAAATGGTTCGTGCCCTGGACCTTGCTGGCATTGGTGGCCGGGTTTGCACTCCAGTATTCGGTCGTCTTGGAATTCCCCAATGCCGTGGTCGGAGCCACCGTGGAAGATGCGCGCGTCGTCCAGACGTACTGCGCCTACCTCGTCAATTTGGTGATCGCGGTGTCGTTCATCGGCATGCTCGTCCGCCGCAACGGCGTAGAGGGCCAGTCGATGACCATCGCCATCTCCAAGTGGATCGGCACCGCCGCGGTGACCGTCTCGATCTACCTGCAAACGGGTAGCCCGCTCCTTCTCGTGTTGGGGATCGCCATCTTCGTATTCGACGCCATTTACACGGTGATGCTTCGGAAGAAGCTCGACGAAGTGACCGCGCGCGAAGCCTCCTTCGAGGGGATTCGAGGAGCGACCGCGTCGGCCGACGCGTAATGTGCCTGTCGCACTGCGACCAAATGCCACGCGACATTCGACCACGCTGACAGGAGGGCGCGCCGCCACTACTTCCGGCGGGCATGGACATCCCTGTCTTTCATCTCGACGTTCTCAACGACCGCGTGCTCATCGCGATCATCGCGGTGCTGCACGTGGTCATCAACCATGGGATGGCGGTCGGAGGGATTCCGCTCGTCGCATACCTCGAACGGCGTGGTCTGGCCACGGGCGACGAAGCGTGGGATGCGCTCGCGTTTCGTATCTTGACCGTGTTCTTCATCGTCACGACCACCGTCGGTGCGCTCACCGGTGTCGGTATTTGGTTTTCGGCAGCGTTGGTCAATCCCTATGCCATGGGCAGTCTGCTGCGCGTCTTCTTTTGGACGTGGTTCACCGAGTGGCTCGTCTTCGTCACGGAAATCGTCCTCATTCTCGCGTATTACCTCACGTGGAAGAAGTGGCGCGGACCGCGAAAACACGCGCACGTGCGGCTCGGGGGCGCGCTCTCCGCGGCCTCCTGGGCCACCATGGCGCTCATCGTCTCCATCTTGAGTTTCATGATGGACCCGGGCTCGTGGCATTCGGACAAAACGCTCTTCAGCGGGATGTTCAATCCCGTTTACCTTCCGCAGCTCGCATTTCGCACGCCGCTGGCCATGATCATGGCCGGCGCCTTCGCGCTGGCCATCGTCGCGTGGTCCGAGGAAGACGCCTCGATGCGTGCCCGCGCCGTGCGCACCATCTCGTCGTGGATTCTCGTGTGGATGCTTCCCTGCGCGGCGGGCGGCTTTTGGTACGCGCGCGCCGTTCCCTCGGCCATGGCTGCAAATCTGCCGATCGCGCTCGGGACGCAAGCCCTGCAGGCGTGGTCGCGCACCGCGCTCGCCGTCCTGGGCGGGGCATGCGCGGTCATCGCCATCGTCGCGCTCTGGGGTGCACGAAAGCCGAATAGCACGCGCACCTGGGCGCTCGTCGTGCCGGCGCTGTTATCCATTCTTCTCATTGGCGCGTTCGAGCGGGTGCGCGAATTCGTTCGCAAACCGTACGCCATTGCGGGATACCTCTACTCGAACGGCCTACGGAAAGACGATTATCCGCTGCTTCAGCGCGACGGACTGCTCGCCCGCGCCACCTACACGCGGGTGAGGCGCATCACGGAGGCCAACGAAGTCGATGCCGGGCGCGAGGTCTTCCTGCTCGCCTGCACGCGCTGCCACACCGTCGATGGCGTCAACGGCATACGTTCCGTGCTCGCTGCGATGTACGGCGACGACCGGCCTTGGGATCGCGAGGCCATCGCCTCCTACGTCGGATCCATGCACGATCTGCGGCCATTCATGCCGCCCTTTCCCGGAAATGAGCGCGAGAAGAACGCCCTCGCAGTCTATCTGGAGCATCTGCAACTCCATCGCGAGACCCTCGAGGGCGCCCAATCCACCGGCGTGGTCATCGAGCCATGAGCCTGGAGCCCATGCCCGTCCCGCGCGATATTCCTCTGCCCCTTCCGGCAAACCCTCACTGGCTCGAGTTTCTGCTCGTCGTAGCGTTCGTCGCGCACATCCTGTTCGTCAATCTCATGGTCGGCGGTTCGATCCTCGTTCTCGCCTTCGAGATCCGTGGTTTGCGAGAGCCCGACTACGACCGGCTTGCCCGCGCCCTGGCCTCGACCATCACGGTCAACAAGAGCCTCGCCGTGGTGATGGGCGTCGCGCCGCTCTTGCTCATCAATTTGCTCTATACGATTCACTTCTACACGGCGAACGCGCTCACGGGGATGGCGTGGATTCTTCTGGTGCCCACCATCGCGGTCACCTTTTTGCTCCTCTACCTGCACCAATACACGTGGGACCGATTTCGCAATTTGAAATGGGCCCATATTTCCATTTTGGGGCTCGCCGTCGCGCTCTTCCTGGTGATCCCGTTGGTATTTCTCGCCAACGTGAACCTCATGATGTTCCCGGAGCGATGGACCAGCGTGCACGGCTTCCTGAGCGCCCTGGCGCTGCCCAATGTGTTGCCGCGTTACCTGCACTTCCTTTGTGCATCCCTCATCCTCACGAGTCTTTTCGGCGTCGGCTATTTCTGGCGTGCACGCTTTCCGGTCGAGCAGATGTTCCATTCGCTCACGCGCCCCCGATTGCGCCGCACGTTCTACGCGATTGCATTCGTCGTTTCGCTCGCGCAATTCATCGCTGGCCCGCTCGTGCTGGTCACGATTCCGTCCAAAGGGCTCGCCGCGCCGGTCCTGACGGCCATCTTCACGGGAGTATTCTTGGCGATTCCCGCCGTCTGGATGATCTGGAAAGAGCTTTCCATGGAGGAGCCGGACGGAAAGCGTCTCCCGATGATCGCGGGCCTCTTGGCATTGACGGTCCTCTGCATGGCCAGCGGCCGCCACATGTACCGTGGAGTGGCCCTCGCCGAGCACAAACGCGAAATGCGCATGGCCACCGAGCGCTGGGCGGAGGACTCGGCGCAAGCTGCCTACGAGAAGACGCTCGGGCAAGAACGCGCGGCCCACGGCATCGGCGAGGGGCAAGCGCTTTTTCAGAGCACATGCAGCGCATGCCACGGTGTGGACCGGCGCATCGTTGGCCCGCCGCTCACCGAGATCGCCCGCATTTACGCGGGCAATCCTGACGGGATCGTCACCTGGGCCCGCGCGCCGGGCAAGAAGCGACCCGACACGCCGCAAATGCCAGCATTTGCATCGCTGGGCGATCCCAAGCTGCGCAAGATTGCCGATTACATGCTCGAAACCGGCGCTATTCGCCAGTGAATGCGGGGGGAGCTCGGGCGCTCGCAAGCGCCCGAGTTCGTTCACGCGATTACTGCTCGATCAACCGTTTCAACTCGGGATCGGTCTCCCGTGTGGCTTCGACGGCGTCCGTTCGCACCTGGCTACGGTCATACGGGCGAATCACCCATCGATCCTTCTCCGCCGGAGTGCACATCGACCCATCGGGGGTCGGTGCGGCATCGTAACGCCCGTAGACGAAACGATGGAATCCGCGAACGATGTCGGGATTCTTGAACGTGCAATAAAGGTACTTCTCGAGGTCTTCGGTCGTGACCACGTTGCGCGCGTGCAGCCTCGCGAATTCCTTCATGGCTTCTCGGAGTTGCGCCAGCCCCACGGCGTGCGCCAGGCCGGCGAAAACCTTTTCCCCGGCCGAATAGGATGCTCCCGGTGTGAGCCGGCGCCAGGGGCTTTCGTGGGCGAGCTTGACCGGTGTGGCGCTGAAGTTGAAAGGTTTGACCTCGAAGGCGAGCGCCGAGTCGGTGTTGTAGACGGTCCATGCTTCATCGAACCAACCGTCCCTTCCGAGGGCCGGCTTCACGCCGCGTGCAAACCAACTATGATAGAGTTCGTGCTTCAGCGAGCGAAGATTGCTCGTGGTGGCGCCGTCGAACTCCATGGATCGGCTCGGGTTGTTCCAGATGTACACGGTCAGGCGATCCCCGTGTTGGTACGGACCCGAGGAGGCCACGAACTCATTGAGGTACGTCTCGATGTCCTTTGCGATTGCCGGCAGATCCCCCGAGACGGTTTTTTCTTTGACCAGCTCCAGCTGGACTTTGGTTCCGTCCTGGAGGGTGAGCTCCGTATTGGGGTGCCGATCGAGGGTATTCTCGGGCACGAACTTCAACATCGGAGAAAGGGCCGTGAACCGCTCGGGGTAGGCGATTTGCCAATGCGTCTCCCCTACCTTGGTGACCGTGCCGTTGGTGACCGGCACGTGCACGGTGTCGACGTTCTTCAGATCGATGTCCAGATTGAAGCCGAACTTGTCGTAAATGAGGTTCGCGGGGAACCACATCTCGAGGTAGCGACCCGCAATGAGATCGCCGAGCCAAAAGTCCCAATTTACGCTTTTGACGTCGGTGCCCCACGTGAGGGGGATGGACGAGCCGGAGGCCGGCTTCCCCAACGTGTAGGTGAGTTGTATGGTATTCTCGCTGCACGCGGCGAGGTTCGTTTCGGCGATGATGCGGAGCTCGGCCCCGTCCCCACCGCTGAAATCGTGAAGCTCCATGCTTTGCGGGCTCAGCTCCGTGCCGTTCACCTTCGCGGTCTGGATGGTCTGGCGGAGATCGAAAATGGGATATCCGGATTTTGCTCCCATTTTGAATCGCATGGTCACGTCCACCGTGCCGACTTTGGTGGCCGCATCGAGGGTGACCTTCGCATCGACACCGTGGATATCGATGGGAACCGCCGGCAAGCCGTCGATGTTCATCGCGGGCGGGGCATGTGCCAAATCGTCGCCCGGGGTGCAGCTCGAACCGGGACCGGAGTCGGTTCCGGCGTCCGACGCCGCGTCGGCGTCGGCGTTCGCGGCATCGGGGTTCGCATCCCCCTGCTGGTCGCCGGCGTCCGTTCCGCGGACCACGACATCGGCGCCACCGTCGGGCGTGGGAAGCGGCGAGCCCGGATTGTCGTCGCTCGAGTCGCACGCCACGCCCAGCGCGGCAACGCAAACCGCGATGAGCACGGGCGGTAATATCAGCCGTCGCATGTTAGAAGCCGAACGAGCCCCCCTGCTCACCGTGCAGTGCGTCATAGTAAGTCTCCCATTGTGAAGGAATTCATTGGAGGACGTTATAGTCCCAATACCGTGCAGCCTCGTGAGGCATACGCCGTTTGCGCAACGTCGACGAGCGTCTTTGGCGAAGGGGGGCCTTCTTCATACTTCCACGGCGCAATGATGTTGCTTTGATAACGGAATCCTCCCCGTTATGTTGAGCCTGCTTCGCAAGCACGTGCGGATCCCGAAACAGCAAAAAGCTTATTCCGTATTTCAATAGTTTGGACCGGAAGTCCAATATCACTAAAGTGCGCGCATGCGCGAAATCTCATTGAGTGACGCAAACGGCTCGTTCGCCGTGACGGTGCACCAAGGATCGTCGCCTTCGCGGGTCGTTCTCTTCGCGGTGGGAGGAGGCGGAGATCCGCAGCGCCATCTTCCGCTGCTCTCGGCGCTCGTCGAATGCGGGTGCAGCGTCGTCGCGCCTCATTTCGCGCGGCTCGGAGCGCCGGCGCCCACCGATGATGAACTTTTGCTTCGCGCACAGAGGCTGCGGCTCGCACTCGACGTGGTGGCACGACCCGGCGCGGTCGCTGTCGGGGTCGGGCACTCGATTGGTGCGGCGATGCTTCTTGCGCTGGCAGGCGGCGAGGTCTGGATGCGGCCGGGGCACAAGCTGCCGATCGCGGGTGACGCACGGCTCGCGCGTCTTGCCCTTCTCGCACCTGCGACGGGCTTCTTCGGCGCACCTGGTGCACTCGACAACGTGCGTGCGCCGATTGCGGCATGGGCCGGAACGAACGACGCCGTCACGCCGCCCGAGCAAGCACAGCTCCTCGCCCGGGCGCTCGGCACCCGCGTGCCCGTGGACGTGCGCGTGGTCGAGGGGGCCGGACACTTCTCCTTCATGAACACCCCGCCGACGCACACGACCGAGCCACTGCCCGATCGCGATGCCTTCCTCGCGCAACTCACACGGGAAGTGTGCGCCTTCGCAATGAGCTGATCGCGCTCAGTGCGCTCGACGGGTCGTCGGTGGCGGTTCTACGGGAGCATACGGGTCCACGGGGGCCTCGACCGGTGTCACTTGATGGGCGAAAGAGATTCCGACCGGCGTCTCGCCCCTGAGCAAGGCAGCTATCGTTGGCTCCGGTAAGGGGATATTCGGGCAGTTCTTTCGAAATGCATCCACCGCGGCCCGCCGCGCTTCGAGGGGCATGACTTGGAGCGACGCCAAGAGCTGCTCCACCGAGCTACCCGATGCAATAGGAGGAGACGGTCGTGGCGGTTCCCTTCGCCCGAAGACACTGTCCAGAATGCCTTTGAACATGACGGTCTCCTCCTTCTGTCCGCCCGGGGCTCGATTTTCGAACGACCGCGCTCGGCGTCCGGCCAAGCAACGGCCGTGCGAGCAGCGGAACAACGGAAATTCCGTTTATTGCTCGCGCCTCCAGCGGGCTGCTCGCAGCGCTGCCACGCGAGTGGCGGAAGAGCCCCAAGGTGCCTCTGTTGCGGCCACGTCTGGTTCGGTGAGGTGGGCGCGTCACGCCGGAGTGCGGCTCGAAATCGAGCCGCACTCTCCCAGCATGTCATGAGTCGTATTGCAGGAGTACGACCGGCGTCAGTTGAAGGCCAACGTCGCCTTGACGCAGTCCATCAGCTGGCTGCACTGCTTTTTACTGCAGTTCGATGCCTCCTTGAGCGAGGGATCGTTGTAGCCCTTGTAAAAGTTCAGACAATCGCCCATCTCGTACGGCTGATCGCATGTCTTCCAAGCCGCGGTGTAGCCCGTGCAGAACTCCTGCGCCACCGAGGAGGGCTGAGTCAAAGCGATGGCTTCGTCGAAGCAGGCGTAGACGCCGTTGCTCTCGGTGATGCTCGCGCAGTCCTTGTTCTGAAGGCACTCATCGGCATGACGAATAATGTCGTCGCGCCACTTCGGCCACGAAGCAGCTGTCGCCGACGTGCACCTGTTCGTCTCCGTTTGCACTTCGAACTTATTGTTGCACTGGTGAAGGTGTGTCGCGAAGTTGCTGCAGTACTGCGCGTTCGTCGGGACGTTGCCACCGCCCCCGCCGCCACCACCACCACCGCCGCCACCACCCCCTCCCCCGCCGTTCTTGTCGCCATCGTCCGATGAAGAACATGCCGCGATACCGATCATCAGCGGCAACGCGAAGACAAAGGACAACTTGGCCCAAGACGTGGTCTTATTAATCATGTTAGATTTTCCTCCTACGCGCATGATGTAAATGCGCAAATATCGGCACGCGCCGCTGCAAGCTAAGTCGCGTGAGCGACCCATTGTTAGAATACCCTCTTTAGCACATCGAGCCGCAGTCTCATCAGGCTCATGTCGATTTTGCCAATCGATCCGGCGAAGCGCGCTTGTGGGATCTCGTTCTTGGAAAAGTCAGTAAAATCAATGGGTTATGTACCCTGCACCTTCGGGGTACCGGTCCATGTAAACGAAGTGTGGACACTGCGATGTAAACGAACTGTGGACACCAGGATTGTCGATTGACCAGGTAGGCATGCGATGCGTTTCGTAACGTAACTATGGTAACGAGAAATCGAGCGCGGTTACTCGAAGCTTCTTTTGATTTCGTGTTCCCGGAAACCGAGTTGCCAAGGCGAGCGAGCGCAAGATCCCATTCATGCCTCGGTGCAACACCTTCCGCGACTGGTGCCCAGGGACCGCGTCGGAAGGTGCGTGCTGCCGCCGCCGTAGCCGCGACAAGAGGATGTGGAGTCCGCGGGGCGCTCTGACAATGGGCCCTCCATGGCGGGCGCACCGTCGGCGTGTGGGCCGCCGGCTTACGTGGCGTGAGGCCAACATCGTCGTACTCCGGAGCCGTACGGAAGGGATCGCAGCAGGAGGGGCGAGGATCGGTCGCCATTACACGAAGTAAAGCCACGGTGGACTCGATCCCGGGTTGCGGGACCGCGTTCGCGTACGCACAACATTATTGTCCATGACAATCGAAATCGAACCCCGAGCGCGTGCATGCATTCGCAGCCAGTCGTGAACGGGGATGGGAACAATGGGAACGGCGAAGGCAACGAACGAGGCGCGGGCGTGCTCTCGTTCGGTCCCTTCCGCCTGTACGTGCGTGCGCGTCGCCTCGAACGCGACGGGCAGGTCGTCCGAATCGGCAGCCGCGCGATCGACATCCTCGTTGCATTGACCGAGCGAGCCGGCGACGTCCTCACGCGGGACGAGCTCATCGCGTACGTCTGGCCCGACGTTGCGGTCGAAGAGAGCGGCCTTCGCGTGCAGATCGCCGGGCTTCGCAAGGCGCTCGGCGATGGGCAAAACGGCGCGCGGTACGTGACGAACGTTCCCGGGCGCGGGTACACCTTCGTCGCCCCGGTCTCTCGCATCGATGCGCCCGTCAGCGCCGATGGCCCGGACGTACCCTCCGCCCCGTCCGCTATTCCCACATCCCGCGCGGCCTCTCGCCCCGGCCTCCCCGCCCGATTCGACCGGATCCTCGGTAGAGACGCTGCCATCCGCGAGGTCTCCGAGCAGCTCCTGTCACGACGCTTCGTTAGCATCGTCGGGCCCGGTGGCATGGGAAAGACGACCGTCGCCGTCGCGGTCGCGCACGCGATGCTGCCCGGATTCGAGGGCGACGTGTGCTTCGTCGATCTGGGATCGCTCTCCGATCCGCGTCACGTCTTGCTCGGGGTGGCGTCGGCCCTCGGGCTCACGGCGCATGGTGACGACGTGGCCGCGCGCCTCGTCGCATTCCTCGGAGATCGCCGCGTGCTGCTCGTTCTCGACAGCTGCGAGCACGTCATGGAGGCGATTGCGCCGATTGCGGAACGACTCCGTGGTCAGACCGCCGGTGTGCATATTTTGGCCACCAGTCGCGAGGCGCTCCGCGTCGAGGGAGAGCACGTTTACCGGCTCGCCGCGCTGGAGACGCCGCCCGAGCGCCCCGAAGGCGATGAGCGGGACGCACGAAGCGGAGTCACCGCGGCGGAGGTCCTGAAATTCCCCGCCGTGCAACTCTTCGTCGAGCGTGCGATCGCGGGCGGTGTGGATATTTCGTTATCGGACGACGATGCGCCGGTGGTGGCAGACATTTGCCGGCGCCTCGATGGCATTGCGCTCGCCATCGAATTTGCCGCGGGGCGCGTCGGCGCCTTTGGGATTCGCGGAACGGCATCGCTGCTCAAGAATCGGTTCAAGCTTCTGTGGCACGGACGTCGAACGGCGCTTCCGCGGCATCGCACGCTGCGGGCGCTGCTCGATTGGAGCTACGACCTTCTGAGCGACGTCGAACGGCACGTGCTTCGCCGGCTCTCGGTGTTCGTCGGGTTCTTCTCGCTCGATGGAGTTGCGGCCCTCGCGGAGGATGCGGAGGGTGAGCACGCGGTTCACACCTTGAGCAGCCTCGTGGAAAAGTCCCTCGTCTCCATGGACGCGGGCGGCGAGGAAGGTGCGCGCTACCGGCTTCTCGATACGGTTCGCGATTATGCGCTCGCCAAACTTCACGAGGCGAACGAATACGATGCGGCGGCCAAGCTCCACGCTATTTACATGAGCACGACATTGGAGCGTGAGAATCGAGCCATTCTCAGCGGTCGCGCGAATACGCTCGCGCAGTACGTGGGCAATGTGCGCGTGGCCCTGAATTGGGCTTTCTCGGATACGGGAAGCCCCGAAACGGGGACCAGGCTCGCGGCGGCCGCAACGACGATGTTCCTGGAGTCTTCTCTTTTGACGGAATGTCGCCAGTGGGGCGAAATCGCCTTGAATGCGCTGCACGAGGCCGATCGTGGAACGCGTCGTGAGATGAACCTGCGGGCAGCGCTGGCCGTCGCGGCGATGTTCTCGCATGGCAACAGCCCCGAGGTTCGCGCCGGGCTGGCCCGCGCCCTCGAGCTGGCGGAGGCGGTGGACGATCCGTACGAGCAACTGCGCTTGCTCGGCGCGATCCACATTCTTTGCACGCGGACGGCGGAGCTGCGCGAGGCGCTGGTCGTGGCCGAGCGCAGCGTCGAAGTGTCGAAGCGGCTGATGACCCCCGCAGCGACCATCGTGTCCAGTTGGATGATGGGCACGACCTTGCACCTCCTGGGTGCTCACGAAGACGCAGAACGGTATTGCAGAACGACGGTCGATCCTTCCACCGTGCCGAAAAGCGCGGCGATGCTTCATTTCGGATTCGACCACCGCATTCGGACATTGGTGGTCATTGCACGAACGCGTTGGCTGCTTGGATATCCGGAGGAAGCATTCCAGGTGGCGACCCGCACGATCCGTGAGGCGGAGGAGCTCGGGCAGCCCACCACGGTGGCCATTGCGTTGATCTGGATGTCGTCCGTATTCGTATGGCGAGGCGATCACGACGTGGCGGCGGACATTCTCGAACGGCTTGCCAAGTACGCCGAGAAGCACTCCCTCGGTCCCTATCGTCCCACGGCGCTGGCCCTGCAGGCGGAGCTCGCGATCAAGCGCGGAGACTTCTCCGTGGTGGAGGCGCTGCGTCACAATATGGACGTCCTTCACGCGGAACGGCACGAGCTTCTGCAGACGGTATTTTCCACGGCGCTTGCCGAAGGACTCGCCGGTCTCGGCCAGTTCGATAGCGCGCTGAGGACGATTGACCCGGCGCTCGAGATGACCGATCGAAACGGCCGCGCGTCGTACGATCTGCCGGAAGTTCTGCGGGTGAAGGGCCATTTGCTCGTGTCGAAGCCCGCGCCGGACGACGCGGAAGGGGAGCGCTATCTGCTCGAGGCGTTGGAGGCGGCGAAGCGTCAAAAGGCCCTTGGCTGGGAGCTCCGCGCGGCGATGACGCTGGCGCGCTTTTGGGCGAGCCGCGGGCGCGCCGCCGAAGCCCGAGAGCTCGTCGCGTCCGTTTACGGGCGGTTCTCGCAGGGGTTTCAAACTGCGGATCTCCTCGCCGCGAAGGCCCTTCTTTCGGAACTGTGATTCATTGATCGGGCTCGTTGCGCAGGATGAGCAGCTGGACGAGCCGGTCATCTCGACATGAAAAATAGAAGGTGACGATCAGCGGATCGGGCAGGCCACGCTTGTCGAAGCTCCCATCGACCGTGGCCGCAACGACCGTGTGGTCGTGATTGCGAACGATCTTGGCCACGCGCATCACGAGGTGCTGCGTGATGACCTCCCGCTCCGCCCACTCCGTGATCGAGCGCTTATCCCAATACTCGCGAAGTTCGTCGTTGACCAAAGCTTGGTCGGCGAAGGTGTCGACCAGCGCGCCGAGATCTCCCGCATTCACCGCGCGAATGAAGGCTGCGACGGGCTCAGGTAGCTCGGGCTCTTGCAGGTCGTTTGGGTGCATGGGGCAAATTCCTTTTTTCGGATTCGACAGCGAGTGCCCTCGAGGCCCGTAAAACATGACAGTTCGCCCGACCGCGCGCGCGTTAAGGAATGTGAAACAACGTGAATTACGCGAGGTTTCGCAACATTCCCGTGCACCACGCCCATATTTGATGCGTCACCTGTTTGGAGACTTCGATGAACATGTCCAAGCTAACGAATCCAATCGTCAGGGCGGCCATGGAGGCGCTGGGAAGCGGTGATCGCGCGGCCTGGTACGCCCTCTTCGAGCCACACGCCGAGCTTTTCGACGCGGGCAGCCCATGGAACCTCGAGGAATTCACGAACCACGCGGTCGGATACGAGCGACTTCTATCCATTGCCCACGTCAAGAACGACGGTCTCGACGTCGTGGGGGAAATCTATTCCGAGTTTTGGGGAAGCTTCCGAACGTACTTTCACTTTCGCATTTCACCGGCCGGTCGCATCGCCCGTCTCGACGTCGGACATACGATCTAGCGACACGGACGATTCCAGGCCGGCGAACGCGGCCTTGGCCTGCTCGCGCAGCGCGGGGATGAGCGGCTGACGATGCGGTGGAAAGGAGCTGAGCATGTGATGGAGCTCCTCGGCGGTCCCCACCTGGTCGAAAAAGCCGATCATGAGGTGCATACCATTTGGCGGCGGGCCCGCCGCTCGGACCTTTCGCACGAGCTCCCGCCACATATCTTCCGACACGTGGGCCCTGAGCGCCGGAAAGAGCACCGCCTCTTCGCGATCGAGATGATCGCGAATCGCATCGCGCAGTGCCACCGCCATCTCGATGAGGACGGTGCGGTCGCCGCCACGAGCAATGTCCAATCCGTCCAGAGCCTCCAGAACGAGCGCGAGCCGCTCGTGCTCTTCGCTGAGCGCGACCAAGTCGGCCCTCACTTCGGGAGCAAGGCTCGAGATGAGGGGCCACAGTGAATCGTCTTCCCGCTCGTGGTGGAGGCTGAGATGGTCGACAATGAAGTCACGAAGCTCCGCAAGCGCCGAGGCAGGCGTCGAAGGGAGCCGCGCCGCGTCAACGAGCAATGCCGTCGCCCGACGATGAACTTTGTGGACAAGGCGCGTTTCGAGAACGGCGCCGGTGTCGGTCTGCGCGGAGTCCATGCAAAATGGTCTTTAGGAGCGCCCATTGGTTTGTCACGGCAACTTCGTGTCAAAAGTCGCATGAGTCCGCGTGCCTAGGTGCTTCGACCGAACGACAATTCGGCGTACATGCTCTCTTCGACGCCCGCAGAGCGCGCCCGGTTGTCGCGAGGCTTACTACTTCATTCGGTATCCAGGCGGATAGTAATCCCATCCCGCCAAGAGAGGATATTGCCACGCATCTTTGTCATTCTCCGGCTGCTCGTCCACACACCACGACGTGCTGCTCGTGATCCAATTCAAAGATGATCATGATACGTCATTCTGCGACCTCTTCCGGTTGAGTGCGCTCGACGAATTGGTGAGAACGGATGAGGAGCACTCTCGACGGACGTCGTTGCTTTTGTCCGACGGAACGTCGAGACGGGTGACATGTGGCGATACCTGCAAATGAGGTATCCATCATGACATTTCGCTTCTCTCTCGTTCTGCCGTTCATCACTTTCGCCGTTTCTTCTTGCACGGCAGCGCCATCCGATGTCGCTCCCGAACGAGCCGCGCCAGCCGAACATCGAGACAGCCTCGACGCTTTGCATGTCACCCAGGCCCTCGACTTGTCCGATTTCGAGGGAAGTACCTTCCTCGAGGCGATGTCGATGCGAGGCGGTATCAAAGAGAGCCTGGATTCGGACGAGGAAACCATTTTCACATTTGGTGATCGGGCCGCACTCGATGGTGCCGAGCGGAACTTTGACTCCCATGTCCGAGCGAAGATCGAGGGATTCCTGAAAGATGGCCGCGATGGATTGGACCAACTCGTCGACGCCTTGGAGGGCCAGCGCACGACCCCGCGTGGCGCTCCGGCAGCCATCGGTCGGCAACTCGAGAAACTCGATCTGCTCGAGAATCCGGACATGACCGGGTTGGCATCGGTCACCATCGCACCCTTCTTGGCACTCGCGAGCGGCGCGGGCACCTCCGTGCGGGTGAATGCCAAGAACTACTATTACAATATTGGCTACAAGCGCGGGAGCTCGGATCCGGCCGAGTTGGCCAAGGATGTCAAATCGGGCCGCAGTTTCGGTGCTGGGCCAATGCACCGCGCCCTCGATGCAAGCGACACCTTTTATCTCACGGAGATGGGCAATTATCTCGAGGAGGCTGAAAACCCTTCGGGCTTTTACCGTGCGCTGCTCCAAATTTTGGTGCGTTGCGACGGATCGGGATACGCGACCCTTTCCGATGAAGGGCAAACCGTGGCGACCGATTTTTTGGCCATCTACACGGCGGAACTCGACCGCCATCTCATGAGCGCCCTCGACCAGCATCCATGGGAAAACGACCTTGCGGAGGTCACGATGCTTTCCGCCTATGGCACGAAGTCGGGGATGGTTCGAGTGAACGGGCAGCTGACCCGAGGCAAGCCGGCACGTTACTTCGGCATCGGTCACAGCGGCAGCGGAATTGGGATAACACGGAGAGACCGCATGGCCTTGCAGAAGGCCGTGACCCATGCGGAGAGAGAGCTCCATCCAGAGGTCGTCGAGAAACTCGAAGCGATCCTTGGCAACCGCGATGGGGATGTGATTCACGGGGTGATGCTCTATCTGAACGACAGGAATACTCAGCGCGATGTACACCGAAACAGGGACGCCCTCGTTGAAGCCGTAATGACGTTTCTAACGCGAATCCGTGACGACGCGAGCGCAATCACTGGCATGATTGCCGAGTAAAAGAGGGTCGCGCGAGGAGCGACCATTCCGGGATGATCTACATGCCGCAGATGCCGAGGGGCTTTTCGTAAAGGCCCTCGGCGCCCGTTACCAAGAGGGAACCGCCTCGGAAGGCGAGGCTTCGTGGCTCCTTCATGGTGGCGACCTTCGCGTTGTCCGGGCTTCGTCCAACGTAGCCTTGTAGATAGTGTGCCACGTAAATGGCTTTGTTCTCGTCGATGGCCATGCCATCGATGGAGTCGATGAGTGGCGTCCCGGACCAAACGACATCGCCGGTGCCGACGCCACCGTCGGCTTCGGTGGCGAAGGCGAGAACTTGGCTTCGTAGCGTGAGCGCCACATGGAGCGTGCCGCTCTTGGAATCGAACGCGAGCCCGTTGGGAAATGGGAGGCCGCCTTTCGCGACCGTGGCTTTGTACGTATTGGGGGCCGTTTCCGAGAAAAAGATGATTCGGCCATTCGCCGTATTGCTCGCCTCACTCACGTAGAGGCCACGTCCCTTCATGGCAACGATTCCGTTCATGGCGCGGAAGGAGCCCCCATCTTCGAGATTGGGAAGAGGCTCCCCTGCAGCACCCTTTCCAGCAATTCGTATGACGGCTGCATCGTTGGAGCGAAAGTCGACCGCGAACAATGTGCCCTCGGTGCAGGCCAATCCCAAAGTCTGACGGCCCGTGAGGGTCGCCCACACTTCGGGCGGAGTTCCATCGAGCGGAATGCGAAGGACCGTTCCTTGATCCGGGATCGATACGAAGACGTTTCCGTTTGGACATACCGCTACGCCTTCCGGCGACGGCGACAGCTTGGCCACGAGACGCGAATCCGAAGCCTTGCCCCGAGGAAAACCGTCCGGGCAGGAATCCACGGATCCCGTTTCCGGAGTGCTGGGGGCCCCACCGGAATCGGGTGCGCGCGGCAGTTCGGTCGGAGAGTCCTGTTCTTCGCCGGAGCAGGCCCACAACACGGAAAAAGCCAGTGCTACGGCCAAGCTAACGCGCGTCATGCTCGGAACATACCCTTGCGTCCTGGCGCGCGGCGGCCAAAGGACCACTCATGGATGTCCGCGGACTTGCGCAGGGAGCCGAATCGGACTACGTATACATTGAGTATACGATAGAACTTGCGCGTGATCTTGGCACACCTCGTGCGCCCTGCTCGACCTGAGGAGGCTTGACTGACCATGGCAAACAGTCAGGGATCGGCGCTTCGCCGCGGTGGAATGATGGCCGGCCTGCTCGTTGCGATGGTGTTTTCGAGCGGCTGCGGCACGCGGAATGAAGGCGAGGCATCGTCGAACGGCGCGTTGCAGTGGAACATTCCCGCGGGCTGGTTCAAGGAGCGGCTTACGGGCGCCGACATGCCCAGCATGCAGCGATGGCATGTTGGCGGAACGGATCTCGGGATTCCGTATCTGCTCGAGAATGGAACCTCGGTCGGCTTTCTGTTTGGCGACACGTTCGATGCGCCGGGTGTAGGGGGGCCAGGCTGGCGGTCACCGGTGATGCTTCGTTCGCCGTCGAATCCTGCGAACGGCATCGTCTTCGACAGTGCGGCCAAGGTCTGGGGCGACGGTTACGCCCCAGACCTCATGTACAATCAGCACGATACGAGCGGCAATGGAGAATGGTCCGTCATCCCGAACGACGGCATCAGTTTTCCGGAAACGGGCCGCCAGGTCGTCTCCTTCATGTCCGTTCGCGATTGGGGCGGTCCCAAATTTCCGCACGATGGAGCCTGGAAAACGAATTACGCGTCGCTGGCGTATTCGGACAACGGCAATGACTTTACCCGCGTTCCATATCTAGGTTGGGGAAACGATGCCGACAATCACGATCCATTCCAGATGTGGACGATGCAACGCGACGGCGACTACGTCTACGTCTTCAGCGTGAGGGCAGGCCGGCAGAACGGGCCGATGATGCTTCAGCGCGTCCTCTGGCAGAACATCGTCGACAAGAGCGCATACGAGGGGTGGGGCTTCGACGGGAGTACGTGGGGATGGGGCAGGCCGTGCACGCCCATTCTAAATGGAAATTTCGGCGAGCCGTCCGTGCGCAAACTCGCAAACGGCACGTGGGCGATGTCGTATCTCACGAACGGCATGATTGTAACGCGCACGGCGCCTCGCCCCGATGCGGTATGGTCGGACGAGAAAATCCAGGTCACCGGGCTCCAGGAAGCGTGCCTTTACGGTGGCTTCATTCACCCATGGTCGAGCGTGGGCACGAACAACCTGCACATCATGGTGTCCACGTATCAGGACTCCAACGGCAGCTGCGGTGGCAATGGCCAAAAGGCATACGATGTTCGCCACTGGGTCGGCACGCTCTGATCGCGTGCTTGGGTATCGCGATTCGGATCACGGCTGTGCAGCGAAGATGTCGAACTCCGTGAGACTGTTCCACGCGTTGACGTCGTTGCCGTGTCCGACGTAGCGAACGAATCGCGCGCTGACGTCGGGAAAATCGTAGTTCTCTTGTGCCGTGGAGGTGCCGCTGCTCCGTCCACTCCAGACCGTTTGCCAGCTCGCGCCATCGGTCGAGACCTGAAGATCGAACGCCGCGCGGCGGGTGTCGCCTTTGTATACGGCGATGGACACCTCGCGGACGACGAAGGTCCCGCCGAGATCGTACGCGATCCACTGACCGTCGCCGCTGGCCGACCATCGCGTGGCGAGATCGTTGTCGACGGTGTTCGCAGGCACATTGCCGTCGTTGGCGCTCGCGCTCACGCCGGAGGCCGACGGCGTGACCTCGACACGACCGCCCCCGCCGCCGGCATCGCCTCCGCCGGCATCGCCTCCGCCGCCCCCGGCATCTCCACCGCCGCCACCGCAATCGGTGAGCGGAATGTTGGCGGCACCCGAGGCGGCACCGGTGACGACATTGTCCGTACAGACCACGTTGCCGGCGCTGCTATTGCCATCTTTCGCAATTTTGAAGCCAAATCCAGAGGCGCGGACGTCGGCCGTATTGCCGCTGAAGACATTGTCGCGACCCCACCCGGCGACCTGGATATGGGTCTGAAATCCGTCCAGCAAACTACTCGTGCCTCGGTTGCCGGTGATGCGATAGCCGTTGCCCTTGGCGTCGATCCAACTGTCGGCGAAGTTTGCACCGCTCATGCCAGCCCCGTTGAAGACATTGTCGCGGACCTCGCCGCCCGTGGTGCCCTCCTTGAGATCGAGACACTCGGCTCGAATGTTGGGTCCAAGCCGGTTTCCAATCGCCTTGTTACGGTCGCTGCGGTCCGGCTGTCCGTCGGGCCAGTTGCTGACCGCCTGTCCAAAGTAAATTCCCTCGCCGTAGCCAGGTTCGCGCAGTCCCGTATCGCTGATTTCCGAGTTCTGAACGACATTGTCGGTACTATTGTCCCGGAAGTGGATGGCTTCGTCGCCTATCTGGTGTACCCGCACCCCATCGATGAGCGTATGGTGGGCACCGAGAGCCATGATTCCCTTTTGTCCATTGGTCACAGTGAAGCCGACCAACTTCCAATAATCGGCCTGGAGCTGCACGGTCCGGCCATTGGATGTCCCTTGCCCATCAATCACCGCGGCGCGGGATCCGGAAAGCACGATGGGGGCACTCTCCGTTCCGCTTCGAGTGATCGTGAAATGGCCCGCATACGTACCGTCGGCCATTCGAATTTCGTCGCCCGGCATCGCATTTTGCAATGCCGCGGTAAGCTGACTGGTCGTGCTGACGTCAATGATCCTTGCCGTCGATGCCCATCCGGATTCGGCAACTCCCGTGATCGCGGAAAGGGTACCTACGAGCCCGAACGAAATGATGGGACGCAGTCGTCGAATGTACATGGTTTGACTCCTCGAAGGCCTCGCGGCGCCGGTGGGTGTATTTGGAAAGAGTCCTAACGAACTAAATGATTCTGATTGACACCGGTGTCAATGCCCAAAGGCCGATTGTGAGCGCGACCCGCGGTTTGTTCGTACATTGCGAGCTTCAGGCGTCAAAGGCGGTGCGCATGAGTCGACATGAACGCGGAGACAATCCGTACCGACGTGGGGGCGAGTAAGCGTCAGTGGCGAGGAGGCCAATTCGTGCGCATTGCCGCGGTCTTCCCGGCGAGAGGATTCACATGAAGTCGGGAAGGCGGGAAGGGCGTACGGCGCGGTCAATGTGTCGCGTTTTGGTATGGGTTTCCAGTTCGCCGAATGGGCGCATTGAAAACCAAAAAACCTTCCCGCCTTCCCGCCTTCATGTGAATTTCTCCGGCAGTTCGCTATTGTCCGAAATGGCGAACCACGCACATTGCAGCAGCCAAACCGGTATTCATACGTGCGAAGTCGCGATTATCGCAGACTCCACACACCTCGATGCTACCCACCACCACCATCCCCCGGGCCGTTCGCAAGCTGGATGGGGTAGCGCACGGTGGTCTTGGCCGAGGCGTTCTTGGACCATGCCGGGTAGGGGATGGTGCGGATGGCCTTTTCGAAGCAAGGGCGAGCCTCGGCGTCTTCCAAGGTGCCGTCCAAGGTCACGCGCGCGTCTTCGACCTTGCCCGACGCCTCGACGGTGAAGGAGAGGTTGGCCCTCCCGCGCGCCTCGGGTCGCCGGGCCACGAGCGACTCGTAGCATGACCAGAACGCGCCGAAGTGGGCGCGGATCCCTCGCTGGATCTCGTTCTTGGTGAGGGTGTCCTGGAGCTTCACCGTGACCGGCTGCTTGGGAAGCTCGTGCATGGCCGCCAGCGCGGTCTCGACGGTAAGAAGCTGCGCCACACGCGGAGCGGCAACCGTGACCAACGGCGGCGCGCCGGGCCGCTCTTTGACGGCGACCAGGCCCTCACCGCGCGCAAATGCCGCGTGGAGATCGGCCGCGGGGGCCGCCAGCCACTTGGCATAGCGCTCCGGCACCATCGTTTCCTCGTCGACGTAGAGGACCACCAGGGCCTTCTCCATTTGCGCCGCATAGGCGGGGATGGCGCTCCAGAACTCCTTGTGCGTGGTGCCGGCGTGGATGCTGGTCTTCACCTCGTTGCACAGTCCGCAGGCGTCGACCGCGTTGGAGCGAAGGGCGTCGTCGACATGAAAGGTGCCGAGCCTGTTGGTGGTTCGCGAGTCTCCGCCGAAGACCAAGACCTGGACGTCGACTTCGTTGTCGGGCGTGGCCGCTGGGAAATACCGGGCAAAGGCGAACGCGCTGGGCGGCGGCGGCGCATCCCAGCTATTGCGCGACCACGAGGAAGGCGCGTCGCGTCCGGCGAGCAGGCGAAAGAGGCGCTTCTGCGCCGCCCCGTCGTTCAGCGATGCCGCATCCTCCAAGAGGGTGATGGCGCGCTCCTTGTCCGTCGACTCCAAGAGTTTCGCCAGCGCGAGATCGGCCCGCACGCGGTCTTCTTTGGAGACGGCGCCCGAGGCCAGCGTCGTCGTAAGTGTCTCGCGGGCGGCGGCCAGGTTTTGGCCGATGTCGACGTCGACCAGCGCCTGCTCCAGCGCACCGTCGGACGTGACGTTGGCCGGGGCCGGCGCTGTCCCCGGAGCGGTGGCCGTCTCGCCGCAGCCGGCGAGTAGGCAGAGCGCGAATGTGATTCGGGTTCCCATCGGATTCATCGTGTGACCTCCATGCGCGCCAGTCTGCGTCGTCTCGGTCTCGGAATTTTCCCCGCCATGTCACCGTTTCATCACCGGCCCTCGAGCCGGTGTGGCGTGCGTGAGAAGCGGTAGCCTGCGCCGCGGATGGTGACCAGGTGCAGGGGGTTCTTGGGATCCTTCTCCACCTTGGCCCGGAGGCGGTTGACGAAGTTGTCCACCGTGCGATCCGTCCCGAAGTAATCCGCCCCCCACACGGCGGCCAGGATGCGCTCCCGCGGCAGGAGGGCCCCTTCGTTGCGGAGAAAGAAGACGAGGAGCTTCATCTCGTGGGCCGTCAGCTCCACGGGGACTCCCTCCCGGCTTGCCGTGTGCTGCGCGAAATCGACGGTGAGCACCCCGACGGCGACGGGACCGCTCTTGACCAGGAGTCGCTTGCGACGAAGCGCCGCGCCGACACGCGCCTGGAGCTCGGCCACCCCCACCGGCTTCACCACGTACTCGTCGGCCCCGAGCTCGAGTCCGCGCACTTTGTCGGCTTCTTCCCCTTTGGCGGTGATCATGACGATGGGCAGATCGGCGTCGCGGTGCCGGAGGGCGGCCAGGACCTCGAAGCCATTTTTCCCCGGGAGCATGACGTCCAGGAGCACCACGTCGGGCGGATCGGCCAGCGCCATCTCGAGCCCCTCGTCCCCGGTCCTGGCCACCTCGATGCGATAGCCCGCGGCGCGCAGCACCTTGGTCATGGCCAAGCGCAGCGCCGCGTCGTCTTCGACGATGAGCACCATCTCACGGGTGTTGGTCACCACCATCACGAGCCCTCCAACGGAAAGCGAACCACGAATGTCGAGCCGGCGCCGACCGTGCTCTTCACGAATGCGTCGCCCCCGTGCGCCCGGGCGACGCCGCGGACGAGCGACAGTCCTACGCCGGTGCCTTCGGTGGCGCGCGACAGGCGATCATCGGCCCGCTCGAAGGGGGAGAAGATCCGACGCCGCGCGCGAGCTGCGATCCCCGGGCCGGAGTCGCTCACGGAGAGGAGCGCATGGCGTCCGTCGCGCCGGACCTCGACCCGATACGGGTGCCCCTCCGCCGCGTACTTGGCGGCGTTGGAGAGCAAGTTGTCCAAGACCAGCCCCACCAGGCCCGGATCCACGTGCATCTCCAGGCTCGGCGGTGCGTCGACGACGATCCCTTTGTCCGGGTGCGCCTTGTGAAAGCGGTCCCGCGCGTCCTCGAGGATACACGACGCGGGCACCCGCGACTTCTGGACCGACAGACGCCCCCGCGCGAGTGCGCCAAAGCGGAGCATGCGCTCGACGGTGTCCGACAGCCGCCGTGCTTCGCCGGCCAGCGTGCGTTCCACCTCGGGCCGTTCGTCGTCTGGGAGCTCGCCCGTCTCCAGGAGCTCCGAGAGCATGCGCACCGAGGCCAGCGGCGTACGCAGCTCGTGCGAGACCGCGGCCACGAAGTCGGTGCGCAGCTCGGCCAGGCGCTGCGCCTTGCGCGCTCGGGCAAAGAGGACGGTCGCCAGTGCCACCGCGGTGAGCACTCCGGCGACGCCGACAGCGAGAATGCGACGGCCGCTGCGGCGGGCTTCCGCGTCGAGCGAAGCTCCGTCCTTCGGCTCCACGTGGAGGACGAGGCTGGGAGTCAACACCACGTCGGTGGCATCGCCGCGTGCACCGGCGGCGAGCACCAAGTGGGCGGGCAGTCCGGGCGCGCGGATCATCGAGGACTCGTGAACGACGAAGCCTGCGTCGATGCCCTCGGGCATCGTGCGGACGAGCGAGAGGTAACGTCCGCGATGAATCCGTAGGCCCGCCTCGACCGAGTCGCTTCCTGGCGGCTCGGTGAGGAGCCCCGCGAGCGTGCGATGAAGGGGAAGCGGCCGATCGAGCGCCCCGAGCGCCGCATCACGGACTTTCTCGGGAAGCGGCGCAACCCGCGCGCGCAGCACCGAGCGCTCCGCGGGGCCGAGGCGTGCGGCGTGCTCCTCGATCCAGGTTGCCACGGCATCGGCCGGCGTAGATCCCTCCGCCACCCGCTCGAGCGCCAGGAGGGGCCATAGGTAGCGGCCTTGCTCGCTCTTCAGGTGCGGGCAGGCGCCGATGATGCCATCGCGTGCCGCAGTGCGGTCTCCTTCCAGGAGCTCCGCGCGATGGGTGAGGCATTCGGGAGGAGAGGGAGGCTCGTCGGTCATCGGCTTCGGGACCAGCATCTGCCCCTCGGCGCCGATCACCACGACGTCGGCGAAGTCCGGTTTTTCGGCCATCAATCGCGACTCGAGCCGGGAGACGGCGGCCGGTTCCAGGCGGCGCAAGGTCTCCGTGGCTCGGGCGAGGGCGGCGTCGACATCGCGCTTGGTGGCCTGGGCCGCGGCCACGCGCTCGGCGAATTGCTCCTCGCGCGCGCGGGCGCTCTCGGTGGAGGCCGCGCGAAGGGCAACCACCAGAACGGCCACCGACGGGATGGCCGCGCCAAGGGCAAAGAGGAGCCACGCCAAGGATGCGCGCATGCCCCCGTACCATCGCACGTCCAGGTCATGGAAATGTCACGGCGTGCCGCAAACGAGGGGTCTGCCGTCCTCAGCGAGGTCGCCCTTTCGCAAAGCGCGCCACGCATTGCGCCGATACCGCGAAAATTCGCTTGTATGAATCAATGATCGATAACGGCTTTTATTGCGCGGGATCCCGATCACGGCCAGCGCATCAGCGCTCCATCGGGCAGCGTTAGACGTTGCTGCGCGATCCCACCGCCGTCCAGCTCGATCGAGAAAAAGAAACTGGGCGAGCCCTCCGCATGGCCATCCCACTCGAATCGCCCCGTGAGCCAGCCGCCCGAGCAGCACACCTGCACGATATCGCCGCCACTGAGCGGGCGCCCGAGAAGGAAATAGCGAGCCGCGCCCTGCGCGTGGCCAATCTGAAGAGATCCGGACATTGGCAATGAGACCAACGTTATCATGACCGTCCACTCGCGAAGAGATGCCGTCTTGATGAGTGTGCTACCTTGCGGGCGGCTCCGGCATGAGGGGCTGCTTTTAAAAAGGACCGTCACATGGAATCGATGCGCGCGCAGGATGACGGAGAAATCGTTATAGAGAATGCCATCCGCGCCGCTTATCCGGAGGCGGACCCTCGCCCGTTCGGCGGTCGCGAGGGGCAAAGGTTTCAACTTGCTGGTTGCTTTGCCATCCGCATCGAGGAACCCGTTGCGCATTGGCTCATCGTCAGCCGAGGGTTCACCGAGTTGGGCGAGAAGGAGGAGGCCGATCCCAACGTGTCCGGCTGGGGATTCGAGCTCACGTGTCGGGTTCCCGCACTCTCCGAAGAGTACGACTTTGGCTGGGTCATCGATTGGATGCAGGGCATTGCCGATTCTTTGGCGAAAAACGGCACGTCCCTGGCCCCTTATCACAACATGCCCATGACGGATCCGCGCAACGATGACGAGATCTGCGCCTTGGTGTTCGTCGACGACGTTGCTCTCCAGCCGACAGCATCACAGAACGGAAAATTCAATTTTCTGCAGATGGTGGGCCTTACGGCGGGTGAGTTCGATGCACTGCAGGGATGGCAAGCTCGATCCATGGTCGAACTCATACGGCAGCGAAATCCACTTTTCCTGATAGGCAAACGTGAAAGCTATCTTCGTGATGTCGAGTTTGCGCAGCACGTAGCCGAGGGCCGCGAACGCGACGGCTCCTCCATGGGCTTGCTCACGGGTGTAGCGCTGCTGTGGTTCCAGGAGGCGAAAGAGCTCCAGATTCATCTCCAAGACAACGTCGTACCCGTGTTCAAATCCGCAATCTGCGGCAGACTCCCTCATGGTCATCGAATGTTATTCATTGGCGACCCGCGACGGCACGAAGACGACGACGGCAACGTCAGCGTTCACGCGCAGACCACCGTCGTTCTATTGCCCGAAGACGGACCATCGCGGATGGAGGAGCGCGGTGGCATGAAGGCCGCCGTTCTTCGGCTAGGCCGTCCTGCGATATCTCAGTTGGTTGATACTCTGGCACCGCAGCCAGGTTCGTACGTGCTTCCGGACCTTCCCGGGGTGCGCTTCGTAGTGGCCACCGCAGAGCGTTTTTCCGACCCTCGCTACCCTTGGTGATGTCTGACACATTTTAGAATGTTTCCCGAGCGATCTTCTCCGGCTCGGTCATTCCCCCGAGCGCGCAACATTTTTGCACCTCCGGCCGAGATGATTCGCATGAACATCCGGACTCGACTCTTCAGCCTTCTCGGTGCGCTTTTCGGCTGTGTGGTGGCCTGTTCCTCGACCGGTTCCGATGGTGACCCTGGGTCGCCGGATTCCGGCAGCTCGGACTCGGCCATTTCCGATTCGGGACTTGACGGCTCCTCTTTGGATTCCGGCTCCAACCCGCCTGGCCAACCGCCAGTCGATCCTCATGAATGCGAGCGACGTCTGGCCGACATTGATCGGCTACGGCCCGATGCCATCGCTTGCTGCTCGACGTGCAGCTCGTACCAGTGCCGTCATCAGATCGATGACCTATGTTGTCAGCTCACCGTCAGCGATCCCGTGTCCATCGGAGTCCGCCGCTTCCGAGAAGCCCTCCGCGCCTTCTACGACGCTGGCTGTCGACGCTCCTGTTCAGGGTGGTGCCCTACCGGAACGTCCAAATGCGACGCTCGCTCGGGGCAGTGCACGCAATAGCCACCATCGCCGGCGACGCGGGCCAGTCTTCGAGGTTGCGACGGTGGGGCTTGGAGATAAGATGCCTTTCATGGACCTCGAAGAACGATTTCGTGAAGCTCAGGACCGCGTCAAAAAATTGCCCTCCGCGCCTTCGAACGACACGCTTCTCGAACTGTATGCGCTTTACAAGCAATCCACGATCGGCGATGTCCAAGGCGCGCGACCGGGCATGATGGACTTCAAGGGCCGCGCAAAATTCGACGCCTGGGCAGCTCGCAAGGGCACACCGAAGGACAAAGCGATGGAGTCGTACGTTGCATTGGTCACGCGGTTGACGGGCGGGTGACCGAGGCACGCCCCGTTGAACGGGACGGGCTGATCACTGTTCGAAGCAATAGAAGTGTGCGGGCGTGGTGCACGCAATGGAGACTCCCGACGTCCACCGGTCCGCGCTTCCAGCAGCCATGCCGCCGGCTGCCTCGGTGTTCGCGGTGCTCACAGTCCATCTCCAGCAGGTCCGATCGCTCACAATCTGGCCCCCAGTGCCGGTTCCGGTCCACACCTTCGTGCCGTCGGGGGCCCGCCGACCGTTCTCGTCTTCGACCAGGCTCGCCGTTCCCAACGAGGGTTTCCACGCGGATTCATTGGGTACGGTCGCTAGGTTGGCCTTGTTTTTGAACAACCACGCGGTGCGATCCACGTTGTACCAGCCGCCCGCAACGTCCGCGATGCGATCGATGGCATGATGGACGACGGGGTCGGAATCGTTCGTGGTGCTCGAAATCCAAGCCCGCCACGTTCCGCCGAGGTTCGCGCTTGCAGCTGCCGTACTACACAATTTGTCGGCGCCAGCCGCGCCGGGATCGCTCCCCGTGCCGTACTTCGCGAAGTCGCCGGGGTACTCCGCGCTGGTCACGAACATGCGTTTCGCATTCGGTGGTCCAGCGGCAGCGTCCGTGAAGGCGCCATTGTCGCCGGAAGCCGGTCCTTCGTTTGGGGCCCGGACGGCGGCATCGGCTGCGCCCGAGCTCGATCCATCGCCCGACCCCGGACGCCGCGAATCGCCATTCGAGTCATCGTCCGAGTTCGATTTACCAAAGTCGAACATCGCGTCGCACGCCGTGAGGCCCACCAGAAGAAAAGCCAAGTACGTATGCTTCATCGTTCCTCCCTCGTATCGTTCCGCATTCGCCCAGGACTGCCACGTTGCACGAGTGTTCTCGGTGCTCGGCTTTAAGCAATGCCAAGCCGATCCACCGCGCCACCAAATTCGTAGTCATGGCCGTGACAGACAAAGCGAATGGCCCCTAGGCCATCGTCCCTGGCCGCCCGCCATCGTCAATGCCTTCGACCAGGGTATACGAAGCTGGGGCGTACGCGCAGATCTTGACGCCTTGCGACAGCACAACACGCACTGCGCGCCGAACTGGCCCTCCGACCGCTGGCGTCCAGCCGGCGGTCGGTGGCGTGCTTCATCGGTAACTACGTCGGTTTTGCTCGATTCGCCATCATAGCCTCAATGCGGATTGCTCGCTCAGCCACGCTATCACGCCGTCGGGCAATTCCTCGTACATCGACTCGAAGTCCGCGGGGGCGTGGCCGCCGAGGGCGGCCATTTGCAATTTTTCGAATTCGCGGCGGATTGCGGACTTCTCTTTCACGAGGTACGAAGGGCTGACGCCCTTGGCATCGGCTAACACGCGGGCGGCCTGCAGTCGGCGCTCGTAGCTATATTTGAAAATAGGCAATTTGACGTGCACCTTTCCACCCCCCGAAGGCGCCGGGACGTCCGCCTCGATGAATTGGCCGCTCGTCGCCAAAAGCACGTCCCTGGTGACCTTCGCCGTCATCGTCGCGAACCTCTTGCCCGGCGCATCGTCGCGAATCAGCCCCGCCGAGACCGACAGCGGCACCGGCCCCTCTGGCCCCACACCGGCAAGCGCATAAAGCTCCCATTCGAGCAGGGCGTCTCCCATTGCAGCGAAGAGTACCCTCGACTTGTTCTCGATGACGGCAGCATCCTCCGGTGAAAAACGATAAGGCATTCCACCGGCGCCCTTTCCCTCGAGGTATTCGGGATCGGCCAAAAGCGCCTTCAACTTTCTCACCATATCTTCCACGAACGAGGGCGGAGTGCCCTCGTAGGCCACCTCGATGCCATCGACGCGCTGAAGCTCGCTCTCGAGCCAAGCCGTTTCGGCCTTCTCGGAGGCCGCTTGCTCCAGCTCCCCGAGGTGTGGAAACGATGCGAAGGTTTCACTCACCTCGAGGGACCGTCCTCCTTGCACGAACATGTCACGAACGCGCAAATATGGTTCCCATGCGCTGCGGGCGAACTCGTTGGGATTCAAGACGACGCCCTCGATCGGCTTCGGATCCAGATTCTCGGTGCTGCCACGGCGAGTGGCATTGGCGATGTATCGTTCGATGATCCGATGGGGCAGCGTCGAAAAAAGTTTCTTGCGCGCGTAGACGGCAAACTCGAGGGCGCTCTTGCCTTGATCGAATCGCTGGCAATCCGAGTAGACTGGAGCCACTGGATCGTATTCGAGGATATTGCTGTCCGAGCAATAATGCGGAATTTCTCCAGGATCCTGAAGCTCATCATCATAAAGCACCGCGATGGCCTTTCGATCGTACTCCAGGGCCGTCTCCTTCTTTTCGATGATATCGCCCATCATGGCGCCCGATTCGATCAATAAATAATCCATCACCGTGGAGCTGGAGACCACCCCGTGGGGCACCGTCCCTCCGTTCGCGACGTACGCGGCCAAGTGTGCCTCGTGATCGCGCATGTCGTAGCTGGCACCGGTGGATCCTGCAAAATTGTGCCGCAACCCGAGGACGTGGCCAATTTCGTGAGCAGCAATCAAGCGAACGTAATCCATCGACATCGCTTTGAGCGTATCGTCGGTCGCATTCCGTGTGAGAAGCGCCTCGAGCTGGTCGGCTTGCCGGCGCGCAAACTCGGTGCCCGTCATCGTGCACAGAGAAGACGAACCTGCGCCTGCAAAAGCAACACGGGGGCCTGCCGGACGCTCATAGGCGCGCAACGTTCGCACGAGCGCGCGCAGACCATTGCGCGAGCCATCCAAGGCGAACGCTGAACTGAAGAACACCTGGCCATGAAGCGTTTCGCCTGTACGCGGATCGAGTTGCACGTCGGCATAGGCGAAAGTCGCAGCATCCCACGGGATCCATTGAATGACATTGTAGTCATGGTCCGGAGCTTCGACGTCGGCGGGCGCGTCGACGACCGAAACGACATTGCGCCCGAAAGCCCGATTCCAATAGAGAACGCCGTCGGCAATTGCGGATTTGTACTCGGACGGTGTGTTGGCGGAGATGGCAAATACGATGGGCTTGCTCGAATCGAACTTGAGCGCGTAGATGAGATCGCTCTCGGCCGAGCGCGCGCTGGGGCGAGGCTGTGACTCGAAGTATCCCAGGCGCTCTTGGCCCGCCCATCGCCGCGGAACGAAATTGGGATTGGGTCGATAAGGCTGAATGTAATATCGTGCGAGGTACGTGGGAAACGTGTGGCCGGCGGGATAGTCGATCGTGGCTTCGGCCGGTTCCTCGACTTGCGCGATCTGCGAGATCACGAGCTGATCGCGATGGATCTGGGCGCGTTCGACGTAGCTTTCGGTGATGTCGAGCGCACGAAAATGTTCTGCAGCGTCGTACCAGGGGCCATCCGAATCTTGATAGGCCCAATCGGACGCGACGAACAACTTCGTCGTGCCGGCATTGAAGTCGAAGACGAGCGTCGAGTCGTTGTCCTCTTGGATGGGAAACGAGGCAACGATGAGTCGCTTGTCGGCGGTGGGCCGGCCATGAAGATCGTTCTCTTCGATCATCATGAGGTCGTCCCCCTGCCGTTCGAAGTGCACGATGCGGCTTCGTGTGGCGCCGAATGCGGCCAAGCCGGGTTGATCCGTGAGGTTCGCCTGCCACAAAAACTCTTTGCCCAAAGCGGACTTGGATATCCAAATTCGATTTCCGCCCCGCCACCCGAGCTCCTCCTGCGTGACATCGGGCGTCGACGCGCCATCCCCCGAACTGCAACCTCCGGCCAATGCGGCCAGCAAAGAAAGAACGGACGATATCTGACGAATTTTCATGAACAACTCCTCGGCCTCGCGGCCGGCAATCAATCGGGGGCTCGTCTATTCTTGCGCGGCGGGCCAAATCGCGGGGCAACTGGTGTCCGATGCCGGGGTGAGCCCCGTCATCAGATAGAGTTCCACTTGCCCACGAATGCAAGGGGAGCGGTTGTACGTTCCGTGACCGACCCCCTCGTACGTGAGCAGCACCGAGCCTGGAATCTGCTCGTGCACGGCAACGGCGTTGTCGTAGCTGGTCTGGAAGTCATGACGGCTGTTGACGACGAGAACTTTCGGGCCACCCTGAATCGAGAGGCGATGCTGGGGATTGAGGACCGCGATGGGCCAGCCGCGGCAGGTGGCTGGCGAGTGCATCAGAGTCTCGAATGCCTCGTGCACGTGGACGAGCCGGGTGTCCGCGGCACGGTAGGCACCGTCCAGCGCGGCGAAATCGGCGACATCGGTATAATCCCAATTCTCGCATTCGTCAGCTGCGCCATAACCGGCCCCGGAGGAATAGTCGGCCTCGGGCTCGGGGTCCCAGCCCGGAGTGCTGCGGCCGGCGTCCAAGTCGGCCAGTCGCTGCGCGAGTTCCCCCCAGCTATGGTGCTGCGGCTGCCGGTCCATGGGCAGCGTCGCGCCCTGGAGCAGGGTATACACTTGCATCGGTTTGCCGGTGTTCGGATCGATCAGCTCTCCGGCCTTTGCCTGTGTGTAGAGCCGGTCCCAGAGGGATTGCACATTCTTGCCATACAGCACCGACCCCGGCGTGCGTCGCGCCCAGTCGATGAATTGGGCAAAGGACGAATCGAGGCCGCCCGAGAACCTGCTGAGCAGCGTGGCGGTATCGACGCTATGGTCCCGATTGGAATCGAAAACCAATGTGCGCAATCGATGCGGAAACATCTCGGCGTAGGTCGCCGCGAGCGACGTGACGACCGAACGCGCGTAGACGTTCAATTTTTCCTCGCCCAACGCGCTTCGAAACGCATCGATGTCCCGAGCCACACTGAAATCGTCGAAGTGCGCGAACAGTGCTCCGTGACGTTGCAGGCAATCCTCACCCAGAGCGCGTACCTGCTCGCTCCATTGCTCGTATTCCGCCTGATTCGCCGGCCTGCGATTGTCGTGCGCGGCGACCTTCTTGGATAGCTCGGGATCGCACGCGATCGGCTCGTCGTTCGACGTCCCCCTGGCGTCGAAACCGACGATATCGAAGTACTCGCGCAACCGAGCTGACGGAGCGTGCTCCTCGCCCGGTCTCTTGTCGAACCAGAGGGACGGGGTGCCCGACGCAAACCACAAAGTGCCGAGCGGCTTGCCCGCACGGGTGGCTTTCAAGCGGTAAACATTCATGGGGAGGGTTTCCCCATCGGGTTTGGACCAATCGACCGGTACGGTCACGATACCGCACTCCGCCTCTGGATAAATGGGATTCGGGCATGGCTTCCACGCGATGGTGCCTTTCTCGATTTCCGCCTCGGCATTCGCGCTGGGGGGCTCTTCGTGCGACGAAAAGCATCCGACGCTGAATGGAACGGCGAGCAACATCGTGGCGGCAACGAACGAAAACTTCCTCATGAGATACGCAACCTTTCTTCTGCGAAATGAAGAGACGCGTACCGCTGCGCAGCGCCCAAATCGCCGAGCCAGTGGCGTGCAACGCAGCGGCGTAGGCCGCCACTGCGAATACGCGAAATTTCATTCACTTTCTTCGACCCGTCAGTTCCGTCGAAGGCTGAGCACTTGTACCCGCGGAGGGTCGGCACGCTATTGGCATTTGAGAAAAGCAGTTTTTCCACGGGCCCGGTGGATCTTCGCCACCCCGGTGTGAATCAGCCCTTCTCTTTGTTCCCGGGTTTCACCTGTGGCATCACGTGCATTACGCAAATGGCCTCTCGAACGAGAACGAATATCGACAGCAAACCGACGTCCTCTTCGTCCTCCGTTCTCGGTGCCGAGGCGACCGCTGACCTCAACGCATTGCGCGAGTTCGTAGCGCTCGCAGATACAGGCTCCTTTTCACGCGCGGCGCGCGATCTCGCGACCACGCCTGCGACCATCAGTAAACGATTGACCCGACTCGAAGAAGAGCTCGGGGTACATCTCGTTCGCCGGACGACGCGTCAATTCGGCCTGACGGAGGCGGGACAGGTGCTCTACGAACGGGCGCGGCAGATCCTCGGCGCGATCCATCAAACCGAACACCTGCTCCGTTCATTCGGCAAGACTCCCTGCGGCAGGCTGCGCGTCAGCGTACCGCTTTATACCGGGATCATGCACGTCAGCCCACTATTGCCGGAATTCCTCTCGATCCATCCCGATTTGCAGGTGGAGCTGGTCCTGGAAAACCGGATCGTCGATATCGTCAATGAAGGTTACGATATCGCCATTCGCGTTGGCGGCGCCGACCAGACCAGCCCCACCCTCAGCCGGCTGCGATTGGTCAAAGACCGCAGCGTCGTTTGTGGTGCACCTTCGTATTTCGAGAAGAACGGCCGGCCTCGAAGCCCCTTTGATCTGGAGGAGCACAATCTCTTGCGGCATTCGGGGCTTCCCCGATGGCCGTTCCGCGTGAACGAAGAGCTCGTGATCGTGGACGCCGGCAAGGCCCTCGTTTCCAACGACGCCTTCTCCCTACGCGACGCGGCCCTTCGCGGAACGGGCCTCGCTTATCTGAGTCGGTATATCGTGCAGACACATCTCGAGCGCGGCGAATTGGTGGAAGTGCTCTCCGAGTACAGCACCCATGAAGTCAGCATCGATGCCGTCTACTCGCCCTCGCGCTACAACGCCGCAAAGATTCGCTCCTTCATCGACTTCCTGGCCGAGCAACTCCCGAAGCGGCTCGGGTGAGCAATCGAGACGCAACTCGAACAACTATCCTTGGCGTACCCTATCGAGGTGTGCTTGCCTCCCTACCCGCGGGCGAGGGTGCCTCGAGCCAGATACTTTCCAAAGATTCCAGTCACAATCTCCGTGAGCGGCCGCGTTTGCGAGCGTATATCTCGGGTTGGACGTTAACGATCGAACGGCTTCGATGGATCTCGACGGTATCCTCTGCAGGCAGAAATCCCGAGCCCGGCCCAGTCCCTTCCGGAAGCACGAACCCATGCTCCTACATCATCTCGGGCGATGCGAACGGCACTGTCGACCTGAACGCCCATCTGGCCGTCAAACGTTCACCTTTGGGCCAGCTCACACTATCCGTACTTTGCATGCGCGATCCGCCCGGCTCCCAGCAGGGGGGCCTGTCGCCGCGTTTCGACTTCGAACGTTTCGGCGAGCTTCGCGAGTTCGTCGTTGACAAAGACCATTCCGACGCTCGCTTCATCGTCGGCAATCCTTCGGGCTCCGTAGTATTTTGGGCGGAGGGCGGCGACAAAATGATTGGAAGGTGTGCCGCGACGATCCCCAATGCCCCTGCGGCACCGAAAGTCGGCGACCGTGTCGATATTTCGTTCCACTGCGAGGGGCTGGTGACGACCATCCTTGGTAAAACGTATACCGCAGATCTCAAAAATGGGACCATCGGGGGCCTTCCTCCACGCGGGCCTATGGGAAGGCGTCGGCGCAGCCATCATCGCGCTGGCCATGGCCTGGGATAGCTTTACTGCCCCCACGACGCGTGGAGGCGGCGTCCACACCTCGTTGACTTTGACCGGTCAGGGGTAAGCCACACGGCGGAACTGGAGCGCCCGTTCATCCGATCCTTCTCTAGAATTCAGCGGATTGGTCGAGCGCCTGGCGCCTGGCATTGTCGTTGCTGATTCGGGCCCGCGACTTTTTCGCACCGTGAAATCATAACGAGGTCATCCAATGGCTATGAACATCTCGCGCAGCATGTTTGGTATGGGTGCGCTCTTTTCCACTTTCCTTGCCGCGTCGCCCGCCTTTGCCGGAACGTTCTATTGCGACAATGATCGCAGCGCGTCGCAGTACCCCAATTGCAGCACGCCCGGCGCGCCGGGCTGGGCATACGGGGGAGGATCCGGCGATCGCAATGGCGATCACCGCCGACAGACGTCCGGTCATGAAGTGTATTATTGGGATTTCAACGGAGTCGATGGCCGTAAATTCGAGCTAAGGGTTTATCTGAACAACGTGCTGTTTACCGATCCGTCCGCACGATACTATCGAAAGGTGGGCTTCAACATCGACGGAATCGGCAATCTCAATCAAAATACGGCCCCGGGCGGCTGGTCTTATATTGGCGTACAAACCGTGATGTCCACGTCGATGTCCATCGGCGTGAACGCCTACGGCGTACCTCCGCAAGGTGTCACCGGCGCCGACGAGATTTGGGTCTACTCCGTCGCAAGCCTCGCTGCTACGGACATTCACGACGACGCCGGGCTTTGTGCAAGCGCGCTCGTGGCCGATCCGAAGATCGTTTCGCTTCAGCAAAAGATGCTCGATGCGACGGACCATTACCGCGACGTGAAAGGCACTTTCGACATTGCGTTCTCCAACAATGGCCAGAACCAGCACGTCGATTTCACGGTCTCCGAGTCGCTTCGATCGAGTTCCGTACGCATCACCGACCAGAAAGGCAGTGTGGTGGAGCACGTCTCGAATGGCCGAAATGGCCAGGTTCGACATCCGGATACATCGAGCTTCGAAACCAGCTCACTCGCGCCGGTTGAGCGGCCCGTGGGCGCGCGTCAATTCTTCACCAACACATGCGAGCCCGTTTACGTTCACCGTCAGGACCCCGCATGGGCCGGCGTCGCCGAAGAAGTGACGTCGCCACAGAACTATGCGTTTTGGCTCACCGCGGGCCAGGCGAAGATCACGGGAACCGAGCGGCTCCTCGGGCGCACGGTGACGGTGGTCGAGGGCCTGCACGACGCGTACTTGAGCACCAAGCTCGGCGCCGCGGCCTTCAAGATGTGGGTCGACGACGAAACTGGCGTGCTCTTGAAGCTGGTGGGCACGAAGGACGACGGCACGGTGGCCTATTCGATTGACGTGACGAACATTCAATTCAACCGAGGCGTGGACGCAAAAGCATTTGCCATGGACGCACCCGCAGGATGGAAGAACCTCACGCTTCAAGCAAAATAGTGATCCTTCGATAAGAAATCTCGAAGCATTCAGCGAGCAAATGTTCGCTCGCTGAATGCTCCGTCATGGGACAATCTGGCCGCTGTGGATGCGAGCGCCGCATCTTCCACATGGACGTGGCGCGTCTCGAGCGAGCGTCCGTGAAGATACTTTGAACGGCGCGCCACCCCGTGGGCACTCCACATTCAGCCGTCTATTCAGGTGTGTTGACGCTCGTTTTTGGCGCGGCATGCGTCACCGGTTTTGCATCCAGTGAGGCGGGCATTCGATGCCTCTGCATCGCTCGTTCTAAAGGGTATGCAAGGCCGAGATCGAATGGTCATCAAGGTGAACACCGACGGCTCTCCGGTCATCCAGTTCTTGGATGCCGCAGGCTCCATCGTGAGCCAGCTCCCGCCGTCGACTCCATGAGCCGGCATTCCCGGCAACGTCCGCGAGACCACTCGGCGACGAACTCATTGGAATGTCATTTCACCATTCGCCAGGGCATCGCCGTGGGTGGCATTCGAGACGAGAACGAGACTCACGTTCCAATCGGAAACCTGAAGGTCGCTTCTCCGTGACGGATATTCCGAAGTTCACGCGCGAGGGCAGCAGTACGCCGAGCAAGTTCCCGAGCGGATACGCGCGATGGTCCTCGATTCCAATACCGATCACAGCATGACTTCGGACTTCCGGCATCTGCAGACGCTTACGGAAGATTCCGAAAAATCGCTCCTTGCATTCGCCGACTGGTGCGAGCGCGCCCCCGTGTGCAAACTCTACGGAAGGGACGTCCTCGCCGTATGGGATGATTTGTATCAAAAAGCCCTTGCGGGTACATTGATCGATCCTACTAGCGGAAAGGCGCGTCGGCGTACTCGGACTGCGAGGGAACCTGCACTCCGGCATGTACAATCTTGACGACCGATTGCTCAAGTTTGCCGATCGTCTCTGGAGACTCGATACCGGCACGCCGGGTACGCCACTCCCCCCACCGCCCGAAGAAGAGGAGGTTACCGCTTACGCGTACCAAGTCGTCCTTTGCCAGGATTGGAAGTTTCCCACACGCAGCTTCCACGACCTCGATACTTATCGTCGTGTCCTCGACGCCATGTACCCGCACACGAAGATGACGCTCTTCTGGGGTGATAGCCCTGGTTGCTACGGTTTCCCGGTGAAGGTCAACAATCCGCAACACCGCCTTTCGGCTCCGGACGCACCGCCCATTCTGATGCTCACCGCACGCCACGACCAGGCCACCCCCTACGATTGGAACATCGCGGCGCATCGGCACCTCGAGACCTCCGTGCTGCTCCACCACGACGGAATCGGCCACCCCCAGTATTTCAATCGCCCGTGCATCACAGAGTATGTAGAGCAGTACTTGACCACACTCGTCATGCCACCAAAGAACACGCACTGCGCTGCGGACTGGCCAAGCGCGGCGCTCGATGCATCCGAGCACGATATCGTGCTGCCGTCCCCCCACCTGGATGGTCGCAGCCCGAGCGGTCTGCAATACGAAATGTTCCGTCGTCATGAATTGCAGAGCATGTTGCCGGCTCTCGCCTTCGCCGCGTCCGGCATGACTCCGCTTACGCGCGTGCGGCCTTCCATTCCGGACTATCCTGGAAATAGTTGTCGTAGAGCTGTTGGAGATCTGCAAGCGTCTCTGGCGGCTCGTCGCCGAACGCAATGCGAGCGAGGTGTCGGAAGTATTCGAATCGCTCGACCGCCGGCGCGAGGACGATCAGCAGATCGGCACTTTTGCCACGTGCGGCTGCGAAAGCGTGCGCCGTACGCGGCGGTACCACGACCAGATCACCGCGCGTGGCCATGACGACGTTCGTGCCCGCGAGCAACTGGACGGAGCCATCGAGCACATAGAACATCTCGGCGGATTTGGTGTGATGGTGCGGACGCGCGCCGTCGGCACCGTTTTCCAAGGTGACGCGCACGGTGGAGAGCGCCCCACCCGTTGCGGAGCTGTCGGCCAAGAGCTGAACCTTCGTCGGCGCACGACCCACGACTTCGGCCTCGGCCGCGCGAACCACGACCGCGTTAGGGATAGGGGTGAAGAGGGACATGCGAGCCATTTGGGTTTCGACATCGGCAATGGCAATGCCGCGCAACCCCCGAGTCCGTGTCATTCGCGACCGGAAGCTGGCTCCGTGGCACGTCGCCAATATCGTCTTCGTTGTCGCACAATCCGTTCATCGTGATGCCTCGCGATCGCTCGTATGATCTCTCACGCGTTTGTGTTTGGTGCCGCCGCCGCCGTTCGTGAGCCGTACTCGGCGGCGGCGACCGGCCGATGATCAGTCGGGTAGGAAGACCATCTCGTAACTATCCTGTGCGGCAGTCGCCAATTCCGGTTTAAGGCCCATCATTGGACCGTCGGCCCGAAGCAGTACGTCGCCATGCAATGCGAGCGAATCCCAGTTTGCGGCCAGCCCCGTGGCGGTTTCGCTCCCGAACAGGTGCGCAACCAGCGCGATGGTGCTCGGATGGACCGTGCCTCCGCCACCAGACGTGAAGATCTTGTTTTTGGCGTCCACGTGCCAAGCGAGGCGGGGGTTGATCACATTGGCGCCGAGCTTCGGCAGGCGGCGTGCGAGCGCCACCGGACACGTAATGGCCTTGCCATCGAGAATACCAGAGCGAAAGAGGACGCCGACCCCCGAGCAGTTGGCGGCCACCCAGCGGCCCTCGGTGTGATGCTTGCCGATCAAATCTAGGATCGCCGGGTTTTGCGAGGCAGGGCCTCCGCCCAGGCCACCCGGCACATAGAGCACATCGAACCGGTCGGCGGCCGTGAGAACCCGGTCGGTCTTGATTTCCGTGCCCATATGCGTGGCGACGGGGCCCCGTTCGAAGCCGCCGATCGACACGTCCAGCCGCCGGCCTTGCTGCTCGAAGCCCCAGGCCAGAGCCCGCAAGAGTTCCCATGCCGTCAGTAGGTCCTGCTCGCTGACGCGCGGGAAGGTGAGGAAATGGATGGATTTGATATCGCTCATGATGGCCCGCTCCTATTGAAGGCGCCGCCCTTCGGGCCTTCACCGAGAGGACAATATGAGCGTTCACTATTGCGTTCATAGTGGCGCAGAAGGAATGTACGCGTTCCAAATAATGAACACCCTACCGTACTCGCTCGACGATCTCTATTGGTTCGCCCTGATCGCCGACGCCGGCAGCCTGTCGCGCGCCTCACGTCAATACGACGTCGCCAAGTCGACGCTCTCGCGCCGACTCGCGCGCCTCGAGGAAATGACGGGGATGATCCTCGTCCAGCGCAACTCGGCGAACTCCAGCTTGACCGATGCCGGTACGCAATTGCTGGAGGAAGCGTGGCCACTGATCCGGCGTCTGGAAATGCATTCGAACGAGTTGATCGGGCGAGAAGCCGAACCGCGCGGTCTAGTCCGGATTTCGGCTTCGGGTACGTTCGGAAACCTCGTCGTATTGCCGATCGTGCTGGACTTCATGTGCAGGTATCCGCTCGTCGATGTCGAAATGGAGATGACGGACCGGCGGGTCGACCTCGTCGCGAATGCGATCGACATTGCGGTGCGGATCGGCGAGATGGCGGACTCGGCTCTTCTCGTGCGGAAGGTTGCGATCGTACGCCGGATCCTGTGTGCCAGCGCTGGCTATGCGAAGGCGCGGGGCCTGCCGGCGCATCCAGACGAACTGGAGAAACACGACATCCTCGTCCAATCTCGAACCTCGGCGACGTTCGAGCTGCGATCGGACGGCAAAACGCGAACGATCACCGTCCGCCGCCGGCTCCTATTGGCTCCTTCCGATCAGTTGCTCGTACCGGTGCAGGCAGGGCTCGGCATTGCACATCTCGGCGAAATTCAATGCGCGCGGCATCTCGCGACTGGCAAGTTGCTGCGCGTCCTGCCGGAATGGGAAATTCCTCAATTCGAAGTATATCTGGTCAGCCCGAACCGGCGATATCGTCCCCCCGCCGTTAGGATGCTCATGGATGAACTCGCGCAACGTATCCCTGCCGTCATCGGAGATTTGGTATCGGGAGCGGGTGGCCACCGTCGGAAGGCGTGACCTCGCAGCGCGGCGAGATGTTCGACTCGCAGGCGGTGGCCGGGGGTTGCGGCCGAGGCTCAAGCCTATTCCAGTTGCATGGAACATGCGAACTCCAAGCGGCAACTAGCAGTAGCAAAAGCGGACCCCTGTCGGCGCCGACATTCAAGTGCACTCTCGGCTACCCGCACCAGCGTGTCACATAAACACCAGAATGGATATTGGCATCTAAAATGCGTACGGATGGGATAAGTTAAATTTGTTAATTTCAACTTCGCCAACGAGTATAATCTGTTTTGGATTGTTGTTTCGCGGTCGCGATATCCAGGCGTCGTGACAAGAATAGTTGCCGTTGATGCTGCGAGTCTTAGCTCACGAATCTCAACGATTTATCCTGCCACTCCAATTTGCGGGGGTATGACCATGTCAAAGAAAGTAGCGGGGATTTTGATGTCTTTTGGGTTTTTTGCTGGGTGCGCCGCACAACCCGTGCCGGATCAAAAAGGGGAAAACGGGTTACAAGATATCAGTAGCGAGAAAACGTCGCCGTTGGTTTCCGAGTCTTCGTCGGTGCGTCCCGCAGTGGGGGACCACTGTGTGGCCGTGGGAGTACAGAATGGTCGTTGTGAAGCGCTACTCGATGGATTAAGTTGTGCGAATCTCGGACCGATTGTGGGAGCGAAGGGGTGTGTTCCGGTGGCGAGCACTTGCACTCCAATTAGCGAATGCTGTTGCGGTGACTAGATTTTAAGCCCGATCAAAGTGAGTCGACGCGAGGAGCAACCGCTGTGTCACGCAGCCAGATGTGACTGTGACGGTGTCCTTGCGTCGAGTTGAAGGGTCGGCGGCCCAATTGCAGGTTCAGAGAAACTGCGAGATCAGGGATTTGGAGAAATCCTCCTGCTCCCGGGTTTTGCTTCCACTCGTGTGCCTCTTCGACGAGATGTTCATTTTCGGCAAACGCGGAGAGCAACACCACATCGCGTGGCCCCTTTCGTCTGGGCATGGTCATGGCTCCCGTCGCGCCGCGCCACACCCGGTCGGCCGCCCGCAGACTCCGCTTCCAGCCAGCACGTAGACCCGTAGGCGCTTCCAAGAAGCCTGGCGCGCTCGCGTAATCGGCGGTGGCACAGTCAGCAGCAACTACGTGCACCGCCCGATCGAGCGCATCGACGCGCACGAGAACGACATTCGAATCGTTCTGCGAGAGCCCTTCTCACAGTGAGGCGGAAACCCTAGAAAACTCGGGCGTTTAGACTCGCCCGAGTTTTCTACCATCATCGTCGATCCTGGCGCGCGCAGAAGGATTCGAACCTACGACATCCGGCTTCGAAGGCCGGCGCTCTATCCAGCTGAGCTATGCGCGCTCACGTGAGATCTACCCTTACCGCAAGCTGCGCCCGATGCGAAGGGGGGACGGCACGTCGGGGGCCAGAGGCGCGTTTTTCTCGGGCGAAGAGCCCCGGTGAAGGGGAGGCCGCCTTCGCGAGGGGGGCGCTGACCGACTTCGGCCATGGGCCGGGCTCCCCGGCAAGGGGCTCGCGGCATGGGCGATGCGGGGTGGGTGCCAGAATGGCGAGGGGGCGCCGGGACATTGCCATTCGTTCCAAAGGTGGCCGTCGCTCATGCGAGGGCAGGCCGGAAAACGCATTATCCCGGACTGGCGCACGGTTTGCTCTGAGCGCGAATCACGAAGCGCGATTCACGAGGGGAACACCATGCATCGATACATCGTGTCGGGTTGCCATTCTCATTCCGTTCGCCGAAGAGCGCGCGGAATGACACTCATCGAGATTCTCGTCGTTCTGGCGATTCTATCGCTCATATCGGGAGCCATTGGCTTTCACGTTTTGAACAAGTACGTCGAGGCGAAGGTTGCCATGACCGAACAAAATGCGAAGGCTCTGCGGCAGGCCGTTTTGTCATATCGACTTACCGCCGATGGGTGCCCTTCGGTCGAAACGTTGCGACAATCGGTCATCGATACCGCATCGAAGGCGCTGGACGCTTGGGATCAACCTTTCCTCATCGTTTGCGAGGAGAGCGGCGAGATTCGTGTCTCGAGTGCGGGGCCCGATCGGAAGCACGGGACGAGCGACGACATTCAGGCTCCGCCGGAACTTCGGCTTGCAGCGGATCGGTAATCTGTAAGGTTCACCGGGCTGCCTCGTTTCCGAGGTATGCATGCCCGCTCTTTGCTTATGGGACTTCTCCTCTCGATGATTTCTGCTCGAGCCTGGGCTGCCGACACGCACGTTGGAAAGCGTCCCGCCACCGCGGAGGGGCCGCGGCAGGAGGAGAGAAAACGGCACGTCCTCGGCCTCCGCTTCGATACCGGAGCCAGAGGAAGCGACTACGGACTCGGCTATCTTCATGTGCACGAATCCATCGAGGGGCAGGGAGGGCTTGGCGTGCTTCTCTGGTTCGGGTACGGCGCCGATGTTCGCATGGTCACCATGGAGCACGAGCGCATCGACGGCGCGCTCGTTTATGGCATGGGGCGCCTTTCGACGATGGGCGACGCGGGGGGCGTCGCGTTCGAGGCGGCACTAGGCGGTGGCACGGCGCGTGGGGAAACGAGGCCCGCCGCGGCGCTTGGCGTTTTCTGGAGCGTCATCTTCGCGGAGCTCGGCTATTCGTTTCAATTCCCCATCGACGGCGGGAGTCGACCGGAGTGGCTCTCGTCGCACCAATTCAGTGTCCGCGTCCAGGTGCCGGTGCACTCATACGATGCGAGGAGGCTCACTCCTCCATGAAGGAGTGAACGTACCGCGCAAGCGCCGGCTGTTCGCAACCAGGGGCGAGGTGGCCGCATGGTCCGGTGAGTACCTCCAGGCGGGCGTTGGCCGCTTTTGCGAATACTTTGGACGGCCTCGGATTCACCATCTGGTCGTGTTCGGCGACCACGAAAAGCAACTTCGCCTTGACCTGGCGCGCTGCCTCCTCGAGGTTGCCGCCCCAGCGTGCGGCCACATCATGAGCGAGCATCGCCTCGAGTTGCCGATGCCAGTCGTTCCAATCGAAGCTGGTGTCCGCCTCCACCTGCTCGAGCCACGCTGGGAATGCGCTGCGCGAGATATTTTCGGCGCGATGCGCTGGCGTCATGAGCATCATATTGTGAATATCCTGAACGGCGCGAAGCTTGGGGCGACCTTGATATTCGCCGTGTGCGTAAGCGACGTCGGATTCCAAGGCGTGCATCTCCGCATTCCAAAGTAGCAAGTCCTGCGCGGTGAGCTGCGGCGTGCCCACGATGGAGACGACGTGCGCGGCGGCGTCGGGCCGGCTTACGGCCCATTCGAGCGCCTGCATACCGCCCATCGACATGCCCATGACGGTGTGCAATCGCTCGATGTGCAAAACCTCGTTGAGCAATCTCTCCTGCGTGGCGACCATATCGCGAATGGTAAACTTCGGAAAACGAAGGCGGGCCTGGGTGGTGCTGTTCGACGGCGACGACGAGACCCCATTTCCGAGGGCATCGACGAGGATCAGGTAGAACCGCTTCGTGTCGACCAACTTGTCCGGCACCCCGGCGGCGAGCTTCGCCGTCGTCCCCGTGAACCACGTTGAAAAGAGCACCGCATTCGACTTCGTCGCATCGAGCTTACCGAACGTACGATACCCAATGCGACAAGGCGCAATCGTCTCCCCACTCTCGAGCGTGCACGTCCCAAGCTCCGCGACCCTCAGTTCGCCATTCGTCGCGCCCACCTTGGGCACCGCGGCCACGGGCGCCCGCGCCGCCGCCGGCGAAACACAGGCGCCAAGCGCCATGCACGAGAGAAAAACGGCAAACGGCATACGCGCACGCGCTTGAAAGTCGAGCATCACGTTCAGGTAGCGTGCGTCTGCAAACGGGAAAAGGCTTTTGGGCGGAAAGACTCCCTTTCCGATTCGTGGGTCAGTCGCAGGGCGTCATTCCATCAACGAGTGATGGTCGTGGCTGTGCTTCCAACGCTGGCGACGAAGTCGTACCTCACGGGCCGCAGTACGGACCGTGTTCCGTGCAGTGCCCGCACTCCTCCATGCAAGTCCTTCTCTTTCGAATGGAATAATCGTGAAACCTCAGCATCCACGAATGGCGACACCTTGCATTCGCTGCGCGCCGACAAGCGTATATGCCCAACGCTAACTGCGCTACATGCTTAACGTCGGATCGACGCTTAATTGAGTTGCGATTGTTTGCGTTGTCTATTTTGTGATTTGCACTAAAAGGGCGCAACGGTTCGCGAATGCGGTTGATAATATGTGCGGCGTTTATTGGTGAAATGTCCGAACTCGGCCAATGCTTCGTGCCGCTGTTTGTAGTCGCGACGCGACTTTGTCTAGCCGAGCCGAAACAAGGTGCACAAATAAGCCTGTCGGTTCGAAGTGAGAGTTCCTGCTTATGCTGTTCGGCAGTATTTCGTTGAAGCTCCCCCGGCGGCGTGCGATGACCAGCGAGGTCGATGAACAACCCCTATCAGCCGCCGGGTGCATCTTCCGTCGAGAGCGCAACCGAGTACGTCGTGCCAATCGACGATGCCGCCGCGCGCGTGTCGTTCACGTTGGCGCCTGGTTGGTGGAGCTATCCGGTCTTGCTCGTGGACGGCCAGCCCCCACGCAAATTGGGTAGGAGCGGCTTCGAGTTGCCCATGCGCGATGGCAGCAAAGCCCAACTTCGTATCGTGCCCAGTTTGACCCGCCGCATCCCTCGCGTCAGCGTGAACGGCCGAAAATACGGCGAGGGCGGGCAATGGGACGGATGGGGATATGCGATTCTGATCCTAATGCCGATGGGTTGCCTCATGCCCCAAGGTATCGTGGGCGGGGTGCTCGGCGCCTTCGCGCTCACCATCAATCGTCAGATCGCGTACAACCCGGGGCGGTGGTGGCTCAAAGCCCTTGCGATGCTCATGTTGGATGTCGCCGTGGTGGCCGCCTTCATCGGCACAAGGCGTCTCCTTCAGACGTAACACACGCGAGTCGATGCTCATCCTGCGCACGCGACCGGGCCCGCTGCTGCGTTCTACCAACGGAGCCGTCTCGCCGAACGCCTATCGCGTGGGCTACGAAGAGCCGTCCACGTTTACCGCCCTATTCAAGCATCGGGCGCCCATTCACCCGTAACGCCACTCCAGCCCTTGGCTCGACGGCGCGGCGGCCAAGAACAGCGGAACCGGCATCGCTCCGCTGCGCTCTCCCCGCGCGCGTGGTTCGAGAACGAACCGCACGGGCTGCGTTTCTTGAGCCAACGGCGGTTGCGGGGGTAGAGCGCTGGACGATTTCCGATTCATGGCACACACCAACATGGGGCCCAATTGTTTAGGCTTCGTTAAACTGAGATACAGAAGGTTGAAGCCGGGCCCGCCTGCAACCTAGTCGGGCTGCAGCCGGTGCCGGTTCTCGGTCACGAAGGCGCCGAGACGATCGGCCACTTCATTCTCGATGAGCGCAGCTTCGAGCTCCGCGAATTGCTCCTGCCCGAGAAGCTGGCACCAATCGTCCGTGGACCGGGCGCTGGCCGCAGCTTCTGCGGGCACCGATGCACAAAGATCGTGGGCGCGGCGCAGGGCGTTTGCCGAGCTGCGAGCCCCGATGGCCTCGAGGGCTGCAACCAGCTCCCAACAGCGCTCGCGCCCACGAAGGGCTTCCTCCAAGAGCGTTCCGCGGCTTTCGTGCCGCGCACACTCGAATGCGAGCCTCAGCGTATGCTCGAAGGGCGTGAGCAACTCGTACCCGTGAGCCCAATGCTTGGCGCGGATGTACTCCGAGACGGCGTTGCGAAACGCGATGGGGTCGGCGATCGCTGCGAGCTCGGCAGGGCTTCGCACCTCGGCAAGTTCAGGGGACACGTGATCCGTGGAAAGCATGCCCCGCCCGTTTCGCGCATCTCGCGAACGGCGTCAATAGGCCCGCTTAGACGACGTTGATCACCACGTCGATGTTGCCCCGGGTGGCCTTCGAATAGGGGCAAGTCTGGTGTGCCGCCTCCGCCAGCGCCTCGGCCACTTGGCGCTCCAACCCCGGCAGGTGCACGTTGAGACGCGCCTGCAGGAAATACGCGCCACCACCCGTGCCGAGATCCACTTCGGCGTCCACGGCTACGTTGGCGGGGAGCTCCACCTTCATCTTCTTCGCGGCCAGCCCCATGGCTCCGATGAAACAAGCCGACCATCCCGCCGCGAACAACTGTTCGGGATTCGTGCCGGCGCCGGCAGAACCTGGCGACGAGAGCTGAACGTCGAGCCGGCCATCTTCGCTGCGGGCTTTGCCGTCGCGGCCGCCGGTGGTGTGGGTTTTGCCGGTGTACAGTACTTTTTCGATCTGGGACATGGCGAGATTTCCTTTTTGAAAGAGGATTCATCTCGCATACGACTCGATTGAGCGCGAGGTTTCGCCGACCGAGAGAATTTTTGGTGCGCACATCATCCAACAGTGGTCAGCCATGAATTGCCCCCGTTGCGCACGACCCATGAGACCGCTTTTCATCTCCCTCGTCTGCGATTTTTGCGACGGGTTGGAGGGTGACGATGCGGGTTGGGACGTCGGCTACGTCGTATGGCGAGGCCGCCCCATGCCCGTGAACGAGTACGTCTTCGCCACGCGCGAAGATGGAGAGCGCTGGAAGCGCGCACTGAACATGAAGGATGAACCCATCCTTTTGGTCCGCTCACCCGTCAAATTCCGCTGGCGTAAGAGCACGGGCACCATCAAGGACGTCACCACCGCCGACGGCTTGGTCACGATCTTTGCCGATCGCCGCTTCCCTCCCGGCGCGAACCGGGCCTACCTCGCACGGACCTGACGCACCGAGGTCACTCAGCCCACGGCGTCGCGGATCCGCGCGTACATCAACACGTCGCCGATGCGTTGGTCCTTCACGATCCGACGGCGGAGGCGCCCCTCGAAGGTGTAACCCGCTTTGATCAAGACGCGTTGGGACGCCGTGTTCCACTCGAAGACACCGGCTTCGACCCGCTCGAGCCCGAGTCGTTCGAACGCATGCCCCGTGGCCGCGAGGACCGCCGCCGTCGCAATGCCCCGGCCCCAATGAGGTCTACCCAGCCAATAGCCCATTTCAGCCGTAATGCATTCGACGTCGCGCATTGGCTCGAGCGACAATCCGCCGACGGCTTCACCCTCGACCTCGATGGCGAACGACGATTCCGGATATTGGGTCGCATGCGTGAGCCACATTTCCGCATCGGCCCGCGTATACGGATGTGGAAAGCGATCGCGTAGGTTGATCCAAATGTCGCGATCATTCGCGTGACGTGCCACCGCATCCACGTCGGCGATCGACCAAGGACGCAATGTGAGTTCAGGGAGTCGGAGGATCATTTCTTTTCCTCCAAGCAAAACAATTTGACCAGCAGCTCGGAGCCCATCCCCGAAATCGTGAAGCGCTGGCGTCGATCGGAGAGCAATCCCTGCATCCACGAAACGGCTCCGCCATCGCCTATCGGAAGTTCCATACCGCTTTCGCGTTGAAACCAAACTTGAAGAAAGGGACCGCGGTAATAGTGCAGCCCTTGCAGTCGCGTGAGATCGTAAGCGACGCTCAACTGGGGAAAACGCGCTTGAAGCGGTTTGGCCACTTCGTCCTGAAGGGCCCGCGCTCGTTCCAGCTCGGGCATGCCGCGGACGAGGGGATCGTCGCACCAGTCATCGGCCATTTGCCGTTCTGCCACGCCGGCCTCGCGCAGCGCTTCGAGGGTACTCTCAGGCCGATTGGCTCGGACCCCGCGCGCCATGCTCTCGATATCGACGTGCGGCACGCGTGCCCGAAGGTACGCCTTGACGACGCGCGTGTCCGAAAGCACCACCCGCGCCCGCGCCACATCGAATCCCGCTTCAGGAAGACGTTGCGCGAGCTCCGCCCATACCGCGAGGTGCTCGAGAATGCTCTGCCGTTCCGCCCGATCGTCGTCCGCCGCTTGCGGCGCGCGCGCCGAAGTTGCCAGTGCGAAGAGCCGAAAATGCGGTGAGTACTCCGGGCGATCGAATGGCTGCAGCCGAAGCACACGCTGGCTCGCACACCACCGCAGCGTCTCGCGCGATGCTTCGCGCCGCCGCACCCAGGCCGCGTGCAAGGCAAGCCCCACCGAGGCATCCGACGCAACCTCCGCAAAACGTGCGGCGCCGAGAACGTTGTTCGGATCCACGCCGACGCACGCGGCAGCCCCCAAGGGCTCCACCGGCGCGAGGTCGACGGCTTCGAAGTCACGCGCACAATCGAACAGGACCCCATCGAGGGCATGGATCCGTCGCGCATCGATGGTCGACGCCCGAACCATGGGCGAGCGCAGGGCCTGTTCGCGAACATCGCCGAACGTCCGTTGCAGCGCACGCTGACGCAGCCCGTGCAGAAGCAAGGTGGTGAACTCGTTCCCACGCAGTTTGCGCGCCAGGAGTTCGTCGATGCGCGGCGCCTCGGGCAAACCCGCAACCCGCTCCGCGATGCGCGCCGCCAACCGCGACGTCGTATCCAAAGGTGATTCAGGGACTCGAGGCGGATCGTCAACGGCGGACATCGGGCGGCTCCTTCACCGTGAAGTATGGTGGCATCCTGGCACCTCGAGTAGGCTCAGATCGGGCCTACGCGATGGTACCAGCGAAACTACGCCTCGATCGGCGGAACACGACGACCTTGACGGCGCAACTGGTGGACCAGATCCGCCGCGCCGTTCTCGAGGGCACGCTTCCTTCGGGGCACGCGCTGCCATCCTCCCGCGCACTGGCGCGCGATCTCGGTATTGCGCGAAACACGGTCATGGCCGCGTACGAGGCCCTGGCGGCCGACGGAACGATCCTCGTGGGTGCACGTCGTGCGCCCGTGGTGGCCGATGTGACGCGGGTCATCCGCGGCGAGCCATTCGACGACGACGATGAAGGCGATCCCCGGCTTCACATCTCGTCGAGCGCCATGCGCCTCGCGTCCTTCATTTCCGACGAGCGGCTCGACGCGCTCTCGTCCGCCACATCCCGCGCGCGGCCATTTCGCGTCGGTGAGCCGGATCTGTCGCTCTTTCCGTGGAACGTCTTCGAGCGCAGCCTCGTTCGATGCTGGCGCGCCCTCACGCCCATGGATAGCCTTGGGGCCGATCCGCGGGGCCATCTGGCACTGCGGCGCGCGCTGCTTCAGCACCTCGCCGTCGCGCGCGGTGTGCGGGCGTCCGTCGAGCAGGTATTCATCACCGAGGGCTCGCAAGGAGCATTGGATCTCTGCTGCCGGACCCTTCTCGACGCAGGCGATCTCGCATGGGTCGAAGATCCGTGTGCCCCCTCCACACGGGCCGCGCTGTTGGCCGTGGGCGCGCGCATCGCCGCCGTCCCCGTGGACGAAGACGGCGTGATCGTGGCGCGAGGCCGTCGCACGGCACCGCGTGCGAAGCTGGCCATCGTTTCCCCCTCGTATGCATTTCCGCTGGGCGTGCGGCTCGCGCTCACACGCCGCCTGGAGCTCTTGTCATGGGCGCGTTCTGCGGGGGCGCTGATCCTCGAGAACGACTACGAAGGGGAGCTCCGCTTCGAAGGCGCGCCCATTCCCGCATTGCAATCGCTGAGTCTCGAGCACGGCGGGCGCGTGCTGCACATGGGCTCCTTCAGCCGCGCCATGTTTCCCGCACTGCGCCTCGGATTCGTCGTCGTTCCGCGTCCGCTGGTTCCAGCCTTTGCGCGCATGCGCGCCGCCACCACGCGCTCACCGCCCTATCTTCTGCAGGCCGCCCTGGCCCAATTCATCGACGACGGCCACTATGCGCGCCACCTGCGACGCCTCAAACAGGCAACACGCTGCCGCCGCGATGCCCTCGTCGGCGCCCTCGGCTCGGCCCGGGCTGGCGGCGAGACGATTCACGTTCCGCGCGCCGGCTCGGTACTTACTTTGGAATTGCCCGCCACGGTCGACGACCACGCCCTCCTCCGAGCTTGTGCTCGCCACGGTATCGAGGCGTTGGCCCTGTCCGATTGTTCCATCGCGGGGCGGAGGGGCATCGTGCTCGGTTTCGGAGCGCACTCCGAAAAACAGCTGGAGCAGGCCGCCCGAAGGCTTCGCAGCCTCCTTGCCAAGGTGTGACCCATGCATTGTCGAGCTCGGCGATTATGCCTACGTTGGAGGGCGATTTCACACGAGTGGCGACAGAGTTGCGCCCAGCATTGGCATCGCGGTCCCGCTGGCGTTAAATAAATCGAGTTTCATGCAGCAGTCCGTTTCGCGCCCCCCAGCCCTTTGGCGGCGGGCTTGGTCGTTCGTTCATCCCGATCGTTTCGCCCTACTCGGGATTCTACTTTTGGGAACAACCAGTTCATTGGTGCTCGCCCTCGAGCCGCTGGTCCTGAAAGTCTTTTTCGATGCGTTGGTGGCCCATGCCAGCGTCGCGCGGTTGATGGGAGTCGTCGGGCTTCTGGCCCTGATGCTTCTGACCCGCGAAGGCATCGTGGCACTTCTGGATTGGCTCGTGTGGCGCACGCGCATTGCCATCAATTATCGAATGACCAGCGCCACCATCGATCGGTTGCACACGCTGCCCCTATCCTTTCATCAGCGGCACGCGGTAGGGTCCTTGATGGCCAAAGTCGATCGCGGAATCAGCGGTACCGTGACGGCCTTTTCCACCGTCTTCGTACAAATTCTTCCTTCGACGATCTACCTCGTGATGGCCATCGTCATCATGCTCCGATTGGAATGGCGCTTGGGCCTTTTGGTCCTCGGCTTCGCCCCCATTCCGGCCGTCCTCGGTGCGCGGGCATCGCGCGAGCAAGTGACCCGCGAGCGGCGGCTGCTCGAGCGGTGGGCTCGGGTGTTCGCACGCTTCAACGAAGCCCTGGCCGGCATGATGGTGGTGAAGAGCTTTGCCCGCGAGGAGAGTGAAAAGCAGCGCTTTCTCAAGCGGGTCGATGCCGCCAATCAGCTGGTGATGCGCGGGGTGGCCACCGATGCGCGGGTGGAGGCCACGAAAAATGCCGTTGCGGTGACCGCGCGCGTGGCCGCCGTATCGCTGGGCGGATACTTGATCGCCACGGACGCTATTCCCATTGGCACGCTGATCGCCTTTCTAGGTTACGTCGGCGGTGCCTTCCAACCCGTTCAATCGCTCACCGGCGCCTATCAAACGACGCGCCGCGGGCAGGTGGCGCTCAAAACCGTCTTTTCCATTTTGGACGCCGAGGACACCGTGCTCGACTCCGCCGATGCGTGCGAGGCGGCGCCGTTGCGAGGTGCCGTCGAGTTTCGTGACGTCAGCTTCGGCTACGGTGGCCGGCCGGTGCTCGATCGGGTCAACATCACCGTGAAACCCGGCGAGACGGTGGCCTTGGTGGGACCGAGTGGCGCAGGCAAAACGACGCTCATGGCTCTTTTGCAGCGCCTTCACGATCCCTCATCGGGGGCCGTTTACGTCGATGGGGTCGATCTTCGTTCGCTCAAACAGCGGTCCTTGCGGGCCCAGATTGGCGTCGTTCTTCAAGAAGGGCTCCTCTTCAGCGACACCATTCGAGGCAACATTGCTTTCGGCCGGCCGTACGCGACCGACGAGGACATCGAAAAAGCCGCGCGTGCGGCCAACGCGCACGACTTCGTGACGCAGCTTCCTCGTGCGTATGCGACCCGCGTCGGTGAGCGAGGGAGTACCCTTTCGGGCGGCGAGCGCCAGCGAATTGCCATTGCACGGGCGCTGCTGAAGGATGCGCCCATTCTCATTTTGGACGAGGCGACATCGGCGCTCGATGCCGAATCGGAATCGTTGGTGCAAGAAGCCCTGGGCCGGCTCATGGCAGGACGGACGACGTTCATCATTGCGCATCGCTTGGCCACCGTGGTTCGCGCAGACCGCATTTTGGTGCTCAAGGACGGGCAGATCGTCGAGTGTGGCACGCACGCGGAATTGGTGCGCGCCAAGGGGTACTATGCATCGTTGGTCGAGCATCAAGTGCGCGGCCTCATCGAGGATCGCGCGGCATGATGCGCTGGCCGCCGTTCGTTGCGGCGATTCTTTCGCTGGCATTTCTGTCGCCCGAAGGCCCGCCGGTCACGACCGAGGGCGGCATCGAGAACGCCATCGTCTACGGCGTGATTCCGCCTCGTTTCGGTTCGCCACCTCTGCAAGCCGTGACGCGCAACTTGGCATCCTTGGCCGATTTGGGCATTACGACTCTGTGGCTCACGCCCATTTTCGAAACGCCCCCTGGCGATTTCGGGTACGCGGTCATCGATTACCTCGCGGTACGGAAGGACTATGGTACGCGCGCCGATCTGGACGCGCTCGTGGCCGAGGCCCACCGCCTTCATCTGAAGGTGCTTCTCGATTTGGTGCCGAACCACACCTCGTCGAAGCACCCTTATTTCCTGGATGCCGAGGCGCGCGGTCCTTCATCGCCGTATTTTGGCTTTTACCAGCGCGATGCGCAGGGGAGTGCGACACATTATTTCGATTGGACGCACTTGCCCAATCTGAATTACGCCGAGCCGGCGGTGGCGCATTGGATGACGGATGCGTCGTTGTCCTGGATCCGCACCAGCGGAATCGACGGCTACCGCGTGGACGCCGCTTGGGGGATCCGCGAGCGCGCTCCGTCCTTTTGGGGAGCCTGGAGCGCCGAGCTCCGTCGCGCACGACCCGATGTGACGTTGATCGCGGAAGCGTCCGCGCGGGACCCGTTTTACGTGTCGCACGGGTTCGATGCGGCCTATGACTGGACGCAGGAGCCGGGGCATTGGGCCTGGGAACACGTGTTCGACGATCCGAAGGGCGTTCCCGAACGACTCGATCGCGCCCTGCGCGAGACGGCCGCCATCGCCCCAGCGGCGCACGTGCTGCGATTTCTCGACAACAACGACACGGGCCCGCGTTTCATCACCCGTCATGGGCCGGGCATGGCCCGCGTCGCCGCGGCGGCGCTTTTGACGTTGCCTGGGGTGCCGTGCCTCTTCACCGGGCAAGAGGTGGGGGCTGAATACGAGCCATACGGCGCATCGGGCGCCGTCCACTTCGAGCAAGGCGGCGCGTTGCGCGATTGGTACAAAAGGCTCATCGCATTGCGACGCACGCGTCCCAGCCTACGTTCCCGCGATTGGACGCGTGTGGCTTCGTCTGCACCGACCGTGTATGCCTACGTTCGCACCGCGGGAACGGAGAAGACGCTCGTGGTGCTTCAATTCGACGAGCACCCCGTGAACGTAGCCCTCGATGTACCGCACCAGGGAACGACCTTGTCGCTCCCTGGCTGGGGTGTAGCCATTCTCGAATCGAATGGCTCGGGTTGGCGCAACTTCGTTCAGCCCGCCGTGTGGTAATAGTATTTGCACTTGGCCTTTCCGTTTCGCCAGTCATACAACCGGAAAACGTGAAATAGCTCCGGGTGCTCGCGCAAGCTGGTGACCACGTATTCGAACCCGCGATCGTCTCCGGTCCACGTGGCGACGACATGCTCCAATGGATCGCCAAATCGTTCGGCCGTGTTGAAACTGAACGTCCTCGCCGCCCGATCGACCTCCACGTCCCACATGGCAATGCGGTCGACACCAGGCTCCGCGGCCTCGGCCTGCACGGTATCGTGATCGCTCGGGACCGATTCCGCCATGGCCGGCGCGTCGATGGCAAGCATGGCGGCGACGCCAAGGGCGCTCACGGAAAGTGAACCAATCATCCTCTTCGACATGGGATGGCCTCCTAAATCAAGAATGTCGAATCGATATAGTCGTTTTGAAAAGCCAATCAACAATCAACGCTTCGTATCGACGAACGTTGATGAACTCACATCGTTGATCGGATATGCGCCTGGCGCGCTTCGTACATTGCTGGCCGAACGTGGAGCGATGGGGTAGACTCGGAACACCGTTCACGAACACCGAAAGACCGACACCATGCTCGTCCAATCCGTTCGCCGCGCCACGAAGATCCTTCAGGAGCTAGCGACTGCCGGCCCGCGCATGGGCGTGACCGAGTTGGCGGAGCGGGTGGGCGTGGCCAAGCCCACGATGCATGCCTTGCTGCGCACCTTGGAGGCCGACGGTTTGGTCGTGCAAGATCCCGAAACGGGGAAGTACCTCCTGGGCCCCGCACTGCTCCGACTGGGCAACGCCTACCTCGAGACGCAAGAACTCCGCGGCCGATCGCTGACGTGGGCGGATGCTCTGGCCCAGCGCACGCGGGAAGCGGTTTGGGTCGCGATCCTCACGGGCGATCGCGTGTTGGTCGTGCACCATGCGTTTCGTCCCGAGGGCGCGGTGCAGATTCTGGACGTCGGTGCGAGCATCCCGTGGAGCACGTGCGCGCTGGGAAAAGCCATCGTGGCCTTCGCGCCGTCCGCCGAGAGTGAGCGTCTTCTCAAAGCGGAGTTGCCCGTGCTCACCGGCGCGAGCATCGCCGATCGCAAAAAGCTTCGCACGCAGCTCGAACAGGTTCGCCGCGTAGGGTGCGCCTTCGAGGATCAAGAATCGGCGCTCGGCGACGCTGGCATCGCGGCGCCCGTCTTCGATCGATCCGGCCGGGTCGTCGGCTCCATGGGCATCGTTGGACCCGTCGAGCGATTGCTGGCCGACCCCGCCCGCGAGGAACATGCCCTCGCCGTGCGCGAAGTCGCACGCAATCTCTCGCGCGATCTCGGGGCACCCCGCAATCCGTCACAACGCACCGCGTAAAGCGCTCCGCGTCCTCGAACCATGCCTTGACAGCGGCGGGGCCGACGGTAGGTTTGTGAACATCGTTCGGTAATAACGAACGACATTCGGGATGGAGGACACGATGGCCGACGAGAACACGTACCCTCAGAAGCTCCTCGCCGAGGCATTGGGCACCGCCGCACTGGTCTTCATCGGCGTGGGCTCGGTACCGGCGACGTCGATCGTGGGCGGCACTGCACCGTTCACCATGGCCGAGCTCGGGATGATCTCCTTGGCCTTCGGTATGGCCGTGGTGGCCATGGTGCACTCGATTGGCCACATCTCCGGGTGCCATATCAACCCGGCCATCACGCTGGCCTTCGCCGCGACGCGCCGAATGCCTTGGCGCCAAGTGCCCGGCTACATTGCGGCCCAGGCTCTCGGGGCCACCGCGGGCGCGCTTGCCATCGTCGGCGTGTTGGGACGCGAGGCCGTCCGCGCGGGCTTGGGGATCGCCACCTACGGGGCCAGCATCCACGCCTCGCAGGCTTTTTTCGCGGAGGCCATCGGCACCTTCCTGCTGGCCTTCGTCGTCTTCGGCGCCATCGATCGGCGCGCGCCCTCCGGCTTTGCGGGCCTCGTCATCGGCTTGGCGGTGTTCGCGATCATTCTTCCCGTGGGACCGGTCACGGGTGCGGCCATCAATCCGGCTCGAGCCCTGGGGCCGATGCTGGTCGGCCAGGTCTACGGTGGTACGGTGCATTGGGAACAGCTACCGGTCTACGTGTCCGCCGAGATCCTTGGAGCCGTGCTCGCAGGGCTCGCATATGCGAGGCTCGACGCCACGTACCGTGTTCAGGATCAGCAAGGCTAGGAAGGCCAAGAGGCCAAAAAGGTAGGGTGAGGCTCCGATGAAGAAATTTATCAACAGTGCCGAGACCGTAATTGCCGACGCCCTGCTCGGGTTGGCAGCTGCACACGCCGAGTTGAAGGTCGACCTTCAGCAGAAAATCATCACCCGAGCCGCAGGCCCGCGCCGCGGCAAGGTCGGGCTGGTCTCGGGCGGAGGCTCCGGCCACGAGCCTTTGCACGGCGGGTTCGTTGGAACCGGCATGCTCGATGCCGCCGTTCCGGGCGAAGTGTTCACCTCACCCGTGCCGGATCAAATCGTGGCCGCCACCACGGCCGTCAACGGCGGAGCCGGCGTCGTGTACATCGTCAAGAACTACACCGGCGACGTCATGAACTTCCAAATCGCCGCCGAGCTCGCGGGCGACGAGGATATTCAGGTGGAGACCGTACTGGTCAACGACGACGTCGCGGTGAAAGACTCCACGTGGACGGCGGGTCGCCGCGGCACCGGCGCCACCGTCTTCGTCGAGAAAATGGCCGGCGCGCTCGCCGAACGCGGCGCACCCCTCGCCGAGGTGGCCGAGGTGGGCCGCAAGGTCAACGCGGCCTCGCGCTCCTTTGCCGTGGCCCTCACGGCGTGTACCACGCCCGCCGCGGGCAAGCCGGGCTTCGACCTTCCCGAGGATGAAATGGAGGTGGGCGTGGGCATTCACGGCGAACCGGGCCGCCGCCGCGAAAAGGTGCGCAACGCAAAGGACATCGTGGCCACCGCGATGGAGGCCATTCTGGCCGATTTACCCCTTACTGCCGGCGATTCGACCATCGTCATGGTGAACGGATTGGGCGGTACGCCCTTGATCGAGCTCTATGTGCTTTTCGGCGAGGTTGCCGCCACCCTTCGAAGCAAGGGCATTGGCATCGCGCGCAATTTGGTGGGCAATTACATCACGAGCCTCGATATGGCCGGTGCGTCGATCACCGTCTGCAAGGCCGACCCGCGACTCATCGAATTATGGGACGCACCCGTGAACACGCCGGGCCTGCGATGGGGAGTGTGACCATGATGAATACCGCATGGGCGATGGCGTGGATGCAGGCATTGGCCGCCTCCATCGAAGAGCAAACGGATTATCTGACCCAACTCGATTCCGCCATTGGAGATGCCGATCACGGCGCCAACATGCGCCGCGGCTTTGCGGCGGTCCTGACGGCGTTGAATGGCTTTTCGGCCGAAACGCCGGGCGATCTGTTGATCAAGGTGGGCGGGACGCTCATTTCGAGCGTGGGCGGTGCGTCCGGGCCTCTTTATGGAAGTGCCTTCCGCGCCATTGGCAAAGCGTTGCGTCAGCCGTCTCCCTCGGACGAACAATTGCGCACGGCGCTGGCCGATGGGCTGGCGGCCATTCAGAAACTCGGGGCGGCGGTGCCGGGCGACAAAACGATGGTCGACGCGTATGCACCGGCGCTGGCCGCGTTCGAAGAGGCGCTGAAGCAAGGCGGAACGGCTGCCGCCGCCACGGAGCGCGCGGCGGATGCCGCGGAGGAAGGCGCGCGTGCAACGGCATCGCTGCAGGCGCGCAAAGGCCGTGCATCGTATTTGGGCCCGCGGAGCGTCGGCCATCAGGATCCGGGCGCCACGTCCACGGCGTTGATGTTTCGCGCCCTCGCGAAAGCCACGGCCGCATCATGAAGGTGGGCATCGTCGTGGTCTCGCATAGCGCGCGCCTCGCGGAGGGCGTATGCGAAATGGCTGCCCAAATGGCGCCCGACGTTGCGATTCGCCCCGCCGGCGGAACGGACGAAGGCGGCATTGGAACCAGCTTCGACAAAATCCTCGCAGCGGCGACGGAGGCCAATGTCGGCGCGGGGGTCGTCATTCTGTACGATCTCGGCAGCGCAAAAATGAGCGCGGACCTCGTGGCCGAAATGGAGGACGGCGCCCGCGTCGTCGACGCCCCGCTGGTCGAGGGGACGATGGCGGCCGCCGTGACCGCGCAGGGCGGAGCGAACCTCGACACCGTCGCCGCGGATGCGGCCGCCGCAGGTGGACACGCGCCCGCGGAGCCTGCGCGCGCTCCCGCGGCCTCGGCGACGGCGCGCGTCTTCACCCTGCAAAACCCGCTTGGCTTGCATGCGCGGCCGGCAGCCCGCCTGGCGCGCATCGCGGCCGAACATCGTGTTGCACTTCGGGTGGGGCCTGAAGGCGGCGGGCTCGTGGATGCGCGTTCGATCCTCGCCGTCGTGGCGCTGGGCCTTCGCGGTGGTGCGGCGATGCGGATCGAAGCCGAGGGCGAAAACGCCGAGGCGGCGCTGGCGGCGATCGAGGCTGCCGTTCACGAGGGCTTCGGCGATGCACCGGCGCAGCCGCCGGCGTCCGCCCATGCGGCGGTGCCGGGATTGGCCATCGGGCCGATTCGGCGGCTGCGCGCGGCCGAGCCCATCGTGCCAGAGTCCTCGGGCCATCCGGCGACGGAGGCCAAGGCCTTCGAACGGGCCCTCGCGGAGGTGGCGCGCGAGCTCGGCCGCGAGCACACCGAACTCGCCGAGGCACATCGGTTGCTCCTTTCCGATCCGGAGCTGCTCACCGCGACCCAAACGGCCATCGGGTCGGGGTTGGCCGCCGCACCGGCTTGGTGGCGATCGGTGCAACATGCACGCAATGCGCTTCTGCAAAGCCGCGATGCCCTGGTGGCCGGTCGCGCGATGGACGTGGTGGACGTCGGGCTGCGCGTTCTGGCGCAACTCCAGCCCGATATCGTGCATATCGATGTATCGAATTTGGAATCGGCCATCGTCCTAGCGGAGGACCTCACGCCGTCGATGGTGGGGCAGCTGGCTGATGCCGGCGTCGCGGGCATCGTGCTCGCGCAGGGTGGCGCGACCGCGCACTCCGTGGTCGTGGCGCGCGGGCGCGGGCTGCCCATGCTCGTGCGCATGGGCGAGCTGGCCAGAGCCCGCGATGGGGCCATGGCCATTCTGGACGGAGACCGCGGAGCCTTCCTCGTCGAGCCTTCACCCGACGCGTTGGCGGAAGCGCGCACCCGCCAAGCCGAAGACGCGAGGGCGCGTGCGGCCGCCTTGGAAACGGCGCATGCCCCGGTGATGGCGCGCGATGGTCGCACCATCGTCGTGGCGGCCAACGTGGCATCTTTGGCCGAGGCGCACCTGGCCCGCGAGCGCGGCGCCGACGCCATTGGGCTGTTGCGCACCGAATTGTTCTTCGTGGACAAGACGAACCTGCCCACCGAGGACGAGCAGGTCGCGCAGCTCGAAGGCATCCTCTCGGCCTTTCCCGACCGTGAAGTGACCATTCGCACCCTCGACGTGGGCGGCGACAAGGACATTCCCGCACTCGGGCTGGATTCCGTGACCCACGGCTTTCTCGGTTTGCGCGGCCTGCGCCATTCTTTGGCGCATCCCGAAGTTCTCCGCACGCAACTGCGCGCCGTCCTGCGCGCGGCCGCATCCTGGAAGGGGATCCTCTCCATCATGGCCCCCATGGTCACGACGGCCCAGGATGCCATGGCCTTCCGCGCCGCCGTGGCCGACGCCGCACGAAGCCTCGAGGGCCGCCCGCATCGTCGCCCGGACCATATTGGCATTATGGTCGAAGTGCCGGCCTGCGCCGTTGCATTCGACTCGATGGCCGCCCACGTCGACTTCGTCAGCGTCGGGACCAACGATCTCGTTCAATACATGATGGCCGCAGAACGAACCAATGCCAGCGTCGCGGCATGGTACCGGCCTGATCATCCCGCAATCTGGCGCACGCTCGAGTGGCTGGCCCAATCGGCGGGCGGGAAAAAAGTCGCCGTATGCGGAGAAATGGCGGCCAACGCCGACGTTGCGCGGCGCCTCGTGGCTTTGGGCGTGACCGAGCTCTCGATGGCACCATCCTCGATTCCGAGCATCAAAGCGATATTGCGCGCTCAATTGGCGTGAGGCGACCGCGAAAGAAGTAATTGAAAGATTCGTGCGTCTTTCGTTCTATACCTAGAACACCATGATGGAATCCATCACGCCCGCCCGAGCCTTTCGACGCCTGCTCGAAGGTCCCGGCCTGGTCGTCGCCCCCGGCGCCTACGACGGAATCACCGCCCGGCTCGTCGAACAAGCGGGCTTTCCGCTGGTTTACATGACGGGCGCCGGCACCTCGGTCGCGCGCGGCTATCCGGATTACGGCTTGCTCACCCTCACGGAAATGGCGGAGAACGCGGGCATCCTCGCGCGCTCCGTTTCGGTGCCCGTTCTGGCCGATGCCGACACGGGCTATGGCAACGAGCTCAATGTCACGCGCACGGTGCGTGAATTCGAATCACGCGGCGTAGCCGGTATTCACTTGGAAGATCAGGTGTCGCCCAAACGGTGCGGGCATTTGGACGGCAAAGACGTCATCCCGCGTGCGGCCTTCGTCTCGAAAATCCGGGCCGCGGCCGCCGCGCGCACGAATGCCGACTTCGTCCTCGTGGCCCGCACCGATGCCGTCGCCGTTCACGGCCTCGACGACGCAATCGATCGCGCCAATGCCGCGCTGGATGCTGGCGCGGACGTCGCCTTCGTGGAGGCGCCGACTCAGCTCGACGACATCGCCGCCATTCCGCGACGGGTGCACGGCCCTTGCTTGCTCAATGTCGTAGGCGGCGGCAGAACGCCCATTTCCGATTTGCGCGAGGTCGAATCGATGGGATACCGCATCGCCATTCTGCCCGTGCTCCTGCTCGCGGCCGTGATGCAGGCCGGCGACGCCGTTCTCGAGGACCTGAAGCACTCGCGCCAAGCTCCCACCGGCGGCACCTCGATTCGGGAGACCTTCCGTCGCCTCGGCTCCGAGGCTTGGGACGGCATCGGCCGCGCGAAGGGTTGAACGTGCGGCACTCACATGGCGCCGTCTTTGCGGACCGTGACGACATGTGCCTGAATCTTGCCGTCGACCGCTCCCGTGCCGAATCGTTTCGCGATGACCGCTTTCGCGATATCGGTCGCTTCCGCGAGCCGCTTCGGATTGCGGGCCTCGATTTCGTTCCGTAGCGGCGTCCCCTGGCAATAGGCGATCGCGGGGACGGATGGCGATTCCGCTCGGCTACGCGCGGTGACCGTCTCGATGAGTGCCGTCTCCCCGAAGCCCCCGGCGGCGAGGTCCCGCTCGATGAGCGCGCGGTCGTGGTAGCCGTGAGGGGTGCGCGCAAGAAAGCGCGGCGCATCGTCGGGAAAGACGGATTCGAGCGCGGTCGTGATGACGTCGGCGAACTCGTTTTCTTCGATGCGATCCCATACGCTGAATGCGAAGAGTCCACCCGGGCGAAGCACCCGGCGAGCCTCGGCGTAGGCGCGCCCCTTGTCGGGGAAGAACATGGCCCCGAACTGGCACACGACCGCATCGAATGCACCGTCCTCGAAGGGAAGTTGCATCGCGTCGGCCTGGCGCCACTCGACATCGAGGTTCGTCGCCAGTGCGCGAGCATGGTCGAGCATGGCCGGATTCAGATCCGTGGCGACAATGTCCGTCTTTCCCTCGAATGCGCCGACCAAGGCGCGGGTCAAAACGCCCGTGCCCGCGGCCAGCTCGAGCAGCCGCCCGGGCGGCCGTGGCTTCAGTCGACTCGCCAGGTCATCCGCGTAGGGTTGGAAAATGAGCGGAACCAGGTAGCGCTCATAGAGAACGGGAATCGCCCCAGAGAAAACTTTGTCGGTATCGGACATGGGATTCGACGAAGCCGTACCTTCGATTCCGGGTGCCATCAAGCTCCACCGAGCGGGTGCACGATTTGTTCGCCTGTGTCCCCCACGCCTCGTAAAATCTCATTCGGGAGCGCAGATCATCCGGACTCGAGAGGTGCCATGGGCGAGAAAACGCTCGCACTCAAGAACATCTTCGCTGACCGATTCGTCCTGGAAGACGTGGCCGGTACTGGTGGGATGGCCATCGTCTACCGCGCCAGAGACGAAAAGCGCGACGGTGCCACGGTGGCACTCAAGGTGCTTCGCCGACTTGCGCATGTGCGCGACCTTCGCGAGCGATTCGAGCGGGAGGCGTTCGTCTTGTCGCAGTTGCGGCACCCGGGAATCGTGTCCTACGTCGATCATGGCATCACTCCGCAAGGAGATGCATTTCTCGTCATGGAATGGCTCGAGGGGGAGGACCTTGGTCGTCGTATGGACCGGGAAGGCTTATCCCTCGCGGAAACGATAACCCTGTTCCGAGGGATCGCCGATGCCCTTATGGTCGCGCATAGGCAGGGGATCGTGCACCGGGACCTCAAGCCCGAGAACATATTCCTTCTAGAGGGTCGACCGGATCGCGTGTCCTTGCTCGACTTCGGCGTGGCACGCCTGATCTCGTCCGAGCTCACAGGGGCCGGGCTGGCACTCGGCACGCCTCGCTACATGGCGCCCGAACAGGCGCGCGGCGAGGCGATCGGTCCGACCGCCGATGTGTTCGCGCTCGGGTGCGTGATGTTCCGATGCCTGACCGGGCAACTGCTCTTCGATGGAGCGCACCCAACCATCGTCATGGCGGGCATCCTGTTCCACGAGGCTCCAAAGCTGCGCACGCTGCGACCGACGATGCCGAAAGACCTGGAGGCGTTGCTCGCACGGATGCTCGCGAAGGACCCGCAGCAACGTCCCAAGGATGCGGGCGTGCTCCTCGATGCACTGAACCAGCTCGGCTCGCTCTCGGACGAACCCGCCTCCGACGATGCCGTCGTCCGTCCCGCCCCCCTTTCGCAGGAACAACAACTCGCGAGCGTGATCTTGTCGATTGCGCACGGCACCGGCGAGGACAGCATCGACGAGCCTCGAAAAAGCGCCAACCAAGAAGGTGACAATGGGGCTCACCAGACCCTCGGCGAAGCCCTGCGCGGTCGCTTCGGAGTGCGGGTCGAACGGCTCGTGGACGGATCGATGATTGCGACGCTCGCGCAGACCGGGAGCATGACCGCGACCGACCAAGCCATGCAGGCGGCGCGGTGCGCGCTCTTTCTTCGCAAAGACTCCCCTTCGCAGCGTGTCGTGCTCGCGACGGGCCGAGGCGTCGTGGGCGAGCACCTGCCCGATGGAGAGGTCATGGACCGCGCGGGTAAGTTGGTGCAGGCCTCCAAGGCGTCGGAACGAAGCGTGGCCACCGATGGCGTCTGGATCGACGACGTCACGGCGCAATTGCTCGATGCGCGCTTTCACATGAGTCGGCCGATGTCCGGGATCTGCATTTTGGAGGCGGAGCTCCAAACCGAGGAGACGCGGCTATTGCTCGGTAAACCGACGCCTTGTGTCGGCCGCAATCGGGAGCTCGCCCAACTGCAAATGATTCTGGACGAGTGCTGCGAGGACTCGACCGCTCGCCTCATCGTGGTGGTCGCTCCGCCCGGAATCGGGAAATCGCACCTACGCCGCGAATTCGTCCGCCAGGTGCAGCACGACACCGCGAGGACGGTCGACGTGTGGCTCGGACGCGGCGATCCAACGCGGGCGGGCGCACCCTACGGCCTGCTCTGGGATGCTTTGCGCAGGCTCATCGACGTGCACGATGACGAGGAACTCATGGTGCAACAGCACCACCTCCAGGATCGGGTGTCGCGCCATGTGCCTAGAGGTGAAGCCCCGTTCGTCACGGAATTCCTGGGCGAGCTCTGTAGGATCCCTTTCCCGTCGAATACGAAACCGAAACCCCGGGGCGCGCGCACGGAGTCGCCCACCATGGCCGATCAGGTGAGCGCGGCATTCGTCTCCTTCGTGCGCGCCGAAACGAGCGCGCACCCGGTGCTTCTCGTCCTCGAGGATCTCCATTGGGGTGACCGGCTGACGGTGCGGCTCATCGACGACATGCTGCGCGAGTGCAGCGACAAGCCGATCATGGTTCTGGCTCTTGCGCGGCCCGAGATCGAAGAGCTTCATCCGAAGCTCTGGGCCGAACGCAAACGCGAAGGTCTCAGGCTCCATGGTTTGACGAAAAAGGCGAGCACCCAGCTCGTGACCCATGTCCTCGGCACCCAGGTCGCGCGCGATGTCGTGGAACGAATCGTCGATCAAGCGGAGGGCAATGCGCTCTTTTTGGAGGAGCTGATTCGTTTCGTCGCCGAAAATACGTCCGACGTCATGCCGGACACCGTGATTGCGATGTTGCAAGCGCGGCTCCAGCGCCTCGAGCCCGGACTGCGCCGGCTGCTGCGCGCCGCGAGTGTTTACGGTACGACCTTTTGGCGCGCAGGGCTGATCGCGCTGCTCGGGGAGCGTGATTCGGCTGCGAGCATCGACGATCGGCTCGAGGCCCTGCTCGATCAGGAGCTCGTCTCGCGAAGTGCCGCAAGCCGCTTTCTCGGAGATACTCAGTATTCGTTCCGGCATGCGCTGCTCCGTGAGGCCGCTCACAACACGCTCACCGACGCGGATCGTTCGGTGGGGCACAGTGCGGCCGCCACATTTCTCGAATCGATGGGCGAATGCGATCCAGGCGTTCTCGCAGAACACTTCGCCCTCGGCGGCGACATGGATCGAGCGGCGGCCTACTACGCAAGGGCGGCCGCCGAGGCGCTCAATCACAATGAGCTTGCGACCTTGGCGAGTCTTACCGAGCGAGGAATCGCATGCGGTGCGAAAGGGGATGTCCTGGGCGCGCTCCTCACGGCGCGCGCGCGCGGCAGTTTCTTCCGCTACGAGTATGCGGATGCCCACGCGCTCCTCCAAGCCGCACTGCCTCTGCTCCGCCGCGGGAGCGCCAACTGGTGGCTCGCAGCCGGCACCTTGGTCTTGGTGACGGCGTGTCTCGATCGTTGGGACGAGGTTTTGCAGTGGGGGGAAAAGCTGCAAATCGCCCCTTTCGAGCGGCAAGCCGCGGGAATGCGCATGCGGGCCCTATCGCTCATCGTGATGCGGTTCGTCTGGTCCGGCCAGCCCACGCAGATCGCGCCCTACCTCACGCAAATGGACGATATGCTCCTCCCGCCGGAAGATGCCCACGGAAAGGCCTGGTGGGAGTTCGGGCACATGGTCGTCGCCTTGTGGTCTCAGCCGAATCCTTGGCGCGCCTTGATGGCGGGTTCTCGCGCGGAATCGTTGTTCGAGCAAGCCGAGTACCCGCGTCTCCTTGCGCTCGTAAGGACTTATCAGGGTTATGCGCTCGTTCACTTAGGCTGTTTCGATGCGGGGGAGTCGAAACTACGCGCCACCTTCGATGTGGCCCGGCGCACCCGAGAATGGCTTTTATCGTTCGCGGCGCCGTATCTCGCACTGACGCTGGTCGACAAAGGGGATATCGCGTCGCTCGACGAAGCCGAGCGCATTCTCCGCGAATATTTGGAGGTTCCGGCCGACCCCAGCATGCAAGGCCTTGCGAATGCAGTTCTTGGCCAGATCCACCTCACACGCGGCGAACTCGAACCTGCCGAGAAACACGTTCGACTCGCCCTCCATATGATTACGGACCTCTTGGTGCTCCGTTCTTATGCCGATACCGTATCGACGAATGTTCTCCGGCACGCCGGCCGTCACGCCGAAGCGTGCGAGCACGCCGACGCTGCGCTCGATTGGGTCGTTTCGCGCGAGGCCTGCGGCATCTTCGAGGTGGGACTTCGGTTTGCGGCATTCGAGGCCCACGTTGCGGCGAGCAGCCCGGCGGCCCTACCCATTTTGGAGGGCACCATCGAACAGATCCGCATTCGTGCCGAGAGCATCCCCGATCCGTGCCTTCGCGAGCGCTTCCTTACCGAGAATCCAACCAATCGTCGCGCCCTCGAGGAAGCGCGAAAGCGGTTGTCCCCTTCGGTCCTCGAGTTCACGCGTGCTACATCGGACTAGCGCAGAACTTCGAGTGCTGCAGAGTCCTCGATGGCTGCGATCGAACGGTCGAGCATCCCTTGCAGGAGCTGCAGCTGGCGTTCGGTCTTTATTTCGACCGTTCCCACCACCGCGACCGGGTAGAGGAAGCACCACGCCACGGTCCGTTTGTAATCCCGCATCAACTGGTCGCGGGGATACTTGATGCCGTGGGCGGTAAGCCCGTTTAGGTACCGGTCGATCAGCCGTTCCTCGTTCGCACGCCGGTCCTCCGGCGTGAGGCTCTGGCTGATGAAGTACGCGAGATCGTACGCGCCCCGGCCGCGGAAGCAGATCGGCCAGTCGACGATCGTCACGGGGGCGTGCTCTGCCTTCGTCGCGAAGAGAAAATTGTCGAGCCGGAAGTCGCCGTGGCAGAACGTCACAGGCTCCGCCGTGATCTCGTCGAGATACGGCTGGACGATAAGTTCGTAGCGGTCCCCGAAATCACGGATCTGCTTGGGAATTCGGGCCCCGAAGATCTCTTTTGCGCGCGGCCAGCCCCGCTTGAACATCCCGCCCCACGCCTGCGGGTAGGGTGAATCGCAATACTTCGGCAACCACGGATAGGTGGAAGCATGCAACGCCGCCCACGAATGCGAATGAAGCGCGACCATCGCGTCGATCGAGGTGTCGGCGTCGGCCTCCGAACAGCCGGCGATCTGGTCCGCCATCCGGCGGTCGCTACAGTCTTCGAAGACGAGCACGAAGTCATCGGTCGCCGGATCGAACTCGGCGAAGTGGACTTTTGGTGTCGCGACAGGGACGGCGTGCGCGGCCTCCTGGTAAAAATGGACTTCCCTTTCGTAGAAGCGCATGGGCTTCATGATGGTTCGCCGTGCGCCTTCGTCGAGCGTCGGCAACTTCATGACGATACTCGAGGGCGTGGTTCCGTCACCGGTCAAGGTCACCCGGAGCATGCGCCCCAGAAGACCGACGCCCATTCCGATCTGCTCGACCTCGAAGGACGATACCGGTGCACCGACGGCATCGGTCAGCCAATCCGTCGTGATTCCCTCTGGCCCCCTCGGAAACGTCGCCCGCCCCATCTCGACCTCGTAAGGGTAAGGCGGATTCGAGGGACGTGAAAGCTCAATTTCGCAGCGCGCCGGGTACAAGCCTGCTGTTCAATTCGACCCGAAGCGCGCCGAGGCACCTTCGTGCTTGCCAACGCCAATCCACCGAGGACACATTCTGACAGCGTTCTTTGGAGAGGCTGACCGCGCTGGCTTCGACAAAAGAAAAGCATACTCGACGCCAAGAAAGGAGAGGTCTGCCATGGGGATCACGAAACGGGCGGCCAAAAGAGCCGCCCAGGCTGCGACGACAGGCAACGACGTGGCGGCGGCCGTGGATGACCTCGGCCAGAGGTCAACCGAGCTTCAGCAGGCGCCTCTGAGCCCGGAGACTCCGGAAGAAATGGTTCTTCGATTCGCCGACGAGAACTGGAAAGAATTGGACATCGCGAAACTGCCGTACTCCGAACTCAAACAGAGGTTCGAATTCCTCCTCCGAAACCCCGATATACGGTGGCATCGCATCAACTTTCGCAGCGGCACGCAGGACGCGATCATCAAGATGTTCTGCCAACTCGACAGCGGCGATCGAACCTACTTTGCCAATGCGTTCGTCGAGCAGGCCCGCCAACGAAGTGAAGTCGTCTACGAGCAAACGCAATTGAATACCCTGGTGGAGCTGATGGTAAAAGCGTCGAACAGTGGGGAAGCCTCCCATGCGGCCGATGTGTCCGATGAAGAGAAAGCGAAGTACGTCCAAGAATTGCGAAGGAAATACGTGCCCGCGCCGGCCGGACCCGACGATCCGGGCGCGCGCGTAGAATCGTCGCAGAACTGAATCGGGCGACGCGAGATGCGGGCCTTCCCCCGAGGAGGGCTCGCGATCCTCTCCGCTCCGACGCCATCGAGGCGCATTGCATCCGTTTCCGACGGTCAAACTCGCGTCACATTGTCGCGATAGGTACTCGTCGATTCGTCGAATTTATTTTCGATAATTGTCGCGAGCGAACCAAGAGATGGCCGCGATGTTCAATTGTCGCGTGGCTATTTGGACATCGGAGTATCGCCAATCTCGTTGGGGCGATCCGTCGCTTTGTGCCAAATTCGTCCTTCGCAAGCTTGACTGGTTGACAATTTTTGGCCCGGACCTAATTCGATATTTCCCCGCATGCGCATCTGCGCGGGTGTCTTTCTGGTGTTCGCTGGAGACGTTTCCGAAGAACGCAGAACCACTGTCGATTGTGACGTTCTCATTGGCCGCGCTCCGGGAGTGCGTGGAATGGGGAATAAAATGGCGCCAAGCACAACGTTCGATCTGCACAATCAAGTCAATTCGCTCATGTCCGACCTGGAACGACATCCGGTCTATGGCAACGATTATTTCAAATTTCTCGAGAATTCGGCCTGGACTCGCCAAACTTATGACTTTCACCGCGCAAACTTCTTCCATCGCACCGAGGGCACCGTCAAAGGTATCGCCCACGTGTGCGCGCGGGCCGCGGCGAACGACGATCGCGACACGCTGATCTTATTTGCGTATATCCTCAATGAGGAGACCGGAAACGGAAATCGCGCTCATTGCCACGAAGTGTTCATGGAGAACGCTCACAACCTACACGGGCAAGCCGAGTTCGATTTGCCCTCGTTGCTGGTGAAAGATGCTCGCAGCAGCAAATTGATCCTCGACGAGACGGTGGCGTACCGCAAACGCACCCTGGAACTGCTCAGCGGTAGCTACCATCGCATGCTCGGCGTGGTGATGGCCCTCGAGTCCCATGCGGACAAGATGCTGCGCATATGCCGCACGGCATTTCGCGCCAGCCGCAAGAACTTGACGCAATCGGACTTCGTCAAGAAGGTCGAAGTCTACTTCAATGCTCACGTGAGCAACGGGGTGGAAGAGCGTCACGCCGCCGATGCCAAGCAGTGTGTGATCAACAACTGCCAGACCGAGGCGGACATTGCCGAAATCGCCTATGGCGCGAATGAAACGCTGAACATCCAGTTGGCCATGTGGAACGCGATGTATGAAAAGGCGTGCGCGTTGAATGCCGCCCCGGGAGCGAGGTAGCGGAATGATGGTATCGAAAAATCGTGGCATTTCCAATGCGGTCCTCAATCTTCCCGATTCCGTGACGCATGGAACGGCGGCCAAGCTCGTCGAAATCAATCGTGGACTTGCCCTGGAAGAACAGGTCATCGACCTGAGCATTGGCGCGTTGGATACACGAACGGATTCACGAATCGATCGAGGTGTCATCGAGTTCGTACGAACGCGCTCCGATATCGTCCACGCCTTTGCGCCGGTCAAAGGGTTCCCGTTCTTGCTGGAATCCATTGCGGCGCGCATCGCGCGTTTGCATGACATCGCGTACGACCCGAAGAAAGAAATCCTGGTGACGCCGGGCGGCGTGAAGGGCTCGATTTCGGTGGCCTTCCACACGTTGCTGAATCCTGGCGACGAGGTGGTGATTCCCGTGCCCAATTGGCCGCACTACTCGGATATGGTGCGCCTGCACGAAGCCGTCCCGAAGACCATCCTGGTGACGGCGCGCGATGGCTTGACGGCCCCCGCACTCGAGAATGCCATCTCGGAGCGGACGAAGATGGTCGTCCTCGGCGATTGCATCAATCCAACGGGCAAGGTTTACTCGACCGAAGAATTGTCCGCCCTGGCCGAGGTCATCGCGGCGCACAATGTTCGCCGTGAGGCGCGCGGCGCGAGTCCGATTTACGTCCTGTTCGATAGCCCGTACGAAGCCCATATCCTAGGAGCCCGCGCCAAGACCTTTGCTGCCCTCGAGGCGGGGCTCGAGAATGGCACGCGCTGCTCCATGCGGCCATGGACGGTGGGGGTGACCGGGCCGGGCAAAACGTACGGCATGCACGGCGACCGAATCGGTTATCTATGTGGGCCGGCGGACATCGTGGATGGAGCTGCGCGCGCGCAGGTCAACCTCACATCTTTCGCGTCGACCTACGGACAGGTCGCCACGCACGTGGCGCTGCAGCCGGAGATGGACGAGGTGGCGACGTCGCGCGCGAAGAGCGCACGCGCCAATCTGGAGAGCATGCTGCAGGAGCTCAACGCGATTCCGTCGCTGCACGTTGCCCCTCCGCAGGGTGGCTATTTCCTGTTCGTCGACTTTTCCAACTACGCCGATGCGTACAAAAGGCACGGCTACGATCAGGCCGATCGCTTTCTCCTCAGCGAAGCCCGTGTCGCCACCATTTGTGGCAACCATTTCGCAGAGGGGGAGGCGTTGAATCACTTCGTGCGCATCAACTGCGGCCGCTCGCTCCATCTGGTGAGCAAGGCTGGCGCGCGCATCCGGCGGGCGCTCACGCGCTTGGTGTCCTGAAGTGCCAACCACGATGGGGGCTCTCAAATATTGCATCGTTGGCACCGGATTCGCGGGCACCTGCGCGCTATGGCATCTGGTCCAGCGCCTGACTGCACCGCACCAAAGCTCGTCGCCCGAAACATCGGCGATCACGATCATCACCGTGGAGCGCGGCACGGTGAACGGGCCGGGTTATCCGTATTCGAAAGACAATGTCCAGCTCGCCCACCGGTGCAACAACCAGGCGAGCACGATGTCCATCCATGGCAACGATTTCATCGATTGGATGACGGAGAACAAATCGCGCCTCATTCGTGATCATGCGGAGCTCGTGCTCGAAACGCACCCGGGCATCACGCTCGCCGATTGGCAGCCCGACAACGACGAATTCTATCCGCGGGCGCTGTTTGGGTTGTACCTCGAACAGCGCTTTCAGGAGGCTCTCGAGCGGGCCCTCGCCCATGGCATCCACGTGCACCAGTACATGCGTCACGAGGCCATCGATGGGCGTACCGAGGGAGAAACGTTCTCCCTCACCTTGCGGCAGCTCGACACGCACGAGGAGTTCACCATCGGCGGACTTGATCGCGTGCTCCTGAGCACAGGACACTGGCAGACCAAGGCCGCCGACGCGGTCGCGAAGAGCGATGGCTTCATGGCCTCGCCCTATCCGCCGGGCGCCGTGAAATCCGCCGTCGCGAACAAGGTGCGGTCGCAGCCCGGTCGCACCGAGCCACCGCGCGTGTTCGTGCAGGGGATGGGGCCCAGCGGCATCGATGCCATCCTGACCTTGTGCGACGAAGGCGAATTCACGTACACGCACGACGGCCACGTCGCATCGTACCGGGCGGCGGCCTTCCCCGGCGCAGGCGGTCCGCTCCACATCGTGGCGGGATCGCGCTGTGGGTTCTTTTCGCCCATTCGGGGGCCGCTCGCCACGTACGAGATGCACCACCTGACCGAGGAGCGCCTTGCGGCGATGCGGCGCGAGCAGAATGGGTACCTGAAGATCGACGCCATTCTGGAGTTGCTGGACCTCGAGCTGCGCCGGGCCACCGGCGGCGCCGTGGGATGGGCCGACGTCGTGAGTCCTCGATACCCTTCGGCGAGGGAAAAGCTCGCCGTCGATCTTCGGGATTCGTACACCGGCAACCTGGTGTACACGGTTGTCCTGAAGGCGAGGCGCATGCGCTTTTACAGCGTGCTCGAGCCACGCGACAAAGCCGTATACGATCGAATGCTGGATACGCACTTCATTCGGACGGCCGTTCCCATGCCCGCCGCCAATGCGGAAAAGCTACTCGCATTGATGGACGCTGGCGTGCTGAGCGTCGTGAAGCTGGGGTACGATGCGCCCGCGCCCGTGGTCGACGCCGACGGCGCATTTCGCATTGCGTGTCAGTCGGACGACGGACAACCGATCACCATCCGGGCAGACTGTATGATTCGCGCGAGCGCCCAAGATTTCGCGATGAATCTTCACCCTTCCCCGTTGATGCAGAATCTCCTGAGGCGAGGCGAGGTGGTGCCGCATGAAGAAGGTGGATATGTCACGGGCGGCATCGCACTCGCACCAGGTGGATATCGCGTGATGAAGCGCGCGGGTAGCGTTTGTATTCCGTCGGCGCACCTGGCATCCTTCGGGTCACCCGTGAGGTTCTGGCAAAACGAACGAAACTTCGCCGGCGCATTCGTCGAGGCTGCGGAATGGGTCGCCGACGAGTGGCTCGAGGTCGCGGTTGTCATGAGCGCGGCCGACAAGCCAAAACCGGCCGCGGGCCGCGGTCCGAGTATCGTCACCGTCGAAATGAGGAGATGAGCGATGGAGATGAAGGAATTCCATTACCAGGACGGCGTGCGGGTCAGCGTGTTCAACTTGGACCACAAGTCCATTCCGTATCATTTTCACAACCAAGTTTCGGACATGGTGTACTGCGCCAAAGGTCAGATCTCCATCGAGCTGCCCGACACGGGAGAGGTGTTCACCATCCATCCCGGCCAGATCTTCCAGGTCCCCAACCCGAGCAAGCACAGGTTCGTGAACTCCGCCCCCGTGGGGACTCCGGCTCGGTACGTGCTTTTGCAGCTCGGCACGTTCGACATCCACTTCATCCCCGCCGCCAAAGAAGTGGCGGCGAAGTTCGCGGGGCGCGCGCCGACGCACGTTTCGGACGGCGTCGTCTACATCGAAAATCGCAAAGACGACATCATCGAACTTGCAGATCGCTTCGAACGCGACAAGCCGGAAGTCTTGACCTCCGAGGAGCGCGACGACGTCGTGAAGGCGTTGAGGTTTCTCTCGTCCCAAGGGGTTCCGCAAGTGCATCCCCGTGCCGGTGCGACCCCATGATGCGCTGGAAGGCGCTCTGAGCCCGGTTCGAGGATATGGCCTTCGACGCAACGACCATCGCCGTCATCGTCGTGACGTTCTTCGTTGGCGGCTTGGTCAAAGGGCTGACTGGCCTCGGTCTGCCGCCCGTCGTCCTCGGCATCCTCACCGCGGCGATTGGGATCCAACCGGCGAAGGCGCTGATCCTCATTCCGACCTTTCTGACCAATGTTCTGCAGGCGTGTACCGGTGGTCGCGGCCGCGCCGTGACCGTGCGCACCTGGCCGTTTCTGGTTGCCGCCACGGCGCTGACGGCCTCCGGTGCCTTTACGTTGCATTACTTCGACGCATCGCTCATGTCGTCGCTGCTCGGCATGGGACTCATGATTTACGGTGTGCTGGGCCTGTTCAAAATGCGGCTGACCATCCGAGAGCGATGGGTGCACCCCACCGGGGTGATCTTCGGCGGCATCAATGGCTTTCTCACCGGATTGACCGGCTCGTCGGCGGTGCCGGGGATCTTCTACCTGCAATCGCTCGGGCTCTCGCGTGACGAGTTGATTCAGAGTATGGGAATCCTCTTTACGCTTTCGACCATCGGTTTGGCTTGGTCGTTGCGGATGCAGGACCTGCTCAGCGCAAACCTGGCCGTGATGTCCGCCATTGCCTTGATCCCGGCGACGATCGGAATGTCAATCGGAAACCGAATTCGCAAAGGGATCCCCGAGGAAAAGTTTCGAACGGTCTTTCACGTGGCTCTGCTGTCGCTCGGACTTTACATCGCCATCCGACACCTATCTCATTTAGGCTCTCACTAGGAGGAGGCAACATGAAACAGGCGCTACTCGCGGTGCTACGTGAGTTGGAAGAGTTCGGCAAAACCAACGATGCGGCAACGAGCGATCGAAGCCACAAGATGTTGAACATCACGCACGATACCGGCGTGTTCCTCGCCCTGCTCATCAAGGCTACGCGGGCCACCAATGTCTTGGAGATTGGCACCTCGAACGGTTATTCCACATTGTGGCTTGCCGATGCCGTGGGCGAGCGCGGCGTGGTCACGACCATCGAGCGAGCGCCGCACAAAATCGCAATGGCGGAAAAGAACTTTTCCCGCGCAGGGCTCGGCGCGCGCATCCGCCAAGTCAACGACGAAGCCGGGCAGTTCATCGCTTCGCGCGGCAATGGAGAGTACTCCTTCATCTTCTTGGACAGCGATCGTGAGCATTACGTGGATTGGTGGAGTTCGTTGCAACGGATCCTCCAGCCCGGCGGCCTGATCGTGGTCGATAATGCGATTTCGCACGCCGAGCAAATGGAAGGCTTCATCCGCCGCGTCGCCGCCTCGGAGGGCTATCTGAGCTCTCTGTCCCCCATTGGCAACGGCGAGCTCGTGATCTTGAAGGAGGCTGCAAGCTAACGTCTCTCGAGCAGCGCGCGCCCGATGGCCTTCGGCGGCTCGCTGCGCAGCACGAGGGACGTGGTGACGGCGCCGTAGCGCGCGATCGCATCGACGATGGTCTCCAGCTCGCCGGGCGACGGGATGAGCACTTTGAGGAGAAAGCAGTCTTCCCCGGTGAGGCGCAGCACCTCCACGATTTGAGGCATCTCCGCGAAGCGTTTGAGGCAGGGGCGGATGTTTTCGTGCGTGGTGCGCAGCCGAATGATGGCCATCAGCCCGAAGCCCAGCGCGCTCGGGTCGAGCCTGGCGCCGTATCCCACGATGATCCCTCGTTCTTCGAGGCGTTTCACCCGCTCCGAGGTGGCGGGCTGGGACAAACCGATGCGCCGGCCGAGATCGGAAATGCCGATCCGTCCTTCCGTTTGCAAAGTTTCGAGGATGGCCATGTCCATCCGATCCAGAGGGGTTCGTTTCGCGGTGCGTGCCATCTCGTACCTTCATTTCATCGGCTAGAACGACATTCTGCCGATGAGATCCTATGCCATCGTACCGAGAATTGCGCCACGATGTTCGCATGACGAATCAAGTGACGGATATCATCCTCGTCCCCGGGATTGGCAACTCGGGCGAGGCGCATTGGCAAAGCCGATGGCAGGAACGAAACGCATCGATGCGCCGAATGCGTTGTTCCGATTGGGACCGGCCCGATCTCGGCGAGTGGATCGCGGCGCTCGATCGCGAAGTGGCGGCCTCGAAGGAGCCACCGTGGCTCGTGGCCCATAGCCTCGGTTGTCTTTTGGTGGCCCATTGGGCCAGTACCGCCGTCGCGCGGGTCGCAGGCGCCTTTCTGGTCGCGGTGCCCGATCCGAGTTCGCCCGTATTTCCTTCGGAGGCGCATTCATTCGCGCAGGTTCCTGCCGCGCGCCTTCCGTTCCCGTCGCTCATCGTGGCGAGCACGGACGATCCCTACGCCTCCATCGATTACGCTTCGATGCGCGCTGCACAATGGGGAAGCCGCGTCGCGGTGGCAGGCGCGCTCGGGCACATCAATGGCGCGAGCGCCATTGCGGATTGGCCGCAGGGAAAAGAGCTATGGCGCGCCTTCGCGGCGGAGTTGGCTCGTGGCCAGGGCGGGAAAGACCTTGGACACTTTGTCGAGTAGGTACTCGCCATAGGTGCCGCGAAAATCGAACACGCTGCGCCCGTCCCATCGCGTCGTCTCTTCCAAGGAAGCGCGCGGCACGAGCGGACGCACGTCGGCGTCGAAGCTCGGGTCGAAGAAGAAGGGGAGCGAAAGCCGATCGCGCGCACTCGTATTCTTCACTCGATGCGGTGTCGACCGGTAGCGGCCGTAGGTCATGCACTCGAGCATGTCGCCGATGTTGCAGAGAAAGGTCCCCGGCAACGGCGGCGCCTCGATCCAGCCGCGGGCCGTTCGCACCTGCAATCCGCTTTCGTCGCTCTGCTTGAGAATCGTCAGAAGACCGTAATCCGTGTGCTCGCCCACACCCCACCGCGGCGTTTCCGCCGGCTCGGCGGGGTAATTGAAAATACGAAATAGCGTGAGCGGATCCCGAAGAAGGCTTGCGCTTACCTCACGCGCCTCGAGCCCGAGGCTTTCGGCGATGCCGGCCATCAGCCGGTGCCCGAGCTCCGTCATGGCCCTCATGTAGGAAAGGACCGCCTCGCGAAATCCACCCTCCGCTGGAAACAAATTCGGCCCATGGAGCGGCAGGCACGCCTGCACACGCGGATCCTCCAGAGCGAGCTCGGTGCCGAAATAAATGCCCTCTTTGGAATCGGGCACCCCCGACGTCAACTCGCCGCCCACTGGAAAATAGCCGCGCCATGCCCGCCCGCCGCGATCCATGGCAATCGCCATTTTCTCTTCGAGCGGCCGCGCGAAAAAGGCTCGTGCCCGCACCTCGAGCTCCGTTTGGAGCGACTCGGACACACCGTGGTTGCTCACATAGAAAAATCCATCCCGCTCGCACGCAACGCGGAGATCCGTCGCTACCTTTGCGCGCTGCGCATCGAGATCGACGACCGGGAGCTCGAGGTTCGACATTCTTCGTCCATGTTACCACGCCCCTACGGCCACTTCGCGCGGTACGCTGCTCGAATGGCTTGCTCGTCGTCGGCGGGTGGGGGCGATGTCAAATAGCGAAGTTGCAAATACGTGCATTTCAAGACGATGCCATCGAACATGTGCTCGTCGACGAAGCGGGCCATCTCGGCATGTGCGGCCGCCACCTTCGGCGCGTCCGGTTGAACGCGCGTAAAGTAGGCAATGTCCATGTCGAGTGACGCAAAATGCGCGTGGATCGCGAGTCGGTCAATCAAGAGGCCGGCTGCCGTCCCAGTCGGTCCGGTGCGGTCCCGCACGCTCGTCAGCAATTTTTCCACCGCGAGGTACTTCGCCCGCGCGTCCAAAAATCGTGGCGTGTCGCCGAACGCCGCATTCGGCCCGGTGTAGAGATCCCGGCCGGCGGTCTCCACATCGCGAAAATACGCCATCATGTCCGGTGCGAGCGCTGCCCCAAACCGGCGCACGACATGGTCGTTCAAGTAAGCTTTCACATCGAGCGCCGTATTCCAGGAAAGGGCTGCGACGAGGCGATGGTTCAATTCGTACGTGATCCAATCGGCAGGCTCGGAATACGTGCCCAGGCCCGTCGCGCCCAGAGTACGATAATGGGGAATATCCCCTCCGATGATCGTAGGAAGAACGACAGGCAGGGAGTGCCAGCTGTATTTCCTATAGTACTCGTAAATCGAAATGTCGCCCTTGAACCCGGCGTCGGCCCATCTTCGAACGAGTCCGTCGTAATAGACGTTGCGCGGATACGCCGTTCCGGAGAGCGGCTCGGCGTAGCTACGATCGTACGGAGCGAAATCGACGAGGGACGTCGCTTCGTACATCGATGCCGGAGACGGCGGGTCGGTCGCTGGTAGATAGGCGAGGCTCTCGAGTCGGACCGCGGGCGTTTCTTTCTTCAACGCATCGCCCAAATGCCGGGCGACGTGTGCCTGGGCATTCGAAACACTCCCAAACGCCTCCACATCGGCAGGAGTCCAGCGGGCGTTGTCCGGTGGCCACGCATCGAAAATCGCAATCTCCGGATGCGATTTCAAATAGGCGACGACGTTCTTCTCGTACTCGGCGAGTCCGGCCGGGTTGGAAACTTTGAATACGTTGTATCCATTCTCGTAATACCCAGGGTACGTAGTGGGCGGAATCCAGGACGTGTATCCATGGCCTCCCACCTCCAGCAGAATGCCGCGTTTTTCCAGCTCCGGGGTAAGATCGTTGCGCCACGCATCCCAACGCACGAGGCCCATGCCGCCGTAGTCGTAGGGAACGACGAGCGTATTCAGCTTGTTCTTCGCCATCCAATCGACGAGCTCGCGCATCGTTTCGTGGGTGTGGCTCCAGCCCTCTTCGACGTGCTTTCGTCGGTAGCGGAAGCTCGGCTGCTCGAGCACGTGCAGCGTCGGAATCCGAAGTGGATCCTGACGGATTATCGCCTCGGAAAAATCCCCTTCGCGGGTGCGATAAAAAGGATACGACGGCGCAAAGAACCGAGCCCCGGCTCGTTCGAGCAGATCGTAGACCGCATAGAGGGTGCTGCGGGGATGCCCTCCCGTCATGACGATACGATCGCGGTCGCCGGCGAGGACGAACGAATCGTCTTGCTTGCCGGAGAGCATCGCCGCGGCATCGTTCAACCACGAAGCAGAAAGCTCGCCCGCATGGGCCCCCGCGAGCAACACGACGGCACCGGGCAAGGTCGGCGCAGTATCTCCGGCGCGTAGCCGCCCCGCGTAGACCGGGAGCTTTTTTCCGGAGATGCGTTCGAGGTACGACTGCAGCTCGGACGCCGCGAACGCCGGCACCGGCGATGGCATCGGGCTCCACCACACGATGGCCGCACGGTCATCGATGACGAACTCCGTGCCGGCTTGCGGAGACTCCACGTGCGAGCCGCATCCGATGGCGGCCATGAGCGCCAAGAGCAAGACCGCGAGCCAGCATCGGTGCATTTCGAGAAGATAGCTCGCCTCAGGCGTGCTCGTCGGTGTAGGCCATCGGAGCGCGACAGGCGCGCCAAGCAGTGCTAGCGTCGGGCCCGTGTCCAACGCGGCTTCCCCTTTTCATGATCCTTCCCAACGTCCGCCGCAGAGCCGGAGGCGCGTCTTGCCGCGCTTGAGCATTGCCTCCGAGACACATTTTTCCGCGCCGGAGGTCTACGGCAGCAGGGCCATTGCGAACATTGCGCGCGCATTGCCCTTCGTCGAGCGCGCCTACGCCAGCGTTCGCTTCTCCATCCTGCGCCCCAAGCTTCTCAGCGTCATGGACCTGATGCTGACCGACGAAGGTCGCATCCTCGACGTCGGGTGCGGGTTCGGCCTGTTTGCCGCCTACTTCGGCCAGACGCAACCCAAGCGATCCATCGTCGGCATCGACCCCAATGCCCGCCGCATCGACATGGCGCGCGAGGTCGCGAAGTCCATCGGCTGCACCGCACACCGCTTTCACGTCGGCGACGTGCGCGATGTCCCGCTGCAGGGCAGCTTCGACGCGGCCTACGTGCTCGACGTCATGCACCACATTCCCGCGGAAGATCAGCGCCCCGTGCTCGAGCGTCTGCGCGATCTCCTCGTTCCGGGCGGCATGCTCCTCATCAAGGACATCACCACCGAGCCGCGCTTCGGACTCCTCTTCACCGAGGTGCTCGACCGGGTCATGGTCGGCTGGAAAGAGCCGCTCGCATACCGCCACCACCAAGATTGGGGCGCCATGCTCACGTCGCTCGGTTTCAAGGTGCGCATCGTGCGCGTGCCCGACGTGCTCCCGTACCCGCACGTCGTGATCGCGGCGACGAAGCTCTAGATCTTCCCGGTCATCGACTCGTAGCGCAGACGCCAGACCACGCCGATGGCCTCCATGAAGATCTTTCGGCTCATCTTCGAGGCGCCCAAGGTGCGGTCAACGAACACGATGGGCACTTCCTTCACCTTCATGCCGCGTCGCAGGGCGCGGTAGGTCATCTCGATCTGGAAGGAGTACCCGTTGGAGTGCACCGCACCCAGCTGGATCGCATCCAGCGCGCGGCGTGAGAACGCTTTGTAGCCGCTGGTCAGGTCCTTCACGCCGAGGCCCAGAATCGTGCGTGAATAGAACGACCCGCCTTTGGAAATGAAGTGGCGGCCGACCCCCCAGCCCTCCACGTCACCGCCGGGGATGTTCCGCGAGCCAATCACCACGTCCGCGCCCTCTTCCAGCGCCTGGAAAAAAGCAGGGAGGTACTTCACGTCGTGGGACAGATCCGCATCCATCTCGAAGAACTGGTCGTACCCCTCCGCCAAGCCCTGCAAGAAGGCCTGGATGTAGGCGGTACCCAGCCCGAGCTTGCCGGCGCGGTGCAGCACACGCACCTTCTTGTCCTTGGACGCAATGGCATCGGCAATGTCGCCCGTCCCATCCGGCGAATTGTCGTCCACCACCATGATGTCCGCCTCGGGTGCCGCACTCCGCACGGCATCGATGAACCGAGGAAGATTGTCCTTTTCGTTGTAAGTGGGCGTGACGATAAGGGTCCGTTTCATGGCTCTCTAGCGATGGGTCGGCGGCGCCCGCTGCAAGTGTACAGCGGGGTGAACGCGGCGACGTCCCCCGGAGGCCGCCTCGTCTGGACTCCTGCTCGTAGCCTCTCCTCGTCACCAGGTCAAACCAGTAGAATGGTGCGGTGAGCGTGAAGAGTCCGGTGCCGATTCCTTCGAGCCCGCGCCGCGTGGGCCTGGAATCCCGCGTGGCCGAGCTCGAAGAGGCGCTTGCCCGCGAGGTGCGTGTCACCAACGCGCTGCGCGAAGTGGGCCTGGCCCTCGGCACCACCCACGATCTCGACCAGGTTCTCGAGCTGATTCTCGAGAAAATCACCGACGCCCTCGATGCGGACCGCGCCACGCTGTACCTGCTCGACGAGGCCAAAGACGAGCTGATCTCCCGCATCGTCCTGGGCGACGAGGTGCGATCCATCCGCCTCAAGGTCGGTCAGGGCATTTCGGGACACGTGGCCCGAACCGGAAAGCCGCTTCACGTCAAGGACGCTTACAAGGATCCGCGCTTCAGCCCCGAGTTCGACCAGCTCTCCGGCTACCGCACCCGGTCCATTTTGGCCGGGCCCATGAAAAACCACCTGGGTCGCACCATCGGGGTGATTCAGGTGCTCAACAAGCGCCGCGGCGACTTCACCACCGACGATGCGGCCCTTCTGGCGGCGCTCGCCACGCAGGCCGCGGTGTCCATCGACAATTCGCGGCTGTTCCTGGCGACCATCCAGAAGAACATGCAGCTCATCGAGACCAAGGAGCAACTCGAGCGCCGCGTGCGCGATTTGAAGCTGCTCTTCGGGCTCGAAAGTGCGATGGCCCGCGCCTCCTCGCTCGAGGAGCTCTTCTTCGCCGTGCTCGGTGAGGCGATGCGCTCCTGCGAGGCGCGCGCCGCCGGCGTGGCCTTGCGCGATGCCGTGTCCGGCGCCCTCGCGATTCACCTCGTGGACGACAAGCACACGCGCCTTCGCCGCGTTTCGCTCGAGGAAGGGCAGGGCGTCGTGGGCACGGTCATGCGCCGCAACGATGTCGTTCTCGTGCGCGCGGACGGCGACAAGCGCGCGAGCAAGCTTCTCGACGACAAGCTCGGATTCCCCTGCCAGTCGGCCCTGGGCGTGCCACTCGAGGGTGAGGAAGGCGTCCCGATGGGCGCCGTCGTTCTCTACAACAAGCGCCACGAGAAGCAGTTCACCGACGAAGATCGCGGCCTTTTGCAGCTGATCACGGCGAATGCTTCCACCGCGATACAATTGCAACTTGCTCGCGAATCGCGCGAACGCGAGGAGCGGCTCACGACCATCGGCCGGCTGATGTCCGGCATGATCCACGACCTGAAGACGCCGCTCACCGTCATCCGCGGGTACCTGCAGATGATGCAGAAGGAAGACCGCCCGGAGACGCGCGAGACCTACGCCGAGCATGCGCTGAAGCAATTCGAGCATCTGAGCGCGATGACCCGCGACGTGCTCGAGTTCGCCCGCGGCGAGCGCACGGTGCTCATTCGCAAGGTGTACCTGAAGGAGTTCTTCGACTCGCTGAAGGCGCAGCTCGAACCGGAGTTCCAGCGCCGCGGCCTGGAGCTGGTCATCGAGCTGAACGACAAAGGCACCGCGCGTTTCGACGAGGGCAAGCTCCTGCGCGTGATCCACAACTTGGCGCGCAACGCCGAGGAGGCGATGGCGGACAAGGGCGGGCGCTTGCTGATCAAGGTCTCGCGCGAGAAAACACCGGACAACGCGCTGGTCATCACCTGTTCGGACACCGGCCCGGGTATTCCCAAGGAAATCGAGCATCGGCTCTTCGAGTCGTTCGTCACCAGCGGGAAGAAGGGCGGTACGGGCCTCGGGCTCGCCATCGTGAAAAAGAGCATCGAGGAACACGGCGGATCCATCACCGTGCACTCGACGAACCGCGGCGCCACGTTCAAGCTACGCCTTCCGCAGAAGTAGAGGGCTCTCTTCCCATGGCCATGGCGTCCCACAAGTTGCCGCGCAAGATACCGATGGCACGTATCGCTCTCGGCGCCATTGCGCTCGCGGCGTTGTTGCGGGCCGCGCCCGCGCAGGCGGATCGGGTGGGACGCGAAGTGCCGCCGTGGACCGATCCGAACGACCTTCCGCTGTCCTCGTGGATGCGATCCATCGTGACGACGCGGGGCGAGCCGGCGATTTTTTCGGTGCCGGGAAAGCTGGACAGCCGCCGCGGGACGATGATGCCCAACGCGCGTTTGCCGCTGTACGGCGCCAAGCGCGGGCCGAATTGCGGCGGGCGATGGCTGCTCGTGGGGCCGCTCGCCTGGGTGTGCTCCGACGTGGCGGACCCATCGCCCGACCCGGCATGGTCGGCCAAGGATCGCGAGCGCTGGGCGAGCGCGCCGACGAGCGATGGTCTGCCGTTTCGCTATTACCTGGTCGGCCAAAACGGCGCCTTCGGCTACGAGGACCCCGCGCGGGCCGAGGACGATACGCCCGCGCAGGAGTACGAAACGGGGTTCATCGTCGCGGGCGCCGAAGAGCGCGCCGTGGGCAATGGCCGCTGGATCCGTACGCCCCGCCGCCGATGGATCGCGTTGCGTGAGCTCTCGCCGCTGAGCCCCGCGAGCTTCCACGGCGAGAAAATCGCGGAGGAGGCGCGCGCCGTCGACGTGGCTTGGGTCATCTCCGACAATGCGAAGGTGCGCCGCGGCGCCCGGCCCAACGAGGCCATCACGGGCACGCGCCCGCGCCTCACGCGCGTCCCCTGGAAAGAGGAGCGCGCCGTCGCGGGTGGGGCCATGGTGCGCATTTCGGAGGATGGCGCGAGCCCCGAGGAATGGATGCTCGCGCGCGATCTCGCGCACCCCACGCCGTCGGAGCGCCCCACCGACGTCGCCCCCGACGAGCGATGGATCGACGTCGACTTGGCAACGCAGACCCTGGTTGCCTACGAGGGAACGCATCCCGTGTATGCCACGTTGGTCTCGTCGGGCCGGCCCACCAAGGGCGACGTCGAGACGGCCACCCCCAAGGGCGCGCACCGCATCTGGGTCAAGCTGGCGACGACCACGATGGACAACTTGGAGCGCGAGGACGCGGATCGCCGCTACTCGATTGAAGACGTCCCCTACGTCCAATTCTTCGACAAGGGCATCGCCCTCCATGGGGCCTTCTGGCACAAGGACTTCGGCCGCGTGCACAGCCATGGCTGCGTCAACCTGGCTCCCCTCGACGCCGAATGGCTCTTCAAATGGACCGCGCCACATCTGCCGGCGGGCTGGAGCGCGGTATTCCCCACGGCCTTGGAGCCGGGGACGATGGTCCGGGTGCGGTAGACCTTTCGGGCGAGAACTCGCAGTTCTCTCCGCTTTGGAAAAAATCGCCGCGTACGATTTCTGGATCGCAATCGGATGGTGGGGACACTCTACACATAGAACTTGGTGCTCATCCCGCAGGGCGGGATTGGTGCTTTCATCAATATGGCGCAAATTCAATTGCGCATTGCACGGACGGGAGCCCGTGACGACGCGAAGAAACGTTTTGCTCGGGATGTTGGGATTCCTGGGGGCGGCAGCATGTTCAGCACCGCCGGGCCCGGGAGGAAGGGGTTCGGGCACGGTGGTCTGCATCTGCGCGCACCCCGACGACGCAGAATCCGGCTGCGGCGGCACGCTCATTCGGCTCGTGCGAGCCGGCTTTCACGTCAAAGTCATTTACACGTTTGCCGGTGGTATTCCCGGCAAGACTGGCCGAGAAGTCGTGGAGACGAGGCGCGAAGAAGCCAAGCGGGCATGCAAACTCATGGGAGCGGAGCCTAGTTTCCTATTCGACGATCAAGGTGGTTCGAAGCTCGATACACCCTGGCTCCCGACGCTCATTGCCGATTTGAAGCAGGCAAACCCCGCCATGATCTTCTCCCACTGGTCGATGGATTCGCACCCGGACCATCAAATCGCAGCCCTCCTCGCCTTTCGCGCGGCCCAAGGTCTCGATGCGATGCCCGAAATGTACTTCTTCGAAGTCGAGCATGGCCGTCAAACCATGGCCTTCGACCCATCCGTCTACGTGGATATCACCGCCGTTCGCGCCGATAAGGTCAAAGCCCTCATGGCCCATGAAAGCCAAGAGCCCATGAAGCTCTACAAACGCGATCACGAGCAAATGGAACTATTCCGCGGCCGCGAAGCCGGCTACGCCGCCGCCGAAGCCTTCATTCCATTGAGAGCCGGCTACACGCGCCTCACCGACGCACTGGATTGAAACCGCTTCACGCCGGCTTCATGTACCAGACCTCGAGTCGGTGTCCGTCGGGGTCGAGGACGAAGGCCACGTAATCGTCGGGGCCATATTCCTGGCGAGGTCCTGGCGGCCCATTGTCTTTCCCACCGGACTCCAAAGCGGCCTTGTAGAATGCATCCACCTGCGCAGGGCTCTTCGCCCAGAAGGCGACGTGCATCGGGGTGTTTGCCTTGGTACCTGGCGGTGCACTGGCAAGGTAGAAGTCTCCATACTTCGTCGTGCCGTCGCCAAAGCCGGCCACGGAGACGGAGCCCGTCGTTTCCGGCGTGAGCTCCATCTCCACTTTGTAACCAAGCGGCGCGAGCACCGCGCGATAGAAGGCTTTGCTTCGCTCGAAGTCGCTCACCGCGAAGCTGATGTGGGCGATCATGGTGCCATCTTCGATGGGTCATCCGAGCCGCCCGTTGCTTCGTTGCCCTCGCTCGAAGGCGCAAAAATTCAACTTCGGTCCGCATGCCCCCCAGAATGGAACTGGCTAACTCAAGTGCGATACCGAGAGATAAGATGATTATCCTTTTGTATCGTACGCCTGCTCGCTGCCCGTGGATGCACGCCAAATCGACGTGGCCCGAGCCTTGCTCTTCATGCGCGCACGCTGCCCGTGGGACTTCGGCGTGACTTTCGACAACAGCATTTGGCGCAGAAAAAGCGGTCACGCCTCTTTCTCCCCGGGCGGCGTGCACCATGATGACCCTTCGAGAACGACAGGTGACGCGCGAGGATTGGCTCATGTTCGTCAATGCGTGCTTCGCATGCACCGGACAGCGAGAATTCTATTCCGACGCGCACGGGCAGTCCGTATCGATCGACTTTCTGCACCGCTACATCCTGGGCAATTACCGCCAGCTTTACGCGCGCGCCCTGGCCTGCGGCATCAACGACTTCAATCAGGCGCTCATCATCGTGAACCTCCTCGCGACGGGGAAGGCCGCGCCCAAGGACCATCGCGCCGAGGAGGGCGCGCTCATCACGCGCGCCCTGGAGCGCATGCCCCCGCACCGCGCGATGCACGTCGTCGAGCGCCTCGCCAAGCAGCGCGTGAACAATCGCCGAACGCGCGCCATCGTCGGGCGTTTTCTCGGGCGCCCCAAGGATCGCGACCTCCGCGCGGTGAAGTACCGCCGCTGCTTTCGCCGCGCGGCGCTGCATGCGCATTTGCGGCTCGACGGCGAGCTTGCAAGCTTCTTTCTGCGCGGTTGGAAGAGCCGCGTCTTCACCACGCCGCTCTTCGAGAGCTTTCGCCGCGCCCACTTCGGCAAGGACGCCGTCTACGACTTGCCGTACTCCATCGCGGAAGGTTTCGCTGCCAAGCACGGCATCGCGCGCGACGTATTCCTCCGCCGGATCGAGCCCAAGCTTACGCACCACGAACGTCTGCGCCTTCAAAACCGCAGCGCTGCGAGCCTCGATGAGGCGTACGCCTTGGATCCGACCAAGCTTTCTCCGACGAAGCTCGCGAGTTACATCCTTTCTCGGCCGCACGGCACCGGGCGAGACGCCCTCTGGAGCTCCACGCTTCGCGCGGTTCGCAAGACCAACGCGCGCTTTGGACGGGTCGCGTGCGTGCTCGACCGCAGCTACTCCTCGTATGGGTCCACTGAAAAGCGCCGCCGCCCCCTCGCCGTGGCCCTTGCCGTCTCGTACTTCCTTCGCGCGGCGTCTGCCGAGTACCGCGCGTTCTGGACGGTGCCCACCTCCGACGAGTTGCGCGTCGACGCCCGCGGTCAGACGGATCTCGCGACGCCCATCCTCGATGCGCTCGAGACGAATCCCGATCTTCTCGTCATCGTCTCCGACGGCTTCGACAACGATCCGCCCGGTGCCGTAGGCCAGCTCCTCCAAGTCGTTCGCACGCGCCTACGACGCGGAGCCCCGTTCATCGTTCACGTCAACCCGGTCTTCGATGCGGAAAGCTACGCGCCCAAGTCTTTCTGCCCCGCCGTGCCCACCATGGGCATCCGCGATGCCGAGGATCTTCCCACGTTGGTCCTTTTCGCCCGATTCGCCAGCGATGATGCCACCCTCGAAAGCGTAATCGAGCACCTCGACCGACGCGTGCGCCACTTCCTCCGAGTCACGTCATGATTTCCCATCTCCGAATCGCATCCCCGCAAGTGCTCGGCGGCATCCGCCTCGTGCCCCTCTGCCGTGACGACGCGCCCGGCGATTTGCGTATCCGCGCGCGCCACTACGAGGCGGTGCCGGCCATCGTCTCGCTCGACACCACCTGCTACGTCTCCTACGTGCCGCACGGCTTCGTCGTTTCCCACACGAAGGATGGCACGCAAGCGACCTTCGGCACCTCGTTGGGGGAGGAAAAAGGAAAGCGCGGGCGCGTGGTGAACCTCCTGCATCGCATGGTCAAGCGCGAGGACGAGACGCGTTTTCGTCTCTTGCCCCTTCATCTCGCGATGGAAGGATTCCTCGCGCTTCACTTCGATGGCCCGGACATCGTTTGGAACGAGTACTCCCAGCGGGCCATTCGCCGCGGCCTCGACCCGCGCATGGAGTTCAGCGTCGGCGGTGGATGCATCCGCGGCTTCGAGGAAGCTCTTCGCGTCTTCGAGATTCACCCCACGCAAGTAGGCGTCATGGTCTTCGTGGCCGAGGCGCTCGCCTCGGTCTTCGTCGTCTCCCATCCCGACGATTACCGGCTTCTGCATCGTAGCCTCCTCGAAGACTTCTTCGGCGAGCTGCTCTATCAGTACGCCGCCCTCTACCCGGAAATGCCACGCGCCGAGGCCACCATCGACGGCGCGAGGGTCTCCACGCTTGCCGAGCTTCGCGTGGAAGTCGCCCGCGTGCGCCGCGATTGGATCGAGTACACGCACCTGCTCGCCGACGGCTTCTTCCGTCGCGAGGTTCGCACCGAGACCGTGCGTCGACTCACGCCGTTCCGGCTCGAGCGCTTCATGCCCGAGTTCGATCCCGACCAGGAATGCCACATCGGCGAGCGCATCGTCCGCGACGACGGCACGCTCGAATACATGAAGACGTTCCGTCTCTCCGCCGCCCAAGTGCGCCGGGCCTACCTGCTCGAGCAGCTGTCCCGCGCGGGCTGGCACCTCGAAACGGCGGCCGAGCGCCTCCGGTGTTCCCGCCAGGAAATCGTCCAACGTCTCGAAAACGCAGGCTTTGGCTATCTGCTGAAGCCGCACCTGCGACTTTGCCGCTAAAGGCGAATCGGGATACCGTACGGGGGTGATCGGCGTCGTCTCCGCTATCCGCGATTTGGGCCGTCTGCGCGAGATCTCCACCGTGCTCGTGCGCCACGGCTTCGGCGAAATCGTTGCACGCGCCGGCTTCGGCGGGGGCAAAAAGCGCTCGCGCGAAGACGCGGCGCTCTCCGATGGGAACGGCGCCGGTCAAGTGGGGCAACTAGGGCAGGGGGCGCAACTTGCCGAGGGCACCGCGGAAGAGATCCCCGATGCCGAACGGCTCCGCGGCGAGGAGGAGAGAACGCGCATCTCCACCGCAGAGCGCGCCCGCCTCGTGCTGCAGGACCTGGGCCCCTCCTTCATCAAGCTGGGGCAGATCATCTCCACCCGCGGCGACATCCTCCCGGAGGAGCTCATCACGGAGCTGAAGAAGCTTCAGGACGAAGTTCCTCCCATCCCGTTCTCGGAGATCAAAACCGCCATCGAGACCAGCCTTTCGGCGCCGCTCGAGACCCTCTTCGTCTCCTTCGACGAACGGCCGCTCGCCACCGCATCCATCGGGCAGGTGCACCGCGCGGTTCTCGAGACCACGGAAAACGGCATCACCCGCAACGTGGACGTCGTCGTCAAAGTCCAGCGCCCGGGTGTCGCCGCCACCGTGGCACGCGATCTCGAGCTGCTCCACATCATGGCCGCCGCCATCGAGCGCGCCATCCCCGAGACGCGCATCTATTCGCCCATCGGCTTGGTGCAACAGTTCGATCGCTCGATCACCAACGAGCTCAATTACATGGTGGAGGCGGACAACGCGGAGCGCTTCGCGCAGAACTTCGCCTCCAAGCCCATCGCGCGTTTTCCCCGCGTGTACAAACACGTGAGCTCGAAGACCGTGCTCACCCTCGAGTTCTTCGACGGTCGCAAGGTCGACAAGGCCGTGGCCGATGGCTTCGACGGTCCGCGCATCGCGAAAGAGGCCCTCGCCGTGGTCATCAAAATGGCCTTCGAGGACGGCTTCTTCCACGCCGATCCGCACCCCGGCAACGTCATCGTGATGGGCACGCCCGAGCAGCCCATCATCGGTCTCATCGACGTCGGCATGGTCGGCCGCCTCTCGCCCGAGCTTCGCGACTACACCGTCGACCTCATGGTCGCCGCCTATCGGAAAGACTCCTACGGCGTGGCCGACGCGCTCTACAAAATCGGCCGCCCGACGAAGAAGGTCGACATGCGCGAGTACCGCGCCGAAGCGGCCATGCTCGCGGAGAAGTACTTGGGCCGCCCGCTTCGCGAAATCGAGATGTCCGCGATGATCCGCGATCTAGTGCAAGGCGCCATGAAGTACGGCATCGAGATCCCCACCGACTTCATGCTCGTCGGCAAAGCGCTGATGACCATCGAGGGCATCGGCAAGCAACTCGATCCTGATCTCGACGTCTTCGGCAGCGCGGGCCCGCACTTCATCGAGATCTTGCGCCTTCGCTATTCGCCGCAAAAACTAGGCAGCGAATTGCTGCGCGGCGTGGGCCAGCTCTCGCGCACCGGTTACGACATGCCGATGCAGGTCGGCGAGGTGCTCGAGGATCTCCGCCTCGGACGCCTCGCCCTGCGCACGCTGGATCCCGAGCTTCCGCGCGCCACGGATCGACTCGGACGGCGCATCTTCACGGGCGCCATCCTCGCCGCACTCATCACCAGCGGCACCTTGCTGCTCTCACACGGCGTCCACGAAGTGCTCGCCCAGGCCATGCTCGTCGTGGCCGGCGTCGTGTGGCTCGGGCACACCGTCCTAGATTTGTGGCGCGGCCCGAAGAAGCTTTAAATGAAATAAGCACCCGCGGCGCGTTTTCACGCACCGCGGGTGAAAGTCTTGGCCCTCGCCGCTGGTTTGGTACCGCGCGGGCGAGGAACGGGCTCAGATCTTCCCGAGGATGAACAGCGAGACGACGAGCGAGAAGAGAACGAGCGACTCGATGAGCGCCAGACCGAGAATCATCGGGGTCTGGATACGAGCGGCTGCACCCGGGTTGCGGGCGATGCCTTCGAGGGCTGCACTGGCAGCGCGACCCTGACCGAGGCCGCCACCGAGCACCGCGAGTCCGATCGCGACGCCGGCGCCGATCGTGCCCCACTTCCGGACGTCGCCATCGACGGCGTACTTGTCAGCGGTCTCGGCGGCAAAGGCGGCGGAGGAGATGAGTAGCGTCGCCAGGGCGGCGAGTACGGGAGCGAGCTTCTTCGAGGTCGACATCTTCAGGGGCTCCTTTAGGAGGTTCCCCGCGGGATTGCGGGGGCAAAACGGTGGTCAGCGATGTGAGTGCGTTTGCGAGCGTGCCGTTTAGTCGGAATCACTCGGTCCGCGCAAGAGCGTCGTTTGAGCAGGCAAGAGCGGGAGAGCAGCGAGGGGGCCTTTATCACGCGGGGGGCTGCACGGGAACCCGGGTGATGTCATGTTTTTTTCCGGGCTGATGGTCCTCGATGTGCTCGTCATGTTCCGTCGCCAACGAAATGTAGACGGTGGCCAGCAGGGTGAAGACGTACGCCTGGACGGCGATGACCAAGGTACCGAGCAGCATGACCGCCACCGGCACCACGAGGGCCACGAGGGTGTGGAAGATCGACACGAGAAGGTGGTCGACCGACATGTTGAGCATCAAACGAACCGACAGCGTGATCGGCCGGATGATCAGGCTCATCACCTCGAGCGGGAAGATGAGGAAGGCGAGCCACCAGACCGGGCCGGCCAGGTGCTTGATGTAGCCAATGCCGTTCTCCTTCAAGCCGTAGTAATTGAAGGCGAAGAAGACGACGAGCGCGCAGCCGAGCGTGATGTTCCACGACGACGTGGGGGGCGCAAACCCCGGGATGAGACCGAGCAGGTTGCCGAAAAAGATGAAGATGGCCGACGTGCCCACCACGGGGAAGTACTTCTTGGCGCGCTTCGGCCCCATGGCGTCCTTCATCGTGTCGTAGACGTAGCCCACGAACAGCTCGAGGAACGTGCGGGAGGTGAGCTTGTCCTCCGGAACGATCGCCTCGTCCGCGATGCCCTTCGGCGCCACGATCTTGGCCTTGGCCGCGAACGCCAGCAGCGAGAGCAGGATCACGATGAAGACGCTCACGACGAACGGCTCGATCGTGTGCGTCGTCACCTCCTGCCCGGTAGCCGTATGGCCGAGGGCGTGGGCGAAGTCCTTGAAGAAGGGCAGTTTCGCGATCAGGTAGGTGAAAAAGGAGGTGTGCTCCGGCATGTCGGCCTCCCCTCTACACTAAGGAGAGGACAATTTCACCCGGGAAAGAGACCCTGGATCACAATGCCGATCGGTAGTGCCCCAAGTCCCGCCAAAAATGGCAGCGGAAGGATGACTTTCAGCGACAAAAGAATGATGACCCCGCTGAAGAGGACCAGGAACTTAACGAGAACGACGGGGGCCCAGCGGGAGCCCTGCTGAGAAGGGTCGATGCCCGTGATGATCGTGACCATGCGCGTGATCACCCAGAGGTCGAGCACCGCAACGGCGACCCCCGCGGCCGTCGACACGGCGGTGTGCACGTCGAACGCGATGGCCGCGCCCAAGGTCAACAGGGCGCCCACGATCAGAACGGGACGCAGCGCGGGAATGCGCGCGCCGTTCTTTTCATCCGTGGTCATGGCGATCCCTCTCGCTGCTTTCTTCGTTCTCTCGGTCTTCTTTTTCGAGTGCGCGCTGTTCGAGTTGGGCCATGCGGAAGAGGGTGCGGAAGCTTGCGAACGTGCCGACCGTTAGCCCGATCCACACGAGGTAGCCGGTGCCGAGGCGCGCGTCGAGAAAGCGCCCCCCGAGAAAGCCGGCGGCAATGAGCGCGAAAAACTCGAAGCCCACCGCTGCATATCGTCCGAATTGCTTCACGTGTACGACATTCTAGCTGACGCCGGAGCTCCACGACGGCAGGAGTTTTCATGCGCAGCTCGAACCGCCGGGCTCTATCATGGCCGGTATGCACAAGCTTGAAATCGGTGTCTTTCTTACCGTTGCGCTGACATCGAGCTTGGCTTGGGCGCAGCAGCAACCCGCCGGCCCCCTTCCTCCACTGCCGCCGCCCACGCCTCATCAGCCTGCGCCCGCGCCGCCGCCGTACGTGTACCCGGGTCAAACCCAGCAGCCCGCACCACCGCCCCCGCCGCCGCAAGCCGCACCGTCACCGTACCCGGGAGGGCCCTACCTTTCGCAGGACATCCCTCCGCCCCCGCCGCCGATCGAATACGAGCCCGCGCCTGAGCCTGTTCACGCGCCGAACTATTCCTTCTACGCCGGAGCGTCGCTGCGCGCGTTGGGCTTTGGCGGCTACTTCTATACGAACGAGCTCGGCCGAGAGGAGACCACGGGCAATTTCCTTGGCCCCGGTCCCGCGGTCGAAGTGGACCTCGGCGCGCGACTCGGCAAGCACTACATCCCGTTCCTCTTTTGGGAACACGGATTCATGAGACAAGGTCATCGATTCGATGGAACCGATGCCACGTCGTCGAGTGATCTCATAGGCCTTGGATTCCGCTACGCCGCCGGCAACGTGGATCGCGCGAGTTTTCTCTCCGAACTATCCATCGGTCTGCGCACCGTGACGGTGAAGAACGGCAACGAGACCTTCAAGATGTCGACGTGGGAGCTTTTCCGCCTCGGCCTCGGAGCGGAAATCCGATTTTCGAAGTTGTTTACCATTTCGCCGATGGCCCACATCTCCAGCGGCGCGATGAACGATAGCGATGGAAGCGTGACCTTCAGCGCCGACGGCTCACGCGATTATGCGGCCGCGGCAGCTTCCGATCCGAATATTCGGGCGCCATTTCATCCAACGTTCGTCAATGGCCAAAATATCCAATCGGGAAGGAGCTATGTCGTAGTCGGTATTGGCTGCGGAGCTCACTTTGATATTTTCGGAAAATGAATTAGAGCAAAGGCATGTCGACGGCCGTCGGCGTTGATGGGTTGGGGAACGCGCCTTCGTGGCTGCGAGGCATTCGGGCTGCGGTGACCGTCCTCACGCGCGTGCCCGTGGGCGGCTTTCCGTATTCGGATGCGGACTGGCGATGGTCGGCGGCGTACCTGCCGCTCGTGGGCACCATGCTCGGGGCCCTGCTCTCCGGCGTGTGGATCCTCACCGTGCGCGCCGGGCTTTTGGTGGCCGCGGTCATGGCCGTCGGTGTTTCGCTCTTCATCACGGGGGCGATGCACGAAGATGGATTGGCCGACACGGCCGATGCGCTGGGCGGTGGGACCACGCGGGAGCGGGTGCTCGCGATTTTGAAGGACAGTCGCATCGGCGCTTTCGGTGCGGCGGCGCTGACCATCACCTTGCTTTTGCGTGTGGCGCTGCTCGAGCGACTCGGGCCCGTCGCGCCCATCGCGTTGGTCTTCACCCATGGCGCGGCGCGTCTCGGGCCCGTGTGGCTGATGGCGACGTTGCCCTATGTGACCGACGAGTCGGTGGCCAAGAGTCGATCCATCGTGGCCGCGGGTCGGGTGCAAGTGGCCGTTGCCACGGGATGGGTGCTCGTCGTGGGGGCGGCCCTCTGCTTGATGGACGCGCTCAACGTGTTCGAGGTCGTGTCGGCCTTGGCCGCGGCGGCCACCGTGTGCATGTTCTGCGCCTTCCGCTTTCAGGCTCGTGTGGGCGGCATTACGGGCGACTTCCTCGGCGCCGCCGAGCAAGTGAGCGAGTGCGCGATGCTGCTGACCTTGGCCATCGTGCGCGGCGGCCCACCTTGATCCTGTGGGTTGCACGGCATGCGCCGGTCGCGGATCCGGGAGCGCGCTGTTACGGCCGCACCGATGTAGCGGTGACCGTCCCGCACGATCGCGCGGCGGCGACGTTGGCGGCGTCCTTTCCACCGAATGAGCCACCGCCCGAGGCGGTGTGGACCTCACCGGTGTCGCGCTGCGCGGCCGTGGCCGAGCACCTCGCGGGGCATTGGCGTGCCGCCTTCCGCGTCGATGCGGCGCTGTACGAGATGAACTTCGGTGCGTGGGACGGCCTTTGCTGGACGGACATCCGCGCGCGGGATGGCGAGGCCTACGAGCGCTGGATGCGCGAGTGGGAGCACGTCGCACCGCCGGGTGGCGAAGCCCCGCAGGACATCGAGCGGCGGGTGCGGGCATGGTTGACGTCGCTGTCATTGGAGCCAGCCCAATCGCATGGGCTCGTGGCGCATGCGGGTGTGGTGCGGGCGCTTTATGTCGTGCTCGAGGGCTGCTCATGGCCCGATGCCATGGGGCGCACCGTCGAGCACCTCGCATGGGTCCCGTTTCGCTTGGGGCACTCTTGACATCGGATGCAGGCATCGACGAGCATGCGCGCCGTTGACAATTGAATCGCCTCGGGTGCCCGTAAGGGCACAACAGGGAAGCCGGTGAAATGCCGGCGCGGTGCCGCCACTGTATGTGGGGAGTCGTGCTTCGAAGCCACTCGATCTCGCTACTGAGACCGGGGAAGGGGAGCACGGCGCTGCAGCCTTCGAACAGCTGCTGAACCTACGAGCCAGGAGACCTACCCGGGGTTTCACGCGAGAGGTGCGCCATGCACTCTACTGCGTGGCGTTCGGGTGCGGATCTCACCCGGGCCACCGACCCTTCGATCGACACGTGCGTTTTGCTCGTCGGCCATGGGAGCCGAAATCCCGAGGCGAACGTCGAGTTCGAATCGCTGGCCGAGGTGTACCGAGCTACGGGCCGCCGCGTGCAGGTCGGCTACATCGAGCTCGCCCGACCACTCGTGTCCGAGGCTTTGACCTTGGCCGCACAATCGGCGCGTCGCGTGGCGTTGGTTCCACTTTTTCTTTTTGCCGCGGGGCACGTCAAAAACGATCTCCCGCTGGCCGTGGCGGAGGCGCGTCTCCGTTTTCCATCGGTGCAGATCGCGGTGGCGCCGCACCTGGGCGTGCACCCATCGCTGGTCGCCATGGCCTACGATCGGGCGGCAACGCAGCTCGGCGATGACGCGACGCGCGCGAAGACGCTGCTTCTCGTGGTGGGGCGCGGTTCGAGCGATCCCGATGCCAACGGCGAATTCTGCAAGCTGGCACGTCTTCTGGGCGAAGGCCGCGGGCTTTTCGACGTGCAGCCTTGCTTCATGGGCATCACGGCCCCGAGCGTCGAGACGGCGCTCGAGCGCATCGCGCGGGTGCGGCCCGAGCGGCTCGTGGTGTTGCCGTACCTGCTCTTCGCGGGGCGCCTGGTCGAGCGGCTCACGGCGCAGGTCGAGGCGTTTGCATTGCGCCATCCATGGATTCGCGCGTCCTTGGCGCCTCATCTCGGGACCGACGAGCGATTGCTCGCCTTGATGGACGAGCGGGCCCGCCAGGCACTCGAGGGCGAGTCCTTGTTGCCGTGCGACACGTGCCAATACCGGACCGCGCTGCCCGGCTTGGAGCAGCAGGTCGGCGGATTGCGGGCGCTGCTCTACAGCGTGCGCCACACGCTCACGCACGCGCAGGCGTCGATGCCGGTCCACGTGCACCGCCCGCTGAAGAAGCACGTGCTCGTGTGCCTCAACGCCGACTGCGTCGATCGCGGAAGCACCGCGGTGCTCGCGGCCTTGCGGCGTGAGGTGAAACTTTGTGGACGCGCGCGCGAGATCAAGGTCACGCGCACCGCGTGCATGGGCCGCTGCGGGGAGGGGCCGACGGTGGCCGTTTACCCCGACGGCGTTTGGTACCGCGGCGTTCGCGATTCGGACGCCGCCGAAATGGTGCACGAGCACCTTCTCAACGATCGGCTGGTTGGGCGGCTGGTCGACGACATTTTGCAGTGAATTCCAACGGGAGCGACATGATGAAGACAATTCTAGGGGTGGTCACCGCAGCGATTCTGTCCACGTTGGCCGCAGGCTGCAGCAGCTCGTCGGATCCGGGACCGGGGTGCCAGGAGAGCTACACGGTCACGTCGCAAGGCAGCTCGGGCAACTTGAAGAACCGTGCCTACGTCGCGAGCCGTGACTCGGGCAACATCACGGTCATCGACCTCGACACGCTCGAGATCGTGGGCTCCGCCAACACGTGCAGCCGCGGCTACCACATGGCCGAGCTCAGCGCGGACTTCACCAAGATTTACGCATCCAGCACGGACAACGGCAAAATCGACGTCCTCAACGCCCGCTCGCTGAATGTCACCAAGCGCGTTTCCGTGGGCGCGGATCCGTCGCATTTGAGCTTGAGCCGCGATGGATCGCTCATCGCGGTGGTCGACGAGAAGGACAACGCCGTCTCGTTCATCGACCCGAAGACCGACGTCGAGGTCAAGCGCCTGCCGGGCTTCTACACGCCGCACTTCGTGCGCTTCTCCGCCGACAACCGCCACGCCTACGTCGCCAACATGGGCGCGTACCACATCACGCGCGTCGACCTGCAGTCGCTCGCCATCGACGCGGAGATCGCGCTCGAGGGTCACGCAGGCCCGCCGGTAGCTGCAGCCGGCACCGAGGAGTTCGGCTTCGCGGACGCGCAGATCGACGAGAACGGCGTGCTCTGGGCCGCGCATTCGGGCACCGGGCAGGTGCTTCTCTACGATACGAAGACGCTCACCAAGCTGCCCGAGATCCGCGCCGGCGTGAATCCGTGGATTGTCTACGCCGAGCACCCGTTCAAAGGCATCGAGGCGCGCATCGTGCCGAACCATCGCGATCGCAGCGTGTCGCTGCTTCACCAGCTGCAGACCGTTTCGGCGGACACCATCGTCACGGAGGAGCCGGAGTCGTACGGCGTGAACTACACGCCGCTCGACCCCGAGAAGGCCTTCGTCATGAACCGGATGCGCGAAGAGATCGCGGTCATCGACACGCGCACCAAGAAGCGCACGGCGACCATTCCCGTCGGCGGCAACACCGAGACGGCGTCGACCACGGCCGATGGCAAGTACGTCATCGCTGCCGTGAGCAGCGCCAACCGCGTCGTGGTCATCGATGCGGTGACCAACGCGGTGGTGAAGACGTTCGACAACGTGGGCAACTACCCCTGGACGGTGACCATCCCGCAGGGTCAGAACTACTGCCACTGAGGCACCGGTCATGTCGCGGTTTGCCTCGTACACGCGGAAGCTTCATTTCACGGTGACGGCCATCGTCGGCGTGCAGCTCGTGGCTTGGGCGCTCACCGGGTTTGCCTTCACCTTGTTCGACTTCCGTGTGGTACGAGGCACCGATGACCGCGCACCGGTGGCGGCGCTCGATTGGGCGTCGGTGCGATTGCGCCCGGGCGAGATCGTCTCGGACGCGCAATCGGTGCGCCTGAAGATGCTCGACGCGCGCCCCGTCTACGAGGTCGTTCCCATGGAGGGCGAGCCGCGGTTGGTCGACGCGGCCGACGGCACCGCCGTGGCCATCGACGAGGCACGCGCCGCGCGCATCGCAACCAAGGCCTACCGCGGCGAGGCGCACGCGCGCAGCGTGGAGCGCAAAGACGACGAAGGCAAGGCGATCTGGGTGGTGCATTTGGACGATGCGCGCGCCACCGACGTCGCCGTGGACGCGGCCACCGGCGACATTGCTTGGTGGCGCAATGAAACGTGGCGCTCGTTCGACGTCCTCTGGTCGATCCACGTGCTCGGCTACGTCAATCGTCACAGCCCGGCACATTGGCCGCTTCGCATCGTCGGCTTCCTTGCGGCCATCGCGGCCACGAGCGGCGCGGGCCTCCTGCTGGTGCGGTTGGCGCGGCGCCTCTCGACTCGAAAAGCAACCCCAACCCGATAGGAAATACGATGGCTTGCCACGAGATTGCAGCACTTCGTCTGGGACTCATGAACATCCTCGGCGTGAACGACGAGGCCGAAAAGGCGCACGAGCTCGCGGAGCTGGGCGAGGCCGCGCGCACCCCAGGGCCGCTTGCCTCGCTGACCGTGGCCTCGGATCTCGACGGGCTGGTGAAGCTCTTCTCCACGTCGCTGGTCGACTTGAACGAGAAGGTCGCGCGCACGCCCGCCGGCGATCCCAAGCTGCCGTACATGCGAAGCTTGGTCGTGCTGACGAAGAAGGTCGAGCTCGAGTTGCGCGCGCACGTGGAGAGCTTGGGGCGCATGAACCGCGAGCTCGAGGAGATGCACGATCTCGTGCACGAGCTCTTTCCGGCGGAGTGACCCATGGCTGCGAACCCGAAGACCCTGCGCGTCGTGGCCGCCCATTCCGAGGGCACCTCCGCGCGCGTGCTCGAGATCGAGACGGTCGATGCGAGTCCGCTCACGCCCGTGGCGGGCAAGTACATCATCGTGAACACGGGCGTGATGGCGGGCGACAAGCCGGTCAAGCGCGCGTACTCGCTCACGTCGGCCTACGGGCCGGTCCATCGCGCGCGCCTCATGGTGAAGAAGCTCGGCCCCGGTTCGAGTGCGCTGCACGAGGCACCGCTGGGTGCGGAGTTCTCCTTCAGCGGGCCGTGGGGCAAGCTTTTGCCCGAGGCGGGTGAGCTGCCGCGAACGCTGGTCGTGGCCACGGATACCGGCATCACCACGGCCATCGGCCTGGCCACGCAGGCGAGCACGCTGTCGACGTGCCGCGTGGTCGAGGTGCTCTGGCTCCGCGGCGAGGGCGAGACGTTCTTGGACATCGACGACGTTCGACATCGCATCGAGGCCGCCGGCGTAAAATATGTATGTGCATCTATTTTGTCCGCGCACGATCCGTCGCGCGTGACCGACGCGTGGGCGCACGTCGAGGCGCGCGTCGCCGAAACGGGCGCCGAACTGGTGCTCGCCTCGGGCGACGGTGCGATCATTCACCCGCTTCGTGAGCGGCTGAAAGTTCCGGTGCGCATCGAGTGCTTCTTCCACAACCCGGAGAAGAAGAGCGCGTAAACGATGGACGCTCCGCGCGTGCTCCGCACCGTCGTTCCCCCGCGAAATCCGAAAGGACAGCGCGAAGGGTTTACCACGGGTGCGTGCGCCGCGGCCGCGGCCAAGGCTGCTACGCGTCTCTTGGTGCGCGGCGGGGCCTTGGTGGACATCGAGACCACGCTGCCCAATGGCCAGCGTCACACCTTCGTGCTCGAGCGGAGCGAACGCGAAGGTGACGTCGCTTGCTGCAGCATCGTCAAGGACGCCGGCGATGATCCGGACTGCACGCACGGCGCAGAAATCGTGGCCCAGGTGACCCTTCGCGCGGAGCCGGGCATCGAATTGCGCGGCGGCGAAGGCGTGGCCTGCGTGATGAAACCGGGCCTCGGGCTCGAGGTCGGCGGACCGGCCATCAACCCCGTGCCCCGCCGCAACATCACGCAGATGGTGCTCGAGGAAATCGCCGGCAGCGCCTTCCGCGGCGCCATCGTCACCATTTCCGTGCCCGGCGGCGAAGAGCTGGCGAAGCAGACCATCAACGCGCGCCTCGGGCTCATTGGGGGCATTTCCATCCTTGGCACCACCGGTATCGTGAAGCCGTATTCGACGGCCGCGTACAAGGCCAGCGTGGTGCAAGCCATCGACGTCGCCCGCGAGCGCGGCATCGACGTCTTGGTGCTCACCACCGGCGGCAAGTCCGAGGCGTACGCCATGCGCCTGTACCCGGACTTCGCCGAGGAGGCCTTCGTGCAGGTGGGCGATTTCGTGGGCGTCGGCGTCAAGCATTGCGCGCGCCGCGGTGCGCTTCGCGCGGTGGTCGTCGGCATGATCGGCAAGCTCTCCAAAATGGCCGACGGCAAAACGATGACCCACGCCGCAGGCTCCGAGGTGAACATGGAGCTCCTCGCCGGCATCGCGCGCGATCTCGGTGCGTCCGACGCAATCGTCGAGGAGATCCGCGCCGCGAACACCGCACGCCACGTGCTCGAGATCGCCGAGCGCGAGGGCATCACCACGGTGTGCAGTGCCATTTGCGAGCGCGTCGTGGGGCATTTGGGGCGGCATGCCGGTGGCGCCATCCAGGTTCACGCGGTGCTGGTCGATTTCAATGGGACGGTGCTCGGGCGATACCCGCCCGAGGTTACGGAGGTCCGCGGCTCCGCCGCGGCTGACTTTCAACGCGGAGGCTTCATGACGGACATGCGACAGATGACCGCGCTCGGACGCGGCATCGAGGACAAGAGCTTCGCCATCATCGACGCCGAGGTCGGCGCCCACGATTTCCCCGACGCCGAATGGCAAGTCGTGCGGCGAGTCATCCACGCCACCGCGGACTTCGAGTTTCGCTCGCTGATGCGCTTCAGCGGCGATGCCATCACCTCGGGGGTGCGTGCCCTTCGCGGCGGGTGCCCGCTGGTGGTCGACGTCAAGATGATCGCCGTCGGCCTCAACGAGCAGCGCCTCGCTTCGTACGGCTGCCACGTGCACTCGTTCATCTCCGACGAAGACGTGATCGCCACGGCCAAGGCGAACAACTCGACGCGTGCCATCGAGTCGATGCGCAAAGCCCACGCGAACGGCGTTCTGGACGGCGCCATCGTGGCCATCGGCAATGCGCCGACGGCGTTGCTGGAGGTGTTGCGGCTCGTGCGCGAGGAAGGCGCCCGCCCGGCGCTGGTCATCGGCGTGCCGGTCGGGTTCGTATCCGCCGAGGAGTCGAAGGATGCGCTCATTGCTTCCGAGGGGGTGCCCTTCATCGCCGCGCGAGGCCGCAAAGGCGGGAGCCCCATCGCCGTCGCCATCGTGCATGCGCTGTTGATGCTTTCCGCGCAAAACGAGGGGAGCGCGTCGTCGTGAAGCAGCGCGCCGTTACCGTGATCGGCATGGGCGACGATGGCTGCGCAGGCTTGACGAGCCGCGCGGCCAACGCCGTGGCACGCGCCCAGGTGCTCGTGGGCGGGGAGCGCCACCTGGCCTTCTTTCCGCAGTTCACCGGCGAGCGCATTCCGCTCAAGGGCGGGCTCGGCGCGGCACTGGATCGTGCCGCGCAGCTTGCCGAGGAGCACCACGTCTGCGTGCTCGCATCGGGCGATCCGCTGTTTTTCGGGGTGGGTCCCATGATTGCCAAGCGGCTCGGGACGGAGCACGTGGAGTTCCTTCCCGCGCCGAGCTCCATCCAGTGGGCGTTCGCGCGCACCGGCATCGCCTGGGAGGACGCGGACATCGTGTCGGTGCACGGGCGGAGCATCGATGGCTTCGTCGCGCGCCTTCGCCGCAGCACCAAGGTGGCCGTGCTCACCGACGCCGAAAACACGCCGGCCCGGCTGGCAGCGCGGCTCATCGAGCACGGCGACGGCGCGTGGAACGCGTGGGTCTGCGAGCGCCTCTCGGGCCCCGAAGAGCGCGTGCGCCGGTTCGCGTTGGCCGATCTCGCGGCGGAGAAGGACATCGACCCGCTGAACGTGCTCCTGCTCGTCCGCAGCGACGAGGCATGGCGCACGCCTCCGGCCATCCCGTACCTGCACGAGGACGCCTTCGCCAAGCGGATGCCCAAAAATGGGCTCATCACGAAGCGCGAGGTGCGCCTCTTGTCGCTCGCGTCGCTGGCCATCCGCCCCGACGCCGTCGTCTGGGACATCGGCGCTGGGTCGGGCTCCGTCTCCATCGAGGCTGCGATGCTCGCGCCGCGCGGCGCCGTCTACGCCATCGAGGTCGACCCCGAGGGCGTGGCCATCTGCCGTGACAACGTGCGCACCCACGGCACCGACAACGTGCACGTCATCGAAGGAAGGGCCCCCGAGGTGCTCGTGGGTCTTCCCGCGCCCGATGCCGTCTTCGTCGGCGGAAGCAAGGGAAGCATGGCCGATATCGTCATCGCATCGCTCGATGCACTTCGCCCCGGCGGACGCCTCGTGGTCAACGCCGTCACCATGGAGAACGTGGCCGAGGCCTACGCCGTGCTGCGCGCACGCGAGCTCGATCCGGACATCACCTTGGTCCAGATCTCCCGCGGCGTCCCGTTGGCGCGCTACCGCCGCTACGAGGCACTGAATCCGATTCACATCATGGCGGTGGAAAAAACATGACCGCGCTGGGAACCCTTTACGGCGTGGGTGCAGGCCCGGGCGCCTCCGACCTGCTCACCTTGCGCGCGGTGAACGTGCTCAAGTCCGTCGACGTCCTCGCGCTGCCGCGAAGCTCCGACTACGGCGCCTCCGTCGCGTGGGAGATCATCGCGCCTGCGCTCGGCGAGTTGGCCGAACTCCCGCCTTCGCAAACGCGCCTGCGCCTCACGTTTCCCATGAGCAAAGACCCGGCACGCGTGCGTCCCCACGTGGAGTCCGCGGTGAACGCCATCGGTGCGCACTTGGTGGAGGGGCGCTCTGTTGCCTTCGTCACCGAAGGGGACCCTTCCGTCTTTAGCACCTTCGGCTACGTGCGGCAGGAAGCGCAGAAGCGCTGGCCCGAGTTGCGGGTCGAGGTCGTGCCCGGCGTCACCTCCATCACCGCGGTGGCCTCCATCGGCGGGGTGCCGCTCGCCGACGGGCACGAGCGTGTGGCCATCGTGCCCGCGACCTACGGCGTCGACGACTTGGTCGACCTGCTTCGCCGCTTCGACACGGTGGTGCTCATGAAGCTTGGCGCAGAGATGCCCATCATCCTCGCCGCCTTGGAGCAGACGGGCCTCACCGACCGCGCCTTTTTCGTCCACAAGGCCACCATGGCCGAGCAGCGCTTCGAGCCCGACGTGCGCAAGGTGCGCGACGAGCATGGCGGCTGCTTCTCGATGCTCATCGTCAAACGCCGCGATCGCAGCGGCGTGCTTCTTGGGAACGAACCATGATCACCGCACGCCGCCCCTTCGCCGTCTACGCCATCACCCGCCACGGCATCGCCATCGCGCAACGCCTCATGGCCGGCCTTCCCGATGCGGATCTCTTCGTCTCCGCCAAGCTTGCCTCCCTCGCGCCCGCGACGGCAAAGCCTTTCGCGCTTCCCATGGGCCCGCTCTTGAAGGAGACGTTCACCGCCTACGACGCGCACATTTTCATCATCAGCGTCGGCGCGGTGGTGCGCATGATCGCGCCGCTCCTCGAGAACAAGAAGGTCGATCCGGCCATCGTCTGCGTCGACGACGCGGCCCGCTTTTCCATCTGCGTGCTCTCCGGCCACGTGGGTCGCGGAAATGTTTTCACCGATCGCGTCGCCTCCATTTTGGGCGCCGCGTCCGTGGTGACCACCGCATCCGACGCCATCGGCACACTCACCGTCGACATCCTCGGCCGCGACCTCGGGTGGACCCTCGACGACATGGATCGCAACGTCACCCGAGGCTGCGCTGCCGTGGTGAATGCCACGCCCGTTCTCTTCGTTCAAGAAACGGGGGAGCCGAATTGGTGGCCCCTCGACCGCGCGCTGCCCGAGGGCGTGCGTTATGCGACGAGCCTCGAGGGGGTCGATCCTGCGGCCTGGGAAATCTTGCTCATCGCGAGCGACCGCACGCGCCTCGACCCGGCGGCGTGGGAAAACTCCGTCGTGTACCGGCCCAAAAGCCTCGTCGTGGGCCTCGGCTGCGATCGCGGAGCGTCGATCGAGATGGTGGAGCGCGGGGTGGACGCGCTCTTGAAGGAGCACGGCCTGTCGCCCAAGTCGGTGAAGGCCATCGCCACCATCGACAAGAAAGGCGATGAGGAAGCCTTTCTCGCCTTGAGCGAACGCCGGCAGTGGCCACTGCGCACCTTCACGCCGGAGCAACTCGATGTCGTTCCCGGAATCGAGAACCCCTCGGAAACCGTGAAACGCTACGTGGGGGCGCGCGGTGTGGCGGAGCCGGCGGCGTTGCTCGCGGCGGGGGCGGAGAAACTCCTGGTGCCCAAGCAGACGTACACCGAAGAAGGCGCCGGGAGGTCGATGACCTTCGCCGTCGCACGCATTCCGTTTCCAAAGCGGAAGGAGATCGAGTCATGAGTGATGTCTTTGGTGATACGCCAGCAGCAAAAGGCGTGCTCTCGATCGTCGGCATCGGGCCCGGCGCGTCGCAACACACCTCGCCGGCCGCCTTGGAGGCCATTGTCTCGGCCGATGTGGTGGTCGGTTACATCACGTACATCAAGTTGGTGCGCGACCTCATCGAGGGCAAAGAGGTGATCCGCACCGGCATGACCGAGGAGATCGGCCGCGCCCGCGCCGCCGTCGAGCGCGCGCGCGATGGCGCCAAGGTGGCCATCATTTCCTCGGGCGACGCGGGCGTGTACGGCATGGCGGGCCTCGTTTTCCAGGTGCTCCAGGAGATCGGCTGGAAGCGCGGCGACTCGCCCGAGCTGCGCATCGTGCCGGGTATGACCGCGCTCAATTCGTGTGCCTCGCTGGTGGGTGCGCCGCTCGGTCACGACTTTTGCGCCATCTCGCTTTCCGACTTGCTCACGCCGTGGCCGGTCATCACCCGCCGCATCGAGGCTGCCGCATCCGCGGATTTCGTCATTGGCTTGTACAATCCGGCGAGCGGAAGGCGCACGCGTCAAATCGTGGAGGCGCACGACATCATCGCGCGCTACCGCCCGGGCAATACGCCGGTCGCCTTGGTGAAGAGCGCGTACCGCAAGCTCGAGAACGCGGTGCTGACCGATCTGGATCACTTCCTGGAGTTCGAGATCGGGATGCTGACCACCGTGCTCGTCGGCTCGAGCAACACGTTCGTCTTCGAGGGCTACATGGTGACGCCGCGCGGGTACACGAACAAGTACACCTGGGACGGCAACGCCATCGCAGGGCAAACGCCGGGGCGGTCGTTGGTGCTGCCGGAGGGCGAGTAATGTCGCGCGTGACGCGTCTTTCCGGCGCCATCCTGGCCGAGTCCCAGGGTGAGTATTTTTTGATTGGGAATACGAAGTCGCCGTGCGACTGGGCCGCCGCCGGCTTCGAACCACCGGGCGAACTCGATCCATTGAAGCGACCGTACATCCGTCTTTCGGGTCGCGGTTCAGGGGACGCGCGCGGGGGGGCCTTGATCCTCGACCTCGAAGGCGAACCCCTCGCCCAGGCCTTGGCCCAACGCTTCCTCATCGAGCGAAACGGCTCGGTGAGTGAGCGCCTCTGGCGTCTCGTCCTCCACGGCGGCGATCCCGACGCCGAGGGCATCCCCGACGCCGACGTCGACGCCCGCTGGCTCGGCGAAATCCCCGCCCCCCTTTGGCAAATCATCCGCGACACCGTCCTTCGCTGCCTCTAGGAATCCCATGCGCGTCTACATCATTGGAGCCGGTCCCGGCGATCCCAAGCTCATCACCCTTCGCGGCGCGGAGCTCATTGCGCAATGCCCCGTCGTTCTGTACACGGGCTCCCTCGTGCCGAAGGAGGTCGTCGCCATGGCGAGCCCCGAGGCCAAGGTGCTCGATTCCTCGAGCATGACCTTGGACCAGATCCTCGAGGTCATCATCGAGGCCCGCGACGCCGGCCATGACGTCGCGCGCGTGCACACGGGCGATCCGGCCATCTTCGGTTCCACCGCGGAGCAGATGCGCAAGATGGCGGAACTCGGCATCGAATACGAGATCATCCCCGGCGTCTCCTCGTTCACCGCGGCGGCGGCGGCCCTGGGACGCGAGCTCACCTTGCCGGAGCTCTCGCAGACCGTGATCCTCAGCCGCGCCGAGGGGCGTACACCGATGCCCGAGCGCGAGAAGCTGCAGGAGCTCGCCGCCCATCGCGCGACGCTGTGCCTCTTTTTGAGCATCACGTTGCTGCGCGACGTGACCGAGGCGCTGATCCCGTCCTACGGTGCCGACTGCCCCGTGGCCGTGGTGCACAAGGCCAGCTGCCCCGATCAGCGGATCGTGCAGGGCACCCTCGCCGACATTCGCGAAAAGGTGCGCGCCGCCGGGATCAAATCGCAATCGATGATCCTCGTGGGGCATGTTCTCACGGCCACGCACTTCGCCAATTCGAAGCTGTACGATCCCGAGTTCAGCCACCGCTTCCGCCGCGCCGTGCGTCCCCCGCGCACCACGGACGGAGACGCCTCGTGAGCACGGCGCAAAAAGAGCCGCCGCGTGGCCTGCTCGTGGTCTACACGGGGCACGGCAAGGGCAAGACGACGGCCGCCTTGGGCATGGTCTTTCGTGCCCTGGGGCGCGGTCTTCGCGTCACGGTGGTGCAGTTCATCAAGGGCAAATGGAAAACGGGCGAGCGCCTCTTTGCCGAGACATTGCCCCAGTTGCGCTTTCACGTCATGGGGCTCGGCTTTACATGGGAAAGCGACGACCTCGCGCGCGACAAAGCCGCAGCGCGCGCGGCTTGGGAAACGGCGCGCCAGGAAATCGCCTCGGGTGAGCGCGATTTGGTGGTGCTCGACGAGCTCACGTACACCTTCCACTACGACTTCCTCCCGCTGGAGGAGGTGCTCGAGGCCCTGCGCACGCGCCCTGCGCACGTGCACGTGGTCATCACTGGACGCAATGCGCCCGAAGCGCTGCTCGAGATGGCCGATCTGGTGAGCGAGATGGTTGCCGTCAAGCACCCCTTCACCGCGGGCGTGAAGGCGCAGATCGGGGTGGACTTCTGATATGAGCGACCTTGCGTTTCCGCGGCTCGTGATCGCCGGTACGTCCAGTGGGGTGGGCAAGACCACGGTCACCGTGGCCTTGGCGCGTGCCCTTCGCGCGCGTGGCCTTCGGGTGGCGCTGTTCAAGTGCGGGCCCGACTACCTCGATCCGACGTACCACGCGCGGGCCATCGACGCGCCTTCGCAGAACCTCGATGGCTGGATGATGGGCCACGAGGCCGTGCGCGCGACCTTCGCCCATGCCGCACGCGACGCCGACATTTCGCTCATCGAGGGCGTGATGGGCCTCTACGATGGCGCCAGCCCCACCGGCGAGGAAGGCTCCACTGCGGAAATCGCCAAGTGGCTCGAAGCGCCGGTGGTTCTCGTGGTCGACGCGGGCGGAATGGCCCGCAGCATCGCCGCCCTCGTGGGGGGCTTCGCGAGCTTCGACCCGAAGCTTCACGTCGCCGCGGCGATCGCCAACCGCGTCGGGAGCCGAAGCCACCTCGATCTTCTGCGCCGCGCCTTGCGCACGCCGCCGATCTTGGGCGGCTTCCCCCGCGATGAGGAACACGCCTTCGCCGAGCGCCACCTCGGCCTTCGCACCGCCGACGAAAGCGCCCTGCCGGCTTCGCTCCTCGATCATTGGGCGGAACAAGCTTCGTCGTGGTTCTCGCTCGACGCGCTTCTGGCCCTCGCCACGTCGGTGCTGCCCGTGCCCGTGCCCGTGCGCGTGCCCATGCCCGCGACCTCTGGCTGCCGCATCGCCATCGCCCGCGATGACGCCTTCCACTTCTACTACGCCGACAACCTCCGCCGCCTCGAATCCCTCGGCGCCGAGCTCGTGCCCTTCTCGCCGATGCGCGACGCGACGCTCCCCGATGCGGACGGCCTCTACCTCGGCGGAGGCTATCCCGAGGTCCACGCCGCGGCCCTCTCGGCCAATGTGGCCATGCGCGAAGCCGTCGCCTCCTTCGCCCAGGCCGGAGGCCCCATTTACGCCGAATGCGGAGGGCTCATGTACCTCACGCAGGCCATCGTCACCACCGACGGCGAACGTCACCCCATGGTGGGCCTCGTTCCAACGGAAGCTCGCATGTGCGCCAAGCTGCAGGCCCTCGGCTACGTCGAGGTCGAAACGCAAACGAAGACCATCCTCGGCGGCGCCGGTTCGCGCTTCCGCGGCCACCAATTCCGCTACTCCGAGCTATCCCCCGAGCCCCCGCCCAGCATCGAGCGCGTATATTCCCTCCGTCGCCGCCGAGGTGACGAAACCTCGCGAGAAGGCTTCCGCATCGGCAACGTCATTGCTTCGTACGTCCATGCGCACTGGGCATCCAACCCGCGCATCGCCGCATCGTTCGTCGAAAGTTGCGCCGCGTATCGAAAGACGCGCACGCCATGAACGCCAGCGCGCAACTGCTCCCGGCCCCCCTGGAGGTGACATTGGCCCTCGCCGAGCGCGATCGCTGGCTCATTGCCTCCTTCGCCGAGACCGTGCGCGCCTGCAGTTGGGCCATCGTGGGCGGTGGCCTCGCCGATGTTCGGCATGTCGCTTGGCTCGAAGTGCGCAATGGCGATCTTCGCCCTTCGGTCGATCCCGCACGCATGCTCACCGAGCGCCTTCACGCGCGAGGCCTCCATTTTGCCGTCGGGCTCCTCACGAGTGCAAACATTGCACACTACATCGATGACTCGGCGGAACAGGGCGGCGTGACCGCACGGTGCCTGGCCACCGTCGGTCTGGGCAATGCCCTTCGCGCGGGAGATCCGCCCTGGCTCGCGTGCCGTATCGGCACGATCAACACGATGGTGTACATCGACACGCCGCTCACGGACGAGGCGTTGCTCGAGGCCAGCGCCATCGCGACCGAGGCCAAATGCGCGGCCGTCCTCGAGGCCGGTGTTCGCAGCCGGATCAGCGGCCGCCCCGCCACGGGCACCGGCACCGACTGCACCGTCGTTGCCTGCGCGCGGTCCAACGCGCGCGGTGCGCCGTATGCGGGAAAGCACACGGCCATCGGCTCCGTCGTGGGCGGCGCCGTGGAGAGCGCCATTGCCGAGGGCGTGCGCCGCTGGAAGGAGACCTCGCCATGAGCTTTTCCCTCATTGGTGGCGGTGCCCGCTCCGGCAAGAGCGCGTTTGCACTTCATCGCGCGCTGCAGCGCGGACCCAAGCGGCTCTTCATCGCCACCGCGCAGGCCTTCGACGATGAGATGCGCGTGCGCATCGATCGGCACATCGCCGAGCGCGGAAGCGACTTCACGACGTTGGAGGCCCCGCACGATCTCGACGAGGCCATTGCCCGCGTCGCGCAGGATCCCCCCGACATCGCCGTGATCGACTGCCTCACCTTGTGGCTCTCGAACCTGCTTCTCGCCGATGCCCCGCACGAGGCCATCGAGCGTCGCGTGGACGCGTTGGCCGATGCGCTCGCGTCGGCCTCGTTTCACACGTGGCTCGTGACCAACGAAGTCGGCATGGGCCTCGTTCCCGAAACGCCGCTCGGGCGCGCCTTCCGCGATATCAGCGGCCGTGCCCACCAGCGGCTCGCGCGTTCGGCCTCGGAGGTGTACCTCGCCGCGCTCGGCACGGTGTTGCGTCTGCGCCCTGGGCCCGTGGAGCTCGCGGACCCATGATGGCGCCCCTCGTGCTTGCGGCCGCGTATGCCCTGGACGGCGCCTTTGGCGAGCCGCCGAATCGCCTCCACCCCGTGGCCTGGATGGGAAGCATCATCGGGCACGCCCGCCGCTGGGCGCTCGGTGCCCAAGGTCGATGGGGCCAGCTCGCGCGCGGTGCGATCGTGGCACTCGCCATCCCCGCCGCCTTCGCCGCAATGGCCCATGTCGTGGTGAATGCGCTGGGTCGCTCTGTGTGGCTCGCCACCTTGGGTACCGCGCTCCTGCTCAAGCCGATGTTCGCCGTGCGTGCGCTGCGCGATGCCGCCTTCACCGTGCGCGACGCCCTCGAGTGCGGCGATGTCGCGTCCGCGCGCCGAGGCCTGGGCAGCCTTTGCAGCCGCAAGGCCGACCATCTCGAGAAGGAGGCCCTGGTCGCAGCCACCGTCGAGTCCATCGCCGAGAACATCTCCGACAGCGTCGTCGCGCCGCTCCTGTTCTTCGCGTGCTTCGGCCTGGAGGGCGCCGTCTTCTACCGCGCCGTCAACACGCTGGACGCGATGATGGGCTACCACGGGCACCTGGAATACGCCGGAAAAGCCGCCGCACGCCTCGACGATCTCGCGAACCTCGTGCCCGCGCGCTTTGCCGCGTTGCTCTTGCTCGTGGCCGGCGCGCTCACCGGCGCACGCGTGGGGCGCGGCATCGCCATCCTCCGGCGCGATGGTGCCCGCACCGAGAGCCCCAACGCCGGATGGCCCATGGCCACCATGGCCGGGTTGCTCGGCGTGCGCCTCACCAAGCCCGATCACTACGCCCTCGGCGACGCCGTCCACCCCCTCGAGCCGGCGCACATCACGGCGGCGTGGCGCATCGCCTCGCTGGCCGCGTTGGGCTCTCTCGTCACCAGCGCGCTCCTGAGCCGAGGCCTCCATGGATAGCCCGGCGCACGGTGGCCCTGTCGACGACGAGCTCGCCGCCGTCGGTCTTCGCGCCGAGGACGTGCTCGACTTCAGCGTCAACGTCAACCCGTACGGACCATGCCCCTCCGTGCTGCGCGCCATCGCCGAGGCTCCGCTGCATCGCTACCCGGATCCCTCCGCCGCACCCACGCGCCGCGCGCTTGCCGCGCACCTCGATGAACCCGACGCGCGCGTCATCCTCGGCAACGGCGCCGTCGATCTTCTCTGGCTTCTCGCCCGCGCGTGGCTGCGCCCTGGCGATCTCGCTATGGCCATCGAGCCGACGTTCTCGGAAATGCAGCGCGCGGCCATGCAGGCCGGGGCGCGCATCCTCGAGCACCGCACCTTGCCGCGCAACGACTTCGCCCTCGACATTCCCGCGCTCGATGCGCAGCTTCACGCCTTCCGCCCGCGGCTCGTCTACGTCTGCAGCCCTTCCAACCCCGTGGGCGTCGTCACGCCGTTCGAGGTCCTCGAAGACTTGGCCGAGCGCCACCCGGACACATTGTTCGTGTGCGACGTCTCGTTCCTCTCGCTCAGCGCACACCACGGCATCGCGCGTCCTTCCCGTCGCATCGTGTGGGTCTGCTCGCTCACCAAGGACCACGCGTTGCCGGGATTGCGCATGGGGTATGCGGTGGCCCCCGAGCCTCTCGTCGCGCGCATGGAGGCCGAGCGGCCGCCGTGGTCGATCGGCGCGCCCGCGCAAGCTGCCATTCTCGCCACCTTCGAGCCCGAGGCGCAGCGCTTCGTCGACGAGAGCCGCGTCCGGCTTCTCCAAGACCGCGCCGCACTCGAGGCTCGGCTGCACCACCTCGACCTGCGCACGCACCCAAGCGACACCGTCTACGTGCTCGTCTATCTCGGTGGGCGGCGCCTTGCCACGGATCTGCGCCGCACCTTGCTGGAACGGCACGCCGTTCTGGTGCGCGATGCCACCTCCTTCGGGTTGCCCGGGCACATTCGCCTGGCGGCCCGCCCCTTACCCGACACGGAACTTCTCGTCTCCGCCCTTCGCCAAGAGCTTCGCCCATGACCGCCCGCACCCTCATGATTCAAGGAACCGCCTCCTCCGTCGGAAAGAGCATCGTCTGCGCGGCGCTCTGCCGGCTGTTTCGACAGCGGGGCCTTCGCGTTGCGCCCTTCAAGTCGCAAAATATGGCGCTCAATGCCTTCGTCACGCCCGATGGCGGTGAAATCGGTCGCGCCCAGGCCGTGCAAGCCGAGGCAGCGCGCGTGGTGCCCACCGTGGACATGAACCCCATCTTGCTCAAGCCCGAGGGCGACGCCCGCTCGCAGGTCATCGTGCTGGGCAAAAGCATCGGTAGCCTCGGGGCCGCCGACTACCACATGCGCAAGCCCGAGCTTCGCACCATGGTTCGCGAGTCGCTCGACCGGCTGCGCGCCACGCACGATCTGGTCATCATCGAGGGGGCGGGCAGCCCGGCCGAGATCAACCTCAAAGAACGCGACATCGTGAATATGTATGTTGCACATATCGCCGAGGCGCCGGTGGTCTTGGTCGGTGACATCGACCGCGGCGGCGTCTTCGCCGCGTTCGTCGGCACCATGGAATTGCTCGAGCCCCACGAGCGCGCCCGCGTCGGCGCCTTCCTGGTGAACAAGTTTCGCGGCGACGTGAAGCTGCTCGAGCCCGGGCTGCGCTTTCTGGAGGACCGCACCCAGGTGCCGGTGCTTGGCGTGCTGCCTTACGTGAAGCAGCTTCGCGTGGCCGACGAAGACTCCGTCTCGCTGGAGGAGCGCCGCGGGCGCCGGCGTGCGGGCGCGAACCAGATCGACATCGCCGTGGTGCGGCTGCCGCGCATCTCGAACTACGACGATTTTCAGCCGCTCGAGTACGAGCCCGACGTGGTGGTTCGGTTCGTGGAGCACGCGGATGCCGTGGAGGGCGCCGATCTGGTCATTTTACCGGGGACCAAAGCCACCATGGCCGATCTGGAGTGGCTTCATGCGACGGGCTTCGCCGACGCCATTGCCGGCCGTGCATCCCGCTCGGAGCCGGTCCTGGGCATCTGTGGCGGCTGCCAAATGCTCGGTGAGAGCATCGCGGATCCCCACGGCGTGGAGTCGCCGCAGGAGTTTGCCCGCGGGCTCGGGTTGCTCGCCTTCCACACGCGGTTCGGGCCCGAGAAGCGCACATGCCAAGTGCGCGCCCGAAGTGCCCGAGCGAGCTTTCTGGCCGCGGAAGGCGAAGAGCAGCTCTTTGGCTACGAGATCCACATGGGGCGTCTCGAGCGGCACACGCACGCCGCGGCGAGCTTTCGCATCCTCGCGCGCAATGGTGCCGAGGTTCACGAGCTCGATGGCGACGTCTCCGAAAACGGCGCCGTCGTGGGCACGATGATTCACGGCCTCTTCGAGAACGCCTCCGTGCGGCGCACCCTGCTGACGCACCTTCGCCGCGCGAAGGGCCTTCCCGATCTCGCACCTCCGGAGCCGGTGGCGGGGCCGCGGGACGAGTACGATCGCCTCGCCGACGTCGTTCGTGAGCACGTAAACATGGACCTTCTCGAGAAGTTGATTCAGTCATGATCCCGGTGCGCTTCGACGAAGCCGCGCGTGCGGCTCTCTATCGCGTCATGGAGCTGCGGCGCGACATTCGCCACTTCCGCCCCGGCGACATCGACGACGATGTGCTCGCGCGCATCCTCGGTGCCGCGGAGCTCGCGCCGAGCGTGGGCTTTTCGCAGCCTTGGGCCTTCGTCGTCATTCGCGATCCCGCGATACGTGCGCACATTCGTCAGAGCTTTCTCCGCTGCCGCGAGGCGGAGGCCGCGCGCTTTCCCGCGGATCGCCGCGAGGCGTACCTGGAGTTCAAACTCGAGGGCATCGAGGAGTCGACGCTCAACGTCTGCGTGCTCGCGGATCTGCGTCCGCGCGACGAAGCGATCCTCGGCACCACCGTGCAACCCGAGTCGGTGCGCGCGAGCGTCTGCTGCGCCGTGCAGAACCTCTGGCTCGCCGCGCGGGCGGAGGGCATTGGTATCGGTTGGGTGAGCATCGTCGAGCCCTCCGTCTTGCGCGAGGAGCTCGCGCTTCCGGCCGGCGTCGAGCCCATCGCCTACCTCTGCGTCGGCCACGCCGAAGAATTTCGCGAGCGCCCGCTCCTCGAGGAGAACGGCTGGCGGCCGCGCCGCACCTCGGTCATCCATCGCGATCGCTGGCCTTCGTCCGAGCCCTCCGCTCCGGCGCCCACCCCGCCGGATGTCCGCGGCTTGCCGGGCGCCATCCCTCCATATTGCGAGATCGCCCGCCGCGCATCCCTCGAGCACCAGCTGCTTCTCACCAAGCCGCCCGGCAGCCTCGGCCGCCTCGAAGAAGTCGCCGCCTGGTACGCGGGTGCCCACGGGCGCTTTCCCCCGCCGCGTCCCGAGCGACCGCTGGTGGCCGTCTTCGCCGCCGACCATGGCGTCACCGTCGAAGGCGTGAGCGCGTATCCCTCGTCGGTCACCGCCGGCATGGTCGCGAACATGATGGCCGGCGGCGCCGCCATCAGCGTGATGGCCCACCGCCTCGACATCCATGTATCGCTCGTGGACGTCGGCGTGGCCGGCGATCTCTCGGCGCTCCCCACGAACCCGCTCTTCGCTTTGCACCGCGCCCCCGTTCGCGCGGGCACCGCGAACTTCGCCCGCGAACCCGCGATGACCCGCGAGCAGGCCCGCCAGGCGATGGACGTCGGCGAGCAGCTCGCCCGCCGTGCCGCGTCCGACGATTACCAACTCCTGGCCATCGGCGAAGTCGGCATCGGCAACACCACGTCCGCCGCCGCGCTTCTCTGCGCCTTCACGGGCGCATCGCCCTCCGACGCCGTCGGCGCGGGAACCGGCATTTCCGATGCGATCCGACTTCACAAGGTTGCCATCGTCGAAGCCGCCCTGCGCCTTCACGCGCCCGATCCCGCCGACCCGCTCGGCGTCCTCGCGGCCGTCGGCGGACTGGAGCTCGCCGCCATGGCGGGCTTTCTTCTCGGCGCCGCCCGCGAGCGCATCCCCGTGGTGCTCGATGGCTTTCTCGCCAGCGTCTCCGCGCTCGTCGCCGCGGCCTTCGACCCTCAGGTCACGCCGTATCTCCTCGCCTCCCACGCCTCCGCCGAGAAAGGCGCGGGCCTCGCCACCGCGGCCCTTGGCAAGACTCCGCTCCTCGATCTCGGCCTGCGTCTCGGCGAAGGCACCGGCGCCGTTCTCGCCGTGGACTTGGTCCGCACCGCCGTGGAGCTCCAGCTCTCGATGGCCACCTTCGCCACCGCGGGCATTCGCCGCTAGGCGCCTGCGGGCGGGCTACTCGCAAATTCGCCGAATCTGCTGCTCCCGCGCGACAATCAACTCGGAAATCACGGGCCGCATCGCCGCGAAAGCCTTCGAGCGATGGCTCACCCGATTCTTCTCGTCCTCGGTGAGCTCGGCCATCGTCTTGTCCATGCCGGCCAGCACGAACAGCGGATCGTAGCCGAACCCACCCGAGCCGCGCGGGATGCTCGTGATACGTCCCTCGCAGGCCCCCTCGACGACTTTCGGTTCCCCGTCCTTTGCAAAGGGATCCACCAAGGCCAGCGCACATCGGAAGCGCGCCACGTAGCTCTTGTTCTGCGCCGCCGATACGGGATCGCCCAGCGCCTCCAGCTCGTCGAGCAGCGCTGCGTTGTTCTCCGAGTCGGTCGCGCGCTCGTGGGCAAAGCGTGCAGAATACACGCCTGGCCTTCCGTCGAGGGCATCGACCTCCAGCCCTGAGTCATCCGCGAGGGCCAGCATCATCGTCGCATGCGCCGCCGCGCGCGCCTTCTTCACCGCGTTCTCGATGAAGGTTCGCCCATCTTCCACGACGGGCAGCGCCTGCGGCAGAACGTCCGGCAGCGCAAAAATGTCCAGCGGGAGCCCCGCCAAGAGACCGCGGAGCTCCTCCACCTTGTTCCGGTTGTGCGTTGCCAGGACGAGCGAGTGCTTCACGCCGTCACCCGCCGCCCACGAGCAACGCATCGAGCGATACGCCCGCATCGGCCAGCGCCGCACGCTGCAGGCGCGTGAGCTCGGCCACGCCGGCGAGTGCCAGATCGAGCATCGCATCGATGCGCGCGCGCGGTGCCGGTGCGCCTTCGGCGGTGCCTTGCACCTCGATGATTGCGCCCGACGCGGTGGCCACGACGTTGAGGTCCACCTCCGCGGCCGAGTCTTCGAGGTACATCAGGTCGAGCGCCAGTTGGTCATTCTTGAGCAAACCGACGCTGGTCGCCGCCACCGGCTCCCGCAGAACGGGCCCGCTCAAGGTCCCGCGTTCGCGCAGCTTGGCGATGGCCAATGCCAGCGCCACGAATCCGCCGGTCACGGATGCGGTGCGCGTGCCGCCGTCGGCCTCGAGCACGTCGCAGTCGATGGTAATGGTCAGCTCCCCGAGCTTCTCCAGAAGCACGGCCGCGCGCAGGGCACGCCCGACCAGCCGCTGAATCTCTTGCGTTCTGCCGCTGGGCGCTTTGCCGCGTCCATCGCGATTTTCGCGGCGCGGCGGATTGGCGCGCGGGTGCATTTGGTACTCGGCCGTGAGCCATCCTTTGCCTTTGCCCTCGAGAAAGGCGGGCACCTTCGGCTCGACCGACGCCGTGCAGAGAACAATCGTGCCCCCCGCGCGGTAGAGCACCGACCCTTCCGAGGGACGATGAAAACCGAGAACCATTTCGACGGGGCGAAGCGCATCGAGCGCACGAGCATCGGGTCGCATGGCCCCCTACTTAGCGAGCCGCGCGCCCCGCGTCCATCGCCGACACCGCCCTGTCGCACGAGCACCTACGTGCGAACGATCCGGCGCCGCACGATTTCAAGCAACCGCCGCGCACGCCGCGCCGAATAAGACGCCAAGGGCCATGGGAACCGAAAAATCGAGCCATCGCGCCGCCGCCCTGGTTTTCGCCGCCGCATCCGCAGCATGCGCCGGAGAAACCGCCACCGCCCCGCCCCCTACGTCGCGCCCCTGGGCGTGTTTGGCCAAGGCGCCTCCGCACCCAAAGCCCCGAACCGAATCGGGCGAGGAGATCCCGCCGAACGAGATCACACCCCCGCGCCTGATCCCGAGTCCTCCGGGTCCTCCGCGCGTCATGAAATCGATACTTCCTTCCTCTTTGCCCGAGGGTCCCGTCTACCTTGCCGCCCGCTGCACCATTCACACCGACGGCACCGTCTCGGACTGCAGCATGATCTGCTCCCACCCCGCCTACGACGCGGTCACCCTCGAAGGGTTGAGTATTCAGCGTTACGAACCCGCCACCTACCGAGGCCGCCCCATCGAACTCGTCTACACCTTCACCTACCGCGTTCTGGGACCATGAAACGCGTCGCTCGAATTCTGGCCGCCCTCCTCCCGCTGGCTGTCTGCGGGTGCGAAACGGCCAACGCTCCGCCGCCCACCCTACTGCTAGTTCGATGGGAGCGCGTCCCGCTCTCGGCATCGGCCGACCCGCTCCCCGAGCCTCCTCCAGAAGACTCGGGCCTCGTCACGACGCCGGGGGTCAAGCCAGCGTGCTTTGCCAAACTATCCAAGCCACCCTTGGTACCGCGCTCCGGCGGCGAGCCGCCGAATCCGGACAAGCCCATGACGAAGCCTAGGCTCATCACCGGAAGCAACGTGCCGATCCTTCCCCGGGAAGTGCTCGTGCGTTCTTTGGAGCTCTACATCGTCGCACGGTGCACATTGCACAAGGAAGGCCACGTAACCGATTGCAGCTTCCTTTGCTCGTATCCAGGCGTGGACAAGGCGGTACTCGATATCCTTTACGAGCAGCGCTACAGCCCCGCAATCTATGAGGGCGTTCCTGTCGACGTGACCTATACGTTCCAGTTTCATATTGGGCCCCAATGAGAGGCGGACGATGATGTGCCGGCCGCAGATCTTCCCGCTTGCGGCGTTCCTTCTACTGGCCGCCTGCGGAGGTAAAAGGGCAAACGCCCCGTCGGGGACACTCCCGGAAAACTCGGGCCTCGTCACAACGCCCGGGGTCAAGCCCGCGTGCTTGACGCTATCCAAAACGCCGCGGCCGGAGTCGTCAGGCCTGCCCGTGGAGTGGAGCAAGCGCATGACGCGGCCTCGGCTCATCTCGGGAAGTGAGATAATTTTCTTTCCGGACTGGGTTATCCCGACTCTTCCGGCGGAGGTTTACCTCGTCGCTCGGTGTGTTTTGCGCAAGGAGGGAAGCGTCACGGACTGCAAGATGGTTTGCTCGCATCCGGGATTGGACGAGACTGTACTCGAGAACCTTCGGCAGCGGCGCTACATGCCCGCAACGACGTCCGAGGGCGATCCGGTTGATGTTACCTATACGTTCCAATTTCAGGTGATGGGCCCATGAAGCGCCCCGTTTGCATGCTCGCGGCCTTCATCCCACTGGCAGCCTGTGGTGGCGCAACAGCCAACGTCCCGCCTCCGGCCAACGTGCGTTCCGAGCCACCTTCCGAAAATTCGGGCCGCGTCACGACGCCGGGGGTGAAACCGGCGTGCACGGCAAACGTATCCGAGTACCCAACATTGGTCCCGTCTCCAGGCGCTCAGCCGGTGACGGAGGCGATCCCGACTCGTCCGGCGGAGGAGTACGTCGTTGTTCGGTGCATGTTGCACAAAGAAGGCCACGTCTCGGATTGCAACTTCGTCTGCTCATATCCGAGATTGGAAAAGACCGTTCGCGAGAACATCCAGGAGCGGCGCTACTCTCCAGCGACGCTCGACGGCGTCCCCGTGGATGCCACCTATACGTTCTCATTTCATATCGTTGGTCAATTTTAAGAACAATTCAATACGAGAACTGACGATGTCTCCACGCCCCGTCCTCCTCGCACTTTTGCTCGGCACGGCCCTTTTCGAAGTATCGCCCGCGGCGCGCGCGGCTGCGAATGCCGAGGGTGCGGTGCCCGTGGCCAAGGTTCCGTCGTGGGTCATTCCCGCGGAGCGGGCGCCGCACGCGCCGAGCAAAGATGCGGCGGAGCAGGGCGGCGTGATCGACGAGACCATCGACGACCAATATCGCGTTGCTTCCAGCGTCGAACACTACATGCATCGCGTGAAGCGCATTGTCTCGGCGGCGGGCGTGGATGAAGTCGGGCAGATGCAGATCGAATTCGACCCCAGTTATGAGCACCTGACCTTGCACCGTGTGAGCATCGTTCGTGCGGGGACCAGCATCGACGCGTTGACCACGGCGACCGTTCGCGTGACCGATGTCGAGCGCGAGGCCGATCAGCGCGTGTACAATGGGCGCCGCACGGCCCATGTGCTCATTCACGATTTGCGGGTGGGTGACGTCGTCGATTATGACTACACCCTCGAGGGACAGAATCCCGTTTTGGGGGGACGCTTCGTTACCGTCGAGCCGCTGGCGACCTCGCGTCCCGTGGAGTACCTCCGGGTGCGCATCCTCGCGCCGCCATCCCGATCCCTTACATTTCGCACCACGGGAATGACGCTCGATCCCGTTACCCGCGTGGCCGACAGCATGCGCGAGCTCACGTGGGAACGGCGGGATGTGCCCGAGCCGGTCTACGAGCGCGATGTGCCGAGCTGGTACGTTCAGCGGCCCAGGCTCGTCGTGAGCGAATTCGACTCATGGCGCAGCGTCGCGGCTTGGGCCGTTCCCCTTTTCGAAGAGGCCGGCCGTCCCACGGCGGAGATCACGGCCGCCGCCAACGACATTGCCCAAAAGCACACCACGCCCGCGGCGCGTGCACTCGCCGCGTTGCGGTTCGTGCAAGACGAAGTGCGCTACCTCGGTATCGAGATGGGGGCGAACTCGCACCGGCCTCACCCGGCCGCGGACGTGTTGAAACAGCGATTCGGTGATTGCAAAGACAAATCGGTCCTGCTCGTTGCCTTGCTGACCGCGATGGGCATCGAAGCACACGGCGTCTTGGTCGACTCGGATCTCCGAGAGCACGTCGAAGGAGAACTGCCCTCGCCGTATGCCTTCGATCATGCGGTCGTGCGCATCCTCCTCGAAGGCAAACCCATCTGGGTCGACCCAACGCGCTCCGCGGAACGCAGCGCTCTGGGGGATGCGCCATTACGGTTTGGAAAAGCGTTGGTCGCCGCACGTGACACGAATGGCCTTTCCACCATCGAGGCGCCCTTTCCCAAAGAACCCACCGTCGTAACGTACGAGTCCTTTCGATTCGGCGATACCGATGGACGCCTGGACGTGGTGCGTACCTTCCGCGACGCCGACGCGCGGGCGATGCGCCATCGGCTCGCTGGAATACCACGGGCCAAGATTCAAAAGCGCTACCTCGATGAATACGCCACCATGTATCCGACCATCGAAGTGGTTGAAGAGATGACGGTGGAAGATCGTCCCAACGAGGACGCGGTCGTTCTTCGGGAGCATTATGTGATGCCCCATGTCGTGAAAGATGGCGATTTCTCCGTGCGTGCCCGCGGCGTGACCGACATCGTCGGAACGACCCAATCGGCCAAGCGCAATGCTCCCCTCGGCATCGATTATCCGGCGTTCGAGCATCACCAGATCGACCTTTACACCGACGATGGGATCAAATTCCCCGAGCCACCCGACGAGAACTTCAACGATTCGGTACTCATCTTCACGCTTCGCTCCGAGACGCACGACAAGAGGACCGTTCTCGATTTCGAAGTTCGAACCCTTCGCGACTTCGTCCCGCCGAACGAGGTCGCCGAACACATGGCCCTGGTCGACCGGATTCGCGATGCGACCTATTTTTCGTTCACCCCATCCAACAAGCCCCGCAAAGGTACGTCTACCCCGCTGACATTGCTTGCGGCCATCGGTGCCCTCTTCGGCATCGTCGGCCTCGTCGTGGTGATTCGTCATGGCTCGATTTCCTGGCTGCTACGGCCCCGGTCGCGCGGCCACGCCACGGAACAACCGCGCCAACGCCGCAGCGGCAATGGCGATACCGCGGCGACGGCCACCTGGGTTCTGTCGCGCAGCGAAGCCGAAAAGCTCCTCCTCGGCCCACGATGCCATTGCGGTGCACGGTTCACGGGGCCGCTCCCCGACAGCACGTGGAGCGCGGTCTTGTTCGACGGGCGCACCATCACATCGGCCCGCGTCGTCTGTGCGAAATGCGATAAGACGCGCATTCGCTATTTCGAAATCAACTAGCTCCGAGTGATGGATACCAGCGATGGCCCGCGATTGCCTCGCGGCTCGGAGGCGCGCGCCGGTGCAATGGGCAGGGCGATGCGAAAGCTCGTGCCCCCGCCTTCGCGCGGCTCGGCGGTGACGGAGCCGCCGTGCGCGACCACGATCTGGCGCGTGATGGCCAAGCCCAGGCCGGTGCCCTCGCCCTTGGTCGAAAAGAACGGATCGAACACGCGGGGGCGGATCTCGTCGGGGATGCCGCCACCGCGGTCGTTCACCCGGACCACCACGCTCATGCCCTCGGCGCGCACGATCACGTCGATGTCGCCGCCTTGAGGCATCGCCTCGCGCGCATTGCGAAGCAGATTCAAAAGCGCTTGCCGGATCTGGGCCTCGTCGAACAACGCCGGCGGCAGCTTGTCGGCAATGTCGACCCGCACATGGCAGTCGGCGCGCTCGTTCTCGGCGCGCGAGAAGTTCACCACCTCGTTCACGGCGCCGGCGATGTCCTCGGCCTCCATGCGCGGGGAGGGGAGTCGCGCCAGGCGCAGGTACTCCTCGGACAGATGCTCGAGCCGCTGCACCTCGCGCGCAATCGCTTGCAGCAGCGCGCGCGACTCGCCGCGTGCGTCGGTGCGGGCGGCGAGTTCCTCCTCCAGGAGCTCGATGTTCAGACCGATCGAGGACAGCGGATTGCGGATCTCGTGCGTGACGTGCGCCGCCATTTTGCCGATGGCCGCAAGGCGCTCGTTGGAAAGCGCCTGCGCCTGCGCGCTCGCCACGGCGCCGACCATGCGCTCGAAGGCCATGGCCAAGTCGCCGATTTCATCCTCGGTGGGCGCCACCTCTTGCGGCGTCAGATCGCCATGGGCCACGGCTTGCGCCCTCTCGGTCACACGCGCCAGAGGCGCCAGCAGGCGCCGCGTGTGGATCGACACCGCGACCCCCACACCCAAGGTCAGCACCGCGAGCGCGATGAGCGCGTAGATGGCCCGCTGTTCGCGCCGTTGCGCGTCCTCGGAGATATGGTCCATCGAGACGCGCACCCGCTCCGAGATTTCGCGCACCCGCCGCTCGGCCGCGTGCTCCTGCGGGCCCGCCTCGACCAAGATGCGGTTGATGGCATCCTTGTCCCCCGAGTCCAGCGCCGAGAACAAGAGCGAGAACTGCTCCTTGTCGTCCTCGAGATCCGCCTCGATGGAGCCCAACTCCGCCGTCAACGACGCGGCCAGCGCGCGCGAGCTCGGGCTGCCCACGTCGGCGAGGCCCACCGCCAGCGCCTCGCGCGCCTTGGCGAAGGCTTGCGGGCGTGCATTGGAGAGAACCCGCAGCATCTCGCGGGCCGACAGCGGGTTGCGCTCGTCGGGGATGCTGTCGAGCAGCGCGGCCAAGGTTCCCTGGTTCGCGCGAAGCTGGCCCAGCGCAAGGGCCGCGGGCAGGTACCCGCGGGCGAGCTCCTCGCTGTCGAGCGCCGCACGCCGCTGGGCGACCACGCTCCAGCCCACGGTGACGGCGAAGGCCACCACCGTCACCGCGAACGACGCAAGCACGCGCGTCGCGATGGTCTTGCGCGGCGGGGCGACGCTCTTGCGATTCACGCGCTCCCCTCGTCCTTTCGCGCCCGCAGGCTCCGCGCCATCCACGTGACGATGTCGTCCACCGCCGTGCCAGAGGAAGCACGCCGCAATGCGTGCAGGCTCGAGGCGCAGCCCGTGATCACGCGCCCGCCGCCCGCGCGCGCATGCTCTTCGAGCCGTGTCTTCGCAATGATGCGCGCCGGCTCGGGCATGGTCAGCGGCAAGAGCCCGCCGGCACCCGAGCATGTGGCGCGCTCGCGCCGCGTGTCGAATTCCGCGGGCGCCTCGCCCAGAATGCGCGTGAGCACCGTGCGCGGTGCCTCGTAAATTCCGAGCCCGCGCCCCAGTTTACAGGGGTCGTGCCATCGCACGGGCTCGGTCGCGGGCTTTCCCAAGGTGGCAAAGCGTGTCGCCTCTCGGGCCGCCCACTCCACGAGCATGACGACCTTCGGCCCGACGTGCACACCGATCTCCGGGTAGTGCATCCGCAGCGCCGCCCCGCACCCTGCATCCACCACCGTCACCCGTTCGAAGTGCCGCAGCCGCTCGGCCATATCGGCCGCCGCGCGTCCGAAGCCCGGTGCATCGCCGGCCATGAGAAGCGGCATCCCACAGCAACCGTCGACCACGCCGACGTCTTCCCCTGCCAGCTCACGTGCAACCTCGAGCGCGTCCCGCGCTTCGTCCGGCGCCTTGTGCAAATAGGTGCACCCTACGAGCAACCCCGTGCGTGTCCCCGCCCGCCGATTCCCCAGGCGCCCGGCCGCCGTGCGCGTGCGCGCCTCGTGCTCGGCATAGCGTGCCACCGTGCGCGCAGCCCCCTCGGGCGCGATGCCGTACGCGGACCAAGCTGCCCGCGCCGCATGGAGCCCCGACGTGACGTCGTTGCGATGGTCGCACGACTCACGGCACCCGTAGCATCCGGTGCAGGCCCACGCCGGTGCGGCGTAGGAGGCCTCGCGCGGAACGTCGCCGTGCGCCGCGAAATAGGCCATCGACATTTTGCCCCACGGCGTGAGCGTTTCGCGCGGCTCCGCGTTCGACACGGGGCAGGCGCTCCGGCACAATTTGGGGCAAAATACGCAATTTTCGAGCGCTGCACGCTGCGGGTCCAGCAGGGGCAGCGCTTTCATCGGCCGCTGATCGGGTCGTCGTTTCATCGGTTCACGAGCGCATCATGCCACCGAACCGGCCGAGCGCAGTCGATCCCGCAGCTCCGCCATCGCCTCGTGCGGCCGATCGCGTTCCCGAAAGAGCTCCACCATCTTCTCGGCCATGTCCAAATTTTGCGCGCGCAGTTTTCGGCCGAAGTGCTCCTCCACGTAAGCCACCCCCTCGGGCGACCGCCGCCGCGCAAAGGCGACCGCCATTCTCAGCGAATTGGCCACCATGCCCTTCGGCGCCCACGAGCCCAGCATCGATCGCGACGTGAAGCGCACGAACCACTCCGCCCAAATCGTAGGCTTCCCATATTCGTGCCCGAGCTGCCGCGCTTCGTTGGCCGCGCGCAGCACGAGATCGAGAGCGTCCTTGTCGGCGAGCAGCTCGTCGATGGTGCCCATCACGTCGATGCCCATCATGACGGGCACGAACGTGAACGTCGTCGCCACGTTGGTCGCGTGCACCCCGGCTTGTGCGCGGCTTCCGATGCCCGCGGCCTCGAAGGCCTGCGCCAGCTTGTCGATCACCGGCTCCCGCCGTTCGGGCTGCTCGATCAACGTCGACGCCATCCGCGGGAGCCAATAGCGGTACGTGCCCTCGCGATCGTAGGCCACCACCCCAGGCATGCCCGGGAAAAGCCTCCCCGGACCGAGCGCCCCGTCCAAGTACGCCCGATGCTGCGGAAAAATCGGCGTCATCGTCACCACCGGTGCCTTCACCGGTGCGAGAAGCCCGACCAACCGTGCATCGATCTGCTCGAAGCGCACGCACACGAGAACCACGTCCGCGTCCTGCGGAATCGCCGTGACGCGCACCGGCTCCTCCAGCACCAGCGACCCGCCGGCGCCGTCCACCTTCTCGATCCGCAGCGGATTCACCGCTTCCGGCACGGAGCGCGTGACGAACGAAACGCGCACGGGGTCTTTCCCGCTCGCCAAGCGGACCCCGAAGACCGACCCGAGCGAACCCGCGCCGACGATGGCAACGTGCAAGGCCAACCCCCTGAATTTAGCGCCTTGCCTAACGATACGTGAAGCGCAGATCGTGGTCGCAAATTTTGAAGAGATCGCCCTCCGCAATTTGCTTGCGGGCGATGCGCTGGCCGTTGAACTCGACCCCGTTGGTCGAGCCCATGTCGACCATGAAATAGATCCCGTTCTGGAATTCGATCATCGCGTGCTGCCGGGACACGTTGGGGTCCTTCAAGGTCAGATCGCTCGATTGTTTGCCGCGGCCGATGACGAAGCGGTCCTTGCTGATGGGGATCTTTTCGCCTTGGTACATGACGCAGAGCTGCGGCCCCGCGTGGACCTGCGGCGGATAGCCGTTCGACGCCATCGGTTGCATGTGCCCCATCTGCCCCGGCATTGGCGGCATTTGTCCTGGCATGGGGGCGCGCGGAATCGGCGGGGGCACGCTGCGGGCAGGCGGCGGCACCGAACGCGGCACCGCGGGGATTTGCCCGCTCGGACCGCGCGGCGGCGGTGCGGGGAGGCCGTGCATCCCGCCCGATGTTCGCGCCGGCGGCGGTGGAAGAGGTCCCGGTGTCTGACGCGACGGACGGGCCGGCGGGGGAGGCAGACCGCCCGCACGCGGCGGTGGAGGCGGCGGCGGATAGCCTCCGCGCTCGGACTGCGGCGAGCCGCTCGGCGTGCTCGAAAATTGAGGGCGCGCTCCCGTTCCATAGCTGCGCTGCCGCGCGTACTGCTTCATCGCCTCATTGATGAGGTAATCGACGCTGCACTCGAGCTCGCGCGCCATCTGCTCGAAGGTCTCCCAGAGCACGTCGCGGCATTGGAAGGTTCGGCCGCTCTTCTTGTTCGGATCCGAGCTCATGACAAGATTCCCGTAGGCCTCCGGTTCCCTATCCTACTCGACTCCTCACTCTCCGGTGAGAGAGGGGCGTGTATGCATAGGGAGCCGGGCAATTTAGCATTAGGAGCCGCCGCCCTCCATCGAGGGTACGATGCAGAATTTTACAAACTCGCCGACGGTGTGGATCTCTTTGGATTCCTTCTCCGCCGAACCGGGTGCCTTGGCAACATCGCAAGACCACCCGCACTCGTCGTCTTTTTCGCACTTGGGGACGGCTTGGTTGTCGCCCTCCAGCGCCGTCACCGTGGACACATCGGCCTTCTTCCCTCCGTAGAAGTATCCGATGGCCGACAGCTTGGCCCCAAGCTCGTTGCTCTTCAAATAAGGAGTAATGGCCTCACGCGGCTTTTTCTCGCCGGCCGGCGCATCGAGTTTGGCGATGAGGCCACCGTAGGAGATCGGCTCGGTCATCCCCATCTTCTGGCCCGAGTTCTTCGGCAGGCGATTCATGAACTCGGGAAGGTCCTTCGTCGTCATCGTGCGAAGGACGAGCGAGGCGGCCACCCAGCGCACCTTCCACTTCTTCGAGGCGTCGAAGAGCGCGTACATCTTCGGGACGGCGATTTCCTTGGGCAGCTCGCCCAAGCGGGTGAACGCGAGATCCCGCACCGAGTCCGGCGTGTTGTCGTCCTTGGCGATGTCGAACAGCTTCTCGATGTCGGCGGCGTTGTTCTTGTCGACCCGCCCCTCGAGCGCCGCCAGCGCTGCCTTGCGTCGCTCCTCGCTGTTGTCACCTTTCGCCGCAAACCCGAGCGCGTAATCGATGACAGGCCGGCCGCCCACCTTCTTCATCGCGGTGAAGACCTTGATGAGCTCTTGCTCCTGGTACTTCTTGACCTGCTCGGTCTGCGCTTCCTTGCTGACGTTCGCCTTCGCGCGTTTGTTGGCTTCCTCGACGAGGGGCGTCTGCTTCTTGATCCACGCCTCCGAGTCGATCTGCTTGGCGATGGCCACGAGTTGCACGCTGGCCTTCTGCTTCGTCTCGGCGTCGCCCAAATCCGCGATGAGGCCCGCGATGCGGTCCGTCTTCGACGACTCCTCCTTGAGCAGGCCGGGCAGGGTCTTCACCGAATTGGCGCCGAGGTAGCGGAACATCTGCTCGATGCCGTACTGCTGCACCGTGTAATCGAGGCGCGCCTCCAGGTTCGACGTGGCCCATTCCGTGAGCGCCGTGGCCAGCTGCGCGCGGACGGCGTCGTCGGTCACCAGCGGCGGATCGTGCGAGAGCAGGGCAAATGCCACGTCCTTGAAGGGAACGCTGGGATCGGGCGGGGTCGTCCCGTCCTCTTTCTTCGCCGGGAGCGGCTGCTTGATCTGGTTGACCAGCTCCGGCACCAGCGATTCGAGCATCTTTTTGCGGTCTTCCGCACTGAGCGCGACGATGGCGCCCTCACGGGACTCGCCATTTTCGTCGACGTAGCCGTCGACCAGGTACGGGATTGCCCAGACTTTGCCCCCGCGGGGCTTCATCTTGATGAGGGAAAGCGCAGCCTCGACCCGCAGCGGCCACGCGTACTTCGCGTGCGTGGCCACCGCATAGAGCTTGCGCGGTCCCTGTTCCGTGCCTTCCCAACGGTGCACGTCGCTTTCGCTGACTGCGCACCCCGACAGGCCTACACCGGCCGCGACCGCAACGAGCGCCCACGACGCGACCCACTTTTTCATTCTTCCGGTCCTCGGCATCCCGCCTCGTCCCGCCGGCGAAAAGCCAGCGCTCCATGAGAAAGCTACGGTCCGGCGTGGATGCTAATCCAGTGGGGGCAAAGATCCTAGGGGTCACACGGCTTCTGGACACCTAGGCCTCCATTGGGTTACCTGTAGGCTGACGTACGGAAATGGCGCTCCCTCTTTTCGCTCCGCGACGCGCAGGCTCGACCGGGTTACCCGAAAACACGCGTGCGTCCTCGTTTTTGGGGAAGGACGCGGTGCTTCAGCCCCGCTGGCGGGAAGTCTCGGCCCTCCTCTTATGGACCACCGCCGTGTTCCTGGTGCTGGGGCTCGCGTCGTACGAGCACGATCCCGCGACGGGTCAGAGCACGGGCGAGGACTGGGTCGGCCCGGTGGGGGCGGCGTGCGCCCATGGCCTGGTGACCCTCATCGGGCTGGTGGCGTGGACCGTTCCGCTCGAGGCGGCGCTGCTGGGGATCCCCTTCGTGCGCGGGCAGAAGAGCACGATCACGCCGGCTCGCCTGGCGGGTGATGGGCTCATCGCGCTGACGGCGGCGGCGATGATTCAAGTGGGCTGGCCCGGGCGCCTGGCGTTCGGCCACCATGTCGCCGGCGGCTTGGTGGGCGAGTTGTTCGGTGAGCTCTCGCGGTCGCTGTTTTCGACGATTGGCTCGTTCTTGGTGGGCTTTGCCTTCCTCGGGCTCATTTTGATCGGGCGCGCGTCGTTCTCGTTCATCGCGCTCATTCGGTGGCTCGTTCGCCTCGGCGAAAAGAGCGCGCGCGGCACGGCCTCGGGCGCCAAGAGCGTGGCGGAGGCCTGGCAAACAGCCCGCCAGATCGAGCGCGAAAAGACCGAGAAGGCGCGCTTGGCCGAGCTTCCGCGCATTGGCGCTGCGGCGGAGGCCGAGGCGACCATCGCCGTGTTGCCGGAGGAGGCGGAGGACGACGCAAGCATCGAGCCGGCCGCCGACTCGAGCGAGCCCGCGTTGCCGGCGGAACTCGACATCGGCGAGGCCATGACCATCGACCCCGCCGAGGCGCCGAAGCGCCGCCAGAGGAAACCGCGCGCCCCGAAAGTCACGGCCGCCGCCCCCGCGACGGAAGAAGCCGCGCCGGCAGCTCCCGTTCCCGAAAAGGCCGACAAGCGCGCCGCCGATGTGCAGGTGGAGTCCGCGGCCATCGACGAGGGCGAGGAAGGCGTCGCCAAGGCCGGTCGTCGCAAACGAGCGCCCGCAGGGCAGGGGAAGGCGGCCGAACCCACCGCGCCGTCCGGCCCCACCATCGTCGACACTTCCGCGGCCCTTGCCCGCGAAGCCCCCGTTCCGGAGTTGGAGCCTTCCCCGGTGCCCGTCCCCGTGGCCTCGCCCGCGCCGGTTGCGGCGGCTGCTCCTGCTGCCGCCGCCGCAAAGCCCAAAGAAAAAGAGCCCACCATTGCCCCGCAGGCACCGGCTGCCCCCAAGCCGCCGAAGCTTGTTCCCGCCTTTGGATCCGGCTTCCGCCTGCCCTCGATCGAGTTCCTCATCGCATCCAAGCAGGACCCGAGCCTGGCGCTCGATCACGAGACCCTGCTCAAGAACGCCGAGCTCCTGGTGAAGACCCTCGGCGACTACGGCGTGAGCGGCAAGGTCGAGGACATCCTGCCCGGCCCCACCGTCACCACCTTCGAGGTGTCCCCCGCCGCCGGCACCAAAGTCTCCAAGGTCGCCTCGCTCGCCGACGATCTGGCCTTGGCCCTTGCGCGCAAGGTCCGCATCGTGGCGCCCATCCCGGGCAAGAACCGCATCGGCTTCGAGCTTCCCAACGAGCGCCGCATCCCGGTCAACCTGCGCGACCTCGTCGAGGACCGCCGCTTCCAGACGCTCGACGCGCCGTTGCCCGTCGTCCTCGGTCGCGACATCCTCGGCGCCCCCGTCTACGCGGACTTGGCGAGCATGCCTCACGTCATCGTGGCCGGTGCCACCGGCGCCGGTAAGAGCGTCGGTCTCAACGTCATGCTCTCGTCGCTCCTGTATCGGCGCACGCCCGAGGAGCTGCGTCTGCTCATGATCGACCCCAAGGTCGTCGAGCTCGCGCCGTTCGATCGGATTCCGCACATGCTCCTGCCAGTGGTCACTGACATGAAGCAGGCGGCGACGGCCCTCAAGTGGGCGGTCGACGAAATGGAACGTCGCTATCAGTTGTTCGCCGACGCGGGCACCAAGAACATCGGCACCTTCAATGCATGGGTCGACCGAGTCCACCGCGGCGAGGCGCGCAATCCTGCACCCAAGGTCGTCATCGCCAAGGACCACAATGGCTTGCCCGAGGCCATCAACCCCGATTTCACCAGCGGCGAGCAGGGGGAGGCCCCCCTTCCCGAGAAGCTGCCGCTCATCGTCATCGTGGTCGACGAGTTTGCCGACTTGATGATGCAGCAGGGCAAAGAGGTCGAGGCTGCGGTCGCGCGCCTGGCACAAAAGGCGCGCGCCGCGGGCATGCACGTCATCCTGGCGACCCAGCGACCCAGCGTCGACGTCATCACGGGCATGATCAAGGCCAACTTCCCGACGCGTATCGCGTTTCGCGTCGCCCAGAAGGTCGACAGCCGCACCATCTTGGACGAGCAAGGCGCCGAGCACCTTCTCGGCCGCGGCGACATGCTCATCAAGCTCAATGGCACGAACGAGACCAAGCGCGTGCAGTGCCCGATGATCACCGAGGAAGAAGTTCAGGCCATCACGGACTTTCTCCGCCTGCAGGGCGAGCCGGTCTACGACGAGAACATCCTCAAGCCGCGCGACGACGAAGGCGGAGGCGAGGAGGTCGAGGACGCCGAGCAGGATGCGATGTACGACGATGCCGTGCGCATGGTGGCGGACACCCGGCGCTGCTCCACGTCATGGCTTCAGCGCAAACTCGGCCTTGGCTACAACCGCGCGGCCCGCATCGTGGAGATGATGGAGCGGCGCGGTCTGGTCGGTCCGGCCAACGGCGCAAAAGACCGCGAAGTCCTCATCGATCCCATTTGACGAAGCCATCACCCGTGTGAAGGCTGTTGGGGGGAATGCGGAAGAGGAGATGAAGGTGGGAAACCTGCGCCACGCGGCCATATGCTCAACGGGAGGGCGCGGTAAGTCGCCCTCCCTAGTAAAAAATTCGCCCGGCGTCTACAAAAATTGTAAAGACACCCCTCCAAACACTCGACGGCTGGAAAAAAAACGCTAGACTCTGCCGGCGTTTGTGACCGACATGGCAATGAGCATGAAAATCGCTGCCGCGTACGAGCAGGGTCAGGTTTTGGGGGGCTCCGCCGCCCCAAGCCCCCGAGGCAGGCAGGTTTTGGGGGGCTCCGCCGCCCCAAGCCCCCGAGGCAGGCAGGTTTTGGGGGGCTCCGCCGCCCCAAGCCCCCGAGGCAGGCAGGTTTTGGGGGGCTCCGCCGCCCCAAGCCCCCGAGAAGATACGGACGCGCAGCTCCGCCGCAGCGGTGCAATCGGAGGATGGCGAGTGGCTGACGAAGCTGATCGCACGAGGCTCATCGGTGAAATTTCACGCGTGATTCGGGAGCCGGCGACGCCGGAAAGCACCCGAACAGCCGGCCTCACGTTGATTGGCTGGCTGGCGCGGCGGATGCCGGGTGAGAAGCCGCACGCGCTGGGCGTTGCCGAGGCGCGGGAGTCCGAGCGTCGTCTCGTGGCCATGAAAGAACTCTGTCCTGATCGGTCCCCCGAGCGGGACCTCGGACCCGAGACGCAGGCATCGCCGAAGTCGACGCTTCGGATTGCCCGCCGTCGGAGTCGCTGATCGCATCCAGGCAGAGCGGGCGGCGACCAGCGCTGTCCGTCGTTCCCCTCGTGCTCCTGGTCAGCGTGGTGACCGTGCTCGTGGCCGTGCGCCTGCGACGCCTCGGCACGGCGCGTTCGACCGTGCGAACCACCGCTTCCCAGGTGACCGATGCGTCGGCCCAAGAGGGCAACTCGTTGCGTGCTCCGGTGCTCACTGGAGCACCGGCGCGGGTGCCCGAGCAGACTGCGCGGATGCAACACGGCGATGCACACCGCACGCACCGCGCGCATGGTCATGGGCCCGTCGAGCCGAAGATTGCCTGGAAGACGCCGATCGGTGGGCCCATCCAAGGGCAAGTCGTCGCCTCCGCGGATGAATCGACCCTGTACGTCGCCTCGCTCGGCGGGACGCTGACCGCCCTCGGCCGCGACGGCCACATCGCGTGGAAGGTCGACCTGCACGGACGCGTGTACAGTACACCTTGTGTCGGCAACGACGGGACCGTGTACGTCGGAAGCGACGCACGGACCTTCTACGCCGTATCCCCGACCGGCACCGTGCGCTGGAAGCTCGACACCGAGTCCGACGCCGACACCGGGCCCGCGTTGGCCCCCAATGGCACGATCGTCTTTGCCTCGGGCCGCACCGTCTACGCGGTCGGCTCGGCGGGCACCATCGCGTGGCGCTTCCGAGCCAAGGGAAAAGTGTTCACGGCCCCCGCCGTCGCCGACGATGGGACCATCTACGTGGGGGCGCAGGACCATCGCGCCTACGCGTTGGCTCCGAACGGTACAGTCCGCTGGTCCGTGGATCTCGGGGCCGATGTCGATGGGGCACCCGTCCTCGGGGACGACGGTGCGGTCTACTTCGGGACCGACGCGGACGAGATCGTGCGGCTCGGCAGGGACAAAGGCGAAATCGTCTGGCGTGCCCGGGTGGGCGGGTACGTCCGTGGGGGGCTTTCGATCGGTCGAGACGGCGACGTGCTCGCGGGGGTCTACGGGCCTTTGCCGCGTCAGGTGCGCGTGGCCGCGGCGACCGGCAAGCTGCTCGGAGCCTTCGAGGTGGCGGGGACGGGCGCCCGCGATTTCGGCGTCCATGGCGGCGCGCTCGAAGATGACGATGGCACCCTCTACTTCGGTGGGCAGGACGATGCCGCGTATGCCGTGGACCGCTCTGGTAACCTACGCTGGCGTTTTGTAACGGGAGCGGATGTGGATGCACCGCTCACTTTGCTGCGGGATGGCTCACTCGTCGTCCCATCCGATGATGGTATGGTGTACCTACTTGCCGCCCCTGCGCATTAGCGCGTATCAGAAGGTAACGTGTCAGTCATGGACGGCATCCCGCCTGCCGCAAAAACCGACGCGGAGGACGTCGTTTGGGCCCTCCAGACAGCCGACGCTCTCTGGAAGCGGCATGAGAGGGTCGACGCCATCGTGTGGTTGCGAAGGGCCGCGCAAGCGGCCGCCGAGTCGCACAACGATGACCGGGCCCTGAGCCTCGCGCGATCGGCAGCCGAGCTTTCGGAGTTCATTGCTCGCAATCCGTCACCGCCCGGCCGGGCGAGCCGTCCTGAGGGAATGGACGAGCTCGCGGTCGAGGAAGTGGAGCCCATTCAGTTCGATGACGAGATGGTCACGAACTCCCGCGTGGCGAGCGCTCGGTCGCTGGCCGCGATCAGTGGCGAGGTGCCCGTGCCCGCCGAGCTGCGCGCGGCCACGGTGTCGCATGCGGGCGGTCCCGGTGCGAACAACGCCGGGGCTTCCCAAGAACGCGAGCGCCTGGAGTTACCAAAGCGCGTGGCTCCTCCATCGTCTTCGCAGCGCCGGGCCGCACCGCCGCCGCTGCCGCCGCGCCGGCCGCCGATCCCGCCGCTTCCACCTCAGCCCCCGATGCAACCGCGCTTGCCGGAGCCGACGATCAACGTCGAGGAAGAGGAGCTGCTGCCGAGCGCCAATCTGAAGCTGCTCGAGGACGACGACGAGGACGTCGAATCCGTGCCGACGCAAGATGCGCCGCCCCGCCCGGCCGCGGCCCTCCCGGTTCCTTCGCTGGAGCCGGAACCGGAGTCCGAGGCGGAGCCTGCGCCTTCCTCCGCGCTGACCTTCCTACCGGCGTCGGAGCCCGAGCCGGAGGCTTCCCGCTCCTCCGCGTTCGCAATGCTACCGGGGCCCGAGCCCGAGCCCGACCCGGATCTGCCGACCGACGCCGCGGTGTTCGACAGCGTGACGCAGAAGATCAAAGCCGACCTGCGTGCACTGGACGTGTCCGCGCGCCGTTCGGTGGCCGACGACAACGTGACGCCGCCAGCACCGGCCATCCCGGCCGCCTCGTTGCCGCCAGCGCCTTCGCTGCCCTCGGGCCCCGAGCTCACCGTGGCCGAGACGTCGCCGCCGCCGCTCGACCTGTCGTCGCTCGAGGCGTTCGCCGATTTGCCCGACGACGCCCGCGAGGCATTTGCCGCGGCCGCGGAGGTTCACGAGCTGCACGCGGACGAAGAGACCGCGGGCTTCGCCCTGGCCGTGGTCATCGAGGGCGAGGTCGATGTATGTGCAGCCATCGCCGACGCCGCAGGCGAACGCCTCGGCCCAGGCGCCGTGCTTCGCATGCGCGGCTCGGTGGGACCGGACGTGGCCGCGCGCTTCGTGTGCGCATCGGATCACGCGAAGGTGGCCACGTGGAACCTCGACGCCGTGGAGGAAGCTTTCCGCACGTGCCCCTGGGTGGAGAATGATCTGTGCTCCGCCGCGAACCGCACGCACGCCCTCGTGGGTTCGACGATGGGCCCCCTCGGAGAGCGGCTCGACGCGATGCTCCGCAAGCAGATCACGGATCGGCTCGAGGTGCGCCCGCTCGAACCGGGCGACGTGCTGGTCTCCAAGGGCCAGCCCGTGCCGGGCGTGATCCTGGTGGGTACGGGTTATTTGGAAGTGGTGCGTGAAGACGGCACCGTCATCGAACGTGTTTCGTCAGGGCAGTTCCTTTTCTCGAGCTCGATCCTGGGAGGCGGCGCCGCACCTGCAACGGCGCGCGCTTCGACGGAAGGCACCATCGTTCTGTTTGGCGATCGCATGGTGGCGCACGAGCTTTTGCTCACGTGTCCTCCCCTGCTCGAAGTTTTGGCGGGGATGTAAGTGCCGGAGAGGCGAGATTCCGGAACCCTCGAGATTGAGCGTCGCGTATCGTTCGCCAGCGTTGCGCTCGAGACGCTGAAACCCGGCGTCGTCTTGATGCAAAAGTACAAGATCGAGAGCGTTCTCGGTCGCGGCGGAATGGGCGTTGTGGTGGCCGCGCTGAACATGGCCATCGATCAGCGGGTGGCGCTGAAGTTCCTGACGTCGGAGAGCCAGCGGAGTCCGAGCTCGGTCGAGCGCTTCACGCGCGAGGCAAGGGCGGCGGGGAAGCTCAAAAGCGAGCACGTTGCGAAGGTGATCGACGTGGGGCGCGTCGATTTCGGCTCGCCCTACATCGTGATGGAGCTTCTCGAGGGCGGCGACTTGAAGCAGCTGCTCACCGACGACGGGCCGCTGCCGGTTTCCCGTGCGGTGGACTACGTGCTCCAAGCGATCGACGCCGTTGCGGAGGCTCACAAGCACGGGATCGTGCATCGCGACTTGAAGCCCGCGAATCTCTTTCTGACGAAGCGCGAATCGGGCGAGCCGATCATCAAGCTTCTGGACTTCGGGATTTCCAAGTTCCAAGACGTGACGGACGATTCTCCGGACCGTCCCGGGATCACGGTGACATCGTCCTTTCTCGGGTCGCCGGCCTATGCGTCCCCCGAGCAGTGTCGCTCGCCGAAGTACGTGGACGCGCGGAGCGATATTTGGTCGCTCGGGGCCGTGCTCTACGAGCTGGTCACCGGGAAGCGCCCCTTTCGCGGCGGGTCGGAAGCGGAGGTGTTCGCGGCGGTGCTCGAGCACGAGCCTCCGCCGATGCGATCCTTGCGGTCGGAAATTCCGTCCGCGCTCGAGGCGGTGGTCTCGCGTTGCTTGCGCAAGAAGCCCGAGGATCGCTTCCCCAGCGTGGCCGATCTCGCCGTCGCTCTGGTTCCACTCGGTACCGGTCAATGGAACGCGTGCGCCGAGCGCGCGGTGAGCCTCCTCGGCCATGACACGACGAGCGTCTCCAGGGAGCGCCGTCGCCGTTCGGGCCGGCGCTTTTTCATCGTCGCCGCGATCCTTCTCGCCGGCACCGGCGCCGCCGTCGTTGCCATGCGCCATCGCGCACAGGTTCCTCCCGCGCCCGAGCCCGTCGCCTCCGCGCCCGCGCCGCCCTCATCTCTCCCCGCCGCGACGATCAGCGCCCCCGAGCCTTCCGCAACGCCCTCCGTCACCGCCTCCGCCGTGCCCTCCGCAAAACCGGCGACCAAACCGAGCACCTCGGGCTCGGGCCGCTCCCGCACGCCCGACGGCGGCAAGAAAGAGCCCCCCTCGGTCGGCAGCCTCCTCGAAACGAGGCAGTGAGCTACTTCAAATCGAGAACGATGTTGTCGTGGCGAACGATCACGCTGACGTTCTGTTCCTTCACCCAAAAAATGCCCACGCTCAGCAAAACCTCGGCCTTGGGCCACGGGCCTTCAAGGTTCGTATCGACGGTGGTCGTACCCTCGAGGGCTACGGTGAGATGGCGCTTCTCGACATCGACGTGAATGTCGTATCGCTGCCATTTGCCCTCGACGGGTTTGGGGCCGGTGAAGGGGGAATCTGCATAGCCGGCGGCCCCGAGAAATTCCGATACCTCGCCGGAGTTGGTGGTGATTTTGAACTCGAGGCTGTGGTGATTCGCAGTGTCGGGTGCGAAGTCGAGGTGGGCGATGGATGCGTTGACGGGGCTGACGGGACCCTTCTCCATGAACAGGTCGAACGAAAGACGGATCTCCTTCGGAAGGCCTGGAAACTTCCGGACCATCATCGAGCGTTGGTCTTCCTTGTGCGCAACCTCCGACAGAAGCGCGAATGGCGGGGACACGACATTCGCCTCATCGACCGTGAGTCGGTTGGGCGATTCCGATACTCTGGTGAAGCCGTCGTAAAACGACTGCCCATCGTCGAAGTCGCGGCAGAACGTGACGGGGGTTTGCAGTTTTTGGCAGAAGCTTGGTGGCGCGGGAGGGGCGTCCACGCCGGCGTCCTTCGACAGGGCGGGAAGATCCTTCACGTCCAACAAGGAAGAGCAGGCCAGGACGCCGACCGCGCTCATTCCGAGAACGGCCCACCTCGCGCGCACTAGAATGTACCCTTGGCGGTGAGCCATGCGCTCCCCGAGCGCGGATCCGCCGAAGGAACCAATTGCCATCGCGCATGCGACGGCGTTGGGGTGCGCGGGGCCGTGAACCAGAGAATGCCTGCGCCCACCAGGGCGGCGCCGCCGGCGATGAAGGCCACCGTGGAGATGGCGCCGTCGGTTTTCACCTCGCGACCTAGCTCGATCGCGTCGTCGGGGCACCCTTCGGGGGTGCACTTGTCCTTGGCGTCGGACCACTTCGACGACGCCTTCAACCCGAACGCCGTACCCACGCCCAGTCCAACGACGCCCACACCCGCGACCACCACGGCCAGCGTTTTGCGTCCCGACCACGTGCTCGCAGGGGCCGATTCCGAAGGCTGCACGGGCTCCGGCTTCGCGGGCACCGGCTTCACGATGGGGGGCTGCTCCACCGGTGTGTCTCCTGCGACCGCGCGCTGCAATGCCGACGCGGGGATCACCACCTCGATGCTCGCGCGGGGCGCCACGGTCACGTGGGTCGACCATAAAGGCTTGTCGCCCAGCACCACTTCCAGCGCGTGCTCGCCCGGATCGATCGGCACCGCCGCCCCCAGCACCATGCGATCCACGGTCAGGCCGTCGCGATGAATGATGGCGCCCGGCGGCAGGGTCTCGGCCTTGATGGTCAACCGCGCCAGCTGCTGCGAAAGCACATGCGCCCGCTCCCGCGCGTAGTCCTGTCGCTCGCGTTGCTGCGCACGCATCGCCAGCTCCGCAGCCTCCACGTAGCGCGCCCACGCACTCGCGGTCTGCCCGGTTTGCTCGTAGCAATGTGCAAGGTTCAGCACCGTGCCCGCCTTCGGGTCGATGCGATGGCTGCTCTCGAACTTCGCGCACGCCTCGGCGTAGCGCCCTTGCTTCATCAGCGCCTTGGCGTCGTCGAACAGCGCCTGCGCCGTCACCGCGTCCGGTTGCGCCCCCGCTCCCGACTGCGCGCGGGCGGGCTGCACCGCCAGAAGGCACACGGCGGCCGCCATGGCATGCACCACCCTACGACGCATCAGAATTTCACCACGTGGCCGTCGCCGAAGGCCGCCTGCGGCGCATTCGGGTCGATGTCCCAGTGGAGCTCTTCGTTCCCTTCGGCGCCGGCGAAGCGCAGACCGAACCACTTCGCGTCCGGTGCGATCGAGGGGCGCCCGTTTCCGTAATACCGCGGAAACTTGATGCGAAACGCCTGCCGCCACACCGTCGTGTACGGGAAGTACGTCCGCTCCAGCGCGCCCGGCTTGGGGATCGCCTCGATGTTCACCGGTGCGGTCTCGTTGCCTTGGTCGTCGATGAGACGCACGATCCACGCGCTGTTCGGCTTCGTCAGATCGGTCCAGCGCCGGTTGCTTCCGTAGAGTGCGATGTAGAATGAATGCGTCTCCCGGGTTTCGTTCAGCGTCGTCTCCAAGAGCGTGCGCCGCTGATCGACCGTGAGGCGGAAGTCCTGGGCGTAGCGGATGACGTAGGCCCAGCGGAAGTCCCATGACTGGTACGTTGCGGTCACCGTGAGCAGGTCATCCAGCTCCGACAGCACGATGAGGCTGGCGTTGCGCGTCCAGCGCTTGAGCACCTGCGGATAATCGGACGCGACGTACTCGCGGGTGCCGGTTCCCATCGCCACCTTGGGGTCGCCGCAGCCGGACGAGCCCCCAAGGGTCATGAGAATGCCCGCCGCCATCACGAACGCCGCCCGCCGCTTCATGCCGAGCGATGCTACTACTTGCATCGCCTACCCGATGTTAGATTCCTACGATCTTCCCACCGTTCGAGAGCGACTTGCCCGTCATCCGCATGGCCCCCTGGAGGCCGAAACCGAAGGCCGCATGGCTGCCGTTGCCGCCATTTTGCGTGACGGGCACGACGGCGAGGACGCGGAAATCCTCCTGATTCGCCGCGCCGAGCGGGCGCGGGATCCCTGGTCGGGGCACATGGCCTTCCCCGGCGGACGCCGGGAATCGGTCGATCGCACCATCGTGGACACGGCCATCCGAGAGACGCGCGAGGAGGTCGGTCTCGACCTCGCCGCGCACGGTACGGTGCTTCACCGACTTCCCAACCGCGCCGCCACCGCGCGCGGCAAGATCACCGATCTCACGGTGGCGGCCTTCGTCTTCGAGCTTCCGCGCGCCGAAACGACGCTCACTTCCAATGGCGAGGTCGCCGAGGCGATCTGGACTCCATTGGGTCCGCTCGCGCGGGGAGAGACGGTGACGACCTTCGAGTACGTGCACGAAGACACCGTGCTGACGTTCCCCGGTTACCGCGTCGGGGAGCGCGTCGTCTGGGGTCTCACGTGGCGCATGCTGCAAGCACTTTTCACCGTGCTGCACGCATAACGCGAATCGCGACTACGCGTTCGCCGATGCCGTCTGCAAGGCGCTGAGCAACTCGCGCCGTGAATTGGGCCCGATGAGACCATCGGCGGTGATGCCGACCGACTCCTGGAAGGCCTTCAGCGCGGCGCGGGTCTTGGGACCGTCGAGGCCATCGACCTCACCCGGATCGAAGCCGAGGAAACCGAGCGCGGTCTGGACGCCTGCCGTGTTGGCGAGATCGATGCGGCCGAACTTTTCGGACTCATGAATGGTGTCGCTCATGGCTTACTCCTTCTTGTCCGTGATCTGCGCGATCTTTCCCGCCGAATCCCAGCAGAATCGCGTGTCGTGCTTCGTCGTGCCCGCGGTGCTCTCCACGTTGTAGCACTGCAAGGTGCCGAGCTTTTCGGACTTGGTGACCTTCGCATCCTTGAGACCGAGCGTCCCCAGAGGGTTCGCCTGCACCGTCTTGCCGCCGTACTTCGTGAGCGCTTTCTTCGTGCCAGCAGGGGTGCCGTCGAGCGCTCCGAGAAACTCCTTCATCTCGGGGCTCGCTTCCGGTTCCCCCGTTGCCGGTGCCGGAGTTGGGGCCGGCGGAGGCGGTTCGGGCGTGGGCGGCGGTGCCACCGGCGCGCTGGATGCCGTCGTCGTCGACGGCTTGGGTTTCTCTTCTTCCTTCGAGCACGCCATCGACGACAGAGCGCACAACGCAAGAAGCGGTACGTATGATCGCATGGGGATCCCTCCCGGAGGTGAATGACGCGAATGACGTTAGAACGGGTACGCTCAGTACTCCACGTTCAAAACGCCGAACGAACCGATGATGTACGGATTGGGTACGTTTTGCGGTTCGCGTCGCTCACGGCAGAGAATGACGTAGTCGGTCTCCCACGCGAAGGCCATGTGCTTCGAAATTCGCACGGCGACTCCCGCACCGAACTGCGTCGCGTACTCCTGGTTGCGCGGATAAAACGGCAGCAGATCCGGGTCGTAGCGCCACTCGCCCGCACCAACGTGGAAGAACGGCACGACGGGTCCGTCGCCCACGGTCAGGCGACCGATGAGCATGCGGCTCGAGCGGGTCAGTCGAATCTGATCCGATGGTACCGCCCCGCTGCCGGCGAGGGAGATGGCTCCCTTCCAGTCGCGTGCGATGAGTGACAACCTCAAGCGCGGCTGGAACTCGCCCTTCTTGGGATTCGGTTCCTTCGTTGTCCCCTTGTCGACACCGGCGGGCGCCCCCATGGTTCCGACGTGCGCGAATTCGAGAGTTCCCGCTCGAACCAATCCGTCCCGTACGGCCGGATCGCGCGATGGAAACATCGCTTCGAGCTCGACCAAGGAGGGCGCGCGTAGTCTTCCCGTGACATCGCTCGGCGTGTTGGTGCCGCGCGTTTGGGTCGACTGGTAAAAGAGGCGGACGCCTTGATCGATCAGCTTGCCTAGATCGAATCCGCGCCCAGGATCCCCAGGTTCAGCTCGTGCCTCGCCCGCGACGGTGCTGAGGCCGAGTATTGCTGCTGCCATGGCAACGATGCAGCGCATCCTCTTCACGATAGCAGGGGATCTTGTTGCGTCATCGCGACGACTACGCAAAAAACGTAGTCCATACGAGGCGTTATCTCGGGACATCGTTCTACGATCTCGTTCAGCAAGCTACATGCCCGTACTGCGTTTGACGCGGTGAGCGAGTGCGCTCGAGGACGGGCATCGCGCGGGACCCATAGGCGGTGCAAGATCCCGCCCGCGAAGCGCGTGGCGATTTTCCCCGTGTCACACTAGATACATGTCCTCGGCTGCGCGTTTCTGATCGCCAAAAAGCCGGGCGGCGATAGTGAGGTGGGACGAAGAAGGACGGATCGTTCGACCCCCAGCTCGCGCACTTCCCATTCGGGATACTGGGCTTCCATGTAGGTGTTGGCGTGCGTTTTGCTGCCTCTGCGGGCATGACAAGCCACCTCCCTCCGCCCCCGCGCCCTTGTGACGTGTTGCTCGTCGCGGAGCATGGCACCCGCTGGGCTCGATGGATGAGCGGACTCGCTGATGCAGGGGTGTCGCTTGCAGTCATCATCCAGCGCTCGCACGAATCGCCGGAGCGGTTTGCTCAGCGAGTGCGCGAACGCACCGCTGCGCTGGCCTTGGTGAAGAGGCTCCCGCCCACGGTCTTCTTCGTAGCTTCCCGTCGCATCGACGATCACAGCGAGCGAGGCCGCGCCACGCTCGCGCGCACCCTCGTGCAGACACTTGCACGTGCAGCGCGCCCTCAGGGGAAGCTGCTCCTTGCGTGTGACCGCAGCACCACCCATGAAAGCATTGTCGACATGAAGCGCATCGCAGCCAGCGAGGCGCTCCAACTCGGTCGCACGGTTCGCGTCGCCTCGGCGCATGCGGAGCGAGGGTCGTTCTTGCCGACGCCTCCCGAGCTCCCTCTTCCGGCTGCTTGATCTTTCGTCCCTCCCTCCAACGAACGAGAACGCCGTGAACTCTTCGCACGATTTCCCGCCTCCCTCGGGATCGCAGCTGACGCCCTACGAGCAGTCCGCGCTCGACGACGTCGTGGCCGAGTCGCTGTCACCGTACCGAACGCCGATCTCGACGTTGGTGCACGTGTTGAACGGCCCCGTGGCCTCGGAGGCCGAGCCCGACATGATGGCCCGCGGCATCTGGCGCTTCCTCGCCGCCGCCACCGATCTGGCCTCGCGCACGGTCCCGAGCGAGCGACTTCGTGAGCTGCGCCGTCTGGCCATGCGGCCGATGCGCTCGGTCGCGGACATCGCGCGGCTCGACCTCTGGGAGGTCGACGAGACCGCGCGATGGCTCGAGTCGAAGTACGCCATCATGGGTGCGCTCTTGGGGGTCGGCACTGCGGCCTTCGGGCTTCGCGGGCTCATGGTGGGCAAGCCGCTCGTGACGTGGCTGGCCATGCGGCAGATCAGCGAGTACGGCCGGCGTTATGGGTTCGACTTGAGCGATCCGCACGAGCGCACCTTCGCGACGCAGATCTTCGTCGCGTCGCTATGCCCGCGCCTGCTGCCGCGCGACGCCGCGCCGGACCATCTCTCCGCGGTGACGAATGCGGCGAAGCGCGTGTCACGCTTCGCCGGCGTGCTCGACATGGTGCGCGGGGTGGTTCGCAAGGTGATGCGCTCCAAGAAGGTGCGCGCGAGCCCGGTCATCGTGGCCGTCGGCGCGGCCGTCTACAGCGCGTGGTTCATGCGCGGCGTGGCGCGGACGGCGGCCATTGCCTACCGAGAGCGCTTCATCGCGCGCAAGCACCACGTGCCGGTGGCCGCGCTCGAGCCCTTCGAGCAAATGCCGCCTACCATGCCGTCGCGTAGCGAAGCTTATCCGCCTGCCCCATACGGAAGAAGCGACGAAGCTCGTCCCGCATCGGCAAGAGTCGGCGTGGTGCGATGAACTCGCGTTCGAGCCGCCGCGCGAACTTGGCCGCGGTGGCGTTCGCAACGCGGTAGCGATCGCCGGGCTCGCTGCCCGGCGCGTGCTGAAAGCGAACCTGCTCGTAGAGTCGCTCGCGCAGCGATTCACTGCGCGCCACGGACGGCGTCGAAGCCAGCAGCACGACGTACTTGTCGACCTCCGCCTGGAGCTCGAGCTCGAGTTGCGTCGCCCCGCGGTTCACACGCGCGCGCTCCGCGACATAGACGAAGTGGCTCACGCCCTCGATCAATTGGCAGAGCGCATCGAGGGAAGACGTGAGCGAGGGCAGGTGCAGCGCCATCTCCAGCACGCCGTCCTCGCCTTGCCGAATCCGCAACGATTCGCGTTCGCCTTCGCACACCGGCTGCACGAACGCGTGCACGTCGGGTGCGTCCTCGATCTGATAGAGGCGCTCCAGGGCGCGCTGCACCGTGCGCGCGAGCGCCCTTTCTCTGACCAGATCGACGCCGTTGCCAACGAGCTGCCGCTCGCTCACTGAAGAACCCCTTTGGGGCCGCGGGTGGGCACGAGCCCCTGGGAGCTCAGAGCTTGCGCGAGCTTGTCGCTTCCCGTCTTGAGCCAGCGCTCGTACAACTTGAGCAGACCCTTCGACCCGGCGGCGCCCTTGGCGATCGTGTCGTCGGCGACCTCGCCGATGATGGTCACCAACGTCGCGAACTTGTCCGAGAGCTCGCCGAAGATGTCCGGCGCGGCCTCCTTCTTGGTGTCCGTGGCGGCCGGCCCTCGAAGCAACATCGAGCTCGCGGTCCCATACGCGGTCTTCCCGATGCCGATGAGGTAGCTTTGCTCCACCCCACGCGCCTCGAAGTGGTCACCGAAGAACCCACTCGCGTACAGCACTCCGTCGCCCAGCGTACGCAACCGCTCGAATCGTTCGGCGGGCGCCGCGGTGTGGAGTGCTTCGTCGAGAAGGAACGCCAGAGGCCGATCCATGGTCTCTTCGGCGCGGCCATCCGGCCTTGCGAAATCCGCGAGGAGCCCGACGATGTAGGTCGTCGCACCTGCGGTGACGGTTACCCCCCGTGTCCGAATCGCCTCTTCTACGATCTGGTGGAAGAAGCCCGAGATGGAAACGGTTGCCACGATGGACATACCTGAAAGCTAACTTCCGCCAAGAAGTCGTGCAATTTCACGCTGATGCGTATGGTCGAGACTTCTTCCGGAAACAAGCACTCGCTGGGGTAGTGTGACAGCTCACATTGTGTTACATACGGCGACACTAACGGACGCAGCGGCTCATCCCAAAATGTACTTGAATCTCAGGCATGTAGAGCATTTTTGGGGCGCTCGTCATTTCCCGCTGCATGGACCTTGACCCGATAGGGAGCGCGATTATCTTGCGCGCGGCCCGTTAGCACTCACCCCAGATGAGTGCCAGCAATCGACCGGCCCAGCAGTTTCGGCGGGGTCGCTCTGCGTCCCCGTCCACCTGAAACACCAACGGAGAACATCATGTCGAACATTCGTCCGCTGCAGGATCGCATTCTACTCAAGCGCGTGAAGGAAGAAGAGAAGACCAAGGGCGGGATCATCATCCCCGACACCGCAAAAGAGAAGCCGATCGAGGGCGAGGTCGTTGCTGTCGGCAATGGCAAGATCCTCGAGAACGGCACCGTCCGTAAGCTCGACGTGAAGGTGGGTGACCGCGTGCTGTTCGGCAAATACAGCGGCACCGAGGTGAAGGTCGACGGCGAAGAGCGCCTCATCGTCCGCGAGGACGACATCCTCGGCGTCATCGAGAAGTGACCGCGGGTTCCTCGAAAATTCTCTGAAAAGACACGAAGAGGCTAAAAAATGGCAGCGAAAGAAATCGTTTACACCGAGCACGCACGGAACCTGATTCTCGCGGGCGTCAACGCGCTGGCGGACGCCGTCAAGGTGACCCTCGGACCGAAGGGACGCAACGTCGTCATCGAGAAGAGCTTCGGCTCCCCGACGGTGACCAAGGACGGCGTCACGGTTGCGAAGGAAATCGAGCTCGAGAACCGTTTCGAGAACATGGGCGCGCAGATGGTGCGTGAAGTCGCTTCGAAGACGAGCGACGTGGCCGGCGACGGCACCACCACGGCGACCGTGCTCGCGCAAGCGATCTACCGCGAGGGCAGCAAGCTCGTCGCCGCGGGCCACAACCCGATGGAGATCAAGCGCGGCATCGACAAGGCGGTCGAGGCGATCGTCGATGGGCTCAAGAAGCAGGCGAAGCAGACCAAGGATCCGAAAGAGATCGCCCAGGTCGGCGCCATCAGCGCGAACGGCGACAAGGAAATCGGCGACAAGCTCGCCGAGGCCATGGAGAAGGTCGGCAAGGAAGGCGTCATCACCGTCGAGGAGAGCCGCACCGCCGAGACGACGCTGGACGTCGTGGAAGGCATGCAGTTCGACCGCGGCTACCTCTCGCCGTACTTCGTCACGGATCCGGAGCGCATGGAAGCGGTCCTCGACGATCCGTACATCCTCATCAGCGAGAAGAAGATCAGCAACATGAAGGATCTTCTCCCCGTTCTCGAGGCGATTGCCCGTCAGCAGAAGCCGCTGGTCATCATCGCCGAGGACATCGAGGGCGAGGCTCTCGCCACGCTCGTCGTCAACAAGCTCCGTGGCACGCTCCACTGCGCCGCCGCCAAGGCCCCCGGCTTCGGCGACCGCCGCAAGGAGATGCTCAAGGACATCGCGACCCTGACCGGCGGTCAGGTCATCGCCGAGGATCTCGGCCTCAAGCTCGAGAACGTCACCATCAGTGACCTCGGCCGCGCCAAGCGCGTCACGCTCGACAAGGACAACACGACGATCGTCGACGGCTCGGGCAACAAGGACAAGATCAAGGGCCGCATCGCGGAGATCCGCGGCCAGATCGAGAACACCACGTCCGACTACGACCGCGAGAAGCTCCAGGAGCGCCTCGCCAAGCTGGTCGGCGGCGTTGCGGTGGTCAAGGTCGGCGCTGCGACCGAGACCGAGATGAAGGAGAAGAAGGCCCGCGTCGAAGACGCGCTCCACGCGACCCGCGCGGCCGTGGAAGAGGGCATCGTGGCCGGCGGCGGCGTGCCGCTCGTCCGCGCCCAGGCCATCCTCGACGGCATCAAGGTGAGCGACGAGCAGAAGTTCGGCGTGAACATCATCCGTCGCGCCATCGAGGAGCCGCTCCGCCAGATCGTGGCGAACGCGGGCCTCGAAGGCTCGATCGTCGTGCAGAAGGTCAAGGAAGGCAAAGACGACTTCGGCTACAACGCCGCGACCGACACGTATGGCAACCTCCTCTCCGAGGGTGTCATCGATCCGGTCAAGGTCGTCCGCACCGCGCTGCAGAACGCGGCCTCCGTTGCGAGCCTCATGCTCACGACCGAGTGCCTCGTTGCCGAGCGTCCGAAGGAGGAGAAGGCTCCGGCGGGCGGCGGTCACGCAGGTCACGGCCACGGCGACTTCTGATCGCGCCTAACGTCGCGTTGAAGTGAAGACGAGCCCCGGGCGGTTACCGCTCGGGGCTTTTCTCTATGTGTGGGTGAGCTCGCGCACGAGCGGGCCGGCACCGTAGACCTTGTCGAGGGCCTCGAGGATGACGGCCGGGTGCACGTTCACCGTGCGCTGCGTGCTGTCGCCGTAGACGAACTGGTTCGACAGAAAGCTGGCATTGCCGTCGAAGACGAGCCCAGTGAGTTCGCCCTTGGCGTTGACGAGGGGACTGCCGCTGCTTCCCGTGGTGATGTCATGGGTCGAGACGAAGTTGAACGGCGTGCTCGCGGCGAGCGAAGCCTTGGCAGCTTCCCACGGTGGCGTCAGCTTGTAAGGCACCTTTCCCGTCGCTCGGCCGTAGAGTCCCGCCACGTTGGTGCTCCACGGGATCGCCTTGCCATTCTCGGTGTACCCCTTCACGACGCCCACACTGAGGCGCAGGGTCGCCGTGGCATCGGGCGCGCCCTCGGTGCCGCGAATCGCGAAGACGGCTTGCGCCATGCGCTCACCTTGTTTCCGCGAGGGGGCTTCGACCTCGTCCTCGTAGCGCTTTCGAATGGCGCGTGCGTCGGGATCCAGGGCTCGCATCAAGACGATGGCCGGATCGGTCGAGTCCGCGATGGCTTGCTTGCCACCTTCGGCCAGCCTTCGTCGCGCGTACACGTCGAACAGCTTCGAGCCGGCGACCACTTCGCGCGCAGCCCGCGCGGGGGTACGGCCGCCCAGGAGCGTCTTCACGGCGGGATCGTCGACGCCGAGATGCTGCACGGCGGTTTCGATCCAGCTTTGCACCGCGATCACCTCGGGCTCGCCGTCGATGGGCGCCGGAGAAAAGAGTCCCAATCGAAGCGCAGCGAGATTGGCATCGCGGTATTCGCGCAATCGCTTGTCGTCTGCCGTTTCCAGCTCCGCTGGCAGACGAATCAACGTGCGCGCGATGCGCAGAATGCGCGAGTACGAGGCTTTCTCGAGGCACGCATACCGCTTGAAGATCTCCGCGTTCTTCTTCTGCGTGGTGCCGATGTCGTCGAAGAGGGAGCCATACGCCGCTTTCCATTTCGGCTCACCGTCGATGGCCCGGCGGAGGCTTGCTTCCTCGTCGCCCTTTCTCTTCATGAGCACGGGATCCTTGAGGCCCCGCAGCCATCCGCCGACGGCCTTGAGCAGATTCTCGTGCGCATGGAGCGTGGCTGCGGACTGGCGCACGGCCTCCGCGCCCTCGCGCGAGTAGATGCGCAGCTTGTCGACCATGCGGCGGCTATGGTCGAGCAGGTAAGGGTACTCCGCGTCGCGCAGCGTGGCGAGTTGGCTCATGCTCAGCAGGCGTTCCGTCGACTGCGGATGGCCACTGGCAAACAAGGTCTCGCCCTCCTTCGGGCCCGCGACGTTCCAGGACAGATACTCTTTCGGGTGCAGCGGCTGATCGTTCTCGTAGACGCGATAGATCGCGACGTCGAAGCCATAACGCGGATAAGCGAAATTATCGGTGTTCCCGCCGAAGTTGGCCATCGCCTGCTCCGGTGCGAACACCAAGCGCACGTCCGCGTAAGTCTTGTAGGTATAAAGGTCGTATTTCCCTCCTGCGTACAGGGGCACCACCTCACAGCGCGATCCCGCGCGCGTGCAACCCCGTTCGAGCTCCGCCATGACGCCCTTCATGGCCACGTTGGCCTCGGCGTCGTTCATGTCGGGTTTGCGCGCCGCCCGCACCTTCTCGGTCACATTCTCGATGGACTGCAGAACGCGCACCTCGAGCCCGGCGCACTTCCCCTCCGGGCCATCCCTGCCGGCGAGGAAGCCGTCTCGCATGTAGTCTTTTCCGGCGCGCCCGAGCCTATCGATGCAGTTCTCACCCACATGATGGTTCGTCAGGACGAGGCCTGTCGGCGACACGAACGACCCCGTGCCCTTGCCGAAGGCCACGCTGGAGAGGCGCACGTGATCGAGCCATCCATCGTCGATGCTCGTGTGGTGCTCCTTCTGAATGCGCTCTTTTGGAATCATGTCGAAGGGCCAAAGCCCCTCGTCGGCCCGCGCCTGCGTCGAGCCCGTGGTCACGAGCAACCAGGCAAGTGCACCTGCAATACGAATCGTCCTCACGGCGTGTTCTCCCAGAGTGTCTAAACCACACTCTCGGGAGGAAGGGAAAGCGTGAGGGCTTCGACCTTGGGCAGGGCGCGGCGCAATCGGGCGTGGACGAGTTCGGGCTCGAAGGGCCCGTCGAACCACACGACGAGCATGTAGAGGGCCGCGAACGACTCGGCCACGTAAAGGTCATCGCCGTCGCGGCTTTCGATGGACAGGTGCACGCCGCGGCGCATCTCCTTGGCGTGCGGGGCGATCTCCACGCGGTAGAAGCGATCGGCCGCGTAGTCCTCGGCGATGCCCGCCGAGCGTCCCTTCGTGCACGCGACGCACCAGAGTCCATTGCCTTCGTCGACGACGGCGGCAAACCTGGCGTGGCATGCCCCCGCCAGGTCCGCGAGGCAATCGTGCAGCACTTGCCATTCGGGGGTCGGGGACTCGAGGAGCATGGCGCGATCGTACGGCTCCTCGCCGTCGATGGGCAGCGCCAAAATCGGATGGGCCCCGTTCGCGTGACATGCCGCGGCGACATAGCTTTGCTGCATGAGCAAGGAACAGTTGCCCTTCGAGCGGCCCATCGACGTGTACCGGCGGCGCAATTTCCTCGTTACCGGGCTCGCGCTGGCATTGCTTCTCGGCGGGGCGCTTCTGCTCGTGATCGCCATCGGGTGGCATTTCACACCTGGCATCTTGGGCATCATGGGCGTGACGCTCGGGCTCGGGTTGTTGCTTTCGAACAAGCGCCGCGCGATGTGGGCCATGCGGCACCATGTGCACGTGCGAGCCGACGCCGCGGGCATCTGGGAGGAGGGCCGGCTCGTTGTCCCGCGGCAAAAGATCGCCCATGGCTATTTTCAACCGCGCCGAACGCTCTCGTCGGTGTGTCTGTACGACCGATGGCGCAATCTCGTGTTCGAGGCCGTGCTCGAGCAGCCCTTGGCTGCCGAGATGCTCCGTGCCTTGACGCTCGATGCGGCCAGCAGGCGCGCCAGCTATCACACGGTTTCGCCTGCACACGCGACACCGCTGCGGACCGTGGCGATTGTCCTGGCCATGATCGCGGGGGCCATGGGGCTCGGCACGCTCTCGAGCGCGTGCGGCGTGAACGGTCCCTTCTCCGCCATGTTCGGCATCGTCTTCGGCATCGCTCTGGGGCTGATTCTCGCCTACGTGCCTTTGTCGGTTACCGTGGGGATCGATGGAGTGGACCTTCGCTGGTTCCTGTGGAGACGGTTCATCCCGATGTCGAGAATCGTGCGCGCGGAGCCGGACGCCTTCGACGTGCGTTTGTGGCTCGAGGGTGGCGAGAGCGAGTTGATTCACGTGGGCATCTCGGAGAACGAAGCTTCGCCCGAGCGTCGCGATGCCATCGTTGCCCGCATTCTCGAGGTTTTCGCGGCGCGCCGCGGAGCATCCGCACAACACGACATTGCCGGCATGCTCGCCAAACGGGCGCGCAGCCACGCCGCATGGTTCGAGGCGCTCGCCGCCCTGCGAGCCAGCAAAGGCGGATATCGAGATACGGTCGTCTGCGCCGAGGATCTATGGGCGACATTGGAAGATCCCTCCGCCGCCGAAGACGTGAGGGGCGCGGCAGGATTTCTCCTTCGTCCTTCACTGGACACGGAAGGCAAGGCTCGCGTGCGGATCGCGGCCGAGGCCACGGCATCCCCCGCGTTGCGCACGGCGCTCGAAGCCGTGGCCGGCGAAGAGGAAGATCAAGCGGTCACGTCGATGTTGGAAGATCTGGCGACGCAGAGCCCCGATCAGCCCCGATGAGCGTAGAGCTGCGAGGCTGCATCGCGGAAAAATGCGAGCATGTCCTCGTAGCGGTAATGGGCATTTCGCCCGCTCGGATTGGGCACCACGAAGACGCGCGCCCCGGCGATGCGCTCCGGTTGCTCGCCGCAGGTGATGGCGGAGGTGTCCCCACGGAAGGCGCGGTAAACGGTGACGCCGACGAAGACGACGGCCTTGGGCCGGAAGCGCGCAATCTTCCGCTCCAGGATGCGCCGCCCCTCGTCGAAGTCCTCGCGGGTCAGGTCCTTCACGCCCGCCGTTTCACGCGCGACGATGTTGGTGATGCCGATGCCCTGCGCGAGAAGCTCGCGTCCCTCGCTCGGTAAGAAGCGCCGCTGCGTGAAGCCACCCTCGTGCATCAAGCGCCAGAATCCGTTTGCCGGATTGGCAAAGTGATGCCCCGCGCGCGCCGACGCGAAACCTGGGTTGATGCCCACGAAAAGAACGTCGAGGTCGTCGGCGATGATGTCGGGGACGGGGTCGCGGCGATGGACCGAGGCGGTAACTGGCGGTACCATGTCAAGCTAGCGTGGCCGACTTCAGCAACGATGCCAACACCAAGACCCAAGGGGGTGAGCACGTTGGGCAGGCCGAGCGCTTTCTGCGGGTTTTTACCGCGCGCGGTTCCTTCGATGTCGTGCTCGGCGATGGAACGTGGACGGTGGGGCGGGCGAGCGATGCGCACGTACGCATCGACGACTCGAGCGTCTCGCGCGTGCATGCGCGGCTTCACATTGGGGCGCACGTGCTCCTCGAGGACCTCGGCAGCGCCAATGGCACGCGCGCGGGCGGGCGCGTGCTCGAGCCCAGAAAGCCCGTGCTCGTCACCAGCGGCATGTCGCTCGAGTTCGGCGAGGCGCTCGGGGTCCTGCGCGAAGGGCGCGACCGCAGCCCCACGATGCAGAGCACCCAGGAAACCGGGGTACGGGGCGATGGCTCGGACGAAGACCGGGTCCTCCTTCGCGTAGCGCGTGCCGATTTGCCCGTGCTCATCGAAGGCGAGACCGGCGCCGGAAAAGACTACACGGTGCAGCGACTTCACGCGCGTTCGCGCCGGGCCACGGGCCCGCTGGTGCGCGCGTCGTGTGCCCTCGTTCGCGCGGGGCGGCTCGATCTCGGTGAGTGCTTCGATCGCGCGGTGGCGGGTACCTTGATCCTGGACGAGGTGACCAACCTCGATGCCCAGGGGCAGGCACTTCTCGTCGGCGTATGGGAAAGCGCCAGCGAAAAGACGAATCCCGCCGACATGGCCCGGGTGGTTTCGATGTCGTCCGTGGCCTTGGAAGAGGCGGCGGCCGCGGGCGCGTTTCGCCCTGATTTGTATTATCGCCTGGCGCATTTGACATTGCGCATTCCACCATTGCGTGAGCGCACCGACGAATTGATCGATATCGCGTCAGCGATTTTGGCCGAGCTCACCGAGACGCCGCCGCTTCTTTCGGCGGATGCCGTGCGGCTTTTGCGCGGTCATGCGTGGCCGGGCAACGTTCGCGAGCTGCGAATGGCCCTGGAGCGCGCGCTGGCCTTTTCCAATTCGCGCGTGCTGACCGCGAGCCATTTCCAAGGCATCGAGCCGCGTGCCGTGCAACCGCGGCGAATGAGCGCGACCCCGGTTGCGGATACGGCGCCTTCGATGAACCAAAGCCTCAAGGAGGCCGCCGAGGCAGCCGAATACCAACGCATTCTGGAAGCCTTGCGCGCGTGCAGTGGCAATCAAACGCGCGCGGCCAAGCTGCTCGGCATTTCGCGCGGCACGCTCATTTCGCGCCTGCAGCGGTATAACGTGCCGCGTCCGCGCAAATTGTGACACGTACCGTCCGTGTACCAGGTAGCAGCCGTGTACCAGGTGCCGGCGTCCACCCCAAGGGCACATTTCTCGATGAAATCGTGTGCTCGTCGTGCCATCTCGCGGGCACGCGCGGTGCAGGGCCCGCCTTTAGGCTTCATGCAGCATGCAAATAGTGGGAACTCCGAGATCACCCTGAAAATACGCCGGGCAGGGCGGCCGTGGTTCGTGACCTTGACGGGTTACGTCATTGCCCTCGTCGCGGCGCTTGCCGGCGTGGTCTTTTTCATCTCCGGAAACAGCGCCGCGGTACGCGCCGAACTCGCCGACCGCGGCCTCTGGGACGTGCAGGTCACCCTGCAAGGTCCGTTTGCCTATCGCTTCTCTGGAAAGAAGGGCGCGACATTGTGCACGGGCTCCATTTCGCGCACCCCGTTTTCCACGACGGTGACCGAAGTTTGCCAATGACGTCGCGTTCGAGTTTGTGCAGATTGGTGCCGCTTGTGAAGCATATTGCACAATCGTATCGCGGAATGATCGGCATTTATCGCATGGAATGACGCGTGCTCCGGCAAGGACGCATGCGGTTCCTTATCGTTTCCATTTCGCTTTTATCGCTTTTGACAGCGGGTCGCGCCTTCGGAGCCGACCCGATCTTCCCGGGGGCCCACCAGGGATCGGTGGGCGTGGCCACCGGGGTTCCCTTCGTCGGCATGGGCGAGTTGGCCTATGCCCCATCGGACGGGTTTGCCGTAGGTGCCATCGTCGGCATCACGCCGTTCGTATTCGGTGCCGGGCTGCGTCCACGCGTCGGGCTTCCGCTCGATGCGTCGGGCACGCGCGTGTCGCTGGTCACCCCGCTCATTTATTACCCCACGGGTGAAGGCTTTTTCGGGAGCGGCCCACCGTGGTTCCTCGCCCAGCCCGGCCTTCGCCTCGAGCGACGCTTTGGCGAGTCGCTCTATGCGCACGTCGGCGCGGGGGCGATTGCGGCGGTGGGCTTTCCCTCGCGCGACGAGCGTGGCGAGATGGTCGTCACGTACAACAACCGACGCGTCGTGGAGCGGGATACCCCATGGGGTATCTGGAACACCGTGGGCGCAGGCGGTGCCATCTCGGTGTTCGACCGCACCGCCGTGTTTGCCGACGCGATGCTCATCCTGCGCGGCATCCGCCCCGCGGGGCCCGAGTGGATCGGCGGGCCGCCCTTCGCGTTCACCCTTGGCGTCGTGCGGTCCCTGTGAAGGCGCTTCGCGTGCTCGCGCTCGTGGCCGCCGCTTGCGGCCCCATCACCGAGGGCGACAAGCCGCCGGTGGATCCATTCAAAGAGCTACTCGTCGTGGACGAGGCCGTGATGGCCCATCCCTCGTTCGCCTTCGAGCACGTGATGGCCCGTCTCGGCCTGGAGCCCGACGATGCGCTGCCGGGAACCATGCGCCCGATGGCCGTGGCCAATCGCATCGATCTGTCCGAGCAGACCCCCGGCGCCGGCGAAGGCCGCCTCGTCTTTGGCACGGCCGATGGCCCCATCACGCTCATTCTCGAGTTCCGCCTGCCCGGCGAGCGGAAAGACTGGGCCGTGCGGTGGCATGCCCTCGGTGCGCACCCGTCATTCGATGCAGAGTACATGAAAAGCCTTACGGCACTCGTCGATGATTTCGCGCGCCCCGAGCACCTCGCGCAGGTGCGCATCCATGACGCTCGCTCCGATCCGCCGGTGGTGCGAGAGCTCCACCTCGACCCGTCGTCCGCGCGCCTTCGCTTGATTCCGGCCGGTTTGCGGCGCACGCCCGCGCATTCGATGGACGGAAGCGCGGCCCTGCGCGACTTCGTCTCCTCGCACCGCGAGGCCATTCTGGAAGATCGCTACGAACTTCCCCAGGCCATGTTGGCCGAGCGCATCGAACTCGGACCCGGCCCATGGACCCTGCCTGGCATCGACGAGCCGCTGCGCCACGCGTTTGCCGCCGGCACCTGCGACGGTTGCCATGGTCAGGAAAACGCGACACTCGATGGGCGATTCCACATTTCGCCCCTTCGTCAGGGCACGGCGAAGCTTTCCCGCTTCCTCTTCGACCCCGAGCACCGCGAGGCCGACGATCTCACCCGCCGTGCCGCTCTTTTGCAGACTTACTTGGAGTAACGCTTTTGCAGCAGCGAAACCCGAGGTGGTAATTCACGTGGTACGCGCTGTCGATGGGCTCCACGTGCCAGCGCGGGTCGAAGTTGCAATGGTCCGGGTAGGCGCCCTGTTTGTTCGGCGTGGAGGCGGGGGTGGGCTCGCCCGGCTCCTTCGCGAGCTCGTTGTAGTACCAGGCGCTCCCTTTGAGTTGCGTGACCACCTCGTCGCCTCGACGGCGCATCATGATCTCGGCCACGTTGCCGTGTTGGTCGAAGACCCCGAAGCGTGAACGGCAACGCGGGTACGAGCCCGATGGCTCCGTCTCCGTCGCGCACGTGGCCCATGCCGTTTTGGAATCGCGCACGATGCAGGTGCGGATATGGCCCTTGTCGGTGTTGCACACCTCGAGATCCAGCTTGGATCCATAGGCGTAGCGCCAGTCCTCACCGCCCTCGGGATCGCCGCGGCAGGCCATGTTCCATTCGATGTCCGAGCACAGGCGCTTGCCCTGCAGCTCGCATACCTTCTTGGCCGAGGTCGGGGGCGCCCACACGAAGGGCAGCTCGCATGCCTTGTTCGGAAACTCGAAGACGTCGATGCAGAACCAAGGTGCTTTTCCCTTTTTCCAAATAGGCACCATGTTTTCCGCGCCGCACATCTCGCGCTGCTCCGCGGTTTGAACGGTGACGCCGCGAAGGCCCTCGAGGCACTGCTCGCGCGAAATGAGATGGCTCGCAATGGCCTTGTTGCCCTGGTTCATTCGGCTCGGGCCGTCGGTGCCGATCTCGCTGCGCAGAAAGCGATCGGGCTGAATGTGCCGCTTTTCCGCGGGCGTGAGGTTACGGATGTCGAACAAGGCGAGCAGCTCGTCCTGCGTCTCGCGATGGAGCAGCATGGGATCCGATGCGCCAACGCTGGCGTCTTCCGCATCGCTCGGCGCGCCCGCGTCGTTCATGTCTTTGGGCGCATCCGCGGCCGCATCCATGGGCGTTTCCGCCACCGCATCGTGCGCGACCTCCGGCGGTGCACCTTGGGGTGCGGGTGTGCGCCGGCACGATGCAAAAAGGATCATCGCCGCCAACACCGCCGCTCTGCGCATGCCCTATTATCGGGCCCCTTCACAGGGAGGTGTACCGTGAAAAACCTCATCATCCCCGCCCTCGTCGGTGTCGCCCTCACGTCGGCTGGGACCGCTCTTGCGGAAGACACCTGGACGGATCCGTTTCCTGGCGTTCGCCACTTGCATCGGGTGACGGAGAATCCGAATCAAAATATCAATGTGCTGGAGGTCGACCTCTGCGAAGACGGTATTTCGTTTCGTGCGACGAAGTTCGATGAGCGCGGGCAACGCACTTCGGACTTTGGCGCCTCGGTGGAGGCACAAGCCGCCGTCAATGGCGACTTCTTCGTGTCCGGCTTTGGCCTGGAGCGAGGAATTGCCGTGGGCGATGGCGAGCCGTGGCCGCCCTCGGACATTCCGGACGATCCGAGCACGGGCCAAGTGGCCATTGGGGAGAACCGTCTGGAGCTCATTCCCGATTGGGCCGTCCAGGAGACGGAGGACTGGATGCACGAGGTCGTGGGCGGAAGGCCCACGGTGCTCAGCGAAGGGACCATTCCCGATACATCGGGCCATGCGACGTTGTGCAAACGCAATCCGCGCACGGCCATCGGTTTGTCCGAGGATCGACGCACGCTTTTCGTCGCCGTGGTCGATGGACGGGCGACCACGCGCGTGGGCATGACCTGCACGGAGCTGGGTGAGCTCATGCAAGATCTCGGTGCGTACGATGCGCTCAATTTGGATGGCGGCGGCTCCTCGACCATGTGGCTCGAAGGCGAGGGCGTGCTCAATTATCCAACCGATGGCCGCGAGCGCACCGTCGGAAACCACCTCGCGCTCAGGGCCACGGGAGAAGGTCCCGCGCAAGCCTGTCCTCCATCGCGTGCCCCACGCGCCAAACGCACATCCCTCCGCAGCGGCGCGATCGAAGCCTCTCCGGATGGCGCGCAGTCCGGCAGTGGATGTGCGATGGCGCGCGGTTCCAGCTGGACGACGGGCACGGGCATCATGCTGCTGGCGTTGTTCGCCACACGGCTTCTTCGGCGCGCACGCCGATAGAGACCGCTTCCGCTCTGGAAAAATCCGGGATGCATTAATGTAAATATCCACCTCGACCGGAGGTCGCGTATACAACGGATGTGACTCATTCATTCCGGCGCCTAGCACCCGTGGCCATCTTGCTCGTGGCCGCGGGCGCCACCGAATGCTCCAGTTCTTCCTCGTCTTCGCCGCCCGATGCGGGAGGCCTGCCAGGCCCCTTCGGGCTCGACGCGCGGCCGTCGAATACGACGTGCCTGGCGCCGGACCGCCCCGCGAATGGCATCAAGCTCACCAGGGCATTTCCCGAGCTCGATTTCGAACTTCCGTTGGCGATGGTGCAAGCGCCCAACGATGCGAGCAAGTGGTACGTGGTCGAGCAAGGAATGGATCGCGGGCCGGCCGCGTCCATTCAGGTATTCGAGAATCGACCGGAGGTCGAAACCAAACAAGATTTCATTCGGTTCGCGTCCAACGAGGTGACCACGGGCCTTCCCTCGAACGAGGGCGGCCTATTGGGATTCGCCTTCGATCCCAATTACGCCATCAATCGCACGGCGTATCTCTCCTACACGACGCATAGCGCTTCCAGCCCCGTGGACATGAAGTCGGTGGTCACGCGCATCAAGCGCAAGGAGAACGTGAACGAGCTGGATCGCTCGACGGAGCGCACGTTGGTGTCCCCGGAGGGCAAGCCGCTCGATTTCGATGCACCCGCGATCGAACACAAGAATTCGGCCATGGTGTTCGACAAACAGGGTTACCTCTACATCGGCTTTGGCGACGGCGGCGAAGAGAGCGGCGAGAAAGGTCAGGATACGAAGGGCTTCTTCTCCAAGATCCTTCGCATCAAGCCCACCGATACGGAGCAGTACCTCATTCCCGACGACAATCCGTGGGCTCACGATACGAACGGCGATCTCAAGGAAACGTGGGCCCATGGCTTTCGCAATCCGTGGCGATTCAGTTTCGATCGCGAAACGGGCGTGCTCTGGGCGGGCGACGTCGGCGACGATACGTACGAAGAGATCAACAAGATCGAGCCGGGGGGAAATTACGGGTGGCGCATCATGGAAGGTGCGCATTGTACCGGCAGATATCCTTGTCCCCAGCCGGGGTTGGTCGATCCGTATGCCGAATACAAACATGGCAATGGCGACCGCGGCATCATTGGCGGGTACGTGTACCGCGGAAAGAACATCCCATTCCTCGTGGGATCGTACGTCTTTGCCGATTTGTCGTCGGGCCGCATCATGCGGATGAACCTGCAGACGCGGGCCATCGAAGATTTGGCCATGGCCGGCTTCAACGTTTCGTCCCTCGCCGAAGGAGCGGACGGCGAGCTTTACGTCATCGATTATCTGCACGGGAAGCTTTTCCGAATCGACCCCGCGCCGGGGGGCTCGCAACCGTTTCCGCAATCATTGTCGGCGACGGGGTGTGTGAACCCATCGAATCCGAAGGAGCCGGCACCGGGGCTCATTCCTTTCGACGTCAATGCACCGCTCTGGTCCGATGGAGCGAGCAAAAAGCGTTGGTTCGCCGTTCCCGATGGTACGAAGATTACGGTGCAGCAAGACGGCGATTGGGACTTTCCCAATGGCACCGTGCTGATGAAGCAGTTCGGCTTGGGCGACAAGTTGGTCGAAACGCGGTTGTTCGTGCGGCACCAAGACGGGGAGTGGGCCGGCTATACCTACGAGTGGAACGACGCGCAGACGGACGCCACGTTGCTGCCGTCCCTCAAGACGAAGTCCGTTGGGGGGCAGGAGTGGACCATTCCGGGCCGCACGCATTGCATGCAGTGCCACACGGCGGCGGCGGGGCGCTCGTTGGGACTCGAGAATGGCCAGCTCAATGGCGACATGTTCTACCCGAGCACCCAGCGCACGGCGAACCAGCTTGCCACCCTCGAGCACATTGGCATGTTCACGGCGCCGCTGGGGCAGATGGCCTCACTTCCGCGCTACCCCCGTCCCGATGGCACCGAGAACATCGAACTTCGCGCCAGGTCCTATTTGCATATCAACTGCTCCCACTGCCATCGCCCCGAGGGCGGCGGCGTCGGCCCGATGGACTTCCGTTTTTCGCAAACCGCGGGCGCCGCAGGTTTCTGCAGGGCGGAGCCCTTCTCTGGGGACCTGGGCATCGGAGGCGCTTTGCTCTTCATCCCGGGCGACCTATCGAAGTCGATCATCTCGCTGCGCATGCACGCGACGGATCTGGGCATCCGCATGCCACCGTTGGCGACGCAGGTCGTCCACACGGAGGGCACGAAGCTCATCGACGGCTGGATCACGTCGATGAGCAAATGCCCGTGAAGAGCGCGGTCAAGGGGGGGAAGACACGCCGATGGACCGGCTGTACGTGGACGTCCCGAGGTACCTTTCGGGACGCGGCCCGGACGGATCCAGCACCGGGTCCGTATCCGGTGTGCGGCTCGCTGGTTTGTTGCACCATACGGAAATGAAGTAGCGCTCCCCACGTCCGAAGGGGACCCCCACGGCCGCAAGGTCGGGCATGACGATATGGGATTCCACCGTGGTGATGTACACGGTGGTGTCCTTGCGTGAGACGGCGACCTGGCACGTGCCTTGGCCGTTTGCCCACGCGATTTCGGAGCCCACATCGAAGTTCGTGGCATCCCTGGCCGGAAGAACCATCTTTGCGGGCGCCGGGACGTCGGCTTCAGGTACGGAGCCGTCCGCCGAAATGGGGACGATCATGCTCGAGTGGGCGCCGCCGAACGAGCCGGGCGCTCCGGTTTCATAAGCCGAATATTCGATGGCCCAGGAAGCTCCGGGCACCTCCGGGACGACGAATTGCGCAGGCATGGTGATACCCGGATACTGGGAATTGACCCTCCCGTAGCTTCCGCCGAAGCTAAGATACAAAAACGTCTCGTAGATGGTCGTGCCCGGTGCCGGTCGAGCGACACCCGTTACGGTCATCGTGCTCGGGACGGGCGAAAAGGTCGGTTGGAATACCGTCTGACCACCTCGTCGAAGCCGCATGGGGGCGAATGCGAGTCCGGTATAATGTGTAGGGGGGCCGCCTCGAATGGCCGGTCTCTCGTACTCGAGCGCGAAGAATTGGCCGGTGAGCTCGGGGGCCGGCGCCGGCCAAAAGACCGCCGGATAGCCGGGGCCGATGCCGAGGCTCTCCGTGCCAATATCATCGCGCACCGCGAACGAGATGATCTCCGGGGGCGAGGGGCTTGGGTTATAATCGATGCGTATTTGCGCCGGGTAGGAGTAGTCACTGGCCTCTCGAAGCCGAATCGTCGGCGCGCGCGTCGTCAGTCCAGAGTAAACGTCGCCCTGGCCATCGATGCCGCAATACACATCGTACTTCGGCGGGACGTTTCGCAAGATGAAGCGGCCCTTCGAGTCGCTCTTGGTGACGAATCCGCCGCTGGCGACCTTGACGCCGACGACCGGTCCGCCGGTGCGGCCTTGAACGATGCCCACGACATCGTTCGGACCGGGCGGGCTGGTATCGGGTGGATTGGGAGGGGGTGGAATGGGCGGCTCGGGTGGATGGGGCGGCGGCTCGGTATCCGGCGTGTGTTGGGGCGTGTCGACCGGCGTTTTGCCGGTTATCGCCGATCCTCCGTTCGAACTTGCATCGTCATGGCCGGTGCATCCCGCCACGAGAAGAGAAGCTCCGCCCATGAAGAGGGCCCATCGCGAGATGCTCAAGGAAGTCAAGGTGCGAATCATAAGATCCTCAGGGGGTCGAGACCGTGATGGTGCGGCTATACGAGAAGCTCCCGAGAGTGCGCCACGTCCAATCCAGCACGGGGTCGGCGTCCGGTGCGCGGTTCGTCTCGCGCGCGCACCACACGTTCACCTTGAAGACCTGGTGTGGCGCGAGAGGTACGCCGACGGCCGAAAGATCGGGCATCGAGACGCGAGATTCGAGCGTTGTCACCCGAATGGATTTCCAAGTGTCCGTGGAGGTCACCTCGACGGTGCAAGCGCCTTCGCCTCCTTCCCATCCGATCTCGGAGCCCACGCCGAAATCCGTAGCGCCGTCGGCTGGCAAAATGATCTTGGGGGCCGAGGGCAGGGTGACGTCCGGAATCGAGCCGTCTGCGCCAACCGGTACGGACATGCTCGAATTCGCTCCACCGTAGGACCCAGGAGCGCCCGTGTCGAACGCGGAATACCGAATGCCCCACGAGGCGCCGTCAATCTCGGGTACGACGAAGTTTGCCGGGATCGTGCGGACGGGGAAGCCCCCATGGAGGATGGAGTACTGCCCGCCGAATCGAACGAGCAAATTCGATTCGTAGATAGTCATCCCCGGCGCCGGTCGAGCCACCCCCGAGACGGTGCTCGTTTTCGAGATCGGTGAAAACGTGGGTTTGAACGTTGCCTCTTGGTTTGGTGACAGCTTGATTGGAGTCGATGCAACACCGAGATAGCGTGTGGGGGCGCTTCCGTCGGTCGTCTTCTCGTACTCCAATGACCAGAGCGTGCCTGCGAGAGGGGATATCGGACCTGCCCACCAGCTCCATCGGATCACGGTGTTGCGGTCTTGCCCATCTTCGATGACGCTGGTGTCCCCGCCATCTTGCACCTCGAAGGAGACGATCTTCGAGTCTGGTGCTAGCGCCCCGGAATAGTCGATATTCTTCGGTGCGCCATTGAACCAGCCGTTGTCCTCACTTTGGAGTGTCGGCCTTCGCGTCGACAATCCGCGATACGCTTGACCACGGCCATTGACGCCCAACTGAACGTCGTATCGGGCCGGTGCGTTTCGCAAAACGAAACGGCCCCACGCATCGGTCGTGGTGACGTTTCCACCGATGGCGATGGTGACGCCGCCCACCGGCCCGCCCATGCGGCCTTGCACGAGGCCCACGACATCGTCAGGCCCCGGAGGCGGCTCGATCGGCTGGGCATCGCTGTACGCGTAAGCTTTCGACGAGCTGCCGGGGGCCGGCGTCTCGCCCTTGGAGGCGGCGTCGTCGTGGGCGGAGCATCCCGCGACGGCGAGCATGGTCCCGCTCAGAAATAAGAAAGTCCAAGATGTGTGGGGCGAGCAAGTCATGGAGCGCTTCATGGCGTATTCACTCCGGTTCGTTTCATTGAGGGGTGGAAACGTAGATATTGCGGTTATACAAGTAGGTTCCGAGCTGGACGCTGTCATCCAACACGGGGTCGGCATCTGGGCTGCGATGGGATAGCTGCACGCAATCCAAAAATAGTCTGTATTTTTGCCCCCGTTCGAGCGGCAAACCCACGTCCGAAAGGTCCGGCATCGTGATGTGCGATTCGGTGGTGGTCAGTTGGATGTAGCTCCCAGTGGGCAGGTTGGATATGCGCACGGTGCAGGCGCCTTGGCCGCCCTGCCAGGCGATTTCGGAGCCAGGCCCGAAATCCGCAGCGCCATCCAGGGGCAAGGTGAACTTTGGAGGGGCCGGCAGATCGACCGGCGGGAGCGAACCATCCACGTCAATCGGTACGATCATCCCGGAATGCGCACCGCCGGCCGAATCGGGGAACCGTGTTTCATAGGAATAATAGCGAATCGCCCACGAGGCTCCCGAAACCTCCGGCACGACGAACTCGGCAGGGAATTTCGTGGCGGGGGACGAGGTGTTGATCTGCGCGTAGCGACGCCCGTCGAGGCTCAGGAGCAAATAAGCATAGTAAACGGTCATTCCCGCTGCAGGTCGAGCGACAGCCGTCACCACTCTTGGCGTCTTGATGGGCGAATAGACGGGGGTGAAGCTGGCCTGTTCGCCCGGCGATGCATTCATGGGAGACGACGCAACACCGAGATAAAACCAGGGCGGCTCGCCATCTCTTGGAGGATCGTATTCGAACGACAAGAGTTTGCCCGTGAGTTTGGAGTCCGCCCCCGACCAATAGAGGGTCGAATCGAAGGCGTTGTCTCCCCGTACCCAGGAGTCGACTTGCTCGATGCCGATGTCGTCTCGTACGGCAAAGGTGACGCGTTTCGAACCAATCTGGGTCGCATTCGAATAGTCGACGTGAAGGGGGGCTTCGTTGAATCTCCCCTTGTCCTCGGCCCGAATCGTCGGCCTTCGCGTGGTCAGGCCCTGATAAACACCGCCCCTACCATTGACCGCGAAACGAATATCGTATTTCGCCGGTGCCTTCGGCAACACGAAACGGCCCCGCTCATCCGTCGTGGTCACGGTTTCGCCGCTCACGATGGTCGCCCCGCTCACCGGCCCGGACGGATACATCGACGACCCATTTCGACCACCTCGAAGCACACCCACGACGTCCCCCGCGCCCTCGCCTTGGCCGGTTTTGACGGAGTCGTCGTGATTGGATGCGCTCTCGTCGCCGTCGCTGGCGCATCCTGACGCGAGGGGCAGGGTCGCGCTTATGAGAAGAAGCCATTGCAAGGAAGCCAAGGTGCGTTTCATTCGTTGTTCTCGAGAGCCAGTGACAGGGAGATGCCGCCTGGGCGAAGGCGCGCGCTTTCGTGCACCTCTTGTGCCGTCCGGTTATTCGAGTTGCCGAGCCCTTTTCGATCGCGCGTGCTCTGACACCCGCGTCGTGCATGGCACCGGTGGGTATCGATGATTTTCTATCGTTTCGCCCGCAACTTTGGGGTCGTCCGGGCGATTAACTCGCCCGCGAACTCGGAGCCTGATCCATAGTGCGGCGGCATGCCCCCGTCGCCCGTGCCGCCCCCTCGTGACGAACACGATCTCCGTGTGCGGGCGCATTGTTTGACGGGGCGCACCTTGGGCGATCTCGCGCGTGAGCTGCGTTTCTCGTTGGGGCATGCCGCGTTGCACACCAAAGGAAAAGCGGGTGAGCTCGTGGAGCGGGCGCTCGGTGCCGGTCCGGTTGCGGGGCCTCCTTCCGACGGCGATCCCCGTAGTCTACTCGACTTTCCGCATCTCGGTATCGAGCTGAAAACGGTGCCGGTGGATGAACGCGGGCGGCCGCGTGAGTCGACCTTCGTGTGCGCGCTTCCTTTGGGGCACGCAGACGCCATGGAGTGGCGTGGTTCGTGGGTGCGCACGAAGCTGTCGCATGTGCTCTGGTTGCCCATCCTCACGCGCGAGCACGCGGCATGGAATGAGCGCCTCGTTCTCGAGCCGGTCTTCTGGCGCCCTTCGCACGAACAAGACGCGATCTTCCGTGCGGACTTCGAGGACGTGATGGGCGTCATCGCCAGTGGCGCCATCGAGCAACTCACGGCGCGGATGGGCCGCTGGCTCCAGGTGCGCCCGAAGGCGGCCAACGGTCGCGCGCGCACGATGGCGCATGGGCCCGACGGCGAGCCCATCGCGACCGTTCCGCGCGGCTTCTACCTGCGCACGCGTTTCACGGAGGCCATCCTTCGCGATCCGCGCGCCGTTCCTTAGGGCCGGAACTCGTTCGGGAGCTCGGGTTCCACCGGGCCTGGCGTTACGCTCGTCTGCTGCGCGGGCGACGGGCCGACGATTTCGAACCGCGGCTCGGCGATCCATACCTTGCCGGCGCCCGCGAGAACGACGTCGACCATGATGGTGCTCGCGTCGGCCGGAATGTCGAGCGTCACCTCGTAAGGTGTCCAGTCCGTGGTCCGTGCGATCGCACGTTCCGGTGGAGTACCCGCCGCGCCGAGAAATTTCGGCTTGTTCCACGTGGCGCCCAGCTTTTGCACTTGAGCACCGAGGCCGGCGCCGTACGTGACGTTCTCGCTGCGAAGCCACGCCGAAAAGCGCACGCGCTTGCCCAGGTACTTCGTCGCCTGAAACCTTTGCGAGAGGTGCACCGCGTCGCTTGGTATGGACGGTGTCGAACGGAGCAATCGGCTCGGCGTTCCCCGAAAGAGCACGGTGTTATCCACCTCGGTCGCAAAGCTCGTTGCCCCGTCCGGAGCCGTGTAGAGTAAGTGCCACGGATCCTTGGTCGCCCCGCCGAGCTCCGACTCGGCACGAATCGCCTCCGGTCCGCGCGCGATCTTCCACATGGCGCCACCGCCCACCACGGCCACGAGCGCCGCGGCCGCGAGCCAGGGCATGGGTCCGCGTGTTCGCTTCTCGCGCAGCCGCACGACCGCGTCCTGGATGGCGAGCTCCATGGACGCCTCCGCGGAAAGCCGTTTTGCGCACGCGATGCATCCGTTCGCGTGCTGCTCGATGCGTCGTTCCTCGGCCGGCGCGAGATGGCCCTGGACGAAGTCCATCAGCTCCTCCTCGGTGACGTGGGCCTCAGTCATGGCCATCCTCCAATGCCGTGCGAAGCGCGCGGCGTACGTCGCACAACGTCTGTCGCAAATGCTGCAGTGAGATCCCCAGGCGCCGAGCCACCTCGGCATGGGGCGCCGTCGGCTCCTCGTAGACGGCGAGAAAGATGCGCCGTGCGGCCGGTGCGCATGCGCGGAGCGCCCGCTCGACGGTGCGCACGTCCGCGCGGGCCAAAACGCGCGGCTCGTCCTCGTAGCCCTCGGGCCCGGCCAACCCGCGCAGCAATTCCCGCTGCCGCACCTGCTGCCGCCCCTCGTCGCGTGCGAGGAACTGCGCCTGTCGAATGGCGAGGCCGGGCAGCTCCAGGCTCGTCAGCTTGCCCTCCCGATGCCGCTCCATGAGCGTCAGCCAGGTGCGCTGGGCGAGATCACGTGCGCGATCGGGCGACAGGCCCATCGCGAGAAGCGCCAGAAACACGGACCGATCGTGGCGGGCGATGAGCTCGTTCCAGAGATCCGCGTCGAGTCGTTCCAGCGCCACGAGATTCACAGAGCATGGAACGAACGGCCCGCCCGCACATAGGGGCGGCTACCCGATGATTTTCGGAAACGCCTCCCGGATCCCGTCGAGGATGAACTGCATGGCCAGTGCCGCGAGGATGAGTCCCATGATGCGGCCAATCAAATTGATGCCGGTGCGCCCCAACACGCGGGCCACCACGGGGGCCGAGCGAAGCACCAGAAAGGTGATGAGCGCCACCGCCCCGATGGCCATGAAAATGGCCGCGTGCTGCGCGGGGCCTTCGGCTTTGCCGACGAGGACCATCGTCGTGGCGATGGCGCCCGGCCCGGACAAGAGCGGAATGCCCAACGGAATGACCCCCACGTCTTCCTTCGTCTCGGCCTCGGTGCGCTCCGCTTCCGTGCTGCGCAAGTCCGAGTCCTTGGCGCGCATCATCTCGAGCCCGAGGCCGAAGAGAACGATGCCGCCGGCAATCTTGAATGCCGAAAGCGTGATGCCGAAGAACTTGAAAATCAGCGTCCCGGCGAGCCCGAACGTCAACAGCAGAACGAGCAGCGTGACCGCTGCACGAAGCGCGGTACGGCGCTGTGCCTCGGGCGGCTGCGCGCCCACGAGCGCGAGAAAAACCGGGAGCGCCGCAAAGGGGTCGACGATGGAAAAGAGCGACCCGAAACAGAGCAAAGCATAGGTCGCGAGCGCCACGCCGCCTCAAATAGTGCCAAGTCTGAAAAAATGCACCCCCGTAGACGAAGTCTCGTCAGAGCCGGGCGATTTCGCCGAAGATGAAGGCGTGGCGAAACCCGTGACGATGCCGCTTCGAGCGCGTGGCGCGGCGCTGACCGCGTACGGCGACAAGCGCGACGGCGACGAAGTCACCATCGAGGGTGACATCGACCGGGTCACCTTCGAGAACGCCGAATCCGGCTTTCGCGTGATCAAGCTCGCGCGGGAAGGCGCCGAGCCGCTGACCGTGGTGGGCGTCTTTCCGCAGGTCACCGCGGGCACCCGCGTTCGCGTGCGCGGCCGCTTCGAACGCGATCGCAAACATGGCGAGCAGCTGCGTGCGCTTTCCGTCACCGAGATGCTCCCGACGACCTTGGTCGGCGTCGAGCGCTACCTCGGCTCCGGGCTCATCAAAGGCATCGGCGAGGGGTACGCCAAGAAGATCGTTGCCCAGTTCGGGATGGATACCCTGCGCGTGCTCGACGAGGAGCCGGAGCGCCTCGCCGAGGTCGACGGTCTTGGAAAAAAGCGCTCGGAAACCGTGGCCAAGGCCTGGCGCGAACAGCGGGCGGTGCGCGACGTCATGGTCTTTCTTCAGGCCCACGGTGCATCGGGCGCCTTGGCGGGGCGCATCTACAAGCGGTATGGCGCGGATGCCGTGCGCATCGTCTCCACCGAGCCGTACCGCCTCGCCATGGACGTGTGGGGCATCGGTTTCAAAACCGCCGATCGCATCGCCCAGGAGCTCGGTGTGGGGAGCAACTCGCCCGCACGGATGCAGGCCGGGCTCCTGCAGACGCTGAACGATGCGCTCGAGGCGGGCCACACGTGCGTGTCCGTGGACGACGCCATAGGGCGCGCGATGCAGCTCCTCGGATTCGACCCCGACGATGCCGCATTGGCCGAGCACGTGCGCGAGGCGCTTCGGGCCTTGGTGCGAGGGCACTACGCCGTGGCCGAGCTCGCGGACGGCGAGCCGCTCGTGTTCCTCACGAAGATTCACGCCGCCGAGGTGCGCGTCGCGCAGCGTCTGCTCGAGCTCACGCGGGCCAGCGCGCGCGAGCTCGGCGGGGCTGCTCAGGCCATGACCGAGTTCGAGCGCACCGCCGGCGTGGAGCTCGCGCCCGAGCAGCGCGATGCCGTATCGCGTGCGGCCGAAAACCCCGTGCTCGTGGTCACCGGAGGCCCCGGCGTGGGCAAGACGACCATCGTGCGCGCGATCCTATCGGTCCTCGAACGCGAGAGACTCGAGGTGCGGCTGTGCGCGCCCACCGGCCGCGCGGCCAAGCGCCTCGCGGAATCCACGGGCCAGCGCGCTTCGACGGTGCATCGGCTGCTCGAGTTCGAACCGAAGCGCGGCGAGTTCAAGCGAAACCGCGCCACCCCGCTCGAGTGCGACGTGCTCGTCGTCGACGAAGCGTCGATGATCGATTTGCCCATGGCCGATGCCATCACGCAGGCGCTCTCCGACGGCACGCGCTTGATCCTCGTGGGCGACGTCGATCAGCTCCCCAGCGTGGGGCCCGGCGCCGTCCTGCGCGACGTCATCGCCTCGGGCGCGGTGCCCTGCGTCCGCCTTACGCAGATCTTCCGCCAGGCCGAGCAAAGCCTCATCGTCCAGAGTGCCCACCGCATCAACATGGGCGAGCCGCCCGTGGCCTCGAACCGCCCCGACGCGGACTTTTTCCTCGTCGAGCGCGACTCGGCGGAGGCTGCGCGTGACACCATCGTCAAGCTGCTCACCCAGCACATTCCACGTCGCTTCGGCATGGACCCGCGCCACGATGTGCAGGTGCTCACGCCGATGCACCGCGGGGCGGCCGGCACCATCGTCCTGAACGAGGCCTTGCAGGCGGCGCTCAATCCGAGCGGGCCGCAACTCACGCGCGGTGCGCGCACGTACCGGTTGCATGACAAAGTCATGCAATTGCGCAATGACTACGACCGCGAAGTGTACAATGGCGACGTCGGCATCATCATCGAGGTCAACGCGGAACAAGAGACCCTCACCGTCCGTTACGACGACGAGCGCAAGGTCGTGTACGAAGTCGGCGATCTCGACGAGCTTGCGCTGGCCTATGCCGTGAGCATCCACAAATCGCAGGGGAGCGAATATCCGGCGGTGGTTTTGCCCTTCGTCACCGCGCATTTCGTCATGCTATCGCGCAATCTTCTTTACACTGCGGTCACCCGCGGCAAACGCCTCGTCGTTCTGGTGCACGATCCACGTGCTCTTTCGCTCGCGCTGGCCGAAGATCGGCGCGGGGAACGCCGAACGCGCCTCCAGGCGCGTCTTCGCGGTTGACGCCCCGGCCAACGCTGGTCACGCTGAGAATCGCCATGATCAAACGCCTCTTCGTCGGCCTCGTCTTGGGGCTCGTGATGGGCTCGCTCGTCGCCGCCGTCGTCGTGAAGGGGCTCGGTTTGACGTTGTTTTCACCGGCGCTCGCCTACGTTTTCGCGGCGGCTACGGGTGTCATCGTGGGGTTGGTCGCGGGCAAGCCCATCTGGGCGCAGGGAGGACAAATCGAGGCGGGCCTCAAGGCCGGCTTTGGCGCACTCGTGGCCGGGGGCCTCATGTACGCCATGCGCCGGTGGCTTCAGCTCGATGTGGACCTTTCGGGCTTTGGCGCGGGCGCCGGCTCGGTGTCGGAGCTTCCTGCCACCTCCCTCCCGCTCATTGCCGCCGTCCTGGCCGGTTTCTACTCGGCGGACAACACACCGGAGCCCGCGGGCGAGGGCAAGACGGAGTCGAAGCCGCGTCTGGCTACGAAAAAAGACGGCCCCAAGACCCGCATCGCCTCCAGCGAGGACGACGAGGACGACGCCGCCGACGTTTTGCCGGGAAAGCGCACGAAACGATAGAGGCTTTCTGCGGCTTTTCTTCGTCTCGCTTACCCGAGCAGTGCTCTAGGATGCCTCGCTCCAATGCGAACGGGGATCGGCAGGTGGAGCGTGAGCGCGGGGGCGACCCTCCTTTGCGTGTCGGTTGCCCATGCCGCGGAGCCGACCGATTCCAACAAGGCGCGCTGCGCCGCCTCGTACGAAGCCGCGCAGGTGCTGCGGCGCGAAGAGCGGCTCTCCGCCGCGCGGGCCGAGCTTCTCGTGTGCGAGGAAACCTGCCCCGAGAAGCTCGCCGAGGATTGTGCGAAGTGGCGGGACGAGCTCGCGCACCTCATGCCCACCGCGCGCTTTTTCGTGCGCGATACCGAGGAACGGTCGCTCGGGGGAGTTCGCGTATCCATCGATGGGCATGCCATCGACGGCGCGGCGGATGATTCGTCGATTCTCGTAGAGCCAGGGCGACACGTGTTTCGGTTCGAGCGCCAAGGCTATTTCCCTGCGGAGGTGCGCGCCGAGTTTCACGTCGGCGAACGCGATCACGTGGTGCATGTCGTTCTCGCGCCCGTGGATGCTCCGCCCCCCGCACCGGCGCCGCGGCCCGCCGAACGCGCGAGCCGCACGCCGTCGTACGTCCTCGGCGGCATCGGCGTGGCGGCGCTGGCGACGGCGGGAGGGCTCGCGATCAAGGGCTACGCCGACCGCGAATCCTTGCGCGATTCGTGTGCTCCCTACTGCGATCAGGCGGACATCGACTCGATTCGCACCTTGTGGTGGGTCGCCGGCGGTGTGGCCGCAGCCGGTGTCGCCTCCATTGGCGTGGCCATCGTCCTCTGGCCGCGCGAGTCGCCGTCGAAAGCCACTGCGACCCTCGCCCTCGGGCCCCGTTCCGTCGCGCTCACGGTTCCGTTTCGCTGACCCTCCGTCAACGGACGCCGTGGCGCACCATCAAGCGGTGCACCAACTGGCGCGAAATCCCCATGTCCGTGGCCGCACGGGCCACGTTGCCCTCGTGCGCGTGCAGCTTCTCGCGCAGGTAACTCGCCTCGAACCGATCGATCACGCGCTCGCGCGCATCGCGCCATGGCATCCCGAGCAGCGCATCGAAGTCGCGCCTCGCTTCGCCCTCCACGCCGTGAAATTCCAATGCGCGCTCGCCCATGTGCGGAAAGAGCAGGAGCCGCGACACCGTGTTTCGCAACTCGCGCACATTGCCCGGCCAATGGTGACTGGCCAGCATTTCCAAGGCGCCATGCGGCAAGTCGAGCACAGTGCGCGCGGGGATCTCCGACGCGAGAAATCGCTCCACGAGCAACTCGATGTCGTCCGTGCGTTCGCGCAGCGGTGGCACCATGCACTCGAACACCGCGAGGCGAAAGTACAGATCCTGCCGAAACTCGCCCGCGGCGACCGCCGCGTGAAGATCGCGATGGGTCGCCGCAACGATCCGGGCATCGAAGCTTCGCCATTCATTGGAACCGACGGGACGGTACTGCTTCGTCTCGAGGGCCCGCAGCAGCTTCGGTTGCTGATCGAGCGGCAGCTCGCCAATTTCGTCGAGAAAGAGCGTGCCCCCGTCGGCGGTGGCGAGGATGCCCGTGCGGTCCGTGTCGGCGCCGGTGAAGGCTCCTCGCACGTGACCGAAGAGCTCCGCTTCGAAGAGCGCCGGCGTGATGGCCGCCGTGTCGAAGATGACGAACGGTCCATCCGCGCGCGGACTCACATCGTGGATGGCCCGGGCCAAAAGCTCTTTGCCGGTGCCCGACTCACCGCGCAACAGCACCAACTCGGGCGATTGCGCGGCCTGATACAGCCGGTGAAAGAGCGCACGCATCACGGTGGAACCTCCGAGCGCGCCGCCGAAGCTCGCCTCCGGCCAGAGCGGAATTTCCGATGGCTCGCCCGTGACACGGATGCGCAAGCTCACCCCGCCGATTTGCAGAACGTGGCCCGGCGCCACGTAAGCTTCCTGGACGCGGATGTTGCTGACGAACGTCCCATTCTTGCTTTGAAGATCGCGGACGAGTATGCCCTGCGGCGTGATGCGGAACAGACAGTGACGCCGGGACACCGCAGGATCGGTCACGATGAGATCGCAATCGTTCCCCGTGCCCACGACCAAGGGGGCCAACCCGAACGGACGCGACACTTCCTGCGTGCTCGCCATGTTGGCCACCAGGACGAGGGACGGCAGGCTGGCCCGCCGGCGGTCGATGAGGGTGAGCGTCGTCGATTGGCTCATGGCGTGATAGGGTACCAATTGTGAGACGTATCGACCGGTACGTACTCCATGAAAAAATTGCCTCCGGCGGGATGGCGTCCGTGTACCTCGGCCAGATGGTCGAGGAAAATGGCCTTTTGCGCACGGTGGCCATCAAACGGCTCCACCCCCACGTGGTCGAGATGACGGGTGCGCACGCCATGTTCATGGACGAAGCGCGCCTCAGCGCACGAGTTCGGCACCCGAACATCGTGGCGACGCTGGCCGCGGCCCAGCACGGGCACGAGCTGCTGTTGGTCATGGAGTACGTGCACGGCGTCTCCCTGTCCTTCCTCGAGTCGCGCGCGCGCGAGGCCGAGGCGCGGATGCCCTTGCCGATCGTGAGCACCATTTTGGTGAACGTGCTCGAGGGCCTCCAAGCTGCGCACGATGCCACGGACGAAGGAGGCGAGCCTTTATTCATCGTGCACCGCGATGTCTCTCCGCAAAACGTGATCGTCGGCGAGGACGGGCGTTCGCGCGTGTTGGACTTCGGCATTGCGAAAGCCGCCGTGCGCCTGCAAACCACGCGCGAGGGCAGGGTAAAGGGCAAGCTGCGGTACATGGCACCGGAGCAGGTGTTGAACGACGCCGTCTCGTCTCGGACCGACGTGTACGGCGCGGCGGTCGTGCTGTGGGAGCTGCTCACCGGCCAGCGGCTTTTCGACGCGGCGAGCGAGGGCGCCATCGTGGCCAAGGTTCTCGAGGGCGTGGTGATTGCGCCGAGTCGCTTCGCGCGCGAGGTGCGGCCGGAGCTCGAGGCCATCGTGCTGCGCGGGCTCTCGCGCAATCCGGAGGAGCGCTTCCCCTCGTGCGGGGAGATGGCTTCGGCCCTTCGCGCCGTGCTGCCGCCGGCGGAGCAGCACGTCGTCGCCGAGTACGTGCGCGAGCACGCGGGGCATCTGCTCCGCGATCGCGCGGCCCTCATCGCGCAAATCGAGGGGGCCGGGCCCGATGGAAGCTTGCGGGCGGTGGCCTCGCCCGTGGTGAACGAGGCGGCGGGGACTTTGACGGTGCATGCGCCCCGGGCTCAGACACCGTTGTTCGAGCCCACACCGGTCGCGCGCAAACCGAAGCGGGGACGCACGGTCGCCATTGCATCGGCCGCGGTGCTGGGCATGGCGGGCCTTTCGACCTTCGCGCTGCGGGCCCGCACCGTCTCACCCGAGCCGAGCCCGCCCGCGCCCTCCGTTGCGTCGGCGGCCGCGTCGGCGCCGGTGCTCGTTGCATCCTCCGCGCACGCGGCACCGCCCGAGCCGGCGCCTCCTCCTCTTGCCCCCGATGCGGAGGCGCCGAAGGCGAAAGCCGTGCGGCCACCGCCTTCGGCTTCTGCACCGCCGCGGGTGCGCCCTTCGGCCTCGGCGAGCGCTCCACCGCGACCCGACAAGTCCGAGAACTGCGATCCCATGTTCATCGTCGGCGCCGACGGCATCCGGCGCGTCAAACCGGAGTGCCTCTGATGCCGCCGTTTCGGCTTCTTCTTTACGCGGCCAGCTTGGGCGCGGTGCTCTTTTCCGTGCGCGCCATGCTCATCGCCACGCCACCGCTCTGGGTGTCGGCCTGCGTCGCGCTCGCGTATGTCGGTTTGATCCTCGGCGGCGTCTTCGTCTTGCGGTGGCGTGCATACGTGGACGCGATCATCGCTGGCCCGCCCCGCGCGCGCGGTGTGGTGCTCACCTTCGACGATGGGCCCGATCCGGAGTGGACGCCGCGCGTGCTCGATGCACTCGAGCGCGCGAATGCCGTGGCGACGTTCTTCGTCATCGGCAAGAAAGCCGAGCAGCACCCGCAACTCGTGCGCGAGATCCTCGCCCGCGGCCACTCCGTGGGGCTGCACTCCTACGCGCACGACCGTCTCTTTTCCCTGCGTAGCGAGCGGCGCGTCCGCGACGATCTCGCGCACGCCATGCAGGTGCTCGCCGATATCCTCGGCGAGGCCCCCGCGCTGTTTCGTCCGCCGATCGGCCACACGAACCCCATCATCGCGCGGGTGGCCGACGCCATGGACCTCACCGTCATCGGGTGGAGCGTGAGCGGGCACGACGGGCTCGCGCGCGCCGATGCCGAGCACGTGGTGCGCCGTATCCGTCGCGGGCTGCGTGACGGTGCCATCGTTCTTTTGCACGACGCCGCGGAGCGGGGCACCCACGAGCCGGCCGGCGTCAAAGCCCTGCCTGCGGTGCTGGCCGCCATCACGGACGCACAGCTTCCCGTCGTGCCGCTCCGGAGCTTCCTCGCCGAAGAGTGCGAAGAGTGCGAAGACTAGAAGAGTCGTCGCCATATGCCTCGACGACCTTGCCGTGATAGGACCGCGGGACTACCTTTTCGCTATTGAAAGTGGTTTTCAACAGCCCTCCATGAGCGTCGCACCTCCCTTATTTCTCGGCGAGACCCACGTGGGCGTGACGGTGCGGGTCGTCGCGTTGGAGCTGGAACACGACTTCGTCGAGTGGCTTCGCGCCGTGGGCATCCACGAGGGCGTCCGCGTGACCGTGCTGCGCCGCGCCCTTTTTGGCGGCCCGATTCACGTGCGCACGGGCGCCGGGGGCGAGTTCGCGTTGAACCGGCAGCTCGCGCGCTCGATCCGCGTCGAGGAGGCACACCCATGAGTGCGACGCCCTGTCACGGCGAGGCCGTGGGATCCAAGGACGCGGCGGCCGCTTCGCATGGCAAGCCATTGGTCGCCCTCGTGGGCCGGCCAAATTCGGGCAAGTCGTCGCTCTACAATGCGGTGACCGGTGCGCGCGCCCACGTCGGCAATTTTCCTGGGATCACCGTCGACATCTTGGAGGCCGACATCACGCTTCCTGGCGGCCTCGCCGTATCCATGGCCGATCTGCCCGGGTTTTACACGCTCGAATCGGTGATCGATCCGGCCACGGACGAGGGCATTGCACGCCGCGTTCTCGATCAGGCCGTGGCCGAGGAGCGGCATCTGCTCGTGGTCCAGGTGATCGACGCCACGCAGCTCGCGTTGGGCTTGCGCCTGACGCGCGAGCTCTCCGCGCGTCCCTTCCGCCTTCTCGTCGTGGTTTCGCAGAGCGACGTGCTCGATGCGCAAGGCCGCTCCTTGGACGTGCACGCGCTTTCCGAGGCCATTGGGCTGCCGGTGCTCGCGGTCAGCGCGCGCGATCCCGCGACGTCGGCCAAGGTGCGTGAGGCGGCGGCCAAGGAGCTCGAGCGCGATTGGGATGGCGCATGGCGTGGGAAGCCTTCGTGGGAACCCGATGCGGTCGCCTCCAAAGTGATCTCCGACGTGGAATCCGCGAGCTCCGCGGCGCGACGACGGCGCGAGTTCACCTCCCGCGCCGATCATTGGCTTTTGCACCCCGTGCTGGGGCCCATCCTTTTTCTATCGATCATGGCGCTGGTGTTCGCCGCGGTCTTCCTCGTGGCCGATCCGACGACGAACCTGCTCGACGCGGCCATGGGCGCGCTCGGGGCGCGCGCGTCGAAGCTCCTGGGCGAAGGTCTTCTCGCGTCGTTCGTGGCGGATGGCCTTTTGGGCGGTGCGGGAACCGTGCTCGCGTTCATGCCGCAGATCGTGATCCTCACCGTGGCGATGGAGCTGCTCGAGGCGACGGGCTACCTCGCGCGGGGCGCATTCCTCGTCGATCGGCTGCTGCGCCTTCTCGGGTTGAGCGGTCGCTCGTTCGTCCCGCTGCTCATGGGCCACGCGTGCGCCGTTCCCGCGATTTCGGCAACGCGCATCGTGCGCGATCCGCGCGAGCGTCTCACCACGATCCTGGTGCTGCCGCTCATGACGTGCTCGGCGCGCATTCCGACGTACGCGCTGGTGCTCACCACGTTTTTCCCGGCGGGCAGCGCCTTCTTCAAGGCCTGCATCTTCGTGGGCCTGTACTTCGCGGGTATCTTCTCCGGCTTGATCGCGTCCTTCGTGCTGCGCCGCACGGCCACCAGCGGCCGCACGTTGCCGCTGGTGCTGGAGATGCCCGCCTACCGCGCGCCGCAACCGCGCGTGCTCCTTCGTCAAACGGTGCGCGCGTCGGGTCGCTTCCTCAAGGAGGTGGGCACTACCATTCTGGCCGCCTCCGCGGTGCTCTGGGTTTTGCTCACCGTGCCCGCTCCGTTCGGCCCGCGTGGGGCGATCGCGGACGATCCGTCGGTGCCTGCCCGCACGATGACCCTCGAGCATAGCGTCGGCGCGATGGTGGGCCGCACCCTCGAGCCCATCACGTCGCCGGTGGGTTTCGATTGGCGCATCAACGCGGGCCTCATCGGCTCGTTCGGCGCGCGCGAGCTGATGGTCAGCACCATGGGCATCATCTACGGCATCGAGGACGTGAGCGACGATCCGGCGCCGCTCTCCGAGCGCATGCGCGTTGCCAAAAAGCCCGACGGCGCCCCCGCGTACACCGTCCGCACCGGCCTCGCGCTGCTCGCCTTCTTCCTCTTCGCGTGCCAGTGCATGAGCACCGTCGCGGCCATCCGCCGCGAAACGAAGAGCATCCGCTGGCCCCTTTTCGTCATCGGCTACACGTACGTCATCGCCTACGTCGCCGCGTTCGCCGTCTACCAGATCAGCGGTATCTTCTTCGCGGGCAGCTGATCAGAACTTGATCGCAGGCAGCGTGATGAGCGTCTCGCCCGGTGCCACGGGGTTCGGCGGGGCCACGGACGGCGGCATTTCGTGCGCCGCCGGGATGGGATAGACGGGGCCCTCGCCCTTCAACAACTTGAGGAGCGCGATGGCTGCCGCAGTGATGGCCGGCTTGGCCTCGCCGTCGGTATCCAGTGCGTCGATGGCGTGGGCCAACAACGTTTCATCCAGCGTCCTCAGGGCGTCCTTGATCGGATCGCGGAACACGGACGGCAGATCGCGCAGCACGGGATCGCGTGCGAGGGCTCGATCGATCGGATCGGTGGTGTCCTCCGTGAGATCGGGGATCGTGTCGAAAGGCGAACGCGGCGTGTTGCTCATCGCCGAAACCGTAGGCGATTATAGCTGCGTAGGCGGGGGATTTCGTGCGGCGTTGGCAAAGAGATGCGGCACCCCCGCCGAGTGGCCTTTGCTGTACGAGGCGCAAAAGAGCACCAAATGCCACGGGAGCACGATGAAGGGCCACACGAAGTTGGCCGTCACGATGTTCACCGCTGCACGCGTCAGCAGCTCTTTGCGGGTGCAGGGCGGGCAGGCGATGCCCGTGCGCCGCTGCATGTAGAAAAAGACGAAGAGGAACACGAACCAATTGGCGTACGTGTATTTCTTGATGCTGTTCGACGGCTGCCCGCACACGGGGCAGGGGAGCAGATCTCTGGTCTCGTGCTCGCGGTACGGGTGCCCCGCGTGTGCGTGCGACCCCGGGTACGGCTGGGCGCCATAGCCTTGCTGCGCATACGGCGTCTGCTGCGGGTATGGCGCGCCATAGCCCTGCTGCGCATAGGCATCGCTCGCCGCTGGCGCATAGGCCTGTGGCTGCGCGTACCCCTGCTGTGCGGCGTACCCTTGCTGCTGCGGATACGAGGGCTGCTGCTGCACGTACGGCGGTTGCCCGTACGGCTGCGGATAGCTCTGCTGCTGCGGTGGCCCGTACCCCTGCTGCTGCGGGTAATAGCCTTGCTGCTGCTGCGGGTAACCTTGCGGCGCGTACCCCTGCTGCTGCTGTTGCTGCGGATACTGGCCCTGCTGTGCGGGCATGGCCACGGTGCCGGGGATCGGGGGCTTCGGTGCGCCGGATGAACCGGTCGCAGACTGAGGAGTCGATGGCTGATGAGGCCTATGAGGGCCGCGAGGCCCGAATGAAGCTTCGGACATAGGGGTCGAGTCTACCTTACGTCAGGTGGCGACGCCCTAAGGCATTGCTCAGACTCGAATGCCGAACGCCTCTTCGACGACACGCGCCACCCCGCCACCCTCGTCGCTCGTCTCGGGGAGCACGTCGGTGGCAGCATTTTTCACTTCATCGGGGGCCTGGCCCATCGCAAAGGAGCGGCCCGCCTTGGTGAGCATCGGAATGTCGTTCAGCCAATCCCCGACACTCACGGTCTCTTCCAGGGAAATGCCGTGGTGCTCGGCGATCCACTCCAGCGCGGAACCCTTGTTCCCGCCGCTCGCCCGCACGATGAGGCCCCAGGCGCCCAAAATGCGCCGAATCGGAAACATCGCCACCTGGGCGATATCCCGCAGTTCGTCTTGAATGCCGGAAGCCGCCTCCGAAATCTGGTCGGCGGTGCCCACGGCCACCACGGCGGTGATGCCCTCGCGCTCCTCCCAAACGGCGTGCTCGCAGACGCGAACCGAACGCTGAACATCGCTCGACCACGTGGCGACGTACCCTAGGTAGGGGTCGCCCGTCTCGTCGTACACGATGGCGTCGCGCGCAAAGACGAACGTCGCTGGGGCAGCGCGCTCGAAAATGCGCCGCAACGCTTCGGAGTGTGGGCCCTGGATTCCGTGATGCATCAGCGTCGTGTGCGTCGCGGCGCTCACCATGTGGCTGCCATCGACACAGCCGGTCGGACCCGAAAGCCCGAGGGTGAGCACGCTCGCCCGGGTGCCTGAATACAGGCGCCCGGTAATGATGCTGACGTGGGTTCCTCGCTCGACGAGCGCACGGAGGGCTTCGGCATCACGCGGATGCGGATTGCCGTGCGCGTCGAGGAGGGTGCCGTCCAGATCGACGGCGAGTAGCTTCGGCGAGGATTTCACTCCGCGGCGGCGGCCGCGGGATAGACGGAAACCTTTTTCTGCGTGTTGGTGCGGAACTCGTACTTCACCACGCCATCGATGAGCGAGAACAGCGTGTAGTCCTTGCCGACGCCCACGTTCTTCCCGGCGGCGATGGTGGTGCCGACCTGGCGTACGAGGATGCTGCCGGCGGTCACCTTCTCACCACCGTAAACTTTGGTGCCGCGACGTTGCGAGTTGGAGTCGCGCCCGTTGCGCGTGCTGCCTGCGCCTTTTTTGTGTGCCATGGCGGTCTCTCAGCCTCCCGTGATTCCAGTGATTTCCAAAGCGGTGAACGGCTGGCGATGGCCGGACTTGCGCCGGTAGTTCTTCCGACGACGGAACTTGAAGATGATGATCTTCTTGGCGCGATCCTGCGCCGTGATCTTCGCCTCGACCTTCGCGCCTTCGACGCGCGGCTGGCCGATTTTGAGCGACTCGCCGCCGTCACCGGCAACGAGCAGCACCTCGTCGAACGTCACCTTATCGCCGACTTCGCCCAGGAGTTTCTCCACGCGGAGCTTGTCGCCGGGGGCGACTTTGTACTGCTTTCCGCCTGTCTTGATCACCGCATACATGCTTTAGCCCTCTTGAAAAGCCGACGATCCTGGTTCCTTTTGCGACAAGCAGAAGGGGCGGACAGCGGCGGGGGATTGGGGGACGCGGGAGTATACGGATGGACGTCCCTTTGTAAAGCAACGTCGTGCTCGCGAAAAAAACTCGGTTCGAGCAGGCCCGGCCCTTGCTCCTGAGCCCTGGAAAACCCCTCTAACCCGGCGAGAACGATATGGAAATGCGTCTCTTTTCGAAGGTTTTGGGCCTGGCAGGCGCGCTTGCGGCGGCTGGGCTCGCTGGTTGGGCCTGCAGTGCCCCCGATCCAGGAGAACTCGGGGGATCCGATCCAGGCAAGACTCCGGGTGGGAACAAATTCGACGCCGGGCCGGGCCCGGGCAGCAACGATAGCGGCACGGGAGGGGATACCGGCGGTAACCCGTCGCCGAACTCGGCATTTCTGGAAGCGCCTGCCTACACGGCCACGGAGGGCGATAGCACGGTCAAAAACACGCATGCGAACCCGGCGGGGGAAAATTGCGTGCGTTCGGGCTGCCATGCACCTGGAAACGGAACGGGACCTGGCTTCATCATTGGCGGCACGATCTACAAGGATCGCGACGGGCTCAACCCGGTCGGCGCCGGGGTGGAGGTTCGGATCCGGGCCCCCAACGGCAAGGCCGTCAACACGTACACGGATCAACTCGGAAATTTCAGGATCCGGGCCGATAAAGATCCTGCTTTCGCGCAGATTCCCCAGGACTCGAAAATTGGCGTCCGCGCGGGTACGGCGACGGCCAACATCCAGTTGATGAACCAGACGATCAATGGGGCCGGGGAAACCTCGGGAGGCTCCTGCCAGCGATCGGGCTGCCACTCCGGCGGCGGCGCCCCCAACCAGCCCAAGATCTGGGTGACGGTGCCTTAGAGCGTCGCGTCACCAAAAGTGGCTCCGGGCGTGCTACTCGTCAACGCAGAACCATGCCGAACGGATACCTCGCGCTGGTGCTGCACGCGCACCTCCCATTCGTCCGACATCCCGAGCACGCTCGGCATCTCGAGGAGCGCTGGTTTTACGAAGCGCTGATCGAGTGTTACCTGCCGCTGCTCGACGCATTCGATCGAATGGCCGACGACGGCGTGCATTTCGCGCTCACCATGAGCATCACGCCGCCGCTGGCCTCGATGCTGCGCGATCCGCTGCTCTGCGAGCGCTTCGAGGGCCATCTGTCGCGCCTCGAAGCGCTCACCGAACGGGAGATGAAGCGGCTTTGGGGCGATGAACGCTTCGCCCACGTCGCCACCTTCTACCGCGAGGAGCTCACCCGTGTGCGCGAGGTATGGGACCGCCACCGCGGCGATGTCATCGGCGGCCTCGTGCGGCATTGGGATGCGGGGCGCATCGAGCTCATCACGTGCGCGGCCACGCATTGTTACCTGCCGGGCATGCTCCCGGCGCGCGAAGGCATTCGCCCGCAGCTCGAGTTGGGGGTGCGCGGCTTCGAAAAGCTCGTCGGGCGCAAACCGACCGGCATGTGGCTGGCCGAGTGCGCCTACCACCCGAGCTTCGATGCCGAGATCGCCGCCGCGGGCATTGGCTTCACCTTGGTCGACACCCACGGCGTGACCTTCGCGCGTCCGCGCCCGCCGTTTGGCGTGCATGCGCCCATCGTCTCGCCGGCAGGCGTGGCCTTCTTCGCCCGCGATGCGGAGTCGAGCCGCCAGGTGTGGTCGCGCGACGAGGGCTACCCCGGCGACCCGCACTACCGCGACTTCTACCGCGACATCGGCTTCGACCTGCCCGAAAGCGAATTGATGGGCGAGGTCGCCGGCGACGGCTCGCGCTTGATGACCGGCATCAAGTACCACCGCATCACCGGCAAGACGTCGCACAAGGAGCCGTACGAGCCCCGCATCGCCCGGCAGATTGCCTGGGAGCACGCGGGCAACTTCGTCTTCAATCGCGCCCTGCAGCTCCAGCACCTCTCGGCGCGCATGCCGGCGCCCATCATCGTTGCGCCGTACGACGCCGAGCTTTATGGCCACTGGTGGTACGAAGGACCGCGCTTCCTCGAATCGGTGTTCCGGCAGCTGCCGAACACGCGGGGCGAGGTGGAGGCCATCACCTTGCGCGCGTACCTCGAGCGGCATCCCGTGTCGGTGCAGGCCACGCCGGCGGCATCGTCGTGGGGAGCGGGCGGTTACGGCGAAGTGTGGGTTGGGCCCGAGGCCGCGTGGTCGTGGCGTCACGTCCACCATGCGACTCGCTACGTATCGTGGCTCGTGCGCAACCACCGGCACGTGGACGGTGAGCGGGGCCGCGCACTCGACCAAACGATCCAAGAGCTCTTGCTGCTCCAATCGAGTGATTGGAACTTCATCATCAAGACGGGCACGTCGCTCAAGTACGCGGAGTCGCGTATTCGTGCGCACGTGCACCGGCTGCGTCGTCTGGGCCACCTGGTTCAGACCGGTGTCATCGAAGGTGCGGATGCCGCGTGGCTGTCGGATGTGTCGGCTCGCGACAATTTCTTCCACCAGCTCGAGAGCGACACCTTAAGATCGGTATTCGACTGAGACCGAGAAAGACAAGAAGATGGCCACAATCGAACTTTCGGGCACGTACACGGCTCTGATTACGCCCTTCAAGGACGACGAAGAGCAGTCCATCGACTGGGCGGCCTTCGACGATCTGATCGAAGCGCAGATCGCCGGCGGAGTTCAGGGACTCGTGCCCTGCGGCACCACGGGCGAGAGCCCCACGCTTTCGCACCACGAGCACGAGCAGGTCATCGCCCGCACCGTGCAGCGTGCCCGCGGACGCGCGCAGGTGATCGCCGGCGTCGGCTCCAACTCGACCCGCGAGGCCATCGACCTGGCCCAGGCCGCCGAGCGCGCGGGCGTCGACGTGGTGATGGGCGTCGTGCCCTACTACAACAAGCCCACGCAAGAAGGGCTTCGCCGGCACTTCCTCGCCTTGGCCAAGGCCGTCTCCGTGCCGCTCATCGTGTACAACATCCCGTCGCGCTCGGGCATCGATCTGAGCGCCGATACGTTGGTGCGCATCGCGTCGGAATCCTCCAACGTGATCGGCACGAAGGAAGCCACCGGCAACGTGCTGCGCACGCAGGAGTTGGCCCGTCGCCTCGGGCCGCGTTTTGCCATCCTCAGCGGCGACGACGCGCTCACCCTGCCCATCATCGCCGCCGGCGGGCGCGGGGTCATCAGCGTCACCTCCAATGTGCTCCCGCAGCAGGTCGCGCAGGCCACCTCGCTGGCGTTGTCGGGCGATCTGGCCCGTGCGCGCGCCGCGCACCTGGCGCTGCTGCCGGTGCACGAGTCGATGTTCATCGAGGCGAACCCCGGCCCCGTGAAAGCGGCGCTCGCCGCGCGCGGGAAGATCAAAGAGGTGGTGCGCAGTCCGCTCGCTCCCGTGAGCGAGACCACGCGCACCAGCGTCGCGGCCACGATCGAGGCCTACCTCCGGGAATCGGCGGCATGAGCGACGCGCCGCGGACGCGGGTGGCCATCGTCGGGTCGGCCGGAAAAATGGGGCAAACGTTGGTGCGTCTCGCCAATGAGGATCCCGAGATCGAGTTGGTCACCGTCCTCGACCAAGGGGACGCGATGAGTGCGCTCGCCGCGTTTCCCGGCGCCGTGGCCATCGAGTTCTCCAGTCCCTCGGGCACCCGAGGCCTCGCGGAGATCGCGCCCAGCGCCGGCGTCTCCATCGTGAGCGGCACCACGGGACTCGACGACGCCGCGGTGCGTGCGCTCGACGAGGCGAGCCGCAAGGTACCCGTCTTCACGGCGGCGAACATGAGCATCGGCGTGCACGTGCTCGGTGTCCTCATCGAGCGCGCCATTGCCATGTTGGGCCCGGGCTTCGACCTCGAGCTCGTGGAAGCGCACCACCGACGCAAGGTCGATGCGCCGAGCGGTACGGCCTTGAAGCTTGCGTCCATCGCGCAGTCTGCGCGCGGCGCCGCGTCGCTCGTCCACGGGCGCCGCCCGGATTTGCGCGCGGCGCGCTCCCGCGAGGAAATCGGCATGCACGCCGTCCGCGGGGGCGACGTCATCGGCGATCACACCTTGTACCTGCTCGGCGACGGCGAGCGCCTCGAGCTCACCCACCGCGCCACGAACCGCGATCTCTTTGCCCACGGCGCACTCCGTGCGGCCAAGTGGCTCTCGACCCAGCCACCCGGCCACTACGGCATGGAGCACTTGGTCGGCAGCGCGAGCCCCTAGAGCCTGGGGCTCACCAGGCCATGTTCAAGTTCACGCCGCCGCCGCGCGGGCCCACGCTCGGCGCGACGTTCCACTTGCGCGCGTTGCTCTTGCTCGAGGCGCTTTCACCCCCGGACCCGCTTGCCGGGCCGTTCTTGGCCACCGCCTCTTTGCTGTGGTCCGTCAGAAGGAGAACCACGCCGGTGCCGACCAAGGCCACGCCTGCGCCGATGCCGATGAACTCCAACGTGCGCGCCGTTTTCGCATCCTCGTAGCGACTGCACGCGTCCGTGCGCGGACTGCAGAAGTCCGCCGGGGCCTTGGGATCTTTCGCGTCGTCCTTGTTATCCGACTGGAGCGAGAGAAAGCGCACGCCTTCGACTGCACCGAAGACGCCGGCGCCCACGCCCACGCCGATGAGCGTCCAGCCGATGACCGTGCGGGCCGACACGCCACGCGATGGCGGCGGCTTCGGCTCCTCTTCCTTCTTCTTCTCGATCACGGGCTCCTTCGGGCGCGCGACCACCGGCGGCGGCGGCCGCTCCCCGAGCAGCTTTTCCAGCAGACGATCGGCCACCGCCTGCAGCTTGGGATCCTTGGCGTCGGTCAGCGTGTCCGGGTATGTCTCGTTGGCCACGATCTCCCGATCGCCGCGCACCCACAGGTGCACTTCGGCCGTGACTTCCCGCGGGCTGGTGCGATTCACCCAGCCGTACATCACGCGATCGGCCTTGAACTCGTCGCCCATGCGCTGGGTGCACGCCGTGTCGGGGCGCTGCGGGCACTTGAGCGCCGCCGTCACCATGGAGAGGGACGTGGTGACGCCGCCGAGCGTCCAGTTCGACATCGCCCGCACGCGGGTGCGAAGTGCCGTGGTGAGCGCCTCGACTTGATCGTCGGCGTTGTCCGAATCGAACCCCAAGACGTGCACCGTGCGCACCGTTGCCGCGGGGGCGGCCGCCGGTGAGCCCGCCGCGGGCGTCGCAGTGACCGGCGGGGCCGCGGGCCTCGCCTGCGGTGCGGGCTGCGTGGTCGCAGAGCCCAAAGGCGTCTGCGCCGACGCCTTGGCAGGCAACGCGAGTCCAAGGAGCAAAGCGAGGGGGGCGAGGAAGCGGCTTTCGAGGTTCAAGGAGCGTAACTTTGCATCAGAAGGGGGCCAAAACTGCATCAGAAAACGACGCGAACGTCGAAACCGGCGCGCACACCGCCTTCACGCGGTGCAAAGTGAGGCAAAAATTGCACGCTCGCTCGACGCGGCGGGCGCGGGCCGTTGGCGGATTTGGGCGCATCCTTTTTCGCGGATGTGTCCGTGAGAAGCAAGTACGCCCCCGCGCCGATGCTCACCGCAGCCACCGCCCCGCCCACGATCCCGAGCAGCGAGGCCGTCTTCGCCGAATCGTAGTTGTCGCAGATGCCCTTCGCCGCCCCCGCATCGGAGCCGGCCCACGGCGCGGGGTCTCCACGACCCGCTTGGCAGATGGCTTCCTTGCTCGGCTTCTGCCCATCGATCTGATGGGCATCGCGAAAGTCTTCCGTCTCGGACTTGAGGCTCAGGAAGTGGGCAGCTTCGTAAATCGCGAAGCCACCTGCCGCTGCGCCCACGCCGATGAGCGCCCAGCCCGCGATGGCTCGGGTGTTCGTGCCACCACCTTCGTCGGCGCTCGATCCCGTCTCGCTTTCGACGGCGAGAGGCACGACGACGTCGGCGTCGGTCCCGCCAACCACGGTGACCTCTTTGCGTGCCGGTGCGTATCCCGACGCGCGCACCTCGATGACATGGCGGCCCGCCGCGAGCTCGAGGCTCGAGCGACCGTTCTCCAGCCGCCCTTTCTCGGCACCATCGACCCAAACTTCACCTTCCGCACGCCCTGCGCGCAGCGTGATGGTCGCGGTCTGCGGTGCGGTGCCGGTGAGGCGATCGACGATGCGCGCGGCCATGCGCCGCAGGTACTCGTCGTTCTGATCTTTCAGGTTGTCGCTGAAGACTTCCTTCACCGATGCGTCGGGCTTGCCGCGCATGAAGAGATGGATCTCCGCCGTGAGCTGTCCCCTGGCACTCGGCCCCATCTTCGACACGTGTCCGTAGATGAAGCGGTCCGTCTTCAACTGATCGGCGATCTTCTGCAGGCACGTCGGATCGGGTCGCGATGGGCAACGCAGTGCTGCGAGCAACATCCCGAGCGATGGCGACGTATCGGCCACCGGACTCAATTTCTCGCGGGCGCGCGAGCGTAACGCTACGCCGAGGGCTTCGGCTTGCTCGTCGGCATCTTCCGAGTCGAGGGGAAGTACGTGCAGCACCGAGCCACTTCGCGCCCCTTGCGCCTGCGCGCTGCGAGCAAAAAGCGATACGCAAAGGAGTATGGTCGCCGCGAGAAGCCACACATAGGCTAGACGCATACGCGAGAGATTATCCTGTGCGCATCACCGGAGGTAGCCATCGTTCGCGTTCGCTTCGCGCCCCAAAGGGGGATCGCACACGCCCCACCTCCGACCGCGTGCGTGAGGCGTTGTTCTCTATCCTGAGAGACGTCTCCGGCGACCGCGTGTTGGACCTTTATGCGGGCACCGGCGCGCTGGCACTCGAGGCGCTCTCGCGTGGCGCCGAGCATGCGACGTTCGTCGAGGAGGGCCGCGATGCGCTTGCGGCGTTGCGGTACAACATCGAGCAGCTCGATGTCGGATCTCGAACTACAGTGTTGCCCATGTCGGTGGAGCGCGCGGCTCGTGCGTTAGTGCGTACAGTAGACGACGAACGCTTCACATTGGTGTTCGCCGACCCACCCTACAGACTTATCCAGGGTGGGGAATTTGTGCAGAGCTTCGAGCCGATCATACACTCCGGCGGTATTGCGTCCGACGCAACGGTGGTGGTCGAACATGCGAGTGCCGATCCGCCACCAACCGTCAGCGATCTCGAGCTGCTCGAGTCACGGCGTTACGGCGACACCACCCTTAGCCTGTACCTCTACCGGAGCAGAATATGACATGTTGTATCCCCCAAATCCCTAGAGCATGTATATTCGGCGCGCGGCGTCCTGCCGAGTGAGCCAACGGTCGATGAGCGCGAGCACACCCCCGCCGCCCACCCACGGGAACGGCAAGTATATCGCCTTAGGGCTTCTCTTCTTATTCGGAATCGCTGGCCTCTTCGTATGGAAGATGGTCCTCGACAAGCCCGCACCCGCGGCCGTTGCGCCCCCGCCACCATCCGGGAGCGCCCCCCCCGCCACCACGTTCAGCCAGTCCCAGGTGGACGAAGTCCCTCCGCCGCCCCCGCCCGAGCCGGACGCTGGTCCGGTCAGGAAGGTGGCGTCGACGAACAACTCGCTGGCCGGATGCGAGGTGAAAACCTGCGCCGGAAGCATCACGTCCGATCTGGAGACGGCGTTGGCGTTCCGCGCCAAGCAGGCCCACCGCTGCTACGATCAGGCCCTGACGCAGGACAACACGCTCCAGGGCAAGGTTCAGATCACCCTGCGCATCGCCCCGAGCGGCGGCGTTTGCTCGGCGGGCGTGACCGCGAACGACATGGGCACTCCCGCCGTTGCGCAGTGCGTTGCCGGGTACTTCAAGTCCACCGGTCACTTTCCCTCCCCCAAAGGTGGCTGCGTCGACACGGCGGTTCCCATCTCGTTCGTCCCTGGCGGCCGCTAAAAGTCGCGGCCGCTACCACCTCCCCGCCCGAGCGGGCGACATCCAACCGGGTGCCATGGCCGACGAGGATCCGAAGAAGCGAGGGAGCAGTGCACCCCCGAGTTCACGGCCCTCGCGGCCAAGCGAGGTTCCACCCTCGTCCCGCGCGGGTGCGCCCACACCTCGGTCCACGCGGCCGCCGCAGCTCTCCACGGCATTTCGTCTGTCGGGCATCGACTTCGACCTGATGGGTGCTGCACGGCGCATCCTCGAGGGCGCGCTCGGTGTCGTTCCCGGCGAGCGCGTGGTCGTTCTCGTGGATCGCGCCCGCCGCGACATCGGGCTTTCCTTGGCCGATGCCGCGCGGAACATCGGCGCGCGCGCGGCGATTTTCTCGCTGGAGGAGTACGGCGACCGCCCCATGCGGCACATCCCGTCTTCGCTGCAGGAGGCTCTGGTCGACGCGCAGGCGAGCGTCTTCCTCGCGGGCTTCGACGACGGCGAGATGGCCCTTCGCTACGAGCTTCTCGCGCGCGTGCGGCACCTCAACTTGCGCCACGCGAACATGGTCGGCATCTCGCGGAAGTCGATGATTGGCGGCTTTTCCGTGGACCCTTCGCGCATTCTGGATGCGACGCGCGCGGTGCGGATGCGCCTTCGACCCGAGTCGGTGCTGCGCGTGCGCAGTGTGGCTGGCACCGATCTCGAAGTGCGGTGCGCGCCCTCGCTCCGTTGGGCGGAGTTCGTCGGAGTGCTTCGCCCCGGCCGTTGGGAGCATCTGCCATCGGGCAGCTTGGTGACGAGTCCCTCGTCCGTATCCGGCGTGTTCGTGGCCGATGCCGCCATCGGGACCGAGGCCGGGGCCCAGGTGGGGCTCCTCGACAAGACGCCCGTGCGCTTCGAGATCGACCAAGGCCTCTGCCGCTCCGTGCACTGCGACAACCGCTCGCTGGACCGGCACCTCATGGATTTCATGCGCCGTGAGGCCAGCTTGGATCGGGTCGGGTTGGCCATTTTGGGCACGAACATCGGCATCCATGCGGCCACCGGGGAAGTCACCTCGGACCAGAATTTACCGGGGATCCACTTGGGTTTCGGCGCCACCTACCCCGAGCACACCGGCGCGACGTGGAGTGGGAGGGCACAGATCACGGCGGCCGCGAGCACGTCGGATGTCGACCTCGACGGCGTGCCCCTGGTCCGCTCGGGGCGTTTGCTCGTGTAAAGTCTCGGTAACGACATGTCCGAGCATCCCGGCGGTGTACTTCTCAAGGTGGCCTACGACGGCACCCATTTCCGGGGCTGGGCCTCGCAAAAAGGCGGGGAGCGCACCATCGAGGACACGCTCAAGGGCGCCATCATGGCCGTCGACGCCCGCGCCAGCGCCCCGCGCGGAACGAGCCGCACGGACCGTGGCGTGCATGCCGAGGCGCAGATGGTGGCCTTCGACGCGACCTTGCCTTTGCCGCCGCGCGGCTGGGTGCTCGCGATCAACCAGCATTTGCCCGACGACGTGTGCGTCCGCGCCGCGCGGCTGATCCCGCCCGGCTACGTGCCCAGGTTTGCCGCCAAGGGAAAGCGCTATCGCTACCGGCTCGTGCTCGACCGCATCCGCGATCCGCTGGTGATGCATCGCGCCTGGCGCATCGGCTTCGAGCTGGACATCGACAAGATGCGCCGCGAGGCCCAATCCATCGTGGGTACACACGATTTTGCGGCTTTTCGCTCGGCCCACGACGAGCGGCAGGAAACGGTACGCACGGTCACCCGGGTGGCCATCGAGCCGGACGACCTGCACGGGCTCGACCTGCACGGGCGTATCCTGAGCATCGTCATCGAGGGGAATGCCTTTCTGCACAACATGGTGCGCATCTTGGTGGGCACGTTGGTGGACGTTGCCCGTGGGCAGTTGCCCGAGGGGACCATCGCCCGCGCGCTGGAGGGGCGCGACCGGCGCCTTTCCGGTGCGACCGCCCCCGGCCATGGCTTGACGCTCGAGTCGATCGATCTTCTCCTTCCTAGTGAAATGGTCGGGGAGCCATGGCCGCAGTAACCGTTCGTGAGCGCATACTGGTTCGAGCGCCCTCACCGGGGGAGGGCATCCAAATCGCGGGCCTGTGGCGCGAGCTCTGGGATGCGCACGAGCGCTGGGGAGGCTACCCCGGCACGCGCGACGAGCGGGTATATGCGCGGCTGGCCAACCGGCTCGACGAGGACGCACGCGTTCGCGGCGGACAGCCCGTGCTGGGGCGGCATATCCACTTGGTCTCCGCCATCCACGGCCAGGTTTGCGGCCAGGTGGAAGGCTGGTTCGAGCGCCACGGCGCCGAGGCGCGCACGCCGTACACGTGCGAGGTGCGCTCGCTCATCGTGCACCCCCGGGCGCGGGTGCTCGGTGCGGGAAAAGCCCTGCTGACGAACTTGGCGCGCATGTCGAACGAGCTGGCGCGGGGCGCCCCTTCGGTGCTGGCCGCCGAGGTGCTCGAGCCCAACCCGGCGCACGGTTTTTACGAGCGCCTCGGGTACCGCCCGGTGGCCTGGAGCACGCGCATGGTCGTTTCCCACGAACCGCGGGTGCGCGCGGGCGAGTTCGTGGCCCGCCCCGCCGAACCCCAGGATGCGCTCGCCCTGGCCGTTTTGGAGTCGATGCTCGCCGCACGAAGGCGCGCCGCCCACGACGAGCGGTTCGATCGGCCGCGGGCCATCGATGCCACCTTGGTCGGGGCCATCGCCGCGCACCTGGGGCGCCGGCACCGCGATGCCACCGAGCCGCACGAACTCGTCACGGTCGATGCGCGCGGGGACGTGCGGGCGGCGGCCAGCCTGGTCATTTCGCCGCTGGATCCGCCGTTTGCGCGGACGCGGCGTACCATCCTCGGCCGCTTCGCCATCGACCCGGCGCGCGAACCTCTTCCCGTGCTGGCTCCGCTCATCGCGCTCGCATGCCGATTTGCGATTGCAGCGGAAGCTCCCACCATGGAGCTCACCGATCTGACCCTTCCGGGCACGCCGCTCTACGACGCGACCTTGAGCCTGGGGGCCCACCCGTGGTCCCGCATCGTCACAAGATTGGCTTGAACGGCAGCATTGTGGAAATCTATCCCGTGATGAGCGTGATGCGTCCCCTTACTTTTCGCTCTTTGGTTGTCCTGGCCTGCCTCGGATTGTCCGCGCCCGCGTTGGCGCAGGCCCAGAAGGTGAGCGCGCAGTCGCAGGGGCCCTCGCCCGCGCAGGTGCAAGCTTCCCAAGCCGAGGCGCGCAAGCTGTCCGATGCCTTCGTCAACGTGGCCGAACGGGTGAGCCCCAGTGTCGTCCAGATCGACGTGACGGCCCGTGACGAGAACGCGGACCAGATTTTGCGCTGGATCGGCCGCGGCAGCAGCGATTCCCCGGTGGCGCGCGGGACCGGTTCGGGCGTGGTGTTCACGCCGGACGGGGCCATCCTGACGAACAACCACGTCATCGAGGGCGCGCTCACCATCAACGTGCACCTCCGCGACGGCCGCTTTTTGCCCGCGCGCCTCGTCGGACGCGATCCCGCGACGGACCTCGCGGTCATCAAAGTGGACACGCAGGGCCTCGTCGCCGCCAAATTCGCCGACAGCGATGCCATGAAGGTCGGCGAGTGGGTCGTGGCCATCGGCTCGCCGTTCGGCCTCGGCTACACGGTCACCACCGGCGTGCTCAGCGCCAAAGGCCGCGGGCAGCTCGGGATGAACCTCATCGAGGATTACCTGCAGACCGATGCGAGCATCAACCCCGGTAACTCGGGCGGTCCGCTGTGCGATCTCGAGGGCCGCGTGGTCGGCATCAACACGATGATCGTGGGGCGCGGCAGCGGAATCGGCTTCGCCGTGCCGTCGAACATGGCCCGCCGCGCGGCGGAGCAAATCCTGAAGAGCGGCCGCGTCGAACGCGCGTGGATTGGCGTGGGCGCGCAGGATCTTTCGCCCGAGCTGGCGACGGTGATGAAGGTCGACCCCCGGGCGGGCGCCCTGGTGAATGCGGTGGGTGAGAACTCGCCGGCCAAGCGCGCGCAGATCAAACCGGGCGATGTCATCGCGGCCGTGGCCGCGCGTCCAATCCACGACTCGCACGATTTAACACGGGAAATCCTCGCGCACGACGTGGGGCAGACCCTGGAGCTCGAGGTCCTTCGCGACGGAAAGCGCTACGGCACCAAGGTGACCTTGGCGGCGCGTCCCGAGGCGGCGGTGCCGCCCATCCCGGTGCAGCAGCAGGGGGTCCCGCAGCCGGGGCTCGGGCTCACCGTCCGCGATCTTACACCGCAGCAAGCGAGCCAGGCCGGTCTCCCGTCCAAGGCGCTGCCCCTCATCACCGGCATTTCCCCCGGATCTTCGGCGGATCGCGCGGGCCTGAAGGTGGGTGACGTCATCATCGAGGTGGATGGCACCGCGGAGCCTACCTCGTCGCAGGTGCAGCAGGCGGCGGCCGACGGGCAGCTCTTGTTGCGCGTGAGAAGGCGGGAATCGTCGTTTTACGCGGCGTTGAAGAAATAATTGACCGATTGACGGTAGCGGTGCCGCGGGGTACCCGTTGCCGCATGATCGAGGTTCGACAGATCGGTGAGGGGGGGAACCTTTCCGACTTTCTCAACGTGGTGGATTCCATCTACGCGGGCGACCCGCAGTACATCCGCCCGCTGGACATGTTCGTGAAGGACCAGCTCAATACGAAGAAGAACCCGTTCTTCGAGCACGGCGAGGCGGCGTTCTTCACGGCGCACCGCCACGGCGAGTGCGTGGGCCGCATCTCGGCGAGCATCGATCGCGAGCACCTCGATCGCTACAAAGACGACACCGGCTTCTTCGGCTTCCTCGACACCATCGACGATCCCGAGGTGGTGCGCGCCCTGATCAGCAAGGCCGAATCGTGGCTCGCGGCCCGCGGCATCAAGCGCGCACGTGGCCCCTTCTCGCTGAGCATCAACGAGGAGTCGGGCTGTCTCGTCCACGGCTTCGACACGCCGCCCGTGTTCCTGTGCTCGCACCACCGACCGTACCAGGGAGGCCTCATCGAGCAGGCCGGCTACGCGAAGGTGAAGGATATGTACGGGTGGAAGTACATGGTCTCGGAGATGACCCCTCGCGTGAAGCGCGGTCATGACGAGATTCGCTCGCTCCCCGAGGTGACCTCGCGCATGGGATCGCTCAAGGACATCGAGCGCGACGTGGGCATCTTCGTCGACGTGTTCAACGACGCCTGGTCGGACAATTGGGGCTTCGTACCCTTCACGCGCAACGAAGTGCGCAAGATGGCGGCGGACTTCAAATTGATTCTGCAGCCCGAGATCACCCGCATCGTATCCATCGACGGGGAGCCCGCGGCGGTGGCGGTGACGTTGCCGAATTTGAACGAGATGATTCCCGATTTGCGTGGAAGTCTATTCCCGCTCGGATGGGCCAAGCTTCTGTATCGGCTGAAGGTGCAAGGTCCGCGCAGCGCACGGCTCATCATTCTGGGCGTGCGGCGCAAGTACCGGAACGTGCGCAAGTACGCCGGGCTGTCGGCGTTTTTGTACGGCGAGCTGGCGCTCTCCGGAAAGCGCATCGGCATCGAGTGGGGCGAGCTCGGGTGGACCTTGGAGGACAACGGCGCCGTGAACGCCGGGATCAAGGTCATGGGCGGGAAGCATTACAAGACGTACCGGATTTACGAAAAGAGCCTGGGGACATGAAAGTACTGATCACGGGGGCCAGCGGTTTTCTCGGAAGCCACGTTGCCGAACAACTTTCGCTCGCGGGCCATCAAGTGCGCGCGTTGGTGCGAAAGAGCTCCAATCGAAAATTCTTGGAGTCGCTGCCGAACGTGGAGCTGGCCTACGGCGCCGTCGAAGAAGCCGACAAGGTGGAGGCCGCGGTCGAGGGTGTGGACGCCATCGTGCATGCCGCGGGCATCGTCAAGGCGCGCGATCGCGACGAGTTCCAAAGGATCAACCTGGGTGGCACGGTGAATGTGATCAGCGCGGCGAAGAAGCACGCGAAGAACATCCGCCGCCTGGTGTACATCTCGAGCCTCGAGGCGTGCGGCCCGTCGGAGACGGACACGCCGGTGCGGGTGGATCAGGAGAACCCGGTTACCGCGTACGGACGCTCGAAGCTGGCCGCCGAGAAGGCGATCCTGGCCATCAAGGACGAGATCCCCGTGGTGACCTTGCGCCCGACGGGCATCTACGGTCCGCGCGACATCGAGATCTACGAGGTCTTCAAAGCCGTGCAACGCCGCGTGCTTCCCGTCACGGGCGACGGCAGCTCCAAGGTGACGTTCACCTACGCAACCGACTGCGCAAAGGCCGTCATCCGCGCCATTTTGGCGGAGATCCCGAGCGGCCGAACCTACTTCATCACCGACGGCAAGGTCTACGTACAGCGCGAAGCCATGGAAGAAGTGGAACGCGCCATCGGCAAGCGCGCCTTGGTCCGCAAGGGCTTGCCCCTCGGCATCATCAGCGCCGTCGCCTTCGGCGTAGAGACGTACGGCAAGGTCGCGAACAAAGCTGTGATGCTCACCCGCGAAAAGGCAAACATGCTGCGCATGCCCTACTGGGTCTGCACGACCGACGACGCCATCGCCGATTTGGGCTGGAAGCCCGAGGTGGATTGGGTGCAGGGTACCCGGCTCACGGTGAAGTGGTACCGCGAGAACGGGTGGCTCTAATGGTAACGTTGTCGTCGCCGTCAAGGTCAACGACAACGTCAACGGGAACTTGGGCGCACCAAGGCGAGGGTGGTTCCGCTCAGGGCGAGGGTGGCAGCGGCGAACATGACGGACGTGAAGGAGCCCGCACGGTGGAGGAGGGCACCGGCGAGGGCTACGCCGCTGGTCATACCGATGTTGCGCGCCATTGCGGCGGCCGCGGCGGCGGTGCCCTGGCGGTCTTTGGGGGCCGCACCCATGATGGCGGCATTGTTCGGCGCGACGAATGCGCCCGCGCCGAGGCCGATGAGCGCAACCACGGGTGCGACGGCGACGGGTGACGCGTCGGCGGCGACGTAGGAGAGAAGCACGCAACCGGCTGCGATGGCCACCATGCCGAACGCGCAGGGCCAGCGTGTGCCGAAGCGGTCCGAAAGCCATCCCCCGATGGGCGCGACGATGGCCATCATCGCAGGTTGCGGCGTGAGAAGCAGACCCGCGTCACGGGCGGAAATGCCGCGCGCGTGCTGAAGCTGAAAGGGAAGAGAGAACGACAGCATGAACGTCGTCGTGTAGAGCAGCAAGGCGCCGGCGAGGCCTAGCCAAAAAGGCAAAGAAAATGTCCCCTGACCAGCGCCCCGCGTGCGTCGAACCTCACCCTCGACGAGCCACACCGTGGCCAACACCGTGCCGAGCACCGCGACCCCGCACAGCACGAGAAAGATGGAGCGCCAGCCGAGCGAGCCCACGAGAAGGCCGCCCAAGGTCGGCCCGATGACCAGCCCGAGGTACGTGAGCGAAAGCTGCAGGCCGAGCGCCCGCGCCCGGTGCGTGGGCGGAAAGACGCTCAGCACGATGGCCGGGCCCATGGACATCAGCATCGCGGCGCACACGCCCTGAAGGGCCCGCGCCGCAATGAGCGCAGCCAGCGAATGCGTGTGCGCGCAGAGAAGCGACGTCACGCCGAAGCCCGCGAAGCCCGCGACGAACACCTTCTTCGCGCCGAAGGCATCGCCGACCCGCCCGAACACCGGCAAAAGTACGGTGATGACCAGCAGGTACACCGTGAAAATCGGACTGATCTCGCCCGGGCCGAGCCCGAGCTCGCGCGCAATGACCGGCGCCGAAATGTTCACGAGGTTCGTGCTGAGGGCCGCCATGAAGGAGCCCACACCGCACGCGATCACGACGCGAATGCGGCGGGCCCGAAGCCGCGGGTCAGCCACGGAAAAGGTATCGCTTCGGCGCGGCCGTGGTCCGAGCGTCGCGGATCAAATGATGCTGCGGTGAAAGCGAACACACGGGATCCGTCGCCGACGCATCGCCCGTGAGCGCGAAGGCTTGGCAGCGGCATCCGCCGAAGTCCACCTCCTTGCGCTCGCAGCTGCGGCAAGGCTCGGGCATCCACGCATCGCCCCGGTAGGCCCGCAGCGCCTGCGAGTTTTCCCAGATGTCGCCCAGCGCCCGATCGCGCGCACTGTCGAACTCGAGCCCCGTGATCTGCATCGCCGCGTGGCACGGCAGAACGAAACCGCCAGGTGTCATGTGCACGAACCGCCGCGCCCAGCCGTCCATGCAGGCTTTGGGCGTCGTGGAGAAATAGTCGGGCTTCACGAAGAGCACGTCCATCTTTCCGCGAAGTCTCGCTTTCGCCTTGGCCGCCGCCACCGAGGCGCGCTCGAGTTGCTCGCGCGTGGGCAAGAGCGTGTCGCGATTCAGCAGCGCCCACGCATGGTACTGCGTGTTCGCGAGCTCCACGCGGTCGGCGCCCAGCTCCTCGGCCAGCGCGACGATGTCCTCCACCTCGTCGAGGTTCGCCCGGTGCAGCACGACATTGATGGTCAGCGGCAGCTCGAGCTCCTTCACCCAGCGCGCCGCCACGAGCTTGTGCGCATGCCCTTCGTAGCCCGCGATCTCATCGGCCCGCTCGGGCCGCGTGCTCTGCAGGCTAACTTGCACATGATCGATGCCCGCTTCTTTCAGCCCGACCAGGCGCTCGCGCGTGAGCGGCACCGTGCTGGTCACCAGGTTCGAATAAAGTCCAAGCTCGCGTGCTCGGCGCACGATGGGCTCGAGATCCTTGCGCGCGAGCGGCTCGCCGCCGGTGAAATGCACCTGCACGACCCCGAGCTCCTCCGCCTCCGTGAGAACGCGCAGCCATTGCTCGGTGGTCATCTCGTCGCGGTGATCGCGCAGTGCCGTCGGATTGGAGCAATAGGGGCACTTGAGCGCGCACCGGTACGTCAGTTCGGCGATGAGCGTGTACGGCCGCGGCGCACTCACGGCTGCTCCGGCAGGTCCAGAAGCCCGCGACCGGCGAGATCTTCCAAGAACTCCACGACGTCATGCTCGATGCGCTCCGCCGACGCACCTTCGCTCATGGCGGCGAGCTGCCGCGCGATTTCGGCCACCGTTCGCGTACCGTCGCAACGCTCGGCGATGGCCGCTGCGGATGCGCTCAATAGAAGGCCGCGTTCCGGATAGAGCAACATGTGCTGCCCCTGGTGCCGATCGAAACGGAGCCGCGCCTTCTTCGCCAGCTTGGGAACGGATGCCGCGGAGATCATGCCGGAAATTCCTTGCTCACCGCATCGAGCAGCGCCCACAAGATGTGGCACTTCGTGATGAGCGCCTCGATGCAGCGCTCTTGCTGCTCACGGCCGGTCGCATGGGCGAGCACGTAGTCGATCGCCTGCCGCGAATCGTCCCGTGCGCGGGTCACCCGCCCACGGAAGTACGCCAACGTGGCGCCATCCACCCAGGGATAGTGCGTCTCCCACGCGGCAATCCGGCGCGTCATGATGTCCGGCGAGAAAAACTCGGTGAGCGAGGACGCCACCGCCTCGACCAGCGGACGCTCGCGCACGAGCTGCACGTACGCATCGCACGCGAAGCGCACACCCGGCAGCACGCGCGAAAGGCTCTTCACCTCCTCGACGTCGAGTCCCACACCCGCCGCGAGCCGCTGCCACTGCGCCAGGCCACCCTCACCCTCGGACTTTCCATCGTGATCGACGATGCGTTGCATCCACGAACGGCGAAATGCCGGATCGTCCGATTTGGACAAGATAATGGCATCTTTGATGGGAATTCGCGTCTGATAGTAATACCGATTCAGCACCCAAGCTTGAATCTGCGTGCGCGAAAGCTCCCCGGCGTGCATGCGCACGTGAAACGGATGATGGTCGTGGTAGCGCTTTTCGCCTTCTTCCCGCAGCCTTGCCACGAAGTCGTCTTTGGAGAGTGCGCTCATAACGTGATGTCCATTCCGTCGAAGGCGATTTCGAATCCTGCCGACTCCACGGTGCGCCGCTCTTCCGACGAGTTGGACAGAATTGGATTCGTATTGTTGATGTGCGTATAAATCTTCCGGCCGGCCAGCGAAGATAGCCGCGCGAGGCTGCCTCGGCCATCGTCCACTTGGATTGGAAGGTGCGCCATGTCCTTCGCCACTGCATGCGACAGGCCCAATCGAACGAGTTCGTCCTCGCGGTAGAAGGTTCCGTCGAACAAGAGGGCCGAGTGCCCTTCGAGCTCACTCAAAGTCTCGAGGTGTGCGCAGGCCGTAAGGTAGACGGCGCTTCGCCGCGGCGCGCTACCGTCATGGAGCACGAGCCCGACATTGTCCTCCGGGCTCGGCGTGCCGTGGCCCATGAGATGGACCGGCAGCTTTCCCGGTGCGGCGAATGCACGAAGGTGAACGCCCGTGCTTTCTCCCGCGGCATCGCGAATTTCGGTGTCGCGCCCGATCTCGAGCCGGCGCCAGACCACGTGGCCCTCGAAGCGTTGCAAGGTCCGCAGGAAGGCATTGCTCTCGAGCCCGCGCCACACCGTCTCGGTCGCATAGAGCGCGAGTGGGTACGATTCCCGCAATGAAAAGAGTCCGAGAACATGATCCATGTCCCCATTGGTGAGCACGATGGCTCGAATCGGAGAATGACGCGGTGCCCGCGGCCAGAGTGCGCGGGTGCGTTTGATCTGCTCGAGGATGTCGGGCGATGCATTAAGGACGACATACGATTCCCCATCGCAGGTCGCCGCGACGGAGTCTTGTGTGCGTCCTTGAAAGTCAGCGTGGTTCCCCCGAACAGCAACACATTGGGGACAACCACAATTCCACTGCGGAAAGCCGCCGCCGGCGGCCGAACCAAGTACCGTGAGCCGCATCATTCCAACGGGATACTATCCGTAGTAGTCTTTGTTAAGAATGTTTACTAAGTGAATCGCTCGCGCTTGCGATATGTTCTCGGCGAGCTAACCAAGTCCACGAAGAAGAAAGGGAGCGAGAGACCATGACGACTTCGACATCCGTGACGTGGGAAAAGCCGACGGCCATCGAGATCAAGATGGACGCTGAAATCTCGTCGTACCAAGAGGAAGATCCGTGGCGCGAGGGCCCGCCCGTGTGCGAGCCCCAAGCGGAGAGCTGAGAAGCTAGCTCGCAAAGAGCTCCGTGAGCCAGGCACCCAACGCGTTCACACGCGCGTTGGTGCGAAGGTCGCGGTGGAAGACCATCCAAGCGTCGCGTGTTGGAAGGGGGGTGCGCGGCAGGATCCGAACCAGGCGAGGGTCGGCGGCCTCGAACGCGGTCGGCAAGATCGCGAGCCCGTGCCCCGAGGCGCAGGCCGCCACCAGCGTTACCGTTCGATTCGTCCGCAGGGCGAAGCGCGGTCGCGGCGCATGTTCGCGAAGCCAGCGCGCCTCCGGAATGTGGTCCAGTGACGTGTCGTACGTGAGCCACTCGTGCGCCGCGAGATCGCGCAGGCTGCGCGGGGGCGGGCGGCGGTCCACATAGGATTGACCCGCGTAAATGCCGTACTCGTAGCGCCCGACCCGGCGCGCGATGAGCGAGGACTCGCGCGGACGGGAGAGGCGAAGGGCCACGTCGGCCTCGCGGCGCAAGACGTCGAGCTCGCGCGTCTCGCCCACCAGCTCCAGGTCGATGCCCGGATGCCGCTCGCGGAAGGCCGCAAGGCGCGGCACCACGAGAAACGTCAGCAGGCCGTCGCCCGCGGTGAGCCGCACGGTGCCTTCGAGCCGCGCATCGGCCCCGCCGAGTTCGCGCTCGGCGTGCACGACCTCGGCCTCGATGCGCTCGGCGCGCGGAACGAGGGTGCGCCCCGCCTCGGTGAGCACGAGCCCCGCCGGCGTTCGCTCGAAGAGCCGCACGCGCAACGTCGTCTCCAGCGCGGCGAGCCGCCGTCCCACCGTGGTGGCATCCACGCCGAGCAACCGCGACGCGGCGGCATGCGTACCGTGCCGGCCCAGCGCCAAGAAGATTCGCAGATCGTCCCAGACCATGCCCTGCATTCTTGCACGATGAACATGCAACCATGGGTACTTCTGCAGGGCGGGCGAAAGCCTCACCTTGGTGGGCATGAAAGCCTTCGAACTCACGCAATACGGCTACGATGGTCTGCGCCTCGCCGAGCGCCCGCAACCTTCACCCGGCCCGGGGCAGCTCGTTCTTCGCATGCGCGCCGCGGCGCTCAATTACCGCGACCTCAGTGTCCTGCGCGGGGAGTACGCGAGCATGCCGCTGCCCGTGATCATGGGCTCCGACGGCGTGGGCGAGGTCGTGGCCACGGGCGCGGGAGTGACCAAGTTCGCCATCGGCGATCGCGTCTTGCTCCTGTACATCACGAATTGGATCGACGGCGCGCCGCCCGAAGAGAACATGCGCCGCCTGGGCGGGCCGCTCGATGGCACCTTCGCCGAGTACGTCACCATCCAAGAAGATGGCGCGGTGCACGCGCCGGCGCATCTTTCCGACGTCGAGGCGGCAACCTTGCCCGTCGCCGGCCTCACCGCATGGCACATGCTCTTTGCACAAGGTGACCTGCGCCTCGGGCAGTCGGTGGTCGTGCAGGGCACGGGCGGCGTGTCGCTGTTCGCGTTGATGCTCGCGCGGGCGGCCGGGGCCGAGGTCATCGTCACCTCGGGCAGCGACGAGAAGCTCGCACGTGCGAAAGCGTTGGGCGCGCACCACGTCATCAACTACCGCACGACGCCGGACTGGGACGTGCGCGTTCGCGAACTCACCCGGGGCCGCGGTGCCGATCACGTGATCGACGTGGCCGGCGGCGAAGAACTCACGCGATCCATCAAGGCCGCGCGCATCGCAGGAACCGTGTACGTCACAGGCTACGTCGCGAGCATGAACGCGAACCTCGCGCTGCTCCCGGCCATCACGAAACGCGTGCGCCTCCAAGCGGTCTCGGGCGGGCATCGTGCGAGCCTCGAGGCACTCGCACGCACCACGGAGTTGCATCGCGAAATCCGACCGGTGATCGATCGCACCTTCCACTTCACGGAGCTAAAGGAGGCGCTTCGCCACTTGGACAGAGGTGGCCACTTTGGAAAGGTTGCGCTTTCATTCGAGGGCACAGCCTCGTAGCCAGCATGCGATAAGGGGAGGATGCGCCTCCATCAATTCCACCCGTCGGGAAACTGTTACAAGGTCCGGTTGCTCCTGCATCACCTGGACCTGCCCGTCGAGCTCGTCGATGTCGATTACCTGGGTGGGGAGACGCGCACGCCGGCCTATCGCAAGATCAATCCAATCGGCCGCGTTCCGACCCTCGAGCTCGACGACGGTACGTTCCTTCCCGAGTCGCCCGCCATCCTCTGGTACTTCGCGGAGGGCACGCCGTACCTTCCTGCGGATCGACTGCAACGCGCGCGTGTGCTGCAGTGGATGAGTTTCGAGCAGTACGATCACGAGCCCTACATCGCGGTGGCGCGCAACTGGGTCAGTTACGCGGGGATACCGCGCGGTAAGGAGGGCGAGCTGCGCGAGCGTCAGGAGAAGGGGCGCAAGACGCTCGCCGTCATGGATGAGCATTTGCGGACGAGCGACTTCTTTGCGGCTACGTATTCCATCGCAGACATCGCGCTGTACGCTTACACACACGTGGCGCGGGAAGGCGAATTCGACCTCTCGCTCTACCCTCACGTGCTCGCATGGCTCGAACGGGTGCGGTCACAACCGCGTCACATCGGCATCACCGAGCGGCCATAACCGCGAAATGCACCCCAGCAGCATTGACGATGGCTCGAGCAGCGTGACAATGCCTTTGTGAACGCGTCGCGCAACATCCCGGTCATGCTCCGTCCGAGGGACGACGGTACGTACGAGGCCGAATGCTTGATGTTGCCTGGCTGCACGTGCGTCGCGCGTTCGCGGCAGCAGGCACTCGAGAAGATGCAGAACCTCGTCAGCGAGGCGTTGCGCGAGGAGAAGGTCGGCGCCACGCGCTACGAGATCGTCTACCTCGCGGTGGGTCGGTCGTCGTAACGCCGACCCGCGTGAAATAGGTCGGCGTGCGCTCGCGCGCGCTTCATCGATGTCTGTGACGTTTTGCCCCAGGCTTGGGCGACACGATGCGGATTTGCGTGATGCGGTGGCGCTTGCGCAGCATGTTTTTACGAGCCCGCTTTTTGCTTAGCCCTCCGAGGAATCGATGAGGGACGAAGCATGATGGTCCGCGAGGCGCCAAAGGGCTCCGTGTTGATCGTGGACGGTGACAAAGAAACACGCGCGAACCTTCGGCGCGCCTTGCCACCTGGAATGTTCCGCGTTGTCGAAGCGGCGGACGCATGGGAGGCGCTCGCCAAAATGGATTCGGCGGACACCATGTTCGATCTGCTGGTGCTCGACGTGTCGCAGGCGCGGCCGTCGACCCTGGAGATGACCCGACGTCTGCGGCGCGCCGAATCGACGGCGCACATTCCGATTTTCGCCTTCGCGTGGCGCCCGCTGACCGAGACCGAGGTGCAGAGGGCCGTCGAGCACGGCGTGACGGACTTCGTGTCGATGCCTTCGTCGCCCACGGCCCTGGCTGCGAAGCTTCGGGCGGCGGGCGAGCAGGTGAAGCTCGTTCGTAAGCTGCAGAAGGAGCTCGAGTTCGCGCAGAAGAACGCGACCGTGGACGAGCTCACCGGGCTGGGGAACCGTCGAGGTTTCGAGGCGCGCATCCTCGAAGAGAGCGCCTACGCCAAGCGGCACAAGGAGCCATTCGCGGTGCTCCTGCTCGATCTGGATCGGTTCAAGACGATCAACGACCGATTCGGCCATGAGGAGGGGGATCGCTTGCTCGCGCACTTCGCGGGCGCGCTGAAGACGATTTCGCGCGGCGAGGACGTGGCCTTCCGCTACGGCGGCGACGAGTTCGTGCTGCTTCTGCGCGCGTGCGACGCGAACCGCGCGCGCGATGTGGCGACGCGCATGCGGCTGCATCTGCAGCAGCACCCCTTTCGTTTTTCCGATGGGACGACGGATCCCGTGCCGTTCAGCGGCGGGGTGGCCGCGGTGCTCCCGAACGAGACATTCCTCGGGCAGGATCTATTTGCACGCGCCGACGTGGCGCTCTACCGCGCGAAGAACGCGGGGCGCGATCGCGTGTACGTGTGGGGCGTCGACGAGACGCGCGAGGGCAGTCCGGTGTCGGCGCGGCGTCCGAGCACCCTGCGCACGTTGGTGACGACGCCGTTCACCCCGACGACGTTGGTGCGCACGCTTCGGCAGGCGCGCGCGCTCATCTCGAGCGAAGACCGATGGATCTCGCGTGGCTTCGCGCAAGACCGCGAGGGGCGTTGGTGTCCGGTGGGAAGCGAGAGCGCGGCGCGCTTCAGTGTGCTCGGTGCGATCGTGCGCGTGGGTGGCGGCTCGCGCGATGTGCTTGCGCTGGCGCGCCGTGCTTTTCACTATATTGCGCCCGAGCTTTACGAGAAGCTGACGAACGAGGAACTGACGTTCAGTCATGCCGAGGCCATGGATCTGCTGGATCGCACCGTTGCGCGTCTCGATGCGACGGTATTGACGGTGAGGCCCCACACCGCGGACCCCGGCCGCACGGCTCCGTAGTACGCTCGACAACCCGTTTCGAAATGCTTTTGCGGGGAGGCGAGAAGAGCGATGCCCGAGTTCGACCAGCACCAGCCCACCACTTTTTGTCATAGCCAACTTGCAACGCGCGACGTGCAACGCGCGAAGGTCTTCTACAACGAGCTCTTTGGCTGGACGTTCGACGACGTGCGGCTGCCGAGCGGCGGCGTGTACACGCGCTGTAGTGTGCGCGGCCGCGACGTGGCCGCGTTTCGCCAAGCGGGTCGCGATGCAGGGTGGACGCTCTGCATTTCGGTCCACAACGTCGACACCGCCGTGCAACGCGCGACGCGCTTGGGTGGCCGCGTGCGTTCGGCCCCGAACGACGTGCTGCATTTGGGTCGCATGGCCACCATCGAGGATCGCGACGGCGCGACGTTCGGCGTGTGGCAATCGCAGGCGCGTGCGGTCACGCCGCTGGTGGGCGAGGTGTCCGCGGCCTGTTGGCACGAGCTCTCGGCGGACGATCCGGCGGACGCGCAGCAGTTCTACACGGAGTTGTTCGGCTGGCGCGCGCGCACGTCGCACGAGCTCGGGCGCGAGTACACGGAGTTTCGCTTGGGTACGCAGGCGGTGGGCGGCTTGGTGAAGACGCCCGCACCGCGCACGCCTCCATCGTGGATCGCGTACTTTTCCGTGCGCGATTGCGACTGGGCCGCCCGCATCGCCACCGCAATGGGCGGCGAGACAGTGGTCGCCCCGCGAGATCTTCCTACGGTGGGCCGCTTCGCCGTGATCCGCGATACGGAAGGATCGCTGTTCGGCATTTTGGGTTCGCGCCCTTCGTGACCGCGCGCCTCGGTGGTGAGTTCCGCGTGGCCTTGCTGCGCGGAATCAACCTGGGGAGCTCGAACCGGCTGCCCATGCCGGCGTTGGTGGCGATGTTCGAGGCCGCGGGCTGCGTGGACGTGCGGCACTATATCCAAAGCGGCAACATCGTCTTTCGCGCGAACGAGAAGCTCGGCGCCCGTCTCGGCTCGCTCATCGCGAAGCGCATCGCCGCCGATTATGGGTATGACGTTCCCGTGATCTTGCGCTCGGCGGCGGAGCTGCGCGAGGTGCTTCGGGTGAATCCATTTTTGGATCGGGGCACCGAGGGGAAAACCTTGCACGTCGCCTTTTTGGCAGCGGAGCCCGATCCGGCGCGGGTGAGCGCTTTGGATGCGAAGCGCTCACCGCCCGATTCCTTCGCGGTGGTGGGCCGCGAGATTTACCTTTACTGCCCGAATGGCGTTGGGCAGACGAAGCTGACCAACGCCTACTTCGACGCGAAACTCGGGACCACGAGCACCATGCGCAACTGGAACACGGTGCAGAAGCTGGTGGCGATGATGGAGTAAGGCATCGATTGCGCGAGTGCTATTTCGCGGTCGCCGGGGATGCCTTCATGCATCATAAAGTATGCATTACGCCGAATAATGCACAACATATGAAGCATTAGACAGCCCCGGCTCCGCTCGGAAGCGCGGGCTTGCGCTCTTACATGGCGAGGGCGTCGACGAGGGCGGGGATGTCTTTTTCGGCGACGGCGCAGAGGCCGACGCGGAGGGCGCCGCGGATGGGGACGACGTAGACGCCGCGCTCGCGCATGCGGGCGGCTTTTCCGGCGGCGTCGTCGGTGAAGACCGAGACGAAGAAGCCGCCGTCGTAGCGGGGGTAGCGGAGGTTTTTCGCGTGGGCAAGCTCGTTGAAGACGTTCACACGGTGGGCGAGCAGTTTGCGCGTGACCTCGCGTTCGGCGTCGGCGGCCGCTTTCAGGGCAGGGTCGGTGAGCAGCTGCGTGATGGCGCGCAGACCGCCCGCGTTGCAGTTGGACCACGTGCCGCGCGACGAGTAGGAAAGGGCATTTTCGGTCGCGGCGCGCTCTTTCTCCTCGGGGATGCATGCCACGAGCGCGCCGACGCGAAGTCCGTAGTGCGTGAAGGTCTTCGAGGCGCTCCACGCGAAGAGCAGACCGGCCTTGCCGAGGAGCGGCACCAGCTCGGGCAGATGATCCCACGGCGGACCCGCGCTGTAGGCGGCGTACGCCACATCGACGAGCAACGTGAGCGGGGCACGCTCGGCATGCGGCACGAGTCTCGCGACGAGGGCTTTCCACTCGTCGCGGTGCATCGAGTAGCCGGTGGGGTTGTGACAGGGGTCGTTGATGAAGAGCAGAACGCGCCCCTGATCCTGGATTTGCGTGGCAACGGCCTGGTCGAGGGCGTCGAGGTCGAGCTTGCCGTCACTCGAGAACATGGAGAAGGTGGCGACCTTTCGCTCGGCCTCGTCCGCCAGGGTCAAATAAGGTGCCCAGAAGTAGCTCGTGGTGAGCAGGGCCTGTCCGGCCTCGAGGAAATTGACGATGGCATGGCGCAGGGCCCCCGAGCCTCCGGGGGTCGCGACGGCGATGCTGGTGGCGCGAAGGCGCGGCTCGCCGCCGAGCAAATCGTTCTGCACAGCCTCGAGAAACGCCGGATGGCCCGCGATGGGGGCGTAGGCCGCCCAGTCGTCCGTCTTCGTCTCATGCACCACGCGCGCCGCCGTGGGCAACACGGCAAGGCCGCCCGCATCGTCGAGCAAGACGCCAATGGTGGCGTTGATGATGCTGTCCCCCTTCGCCTTGCGTGCGGTCGCCTCACGATGCAGCGAAAAAATGGGGTCATCCGATGGGCGGGTGCGGTGCGAAGGGATCAGGTGGATCACGGCGTCTCCGAGGCGCAGGGGTTGGTGGGGGAGGTGGACCCGAACGGGCCCCGCAAGTTTGTATGCCAGATTGTCACCGGCGCGTAGGGTGAAGCCCCGAACAGGTGCCAGCTTGGCCGACTTTGGTCCGCCCCCCACGCATCGATGCGGGAAAATCCACATGGCATGTACTATGCTCGCACCCGCGGGCGGCCACCTGCCGCAAGGTAACCATCGAATGCGCACGTTCTTCTCCTTACTTCTTCGCACCCTCGTCGCCGTGTGCATCGGGGCTCTGACTTGGAGCTTCACGGCGGACGCCTACGCGCAGTCCCTCACGTTCACGGCCATCAATGTTACGCGTGTGAAGCCGGATGGCAGCAACGCCCCAAGTCATCCGAGCGGCGTCCCGAACAACACGCTCACCCGCGACGACTGCATCCAGGACGTCAGTCTACGCCTCTCCCTGACGGTCGCTGGAACCCCGGACTCGAGCCACAACCTAGAGGCCTGGGGTGGAGGCGGGACTTGCGACCAGGTCTCTGCTAGGACCCCCAACACGGCGACGTGCGGCCGCGTCCGCGATCTTATCGGTGGGGCCTCCGTACGGGTCGGGACCCTGACAGTGGACATTCGGGTCCAGGACATCGCCGACCAGCAATCCGCGGCCTCGAAGAATGCTGGCCCATATAAGAGGGGCACCGCGGCAGCGTGTGATGCCCAAACGACCAGCGGTCCGCAAAGCACCAACGTTTATCTCTTGTGGCTCACCAGCCCCAGTGCGGAACAGCAAGGTTTGTTTACGCAGCCGGTTACGATCGATATGCGCGGCCCACCCGGTCCCACCGGCATTACCGCGGGTGAGGGCGATCGCGTCGTCAAGTTGAACTGGACTGCCACCCAAAATGCAGGCACCGAGGGGGTTCAAGGCTACAAGGTGTATTGTGCGCCCGTCGCGGACATCGATGCGGCTCCAGCGCCCGTCGTTGACGCCGGTGATGCCGGGCCTCCTGCATGTGAGGACGGCGGCTTTACGGATGGCGGCTTCGACGATGCTGGCAATCCGATACCGGGCCAGCCGATTGACGGCGGATGTGCGCCGCCGGTTTCGGACGGTGGCGGTGGCAGCAATTGCCCCAAGCCACCACTCAACGAATGCGCCACCGCGGGTGGAGCAATCTCCAACGGAACGACCGTCAAAGGGCTCACGAACGGCACGTACTATTCGTTTGCGGTAGCCGCGTACAACAAGTCGCAGAACGTTGGAGCTGTCTCGGACCCTGTCTGCGCGACGCCAGGTCCCGTAGCGGACTTCTTTTATCAGTACCGCCGAGACGGGGGCGAGGCGGGCGGTTGCGCTCTCGAAGGAGCTCCGGTGGCAAACGGAGTCACTATCGCCGGAGCCTCGGTTATCGGAATTGCGCTCTTGCGGCGACGTCGGAAAGGAAAGCGTTCATGAGACTCGCACCCGGGTGCGCTCTCGTTGCATTGACGGTAGTCGGGCTGCTTTCTGCCAAGCCGGCCTATGCCTCCGACGATGACCTGGTCTTGCGGCCGCGTCATGTGTATCGCGAATCGCCGCAGCACTTTGCGCTCGAATTCCGCTTCGCTCCGTACAAGCCGCAGATTGACGACGAACCGAGCCTCAATGGCAAAACGCCGTGGAAGGACACGTTTCGCGACAACCCCCGCCTGCTGTTCGCCGTGGAATTCGACTGGCAAGCATTGCGCATCCCGTATCTCGGCACCATTGGTCCCGGTGTGTCGATTGGCTATACGCGGATGAACGCCGTGGCGAACAAGATCGACCCGGTTACCAAAGAGCCATCGAACGTCTCGTCGGGCACCGACACCTCGCTCGAGCTCTTTCCGATGTACGCCGTCGCTGTTCTGCGTGCGGATGTACTCATGCGCGAAGTTGGTATTCCGTTCGTGCCTTACGGCAAAGCGGGTATCGGTTATATCCCCTGGCGCTCGTTCACCGAGGGCGGGACCTCTTATCAGGAGACGCCGGACGGCACCGTTTACGCTAAAGGTCAAACCTGGGGGCTCCACCTCGCCGCCGGTGTTGCCTTTCAAATGGACGTCATCGATCGCTACACGGCGAAGAATCTCGATAACACCATGGGGATCAACCACACGTATCTCTATGCCGAGTGGATGTTCGCGAACTACCGCGGCGTTGGCCAATCCAACGTGCTCTGGGTAGGGACCAGCACCTGGGTGGCGGGCCTGGCGTTCGAGTTTTGAGTACGCCCGTACAGGGCGATGATTCCGCGCTTTTCGAAGCGACACGAAGAATAGTGCGAAGCTCCTTCCGTGCACGTGTGCGAAGTGCACGGAAGAGAGCGCGCTGGGGAGCTATTGCTGGAAGAACTGGTGCGCGACATCCCATCTGTCGGGCATGCCACCAGCACCGATCAAATCGATTCTTCCTGGTCCCCACGAAACTGACCTTGGCACGTCCACGCGGACATACGGCGCGGAAGTAATAGGCTCCCAGCCTGACCATACGCCATTCTGGTAATATTTATGATAATTCCTAGTGTCCGTGCCCTGCATGAACACGTCCAGGCGTCCAGGGCCCCAGGATGAGATTCCCCCGATTTGTCGAACGGGGCCGCCCAAAGATTGCCACGCCGTCCACCGACCTGCCGAATATGACTTGAAAAGAACGGTGTTGTTTGCCCCTCGTCCGATTAGTTCGATTCGCCCTGGCTCGCTAGAAACGGCCTGTAACTCCTCCACCCAGGTACTCGGCTCGCCAACGATGTCGACCGTACCCCAGCTCGACCAATTGGCGGGATTACTTCCACCGCTGCCGGACTTGTGCCGTGCTTTGCCAAATCGGTCAGTTGCGAATACGTGAAAAGTAGGAGCTGACTTCCAGGCGGTGATGGTCGCGCCGTGAATACTGAGGTCGCGGTCCCCGAATTCCACCCAGTTGGACCAGCTGCCGTTATCGTACCAACCGTAAACGATCGACGTGGTTTGATCGGCTCGCGCAAAAGTGGTTCCCACAACATCGATTCGGCCGGACCGCGTTGACACACCGGAGAAGGAATGGGATTGAGGCGCCGTTGGCACGACTTGCCAGCCCGACCACAGGCCATTTGAAAGAGTATTGATCATCAAGCCATTGGGCGCTTGAGGGATCATCGCCAATGCGTGAAGCCGGCCAGGGTTTTCTGCCACCACCCCGACGGGTTCGGAATTATATCCTTGCGGGGTGCCAATCGGTTCCCAGTTCGACCAACCTGCCAACGCGGACTGGGCCGAATCCTCTTCCGCTGGCGAAGATGCAACCGCGTCTCTTGGTTCGAGCGTGATGGTGATTACGAATGCTCCCAGGGTGAGTCCGCCTAGTACTCTGCTCGCAGAGCGAAATGTCATTTTAGCCTCGTTGTTGGATAATGTCGCCGCTTCTTGAAAATAGCGTTATCAGGCAGCGACGTTGAATGGAGGCTTCCTAGAGTGATTTGCGAGTTATGAGAATAGCGATCTGGGTGTGTCGCTACCGAAGGAGTAAATCATGCCGAAAAGCGCGCGGGTCGACGAGCGTTCTGGAAGACACAACCGGAATTTTCGCGACGTCGCGACGGTTCTTTTGCCTTGTTCGAGCAAACGATGAGGGTGCCGGTTGTTCGTTAGGATCGATTGTTATGGCAATATGATGTGAGGCGAATCGACAATTGCTCGACGAGGTTCTGCGAACCAGCGAGGCGCCGTCGCGTGATCCTGAAGCTGGTGCACGTCACCTGAGAGCGTCTCTCATCGAAGGGTGATACACTTCACCCCATGGACCCTCGAAAGCCGATCACGCCCCTCGAAGCTCCGGGTGTTCGGAGCGAGTCCGTCCATGTGCCGCGCATCGACGAGCGGCTCGCGCCGCCTGAGACGCGGCTCGAGTATTTGCACGGGATCGAGCTCTTTGCGGCTCCGGTGGACCCACCGCATGCCACGCGGCACGCCGATGTAACGGCCGTATTGCGAACGGCGGTGGCCGACGGGTACATCGCGGCAGTCGATCTTCTGACGCGGACCGAGGACGCGAGTGACTTTGCGCCCCATGCGAGCATTTACCCGGCGGATCTCGATGGAGAAGGGCATCGGCGGCTCGAAGAGCTCGCCTTCGAAATCGCCAGTGAGCAATCGCTGAGTGTTCCTACGAACAAAGCGCGGGAGTTGATTCGGCGAGGTGTCCGCCGCGTCTTTTGCGTGCTCGTCAAGCAATCGCGCGTTCTCGAGTGGTCGCGCGAGGCCGATTCGTGGCAGACGCTCCTCTTGGATAGCGTCATCGAGGACCGTTGCTTCGTGGTGCCAATCAAGGTGCGCGCACTGCTCGAGGCGGCGGCTGCCGATGACGCCGTGGGGAGCGCGCTGCTCGAGAAGAAGAACCCGGTGGTCGTCTCGGCGCTGACGAACAGCAAGACGGAAGGCGTGTTAGAAGCCAAAGCATCGGCGCTCGTCACCGTCCTAGGGGCGCGGGGAATCGCCCTTGATGATGCGGCACGCGCCCGGATTGGGGCCGAACGCAATCTCGAGGTGCTCGATCGCTGGATCGTGCGTGCCGCGACGGCGACGTCGCTCGACGAGGTACTCGGCTAGCCCGCTCAGGCGGCAGCGAGGCGTTTGGCCAACTCGCCGCTGCGGTCCAGTTGGTGAAGCTCGTCGGAGCCACCGATGGGCGAGCCTTGGATGAAGATTTGGGGCACTGTGCGTTGGCCCGTGGTTTTGACCAGCCAGGCTCGCTTTTCGTCGTCGTTCGAAACGTCGATTTCTTCGAAGGCGATGCCCCGTTTGGTCAGCAGCTGCTTGGCGCGGGTGCAGTAGGGGCAGTAGTTCGTCGTGTAGACTTGGACGGAGGCGGTCGTGGTCATCGTACTGCCCGGAAAGTAGGGTCAGGGGCCGACCGGCGCAAGCGAAGAGCCTCGGGGGATGTTACCTTGGCCAGCCGATGGCAGCCGAGCAAACCATTCACCTCGAGCGCTACGCGGCGGACGCCAAGGCGCTCGTTGCAGGGGCCCAGTCGCTCGCGGACGAGCGCAAACACGCTCAAGTCGAGCCGATTCACCTTCTCGCCCGCGCGATCGACCGCGACCGTGGCGTCGCCGAGGTCTTCCGCAAAGCCGGGGCGGACCCGGCCGATGTGGCCGTCGAAGCGGAGTCGGCCCTTTCCCGTATCGGAAAGACCACCAGCGGCCTTGCGTACCTGTCCAACGCGATGCTCGAGTTGCTGCGCCGCGCGGAAAAAGAAGCCACGGGCAACACCGTCCAGGTCGAACACCTTCTGAACGCGCTCTCGCAGGAAATCCGTGGCGCGGCGGCCGTGGTTCTTCAGGCCTTTGCCCTTGGGCCCGGCTCCTTCCGCCCCCACATGGCGGCCCTTCGCAGTGTCCCGCGCGATCCGCCGGGTGCGGCGACCTCCTCCTCCGGCACGGGCGGCGACAACGGCGGTCGGTTCACGCAGGACCTGGTCGAGCGCGCCCGCCAAGGCGGTTTCGACCCCGTCATCGGACGCGATGCCGAAGTTCGCCGGCTCCTGCAGATCCTCGAGCGGCGGCACAAGAACCACCCCCTGTTGGTCGGCGATCCCGGCGTCGGAAAGACCGCCATCGTCGGCGCCCTCTGCATGCGCATCGCCGCCAAAGAGGTGCCGCAGAACCTGGCGCAGCTCTCGATTCTCGAATTGGAAACGGGTGCGCTCGTAGCCGGTGCACGCCTGCGCGGCGAAATCGAGGAGCGCCTGAAACAAGTCATCGGCGCCATGAAGGGCACGGCTGGCAGCGAGCGTGTGCTCTACATCAGCGGCATCGACTCGCTCCTCGGCCAAGGCGCAGCCGGCAGCGGTGTGGGCGATCTGCTCAAGCCCATGCTCGCCCGCGGCGAGGTGCGCCTGCTCGCGTCCACCACGCCGGACGGCCTGCGCAAAATGCAGGAACGCGATCCGGGGCTGCTCCGGCGCTTCCGCATCCTCACCATCGATGCCCCGCCGCCCGAGCAGGCCATCGAGATGCTGCGCGGCCTCGCGACCAAGTTCGAGGCACACCACAAGGTGCAAATCGGCGATCCTGCCGTCGTGGGTGCGGTGCACCTGGCCAAGCGCTACCTGCAAGATCGCGCGCTTCCCGATACGGCCATCGACCTTCTCGACGAGGCTGCGGCGCGCAAGCGGGTCGAGCTCGATGGCGTCCCGGCCGAGATCGACAACGCCATCCGCCGCCTCGCGTCCGTCAAAGCGCAGCATCAGTCGCTGCTCGACGACGACGACGCGATGAGCATCAAGACCCGCGAACGCCTCGAAAAAGAGATGGCCGCGCTCGAGCCTCAGGTCATCGAGCTTCGCGCCCGCCTCGATTCGCGCCGTGGGGCCCTCGCCGCCGTCAACGCACTGCGCGCGGAGCGTGAGCGGCTCGAGCAGCAATTGAACGAGGCGCGCGGTCGCCAGGATTTCGCGCGGCTCGGTGAGCTGGAACACGTCTCCATTCCCGACGTGAAGCGCCGCCTCGAGGCCGCGGAGACCGCGATGAAGCGCGACGACGGCGGCCGCACCTCGAACGTGGTGACGGAAGAAGACGTCGCCGTCGTGCTGGGCGATTGGACGGGCATCCCCGTCGCGAAGATGCTCGAGGCCGAGAGCGACAAGCTCCTCAAAATGGAAGAGCGCCTCGGTCAGCGCGTCGTCGGGCAAAACGAGGCGGTGCGGGCGGTCTCGCGCGCGGTGCGACGCGGACGTGTGGGACTGCGCGATCCGGGCAAGCCCATCGGGTCCTTCCTCTACCTCGGCCCGAGCGGCGTCGGGAAAACGGAGCTCGCGAAGGCGCTGGCCGAGTTCCTCTTCGACGACGAACAATCGATGACCCGCCTCGACATGAGCGAGTTCATGGAGAAGCACATGGCCCAGCGCCTCGTGGGCGCACCGCCGGGCTACGTCGACAGCGAACAGGGCGGCTTCCTGACCGAGGCCGTGCGCCGCCGCCCTTACAGCGTGCTGCTCTTCGACGAGGTCGAAAAGGCGCACGCCGACGTGTTCAACCTGCTGCTGCAGGTGCTGGACGATGGGCGGCTCACCGATGGGCGCGGCCGCACGGCGGATTTCTCGAACACCGTCGTCATCATGACGAGCAACATCGGCTCGAAGCGCATCCTGGAAACGGCGCCGAGCCTGTTCGAGACCGAGGAAGGCCGTGATGCCCTGCGCGACGTGCTCCGCGAGGAGCTGCGCAATTTCCTTCGGCCCGAGTTCTTGAACCGCATCGACGACATCGTCGTCTTCCGCCCGCTCAGCAAAACCGATTTGCGCGGCATCGTCGATATCCAACTACGACGATTGGAAAAGCTCATGGCCGATCGGGAGATCAAACTCGATTTGACCGAGGCCGCGAAAATGAACCTGGTGGAGCAGGGCTACGAACCGGCCTTCGGCGCCCGCCCGCTGCGCAGGGCCATTCTCAAGCGCCTGCAAGACCCCTTGGCCGAGCAAATTCTGGCCGGCGGGTACGCTTCCGGCAGCATCGTGAAAGTGGATGTGAAGGGGGACGAGTTCGTCTTCGAAAAGGGTTGAACGGTCCAGGTTGAGATGTCCCTATGAGTCTTGAACTTTTCGGTGCAGTCGAACCGCGGCAGCGGGACAATCCCGGCGGGGCCGGCAACATCCCCTATTCTGCAAATGAGGATCGCCATGAGGTCTGGCGACCCCCGCATCGGACAGCGGGCAAGGGCGCCGGCCTCGCCGGGATTGTCTCGCTGCCGCGGCTCGGCTTTCACGAGGGTTTCGATTTGAAATGCAACTCCAGGCTGTAAGGTCAAGGATGTCTCGCAGTGTACACATGGTTGGCGTATCCGGTACGGGCATGGGGGCGCTTGCGATCCTCCTTCGGGAAATCGGGTACGACGTTCAAGGGTCGGATGCGAGCTTCGATCCGCCCATTGGGCCGGCCCTCGAGGCGGCGGGCGTGAGATGCCTGCGCGGTTTTTCGGCGGAGCACATCACGCGGGATCTCGATTTCATCGTCGTGGGAAACGCCATCCGGCGCGATAACCCGGAGGCCCTCGCGACTGCGGAAAGCGGCGTGCGTGCGCTCTCCATGTCGGGCGCGCTGCGCGAGTTTTTCCTCACCGGCCGCCGCCCGCTCGTCGTGGCGGGCACCCACGGCAAGACGACGACCAGCGCCATGTGCGCGTGGCTTCTGCGCAATGCGGAGCTCGAGCCGGGGTACTTCATCGGCGGCCTGCCGAAGAACCTGCCCTCGGGCGCCGCGGTCGGCTCGTTGCGCCGCAAAATCGTGGGCAGCACCGCACCGCCCACACCGTTCGTCGTCGAAGGCGACGAGTACGACGCGGTGTATTGGCACAAGCAGCCCAAGTTTTTCGACTACGTCGGCGTCGGGGATGACGATGTCGTCATCGTGACCGGCGTCGAGCACGATCACGTGGACATCTACCCCGACGAGAAGACCTACGTCGCGCAGTTCGAGGAGCTCGCCCGCAAGGTGCCCGCCTCGGGGCTCATCGTGTGCGACGCCAGCCAGCGCGTGGCCGCGCGCGCCATCGCGGAAAATGCAAAGGCACGGGTCGCGTTCTACGCGCTCGAGGGCGACGACACGGGGGACATCACGCCCACGTGGCTCGGGGCCTACGCGCCCATCGACCTGGGGGGCATGCAGCCGTTCGACCTCTTCGTCGGCGGCATGGCCTGCGGCCGCTTCACCATGCACACCCCGGGCGCTCATAACGTGCGCAACGCCGTGGCGGCGCTTTGTGCGTGCGCAGACGGATTCGGTGTGCCCGTGTTGCGCGCGCGCACGGCGCTGGCGAGCTTCGAGGGCGTGCGCCGCCGGCAAGACTTGCTCGGCACACCGGGCGGCATCCGCGTGTACGACGACTTCGCGCACCACCCGACGGCGGTCCACGAGACGCTGGCCGCGCTTCGTGCAAAGCATCGCGATGGCCGCCTCTGGGCCGTCTTCGAACCGCGCAGTGCCACGGCCTGCCGCGCACTCCATCAAAAGGCGTACGCCTCGGCTTTCGGCGCCGCCGATCGCGTCCTCTTCGCGCCGCTCGGCCGCTCCAACGTCCCCGAGGGCGAGCGGCTCGACCTCGAGCTCCTCGCGCAGGAAATCGGCGAGCGAGCCCGGGCGATGCCCAGCATCGATTCCATCCTCGAGCTCCTCGGTACCGAGGCGCGCCCGGGTGACACCATCGTCTTGTTATCCAACGGCGCTTTCGGGGGGCTTCACAGACGTCTGCTCGGAAGGTTTGGTCCATGACACGGTCGTTCGATGTTCACGCGGAAAATGATCAACGCGCTCTCCTTGCCATCGCGCTCGATGTAGCTCGCGAGGCCGCCGAGCTCGTGCTCTCGGGCTGGCGAAAGAAGTTCACCGTCGATCTCAAGGGCCCCGTCGACCTGGTGACGGACTTCGATCGCGCGAGCGAAGCGCTCGTGCGCGATCGGCTCCATGCGCGCACGCCCTTCACGGTGGTCGGCGAAGAGGCGGGCGGCGACGCAAACCGGCTTTCCGACGAGGTGCGCTGGTACGTCGATCCCATCGACGGCACCACCAACTTCGTGCACGGCCATCCCTTCTTTTGCGTCTCCATTGGCTTGCTCGCCCACGGCCAGCCCCTCCTCGGGGCCATCGTCGCGCCCGCCCTGCGCTACGAGTTCACCGGCATCGCCGGCAAATTCGCCACCCGCAATGGCGAGCCTTGCCACGTGAGCGCGGCGACCGAGTTCAGCGAGGCGTTGCTCGCCACGGGATTCCCGTACGATCGGCGCGTCAGCGAGGACAACAACTTCGACGCGTTCGTGGCCATCAAGAAAAAGTGCCAAGCCGTGCGGCGTTGTGGCTCGGCGGCATTGGATCTCTGCTTCGTGGCCGAAGGCACCTACGACGGCTACTGGGAAAAGAAACTCAACGCGTGGGACATCACCGGCGGGTCGGCCATCGTCCTGGGGGCGGGCGGCCGTCTTTCGACCTACGGCGGAGAGCCGTTCAACGCCATGCGTGGCGATTTGGTGGCCACCAACGGCAAAATCCATGATGCCTTGCTGCGCGAGCTTGCCGAGGTTCAATCCAAGCGTACGACTAAGTAACGGCAAGCCATGTTCGTCCCCTTCCTCTTCGAGCTACGCGCGCGCAAAGTCAAAATAGGCGCCCAGGAGGCCATGTCCCTGGCGCGCGCCCTCGCCATGGGGCTGCACGATAGCTCGCTCGATGGCTTCTACCACGTCGCCCGCGCGGTCTGCGTCCACCGCGAGGGCGACTTGGACGCATTCGATCAAGCCTTTCTCTCGCATTTTCGAGGCATCGAAACGGCGAGCGTGAAGCTGCTCGACGAGCTCGAAGAATGGTTGAAGGACGCGCGCGCCCGCCGCGAGTTGTCCGAGGAGGAGCTCGCGCTTCTGAAGTCGCTCGACATGGAGGAGCTGCGAAAGCTCTTCGAAGAGCGCCTGCGCCAGCAGAAAGAGCGACACGACGGCGGCAACCGCTGGATCGGTACCGGTGGGACGAGTCCGTTCGGTGCGCAGGGCTCGCACCCCACGGGGTTGCGTGTGGGGCCCATGGGCGGAGGGCGCAGTGCCCTGGGCATCGCCGATGCGCGGCGCTACAAGCCGTATCGTTCCGACTTGGTGCTCGACATCCGCCAGATCGAGGTGGCATTGCGCAAGCTGCGCGCGTTCGCGCGGGAAGGGGATGCGCTGGAGCTCGATCTGGACGAGACCATCGCCGAAACGGCGAAGAACGCGGGCGAGCTGGAGCTGGTGCTCCGCCCGCCGAAGCGCTCCAACGTGCGCGTGCTCCTCTTGATGGACGTGGGCGGTTCGATGGATCCGCACGCCCACACGGTGTCGCTGCTGTTTTCAGCGGCCAAGCGGGCATCGAACATCCGCGAGCTGAAGACGTATTATTTCCACAATTGCATTTATGGCAATTTGTATTCGACGGAGCGATTCGTGGATCCGATTCGCGTGCGCGACGTGCTCGATCAGTGCCACGCGGACTACAAGCTGGTCATCGTGGGCGACGCGGCGATGCACCCGGGCGAGCTGCTGGGCGGCGGCGATTGGTCGTATTACGCGAGCAACCCGAGCGAGAAATCGATGCCGGGTATCCGGTGGATGCAGCTCATTGCGGACCACTTTCGCAAGAGCGCATGGCTCAATCCGGATCCGCCGCAATATTGGAAGGGCGGCACGGCGGAGGCGCTTTCCCAGGTCTTCCCCATGTACCAGATGACACTAGACGGCCTCGGCGAGGCCATCGCGCACTTGTCGCGTGGCGGCGTGCGAAAGCGCTGAGCCCTACTCGGCGGAGTCGACGTATTCGCTCAGTGCCCGCTGTGAATGCGGCTTGCGCAGAAGCGCGAGCGACTTTTCCGCGAGGCGGACGGCGTGGGCGCCGTGGTGGCCTTCGGCGATGTCCGAGGGCAAGCCATCGAGCGCGTCGAACACGGCGCGCGCTTGCGCGATGATGGGCTCCTCCGTGTCGAGCGCGAGCTCTTCGCGTTCGTCGACCGTGAGGCGGAAACGCAGGAGATCGCCCTCGTAGCTCGCGTCGTCCGTGGTGACGAGGACGCGCCGCTCGCGCTCTCCTTCGCGCGAGACCCGGACGCGGGCCGAGCCTCGCCCGGTGGAGAGCAGAACGTCGGTGTTGTCCTCGCGCCCGAACGCTGCACGCACGTGCGCGCGCGATTCGGTGAGGTACGACGCGAGATCCAGATCGTGCACGCCCAAATTGAGCAGCACGTCGCGGGCGCGCGAGCGGGGCGCGCCGACGCGGCAGAACGAGATGGTGCGAATGCGCGCGGGATCGAGCACGCGACGGAGCGCGCGCACCACCGGGTTGAAGCGCTCCGAGTGGCCCACGAAGAGCCGGCGTCCGCTGCGCTCGGCCGCCTCCACCATCGCCGCAGACTCCTCGGCGGTGGCGCCGATGGGCTTCTCGACGAAGACATCGCGACGCGCCCGCAGGGCCCGCAGCACCGTGGACATGTGCGCGGCGATGGGCGATGCGACGAAAACGACGTCGGCATCGGCAATGGCCTCGGTCTCCGAGGCATAGACGCGGATGTTCGCTGCGTTCGAGGCCGCCGCCGGATCCGGATCGTAGATGCCCGCGAGCGTCACCCTATCGGGAAGGGCCAAAAGCGCCCGCACATGGCGCCGGCCCATGATGCCGTGCCCCACCAGTGCTACCCGCCTGTTCGTTCCAACCGTGCTCAATGCGGCACGGTTGTAGTACACATCCTCAGCCGCCGACGCCGAATTTGAACGGGTAGCTCACGTTGGTCGGGGAATCGTTGGTGGGGAACTTCCACGAGCGGACCTGCCGCACCACGCAGCCTTCGACCCGCGCGTTGCTGAGCGTGGTCGATGCCACCGAAGCGCTCGGCACGGCGCCGGTGGGATCGATCTGCCAGGAGACGGACAGGCCGCCTCGCAAGTTGGGATTGCGCTGCGCTTCGCTTTCGTAGCACGCGCGCAGAGCGCCCATGTGCGCCTCCACCACGCGCCGCACTTGCTCGGGCGAGAGGCCGCCGTGCGAGGCGACGTTGCCACCGGCCGAAACGCGTGCTTCGCCGCCACCGCCGCCTGCTCCTGCACCGCCTCCAGGACCCGCGCCCGCACCGCGGCCCTGTCCACCGGCTCCACGCCCGCCTGCGCCCGCGCCTCCCACGCCCCCGCCGCCTTGGCCGCCGCCGCCACCGGTGCCGAGACCGAAGCCCGTGTTGAGCGTGCCCGCTCCGAACAAGGTACCCGCGGACGCGTAGCCACCGCCGCCACCGCCGGTGCCTTTGAGGTTCGTCCCCGTTCCCCCGCCCAGCTGGACGTTGCTCGCGTTCAATCCGGAGAGCGCGTCGGAGACCGTGTTGATCGTCTTCAGCGTGCGCTTGATCTCCTCGCCCGTGTCGGACGAAAGCACCTCGCTCAAGCCGCCGAAGTTCGCACGCGGGTGCACCTCGCCATCCAACTCGGTGCGGTCGTTCGGCCCCTTCTTGCCGAACTTCCCCTCGGTGCCCGCGATCTTGCGTCCGCCGCCTTGGTTCTTCTTGTCGTGCACGCCCGGGTCCTTCACGCCCGACGACCCACCCGAATCGGCGGCCGACGGCGCCGGCGCCATTTCGGCTTGCAGCGCGCGCCGCAATCCGAAGCGAGCTGCGAGCTCCTCGGGGCTCGTGAGCTCGAGGGGCTTTGCGATGGGCGGCGGCGTGGTGAGCGCACGCACCAAGCCGATGCCGCCCGCGTGCAGCACCACGCTGGAAAAGATGGCGAGCAGCACCAGCGCCTCGATGCCCCAACCGCCCTTGATGCGCTTGGCGGGTGCGTCCGTGTATTGAAAGAAGAGCGCAAAAAGCCCGTACTGCAAGACGCCGTAGTCGCCGGGCACGATGGGAATGGGCACGCCGCTTCGGGCGATGGACAGGGCGTCTTCGTCGCGCCCCCGCAGCCGCACGAAGCCCGAGCGCGCGCCGCGCGCATCGATTTCCCAGCCGCCGGCCACACCGCGCACGGGCACGGCGCTCATCTCGAGCCCGTCGGGGATCTCCGCAGGCTCGAACGATTGGCCCAGCGCCAACGTTTTCACCGAGAGAACGGTCGTACCCCATGTAAGGGATACGCGCAGATGCTGGGGAATTGTCGCTACTGCCATATTCGTCGAGGCTCTCAAGAGTAGCAAAGAGCGGATTAGAAATTCGGTTCCTTTCGCGTTTCCGAAAGCTCGCGCATAAATGTCCGATGTCCTAGATCTTCCGCGGCGAATTCGGCGCGCACGCGCCTTAGAAAATAGACGATTTGCGGACTGCGGAGTCGCCCTTCGATCTCCAATTCGCCAAATCGAAGCACACGCGCACCCGAGTCGAGGACCTTGACGTCGACTGAGCTGCCGCCATCACCAGCGGAAAGATCCGAGGCGGCATCGCTTGCGGGCGCGGTCGCGCCGGCATCTTTCACCGCGACGTGGGGTCGAGCTTTGCCTCCGCCCTTGCCGGCTCCCTTGGGCTTGGGGCCTGCCGCGAGCGCGAGGCTCGAAAGCGCAATGGCGACGGTGAGCATGGCCCAGAGCGCCGATCTCGTGCGGCGGTGGCGTCTCATTTCGGCGTCTCCTTCAGGCTCGCGAGGTACCGTTCTGCCTCCGGGCGCGCGGGGTGATCGCCCGGCGCATCCGCGAGAAACCGCGTGAGAAGCGGGCGCGCATCGGCCGGCCGCTTCAAGAATTCCACGTGCAGCACGGCGAGGTTGAACAGCGCCGCCACGTTGTGCGGCTCGCGTGCGAGCAGGCCTTCCAGCACGGAGCGTGCATCGTTCCATTTCTCCGTGCGCTCGCGGCTTCCCTGGCCACGAAGCGCGGCGGCGAGGCCGATTTTCGCTTCGCCGTCCTCGGGCGAGACCGCGAGGATGGCGCGGTACTGCTCCTCCGCCTTGGGGTACGCGCCCGCGCGAAGCAAGACGCTGCCCATGTTGAGGCGTGCCGTCGTGTCCTGCGGATCGAGCTGCGCGGCCTTCGCGAACGCCGCAAACGCGCGGGCGTCGTCACCGGCCGCCAGAAGGACGAGCCCCGTGACGCGCTCCGCGACGGCGCTCTTCGGGTTGGCCGTGCGCGCTTGTTGCGCAAGCAACGATGCCATGTCGCGCTCGCCCTTGGCGAGGTGGCACAACGCGAGTTCGGCCAACGCCGCGGCGTCGCCGGGCCGCTTGGCGAGGAGCTCGCGCGATTGAACCATGGCTTTGTCCACTTGCCCCGAATCGCGCAGCGCCGAGACGTAGCGCGCCTGCACGTCCGCCGCCTGCGGATGGCGCCGCAGGTAATCGCCGAGGATCTCGGCGCCGTCCTTGTTCTCCCCGCGCCGCGCTTCGACCTCGGCCAGGGCCATCACCACCTCGATGGTATCCGGCGAAAGCCGCTGCGCTTTTCGCAGCGCATCCTCGGCCCCCGCGAGATCGCCCCCGAGCGCGAGCACCACGCCGAGGTCGTAATGGGCTTCCCACAAATTCGGGTCGATCGAAATGGCCTCGCGAAAAAGCTGAATCGCGCGTTCGCGCCCGCTCGGCTCTTTGGCGGCGAGCGCGCCCTGCACCATTTTGGTCACCGCCGAGGACTGCGGGGCCGCGGCTCTTTGCACCGGCGCCTTCGCAGCCGGCTTCGAAGAGGCAGCTCCGCCCCCGCATGCGGGAAGGAGGGCGAGCGCTAGGCCGAGGAGCAGGCGCTTCGTCATTTGTCACCTCGTCGTGGACTCTCGAACAGCGGCGGAAATGGAGCCGGCGAGGCGGTGCGCACGTCCAGCCCCGTTTCCCGGAGCGGCGGATACAATTCGCCATTCAGCCGGCCGAGCGCCTCGCGCATCTTCGCCGTCCACCGGTTGTAGATGCCCAATTCGAGCGCCTTCTTCCAGCCATTTTCGTAGCTGTCGATGCTTCGCTCCTCCATGGGCACGACGAACTCTTCGATCTTCTGGCTGTACGCCTCTTTGTCGGCTCCCGTGAGGCGCGGTGGCACGGGCGCCTCGCGCAGGGCCTTGGCGAAGGCCTCGTACGCGTGCCCAATTTGGTAAAGCGCCGCCGTCGTCCACTCCGCCACGCCGAGAGATACCGTATCGAGAAACACCGTCGAGGCTTGCTTCAAGAGCTCCGCTTTCTCCTTCAACCGCGCGGAGAGCTGCTTCGTATCGCCCTGAATTTGAATCTTGTCGAAGCGGCTCAGAATGCGCTCCCCTTCGAGGTACCGTGCGCGCGCCGCGGCATAGCGCCCGTCAGGCCCGAGCTCGCCGCGGTACCGTTTCCCGATGGTGACCGCCTCCTTCAGCGACTTTTCCGCGCCGCTCTCCTCGTTGGCCTGAATCTGCGCCAGCGCCAGGAGAACATAGCCCTGAACGCGTCGGTCCTTGTTCTTCGATTTGGCCAAATACCTTTGATAGAGCCCCGCCGCCTCGCGATGGCGCCCGGCATTTTGATGCGCCTGGGCCGTGAGAAATACGATTTCCTCGGAGCCTGCCGCCGTCGGGTACTGATTCAAAAAGCGATTCCCATTGGCAACGGCTTTGTCATTTTCGCCCAGGGCCGCGCGGAGCACGACGGCATTGTGGGCGGCGTCTTTGGCGTGCTCGAACCGCTGATAATGTGGATATTCGCGCGTATTCGAGTTGGCAATGACCTCGTCGAACTCGGCCGCGTCGGAATAGAGTCCCATCGATTGAAAGGTCGTCGCCGCCGTCCATGCGCCCAGCGGTGACTCGGGCTTGTCCTTGTATTCGCGCCCGGTGACCAGCACCGCCGCTTCCTTCAACGTGGCGAAGTCACCCGCCTTCTGCGCGGCCAACTCCGCATTGACGCAAGCTTGCGCCGCGCGCGGATCACGTGGAAATTCCCGCGCCGCGCGAAGGTACGCCTTGGCGGCGCCCGCATGATCCCCGGCGGCGACCTTTTGCTCGCCCTGTTTGAACCCGGCCTGCACGATCAGCGCATCGAGCTTTCGCTGTGTTTGCGCATCCTGAAATGCGGGTGCTGCTTTGAGACGGCGTGCCCACGTCTCGATGTTTTCGTAGTCCTTCGACCGATTGAAGGAATCCAAAATGAGCTCCCCCGCATCGTGCGCCGAGGCACTGCGCGGAAAGCGCTCCAGCAGCGCACCCCAAATCTTCACAGCCGGATTGAAATTGCCTTGATCGTAATAGAGTTTTCCCTGCCGAAAGAAGAGCTCGGGCAGCGCGGGATCGTTGGGATAAAGCTGCGCATAGAGATCGAGCGCCTCGGCAAATTTCTTGTCCGCCTCGGTCTCTTGCGCCGCGCCGCCGGTACTCTTGGCAAAGCGCACCCGTTCGAGCGCCGCGAGCGCATTGTAAATGGCATCGTGGCGCATCGTTTTCAGCGGCTCGCGCGCGGCCTCGGCATCCGGGATCTTTTTCGCCGCGAACATGTAATGCGTGGCCGCGTTGGTGTTTTTGTCGAGGTGATAAAAATAGATATCACCCAGATAAAAATGAATCTGGTACGCCGTCGGGGCCGTGGCAAAACGCGATAGGTACACTTCGTAAAGTGCGGCGGCACCTTCGAATTCGGCGCGGCTCGTTTTATCGCGTTGCGCTTTGCCGTGAAGGTTCACGGCGTGTTCGCGAAGCTGCTTTTCGATGGCGGCCGACTCCGCGGGGTAGTTGGCCAGAGCACGCTCGTAGGTGGCGCGGAGCTTGGGGTAATCTTCGAGGATCGCGTAGCAGGTGGCAATGCGAAGCACCCACGCGCCGGCCTCGCGGCTCGTGGGCTCGAGCTTGAGTAGAAGCTCGTAGGCCTCGATGCTCCGTTCGTAGTGGGCCTGGTCGAAGAAGGTCTCGGCCAGCGCACGCACGACTTTGCCTGCGAAGCGCTCGCCGCCGATTTTCGTGAGGAACCCATGGACGTCGGCGGCGGTGTTGCGCTCGTCCTCGGTGAAGACCTCGACGAGGTACTTGAGGGCCTCGCCTTGCAGCTCGTCGAGCTGCTTGCGCTGTGCGGTGGTGGCGGCCTTTCCGCGCTTGTCGGTGACCTCGAAAACACTGACGAACCGGCGTGCCGCCTCGTCGCTGTTGCCCATACGCCAGTAGCACCACGCGCTCTTGAAGAGGGCGAGGCCGTACAGATCGCTGTCCTTGAAGCGGAGGACCTGTTCGTATTCGGCGAGGGCCGCGGGATAATCGTACTTCCCGTAAAAGATGGATTCGGCCTTGGCCATGTGGGCGTCAGGCGTAAATCGGGATCGTGGCCATTCCTTGAGGATGCGCTCGAAGCGTGCGACGGCTTCGTCGGATTTGCCTTGCTCGGTGGCGAGGAAGCCGTCGACGTACAAGGCGAGATCGTAATCCGAATAACGAGGGTAGTCGCGCAGCACGCGCCCGAAGAGGTCGCGGGCGACTTGGTAATTCGGTTGTGGGACGGCCCCGCGTTGGTCCGGCGGCCGCGTTTCCCAGGTTTTGAACCGAGCAATGAAGGCATCGCGCTCGGTTTCCCAGGTGAGCTCGCCCAGCCGTAGCAGCGCCTCGGGCATTTCCAAGGACTCGCGCGGCGATTCCTTGACGAAGGTCGTCAAAAGCCGCACCGCCTCCTCGCGCAGCGATTTGATCTGCGCCAAGTTGCGATCGATGCGCGCCTCCATTTGCGCGTGCAATTGCGCCCGCATGGCCTCCGGCACCCGCGTCCCACGTATGACAGGCCGTCCCGGCTCCCTCCGGGCCGTTTGCGCCGGGGTGGGGGAGCTCTGAACGACCACGCTCCGCTCGGCCGCCGCCTTCACCCCTTCGCGCGGCGCGGCGTGCACGGGGTGCGTGATGAGAAGAAAGAGAAGAATACCTCTCATTTGGCCCCTTCGCTGCCGACGAATTCGTCGGGCCAGTCGTCTCCCTCGAAGGGCCAGTATTCTTCGTTGTCTTTCAAATAGCGTGCGGCGTCGAGGGAATCGAGTGCGCCCGCCGGCAGAATCCCGCTTTGGATAGCCTCGATTTCCACTTCCAAGGCGCGCTTGCGTCCGAGTACGGATTCGATCCGCGCGAGGCGTGCGCGGCGGAGCAATCGAGACAATCGCAGATCGAGCCGCGTGAGCGAATCCTTCGCCAGGCGCGTTTCCGCGTCGGCGAGCTCGCGCCGTGCGGCATCGACGCGCCCCACGAGCGCGGGATCCATGCGAAGCCCGTCCGCCTGGCGCTCCAGCACCGCGCGTTGCCGTGAGACGATGCCGTAGCCATTGTCCAACCGCAGCAAGGTTGCAATCGTGCGCTGCGACTCCGTGGCGGCGCCGGATCGTGCGGCCGCGAGCAGCGATTGCATCCCGCCCTGATCCGCCATCGCCCGCCGAGCGATCTCCCGCACCGGCTCGTAACGCCGCACGAACGCGATGAGCTTCTCATCGGCCGCCGCGAACTTGCACTGCCCCAGGTCCACGTAGGCATCGAGTATCCATGCCTCGTCCTCGTAGGCATGGTGCACGCGCAGCGCTTTCAATTCGTCCAGCAGCTCGCGCGCGCCCTCGTAATCCTTTTTCTCGTAACGACCCGTCGCGCCCTCGTAGAGCGCCTCCGCGAGCCGATCGCTGTCGCGTGGCACCAAATAGTAATAATACCGCGAGTCGTCGAAGCGGTATTGCTCGTGCGCAATGCGACCCAAGGCCAACCGCGCCAAATCCCGCACGGCGAAATAGCGTTCGTCCGCGAACACCGGTGTCGTATTCGATTGCCGCGACGGGTCGGCCACCTTGCAAAACAGGTTTTCGCCCTCTTTGTATCGCCCGCGCTCGACCTGGATGAGGCCTTGCAGGTACGTCGCCTGCGCCCAAAAACGCGACCGCTGCGTCACGTGCGCATACGCGGCCAGCGCCCCGTCGGTATCGCCTGCGGCCTCCTTGGCCCGCGCGGTCAAATACCAAACCTCGCCCCGCGTTTCCTCGGACGCCTGCGGTGGCACCTCGCGCAGATCCTCGGCGAATGCCGCATACCGCTGCGACTCGATGGCCATTTCCACCAGCCGGCGCACCGCACGCCGCGCGTACGTGCCGCGGTCGTTCCAGGCCCCGCGCGTCTTCAGCACCCGGGTCAAATACGTGCGCGCGGGGGCGTACGCTCCCGCGGTGGCAAATGCGTCGCCTAGCAGATAAACGGCCGCGCGCCCGGCGTCGTCGGCCTCGAAGGCGCTGAAGCGCGGGTGCTCCACCACGGGCATCAGTCGCGCAATTGCCTCGTCGATGCGGCCCGCGTAGAGCAGCTCCTCGCCCTCGGCCGCGCGCACACGCACGTCTTCGAGCCGCCATTGCACCGGCACCGTCTTCGGGAAGGGGCTCGTTTTTGCACGCAGCAGTGCCAGCTCGCCGGTCAGTGCATCCAAGTTCGACGCAGGCGTGGCCCCGCCGAACTCGTTCGCCGGCGGATTGAGCGGCGATGCCTTCGGCGCAGTCTGGCCCCATGCCGTGCCGCTCGCGGCCAGCACGATGAGCAAGGAAAAGGAAAGGCGCATCATCCCCCGAATGGGAAGAAAATACTCGGGCCTACGGTGACGATGATGTCATTGACCAGATGCTCCTCACCCACGAGCACCTCCCTCAAAATGTGATCGCGAACGTCGAGGCGGATGGCAAACCACTTCCCAAAGTACCACTTCGTGCCAAGGCCGAAGCTCCCGGTGATGCCCCGCGACGTCGTATCGTCGGTGATGCCCGCGCCCAGTGCGGCGTTGAAATCGAACCGGGTGATGCCGCCCCCGGCCCACCGCACCTTGCCATAGGCGAACGACCACACGAGATGCCCGAAGTACAGCCGCCCCGGCTTGTCGCTGCGGTCCTGCACCTGGACCTGCGGGTAGCGGCGCTCGTAGCTGTCCGTCACGTCCGTGCGAAAGCGCGTGAAGGCCACGCTGGCCTCGAGGGCCAAGTCCTCCGAGAAGTGAAAGGTGTACGCCCCGCCGACGACCCAGTTCGAGGAGTACAGGTCGGCTGCGTAATATCCTCCCATGCCGGAAAACTCGTGCCGGAAGGCCTTCGTGAAGAGCCGGTCTTGCACCCCGCGGTAGTGGCGGCCGCCGACGAGCTCCGCCTTCAGCTCGTCGTCGACGCATTGGGCGCGGGCCTCACCCGCGACGCTCGACACCGCCAACGCACTGCCCAACGCAGCCAGCATGGACAGGAGGCTCACCGCACTTCCGGTCCCCGCGCGCATGTTCGATCCTGAGGTAGCAGGACGGCCGCGAAGGTGTCAATCTCGCGCCCCATGCGTGCTCGCCGCATTCAGGTTCCTAGGCATAACTCCTGCGCCCTGGCCATCGGGGGGCTCGACCCCGGTGGGGGCGCCGGCCTCGCGGCCGACCTCCGCGCCTTCGTCGCCGCCGATGTCATGGGCTGCGCCGCCATTGCGGTCATCACCATTCAATCGACGGCCGGCCTGCGCGGGGCCCGCCCGCTCGATGCCAAGGAGGTCATCGCCCAAGCCCGCGAGGTCGCGCAGCATCAGAGCGTGCGCGCCTTCAAAACGGGGGCCCTCGGCAGCGTGGAGAACGTCCGCGCCGTTGGCCGCTTTTTCCTGCGCCATCCGAACATCCCCGCCGTGGTCGACCCCGTGATGATCGCCACCCGCGGCCGCCCGCGTCTGCTGGACCCCACCGCCCTCGATGCGTTGCGGCGTGTGCTCGTGCCGCGTGCGGTGCTGGTCACCCCGAACATCCCCGAGGCCGAGGCCCTGGTTGGCACCCGCATTCGCGATCTCGACGGCGCCACGCAGGCGGCCCACGCCATCTGCGCCATGGGCGCTCGCGCGGCCTTGGTCAAGGGCGGTCACCTCGAAGGCCCCGAGGCCGTCGACGTCCTGGCCATCGACGGCAAGGTGCATCTCTTTCCGATGCGCCGCATTCCCGGCCTGGTCCTGCACGGCGGCGGCTGCGTGCTCGCGTCCCTCGTGGCCGGCCGGCTGGCGGCCAAATCACGCGGTATTGCGCCGGAAAACCGCGAAATCATCGAGGCCGTGCGCTGGGCCAAGCGCGCCCACGCCGCCGCGCTCCTGCAGACTTGGAACGTCGATCGGAGGTCCGTCGCTCGCGACGGCCGACTTTCAACGCAGTCTCAGACGAAGTCTTCGACGGAGCCCGCACCCTCGCGCAAAATCTCCGGCCGCGGCTTGGTCAAGTCGATGACCGTGCTGGGCACCATTCCGCCGGCGCCCGAGTCGATCACCAAGGCCAGGCCGTGAAATGTATCGCGGATCTCCCGCGCGTCGATGTGCGGATCTTCCCTATCGCGCTGGGCGGTGGTGGAGATGACCGGGCGCCCGAGCTCGCGGGTGATCGCGCGAATGACCTCGTGGTTCGGCACGCGAATGCCCACCGTCTTTCGCTTCGATTGAATCAGCTTGGGCACCTCGCGCGTGGCGTCCAAAATGAAACAGTAGGGCCCGGGCAAATAGTGCCGCAGGATGCGGTATGCCTGGTTTTCCACGATGGCGTAGCGCGCAATCTCGCTCAGGTCGGGACAGACGAAGGCAAGCTTGTGCGACGCATCCATTTGCTTGATGGAATAAAGCTTCTCCACCGCGCGCTTGTTCATCAAGTCGCACCCGAGGCCGTACACGGTGTCCGTCGGGTAGGCGATGACCTCGCCGGCCTCCAGGGCTTCGACCGCACGCCGGATCTTGCGCGGCTCGGGATGGTCGGGGCTGATCTCGAGCAACATCGCGGCGCATGATAAGCATGTAAGCGGATGACGTTGAACGAAATCCCTCTGTGGTTCTCCCGCACGTCGGTCATTTCATTCGGCCTGCTCTGGGGCAGCTTTCTCAATGTCGTCATTCACCGCGTTCCGCGCGAGCTCAGCGTGGTCCGCCCGGGGTCGCATTGCCCCGAGTGCGAAAAGCCCATCGCCGCGTACGACAACGTGCCGGTGCTGTCGTATCTCGTCCTACGTGGTCGAGCGCGCTGCTGCGGTGCCAAGATTAGCCCGCGCTATCCGCTGGTGGAGGCCCTCGCCGGGGCGCTTTCGCTCGCCATTTTCGAGCTGGTGGTGCGCACCCTTCCTGCGGACACCTCTCTTTTGCACGCGAGCGCCGTTTACCTGGTGGATCTCACGCTCTGCCTGGGGCTCCTCGCGGCCGCTTTCATCGATGCAGAGTACATGTATCTTCCCGACGCCGTGACGTTGGGGGGCACCGCGCTCGCGTTCGTCAGCGCGCCGCTTCACGGCCTGCCGTACCTCTCTTCGGGCATCGGCGCCGTTTCGGGCTTTCTCCTGGCCTGGCTGCCCTTCACGGTGCTCTACAAGCTGGTGCGCGGGCGCTCCGGCATGGGGCTCGGCGACGCCAAGCTTCTCGCGCTGGCCGGCGCATGGTTCGGCCCCCCGACGACGCTTTTCGTGCTGTTCGTCGGCGCCATCCAGGCCTCGCTCTGGGCGGGCGTCGTCTATCTGGTGCGCGGCAAAATCGAGGAGCCGGAGGCGGTGAAGCAAGACCGCGAGGAGCTCATGCGTGCCGCCCAAGACGGGGATGAAGAGGCGAAAAAGCTCCTCGACGAGGATCCTCTCGGCAAAGAGCCCGAGGGGATCGGTCAGTCGCCGATCGCCTTCGGGCCCTTTTTGATCCTGGGGATCCTCGAGTACTTGTTCCTCGGGGATATCCTTCTTGCCTGGATATCCCCGGAATACTGAAACCCGTACACGTTCCCGTTCCCGTACACGTTCCCGAAAGATCCGGAGAAGAAGATCGGGAACGGGAACGGGAACGTGTACGTGGACGGGAAAGACGAGCCTCTACTTACGCTGATCGAGCGGGACGTAGTTCTGCAACGTCGGACCCGTGTAGATCTGGCGCGGGCGGCCGATCTTGGTCGACGGATCGTCCATCATCTCCTTCCAGTGGGCGATCCAGCCGGGGAGGCGGCCCAGGGCGAAGAGGACGGTGAACATGTTCGTCGGGAAGCCGAGGGCGCGGTAGATGATGCCCGAGTAGAAGTCGACGTTCGGGTACAGCTTGCGCTCGACGAAGTAGCTGTCTTTGAGCGCCGCTTCCTCGAGGCCCTTGGCGATGTCGAGCAGCGGATCGTGGCCCTTCTTGGCGAGGACTTGATCGGCGCACTGCTTGATGATCTTCGCCCGCGGGTCGAAGTTCTTGTACACGCGGTGGCCGAAGCCCATGAGGCGGAAGTTGGACGTCTTGTCCTTGGCCATCTGGACGTATTTGCTCACGTCGCCGCCATCACGCTGGATGGCTTCCAGCATCTGGATGACTTCCTGGTTCGCACCGCCGTGGAGCGGACCCCAGAGGGCGCAAATTCCAGCGGAAATCGAGGCAAACAGGTTCGCCTTGGAGCTGCCGACGAGGCGCACCGTCGACGTCGAACAGTTTTGCTCGTGGTCGGCGTGCAGGATGAGAAGGATGTTCAGCACCTTCTCGATCTCGGGGTCGATCTCGTAGGGCTCGGCCGGGACGCTGAACATCATGTTGAGGAAGTTCGCGCAGTAGCGCAGCGAATTCCTCGGATAGACGAACGGCTGGCCGATGGACTTCTTGTAGGCGAACGCCGCAATCGTGCGAACCTTGGCCAAAAGGCGCGCGATGGTGATGTCGATCAGGTCCTTGTTGTCGACATCGAGCGCGTCCGGGTAGTAGCTCGACAGCGAGCACACCATCGACGAGAGCACCGCCATCGGGTGCGCCGTCGACGGGAAGCCGTCGAAGAAGTGCTTCATGTCCTCGTGGATGAGGGAGTGGCGGGTGAGCAACGTAGAAAAGCGAGACAGCTCTGCCTTGTCGGGGAGGTGCCCGTAAATCAGCAAATAGCTGGTTTCCACGAAGGTGGACTTCTCAGCGAGCTGTTCGATAGGGATGCCGCGGTAGCGTAATATTCCCTGTTCGCCGTCCAAATACGTGACGGCGCTCTTCGTCGACGCCGTGTTCATGAACGCGGGATCGATGGTGACGAGTCCCGTTTTGGCTCGCAGATTGGCGATATCGATCGCCTTCTCGTTCTCACTCCCCACCACGATGGGGGCTTCGAACTTCACTGTGTCGCTGACCTTGAGTTCGACCTTCTCGGACACGGCGGCCTCCGGTGGTTAAAAGGCGTCGCGCCACATCGACTCCGGCACGCGCGCAGCAATGACCTATCGCGTCAGGAGCATAGTGAAAAGCCCAAAAGAGCGCCAGGCGGATCGCCTCTAGAAACGTACGCCCAGGGTCGGGGCGACGGTAAAGACCCCATTCCACTGTCCGTTGTACGCGGTCGAGCGTACGGCGCCGCCGCCGACGGGAATGGAGACGATCAGCTGCTTGTACTCGATGAAGCCGCCAACCGCCCCGCCAAGGTGGATCGCGGTCGCGCCGTTGCCGAACCACAATTGGGGTTGCGCAAGGATCATGGGACCGCCGCGAAGGTCGCCGCTGCCGAAGCGGGCGCGGTAGCCCACATCGAGGCCCACCTCCGGGGTGGTGTGGCCCTCGTAAAAGAGGACTCCGAAGCGAGCCCCGAGGACGGCCGCGTGCTGCGTTCCAATGAGGACCTGGAAGGCCGTGAGGAAGCCCCCCGCACTTCGCGAGTTGCTGCTTTGAAAAAGCGCGCCGCCGTGGAGCGAGAGCTTCGTGGTGGGTTCTTCGTCGGTAGAAGCGGAAGAAGCGGGAGAAGCGGGAGAAGACGAGGGTAAGGAAGACAAGGAAGACGAAAGCTCACATTCGCCGTTGGCGAGGCACTTCTCGCCTTGGCCGCACGGCGGGTTGCAGCGGCTCACGCACGTGCCTTGGGCCGAGCAGAGATAGCCGCTGCGGCAGGCGGGGAAGCAGGGTATGTCCGCGCGTGCCGAGGAGGTGAGGGTAAGGAGAGGAAGCGCGACGAAGAGGGCACGAAAGCTCATGCCCTCGGGTTGTCGTCACGTTGCGCAATCCTTCATAGCTCGAAGCAATAAAGGCGCGCGGCCTTGTCGCACGTGAGCGTCGTTTGGGACTCGGTCCATTTCGGAGAGGTCTCGCCGGCAATGCCGACGAGGGCGTAGTTGCCGCTCGACTTGGTACGGAAGTCGGAGCACGTATCCACCGACGTCGCGCCCTGCGCCTTGGTGGCTGTCCAGACCAGCGACGAGGCATCGACGGGATGATTGAACTCGTCGCGATCGATCGCATGTTCGCCGCCCGCGGAGAGTTTTTCGCGCGACGAAAAGACGACGGTCGATCCATCGACGAGGGTCCATGAGTCGGTCCGGCTCCCGAGGCGATCGAAGGCGCGGTATGTTCCGCTCGAATAGCTGGAAATCCACGCCCGCCATTTTCCGCCGAGATTGGCTGCCTTTGCGGCGTCTCCGCATAGGCCGTCCGCGGCCTCGACGACGGAGCTGCCGTAGGCGAAGTCCCCCGTGAAGGTCTTCGAGGTGACGAAAACGCGTTTGCGGTAGCCCGCGACTTTCTGTTCCAGGCAGAGAAGCTTGCGGCGCCCGCATTCGGCGTTGCCCCCCGTCGTGTTGTTGTTGCTCCACGACAGGCAGTCCTCTCCCGTTGAGCGTCCGCTGGGAGACGAGCCGGTTCGGTAGTAGTCGTAACTCGAGGAGTACGACTCGCCGTACTCGTCCGAGAATGTATCTTCGATGGGGCCTGCGCCGATGCCCGCGCGATCGAGGAAGATCTTTCTCGAGCCATAGGTGCTGCGCGGGAGGCTCACCCAGGGGCCGTCGTTGTCGACGCGCTCGATGGCGTCCATGTTCCGGTCCGAGAGCCATGCGACCCAATGTCCACCGAGGACGGCGCCGTCGGCGGAGAGTTGGCAGAGGGCATCGGCCGCTTCGAGGCCGCTGAGGCGCCGGGCCGCCGTACGAAGGTCGCCATCGTAGAGCGATTTGGTGACGAAGACGCGCATGGGGGCGGGGGGTTGCGAGCCATTGCCGCTGTCGCCGCCATCGCTGCCAGGCGGGCCGCCATCGTCGTTCGGCCGATCGCCGAGGTCCTGTTGGGTCGTGCACGATGCCGCCTGCGCAAGAAGAAGGGGCGCGGCGAGTAGGCTGGCTAGCCAAGATCGTTTCATGGGTTGGTTCATCCTATTACGCCAAGGGAAGAGGATCTCTGCCCTGGCATTGTCGCCGCCTCGTACGATCCGTCACGGAGAGGCCAACGAAGCGTCGATGGCGGGGAGTAGGATGCTCTGCGGGTAGGCTTTGCGGAAGGCGTTGGCGCGACGTTGGGCTTCGTCGTGGCGACCGCCGAGGGCCAAGGCTTGGATGAGCACTGCGTCGCGTTCTTCGACGAGGTAACCGTGCGGCCACTTTTGGGCGTGGCGCTCGGCGGCGGCGATGGCGTCGTCGGGGCGTCCTCGGGCGAGTGCAGCGCGCGCCGCATCGAGGAGCTCGCGCTCGCGGGTGATGTCTCCTGCCTTTTCCACGTGCGCGTTGGAGGAGGGCTTGGGGGCCGGCTCGGGCTCGAGCGGCGGAAGGGCGGACGGCTCCTCCTCCAGGGTGGCGATGGGGGGTGGCGCGATGAAGGTGGGACGCGGTGCGCCGCGGAAATCCGAGGGCACGGGCGCGGAGACGGCAACCTCATGGAGCGCTGGCGTCTCGCCGGCTACACCCGTGGCGGTTTTGACGACGGTGCCGCCCACGGCGCCGCCGGCCACGAAGGCCGACACGGTGGCGGCGACCACGGTTTTCAGTCCGAAGCCTGCCGCGGTGGCGGCGCCCGCTGCGTGCATCGCGCCGGCGGCGTGGGCTCCGCCGTGCGCGAGGCTTGCGCCTCCGTCCATGCCGGGAGGCGCGTCGCCGCCGCCACCGTGACCTGCTGCGCCGCCGCTCGGGTCTCCGCCGCCACCGCCACCCGGGGGCCCGCCCAGGGCGACGGCCCATTCGACGTGGGAGAGCACGCGCGACTTCAGCGCGGGGTCCTCGTCGTAGGACTCCTTTTCGCGCGCGAAGAGCGCCGCGAGATCCGGCGGCAGCGGCTCGAAGTCGCTCATCGCGCACCCCCTGCTTTTTGCGCGACCGCAGCCGGTTGCGGCGTGTCGAGCGCCGCAACGGCGCGGCGGAAGTCTTCGCGTGCGAGCCGGAGACGCGAATAGACCGTGTTGACCGGGATGCCGAGTTGCTCGGCGACCTCGGGTGCGGCGAAGCCTTCGAGATCGCACATGACGATGACCGTGCGTCGATCGAAGTCGAGCGCCTCGAGCCCGCGCAGCACCAGATCGCGCGCCTCGGCGTTGGGGTTCTTCGAGGTGCCGCGTCGTTCGAGAACGTCGTCGGACACATGGCCGCGCACCCGCGAGAGGCGGCGGTAGTTGGCCGCGAAGCGCAGCGAGAACGAAAAGAGCCACGTGCGCAGCGGCCGCGAGGGATCGTACTCGGCGTGGCGTTGGTGGACGGTCACGAACAGCTCCTGGGCGACGTCCTGCAGATCGGCCTCGCGAACACCGAGCCTCCGGAGTGAACGGCATACGAAGCCGAACTCCGCCTCGAACAGGCTCCGAAACGAGGGAGCGAGTGCCGAAGCCTCCGGGGGTTGCACTGCCTTCATTTCAGCGTCAGGACGAACGCGAAGTCCAGCCCAGCCGTGACAGGCGGCGCAGTCCACACTTCACCACCGTCGATGACCAGCGTCGTCCGCACCACGGGAATGGCGCCTTCGACGGAAGCGCGGACGGACAAAACTTTGGTCAGCGGAATCATGTAGCCGCCGCGAAGCCCCACGGAGCCGAAGGCCGACGTGCCCAGGCTCGGATGCACGACATCGGGAGCGCGCCCCTGAAAGGCGCCGATGCGGCCCACCGCGCACCCGAGCCACGCACCGAAGTGAAAGCATGGAAGCAGTGCGCCCGAGTAAATGGTGGCATCGACGCGATCGCCCGAATCGACGCGCGTCGTGGTGGGCGTGAGTTCGGCGCGGCCCTCGGCCGACAGCGAGAAGACGCCGTAGCGGAAGCCGATCTCCATCGCCCCGCCCAGGGTCATCGTCGGTGCGAGCGCGAAGGAGACGACGCCGCCCACCGATGCGAGGAAGGCGACGGGCTCCGAGGGTTCGCTTGGGCGCGAAGGCGTTGGGTTGGTGCGGCGCTCGACGAAGACGACTTGCGGAGGAGGCGTGGGCTGCGGCTCGCCCGGCAACGTCGGCAGCGGTTCGGCCTTATGGAGCGCTGGCGTCTCGCCGGCTAGAGAAGTCGCTCCGGCGGGAGGCGGCGGCTCGGCGGCGGGCGCGCTCACGTGCAGCGGATCCAGCGCCATCGCCACCGTGGTGGCAAGCGCCGCGGCGAGCGGCTCGCATGCCTCGCCGGTGAACTCGCGCGTGCCGGCGGCGGGCCCACCGCGTTGCACTTCGGCGCGCGCGCGGATTTTCGCGCGCTCCTTGCGGAAGGACACGCTGACCGCGTGTTGCCCATCGGGGCGGAATGGGTCGTAGCCCAGTCGCGCTGCCACCAAATTGTGAAACGACGACTCGTCCGGACAGCCGGCCGTGTCGCCCGTTTCGTACGTCAATCGCGCCGTTTCATGCGGCGTCGTATCCGCCGCCCACGCCGGGCGAGGTGATGCCACGAGGCACACGACCGATGCGCAAACGACGTGCTTCCACATCCGTCGCTAATTCTTCCAGAAGCGCCGTTCGTCGGACTGCAGCAAGGCGAGGCGCCGCTGCTCCTGCATCACCGCGCCGTACGCCCGCGGAACGCGCACATCTGCGGCGAGCCGGTAGAGAACGCGAAGTGCCGCCTCGGCGTCGTCGTTCGCGCGGTGCGCATTTTCCAAGGCTACGCCAAGGCGCTGGGCGACCTCGCCGAGGGCCTTCGACTTTTCCTCGCGATGAATCTCACGCGCCCAGACCAGCGGATCGATCCAGTCGACGTCGCGCCGCAGTGCAGGGCACGGCTTCGCGTCGGCCTGCGGCTGATGCCCGGCGCGCCCGAACTCGTTGACGAGGAAGGCGCGGTCGAAGGCCGCGTTGTATGCCGCGGGAATGCAGCCGGCGAGCGCCGCGGCAATCTCGTGCGCAATCTCGTGAAAGCGCGGCGAGTCTTTCACGTCGTCGTCGCTGATGTGGTGAACCGCCCGCGCTTCTTCCGGGATGGGGATGCCCGGGTTGATGAGCCAATTGTAGCGCGCGATCACCTCACCATGCCGGCCGACGACCACGCCGACCTCCACGACGCGATCCACCGATGCATCGCGCCCGGTGGTTTCCACGTCGACGCAGGCCACGGGGATCTCGGACCAATCGATGTCGCCCGCGAACTCCTCCGCGAGGCCGCGCACGACGGCTCGAAGAAGGTGCGCGATGCCCGCGTAGTGTCGTCCGGTGGGAAAGCAGCCGCACCCGTCGGCTACCGCCCTACTCATGTGGCGAGCCTCATTTCTTGGCGTCTCGCGAAGCGTCGAGACCTGCGGCAGCGGATGTCGCAGGCGCGGGTGCCGCGGCGGCCTTGGGATCGACGCCGGCGATGGAGAGCTCCAGTGCGATCCACTCTTTCAGGCCCGACTCGGCGGTGCGCGCATCGAACTCGCGCCCGTTGATGTAGATGGTCGGCGTGCCCTTCACCTGGAGCTGGTCGGCCAGCTTCTTGTCGGTGGCGATGCGCTCGGTGGCCGCGGCGGAGTTGGCGTCGGCCTTGAACTTGGCCATGTCGAGCCCGAGCTCTTTGGCGTAGCTATCCAGGTCGCTCTGCTCGAGATGCTCGCGGTTGGCGAACATCTTCTTGTCCATCTCCCAGAACTTGCCCTGCTTGAACGCGGCATAGCCCGCGCGCGCGGCAATCTCGCCGTGCGGGTGCCCGGAGAGGGGAAGGAACTTGTACACGAAGCGCACCTTGCTCGAGTTCTCCTCCACCGTCTTGTCGAGGATGGGGGCGAACATCGCGCAGAAGGGGCACTCGAAGTCTGCGAACTCGACGATGGTCACCGGCGCCGACTCCGGCCCGCGCGACGGCGATCCGTCGAGGGGCACGTTCTTGATGGCCGTCGCATCGAACCGATTCTTGTAGGCCTTCTCGATCTGATCGCGCGATTGCCCGTCGCGCACGCCCTTGACCAGGAACTTGGCGGCCGGGGTGCACTTGGTGCAGGAGCGCTTCTCCTTCACGCATTGCGAGATGGGAACGGGCGTGTCCGCGCACGGCGAGAGGAACTCGTTCACGTACGTGGACCACTCCGTCTTCTCACGCGGGGTGAGGACGCTGGTGTCGACACCCGGCAGGTCGACGTTCGCGGGGGTTTGCGGATCCTTCGCCGCCTCGCCACCACCACCGCTCGCCGACGACTGCCCATGGCACGAGGCCGTCCGCATCACCGAACCGAGCGCCGCCACGAGAAGAAGGCCTGCCTTAAAATGTGCGAAAGTCATAGGCGGCGGGCAGCTTAGTCGCTGTCGCAGCAAAATCGTAGGGGCTATATAGTCCGCCGACGGCCCGGGCCCCCCTGGGCCCCGAAGAGCACCGAACCTCGATGAATTCCGACGAAGAGCAAGGCGAGTCGCAAAAACCCCAGCGCGCGCCCCTGCGCCTCATTACCGTGGGTGGCGGGCGAGGTGGGGTCGGCAAGAGCCTGCTCGCGCAGAATTTGGCCATTTATCTGGCCCAGCTCGGTAAAGCCGTCGTCCTGGTGGACGCCGATGCCACGGGGGCCAACCTGCATGCGCACTTCGGCCTCTCGGCGGCCCAGCGCGAGCCTTCGCTGGATCCCAACGACGTCAAAAGCTTCCAGCGTGCATTGATCCCGACCAGCGTGCCCGGGCTGAGCCTCCTGCCCGCCACGCACGATTCCATGGAGACGCCGTCCATCCAGCGGCCGGGCCGCAAGGGGCGGTGGATCGCCAAGGTGCGCACGCTGCCCGTGGAATTCGTGGTCATCGACGTGGGGCCCGGCCACGGCCATTTCGCGCTCGATGTCATGCTCGCCTCCGACGTGGGCATCGTGGTGACGGTTCCCGAGCCGCCGGCCATCGAAGCGACCTATCGATTCGTCCGGGCGGCGTTCGTCCGGCGTTTGCGGCGCGCTCTCTTTCGAGACCGCTTCCGTTTGCCGATTCTGCAGCGCGCCCTGAACGACTTGGGCGGCCTTCCCGGGCCGCTCGATCTGGTGCGCTCGGTCATCCGCACCGACCGCGCCCTCGCCACCATGGCCTGGGTGGAAGCACACCGGATGCATCTGCAACTCATCGTCAATCAGACGCGCGTCCGCACCGACTTGGAGCTCGGCACGTGGATGAGCGGCCTGTCGGCACGTCACTACGGCGTGCCGCTCGACGAGCTGGGCTACATCGAGCACGACGACACGGTGTGGCTCACGGTGCGGCGCAACAAGCCGCTGCTCATCGATAGCCCCACCTGCAAGGCCGCGCGCAACTTGGAGCGCATTGCCCGCCGCGTGGTGGCCTTGCTGGCCGCGCGCAACGAAAAGGGCGCATCGCCGCCGACGTTTCCCCTGGAAATGCCCACGCTTTACGCGGCCTTGGGCATCACGCGCACCTCCAGCGACGAAGAAGTGCGCCGCGCATACAAGCGGCAAAAAGAGATCTACGCGCAGGGCGGCCTGGCGACGGCATCGCTCTTGAGCGAGGACCAACTCAAGGCCGAGCGCGCGCGGCTCGACGAGGCGTACGACACCTTGCTCGATCCCGTGCGGCGGCGCGCGTACGATCTATCGACGTTCCCCGACACCGACGAGCCCGAGGCCTTGGCGGCCCGCGCGACCCGTCCGGCCTTGGCGGCGGAGCAAATCATGCTGCAGAACGAGCTCGCCCGCGAGATTGGCCCGGAGACGGAATTCACCGGGGCGCTCTTGCGGAAGGTTCGTGAGTCGCAGGCCATCGAGATCGCCGAGATCAGCGCGCGCACCAAGATTGCCAAAGCGCACTTGATTGCCATCGAAGAAGAGAACTTCGGTTTGCTGCCCGCCATTGTCTACGTGCGTGGCTTCGTGGCCGAGCTGGCCAAATATTTGAAGTTGGATCCGGCGCAGGTCCAAAAGACGTATTTGCGCCGCGTGCGCGAGGCGTTGGCGGTTTCGAGCGGCAAAGGCACGGGGTGAGAGCGGCGCTCGTCCTTTTCGTCGTCGCCTTCCTTCCGCGCATTCTCGTTGCGCATTTCTTGGCGGGCGAGCCGGTCTGGGATGGGCACTATTACGATTTCGGCGCACACCGCATTGCCCAAGGGCTCGGTTATTCCGATGACGTGCGCATCGGGGGCGTGCTCGTCTGGCACCCGTGGTGCCACTATCCCGTGGGCTACAGCGCATTCCTCGGGTTCTTCTATTTCGTATTCGGCGAGCGGGCCTGGGTGCCGAACGTGGTCAATGCCGCCGTGTCGGCGCTGCTGCCGGTGTTCACGTGGGCGCTTGCCCGCGAGGGCCTGAGCGAAACCCGTGCGCGGATTGCAGGGGCGCTCGCGGCGCTGCACCCGGGGCTCATTCTGTATTCCGCGCTGGTGATGACCGAGCCTTTGGCCGCATTGGCGACGTTGATGGCATTTTGGATTACCGTGCGGGACCGCAATCCCAAACGAGGTATTGCACTGGGCGCGCTCATGTTGGGCATTGGCGCATTGGTGCGCCCGCAGGCGCTCTTGGTCGCGCCATTTCTCGGTTTGCGACTATGGGACGCGCGCCAGGGCTGGGGACGCGTTTCGGTGGGCGCCATCGTTGCGTGCGCACTCGCGCTCGTTCCCGTGTTGCCCTGGACGGCGCGCAATTGCCGCGTGATGGATGGCTGCGCCCTGGTGAGCACCAACGCCGGCTGGAACCTGGCCATTGGCGCCTTTCCCCGTGCGACGGGCCGCTTCGAAACGCTGCGTTCGAGCGACGGATGCCGGGAGGTCACCGGCCAAGTGCAACAGGATCGCTGCTGGCTTCACTACGGCATGGATCAAATCCGGGAACATCCGCTTCATTGGCTTTCCCTCGTCCCGGCGAAACTTGGATTCACGTTCGACCACGAGTCCTTTCCCGTCGAATACCTGCGCGAGGCCAAGCCCCACGACTGGCCCGAACCCCGTCGCGTCGCCGCCCGTGATCTGCTCACCGCGGTGCATCGCTTTCTTCTCATCGGAGCGCTGTTCGGGTGCATCGCCTTCGTGCGGCGAGGCCGGCGTCCGATCTTTGCACAAGGACTGCTGGCAGCGTTTTCCGCGCTGCTGGTCTACGTGGCGGTGACCTCTCCCGCGCCGGCGTTCTGGCCATTGGCCGTCGCGTGCGCTCTGGTGCCATGGCTGCCGATACCCGGGCGCGCCGAGTGGTCCAGTGCTTTGCTTTTGCCGATATCTCTTTTGGCGACCACCGTTTTCGCGCACGCCGTATTCTTCGGTGAAGATCGGTATCACATGGTGGTCACGCCGGTTCTTTGCATTCTGGCTGCCGCGGGACTCCGAAAACCGGCGGCGCGGCGCGCTTAATAGTTGCGGCTCGGTTATCGTATTAACCAGCGACGCATGGATATTTTTCGCAAATGGGGTTTTGGCCTCCTGTTCGGCGCCATTCTTTCGTCGGCGTGCAGCGACGCTTCGACATCGCGCCAACATGGCGCCCCGAGCGAGCTCCGCGGTACGCTGGAAGTGGTGCACTACGACGATTTTCAGAATCGTCGCTCGGGCGAACAGTATTTCATCGTGACCCCGCAGGGGCGAATTCGCCTTCACCTGCCTCGCACCTCGGAGGGCGAAGCGTGGACGTCGGGCGTGCCCGTGACCGTGCGGGGTGCCTGGTCGGGCGACCAGCAATTCACCGTGACCGAGCTCGATGCGCAGCACCGCGTTACGACCCGCTCGCTCGCGGCCGAGCCGGTGCACCGCTCGCGAAAGACGGCGGTTCTTCTGGCGAATTTCTCCAACAATCCGTCGGATCAGCCGGTGAGCCCGGCGGCCGCCAAGTCAGGCTTCTTCACCGGTGCAGATTCGGCCAATGCGTTCTGGAAAGAGGCCTCGTTCAACTACGACGAGCTGATTGGCAAAGTGGATCCATCGGGTGACGTGTATGGATATTACACGCTCGATGTGCCCAATACCGATTGCGGGGCGAATTACGCGAGCTGGGGCGACAAGGCCATGGCGCAGGCCCAATCCGCCGGCGTCGATCTTTCGGGGTATGACCACATCTCCTTCGTGTTCGCCGCGGAATGCGGTGCGGCGTGGGGCGAGGTCGGTGGGCAAAAGACGTGGCTTTTTGCGAGCTGGTATCTTCCGGCGTCGTACCACGAGCTGGGGCACAACTTCGGTTTGAACCACGCCAGCGCGTACGCGTGCACGAACGATGCGGGCCAATGGGTGTCGATTTCCAATCGATGCGAGCACGGGGGCGAGTGGGAGTACGGCGACGCTTTCGACATCATGGGCGGCCCGGGGCACCTTCCCAGCGTGTGGAGCAAGGCCCGGCTCGGATATTTGCGCTCGGCGGCCATCACCACGGTGGACCAGAGCGGCACCTTCACGCTTTCGCCATCGTTCGAGACGAATGGCACGCAGTCGCTGCGCATTCTCAAAGAGGTCTCGGGCGGCGTGGCCTGGTATTACTACCTCGAATACCGGCGGCCGTACGGGCGCTGGGACAACTACGCTGCCACCGATCCGGTGGTGAATGGCGTGACGATCCGCTTGGCGCAAGATCACCTGCAGGGCAATGAAAAGCCGCGTCTCATCGATGCCACGCCGACGACGCAGACGTCCGAGGGCAAACGCAACTTCGCCGATGCGACGCTGGCCGCGGGGCAGACGTTCGACGATCCGCTGAGCGGTATTCGCATCACGGTGGATGGCCTTTCCGCGAGCGGAGCCCAAGTTCGAATTGCCGTGGACTCCAGCGCCGATCCGCCGAGCAACGGCACGGGATTGCGCGGGCAGTATTACGACAATGCGGATTTGACCTCGCTGAAGGTGACCCGGTTCGACCCCACGATCGACTTCGATTGGACGGGCCGCTCGCCGGATGCGTCGATTGCGCCGACGACGTATTCGGTGCGGTGGCAAGGGCAATTGCTCGCGCAAGCCACGGGGAAGCACACCTTCTACACCACGGCCAGCGACGGTGTGCGCCTCCGGGTCGATGGGCAATTGCTGATCGACGATTGGGTCGTTCAAGGTACCACGACGAAGAGCGCGGAGGTCTTGTTGAGCAAAGGCCAGCGTTACGCCATCGAGCTGGAGTACTTCCAGGACCAGGCCGCGGCCGTGGCCAAGTTGGAATGGGCCCTGCCCTCGGCGGCGCGCACGGTGGTGCCGGCGAGCCAGCTGTTCCCGGCCGGGGACGTGATGTTCAGCTCGGGTTTCGAGGTGGCGGATACGCAGCCGACGTGGGCCGACACCGTCGATTGGAGTTCGAATGTCACCCACGCCGAATCATCGATTCGCGAGGAGACGGCGCAGTCCGGTGTGCGCGCGCTGATGTACTCGGGCAATGACGAATCGGCGAGTACTTCGTACACGTACAACAAGGTATTCGACGTATCGATTCCGGTGTTTACGAATACGGCCCTTTCGTACGATATTTTTCCGCAGCAGAAGAACGGCACCTTCGTGGCCATCGATCTGATCTTCACCGACGGTTCGAGTCTGCGCGATTCGGGTGCGGTGGATCAATTCGGCGTGCAACTGCACCCGACGGCCCAAGGCCGCGGCGGCCACCTGGCCGTCAATGCGTGGACGCATCTTCAGTCGACGATTGGCGCGGTGGCGGCCGGCAAGACGATCGATCGCATTTTGGTGGCGTACGATCAGCCGGAGAGCACGGGAGCCTTTCGCGGATACATCGACAATGTCGTGGTGAGGTAAAACGGAAGAGGGAAGAACCGCCATGACGCCAAGAACGCCAAGATTTTTTTGTTCAAATCAATTCTTGGCGGCCTCGGCGTCTTGGCGGTTCCATTTTCTTCGGATTACTTCAGCGCAGTGCCCTTCAACGTCACGGTGCAAAGGCCGCTGCGGCCATTGAGCTCGGCGCTCAATGTCGTGCCGTTGAGGGTGAAGGCGGCGGAGGTGAAGGTCACGTTGATGGTCGACGAGCCGCCCGACAATGTGCACGCGGTCGATTCTTTGAGGCGCGCGTGGGTGGCGTCGGTTTCGACCAAGGTGAGGGGACAGTCTTGCACTTTGGTGACGAGTTCCCCGGCGGCGGCGCCTGCGGTGATGTCGAAGGTCTTTCCCGTTTCATCGACGACGTCCGCACTACAGGGTGACGTGACCTTGCTGCCCGACTGGAAGGTCCAATGCCCGAGGAAGGCGCTTGCGGCATCTTCCGAATCCTCGGAAGCGAATGCGGTGCCTGTCAGTCCAACGAGGGCAAAAGCGATCACGAGCGTCTTGTGCATGGATGCATACCTCCCGGAAATGAGGGTTCTCACCATCTAATTGCCGAGCTACACGCAGCTATGCGCCGAAACGTCATCCGCATGTCATTTAGGTGGGGCGACTTCGTAATTTGTATGTCCGGCTAAGATGTTTCCATCTTCGCTGCAGGTGCGAAATCGCAAGTTGGTGTGAGCCGAAATGCGTTGCTGAGGGCCCTCTCAGGAAACGACGGCGCAGCGCCGCGCGATTTCGCGCCGTGCGCGGTCGATGGAGGGATGCACATGCGAAAATGGGCCATCGTAGCCATCATGGTTTTGTCCGGATGCGCCGGCAACAGCGGCAATTCCAGTGACGACAACGGCACCTCACGCGATCCAGTGACCACCGGTGGTGATACATCGAATACGTCGAGTGAAGTGAAAGACGAGAAATCCGATGCGAACAAGCCGCCGACGAAACCGGATTACCGGCTCGTTTGCGGATGCCTCGTCAGCGACCAAAAGCCCATTCCCGCCGATCCGAACGATCCCAAAGGCGGCGATGGCAAGGTCGATGAATACCCGAACAAGCCCGCACCCGGCAAACCCTGCAAGATCCTCTTCGGTGGCTCTTCGCCGCAGCCGCCCGACAAGCCCACCGACCCCAAGCCGATTCCGGATCCGGACAAAGATCCCGGCAAGGATCCGGGGAAAGATCCCGGAAAGGATCCAGGGAAAGACCCTGGCAAGGAACCTCCCAGCAAGCCTATTCCGAGCGATGGCCTCGATGGCTATTACAGCTGCGTGACCGTCGAAGTGCCGGGCGGCCCTGGCAAGCCGACGCCCGGCGATCCCAAGCCCGTTCCGACCGACCCCAAGCCAATTCCGCAAAAGCCGTAAGCCCAGCGACGAATGGACCCGAATGGACTGCAGCCGTTCGGGTCTATTTTGGAAATACGCAAATGGCGTTGCAGCCGCCTTCGCATTTCCACTGTTTCAATTTGACGTCGCAATAACACTTCGGCGGTGGGCAACTGGCATTGCACACTTGCCCGTTCGGACACCCCACCAAGTTGCAGTCGAGCCCCGTCGTATCCGTGCAGCCCGTGTTGGCGCATAGGTTGCCGTGGCAACATTTAGGGCTGTTCGTGCATCCAGGCTCGCATGTCTGGCCCAGGTAACAGTGCTCCCCGTCAGCGCATTGGGCGTCCTGGATGCAGACACTGGGCGGCCCGCAGTTGCACACGGTGCAGCCGTTCACGTTGCCCGGCACCTTGATCGAGCCGGGCGGGCAGGCGTTGCAGCCCGCCGACAGGTCCATCTCCGCGCATGCCTTGCAGCTGCCAATATTGAGGTCCTTGCCGCTGCTCGCGCAGAGCATGCCCGGGCCGCACCCCTCGTGCGCTTTGCACGCCAGCGGCCCCGGAGGCGACTCACTGTCGGGCTTCTCCGGTTTTTCCGGCCCCGAATCTTTGGATTTCTGCTCGTCGTTGAGCGAGGACAGAATTTCACGCTCTGGGCTGCAAGCAGCTGCGCCGAGGGAGGTCGCGAAAAGCAGAACGGCTGCGTACGCCAGACGGGTCATCGAGGGAGAGAGCCGCCTTGGCGGCAAAAGAGCTCACGGATTTTACCTATTGTGAGCCGATTCGGCCGGGTCGAGGCTCTTTTCGGAGAGGATGCGCCGCGCCACCCGTCACGAATCCGAGGAATCTGCGAGTTTCGGTTCGCGCTACGAGGTGCCCGTGGTGGCCACGCCCAGCGACGGCGAGTTGGTCGAACGCATTCGGAAAGGGGACAGCTGGGCCAAGGAAGCGCTCTACCGCAAGTACTTCGGCGGGATCTGGGCGGTGGTGCTCCGACTCCTGGGCAACCGCGCGGACGCCGAGGACGTGGTGCAAGACACGTTCGCCATTGCCCTGACGGAGTTCGAGAACCTTCGGCGTCCCGAGGCGGTGGGCGCTTGGTTGATGCAGATTGCCGTGCGCCAGACCCATCGACGCTTCCGAAGGCGCAAGCTGCGGCGTCTCTTGGGCCTCGATCGCAGCATCGACGATGCCTCGCTCGAGTTGCTGGCGCACGAGGGAACGTCGCCCGAAGTGCGGGCCGAACTGGAAAAGGTCGACCGGGTGCTGGCGAAGCTGGCGCCCTCCCATCGCATTGCGTGGATGCTCCGCTACGTGGAAGGGGGTTCGCTCGAGGAAATCGCGGCGGCGTGCAGTTGTTCGCTGGCCACGATCAAACGACGCATCGTGGCGGCGGACGATGAGGTTCGAAAGCACGTAAGGATGGAGGAGGCGTAACGTGGCGGATCTCAAGACTCCCCTTCGGAAACACCTCGAGGACGGCTTCGACGAAGCCGACGTGCAACACAACTGGCGCGGTGTGCAGCGGCGGCTGGTGCGCCAGGAGCTCGGTTCGAAGCGGCCCGCTTGGATGATGGCGTTGGCCGCGGTGGCGATGATCGGTGTGCTGGTGCTCTGGGGCGCGGGTGTGCGCTGGACGTCGGCCGGGCCGCTGCGGTTGGCGGCGGGGCCGCTGCCCAGTGAGCTTGGTGTGCCTGGGGCGGGCGAGGCCGTGCGGACGGAGTTGTCGGATGGCTCGCGGGTGACGCTTGCGCCGAACACGCACCTGGAGGTGCTGGAGAACAGCGGTGATGCGTTCGTGACGGCATTGCGGCGGGGGCGCAGCAGTTTCGATGTGAAGCCGGGCGGGTCGCGGCGTTGGGTCATCGAGTGCGGGCTCGCGACCGTGGAGGTCGTGGGGACGGCGTTTTCGATTCAGCGCGATGGGGACAAGGTCGACGTCATCGTGGAGCGCGGGATCGTGCTGGTGCGCGGGGAGCTGGTGCCGGGGCGGGAGCGGCGGTTGACTGCGGGGGAGAGGATTCGGGTTGAGGTGGCGGGGGAGGAGTCGCGCGATGCTGGGGAGCCGGAGGATGCGGGGGACGTCGAGATGAAGGCGACGTTGTGGCGCTTCGAGCACGAGCGCGAGCGCGTGCACGATCACGATCACGTGAACGATCACGATCACGTGAACGATCACGACCAGGTGAACCCGAACGTGGATGCGGCGGTTGACGAGGTTGGGAGCATGCTGCGCGAGGCGGATCGGGCGCAGAGGGCGGGGGACAAGAAGAAGGCGGCGGAGGTTCTCCATAAGGTGGTGCGCGAGGCGCATGGGGACCCCCGGGCGGCATTTGCGGCGTTTTCGCTGGCGCGGCTCACCATGGACGAAGATCCGCGGGCGGCGGCGGAGGCTTTGAGCGCGATGCTCGAGGCGGGCGTTCCGCGCGGGCTCGAAGAAGATGTGCGCGCGCGGCTCGTGGAAGCCTATGCGCGCGCGGGCGAGCGCGAGAAGGCAGGGCAGGCCGCGGCGGACTACGAGCGGCGCTTTCCCGAGGGAAACAGGGGCGAGGAGGTCCGGCGCTGGGCGCGTCCTTGAGACATGGGCTCGCCGCGTGGCTCGCGGTGACGCTGTGGGGGACGGCCGGGATGGCGCAGACGAACGACGTACGCGTGCGGTTGCCGGCGTGTGCGACGGCGCCGTTCGACTACGACGAGTTCACCGAAGTGCTTCGCGTCGAACTGGCGCCCGATCCCGTGCTCGTGGGCACCGAAGAGGCCACCGTCGAGGTGGACATGCCGTGCCAGGGCGCCAGCCATGTCCTGATCCGCGTGCGCGGGGCGGCGGTCCGCAGAATGGACATCGGCGATTTGCCCGCCGGGGCAAGGCCACGCGGCATCGCCGTGGTGGCCGCGGAGTTGGTCCGCTCGGCGCGAAGTAGCCCGGCCCCGCCCGTCCCGCCGCCCAAGCCCGAGGAGCCGCCGCCGCCGTCGCCACTGCCCCCCGCCCCGCCGCCGGCGAAGGTGGACGCACCCCCGCGAACGCGTGCCGTCACGTGGGACCTTCGCGCGGCCGCGGAGGGACGCGTCTTTCTCGCGAAGCCCACGGCCCTCTTCGGGGCGAGCCTCGGCGGGCGCTTCCATCGTGTGCGCGGAGCCCTCGGTCTCTTGCGCGGCGCCGCCGACGACCGGCTCGGACGAACGGATCTCACCTTGGTCTACGGCAGCCTCGGTTTCGAGGTATGGCGGCTTTCGGCCGGGCGATTCGAGTTCGTCGCCGTCCCGCGCGCCGGCGCCGGGGTGATCGCCGCCGACGCCACGGCCAATGCCCGCTCCACGGGCCAGAGCTCGCGCGAGCCCTACCTCGATGGCGCCCTCGGCCTCGAGGCGCGCGTTCGCATCGGCGACGTTGCTTGGGCAACATTCGATGCGGACGCAGGCTACGCGCGCGGTCTCGTGGCCACCGCCGATCAGCGCGTCGTGGCGCGTCCCGACGGATTCTTCGTGGGTTTACGCGCCGGGATCGCCATCGCGCCCTGAAGACCTCGCAAAATTGCCTCCTGATCGCCACGGCGGGGCAATCCGCGCCGTCTCGTTCGGTTCCAAATGCCCGGAAATTGGCTCACTGCGTCGGCACGCCCGCTGCACTTGGCCCTCGTACCAACTCGCCGGCGAAGCAAACCGAAAGAGTCACCCTCCCTCCGCGGGGGGAGGGCCCGGAAAGGAGAGGAACGATGAATTGGGATAGCCTCAAAGGTGACTGGAAGATCCTCAAGGGCCAAGTTCGTCAAAAGTGGGGCAAGCTCACCGACGACGATTTGGAGCAGATCGCGGGTCAACGCGAGGAATTCCTCGGCCGTCTGCAGCAGCGTTACGGCTACAAGAAAGACGAGGCCGAACAGCAAGTGAATGACTGGCTGAAGACGGTGAACCGCTAAGGTTCTTCTTGCGACTCTTGCCGTGAGCCGTGATACATCCGCAATCCTAGGATGATCGGACGGCTCACCGGCAAAGTGCTCGCACACGAGGAAGACGGCGCGATCGTCGTCGATGTCGCGGGCGTCGGGTACGAGGTGACAGTGCCCCTGGGAACCGTGGGGCGCGCATCGACGGACGATACGGGGCGAACGACCCTGTACGTCCATACCCACGCGCGGGAGGATCAGTTGGTCCTCTTCGGCTTTGCGACCATCGCCGATCGCGTCGCCTTTCGCACCCTCATCGGCGTATCGAGCGTGGGCCCCAAAACGGCCATCGCCGTTCTTGGCGCGCTGCCTGCGCCGGATCTCGCGCGCGCCATTTCGGCGAAAGATGTGAGCAAGCTTACTTCGGTGCCGGGCATCGGCAAAAAGACCGCCGAGCGGCTCCTGCTCGAACTTCGCGACAAGATCGCGCTGGCGGGCGTCGTTCCCACGACCGATGGCGCCCCGACGGCCCGCGCACCGCAGGCCGCGCCCGCGCTGAGCACCGCCGAGCTCACCATCTCGGCGCTGACCCGCATGGGGTACAAGCAGACGGAGGCCGAGCGCGCCGTCAACGCCCTGGGCGACAAGGCCGACAAGGCACCCCTGACCGAGGTCGTCCGAGAAGCCCTCGCTCTCCTGGCGAAATAGGCAAAATAGACCCGGCTTTTCTTCCGCCTGGACCCCGCACTATAAGGAGCCATGGCGAAAAAACGCTTTCGGCAGGCGGCACGGCACGAACGCCGCTTCTTTCCTCAGAGCTCGGCCAACCCCATCCTGGTCCGCGTCATCGGCGGCGTGGGGGCGATGGCGCTCGGTGCGGGAGCGTGGGGACAACTTTTTGCGACGGAGCCCTTCAAGGCCACGCCGTGGCTGCTTGCCGCGGGGGCGGGACTCTTCGGCTTCGCCATTTGGTTCGGCACCAGCGGCGATCCCGTGCTGCGTGTAGGGGACGGCGGTGTGGGCATCGATCGCGGTACCATCCGTCGCATTGCTTGGCACGCCGTGACGGGCATCACCTGGGACTCGGAGAAAAAGAGCGTCGTGGTCAAAGGCCGCGACGAGGCCGATCAGGAGCTCACCGTGGCCGCCCGCGTAGCCTCGCAGCCGCAGGCCGCCGCTTGGATCCTCAAAGAGGCGCGCGAGCGCATCGCCGATCTCGTCTCCGTGCCGGAGGACGCCGGCGTGCCCGAAGCCGTCGATGATCCGACCGACCTTTTGCCGATGGACCCCTTGCAGGTCGTCGGCAAACGGTGCGCGGCCAGCAACCGAAGCATCGCCTACGAGCCCGACGCGCGCATCTGCACGCGCTGCGAGCGCGTCTATCACAAGGATTACGTCCCCAAGAAATGCGCCTGCGGCGCCCCCATGCCGCAAGTGAAGGAGAAGTCCGCATGACGATGCGTCCGGATTCGCTGGTCTCGCCCACCCTTCCCGCTGGTGCCTTGCCCGGCATCGTGGCGGTGCTCGGCGCTGGAACCATGGGCCAGGGCATCGCCCAGGTGGCCGCGCAAAATGGCTACCGCGTGCGCATCTACGACGCGGCCGCATCTCGCACGCACGAAGCCCGCACGAACATCGTCGCGCAGCTCGAAAAGCTCGTCACCAAGGGCAAATTGACCGCATCGGCCCGCGAGCGCGCCGTCGAGTGCCTCACGATCGCGACCAATCTGCGCGAGGCCTGTGCCGGCTGCAACGTGGTCATCGAGGCTGCCCCGGAAGACATGGCCCTCAAGGTCGCCCTCTTCCGCGAGGTCCTCGACGTGGCTCCGAACGCGCTGCTCGGCAGCAACACATCGTCGCTTTCGCTCACGGAGCTGGGCGCCAAAGTCGGCGCACCGGAGCGGGTCATCGGCCTGCACTTCTTCAACCCGCCGCCGGTGATGGAGCTGCTCGAAATCGTGCGCGGCATCGCCACCTCGGACGAGACGCTCGCACACGCGCTCGATTTGGCGAAGCACCTGGGCAAAACGCCCATCGTCGTGCGCGATTCGCCGGGTTTTGCCACCAGCCGCCTGGGCGTGCTGCTCGGCGCCGAGGCGATCCGCATGCTGGAAACCGGCGTCGCGAGCGCGGCGGACATCGACCGCGGCATGGAGCTCGGCTACCGCCATCCCATGGGGCCCCTCAAGCTGACCGACCTGGTCGGCCTCGACGTGCGCCTCGCCATCCTCGAGCACTTGCACAAGGAACTGGGCGAGCAATTCCGGCCACCGGCGCTTTTGCGCACGATGGTGCGCGCGGGCAAGCTCGGAAAGAAGACTGGCGAAGGATTTTACGTCTGGCAGGACGGTGTCGCTCACGCGAAATAATCATCCCCTTCTTGCACCGCCGCCCGGGCCGCCCTGGGATCTGCCGCCGCAAGAAGTTCCTTGGGCCTTCGTCGACCTGGAGATGACCGGTCTCAATCCGTCGCGCGATCGTGTGCTCGAGATCTGCATCGAGCGCGTGCGCGGCATCGATGCGGGCGCCGAGCCCGAGGGCGTGCTGGAGACCTTGGTCCTCCCCAGCGATTTTACGCCTGGAAATGTGCACATTCACGGCATCGACAGCGAGGCCCTCGCGGGGGCGCCGTCGTTCGATGCCGTGGCCGAGCGCGCGATCGAGCTGCTCGACGGCGCGGTGGTGGTGGCCCACGCGGCGGAGTGGGACGTGGCCTTTCTCGAGATGGAGCTGGAACGCGCTGGCCGTCCGTCGCCCGCGTCGTTGATGCATCCCGTGGACACGTTGATCCTCGCGCGGCGCGCGTTGGCGCTGCAGAGTTACTCGCTGAAGAACCTCGCGGTGTCGCTGGGCATCGACCATGGGCAGGCCCACCGTGCCGGGCCCGACGTGCGGGCCATGCGGCGCGTGTTCGAAAAATGTGTCGCCGAGCTCGCTCCGGTGAGCGCGCGCGATTTGTGGGAGGTGCGCATCGCGGCCCGTCGGGCGCGAAGTGCCATCGTCGCGGCCTGCGAGGAGGCGGTTCTCCATGAAAATACGGTACTTTTGACCTACCGACCCAGCCGTCGAAAGCCCGAGCCCCTGCTCATGGTCTTGACGGAAATACGTGCCGATCTCGACCCGCCGCGGGTGATCGGCTATCAGCTTCCGGGCCGCGGCCGGCGCGAACTTCGGGCCGATCGCATCCTTCGAATCGATCCTGCTCCGGCCGATCCTGCGACTTCATGATGGAGATTTTGACTATGCGATTGCGAAGTGCCCTCACGTTGCTGGCCTTGTCCCTCGGTGTGATGTCGTCGGTGGGGGCGACCGGCTGCGGAGGTGCGCAAGAGTCCGCACGCGCGCCGATGGCCGACAAATGGTTCCAACGGGCCAAGGTGAGCTACAAGAACGGAGACTTCGAGGATGCGCGCCAGTCGGCCGCATCTGCGCTGAAAGAGGCGCCGAACGATGTCGAAGTCCGTGTGCTCGCCGCGCGGATCGCGCTCATGCGGCTCGACTACCCCGAGGCCCTCAAGATGACCCAAGGCGTGGCGGGCACCGAGGCGGCGGGCCTTCGCGGTCGTGCGAACTGGTACGCGGGCAACCTCGAAGCCGCGGCCGACGATCTGGAGGCCGTGCTGCGCGATCCCGCGGTGAAGGATCCGTGGGCGCGCGATGTGGCGTCGCTGGCGCGCCGCGGGATGGGGCGCCACCCGTATTCGCTCGATGGAAATTTGGTCGGCAAGGTGGAGATGCCGCGTGCGGGCTCGGCGCTCATCGTGCCGTGCGAGCTCGAGGGCGAGCAAATTCTGGCCATGATTGCCACGGCCAATGGCGAGGTGGTGGTCGACTCGACGTCCCGGCGCGAGCCGGCCTGGGTGAATCTTTCCTTCGACGGCGTCGACATCAAGGACGTGCCCGCGCGCACGCAGGACCTGAGCGGGCTTTCGCGGCAGCTCGGGGCGCCCATCAAGGCGCTGCTCGGGGCGAACCTTCTGCGCCATGCCCACGCGACGTTCGATCGCCGCGGCGACCAATTCGTCGTGCGCCGGCACGAGGCGACGGCGCCGCCCGATTCCGCGCGGGTGCCGCTTTGGTACGTGCCCGATGGCGGCCTTTTGATGCGCGCCACCGTGTCGCCCAAAGACGATGGCAATGCGCTGCTCCTGGTGGACTCGTCGCAGTCGTACCTCGTGGCGTTGAACAACCCGGCGTGGCAAAAAGCCAATGTGGACGCAAAGACGATCCGCCCCGAGCCGGAGCTGCAGAACATGAAGACCGGCTCGTTGCCGGTGTTCCGGCTGGGCACGTTCGATCTGCCCATGCTGCCGGCCGTGCAGGGCATTCCGAACGACACGACGAAGGGCGCCACCGACGTGGAGCTCGGCGGCGTGCTCGGTGCAGGACTCATCGCCGTCTTTCGCGTGACGTTCAGCGACGAGGGCCGCTATGCGTGGCTCGAGCCGGATCCGGGGATGAACCCGAATGCGCAAAAGTCCGCACCCCCGCCGGCGGCCGCACCGCCGTCCGACACGCCGGCGCCGGCGCCGCCCGTGACCAAGCCCGGGGACAAGCCGTTGAAGTTGACGCCGCCCAAAGGCACAGCACCGGGGGGAGGAAAACCGGATGCCGCCAAGGTACCCGGACAAACCGCGAAACCCGCCGACAAGAAATGAGCACGACATGAGCACGTCCCATCCTGCCGTCGCACGCCTCGCGGTTTACGCGGGCAGCTTCGATCCCGTTTCCTTCGGTCATCTCGATTTGATCGAACGCGCGTCGGCGCTCTTCAGCGATGTCATCGTGGGGCTGGGCGTCCATCCGACCCGTCATCCGCTCTTCTCGCTCGAGGAGCGGATCGATTTGATCCGCAAGGTCTCGAGCCATCTGCCCAACGTGCGCGTGGAGTCGTTCGATGGCTTGCTCATCGACTACTGCCAGCAAGTGGGCGCACGGGTCATCGTCCGTGGCCTGCGCGCTGTGACGGACTTCGAGTACGAGTTGCAGATCGCCCACGCCAACGCGGACCTCTGCCCGACCATCGACACGGTTTTTTTGCCGTCCCGCACGAAACATAGCTTCGTCGCGGCGTCGCTCATCCGCGAAATCGCGAGCCACGGCGGCGACGTGAGCCGATATGCTCCCGCGGTGGTGGTGGACGCCCTCAAGGGCAAGTACGGGAAAAAAGCATGACGGTATCGGCGCGGTTGGAAGAGACGAAGAATGCGATTTTGAAGCGCGTTTCGGCGAAGCCGCGCGTGGGCGTGGTGCTCGGGAGCGGCCTGGGGCCGTTCGCGGACACGCTGGAGGGGCTTCAGAAGATCTCGTACTCCGAGCTGCCGCACCTACCGGCCTCGCGCGTGCTCGGGCACGCGGGCAACCTTTGCTTCGGCAAGGCGCGCGGCGTGGAGGTGGTGTGCATGCAGGGGCGCGCGCACTTCTACGAGGGGCACTCGCTCGATTCGGTGGTGCACGGCGTGCGGACGATGGCGCGTCTCGGTGTGTCGGCGGTGCTGCTGACGAATGCCGTGGGCGGTCTGGTCCCGACGTGGGGCGTGGGCGATCTCATGGTCGTGTCGGACCATTTGAACCTCACCGGGCAAAACGTGCTCATTGGACCGAACGACGAATCGCTGGGAACGCGCTTCCCCGAGATGAGCGAGGCGTACGATCCCGAGCTTCGCTCGATCGCGCACCAGATCGCGAAGGACAAGGGCATCACCTTGCGCGAGGGCATTTACGCGGGCCTGAGCGGCCCGTGTTTCGAGACGCCGGCGGAAGTGCGCATGCTGCAGATCCTCGGCGCGCACGTTGCCGGCATGAGCACGGTGCAGGAGTGCATCGCGCTGCGCCACATGCGGGTGCGCGTGGGGGCATTGAGCTGCATCACCAACGTGGCCGGCGGCACGGAGGGCAATCCGCCGAACCATCTCGAGGTGGAGGAGACCGCCCGCGCCAAGCGCGGCGAGCTCCAGACGATGCTCGAAGGTTGGATCGAAGCCGCGGGGCGCCTCTCGTGACGCCAGTGCCGCCGGTATTGTCGGTGTCGCCGGCTTTGCTGGACCAGCTCGTGGACGAGGCGAAGCTGGTGCGCGCCCGCGCCTATGCGCCGTACTCGAAGTACAGCGTGGGTGCCGCCCTCGCCACCGCGGGCGGCCGCATCTACACCGGCTGCAACGTGGAAAACGCCTCCTACGGCGCGACCATCTGCGCCGAGCGTTCCGCCATCGCCCAGATGATCGCCTCGGGCGACGACAAACCCGTCGCCTGCGCCGTCGCCACCGGCGGCACGACCCCCGGCTCGCCCTGCGGCATCTGCCGCCAGGTCCTCGTCGAATTCTCCCGCGACATGCCCGTCGTCCTCGTCTCCGTGACCGACGACGGCCGCGAAATCCGCCGCGACACCTCGCTTTCTGCCCTTCTGCCGGACGCGTTCGTCTCGTTCTAGTCCAGAGAAGATTGAACAGGGAGTGGGGGAGGCGGGGAGGGAAACAACGCGAATCCCACCGGATGCCAAGGCTTTTTTTGTTTTCAGTTGGCTTCGTGACCCAAGTGAAAACCCAAACCAGCCTCGGTGCGCGGTGGGATTTGTGCCGTATCCCTCCCCGCCTCCCCCCCTCCCTGTTCAATTCTCTGAGCTTTTTCGGTCATTGTTGAAGCACAGGCGTGGGGGGCTCGTTTTTGCTCCAGCACCAGACGGTGCCGTCGCGTTTCAAGGCGCAGGAGAACTCCTCGCCGAGGGCCAGGGCCGTGACGGAGCGGAGGCTGGCGATGGGGGCGGAGACGCAGCTTCGATCGCCGGTGGCCGATTTTTCGCGGGCGCAGGCGACGGTGGTGTCGGGCAAGATGGCGCACGCCTGATCGGCGCCGGAAGCGACGAGGCTCACGTTCTCCATGCCGGGGATGGCGCCGGGTTTCACGGCGACGCGTTTGCCCTCGAACCAGTCGCCCGGGACGCAGCGCAGACCACCTCCCCAGCAGCGCACGGAGCCCTCTTCGGTGCGCGCGCAGGTGTGTTCGCGGCCCGCGGCGAGTTGGGTCACCTTTTCGAGGTGGGGCACGTCGACGGGCATCCCGCGGTCGACGAGGTGGGGCACACCCAATTGGCGAAGTCGGTTCGAGCCCCAGCAGCGCACATTGCGCCCCGATGCGGGATCGGCGAGGCGCGCGCACGCGTGCAGGGCGCCGGTGGCGACTTCCTCGGTCTCCGTCATGCCGAACACCGGTGACGGGGCTTTGACCGCCGAGCCCTCGTGCACCTCGCCCCAGCAGAGGACATAACGATTCGGCTTTCGCGCGCACGTCATGTGGCCGGCCGCGCTGACGGAAAGCACCGCGTGGAGATCCGTGACGACGGCCGGTGTGGGGCGCCCGTCGGTCGTGCCATCACCCAGCTCTCCGTGCGCGTTCTGTCCCCAGCAGAGCAGCGACTGATCGCGCGCACGCCGGGCGCACGTGTGTTCGTCGCCGGTGACCAACATGTCCGCGTCGTCGAGCCCCGCGACCGCCACGGGCCGCGGGCGCGAGATCCGCGTGCCATCGCCGAGCTGCCCGGAGGTGTTGGCCCCCCAGCAAAGGACCTTCCCCTCCGCCGTGCGCGCGCAGGCGTGACCGCGGCCCACCGCGATGGCCACGGCGTGGATCGCCTCGCCGTTCGGGGCACGGGCCATGTCACTCGGGATGCGCGGAACCGTGGGCCGCCGGCGCGCACCGCAGTGCAGGGCGCCGGCGCTCAGCAGGAAGAAAACGACGGCACACGCCCGCCCGCGCATGCCTCATAGGGTACGAGATGCGCGCACAATGGCCAAAAATGGGTCGCCCCGGCGTCAGCGCCCGAACTTCTCCCAGCCCTCCGGCAGGGGGCGCTGCAGAAGGCGCTCGGTGCCCGCCTTGTCGAGCACCGCGAACGTGAATTGCCCCGTGTACGGCTTGAGGCCGCCTTGCGCGAGCTCGACGTCGACCACGATGACCCGATTGCCATTGCGCGCAATGCGCCCAACGCCCTCGATCGGCACGCCAATGCGCACCGGATTGGAAAACTTGCCTTGCAGGTTCGCCGTGAACCCAAACTTGCCCAGACAGCCGATCACCGCCCACGCCGCAATCTCGTCGGCCAACGTGGTGACGAGGCCGCCGTGCATGATGCCAGGCGGCCCTTGGTGCACCTCCCCCGGCAGGAACGTCGTGGTGACCGTATCGTCGCCAAGCTTCGAAAAACGCAGCCGAAACCCAATGGGATGATTCGGGCTGCACCCGAAACAGGGCTGCGACTCTCCGAACGTATTGGGATCGAGCGGCTCGGGATTGAATGAAGGCATCGGTCGAAACGCATACCATTCGCCCCGCAGGGCACGCCAACGCAAACGCCCATGGCGGGCTCGCCAGTTCGAGCGCCACTCGCTTCGAACTTACGTCCCATCGCGGCTTGCTTTAGGCTGGCCTTTGCATGAGATCGGTCCTCGTACTCGCATATTCGATGGCCACGTTGGTGGCATGCGGAGGCGGAAAGCCCGCCGCTTCACCGGGTGGTGACGGCACCACGCGCGTCACGCGGTTCGTGCTGGCGCCGGACGCCTTCAAGGTCGACAAGGTGGGCGGCAGCGATGGTTCGCTCGACCCGAACGGTGTCCCTGACGCCGTATTCGACGTCGGCCTCGACGGCCCCGCCATCGGCGTCGTGCTTCTTGCGAACGATGCGAACAACAAGCCCGTTGGCCAATGGGATACGTTGACCGGATCGGACAAGTTCCCCGAGGGCTCGGGCCTCTATTCGAGCCATGGCGACAGCACGCCCGGCCTCGTCCTGGAGGAGAAGGGGCAGCGTTTGAACCACAACGACGGCTCGATCTCGCCGCTCTCGGGCCATCACGACGTTACGATGTACGCCGAAATTGCCGATGTGGATGCGGCCAAGAGCCTCGACCTCATCCTCGTGACCGCCGAGGGCCGGCTGGTGCGGGGCGCGCACATCCCGTTTGGGGGTGCAGCCCCCAAATGACGCCGGCCGCCCCCCGGTTTCGCGGGAAAATGGGCGCAAAAGGCAGGGGCGTCTGGTTGGCCCGAAGCATGCTCCGCGATAAATTCGGAAACGCATGGCCTCCCCCCGCTTAGGACTCTTCGCCATTTTTGCGCTGGCCGCCGGCCTTTCCCCATTGGGGACGAGCGGCTGCACGTCGACCAGCGATTCGAAGTCGGACACCGGCGTTGGCGCCATCGTCTTCATGAAGCGCGTGCACACCGTCGTGGACGGGCAGGGCGTGCGCATCAACGTCTCGGGCGGCAACGGCCAGGTCATCGACTACGAGCGCTACGAGCCCGGGGGCAGCCTCGCCCTTCTCACGCCGCCGCGCGCGGACGGCAAGCTGGTGAACCTCACCGCCGCCTTCCCGCAGGCCGACCTCAATGGGGTCGATGTTTCGTTCGACGCGCGCCAGGCCGTCTTCTCGATGAAGAAGGACAAGAACGATCGGTATCATCTTTATACGGCGCAGCTCTCCGAAGGGGAGAATTACGAAGTTCATCAACTTACCGCGGGCGATTACGACGATATCAATCCCATTTATCTGCCTGGCCGGCGCATCGCCTTCGTGACCAATCAGATGTACACGGAAATGGGAACGCGCTCGGACGAGTACGAACATGCCCGCGTGGTGACGCAGCTGGCCACCATTTCCGTGGACGGCGGCGATGCCGACCGGAGGCTCTTTTCGCAGAACCTGTCGCACACGGTTTCGCCGTTCCTGCGCCACGACGGCAAATTGGGATATTCGCGCTGGGAGCATTTGGGCGCGGTGAACGACGTGAAGCTTTTCACGGCGAATCCGGATGGCACGAACATGATTGCCATTGCAGGCGAGCACGGAAAGCCGGCCAATTCGCTCATCAATGTCCGCGAGTACCAGCCGAACGTGATGATCGGCGTGGCCACCACGCGAAACCGTACGATTCACGCCGGTTCGTTGGTCAAAATCGACGCGCGCAACCAGGCCGATCCCGTGTGCCTCGATGCGAAGGCCAACCAAGCGGGCCACGCGTGCCTCGACGAGGAACATGTAACCTACACGGTTCTCACGCCGGACGTTCCCACGATGAGCACGCCCTCGCCGGCGGGGCGTTACCGCGAACCCGCCGTGCTGCCCGACGGGCGATTCCTCGTATCCTGGGCCGATGGTCCGGTGAACGATCTGTCCGAGCAATCGGAGACGCCGCCGGATTTCGGTATCTATCTTTACGATGCTGCGTCGGGCCGAAATCAGCTTTTGTACAATGACCGGGCCACGTGGGACCTCGGCGCGGTGCCGGTGGTGGCGCGGGCGGAGCCTCCGGTGATTGGCGATTTGGCGGGGCGGCAGGACACATCGTTGCCCGTTCGCATCGGCTCGATCGACGTGACGCAAACGAGCCTGGAGGACAAGGTCACCGGCGGGCAATTCAAAGATACGCCGCTGCGGGCGGCGCTGAAGGACGCCGTGGCGGTGCGCATCATCGAGGGATTCTCGAGCGAGGCGGCCAAAGGCGTGACCATGTTCGGGCTCACCATGCACGAGGGCGCGGCGGTGCTGGGCGAGGCGCCCGTGTACCAAGATGGCAGCTGGCTCGCGAACGTGCCGCCGTACATTCCCGTGCACGTGCAGCCGATCGACAAATTCGGTATGTCGATTCGCTCGCAGGGCCTCTGGATCCAGGGCGTCCCCGGCGAGGACCGACGCTGCGTGGGATGCCACGAGAGCCGCACGGGGCAGGGCGTTCCGCGCTATGGGCAGAACCCGACCATTGCCGAGCAGCGCCAGGCGCTGAACTTCGTGCAAGCGGTGGGCGACCGGTACGAGCTCCCTTGGGACAAGAACGAGACGGCGTCGAAGCCGTACGTGCAGCAGATTCTGAGCGCCAAGTGCGCGAGCTGCCACAATGCTTCGACCACGACGTATTACGAAGTATCGCGAACCGATCCGGGGACGGGCCAGACGACGCCGTACAAGATACCGGTCTTGGATTTGAGCGATACCAAGATTACCGCGTATTACGATCAGCAGGTGAAGGAGTGGAATGCGTCGTACGTGTCCATTTTCTATCCTTCGGCCATGGAGATGGGGCGCGTCACCGTGAAAGGGCAAGTGCCGAAAATGTGGGGCGTTCCCGGCAGCGCCCGCGAGTCCCAGCTGATTGCGAAGATCAACGTGAAGGCCAAGGACGGCTCGACCGCGTGGCCGACGCCGCTGCACCCGGAGGACAAGGGCACCACGCTCACCGACGAAGAGCGCCGGGTGCTCATCTTGAGCATGGATCTCGGCGGGCAATACTTCGCGCGGCAAAACACGGGATTCGTACCTTTCACCTCGGGGAACCCGGTCGCGCCGGGCACCAAGTACTAGGGGATGACGATGAAGATCACCGCGGCCATGTTGGGAGCCTTCATCGCCTGCGCAGCGTTGATGAACGGGCGCGATGCACGCAGCGACGCCTCGCCGGGCGCAGCCAATGCGGCGACGGTGTATGGGAACATTCCGCCCGACCAAATCGAGTTTCTGTCGTCGCCCGAGCGCATCAAGAGCATCGTCTCCTCGGGCTCGCCGGCGGCCATCTGGGAGACCTTGGAGCATGGCGAAAAGGTGGAGTGCCTCGAGTGCATTTCGTCCGTCGCGCCGCTGCTTTACGATCGGAACCCGGAGACGCGCGAAATTGCCGCGTGGTGGCTGCGGCGGCGCATTTTCGGGGTGTTCGGCCCAGGCGAGGTGTACGAGCAGACCGTGAAGACGCTCCAGGGCGATGCCGATCCGAAACGGCGCGCCTACGCCGCCGAGGCCCTGGGCGAATTTTTGGCCAAGCCGGGCATCGCCGCGTGCGGTGCGGCGCTCTCCGGTGATTCGGATCCGGAGGTGCGCGCAGCGGCGGCGGGGGCGCTGGGGCGCCTTCACGACGATGCGGGTGGAGCGCTGGCCAAGGCGCTGGGCGATGGCGATGCGCGCGTGAAAATCGCGGTGCTCGGCGCGGCCCCGCGCATCAATGGATGGACGGGTACGGCGGCGGTGGCCAAGCTCACCACCGATGCGGATGCGCTCGTGCGCCGCCATGCGGTGCAAGTGCTGGACACCTTGCAGGCCAAGGAGAGCCTGGCCAGCGTCCTCGTGCTGGCCAAGTCGGACCCCGATCCGGAGGTGCGCCTTTCGGCGTGCCACGCGCTGGGCACCTTCCACGATGCGGCGGCGCGGCCCGTGCTCGAGGAAATCGTGGCGAACGATTCGAGCACCTTCGTGCGCGATCAGGCCCGCATCGCGCTCCGGCGGTTGTAATCTGCGATCGTGCGCACGGTAACGGCTTTAGCGATCGCGCTGCTCGCGGCGGGATGTTCCAAGGAAGATCCTGCGGAGTCGTCGTATTTCGATCGGACCATCTCGCCCATTCTGACGACGTCGTGCGTGCGCACGAACACCGGGGCCGGATGCCACGTGGCCACGTCGAAGGGGAATGCGTTCGGCAATTTGGATGTGTCGAGTTTCGACGGCGTCAATCGCCGGCGTGACCTGCTCGCCGACTACGGGCCGTACGGGCAGGCGTCGTTCCTGGTGAAGAACATCCCCGATTTCCAGGTCGAGGTGCGCTCGTTCGATGGCCAGCGCACCGTGGTGACGACGGACATCAAGCACGCGGGAGGGCCTATTTTGGATCCGACCGCGGGCGCGTACCAAACCTTGCGCCGCTGGATTCAAAATGGAGCCACGCGCAACAACACCGGGCCCGCCCCGGCCTCGGCCGTGCGTCTTCCGTGTTCCTCGTTCGTGCCGGGGGCTGCGAACTTCGACCCGGCGGCCGATCCCGCACGGGCCGATTTCGCGACCTTTCGCGATCGCGTCAACCCCACCGTGCGGCGCAATTGTGCGGCGGGCAACTGCCATGGAACCACCGCGAACGATCTTTATCTGACGTGCGGCGACAGCCCCGAGCAGGTGCGCTGGAATTACTTCGCCGCCTCGCAATACCTGGCGCAGACACCGGAACAGAGCGAGCTGGCGCGTCGCCCGCTGGCTCCATCGCAAGGTGGCTCGTTCCATGAGGGCGGCGTCATTTTTCAGAGCGCATCCAACTCGGATTACACGGCGCTCCTCGATTGGGCGCGCGAACATGGGCCGCCGGACTTTGGCACCATCGATCCAAATTTCGCTTTTTTCGCCCACCGCGTGCAGCCGGTGTTGGTGAAAAAAGGCTGCATGATGCTCTCGTGCCACTCGGCGGCGCAGTTTCACGATTATCGTCTTCGCGGTGGCTCGGGCGGGAGTTTCTCCTTCGTGGCCACACGTCGCAATTACGACTTTTCGCTGGCGCAGCTGGCGCTGGAGAGCGAAGACGTCCAGGCGAGTCGTTTGGTGCGCAAGAATCTGTACCGGCGCGACGTCATTTTTGGCTCGCCGGGCATCGCCCACCGAGGTGGCCCGCTCTTCGAGGATTTCCAATCAGCGCAGGCATCGGGCCAGGCGTGCGAGGATGGCAAATACCAATACGATACGGATCCCATCGACAAGGTTCCCGCCTATTGCATGGTGCGCGAGTGGCATCGCCGCGAGCGTGCGGCGCGGGCCCCGGCGCCGCTCGAGGGCATCGTCTACGTGCAGCGCACGCCAGCCCCCGGGCCGGATCGGCCGCAAGACTTCGACGTGTACGCGCCCGGTGCGGAGATTCACCTGGCCAAGGCCAGCCTGAATGCGGCAGGCGAGCTGGCCGTGTCCGGCGATACCGCGCTTGGTGCGGGTTGCGGCTTGACCCGGGCCACGGCGGACATTCGCCGGCCGGCGGTGTCGTGGGATGGAAAGCGCATTGCCTTTGCCGCGCGAAGCTCGGCCAATGAGCCGCTGCAGATCTACGAGATGAACGCCGACGGGAGCGCGTGCCGGAAGCATGCGGCCATCAACGGTGGTCCCTCGAGCCAGAATGGGCTTTTGATTCACAATTTCGACCCAGCCTACAGCCCGCCGGATGGCGCCGGGGCCATGCACCTCGTCTTCGCGTCCACGCGCGGTAATTTGAATGGTACTGCCTACGATTACAGCGGCCCGCAGCGCACACCGGCCAATCCCGCGAAGCCCAATGCGAATTTGTACGACTTCGCACCGGACGGGCAAATTCGCCAATTGACGTACCATTTGAACCTCGAGCGGTATCCCAGTTTCATGCAGGACGGCCGCATCGTGTTCACCGCCGAAAAGCGAGCGGCGGATTTTTATCAATTGGCGCTCCGGCGCATCAACCTCGACGGTGGCGATTACCATCCTTTGTTCGCGCAGCGCGGGAGTATTGGCTACCGCGAGGCCACGCAGGTCGTGGAGCTTGCCGACAAGAACTTTGCGGCCATCTTCAGCGACCCGGCGGCGACCCACGGCGGCGGAGCCTTGGGCGTGTTCAATCGCTCGATCGGCGTTGATTTTACCAGCCCGAACGCGGCCGATTACCCCATCGATGCCTCGGTTCTCGACCCGGCGGCGCCGGCCTCGCCCGAGCCCTCGTTCTTTTTGCGCTCGCTGGGCTTCGTCGATCCGAGCGTGAACGCACACGGAAATGTGCCCACCAGCGCCGTGTTCACATCGCCGTCGGCGCTGCCGAATGGGAAGATGCTGGTCAGCTACGGATCGGCGTCGGATGCGGCGACCTTCGGCGGTGACTACGACGTGTACGAACTCGATCCGGCGACGGGTGCCAAGCGGAAGTTGTTCGGCGATGCGGGCGTGGCCGAGGTCGACGCGGTGGCGGTGTTCGGCCGCGTTTCGCGCGGCCTCTTCGCCTCGGCGGTGGACGAGCCCAATGGGTTTACCAGCATTCTGCCAGGCAAAGCGGAAGCCGATATCCATGTGTTGGATATGCCGCTTCTGGCCTCGCTGCTATTTCAAAATACGCCGACTGGACGCAGCCTCGAAGATGGATTGAACGGCGTCGAAATTTTCGAAGAGTTGCCGCCGCCGCTGGACATGACCAGCTTCGGTGCGGGCGGGGCAAACGTCGCGAAGGATGCGTTTGGCCAGGTCTTCGTGAAGCGGCGGCTTCTCGGCTCGGTGCCGCTCGGCTCCGATGGCTCGGCGCATTTTCGGGTGCCGGGCGGTTTGCCCATCGCGTTCAAGCTGCCGGAGACGGCGGCGTCGCGTGCGCATCCGTACCCGCGCATGCAGCGCGAAAGCATGGTGTTCGCGCCGGGCGAATATGCGCATCAATCGTTCAAGCGCGGCTTCTTCGACGGCCTCTGCGGAGGTTGCCACGGCTCGGTGAGCGGTCGTCCGCTCGACGTCGTGGTGCAGCCGGACATCCTTACACAAGCGTCAGATACCGTGTCGCGCACCGCGCCGCCGGTCGATTTGAACCTGCCGCCTTCGTCGCGTGGCCGCGTCGAAGGACCGTAATTGCACTGCGAAAAAAAGGATGCGACATAGGGGCATGCGTCTGTCTCCTTTGCCTCTTCTGACCTTTTCGGCGAGCGTTTCCGGTGTGGCCCTGGCGGTGGCATGCGGTGGCGGCGAGGCGGAGACGCCGCCTCCGGTGCAACCCGTCGGTGTCACGCCTGCGCCGATCGACGCCGGTGCAGCGACTTCGGAACTCGTGTCCATCGACCCGAAGGCCATCGACGACAGCGTCAAGCCTTGCGACGACTTTTACCAGTTCGCCTGTGGGCGCTGGATGAAGGAGACGAAGATCCCGGACGACCAAGCGCGCTGGGAGCGCAGCTTCGACGTGATCTTCGAGAACAACGAGAAGCTTCTGCGCGAGATCCTCGAGCGAGATGGCCAGAGCCCGCCTGCGGACGAAGCGTATTCGAAACCGCTCGGCGACTATTACGCCGCATGCATGGACGAAAAGGGCATCGAGACCGCGGGCGACAAGCCGCTCACGTTGCAGCTCGCCAAGGCGGGCCAGGTGAAGGACGCGAACACGTTCGCCCAAGTGATCGCCGAGCTCCACGGAACGGGGCAGCGGGCGCTCTTTGCTTTTACGTCGGAGCAAGATTTCGCCGACGCCACGCAGGTCATCGGCACCGTGCAGCAGGGTGGTCTGGGCATGCCCGACCGCGATTACTATTTGAAGGACGACCCGAAGAGCAAAGGCATTCGCGATAAGTACGAGGCGCACATTGCCGAGATGTTGCGTCTTTCGGGGGAGACGCCGGAGGCGGCCAAAGCGGGCGCCAAAACGGTTTTGCGGCTGGAGAGCGAGCTGGCCAAGGCCTCGATGACCAAGGTGGACCTTCGCGATCCGCACAAGGTTTACCATCGCCTGGAGCTCGCCGGGCTGAAGAAGCTTGCTCCGGATTTCGCGTGGGATACCTATTTGAAGGCCGTCGGCTTTCCCAACGTGACCGCCATCAACGTGGCCCAGCCCGAGTTTTTCAAAGCCGTGGGCCGAGTCTCCAAGGGGTTGCGTGCGGGCGGGAAGACCCTGGCCGATTGGCGCACGTATTTGAAATGGCACATTCTGCATGACAATGCGGCGATGTTGCCGGCGCGCTTCGTCGACGAGGACTTCAAGTTTCGCAGCGCCCTCACCGGCGCGCCCAAGCTTCTTCCGCGATGGAAGCGCTGCGTGCGCGCCGTGGACGGTGCCATGGGGGAGGCGCTTGCGCAGCCCTTCGTGAAGACGCGTCTGGGCGCGAAAGGAAAGACGGAGGCGCTCGAGCTCATTGGCGGCATCGAAACGGCCATGAAGGGCAGCCTGGAGGGGCTCGCCTGGATGGACGATCCGACGCGCAAGAAGGCGCTGGAAAAGCTGATGGCGATCAACAACAAGATTGCCTATCCCGACGTGTGGCGCAATTACGATGGGCTCGAGGTCAAGCGTGATTCGTATTTCGACAATGCGTTGCGCGCGCGGGCCTTCGAGGTGAAGCGCCAGCTCTCCAAAATCGGAAAGCCGGTGGACAAGAAGGAGTGGCAGATGACGCCGCCCGAGGTAAACGCGTATTACGATCCATCGCTGAACGAAATGGTCTTTCCCGCGGGCATTCTCGCGTATCCGTTTTTTGCATCCAACGCCGTTCCGGCACTGAATTACGGCGCCATTGGCATGGTGATGGGGCACGAGCTGACCCACGGTTTCGATGACGAAGGCCGCGAGTTCGACGCCTCGGGCAATTTGAAAGAGTGGTGGTCACCGAACGTGGGCAAGGAGTTCGATCGGCGTGCGGCGTGCGTCGTTTCGCAGTTCGACGGGTACGTGGCCGTCGACGATCTGCACGTGAACGGCAAGCTGACCTTGGGTGAGAACATTGCCGATCTCGGCGGGATCAAGCTGGCGTATACGGCATTCCAAAATATGAAAAAGGGAAAGGAGGTCCCCAAAGGGACACATCCCTACACGGTAGAACAGGAGTTCTTCCTGTCCTACGCGCAGAGTTGGTGCGGCAACATCCGGCCGGAGATGCTGCGCCTCCAAGTGACCACGAACCCGCACGCGCCGTCCAAGTTCCGCGTCAATGGACCGCTGTCGAACTTCACCGAGTTCGCCCGTGCGTTCTCCTGCCAAGAGGGCAGTTCCATGGTCCGCACGGGGGACAAACGCTGCGAGATTTGGTGACTACGTTTTCCAAATGACCATGTCGTCGCGGTGAATCAGTTCGGCGAGTGCGGCGCGGGCCTCGGGAAGTTCGTCTTGGGCTTTGCCGGCGACGACGACGGCGTCTTCGGCGGCGCAGCGCACGAGGGCACGGCCGATCTCGGTGCCGTCGTGCTCGAGGATGCGCACGGCGTCGCCGGAGCGGAAGTCGCCGCGGATGCCGAGGACGCCGATGGAGAGCACGCTTTTGCCGCGCGTGCGGACGGCGGTGGCTGCACCCGGATCGAGCACGATGTCGCCGCGCGGGCGGAGGGTGAAGGCGATCCAGTGCTTTTTCGCGCTCAGGCGCGAGGCCGAGGCCATGAAGTGCGTGCCGACGTCGGCGCCGGAGAGAACGTCTTCGATGATCTGGGGGCGGCGTGCGTCGGCGATCACCACGTCCGCACCGGCCAAGGTGGCGAGGCGGGCCGCCTGCAGTTTGCTGCCCATGCCGCCCGTGCCCACGCCCGCGGTCGACTTGCGCACGTAGCGCATGGCGTCCGCGACATCCTCGACCCGCGAGATGCGCTGCCCCGCCTCGTCGAGCAATCCGTCGACGTCCGAGAGAAGCAACAAGAGATCCGCCGAGACGAGCGAGGTGACCATTGCGGCGAGCTGGTCGTTGTCGCCGAACTTGATCTCCTCCACGCTGACCGAATCGTTCTCGTTCAGGATGGGCACCGCACCCGCCTCGAGCAATGCCCCCAGCGCCGCACGCGCATTGTTTCCGCGTACGCGATCCGCGAGGTCGGCATGCGTGAGCAGCACTTGGGCTACCGCGATGTCGCGGGCGGCGAAGGCCTCCTCGTAGGAGCGCATGAGCAAACTCTGGCCTGCGGCGGCCGCGGCCTGGAGCTTGGCCATCTCTTTCGGCCGGGTGCGGAAACCCAGCTTGCGCGTGCCCAGCGCAATCGCTCCGCTCGAGACGAGCAACACGCCGCGCCCGCCCTCGCGGGCCGTGTGGACCGCCTCGACGAGGCGTGAATAAACCGAAGGATCGCCCGCGAGCGTGCTGGATCCCAGCTTGATGACGACACGTCTCGCTTGTTTGATGAAATCGCGGTCAGCCATGTTTGAGGCATTCGTCGAACGCGGCATCGAGCCTGCGCACGATCAAATCGGGGAGGCTCGCCGCGCCGATGATCAGGCCGTCGACGAATTGCGTGATGTCGTCGCGCAGGTCTTCCGGCGCAATCTTGCGGGTTGCCCCCTCGGGCACCTCGATGCGCAAGGCCGCAAAGACCGACGCATCGATGGCCCGCCGCACCCGCCGCGCTTCATCGACGTCGATGCGGATGGAGACATCATTGCGTGCATTCTGCAAATAGCGATGGAACAGGTGCCCCAGGGCGAACGTGGTGGCTGCCGAACGGAGCGGTGGCAAGAAGCCGAGCGGCATGAACCGAACGAGGAACTTCTGCGTGGCGAACTTCATCGCCTGCGCAAAGATCCCGCGCGAGCCATCCGGCCCGTCGGGCTCCGCCAGGGCCGCGCGTGCCTCCGGTGTGATGGACAATCCGTGGCGGGCGGCCACGTCCTGCACGAGCGCCCCGCGCACGCGCCGCGCAATCGAATCGGGAACCCACGGCAGCGGCACCAAGCCAATGCTCCCCCCGATGGCGGTGTACACGCCAATTCGCCCAGCCCCGAGCGGATCTTTTTCCACGAGGCGCACCGGAGCTTCCTTGTCTTTCGAGAGCGGGTCCATGCCCCTACGTTACCACTTCAGCCGCCCCGTCGTCGTAGCTCCTCTTCGAGTTCCCGCACCCGCGCCTCCGCAGCTTCGCGTGCGCGCGTCTCGGCTTCGCGTGCGCGGGCTTCGGTTTCGGCTTCGTTCAGCACGAGATTTCCGTCGGCATCGAGAAGGCGCAGAGCCACGGGCCATTTTTTGATGGGACGCACCGCCCACGTGAGACGGAGGGTCGCGCAATGCGTGGTTTCCCCCTCCACCTGGCGTTCCACGAGATCTTCCTTGATGCGATCCCATGCTCGAAGGCGCGCCCCGGGGGGATCCTCTGGGTCGAACCGTATGAGCTCACGAACCCCGAGCTCGTGGTACCGCAGAAGCTTCTCCTCCCACTCGATCCCGTCCCCCTCGTTCGGGCTGATGATCTCCACCGCCAGATCCGGCGGGCCACCCCGCTCCCAGGTCTTCCAGGAACCTACGGCCGATTGCGGTGTGTTCATGCGGACGAAGACATCCGGCGAGAGGCAACGTTTTGGCGAACGCGCGTTCCAGTAAACGAACTGATCCGAATTGACCGAATTCGATTCACCCAGAACGAACTGCAGCAGTTCGAAGAGAAACGTACGCAAGAGCAGGTGGACGTAGCCTTCGGGCACTTCTTCCTCCTCCGGAAAATGCACCGGTTCGGGGTCGCGCACGTAGCGCACGGGCGGCAGGTCACGCAGTCTCGGTACAGCCGACTGGCTCATGTACAAAAGTGTACGCGTGCCTCTACGTTGCGTCGAGCCCTATGCAAAGGCGCGGGCGAGGGGGCGGAGTTCGACGATGACGGAGCGGGATTGGTTCGCGAGCTCGAGGAGATCGCGTGTGCCTAGAGAATCGCCTAGTTCCAAGGTGAGCTCGGAGCCGGAGGCTTCTACGCGTGCGCCGCGGGCCATAACCAGGCTTGCGAAGGTGGGAACGTCGCCGGCTACGCGCACGGCATAGGTGCGCTCGCGTGCGGCGAGCTCGGAAGGAATGCCTTGGGCCACCACGCGCGAACCCAGGAGCACCACCGCGTCGTCGGCCTCGAGGCAAAGCGGCGTGTCGAGTGGGGCGCGTGCGGCGAAGAGCAACCACGGGCGCGAATGCAGCGCGCGCGCCAGAATGTGGCTCAATGCGCGATAGCCAGCCTCGGGCAATCCCAATGTGGGATCCTCGAACGCGAGAACGTGCGCCTTCGTGGCCAGGGCCGCGGCCAGCACCGTGGCTCGGCGGGCAGCAATCGGCGCGGGCCCGAGCGGCGCGTTGGCCAGCGCCGTGAGCTCCAGCGCCTGCAACGCCTCGCTCGCGTGCGCCCGCGCGTCGGAACGCGAATGCCCCACGAGGCGAGCGCTCCACTCCACGTAACGGCGCACGGTCCACTTGGGGGGAAGCGCCGGATCGAGGGGGGCGCCGGCCACATGCCGCGATGCCAGCGCGTCCGCGCAGGGCGTGCCATACAAGGACAGCTCCCCGCGGGCGGGGCTGCGCATTCCGGCTGCCGCCTCGAACAAAGCGCGCGGCGCGCCGAGAATCACCACGTGATTTCCCTGCGTGGCCAGCGATAGCCCATCCACCTGCGGCGCGCCGTCTTCGTCGAGGCGGAGATTTTTCGCTTCCAGGAGCGGCGGCTGGTTCCCTGGCATGTCGATCGCTTACCATAGCCCATCGTGAATCCGAGGGCCCCGTTTCTCTTGTTCGGCGCGTCGTCTCTCTTGTGGGCGTTGGGCGCAGGGGCGTGCGCCAGCAATGATCACATCGTCGTGGAGCCCGTGGTCGTCGGAATGACCCGTGAGCTTCCGCCCTTGTACGACGACGGCGAAGCGCGCATCTACCAAGTCGGCACGCCGGTTCGTCTGCCCATACGAAGGACGCCCGGCATCGTGGCCGGCGACCTGCAAATCGAAGTTCGATTTACGATATCGAATCTCGACGACCAAAAGCACAGCGTGGAACTCCTCGTCGATCCGTGGAACGAGTTCGTTCGCTACAAGCCGGGCATCCAGGTGGTCAACGAGGAGCAGGTCACCCCCGACTTCAGCGGCTTCGACAAGTTCTTCATCGTGGGGCCGAAATCGCGGGTGGAGGGCATCATCACCCCCGATGACACCGTCGAGTTGGCCACGGATCTCGCCACCGCGCAGGCCGTGGTTGCAGCGCCGCCGGCCAACGCCAACGTGAACGGGATCCTGAACCGCATCTTCAATCTGCAGAACCGCTCCAGCGTTTTCGATCCAGTGATCTCGCCGCTGATTCCGAAAACGATTCCCGCGATGATTGGATTCGACCTCGGATTGCGCACGTACGAGCCGGGCAATGTTTCCGTCGAGGTCATCGTCGACGTCATCGACCTTCATGGCAAAGACTACGTGGTGACATCGGGCGATACGTCGGGCACCTTCGACGCCCCGGGCGCCGAACTCGTTCCGCCCAAGCCATAGCGCCACTCGATACCATGCCGCGACGTGCACGAGCCCCCGCCCCGCTACAAGCCCCGAACCGCCGTTCCGGCCGTCCCGAAAGCCGCGCGCTATCGCCGCGCGATTGGGCGGATGCGGCACTCTGGGCCATCGGCAAGAGCGGCCTTGCGGGGGTGACCATCGACGAGGTGGCGCGCACCCTGGGCGTCACCAAGGGAAGCTTTTACTGGCACTTCGAAGATCGACTCGCCTTGCTGCGCGCTGCGCTCGAGCGGTGGGAGGAGATTTGCACGCACGCCATCATCGAGCGGCTCGAGGCCTTGGAGCGCCCGCGCGATCGGCTGCAGCAGCTGTTCATGACCGTGTTCTCGGAGAACGAGACGTACGCGCCCATCGAGCTGGCCATTCTCTCTGCCGCCGAAAACCCCGCGGTAGCCCCCGTGGTGGCGCGCGTCGCATCGCGCCGGCTCGAGTACCTCGTCGATATTTACCGCCGCAGTGGCCTCACCCCCGCCGACGCCCGCTCCGCCGCGCTCCTCGCCTATTCGGCGCACCTGGGCCTTCTCCAAATGGCCCGCATCGCCCCGGACCAATTGCCCACAGCCTCCGCGCGCGAACGCTACGTCCGCTATTTATCGATGCGGCTCCTGCCGGACTAGAGCTAATGCCGTGCAGCTAACCCGTACACGTACACGTTCCCGTTCCCCTTCCCGATCTTCTTCTCGGGCTTTCGTGTACGGGAACGGGAACGGGAACGTGTACGGGAAAGAACATTCGCTAATTGAACGGCATTGGCTCTAAGGACAGCGGCACGTCGAGACGCGTTGTTCGCTGCTCGCGAGGGTGGCCTTGGCGTCGGTGCAGCGTGCGTCGGCGTTGCCGGCGATGCGGCAAATGGCGGCCACCGCGCGGCGCATCGAGGCGAGTGCGCGGCACGAATCGGCGCATGGGTCGGATACGGCTTCCTCGGCCCGGTATTGTTGGACGGCGCTCTTCGACTCCATCGACTTCGAGGCTGGCGCGGGGGGCGGGGCGGGGGCCGGAGCGCGCTCGGCTTGCGGCTGCTGTGGCGGGGCCGCCGGTGCGCGTGGCGCGCTGGCCCCGGCCGCATCGGCCGATGGTGCGTTGGTGGCACCGAGCTGAACTTTCGCGCGCTCCAACTGCGCTTGCGCTTCCTCCAGGGTGGTGGGCTCCGGTTCGGGAGGAGCCGCCGACATCGGGGCTGGCGCCTCGCTGGATCGAGCTCCACCGCAGCCGTTGATGACAAGGAACAAGAGAAGGGGAAGCAATCGACGATGGTGCATCGGTTTTTTTCATTCTACGAAGACGGCACGGCGAAGATCCACCCCTCGCTCAGGAGCTCGCTTGGTGTGCGGAAAGGTCTTATCGTGACGGCTGTCACGCAACTGTCACAAAGCCGGCGCCAGACCGACGCCTCCCGTATGTACTCGAGGTCAACCCTATGGCCCGTGTTCTAGTCGTCGAAGACGAAGCCGATTTGCGCGACATCCTCGAGTACAACCTTGCTCAAGCGGGGCATTCCGTGGAGGTTGCAGCGACAGGCGCCGAAGGCCTGCGCTCGGTGCGTTCCACCCCGCCCGATCTGGTCTTGCTCGATTTGATGCTCCCCGACGTGTCGGGCATCGAGGTTTGCAAGACGTTGAAGAAGACCCCCGCGACGCAGGACGTGCGGGTCATCATGGTCACAGCCAAGTCCGAAGAGATCGATCGCGTGCTCGGCTTCGAGCTCGGCGTCGACGACTACGTGACCAAGCCGTTCAGCGTGCGGGAGCTTCTCTTGCGTGTGCAAGCCGTCCTCCGTCGCACCGACACGGCGACGGTGCCGCATAGCCACTTCGGCGTGCTGCGCATCGATCGCCACGCACACCGCGTGTGGGTCGGCGAAGAAGAGGTCACGCTCACCGCACTCGAGTTCAAGCTGCTGGTGGCGCTCTTCGATCGCAAGAATCGAGTTCAAACTCGGTCGGTGCTGCTCAGCGACGTGTGGGGCATCGAGGCCGAGATCATGTCGCGCACGGTGGACACGCACGTGAAGCGCCTGCGCGAGAAGTTGGGCGACGCCGGACAGTACATCGAAACCGTGCGGGGCGTGGGATACCGGTTCTCCGAGTTCCCCGAAGCGGAGCATTGAGGCTAGGGGTTCGCCTCAAGCTATTTCTCGCTTCGTTTGCCGTCATTGCCATTTCCGTGACGATTGGGGATGCGTACCTCACGCATGCCATCGATCGGTACCTCACCAACGACATCGAGCAGGACCTGTTCGTCCGCGCGAAGCTGGTCGCGTTGGAGGCGAGCAATGCCCCGATTCCCGAGGGCGACCTCGAAGCATGGGATCACCTCGCAGACCGATTCGGCAGCGTGGCCGATGGCCGCGTGACCTTGGTGGCGAGCGATGGTCGCGTTCTCGGCGATTCCGAGGTGGACGCTGCGAAGATCTCCACCCTGGAAAACCACGCCACGCGTGAAGAAGTGGCCACCGCGCTCGCCAATGGTCACGGGCGCAGCACACGCCTCAGCGCCACGGTGCGCGAGCGCATGATGTACGCCGCGGTTCCATTCTTCGCGCGCGATGGGCGCGAGGCGGGGGTCGCACGCGTGGCCAAGCCGCTGCGCATGGTGGACGAGGCCATCGGTGCGGTGCACCGCATCGTGCTTTTCGCCTTCGTCATCGCGCTGGCCCTCGCGGTGTTTCTCTCCAGCGCCGCTGCGCAGCGGATGTCCGCCGTGGTGCGAAGCCTCACCGAGACCGCGCGGCGCATGAAGTCGGGCGATCTCGACGTGCGCACGCACATCTCCGGCTCCGACGAGCTCGCGGAGCTGGGGCACGCGCTCGATCAGCTCGCGGGAAGCCTGGAAAATACGCTGGCCGAGCTGCGGACCGAGCGCGATCTGCAGCGGCGTATTCTGGAGGGCATGCACGAGGGCGTCCTCGTTCTCGACGCCGAGGCTCGTGTGGTGACCATGAACCACGCGCTGCGCGAGATGCTGCTTCTGCCGGCCGATGCCGTCGGCAAAATGCTGCTCGAGGTGGTGCGCCACGCCGAGCTGCACATGCTGCTGGAGATGGCGCGCGCCGATGGGCAGTCGTCGGGTGAGCTCGAGCTGCCGGGCATCAAGCCGCGGCGTCTTCTCGTGGGCGCAACCGCGCTTCACGACGAGGGCGACGAAGGCATGATCGCGGTCATCGTGGACGTGACGGATCTGCGCCGGCTCGAGTCGCTGCGGCGCGATTTCGTGGCCAACGTCTCGCACGAGTTGCGCACGCCGGTGGCCGCGGTCCGCTCGGCGGCGGAGACGTTGCGCGGGGCGGTATCCGATCCGAATGCGGCGGTGCGCTTCATCGACATGATCGAGCGCAACGCGCAGCGCCTTCAAAGCCTCATCGAGGATTTGCTGGAGCTATCGCGCATCGAATCCAAGGAATTTCGCATCAAGCGCGAGCGAATCGACATTACGAGCGTGTTCCACATCGTCGTAGGGCTTTTCCGCGAGCGCGCCGAGCGCAAACAGATTCGATTGGAAATGCGTATTGCCAATCCGGTTCCGGCGTTGGAAACGGATCAGCGCGCATTGGAACAAATCCTCTCGAACCTGGTGGAGAACGCGGTCAAATACTGCCCTGCGGGCTCCTCCGTCACGCTTTGCGCGGAGACGAAGGGCGAGATGGTTCGCATTGCCGTGGAGGATACGGGCCCCGGCATCAGCGAGAAGCACCTGCCGCGACTTTTCGAGCGCTTTTACCGCGTCGACGCGAGCCGCTCGCGCGAACTCGGAGGCACCGGCCTGGGCCTCTCCATCGTGAAACATCTGACCGAGGCCCTCGGCGGGAAAATCTCCGTGGAGAGCCAGATTGGCAAGGGCTCCACCTTCACGGTGCAGCTCCGGGCCTCCAATTGGGGCGCGCAGAACCACGTTGCGGTAAGATAAGCCGCATGAGCGGGGCGGTACGGCGAACTCACGGGGCGACGTGGGCGGACATCGCGGACCGGCCCGAGGAGGACCGGCTCGAGATCGTCGGTGGGGAGGTCGTGCAAAAAGCGGCACCGACCTGGGATCACGGGCTTGCTCAAACCTCGATCAGCGCCTTTCTGGTGGGACCGTATCAGTGGGGCCGGGGGGACGGCCCCGGCGGATGGTGGTTCGGATCCGAAGTGGACATCGAGCTCGAGACGCACGAGGTGTACCGCCCCGACGTTGCGGGCTGGCGCAAGGACCGCGTTCCGAAGATGCCTCCTGGAAGACCGGTCCGCGTACGCCCCGACTGGAGCGCGGAAGTTCTGTCCAAGTCGAATGCGGAGCGAGACCTCGGCGACAAGCTATTCGGTGACCACCGTGCGGGCGTTCCCCATTATTGGATCCTCGATCCGCAACATCGAACGCTCACGGTGTATCGCTACGCAACAGAAGGCTATTTCGTCGCGCTCACTGCGGGCCGCGGCAAAAAAGTACGGGCCGAACCTTTCGAAGAAGTAGAAATCGAGATCGATTTGCTCTTCGAAGGCGCCGACTAACCCTATCGCGCATTCGGCGGCGGGTGCGTGCGCACGTGGCGGACGTCTTCGCCGCGGACCATGAAGATGACTTCTTCGGCGATGTTCGTCGCGTGATCGGCGACCCGCTCGAGGTACTTGGCGACCTTGATGACGCGGATGGCCGCGGGGATCTCCGCCGGGTTCGTGGCCATGAACTCCATCATCGAGCCCAGGATGCCACCGTAAAGGTTGTCCACCGTGTCGTCGCGCTCGAGCACCTGGGCGGCGCGGGTGGCCTCGCCCTCGACGAACGCGTCGAGTGCGTCGCGGAGCATCTGCTGCGCCTGATCGGCCATCTCCTTCAGCGCGACGCGCACTTGATCCTTGGCAACGCCGTGTCCTTCTTTGGCGCGCTCGGCGATGTTCACCGCCTCGTCGCCCACGCGCTCCAAGTCGGTGACCAGCTTCAGGGCGGTCGCTAGAAAGCGCAAATCGTAGGCGACGGGCTGGCGTAGCGCGAGCACGCGCAGAACCAAGGCGTCGATCTCCATCTCGTCGCGGTCGATGTGCCGGTCGATCTCCTCGACCTCCGCGGCGAGCTTCATCGAGTTTTCCCAAAAAGCCTCGAGCGCCAGGCGCAAGCTTCGCTCGCAGCGCGCGCCCATGGCGAGCGTGTGCGCGCGAAGCTCCCGGAGCTCGGCCTCGAAATCGCGGCTGGTGTGCGAGCTATGCATCTTCGTGGGGGGTACGGAAGGTCCACTCATTTTCTTCCACCAAAATGGGCCAGGCGCGAGGCCAGAAAGTTCGTCGCCCCAATGAGAACGATGAGTACGGCCGCGGTACCGGCGCTCACATCGGCGCGGTCCGGGCTAAGTCCCGCGGAATTCACGTACCAGAGGTGAACCGCCAGCGTTTCACCCCCGCGCATCGGATTGAGCGAATACGCGTCGGCCCGTGAAATGGTGGTTCCCGCCGTCATGACCAGCGGGGCGCTTTCCGCGAACACGCGGCCGATGGACAGCACGAGCGCGCTGAGAATGCCCGGCCACGCATAGGGGATCGTGACACGGAGCGTCGTCTGAACGGGGGTGGCACCCAGCGCCAAGCTGGCATCTTCCAGCTCGCGCGGAACGGAGCGAATGCTCTCCTCCGCGACGCCCACGACCAGCGGCAAGTTGAGCAGCGCGAGCACGAATGCGCCCGCGAGCAGCGAATAGCCCGCGCGCATTTCCACGACGAACACGAGGAAGCCGAAAAGGCCGTAGACGATGCTCGGAAGTGACGCGAGCGTATCGAGCGCCATCCGCACCACCGCGACGAATCGCCCTCCGCCGGCGAAGCGCGCCAGGTACACGGCCGCGCCGATGCCGATGGGCAGCGTGATCGCGGTGCTCAGAACCGCCGCGTACAGCGTGTTGAAGATCTCCGGCCCGACGCCTCCGCCCGCCGTGGTGTCGCTCGGCAGCGCGATGAGAAACCGCGGTAGGTGATCGCGGAAAAGCGCTGCGCACGCGACCGCGATGACCACGACGCCGATGCGCAGCTTGTTGCGGTGCGCCTCGAGCGCCTTCGCAAAGAGACGCTGCGCAAGAGCCGACACGCTCCAGGCGAGGCTCCCAAAGATGGAGGCCGCCAAGACGAAACGCACCGCATCCTCCCCGCTCACGTCGAGCAGCGGCGAGGGGTACACGGTGAAGCTCGTGACCTTGTGCCCACCGCGGAGGACGAGCACCAAGAGGCCCAAAATGTAGAGGCCCGCCAGGGCCAGCGCGCCCGTGGCCAGACCGCGCTCGAGCGCCGTTTCGACGAGACGGTGGCGCCTTCGCGTCCGCTGAAGCTCCGCCAGGGTGCTCATGCCTTCGACCCCCAGCGCCCGATGACGCGCGAGATCAGCACCACACCCGCGGAGAGAACCAGGAGCACCAGCGACATCGAGAACAAAACGTTGCTCGCGGTCGTGTTGGGCGTCGCATTCTGCATATCCATGACGATTTGTGTCGAGATGGTCGTGGCCGGTGAGAACAGATTCTCCGGCACGCGGCGTGCGCCGCCGATGACCATCTGCACGGCCATGGTTTCACCCGCGGCGCGGGCGAAGCCGAAGAACACGGCGGTGAAGAGGCTGCGCCCGGCGCTCGGGATGCAAATGCGAAACGCCGTCTGCCAAGACGAAGCGCCGAGGGCCGCACTGGCCTCGCGCAAGGTGCCCGACACGCGCGAGAGGGCATCCAGCGAGAGCAAAAAGACGGTGGGCGCGATCATGATGCCCAAGAGCACCGCGCTGGAGGCGAGGCCCTCGCCGCTCACCTGCACGTCCTCGCCGTGCAGCGCCCGCGCGACCCATTCCGCCTGGGGCACCAAGTGCACCAGCGCGAGCCAGCCGTACACGACGCTGGGAACGGCCGCCGCGATTTCCATCGTGCGGCGATAAATCGAGCGCGCGCTTTTCGGGGCCAGCTCGGAGACCCACACCGCCGCGAGCAGCGCGGGGATGGCCCCCACCAGCGCAGCACCGAGCGCGCTGATGGCGGTGCCGAAGATCAGCGGGTAGCCGCCGAAGACATTCGCCTCCGGCTTCCAAATTTCGCCGCTGAGAAGGCCACCAAGGCCGACGTCCTGGATGCCGCGAACGCCGGCCCGAGCAATGAAGAGGATGACGGCGGCGGTGGCCACCACCACGAAGAGGCCGCACGCCGCAATGAAGCCGCGAATGGCAATTTCACCCCACCGCGGTCGCGCGGACGCGCGCAACCGCTCGGCGGGCACGAATGGCGGAACTTCCTCTGCGACGGCGGATTTGGGTGACACGCGTCAATCCTTTTCGCGCGAGACCTTCATTTGCGTGATGGGGATGAATCCCTTCACGTTGGGGAGCACGCTATCTTGGAAAGCGGGCGAGAGAATGTAATCGAGGAATGCCTTGGTCGAGCCCGAGGCTTCGCCTTTGGTGTACATGTGCTCGTACGACCAGATCGGATAGGCGCCGCTGGTGATGTTCGCCGACGTGGGCTCCACCACGCCGCCATCGCCCTTGAGGCCGAAGGTCTTCAACTCGTCATCCTTGAAGGACAGCGCCAGGTAGCTGATGGCGCCCTTGGTTTGCTTGAGTTTCGCCACCAGCGCGCCGGAGTTGTCCTCCGTCTGCGACTCGACGAACTTGTCGCCGCCGAGCACGATATTGCCGAATACCGTGCGCGTACCCGAGCCGGCGGCGCGGTTGATGACCACGATGGGCTGCGACTCGCCGCCCACTTCTTTCCAATTCTTCACCGCGCCGGAGAAGATTTTCGCCAGGTCCTGCAGGCTGAGCGAGGCAATCTTTTCCGAATAGGGGCCTTTGTTGGCCATGGCCGCAAATCCAACGGTGGCGACCTTGTGATCGACCAGGCCGGATTTCAAATCATCGGGTGCGAAGATATCGCTGTTGCCGATATGCACCGCGCCGGAGGCCACGTCGGCCAATCCCTTTTTCGAGCCGCCCGCGGACACTTCCACGCTGGCGCCTTTGTTCTCGGCCTCGTACTTCTCCTTCGCGGCATTGACCAGCGGCTGCAATGCGCTGGAGCCGCTCGCGCGCACGGTGCCTTCCTTTTTGTCGGTCACGGCGGCGCTGTTCGTCGACGTGGAGGCGTCGGCCACCGCGGCGGGGGCGGGCGGCTGCGATTTGTCGCACGCACCAAGCAGTGCACAAGCAAGCGGCAAGGTACCAAGAACGCCCGTACGGAGCGCCGTCACGATGGAATTCATCAGCCAAATCTCCCTGTGATGTAATCCTCGGTCTCGCGATGCCGCGGCCGAGTGAAGATGGTGGAGGTGTCGCCCACTTCGACGAGGCGACCCATGTAAAAGAAGCCGGTCTTCTGCGACACGCGCGCGGCTTGTTGCATGTTGTGCGTGACGATGACGATGGTCACGCTATGCCGGAGGTCGGAGACGAGGTCCTCGACCTTGGCCGTTGCAATGGGATCGAGTGCGCTGCACGGCTCGTCCATCAAGAGCACCTCGGGCTCCACGGCGAGCGCGCGCGCAATACAGAGTCGCTGCTGTTGGCCGCCGGAGAGTCCCATTCCGGAATCGCTGAGACGATCCTTCACCTCGTCCCAGAGCGCGGCACGGCGCAGGGCACGCTCCACGCTTTCGGCGAGGACACGGGCGTTTTGCTGCCCCGCAATACGTAGCCCATAGGCAACGTTTTCGAAAATGGACTTGGGGAATGGCGTCGAACGCTGAAAAACCATGCCGACGCGGCGCCTTACGAGCACCGGATCGACGTCGGCCGCGTAGATGGGCTCGCCGTCCAATTCGACGGTGCCTTCCACTCGGATGCCTTCGACCGTGTCGTTCATCCGATTGAGCGAACGTAAAAAGGTGCTCTTGCCGCACCCGCTCGGTCCAATCAGGGCGAGCGATTCATGCTCGAGCACGTCGATCGTCACGCCGGTGATGGCCTTTTTGGCTCCATAATGGACGGAGAGGTCGGTCGCGCGCATCTTCACGGATGCATTCGCAGGCTCCGACTTGGCCTGGGCTAAAGCGATCATGTTCGCCGCACACTTTGGGAAGCACGGGAGGGGACGGGGTGAACTTCGTGTGACGATCGTGTGACGTGGCGCACCCTCTCCCACGCTTGACCCTGCTCACTTTGAGCGTAAAACTCCTAACGAATATGGAAGAGCGCGTTAACGTCCGTTTCGACTATCGCGTCTGCTTCACCGAGGGCGTCTTCACGAGCGACAATCCGCTCCTACGCTCCATTCTTTGCGAAGTGCCCGGTCAGGCTCCGGAGGTGACCCCGCGCCGGCATCGCGCCTGGGCGGTGGTCGATCGCGGCGTGATGGAGGCGTGGCCCGGGCTCGCACGGGATATGGAATCGTACTTTGCGGCCCACGGCGATCGCTTGGAGCTGATTGCGCCGCCCATGGTGGTACCGGGCGGCGAGGCATGCAAGAACGACGAAACCACCTTCCGCGATATTTTGAGGCACATTCACGAGCTGCGCATCGATCGGCATTCGTACGTGCTCGCCATTGGAGGCGGGGCCGTGCTCGATGTGGTGGGGTACGCGGCGGCGGTGGCCCATCGCGGTGTGCGGCTGATTCGGTTTCCCACCACCGTGCTCGGGCAGGCCGATTCGGGCGTCGGCGTGAAGAATGGCATCAATGCGTTTGGCAAAAAGAATTTCCTCGGCACCTTTGCCCCGCCGCACGGCGTTCTTTGCGATGGGCATTTCCTGACAACGTTGTCGCCGCGCGACCGCGTGGCCGGTATGGCCGAGGCGGTCAAAGTGGCTCTGGTGCGCGATGCCGCGTTTTTTGCCTGGATGCGCGAGCACGGCGCCGCGCTCGGTGCGGGCGACGCGGGGGCTTTGATGGAGCTCGTGCGGCGCAGCGCGGAATTGCATTTGCGCCATATCGCGACATCGGGGGACCCTTTCGAGAAAGGGAGTGCGCGCCCGTTGGACTTCGGTCATTGGGCGGCACACAAATTGGAATCGCTGACCGCGTATCGGCTTCGCCATGGTGAGGGCGTGGCCATCGGTATGGCGCTCGATACTTTGTATTCGGTGCACGTGGGGCTCGCGCCGCAGACGCTCGCCGATACGGTGATGGCGCTGCTCGAGCAATTGGGCTTCTCTCTTTGGGACGACGCCTTGTCCATGGCGGGGCCCGACGGGCGTCTGCGCGTGTTCGAGGGCCTCGCGGAGTTTCGCGAGCACCTGGGCGGCGATCTCTGCGTGACGTTGCTGCGCGGGCCGGGCGAAGGGGTCGAAGTGCACGACATTTCCGAGGACGGCATGCTCGCGTGCCTCGATCGGCTGCGAACGCGGGCGGCGGCACACCGATGAAGCTGCCCACCGCGGGAGAGCCGCACCTCACCTATTGTACGAACATCCACGCCGGCGAGACGTGGGGCGAGATCCGCCGCAACGTGGCCGAGCACGTCCTGGCCGTAAAGGCGCGCGTCGGGAGCGAGCGGCCTTTTGGCGTGGGATTGCGACTTTCCGGTCAGGCCGCCGAGGAGCTCGCGCAGCCTCGAGAACTCGAATCATTTCGCGATTGGCTGGGCGCGCACGGCGCGTACGTCTTTACGATCAATGGGTTCCCGTACGGCCAATTCCACGGTACGCGCGTCAAGGAAGCGGTGTACCTGCCCGATTGGTTCGACGAGGAGCGCGTTCGCTACACCGAGCGCCTCGGGGGCATTCTCGCCGCGCTCCTTCCGGACGGGGTCACCGGCAGTGTCAGCACGGTGCCGGGTGCCTTTCGGCCGCGTGTGCCCTCGTCGGAGGATGCCGCGCGCATGGCGAACAACATGCTGCGCGTGGCGGCGTCGTTTCATGCGCTGCACGCGTCGACCGGCAAGGTGGTGCGCCTGGCTGCCGAGCCCGAGCCCTTTTGCCACTTCGAAACGACGGACGAAACGATTCGGTACTTCCAGGAGCACGTCTTCTCGGGCGACGCGCTCGCGCGCTTCGAGGCCATGACCGGCCTCGGGCGGGCCGACGCGGAGGCGGCCGCGCGCCGGCACGCCGGCGTCTGTTTCGATGCGTGCCACATGGCGGTGGAGTTCGAAGACCCGCGCGTGGGGCCCCAGCGATTCGCCAGCGCCGGAATTGGCATTTACAAAGTCCAATTGAGCGCCGGGCTCGATGTTCGACTCTCGGGCGAGGAGGACGACGCGAAGCAGGCGCTCGCGCGTTTCGCCGACGATACGTATTTGCACCAGGTCGTCGAACACAGCGAAACGGGTTTGATTCGCTATTTGGACCTGCCGGAGGCACTCGAAGCACCGGTGGCGGGTCCGCGCCATTTGCGCGTGCACTTCCACGTGCCCATCTTTCGCGAAACGCTCGGCCCGTTTCGCAATACGCAGACGTACCTGCGGGAGCTGCTCTTGCTCCAGCGCGATCAGCCGGTGAGCGATCACCTGGAGGTGGAGACGTACACCTGGGACGTGCTCCCGGCCGAATACCGAAACGAGCACGTGGTCGATGCCGTCGCACGCGAGATGCAATGGGTCCTGGACGTGCTGGACGTGAGCCGGTGAGCTGGCGCATTTACCTGCGTCTCGGGCGCGTGTCGAACCTGCCCACGGTTTGGAGCAACACCTTGGCCGGTGTGGCCCTGGCGCAGGCGCCGAACGCCGCATGGCCGGTGGGGAGCGTCGCGGTGCTCATGGTGGCGTTCTCGCTCCTGTACATCGGCGGCATGTTTCTCAATGACGCGTTCGACCGCCACATCGACGCGCGCGAGCGCGCCAATCGGCCCATTCCGTCGGGCCAAATCGGTGCGCGCGAGGTGTTCGCCATTGGATTCGGCCTGCTCGGTGCAGGTGTGCTCGCCGTCGCGGTGCATGCGTTCGCATACGGCGCGGGGGTCGTTCCCATCGTGTCGGCCGTGGTCCTGGCCGGGATCATCGTCCTTTACGATGCATGGCACAAAGGAAATCCCATTGGGCCCATCATCATGGGGGCATGCCGCGTTCTCGTGTACGTGACCGCCGCGCTGTCGGTGACGATGCATCGCGGAACGCCGGTATTCGCGGGGGCGGCGCTGCTCTTGTCTTATTTGATTGGGCTCACGTATTTGGCCAAGCACGAGGGCGCATACCTCGCAGGCAAAATGCCGCGGTTTACGTTGCGTCGGTTTTGGCCGCTGGCCCTGCTCTTCATCCCATGCCTCGCGCTGCTTCCCATTTCCTTTGGCAGCACGCCGGCGCTGCTTCTCGATCTCGCGTTCTTGGCGTGGATCGTCTTTACGCTGGTGGACCTACGCCGCGGGGCGCCGGGGGCCATTCCGCGCACGGTGGTGCGACTCATTGCGGGGATTTCGCTTCTCGATGCCGTCCTCGTGGGACCGTCGCTCGGGGCCGCGCTCGCCCTCGGGGCTTTTGCGCTCACCCTATGGCTTCAGCGCTTCGTGAGCGGAACGTAGCGCGTGGTGGCGAAGCACATCTCGGGCGAGCCTCGTCCATCCCCTCGGCAGCAGACCCCCGGTTCGAACCAGGGGAGCCAATTCGATGGGCAATAGGTGCAGTCCGGCGACGGGAAGGTCGATAGCGAGGAAGAAGGCGGATACTTCGTCTCCTGGCAAAAGCCATCGCGGGTGGCCGGCTTTCCTCCGCTGCCGGGTACATACCACCAGCAGCCGAATCCGTGGCACGCCCAATCGGGACTCGTTCCCGGTGGACACTTCGGTGGAAAGCCGCAGTCGTTGGTCGCTCCAATGATTGCACCGGCGTTCTCGGGCAAACGCGCGGGGGCGTCGATGCAGTCCGATGGCTTGTCGATCGAACAGCAGACGTTCTCGTTGGGGTAAGTCAGCCAGCCGGTTGCGCACGGATGAAACGGCGTGCCGATGTACCGCATGCACGCGGGGGCGTTTTGCCCATTGTCTCCGGTGCAGCAGATGGTCGCATGCTCGTAGCCCGCGGGGCAGGGCGGGGCGTTGACGTTGACCGTGCTCGGTTCCACGGCAATGGGCCCCGTGTCGCTTCCGATGGAGACGGTGGGGTCGCCGCATCCGAGCATGGCCACCGTTCCGGCCGAGGCGAGTGCCATGCGTTTCAAAGATTGCCCCCCTTCTCGGGGGGGTGGGGCGGCGGAGCCCCCCACATACCTGGGCACGACCCGCGAACGCGTTCGGCGAGCGGCGAGCGCGGATGTTTCTCGAGAAACTGCGCGCCTTCTCGCGCGGCATCGGCCCCGCGCCCGCTCGCGCACAAGGCGAACACGTGCACCGCCGCGCGCTCCTCCGCGAGCGCGCTCTTTGGAAAGCGCCGGCCGTGTTCTTCGACCAAGGCCAGGGCGAGCGGCCCGTCGCCGCGCGCCAAAGCTTCGTGCGCGCGGGCCAACACATCCACCTCGTCGACCATGGCCAGCGGATCCACGCGCTCCGCGGAAGGCGCCGGCACCGCCGGCTCGATGGCCGATGCTTTGGGCACCGGGTGCTTTCGCGCGATCACCGTAGACGGCGGCGGGGCGGGGGAGGGAACCTCGTGCACCTCCGCGGGCTCTTCGTGCATCACCGCCGCCGGTCCGGGCTTGCTCACGCCTCTCGCGATGGGCGCAACGGACGCGGGCGCCGATACGACGGATACGATCTTACACGTCGATGGATCCGAATGGGACGCGACCCAATGCGTGGCGCCCACCCCCACCGTTCCCACGATGGCGACGGACACGACGGCCTTCGTCAGAAAGCCGCCCGTTCCCGCGGTCAGCGTTTTCGACGTGGCCGAGGCGGCCCCCGCCGCGCACGCACCCAAGGCGATCTTGCGCGCCACACGCGCGCGGATCCGTGCGCGATCGTCTTCCGTGGGCTCGTGTGCGCGCGCTGCGCGGGCGAGCAGTGCGCGCGCTTTCGGCGTTAGATCGCTCACGTGCGCCTCCGATCGCTGCGCGGCGCTTGGGCCTCACCTTGTTCGAAGCGCTCCAGCGCCGCCTCGAAGGCGCGCCGCGCGGCTCGAATGCGCGATGCGACGGTGTTCGGATTGACGTCGATCGCCTCGCTGATCTCGGCGATGGTCATCTCCTCCAGCTCCGACAAAACGAAGGCTTCGCGCTTGTCGTCGTCGAGCTCGTCGAGCAACCGATCGAGTACGCGCATGGCCTGGGCCTGTTCGGCGGAGGCATCGGGAGGGATCGACTTTGGATCGTGAAAGACATCGAGATCGGTCGCCTCCTTTGCTCCTGCGTGCGACGGTTTTCTCCGCTCCGTGCGCCGGTGTTGGGAGACGATGCGCCGCACGATGCCAAACAGCCACGTCTTGATCGAACCTTTGTGCTGGTAGTCGCCGAGCTTGCGGTGGACGACGAGAAAGATCTCCTGCACCACGTCGTCCAGCGACGAAGGGCTCACGCCCAGTCGCCGTGTGCTCCGCCATACGAATGCGAAGTGCTCCGCATAGACGTCGTCGAAATGGATCGCCGCCTGCGGTTCCCGGCGTTCCGGCGGGAACGATGGGTCATCCACCAGGTGCGGCGCGGTGACGCTGAGCGGCATACGATGCTGTGTTCCTCCGACTGAGTGGCCGGCCTTTTGCGCTTTTGTGACGGTGGAGCTCAAAATCGCACTTCCATGCCGAAGGCCATGCGCGCGCCCAGGGCCGAAGGGCGGTGCACGAAGCCGGCGTTGTCGAGCACGAAGCGTGGGCGCACCAACGCCACGGAAAGGCCCGTGTCGAAACGGATCGCGAGGTTGGGCGTGAGTCGGTAGGCGAAGAGGCCGCCCACGACGCTGGCGGTCCAAAAGGCCATGCCCGAGCCAGGCATGCTCACGCCAAAGCCGTCGCCGCCCATGGCCCCGGCTTCGAATCCGACGCACGCGCTGCTCTCGAACGGTGAACGCACGCTGATCGCGTAGCAGCCGCGGAGCATGCCCGTGGCCAGGTGAAAGCTGCCGCCGCCCGCGCCGGTCAAGCGCGCCGTGGCATCGGGGTAGTCCGCGCCCGCGGCCTCGATGCGCGCACGCCCGGGTGTCCATGCGACGAAGAGCCCGATGCCTGCCGCGGCGGTCGGCAGCGCACCAAGGTCGCCAAGGCCAAAGGCGCCCACCGCCACGAGGGTGGAGCCGTCTCTTTTGGGCGCGCTCCTCATTTCCCCGGGCGTGCGATCCGCAGCCACCGGCGGCGGCAACGTTGTTGGAGGCGTCGCCGGTGTGACTTCGACGGCGGAGGTTTGCGCGACCGTAGCCGGCGCTTCACGCACCGGCGTGACAGGCGTGCCAGGCGTGCCAGAGACGACAGGCGTCTCCGACGCGCGCGTGGCCGCCACCTGCGTTGGGTCGATGATCAGCGCCAAAATGAGCGCCGTTGCGTCGGCGGCCGCGCGGCACGAAGCTGCCGAAAGCGTGCGCTCCCCGCGTGTGCCGGCTTGCTCCGTGACGAGATCGACCTGCCACGCGCCATCGGGCGCTCGCTCGATGCGCACCCGCGCGCGAACGCGTTTTTCAGGGGCCACGGGCTGTCCCCCGAGAAGCCGATTCACCTCGACCTCGACGGCGCCTCCATCTCCGCACTCCGCGAGCGGGGCGCTCCACTCCAGCGAAACGGCGGTCTGTGCATAGGTCGACCGGCCGCTCAGCACCACCAACGTGGCAAGCGACAGCGGGATCGTCCTCTCAAGGAAGCAGTGCTGCATCGCAAGTAGGAGTTAGCACGAGCACGTTTCATTCCGACTCTGCAGGACCATTCCGACGTTGTGCGAGGTGAAGTCCCGCACGAATCCTGCTTACTCGCGACATAGAACGGTATCGCGATTCATCGCGGTGCCTATTTCGCTAGAGAACGTCACGATCCCTGGATCCGTTGAACCAAAAATTCGATGGACTTGCGATCCAGCTAGGGCGCCTCATTTGACGTTATCTTCCGAAATGGCGCGCGACCCACGCTTGTGCTCGGCTTGGTGCGGATTCTGCTGATTGCGCCAGCGAATAAGCATCTTCCACCCACATAGGTCGAGCCACCGGAGGTGCACGAAGGCCGGAGCCCGACGTGAACCTGAGAAGGGACCCACATTTCATGAGGAAGATCTGGACATGCGTCGTCGCGACGTTGCTCGCTTTCCCGCTGGCTGCAGGATGTGCGTCCTCACGCGATGAAAACGACCCCGCTGCGAACGGGGATGAAGAGATGGGCGAAGCCGACGCCGTGGCGACTGGCGAGAGTGCACTGGCAACCTGTTATTGCGCGGCACCCTATACGTGCAAACACTCCAGTTCCCCTTCGTACATGTATTCGGCGGCGTATTCGGCCATCAAACGCGCCGGCGTGACCGATTCGCAGCTCATTCAAACCTTCGGCGATGCCGAGGCGTCGGTGGGGACGCATTGCCCGGAGCCGGGAACCGGCTATTCGGCGGCCACCGACGTGACGTCGACGTCCGCACCGTGCACGCGGGTGCACAAGCTCCGCATGGAGGGCTTTGCCGCCTGGTCGCGCATTCCCCCGGCATTTGGTGCGCACATTCACGCGGTGTATGCCGGCACGCCGGTGTTGAAGCAATCGCTGAAGAATCAGATTAATTCGTTTTATCAAAAGCGAAATGGCCTGGCGAACAACGCCATCGACAATGTTTGCCCGATTAGCAATGCCGAAATCAATGCGGTAAAGGCCGTGCAGAACGGCGGGGGAGGCGGCGGCTCGACGAACTGCGTGGCGGGCGGCCGATACTGCGGCGGCGACAAAGTCTCGGGCGACTCGAACAAGTTGTATCGGTGCAATGCGGACGGCAAGTCGGCCACGCTCATTCGCACGTGCTCGCACGGCTGCAGCGTGAACTCCGGCACGGACGACAGCTGCCGCTGCGTCGCCGGCAGCGCCTACTGCGGCGGTGACGTCATCGACGGCGACGCCAACACGCTCTACCGCTGCGGCTCCGACGGCGTGTCCACCACGGTCATCAAAAAGTGCGCAAACGGCTGCCAATGGAACACGGGCAACGACGACGCCTGCAAGTGACCAGCTAAGCGCAAAAGAGAATTCACAGGGAGGCGGGGAGGCGGGGAGGACTGACGGCATGATCAGGTCGCGGAACGCTGGGTTTTGGGTTTTCAGTTGGCCCACGGAGCCAACTGAAACCAAAAAACTCCCCGCCTCCCCGCCTCCCTGTGAATTTCCCCTAGAGTGCAGGGATGCGCCTTGGGTATCTCGTGTTGCTTCTTGGGATGGTGGGATGCGCTTCGGCGCGGGTTCCTGCTAGTTCTTCCACCATGTCGTCATCTGCATCTTCCGCACGCCATATCAATCCGCCCGAGCTCGTTACGCCGCCTGGGTACAGCCATGTGGTGGAGGTGGGGCCCGGCCGCACGATTTACACCTCGGGCCAAATTGCCATCGATGCCAAAGGCAATGTCGTGGGCGCGGGGGACATGCGCGCGCAGATCGAGCAAGTTTTCTCCAACGTCCGCGCGGCCTTGGCGGCGGCGGGAACCGATTTCGCGCACGTCATCAAGTTGACCATCTTCATGACCGACGTGCGCCCGGAGACGCTCACCTCGTTTCGCGAGGTGCGCGATCGCTACATCGATGTGAAGCGCGCGCCGGCGAGCAGCCTCGTCCAAGTCTCGCGACTCGTGCGGCCCGAGCTGCTCGTCGAGATGGAAGCCATCGCCTACGTGCCGTGATCGAAAATGTGGCGTAGCACCAGGTCTTTGACTTGGGCGGCCTCCACCGGGCCTTCGGGAATCAGCGAAGGCTCGGTCGAGAGGAAGACGGGAGCGCGATCGGGCGTGGTGAGGCGGCCGTGTGAGCCTTTGACCAAGGTCGCATCGAGGGGAATGACGTCCATGAGCATGCGGAAGCCCAGTGTCTTTTGCGCGATGCGCGTTCCCACCCGCAGCATGGGCAGCCGCAACGCGGGATCGACGAACAATTCCGCGGGATCGTATCCCGGTTTGCGGTGGATATCGACGGTGCGCGCGAAATCGGGCGCCCGCTCGTCGTCGAGCCAATAGTAATAAGTAAACCAGGTATCTGGCTTCGATAACGCAATCAACTCGCCGGAGCGCGCGTGATCGAGGCCGGCGGCGCGCTTTTCGTCCTCGCCCAGCACTTGGTCGATGCCGGCAACGCCCTCGAGCAGGCGTTTGACCTCCGCAATGCGCTCTTTGCGGCGCACGTAGACGTGGGCCACTTGATGATCGGATACGGCGAATGCCTCGGAGCCGCCTGCATCGAGCTTCTCCAGCCCCAGCTCCTCCCGCACCCGCAAAAGCCCTGCATCGCGCAGCACGCGGTTGATGTGCACCGGCCCCGTCACCTTGGTGATGGCATATTCCGAGAGCACGATGACCCGCGCATCGTGGCGCCGGAAATGCTCCACCAGATCGCCCACGACGCCGTCGATCTCGCGCAATGCCGAAGCCATCCGCGGATCGTCCGGCCCGAGCCGCTGAAGATCGTAGTCCAGGTGCGGCAGGTAGACGAGCGTGAGGGTCGGCTTCTTCGTATCGAAAACGTGTTTTGCACAATCGGCAATCCACTGGCTCGAAACGATGCCGGCTTTGGGACCCCAAAAGTTGAAAAGGGGAAAGCTTCCCAGGCGCGCATTCAGTTCGTCACGAAGCTCGGCGGGCTCGGTGTAAATGTCCGGAATCTTGCGGCCATCGGCGGGATACAGCGGGCGCGGGGTCACCGCGAAATCCGCCGAGCTGTACATGTTGTACCACCAGAACAACTTGGCGCAGGAAAACGACGGGTCCCGCTTCTTGGCCGCGTCCCAGATCTTTTCGCCGCCCACCAGGTGATTCGATTGGCGCCAGAACCACACCTCGGCCAAATCGCGGAAGTACCATCCGTTGCCCACGCAACCATGTTCGCGCGGCGAAAGGCCGGTGGTGAACGTCGATTGCACGGAGCAGGTGACCGCGGGAAGCACGGTGTCGAGCGAGCGGACGCCGACGTCGCGCGCGAGCCGTGCCAGGTTGGGCGTGGCCTCGCCGATGAGATCGCGCGCGAGCCCGACCACGTCCAGAACGACGGTGCGGCGCATGCTCATGCCCGCCGCGGCGTCTGCCCGCGCAGCACCGAGTTACCCTCCCAGAGCTGCGACTGATCGACCAAGGGATGCTCGCCGAGGTCCTCTTTGGCGATGCGCCCGGTTTGACCGAAGAACGCAATGGGGTTCGCCCAAACGATGCGCGCGATGGCCTCTTCCGCGATGCCCACGCTGCGCATGTGCGCGGCCGTCTTGGGCACCTTCAGCGGATCGCTCATGCCCCAATCGGCCGCGCTGTTGATCAAAATGCGCTCCGCGCCGTATTTCTGGACGAGCAGCGCCATGCGTACTTCGTCCATTTTCGTATTTGGATAAATGGAATGTCCCGCCCAACAGCCGGTATCCAGCACGAGGGGGAGCGTCTCCTCGGTGTTGTGGTCGATGAGCACGAGCTCCTCGGGGAAGCGCTGCTCGCGCACCAGGGCCAGGCTTCGCTCCGTGCCGCGCTTCTTGTCGCGGTGCGGGGTGTGAATGAGCACGGGCAATTCGAAGCGTTTGGCCAGCTCCAAATGCTGCGCGAAATATTTCTCCTCGGCGGGGGTCTGATCGTCGAATCCAATTTCGCCGACCGCCACCACGCCGTCCTTTTCCAGGTACTTCGGCAAAAGGGTCATGACGTCGTCGGCGACGCGCGGATTGTTCGCCTCCTTGGGATTCAGCGCCAACGTGCAATAGTGCACGATGCCGAATTGGCTGGCGCGAAAACGCTCCCAGCCGATCAGCGCGGCAAAATAGTCCTCGAAGGTGCCCACGTGGTTGCGCGGCTGCCCGAGCCAAAACGCCGGCTCGATGATGGCGCGGATGCCCGCGGCGGCCATGGCCTCGTAGTCGTCGGTCGTTCGCGACGTCATGTGGATGTGTGGATCGAAGAACGTCACTTGGTCACCTCGCGCGCTATGTTGAGCAAGTACCCCAAATCGTCGGGAAGGGCGCGCCCTGCGGCCCGCCGTTCCGACGCGAAGTCGTTGGCCATTCGAACGAGCTCGTTCGATATGCGCTCCGTCAATCCAACGATGCGCGGCACACTCGCACCGGTGAAGAGAGCTTTGATGACCATTTGGCAAAAGTTCGCCTCGGGGAAATGCCGGGCGGGAAAGGGATTGTCGCAGCAGATCGCCTGAAAGATCGTATCGACGCTGGAGCGGCACGCCTCGACGGCGAGGGGCACGAACGGCTCCCCGTCGGGCAGAAAGGGAAGCGCACGCAATACCGCGGTGCGTTCGCGATTGTCGCCTTGCGCGTAGCACGCCTCCACGAGCTCGCGAAAGTCGTCCGCTTCGACGACACGCGCGGCGCGCGTGAGTGCGATGACCCGCCCCAACTCGTCGATACCCCAGGCCTCGAGCGACCAGGGAATGCCGTTCGCACGAAGCACCGCGGCCTCGTTTTCCTCGAGCGCGAGGGGCTTTTTGCCGAGTTTGCGCGAAAGCGACGAATAGTCCGCGAGAAAGCGATCTCGGCCGGACCATTCGGGGGGCTTCTCGGCGGATCTTTTTTGGAGTAGCGCCTCGAGTCGAAAGGCCATCTCGCTCATTAGGTTGCAGCAGAGTATACGGTATTCATCATGGGGCATCCCGCCAAACGACCGCGGAACAGCGCAAATGGTTCGAGCAACTGGAAGAGCCACGCCTCGCGCGCCCGTCTCCTCTCATTGTATGCCGAGGTCGATGCGTTGCTCGAAGGGTATACCTGCGATGCGAGCACGGAGTGTTGCCGCTTTGGCATCACCGGGCGCGAGCCCTATCCGACCGCGGTCGAGCGTGCGGAAATCGAACACGCGGTGGCTGCTCTGGGTGGTGAACGCGCCCTTGCGCGTCGCCTCCCCGTTTTTCCGGCGTCCGAGAAGGCTTGTCCGCTTCTCTCCGACGCAGGCCGGTGCCGCATCTATGCATCGCGGCCATTTGGGTGCCGTACCTTCTTTTGCGACCGCGCTGTCGGGCCGGGCAAGCTTCCGCGCCAGGAGATCCAACGCATCTCGCGCGACATTGCCGCCTTGTCTGCCTCCACCTTTCCCGCCGATCCACATCCGCGTCCGCTCACGCACACTTTGAGGAAAAACTGATGCGTCGTTTCGTCCTAGTTGGTTCGCTCACTTGGCTCTTTGCTTGCGGCGGCTCGGCCGGTCCGTCGGGGGAGGCTCCGCCGAAGACGCCCGCTCCGGCCCCGCCGTCCTCGATTTCAAACGCGCCGTCCGTTTCCGGGCACTCGATCGAGCTTGGGGCCATGGATCGATCGGTCAAACCGGGCGCGGACTTTTTCCTCTACGCGAACGGCAGCTGGTATGCGAAGGCCCAGATCCCACCCGATCGCAATTCGACGGGCGTTTTCACCCGGCTCACCGAGGAAATCGAGAAGCGCTCGCGCGGTCTTTTGGAGGAGGCCGCACGCCCGGGCGCGGCACCCGGGTCGACGGCGCAGAAGATTGGCGACTATTATGCGAGCTACCTCGACGAAGCGGCGATCGAGAAACAGGGGGTCGCCCCGCTTGCGCCCGCATTCGACCGAATTGCGAAAATCAAAGATGCGAGCAGCCTGGCCACGTACCTCGGTGCCACGTTGCGTGCGGACGTGGATCCTTTGAATGCGACGGACTTCCAGACCGGCCAAGTCCTGGGCCTTTTCGTCGAACAGGATCTGAACGATCCCTCGCGCTATGCGCCCTACCTGCTGCAGGGCGGATTGGGCATGCCCGATCGCAGCTATTACCTCGACGATGCGCCGCGCATGCAGGCTTTGCGCACGGCCTACCTTCGTCATTTGACTACGAACTTCCGCCTAGCCGGAATTGCCAATCCGGAGGTGAAGGCGCAAAACGCATTCGCGCTGGAAAAGAAAATAGCTCAATCCCACGGGACCCGCGCCGACTCGGCGGATGTTGGCAAATCGAACAATCCGTGGCCGCGCGCCGAATTCGACAAGCGCGCGCCTGGAATGAATTGGACGGCCTATCTCTCCGCCGCCGGGCTCGAACGCCAACCCTCGTTCATCGTATGGCATCCGAGCGCACTCACCGGACTCGCGGCGCTGGTGAAGTCGCAACCCATCGAAGTGTGGAAGCAGTATCTGATGGCGCGGGCCATCGATCACGCGGCCATGTACCTTCCGAAGGCCTTCGTGGACGAAAGCTTTGCCTTTTACTCGAAGGAGCTGCGCGGCACGGAATCGCCGGCGCCGCGGTGGCGAAGGGCGGCGAACGCGACGGACGATGCGCTGGGCGAGGCCGTGGGCAAGGTCTACGTCGAGAAGTACTTTCCGCCGGAAACGAAGCGCATGGTCGAGGGTATGGTGCACAACCTCGTCGAGGCCTTCGGCCGCCGCATCGACGCACTCACCTGGATGTCGCCCGAGACGAAGCGCAAGGCCAAGGAGAAGCTCGCGACCTTGAAGGTCGGCGTGGGGTATCCGGACAAGTGGCGCGATTATTCGGGATTGTCGGTCGTGCGCGGTGACGTACTCGGTAATTTCGAGCGCGCGGAGCTCTTCGAATACCGCCGCAATGTGCAAAAGCTCGGGCGTCCCATTGACCGGGACGAATGGGCCATGCTCCCGCACGTCGTCAATGCGGTGAATTTGCCGGTGCGCAATTCTCTGAACTTCCCCGCGGCGACATTGGTGCCGCCCTTCTTCGATGCCAACGCGACGGCGGCGGCCAACTACGGCAGCATTGGCATGACCATCGGTCACGAAATCAGCCATTCCTTCGACGATCAGGGGGCGCAGTTCGATGCGCGCGGTCGATTCGTCGATTGGTGGACGCCCGACGATCTGTCCCATTTTCAAGCCTCGGGCGCGGCACTGGCTACGCAGTTCAGCGCCTACAAGCCATTTCCGGACAAAGCCATCGATGGCAAATTGACGTTGAGCGAAAACATCGCCGACTTGGCCGGTCTCGCCGTGGCGTACGACGCGTGGCGGACGTCATTGAAGGGTGAACCTGCACCCGTCCAGGACGGACTTACCGGTGATCAACAGTTCTTTATTTCATATGCGCAGGGTTGGCAGAGCAAAGAACGCGATGAAATCCTACGTATTGCCCTAACGACCGATGGGCACGCTCCGGATCACTACCGCGTATTCACGGTGCGAAACATCGATGCTTGGTATTCCGCCTTCGATATTGCTCCGACGGATCCGCTTTTCCTCGCGCCCAATGCGCGTGTGCGCGTGTGGTAGCTTCTGCGGTGTTTCGTACGAATTGATTCTTGAATAAACGCGTTTGTTACGGTGAGCTTTTCGAGGCGTGCTAGAGAATGAGTCGAGGTCAGCGCAATCGTTTGCGCTGATCTGGATTTGCACGAGACGAACCACGCAACGGAGCAAGCCATGGTGCCCTTCGCCCGAGATTTTCGCTCGGTTTTCATGCGTTGGAAGTACCCGTTCATCCTCGTGGCCACGCTGTTTCTGGTGGCCCTCGGGTATTTCCTCGACGGTCGGCACGTCAACCGCGGAGCAATGGCATTGGCCGCGCTCGAAGCTGCGGAAGACGTGCGCAACATGGATGTCACTGGAGCGTGCGATCCGGCAACGCACCGGTGCAATGGGCCAGGCAACTGCTTCGTCGCCGGTACACCGGTGGCGACGCCCACCGGCGATCGTCTCATCGAGAGCCTCGCAGTGGGCGATGTCGTTCTCGCGCGCAACGAAGCGGACGACAAAGTCTCGCCGCGTCGCATTGCGCGCACGTTCACGCGTGGTGCACCTTCGTTGGTCGACGTGCGCGTCGTCACGGCGGATGGTTCGGGGGAGACGATCCGCTCGACACCGGAGCATCCGTATTACACGCGCGATCGGGGTTGGGTCGCGGCGAGCGATCTGTTTGCCAGCGAAGCGCTGCTCGACCGCAACGGCCGCGAGGTGCAGGTCGCGAACGTCGTTCCGATTGCGCAGTCGGCGATGGTCTACAACCTGGAGGTCGAGGCCGACCATACCTATTTCGTCGGCCGCACCGGCGTATGGGTGCACAACCAGTGCCCCGTCGACCCGGGTGACTTTTCACCTGGCGGCGGACTGCCCGGCAAAGGGGGTAAGGGAGGCAAGGGCGGTAAAGGAGGCAAGGGCGGTAAAGGCGGTAAAGACGGCAAGGGCAGTGGCCCCGGCAAAGATGGAAAAGGTGATGGTCCCGGGGCGAAATCGCCGCCGCCGGACAATACGAAGTCGCCCCCGCCGGACAAGTCGAAGTCACCGCCGCCGGACAATACGAAGTCGCCCCCGCCGGGGAATACCAAGTCTCCTCCACCCGGGAACGGCGGTAACACGAAGCACCCTTCGGGAGCCATCTTGGGGCCCGACGGAAAAGTGGTGGACGCGACGAACATCCCGCTCGCGAGCCCAAAGGACAAGACGTACTTTTGGTCAGGGTTCACGGACGGCGTCGGCGGCGAGGACGTCGCCAAGAAATACGCCCAACAGAATGGGGGCGAGACGTTGGAGTCGACCCTCGAGAAGAAGGGCCTCTACAAAAAGCCCCAGGACAGTCCAGACAACAAGATGCCGCAATGGGGGTCGCCCGGCGCGACGAAAGTTTGGACGGATGTGTCGCAGAACTTTGCTGCGGGGGCGTCCGGGAAGGTTTACGTCGTGCTCGGGGAAAACCGCCGGAAGGGCAACGTTTGGGATACCGAAGAGCTCGGGAAGCTGCAGAAGAACCCCAACGTGACGGAAATCATCGCCATCAATCCCAAGACGGGTAAAGAGACCCCCTACTGGAAGCCAGGGGATCCCCCCGGCATTCCGCCGGGATTCGAGAGCAAAACACCCTGAAAGCGAAGCTATGACCACCGTTCGAATCACCGGCATCAGCCGGGGCCAAATCCTCGTCAGAGTGGGGAATCGCACCTTGACCATTCCCGGCGAAGGGCACTTGGACGTGCCGGGCTCGCCGGGATGGCTCATTCAAGCCGCGGCCATCGGCGGATGGGATCCACCCCACGAGAACGATCCCCTCGGCACCGCCGAAAAGAAAGAGATCCTCGCCGCCGTTCTCCGCGAGCTCGACGCCCAGGGCACCCACTACACCGTCGAGGGCGAGGTGCGCTGACCGTTGTCACGACAATGAAGAAGGGAAGCGCCAGGACGCCAGGGGCGCCAGTGGAACCAACGGAACGCCAATAAACCAAATGAGGGTTTATTGTTGGTTCACCTGGCGATCCTGGCGACTCTCTTTTGGCGTCCTGGCGGTTTCTTCTTCAGAGCGTCACTCCGGGTCCGGCAGCCTCGCCATGGACAACGGAGGAAGCGGGATGCTGCGCAGCATTTCCTCTTCTTCCGCGAGCGGCTTCATCGTGAAGAAGGTGAGGTACACCGCGTCGCTGACGTGGTTGAGATGCTGCTGCAGATCGTCCACGTACTCGTGCAGCCCGCGCCCGAGGATCTCTTTCGTCTCGGCATAGGCGAGTTCCGCGGTGAGGCGCCCCAGCTCGCGCTCGGCGGCGTTCGTCCACGTGCCCAATGGCGCGCCGGTGATGGCGTGGAGTGAGCGCTCGGCCTTGTTGAGGCAGTAGCGCACCGAGCGCGGGAACTTGGGATTCAACATGAGAAAGTCGACGACCTTCGACGGGGAGATGCCGCCGTGCTTCTTGCGGTACATCTCGAAGGCGCTGGCCGAGCGAAGCAGCGCAACCCACTGCAGCTCGTCCACCGCGGTGCCGACGTCGACCGGCGACGGAAGCAGAATGAAGTACTTCACGTCGAGGATGCGCGACGTCTTGTCGGCGCGTTCGAGCAATCGCCCGAGGCGCCCGAAGTGCCATCCTTCGTTGTGGCTCATCGTGAGGTACGTAATGCCCACGAACAGGTGCGCTGCCTGCTTTACCGCCGCGAAGAACTCGTACGGTGCCTCCATGGCGGCGTCGCCTCGGCCGGCATCGAGCACCATGAGGTAAGCGCGATTGACCTGTTCCCACATCTCCGAGGAGATGATCTCGCGCACCGAGCGCGCGTTTTCCCGCGCCTTGCTCAGGCATGCGAGAATCGAATTGGGGTTGTCTCGGTCGAAGGTCAGAAACCGCAGAACGTTGTCCCGCGAGGGCTCTCCGTAACGCTTGTTGAACAACTCGGTGTCACCGGTGGTGCGCACCAGCGGCTCCCATTGCGCGTCTTCGTCGGAGAAGTCGAGCGCCAGGTGCAGGTTCACGTCGACGAAACGCGCGACGTTCTCCATGCGCTCGATGTAGCGATTCATCCAGTAGATCGCATCGGCAACGCGACTCAGCATTCAGTGGTTTCCGTTCTGCGCCCCAGGCCCGGCTTGGAGGGCCGTTCCTGATTGCGATTGCGACTGCGCCCCGTGTCCTGATTGCGACTGCGAGCCATGCGATTGCGACTGCGATTGAGTTTGCGAGCCATGGCCCGATGGCGACTGTATCTGCTGGGCAGAATGGGCGCCCTCGTCGGCGATGACCCACGTGTCCTTGCTGCCGCCGCCTTGCGACGAATTGACCACCAGCGAACCCTGGCGCAGGGCCACGCGGGTGAGTCCGCCCGGGAGCACGAAGATGTCCTCGCCGTAGAGCACGTAGGGACGCAAATCCACGTGGCGCCCTTCGATGCGGTCCTCGATGATCGTCGGCACACGCGACAATCCGAGCACCGGCTGCGCGATGTATTCGCGCGGGTTCTTCTGGATGCGGCCCTTGAACTCCTCGCGCTCCTCGGCGGTGGCCTTGGGTCCGATGAGCATGCCGTAGCCGCCCGATTCGTTGGCCGCCTTCACCACCAGATTGGCGATGTTCTCCAGCACGTGCTGCCGATCGCGCGCGTCCTCGCAGCGGTACGTGGGCACGTTGGGCAGGATGGCGCGCTCGCCGAGGTAATACTCGATCATGCGCGGCACGTAGGTGTAGATGACCTTGTCGTCCGCCACGCCATTGCCCGGGGCATTCGCCAGGGCCACCTTGCCGTTGCGGAACACTTCCATGATGCCGGGAACGCCGAGCAGCGAATCCGGCCGGAAGGCCTGCGGATCGAGGAACGTGTCGTCGATGCGCCGGTAAATGACGTCGACCCGATGGAAGCCCTTGGTGGTGCGCATGTGCACGCGCCCCTCGTGGACCACCAGATCGCGCCCCTCCACCAGCTCGACGCCCATTTGCTGCGCGAGGAACGAGTGCTCGAAGTACGCCGAATTGTGCACGCCCGGGGTGAGCACCACCACCGTGGGTGAAGAAGCATTGCTCAGATGCTGCAGCGTCTGCAGAAGCTTGCCCGGATAAATGTCCACCGGGCGGACACGCGACTGATTGAAGACCGACGGAAAAGTCCTCTTCATCACCGCGCGGTTCTCCAGCACGTACGACACGCCGGAGGGACAGCGCAGATTGTCCTCGAGCACGTAGAACTGCCCGTCGCGATCGCGCACCAAATCGGTTCCGACGACATGGCAGTAGATGCCACGCGGCGGGACGATGCCTTTGCACGCAGGGAGGAAGCCGGCCGCCGAGGCAATCAGCGAGGCGGGAACGACGCCATCTTTGAGAATCTTTTGATCCCCATATACGTCGGCGACGAACATATTGAGCGCGACGACGCGCTGTTTGAGGCCCTTCTCGATGGTGGCCCACGCTCCCGCGGGCACGACACGTGGAATGATGTCGAAGGGCATGATCTTCTCTTGCCCCGCGTCATTCCCGTACACGTTGAAGGTAATGCCTCGCGTCAAAAGCGCCCGCTCCGCCGCGACTTGGCGCGTACGTAGGTTTTCAGGCGACAACGATTCTAGCTTTTGCGCTAGCACCGTCGTTTCGGGCCGTGGGTGGTCCCCAGCCTCGAACATTTCGTCGTAAAAGCCGCCCGCGTCGTAGTTATCGAAGCGCACTTGTTGTCAGCTAATCCTAATCGCGATGTATTTCAGGAACGTTTCCTTTCGGCATTGTCGTCCACGAGATAGCGGCTGACAAGCTCGCAGGTGGCGTCGACGCGACGGGACAGCTCTAGCGGATCTTTGTTGTGAGAGATGCGGTCGGCCAGGACCTGCACCGTGACGACCACGACGTAAGCGGCCGCATCGAGATCTTTCACGCGGATCTCGCGCTGCCGCGCTTCGAGGTACTGGCGAACGATGGGGGTCGCACGAACCTCGATGTCCTTGAGGATCTCGCCCAGCTTGCCAATGCGCGGGATCTGCTCGGTGAGGATGCGGTGCACCACGGGATCGGCCCGGTGTGCGTCAACGATGGCCCAGATGACGGAGCGGACCGCATCGTGGATGGGCAACGTGGCCACTTCGCGCAGGCGCTCGAACATCACGGCGAAGAGCCGCTCGTGGTAGCGCTCCGCCAAGGCCACCGCGAGCGCCTCCTTGCTTGGAAAGTATTGATACAGGGAGCCCACACTGACGCCGGCGGCTTCGGCCACCTTGTTGGTGCTCGTGCGGTCGTAACCGACCTTGGTCAAAACGCGAACAGTAGCCTGCAGGATGGCCTCGACCGTGGCGTGGGATCGAGCTTGAACAGGCTGTTTTCTCGGGGCGATGGCGGGGCGCTTGGCCATGGGAATCGAGGCTCAGGATGCGAGTAGTAAATGCGAGTGAGTGCTCGCATATTCGACAGCATGAGGAAGCTGATGGCCACCATCAAGGGGGTACGTGCGTTCGTGACCGTGGTGCGCGACACGAGCAGCCTGGAGCCGATTTTCCAGCTGCGCGAATCGCTCACCAATCCGAAAATGCTTACGCCCATGATTGCCGACTTGAAGGAGCGCAGTGCGGAAGCGCGGACGGCGTTTCGCACGTTGCGAAGGCTGCCGCCGTGGAATTTCGCCTCACTCGACGCGCTTCCCGAGGGCTCGCTGGGCCGCCATTTCGCGGAGCACGTGCGCGCGGCAGGCATCGACCCGGCCGCGCTGCCGACGTTGCCGGCGCACGATGACTTCGGGTACGTGGCGGCGCATCTGTACGAGACGCACGACCTGTGGCACGCGCTGACGGGCTTCGACATCGACGTTGCGGGCGAGCTCGGGTTGCAGGCGTTCTATTTGGCGCAACAGCGTTCGGGGCTATCGCTCGCCATCCTTTCCGCGGGAATGTTGAACACCGCGATTTACGCCATGGATGACCGGGTGCGTCGTCTGGATGCGATCAGCGTGGGTTGGGGGATGGGGCGGTATGCAAAACCGATTTTCGGCATCGACTGGGAATCGCTACTTCCCCAGTCGCTCGAGGAGGTGCGGGCGCGCTACCGCATCGTGCCGGTGACCCAGGCGTTCAACCAAGTGAAGTTGGCAGCCTGATACTTTATTTCGACGCCGAGAAGATGACGGGGTAGGTGACGGAGACGGTGCCGCCGCCCTCGGGCTGGGGAAAGCTTAGATTGCCGAAGCTGCGCACGATGCATTGTACGACGGCATCGTTGCGAAGATCGGAGCCGGCGTCGGAGGCATTCGACACGGCGCCGTCCGCCGAAATGGTGAATTTGACGGCGACCTTGCCGGTCAAATTGGGGGTGTCGGCGATGCCCTTGTCGTAGCAGAGGCGAAAGCGGCCGTAACTCTGACGGGTGACGCGCTGGATGGTGTCGGCGGAAAGCCGGCCGTTCACGGCGATGTTGCCCGTGTGCATGTTCACGACCAGCGGCTTCGTGTTGGCGGCGACGGGCGGCGGCGGCGATGGAGGAGGAGGCTCGGCCGGGGTGGCGGCGTGCGGCGCTTTGCCCAACGTCACGGAGAAGAGGAACCGCGGAAGATCGTGGGTCGAGTCCAGTATGTGCACCACGGTTGCAATCGTATCTTCGTCGCGCGGTACGACGAGCAAGCGTGTCACGCGGTCTTCCCCGCGAAGGAGCGACCGGAAGACGCTGCGGCGCTGTTGATCGTCCGCGGCGGTGTCCCCGGTGGGCATGATCTGGCTCTTTCCGTCGGGCCGGAGCGCACGGGCCGAGGCTCCCTCGAGCGTGATGGTCAGCTGCGGGGCTTCCGCACGATCGAATTGCAGATCGATCGCACCATGGTCGTCGCCCGTGAGGCCGGTCCACGGTTCGGGAAGCTTGCGCCTCGCTTGCTCGTGGGCGGGCGCTGCGAGCACGAGTCGGTAACCGCGAAAGTCGCCACCCTTGGTTTGTGCGAGCACCGGCGCCATGGCTCGAAGGAGCACGCCGTACGTCGTCTGGGCGTCGACGACGAGCGCGGCGCGTTCATCCGCACGGCGGAACGCACGCTGAAGGAGGTCGGCATTTGCGGGGACGGGGGGCTCGTATCCGCCCGAGGCATCGATGGCGAGCTGCCCATCGCGCGTGACGAAAAGGGCAGGGCTTCCGTCGGCGTTCTCCCACCTTTCCTGCGCCGCGGGGAGCTTCAGGCCGGCGATGGCCTCGTAGTTTCGCGGTCGCGCGTACGTGGCGAGGTCCCTGGAGAAGGCGTGGGCATACGCCACGGTGGCCCCGATGGGGAAAAGGATGGCCACGGCCCATGCCGCCAGCGAGAGCCGCGGTGCGAGGCCCCGGCGTGCACCGCCCGAGAGAAGCACGGGAACGAGCAGGGCCCCGAACAGGAGCAACGCATCCACCATGCCGATGGTCCAGCATGCACCCGCGCCCGCGATGCCCTGCGCCAGAATGGCCGTACGCTGCCACGGGTCGACCGATTCGCCGGAAATGGCGTGCAGCGTGGATGCGAGGCCCAGCGAGCTGCCACTGCTCGCGAGAAAGAGCGCCGAACCGCTGGTCGAGACAGCGAGGACGAGCAACGTCGGAACGATGTCTCCGTCCACGAGGGCCGTGAGCGGCGCGCGGAAGGCGGCCAAAATGGCGGCGCCCACCGCCGCGAGCAAAATGAGGACGCCGGGCAGCGCGTGGATCTCCCTCAGGGCCAAGCGCAGCCCGAGGCCGGCGAGCAATCCGAGCACGGCGACTCCGCCCGCGATGCCCATCGCCGCACCCGAGGGGCGCGTCTTGCGCAGATCGATCGCGCGCCCGTCGAGTGAGGCCACGCGAAAAAGCGCGGCGAGGGCCACCATGGTGAGCGCGAACGCCGTCATGGTGGTGCCCAGGATGGTGCTCGAGCGAGCTTCGGCCATGCCCTCGGCGAACATGCGCGTCGCATGAAAGCCGCTGACCGCCGGCTCCCGCATCACGGCCAGCGTTGCGCGATGGCTCACCGACGTCCCCGCGACACCCACGAAAAAAGGGCCGAGTGCCACGATGAACATGAGCCAGCCCGGGATGCGGCGCCCCGTGATGTACGAGACGCCGAGGACGCCGAGCAGGATCATCGTCAGCGTGTGCGTGCCCAGGCAGAGGTACGAATAGACGCCCCCATTTCGGAAGAGCTGCCAGAAGTGGAGCCCACCGCCAACCTGGGCGCCGATGGCGATGACCACCAGCGGCAGCGGCCAAACGACGAGCACCGCGGCCACGTACACCGCGATCCAGCCCGCCAGTCCACTTCGAGGCAAGGACCCCATGCCCCGAATCTTACTGAAAATGTGCTGCTCGAAGGCGTTTATGCGAGGGCCCTCGCTTCCGTTTCGAAATTTTCGTGGCCGTCGAGGCGCGGCAGCGAGACATCCCGGCGAGATGGCTCGCTCCGCAACTTACGGTGCGGGATTGAAGACGAACGTGTTCTTTCCCTCGGCCACCAAGGTGATGGCGCAGCTGCCCCAGGGGAAGAAATCGCCGCCTTCGACGCTGTCTCCGGCACTGGTCTTGGACTCGAACACGATGGGGCCGGAAAGGAGGCTTTGCAGAGAGCCCGTACCCTTGCGAACGCGCGTGGATTCGTGCGCGGCGGTCACCATGAAGAGACCGTCGTGCGAGATGGATGCGACCGAGATGCAGGCCGCATTGTCCAGCTCTCCCACTTTTTTGAGCGCGGTGGTCGCACTGGCCGAGGGGTTGTCGAGCACGTAGACCCCCGCAGGGCTGCTCTTCTTGCGAACGATGTGAAGTTTGCCGGTGACCGGCGGAAAGAGAAACATCGATTCGGCATTGTTGGTGGGGCCGCAGGTGCCGCTCGCCGAATCGGGAAATGAATAGCTGTATTTTGCAAGCACCGTAGCGTCGGCCGATCCGTTGGGGTCCGGTTCGGCGAGCTTGTAAACGAGTTTGGCGGCCGTATCGAGTACGTAGAGGACACCTTTGCCGTTTTCCTCGCCGTAGACCACGTCCTCCCAGTCTTTGTTCGTTGCGCCTGCAACCTTGTGCTCTTTGACGGTGAATATGCCGTTGGAATTCGCCTTGATGGCGTACACGCTCGAGGGCCGGCCCGAATCGCGAATGACCCATCCCCAGCCCGCATGGTCTTTGCTGGAGGCAAGCCCGGAGGCCTCTCCCAGATCGGGAATTCCACCGGTGGTTTTGACACCCTCTTTCCATTTTCCACCGCACGTTGCCGCGGTCGCCGACGGATCGGCCGCCTCGTCGCCATTGCCAAGGAGCGAGCCGTCGCCCGCGGTGTCGGCGGGTGCACCATCGCTATCGGCGCTGCTGCAACCGAGCAGCAAAGCGGCTAATGCGAATACGTATTTGTGATTGGCCATGAATGAGGCTTAGCCTCCATCGTGGCCATTGTCCCGCGAAATCGTCTTGAGCAAATCCTGCCCAACCACGTGTAATTCATGCCCAATTGCCAGTTAGGTAACTTTGCTGCAAAAATATGGGGCATGGACGAACCCGTACGATCTCGACGCGCGTGTAGCAGCTGGCAGTGTGCGGCGATGGCGAAACTCGAGGCCGATTTCAATCGGTCTTCGGACACGCACCTGCTGAAGATCGACCTGCCGCATTTTCAAGGGGTGCAGCTCTATCTCAAGGATGAATCCACCCACATCACCGGGAGCCTCAAACATCGGCTCGCGCGCTCGCTTTTTCTCTACGGAATCGCCAACGCGTGGATCCAAGAAGGCACCACGGTCATCGAGGCTTCGTCCGGGAGCACCGCGATTTCCGAGGCGTACTTCGCCCGATTGCTCGGATTGCCCTTCGTGGCGGTGATGCCGCGGGGCACCTCGCCCGAGAAGGTCGCCCTCATCGAGTCGTACGGCGCACGGTGTCATTTCGTGGAGGACGCGAGCCAGATGCACGATGCCGCCGAGCGGCTCGCGCACGAATGCCGCGGTCACTTCATGGATCAATTCATGTATGCCGAGCGCGCGACGGATTGGCGGGGGAACAACAACATTGCCGAATCCATTTTCGAACAGCTCTCGCGTGAGCCGCACCCGATCCCGCGCTACATCGTGTGCGGTGCGGGCACCGGAGGTACCTCGGCCACCATCGGGCGATACATTCGATATCGCTCCCATCAGACCGAACTTTGCGTGGTGGACCCGGAGCACTCCGCGTATTTCGAGCACTACAAATCCGGCGATCCCAACGTGATCGTGGTCCAAGGCTCGGGGGTGGAGGGCATCGGCCGCCCGCGTGTCGAAGCGTCGTTCCTGCCGCAGATCATCGACCGCATGATGAAGATTCCCGATGCAGCCTCGTATGCCACGGTGCACTTTCTGCGCGGCATCTTGCACCGCTACCTCGGCGCTTCCACCGGCACCAACGTGTGGGGCGCGCTCGAATTGATGGCCGAGATGCACGCGGCCGGGGAGAGCGGCTCGATCGTGACGCTCATTTGCGATGGAGGGGAGCGCTACTTGCAGACGTATTTCGACCGGACCTGGCTCGAGCGCAACGCCATCGATCTGGAGCCGTACCGTCGCGTGTTGCAGCGGTTTTACGATACGGGAGAGTGGCAACCGCTGGCCGAGCAGACTATGAGGTATCCGCTTTGAATCCGCGAACCATCGTCAGCATCGCTTGTGTGGCCGTGGCGGCCGGTGTTCTGGGGTACGTAGCGCACCACAGTGGCGCTTCCTCTGCGGAGGGCGCGGCGCGCGAGAGTCGTTTCGAGATGATCCGCGCGATGGTGCCGATGCGCGATGGGGTGAAGTTGGAGACGAATATCTTCGTCCCCAAAGGCAAGCATCCGCCGCTGCCCTTTCTTTTCGAGCGCACCCCGTACGGCGCCCGTGACTCCGAGCCGGGAGCGAAGAGCACCAATTTCGACGCGCTCATTGCCGACGGCTACATTTTCGTCGCGCAGAGCATCCGCGGCCGTTTCAAATCCGAGGGAACGTTCGTGATGCTTCGGCCTCCCCGCGACAAAAGCGATCCCAAGTCGGTCGACGAGGCGACGGATGCGTACGATACGATCGAGTGGCTCCTGCACAACGTGCCCGGTAACAACGGCCGCGTGGGCATGCATGGTGGTTCGTACGATGCATGGACGCAGGTGATGGCGCTCCTCGAGCCTCATCCTGCGTTGAAGGCGGTGAACGAGGCGGCCTCGCCCTCGGACATGTTCATCAATGACGACGACCATCACAATGGGGCATTTCGCTTGGCGTATTCCTTCGAATACGTGGCCATGATGGAGTCGGAAAAGGACAAGAATGCCGAATTCGCGTACGACCGATACGATGCGTACGATTGGTTCCTCGGTCTTGGCGCACTTTCGCACGTGAACGAACGGTATTTCCACGGCCAGCGGCCCACGTGGAACGATTACGTGGAGCATCCCAATCGGGACGAATTTTGGAAGCGAAATGCCGTCGGCACGCACCTCGAACGAACGACGGTGCCGAATCTCAACGTCGTCGGGGTTTGGGATCAGGAAGACTTCGTCGGTCCATTGGATATCTATTCACGGCTCGAGAAGAACGACGCCTCGCACATCAACTACCTCATCATGGGCCCGTGGAACCATGGTGGCTGGGCCGGCAAAACCGGGCGCAAGCTCGGCGCCATCGATTTCGGGAGCGACACCGCGCAAGAGTACCGCGAGATCCAGCGCCAATGGTTTGCCCATTGGCTGCACGACGGTCCGTTGGATTTGCCCGAGGCCACGGTGTTCGAGACCGGCTCGAACAAATGGAAGAAGCTCGACCGCTTCCCGCGCGAGGCGGGCGTGACGAAGCGACCCCTCTATTTGCACGCGGACGGGAAGGCGTCTTTCGAGCCGCCGACGGAGGAGGCCGCGCAGGGATTCGATGCGTACGTCTCCGATCCGGCGAACCCGGTTCCGTACCGCCGCAGGCCGATCGGACCGACCTTCTTCGATCCCGAGATGCCATGGCGCACGTGGCTCGTGGACGATCAGCGCTTCGTGGAGGGCCGCCCGGATGTCCTGACGTGGCAAACCGACGTGCTCGATCGGGATATCACCGTGGAGGGCGATATCGTGGCGGACTTGTTCGCATCGACGTCCGGCACGGACAGCGATTGGGTGGTAAAGCTGATCGACGTCTACCCCGAGGACAAAGCGTGGGCGAAGAACCTCGATGCGGGCACGCCCGAAATGCGCGGCTACCAGCTCATGATCGCCAACGACGTCTTCCGCGCGCGTTACCGCAATAGCTTCGAACACCCCGAGCCGGTGCCGGCGAACGAAGTCGTCGAATACACCATCGACCTGCACCCCAACGCCCACGCGTTCCTACGCGGCCATCGCATCATGGTGCAAGTCCAGAGCACCTGGTTCCCACTCATCGACCGTAACCCACAAAAGTACGTCGACAACATCTACAAAGCCCAAGACTCCGACTTCACCAAAGCCACCCAACGCATCTACCGCGCACACGGCGCCGCGTCGGCCATTGTCTTACCAGTGGTCCAGTAGAAGAAGGAAACCGCCAAGACGCCAATGCCGCCAGGATCGCCAGATGAACAAACAATAACTCAAATGAGGGTTTATTGTTGGTTCATCTGGCGATCCTGGCGACTCTCTTTTGGCGATCCTGGCGATTTCTTCTTCATTGCGCTACGCCGTCGAATGGCAGACTGCTTCGATGTTGTTGCCGTCGGCGTCCAACACGAAGGCGCCGAAGTAGTTCGGGTGGTAGTGCGCGCGCACGCCGGGGGGGCCGTGGTCTTTGCCGCCGGCGGCGATGCCCGCGGCGTAGAACGCTTCGACGGCGGCGCGGGTGGGGGCGAGGAAGGCAACGTGGATGGGGCCGGTCGCGGCGCCGGTGCCGATCCAGAATTCGGGCTTGCCAGCGGGGCCGAATCCCACGCCGGCGTAGGTGCCGCCGGTCATCTCGGCGGTGACCTCCTTGACGGGCGCGTAGCCGAGTGGGGCGAGGATCTTCGTGTAGAACTCCTTGGCCTTTGGGAAATCGCTCACCTTCAAGCCGACGTGATCAATCATGCGCGAAACTCCTTCGTGGCACTCAGGGTAGGGGAGAAGCCTTGCCGCGGAAACTCTGGCGGTAGTCGGCCGGCGAGACGCCCACCACCTTGGAGAAATGCTGGCGCAGGGAAAGCGCTGAGCCGAAGCCGCACTCGTCGGCCACGCGCGCGATGGGCATCTCGGTCGATTCCAGCAGGCGCTGCGCCAGGAGCACGCGCTGGTGAAGGAGCCACTGCAGTGGCGTCTCGCCCGTGGTGGCGAGGAAGCGGCGCGCGAAGGTGCGCTCGGACATGGCCGCACGGCGCGCGAGATCGGCCACGTTGAGCTTCTCGCCCAGATGCTGAAGGGCATATTCGCGCAGGCGCGAGAGGCGGTCGGCGGAGTTGTCGTTTTCCTCGATGCGCCGGTCGATGAACTGCGCCTGCCCACCCGCGCGAAACGGCGCCGTGACCAGCGCACGCGCAATCGTGTTGGCCACGTCGGCACCGTGCGCGAGCCGGACCAAGTGCAGGCAGAGATCGATACCCGCCGCCGTACCCGCGGAGGTGAATACCCCGTCCTCGATGTAAAGCGCCTCCGGGTCGACGCGGACACGCGGGTAACGCTCGGCGAGCTGCGGGGCGAGGCGCCAATGCGTCGTGGCGCTTCGCCCGTCGAGCAGCCCCGCCTCCGCGAGCACGAAGGCACCCGAGCAGAGCGATGCGATGCTGACGCCGCGCGCATGCGCCTTGCGCAAGGCCGCGAGCACCCTCGCATCCGGCAGATGATCCGAGCCGCCGGAGCCGGGAACCACGATGAGATCGCACCCGTGGGCGAGCCCCGCGAGCGTGTGCGTCGGCGTGCACGCGAGGCCGCTGTCCAGCTTCACGGGATGAAGATCCAGCGCGCAGCGCCGCAGGTCGAACTTGGGCACCCCGCGATCCGTGCGGTCGTCGCCCCAGACTTCGTTCGCGACGGCGAAATCGAATGTGCCCACCCCCGGGTAGAGAACGAGACCGACGCGCTCCATTGGCAGAATCTTAACCTAGATTGTCATTTCCGCCACTTTCTCGAAGCCCGTTCGAAGCGCATCATCACGGGCATGCTCGACATCGACGAAAAAGCAGCGCTCGTGGTCATCGACGTGCAAAAAGGTTTCGACGACGAAGCCTGGTGGGGCAAACGCAACAATCCTGCGTGCGAAGCCAACATCGGTCTTCTCTTGGACGTGTGGGAAAGCACCGGGCGGCCCGTCGTGCTCGTGCGGCACGACTCGACCTCCGAAGGCTCACCGCTTCGGCCGGAAAAGCCGGGCAATGCCTTCAAAGCCGGCATCGAAGGGCGCAACCACGACGTGTTCGTGGCCAAATCCGTGCATTCCTCATTTCACGGAAAACCGGATTTGCACGCGTGGCTAAAAGCGCGCGGTATTTCCCAGTTGGTCATCACCGGCATTGCGACCAACATTTGCTGCGAGACCACCACGCGGGTCGCGGGCGATCTCGGTTACGACGTGCTGTTCGCGGTCGATGCGACGCACGCCTTCGATCGCAAAGGACCGGACGGGCGCGTGGTCACCGCCGACGAGTTCACGCGTTCGACCGTGGCCACGCTCGATGGTGAGTTCGCGCGCGTGGTGCGCACCGCCGACGTGGTCGAAGGCGTGCGCGCACGTGCACTCGCTCACGCGTAACTTGGCCCGAGCTCCTGGGAGCGCGCGTACCACTCGGGAAGCGGCTGTTTGGTCAAGTGCGCATAGAGCCGCTCGAAGTAGGCATGCGTTCCTGCTGCGAAGCCGCCCGCATGGGTGCGGTTGCGGAACCCGCGTTGCGTGAAGCGCAGGATCGTCGCGTCGCCGTCGCGCGAAAGCTCGTAGCGCGCGATCGTCTGGCCGATGATCTTTTGGTCCCACGTGTGCTCGAACACGTGGGGCGGCTCCCACACGAGCACGCGGCCGGTGAACGTGCGCACTTCGGGTGGCACCGGCGGGCCATCGGCGACGGTTTCGACGATGCCGTCGACGTGCGGCTCGATGCGCGTTTTTCCGAGCCACGCCGCGCGTTCCTCGGGGTCCGTGATGGCTGCCCACACGTCCTCGATGGGATGCGGGAGGCGCCGCTCGAACAAGATCGTGGCGAATCCGTCGTCGACGACGACAAGTCCATTTCTCTTCGAATCCGTCATGGCTTTCTCTTGCTTCCTTTGGCTGCCTTGCTGGCGAGATGGGCTTCCAGGGCATCGAGGTGCCAAGCCCAGAGCTTTCGGTATGGCTCGAGCCAGGTATCGATTTCAGCCAGCCGCTCCGGGCGCAAGGTGTACACGCGGCGTTGTGCATCGACGCGCACGTCCACCAAGCCGACCTCGCGAAGGACGCGCAGGTGCTTGGACACGCCCGGTTGGCTCAGCGCCGGCAACGCGTCCACCAGCTCGCCCGCGGTGCGGCCTCCGCCGACGAGTTGCTCGAGCAGCAAACGCCGGCTCGGCTCGGCAATGGCGGCGAAGACGTCCATACCGGTGTATTGCTCTGCGGCAATATAACCGTCAAGGCAATTTTTGCGGGCGCTACCGGGAGGCGTCGGCGCCCGCGTCGGTCTCGACACCGCCGTCACGGTCGCGGCTGGTGATCTTGTCACCGGCGCGCTGCAGGCCTTTTCCGGCTTTTTCCAGGCCGTTGCCGATGCCCTCGCCAACTTTGCCAAAGGCCTCGCCCGTCTTTTTGATGCCGGTTTCTACGCCATCGCCTGCTTTGCGCGCACCGGTCTCGACGGCTTCACCGGCCGTGTGGGCGTCTTCCTTGATGGCCGTGGAGGTTTTCGAGTGACAGCCGAAGACGCCCAAGGAAACCGCCGCAGCCAAAAACAAGCACCATTTCATCGTATCGACTCTCCATCGTCTCGGGGTTGCGCCCCTAACATAGGGCGTGTAGGCACTCCTGGGTTCCCACCCCGGGACGATTGCTCTATAGGCGCACCCATGGTCGAGTCCACCTTGTCGAAAAGTTCCGATCGCCCGTTTTGGATCGTCAACGCGGTCGTTTCGATTTTGGCGCTCTGCCTGCTGGCCTATCTGCTGCTCATTCGCCAAACGACGCCGGGCGATTCCGCCGCGCTCGCCTTCATGCCCGCGGTGAACGCGTGCTTCAACGCGACCTCGGCGGTGCTCCTGGTGCTGGCGGTCGTGGCCATCAAGAAGAAGAAGGTGGCGCGGCACCAGGCGCTGATGCTGTCGGCCTTTGCATCGAGCGCCCTGTTTCTCGTGGGGTACCTCGCCTACCACTACGTGCACGGCGATACGAAGTACCCCGGCACCGGTGCCATGCGCGGGGTGTACCTCGCCATCTTGGCTTCCCACGTGATCCTGTCGATCCCCGTGGTGCCTATGTGCCTGGCGGCTTTCTACTACGCCTTCCAGCGCAACTTCGTGACCCACAAGAAGATCACGAAAGTGCTCTTTCCCATCTGGCTTTACGTGTCGGTGACGGGCGTCGTCGTTTTCGCGATGCTCCGCAGCGCGTACGGCTGATCGAAGGCCGTCAGTTCGCCACGGTCACCTTCAGGGTGACCATATCGCCGTCGCGGCCGTCGAACACGACAGTGTCACCGTCGTCACAAAAGCAAGAAGAACCGCCAGGAGCGCCAAGGAGAGTCGCCAGGATCGCCAGAGGAACCATCAATAAACCCTTCTATTTGGTTGTATTGCCGTTTCCGCTGGCGATCCTGGCGGCCCTTGGCGTTCTTGGCGGTACCTTCTTCATATTCGCGAATTGTGTTCGCCCATCTCGAGACCGCTGCGCTCCATCGACGTTTGCCTTAGCGAATGAATCGCACGGCGCCGAGGGATTCGGCTTCGCGCAGCCAGCTTTGAATGCGCGCATCGTGGGGACGCTCGTCGACGATGTGGCTCGGGATCGTGCCGTTTTGGATGGCGTCGTCGAGTTCCTCTTGGCTGCTGACGCCAATCGTGGAAAGGGCCGCGGCATCGAGCTCGATCACCGGAGGATTGGCCGGCGGCGGTGCAGGGTTGTCGAACCGCGCCGGGTCGAAGATGTCGGTGAGGGCGTTGGCGGCGGCCGATCGCGTGGTGAGCGCGGGCAGCCCAAAGCGGGCGGCCACGGTGGCAAGCACGGAGGTGTGATCGTAGGCCGTGGTGCTCAAATGGCCTTTCTTCACCGTGGGGCCAATGAGGATGGCCGGAACACGGAATCCGAACTGCCGAAAATCCGCGCGATCGTCTGGAGCGACGGGCGGTGCCACGTGATCCCAGAAGCCACCGTGTTCGTCGTAAATGAGGATCATCAACGAGCGTGACCACTGCGGGCTCTCGGACAATGCCTTGTAAATGCTGGACACGAAGGACTGCCCGAGGCGAATGTCGTGGGCCGGGTGGTCGTCGGACACGGACCAATCGGGATCGATGTACGAGAGCGCTGGCAACGTGCCCGCCTTGGCATCGGCGAAGAACTTATCCATCTTCGCAAAGGTGGTCACGCCGAGCTTCGTCGGCAGGGCACCTGGCAAGAACGGGGTAGAACCTGCATAGTAATTCTTCGTCGACTTGCCCGCTGCACGCATTTGCTCCCAAATCGTCTTGGGCGGGGTGAGAATGTTCGGCGTATTGTTCTTTTTCCCCGCCGAGGTGCCCGCGTGGAGGTAAAGCCGGTTGGGCCAGGTGGGGCCCATGACCGAGGCGTGCCAGTGGTCGCACACGGTGAAGTTGTCCGCGAGCCAATAGTAAAAGGGAATCTGCGTGCGATCGTAATAGGCCATCACCTGGTTCTGGTTCGGCCCCTCGTGCACGATGACGAATTGGTCGTTCTTTCCGCCATTGAATTGCTTGTGGCTCGCGTCGAAACTATGCGGCGGATCGGCCAAGGTGAAGGTTTCGGCGGGGTGGATGACCACCTCCGGCCCGGTGGGGGCAGGGTTCGATTCCGTGCCGCTCGTCCCCGTGACGCTGCCTGCATTGGGGTAGGCGGCATCGCGCTTCAGCGCGCCGAAATAATGGTCGAACGAGCGATTTTCCATCATCACCACGACGATGGTGTCAATCTGCGCGAGCATTTGCAGCCCAGTGGGCTCGCTCGTAGCGGGATGCGCCAGCGAGCCATGTTGAGACCCCTTCTCCTGACCGGTCTCCGAGCCGCAACCAATGCCCACGGCACCTGCGCCGAGAATTTGAAGTACCTGCCGACGAGAGAATCCTTGCATGACCCACCTCCAGAAGACCGCGCAGGACAGTACGCCGTCTCCACCCATGCAACGTGACGTGTGTGTAAAGGTTTATGCCAGTTAAGCGTTGCTTGTCTCAACTTCGTACGAATACGCGAACCGAGGAACGCTCTGATTTACGAAAATCAGCTTTTGGCGCTCTTGGCGCTCTTGGCGGTTTCCCCCCTCTGAATTCAAGCCAGCAGCACGTTAATGTGAGCGACGCCGTCTCGTAAAGAGTGCGATCGCTCCTGCTGCTGCGAGGCACCAGGCCCATGCCGACGATCGCGCCACCTTACCGGAATGACATCCGCCGTCGTTGCTCACGGAGCCGCTCGAGCTGGAAGGGGGTGGTGCGAGCGGATCGGGGCCATTCGGATCGCGCTGCACGAAGAGGTGGCTCGTGATGGTGCTTCGTTGATCGTCGACGCGCACTTCGACACGCCAGCGCGACTCGCCTGCCTCGGCGGTCACACGCGCCTCGTGGACGAAGGGATCACTCGTCACCGGCACCGCGGCTTCGGGCTCCCCGTTTTTGACGAAGTACACAGTGGCATTTTTCCCGGCGGCGCCCGTGATCTTGGCCGACAGAATCGTGCTGCGGGCACGCACGGTGTCGCCCGAGGGCTCGACGCTCGACGTCAGCTCGATCATCGGATCGGCGGGGCTCTGCAGCTTCACGACCGTGCGGCCATTGCGAATGCCTTCGAGGATGGCCTCGGTGCTCAGCGCATCGGCGAGCACCATCGTGGTGGGCTCCGCGATGGGACTCGACGTGGGGCCATTGGTGTTCCCCGCGCGATGGGAATCGCTCCCGCCGAGGGCTGCGACGTGGTGCCCTTTGGCGCAAAGGTCGTCCCAGAAGGCGAGGGCCTTTTCGATGAAGATAAAGCCGCTTTGCTTCAACCCACCGGTCTCGATTTCGACGGCCGAGACGCGGTTTGGATCGACCTCGAGCTTCCACGCGCATCCAATGCACGCGTTGCCCAGGTCCAGCACCGGATGGTTGATGGAGAAGAGGGCACCTTGCGCGCGAATGGCCTCCGCCGCACCATCGATGGTCACCCCCGGCTGCCCCAATTTGTGATCGACCCACCGCGTGGCGCCAATGGCGTTCGCGTGTCCGTGGTACGTGGTGTATTCGATGCCGGGGACGAAGAGCAGATTCGGATGGCGCGACTGCGCGTCGGCGAAAAATTCGAACTGCGTGACCGTGTTGTGATCGGATATCTCGACGAAATCGAGCTGGCGCGACTCCGCGTAGGTTGCAATCTCGTCGAGCGACGGAATGGCATCGGTGCTCTCCAAGGAGTGCACGTGGAAGTCGCCCGCGTAGTAGCGACGGCCCGGACGCGGCGGTGGCGGTGCATACGGCGTGCGCTGCCTTTGCTCGGGCAACGTGGCCGCCGTGCGAAGGACGATCTCCAGGTGGTAGCGCGCGGGCGAGGTCACGACCTTGGCTTTGCCCACGACGACCTTCCACGCGCCCGCGCGAATGGGCCCGCGCACGTACGCGCGTGATGCCGCGAGCCGGCCCACGATGGCCGGCTCCTCGGTGCCTCCGCCCCAACCGCGGTATCCATCGGGATCGTTCAATCCGAAATCGAGAATGTTGGCTTCGGATTGATCGTCGTGGCGCACCTCGATTTCCTCGATGCCCTCCGGCACGTCGAACGGCACGAAAAAATGCTCCGGTCCGTCGAGCGGCACATCTCCATCGAGGACGATGGGCGCGGGGTCGGCGGCGGCCGCGACACGGGGAATGGCCATCAGGCCGAGGGCGAGCGCGAGGCTTTTTTCGAAGGAGCGCACGGGCTTACAATTGCATATTTCGTGGCGCGGTGGTGGCCAAGGGTAAGTGTCCTCGACATGCGATCAGGTGTGAATCGGGCGGTCGATTGGGTCGCTCGTGCGTGCGGGTTTGCCGCGCCGGGACTATGCTCCTATTCATGCGGGTAGTCGCGGAGGAAACCGTCGTCGCACTCGACGTACCTCGAAATCGCGTACCGCCAACCACGAAATTTCGAAGCACATGGATTGTCGCATCGCAAAATGCGTTGCGCGATTGCGGTTTTTTCGACCGCTACACGAAGCTGCTTTCCCAAGTGCATCGCGAAATTCTGCTCACGACCGTGGTGGGCACCTGGCTTCCCATGAGTTTGGCCATGGCCCACTACACGGCGTGCGATGCGCTCGGGCTTTCGCAAGACGACATCAAGACCATCGGGACGATTCTCACGCGCCACTTGAACAACGCTTTCGTCAGCGTGGCCGGTCGCTTTGCCCGCGAAGTCGGCGCAACGCCATGGCTTCCCCTTTCGTACGCGCGCCGCGTCTGGGACCGCATGTGCACCGGCGGGGCCGTCGCCGTTTACAAAGAAGGACCCAAAGAGGCCCGGGTCGAAGTCGTCGGCTGCACCTTGGCTCACATTCCTTATTTCCGCGAGGGGCTGCGCGATCTGGGGGCGGGCCTCGGCAGCCTGTTTTGCCAAGCCATGTACGTCAAGCTCGTGCCGTCGCTCGGGCCCACGACCATCGTCTTCCGCGCGTCATGGGCATGATTCCGCGAGCGCGCGTGCCATACGAAGGTCGCGCGTCCCATGACCTTCCGTGAAGCTCGCCAGAACCGGAGCAAGGAGCGTCTTTGCCTCGGCCATCCTTCCTTGCCGGGCAAGCAAGCGACCATAGCTGCAAGCCAGTCGCAGCTCCCAGCTCCTGGCATGCTGGTCGCGCGCTCGTTCGAGGCCTTGCTCGAAGACGCGAGCTGCTCGGCCATCGTTCGATGTGCCCATGGCGACCAGTATTTCCCCTTTCAACCGAAGGAGCTCCGCATCGCAATAGTGTTCACCCGTTCGCTCCGAGATCTCCATCGCTTTGTCGACCGAAAGCATTGCCTCGTCGAGTGCGCCAATCTGTAGTTGCCCGTGGGCAAGTACGGAAATATACCGCGTAAAACCGACGGTCGCGCCCATCGATGCTCGATGGGCAAGGGCTGCTTGGAGCTCCGCGACCCCCTCGCGCTCACCGCTCTCGATTTGCGTGCACGCCCGGACGACACGTGCCGCGGCACCGACGAAATGGAAGCCATACTCCTCGCACAGACTCAATATTTCATCGATGAGAGCTCGCGCCTCGGCGAACTCACCACGGTCATTGTGCTGCGAGGCGAGAAGGAGCAACCGGATCGTGAGACTGGCCGGATGATCGTACTTGCGCGCGATCCGCACCCCCTCGTGGCAATGGCGAATCGCTTGGTCAGGCTCGCCCAAGAGCCAGAATGTCCAACCAAGATACAGGTGCAACATCGCGCCGACGTCGGCACCCATATGGACACGAATCGCCCCTCCCGCCTCCGCCTCGTAGAGCCGTATCCCTGCCTCCGCATCATTGCGACACACCGTGAGGTCGCCGCAAAAGAGTGCCGACGACACCTTTGCTTTGTACGCGGCGAGGATCATGCCCTGATGCGCGGCTTTTTCAGCGCGGACCATCAATTGGGCGGCCAACTCGCGACCGGTGCGATGCTCACCCCGGACATGGTCCAACTGCTGAATGCTCAACAGCGCCCAGAACGATTGTTCATCGCCGTCGTACCTCTCGGCGAGTTCCCGAATCCGCGAAAGGGTTTCCCGGACACGGTTGGACTCGAGTCCATGCTCGGCGAGATACACGCCGGCCAGCTGGGCCTTCAGCAAAAGCTCACGTCGGTCGCGACCCGAACTCGATGGCAGCAGATCCAGTTGCGCCATCGCACGCGCGTAGTGGTTGAGCGCGTCGATGTTCGCCGACCTTTGCATGGCCTGCTTCGCCGCCTTTTCTAAATAGACGCAGGCTTCCTCGGGGCGCATCGCCTCGGCGAAGTGCCTGGCCGCAATTTCTGGGTTTTGCTCGGCAATTTGAGAGAATTGCGAAACGAGCACCTCGGCGGCTCGCTGGTGCAACTCCTGCCGCTCTTGCTTGACCAGGGATTGGTATGCAGCTTCTTGCACGAGCGCGTGTTTGAACCGACACGTCGCGCGCGATATGGGACCGATGGGGCGAAAAATCCCTGTTTCGACGAGCTGCAGAAGGCCAATCCGGAGTGATTCCTCGGAAAGAGGACACATTGCCCGAAGCAAATCGTAATTCATCTCGCGCCCCAGCACGGATGCCACCCGCGCCAGTTCCCGGCCGGGTTCGGGCAAGGTGTCCAGGCGTGCGCGCAAGAGTGCCTCGAGGGTCGCGGGCACGGCGCCAACCCAGGACGAATGCTCATTTCCGCCCTTTTGGAGCGCGTCCACCACGCTGTACGTGAGCTCCTCGATGAACAGTGGGACGCCATCGGCGCGCTGCACGACTTGCTCCACGATGGCCGCGGGCAGATGGCGCCCGCGACCTGCAAAGCCGATGAGCGCAGCACTCTCGCTCGGCGAAAGCCGAGGTGGAGCGAGGTGATGCAGGATCGAGGAACGCGTCCAGAGCGGCTGAAACTCCGGCCGCGCGGTCACCAGCACCATGGCGCGCATCCCGCCGAGACGTGATAGCCAGCGCTCCAGCAACTCGAGGGTAATGGAGTCGGCCCAGTGCGCATCCTCGAGGACGAGCAGCAAGGGCTCCTGCTCCGCCAGCCGCTGGAACCAGCCGACGAGTGCTTCGAGCATCTGGTGCTTCAGCAAACTCGCATTTCTCGACATCGGCGGCGCGGCCGCATCTTGCGTGGGAAGCCCCAGGAGGGCCGCTTTCTCGAGCGGAGAGGCATTGGGATCCAATCCCACCGAGTGCTCCAGGCCTTCTAGGATGGGCTGGAGTGGACTGCCTTGCGAGTGCGGCCAACATTGGCAGCGCACGAACCGGTGTCCTTCCGTCGCCAGGGCTTCGAGATGCTGCTCGAGCAAGCGCGATTTGCCGATTCCCGCCTCGCCGACGACCAACGCGAATTGGCCTTTGCCGCCGCCCGCCAATTTCCAAAGGCGACGCAGTTCATCGAGCTCGGACCCACGCCCCACCAACGGAGTGACGTTGCCCGCCGCAATCGGGTTGAAGCGGATTCGATTCTCCTTCCGCCGCAACAATCGGTACAAATGTTGGGGCGCGGTTCCATCCTCGGGCGCCACGTCATCGAGCAGCGCGAGCTCGAAGGTGCCCTGCACGAGCATCTGGGTCGGCCGTTCGGTGAGAATCTCGTTCGGCCGGGCGCGGCGTTCGAGCGATTGCGCGATGTCCAGCACCTCGCCTTGCATCCGCAGGGGCGCGGTTTCCGGGTCCACGGCAAGCGGAATGCAGGGACCTGTCGCCACCCCCACGCAGGCGCCACCCGAGCGCCGATGGTCATCGGGCCGAAATGCATCGACGATCAGTGACGCCGCACGCAATGCGCGCTGTGCGCTGTCTTCGTGGGCTCGGGGATAGCCAAAGCACGCTACGACCTGTCTGCCCAGGGAGGATAAAATCGTGCCCTCCAACTGGTGCACGATCGTGGCACACGCTTCGAAAAATTCGCCCACCGAGTCGTCGAGAGCCTCCGCCGATCGCGTGGACGAAAAGGAGCAAGCCATGGCGGTAATCTGACGTCGCTCGGCATTCGCCGGTAGCCTGTGTGCTCGTCGTTGCCGAAAGCTCGCCGGCGATGCCTCCAAGTCCGGGCTGCTGGCCCCCGTGTTGCTGGCCCCCGTGTTGGATTGTCCGCGCAGGGCATGCTCGAGGAGCACCTCCAAGGCAACCAACTCGTCCAGCAAGTCGTCTGCGCTACCGAATCTCGCACTCTTCTCTTTTTCGAGCGCACGCTTTGCGATTTCTTCGGCTTCCTCGGGAAGCTCGGGCCGTAGCCCTCGCAGCGACGGCGAAGGATCCGACGAGAGCACGGCATTGCGCAATTCGGCAATGTGATGGCCGGTGAACGGAGAAACTCCGGTGAGCAATTCGAAGAATATGACCCCCGCTGCCCAGATGTCCGTTTGGCCATCTTGAACGTGACCATGCCATTGTTCGGGCGACATGTACTGGGGGGTCCCAAGGAAATACTCGCCGGCGACGTCGCTATCCGCGGTCATTTGCGCCACACCAAAGTCGAGAACCTTGGCCGTTCCGTCTCTCGTGATGAAGACGTTGCTCGGCTTCAAGTCGCGGTGCACGATCCCGGCACGGTGTGCGTGCGATAATCCCTTGGCGACGTCGATCATGAGTCGTACTGCTCGCCGGACATCGACGACCGCTTCGTTCGTCTCCCGTGCACGGCGCATGATGACGTCGAGGGGGTGCCCTTCCAGATGCTCCATCACGAGAAAGGGGTGCCCTTCGTCTTGCCCGATATCGAACATGCGCACGATGTTTTCGTGATTCAAACGCGCGCACGCCTGCGCCTCGTGCTGAACACGTCCGAATGCCTCCTTCGTGTTCAGGTCTTTGCGCCGGAGAAACTTTATCGCCACCTTTCGATCGAGAACGGTGTCCTGCGCGAGAAACACGACCCCCATACCTCCGGTGCCCAGGGGCTCGAGCAGCTCGAATCGCGTTTGGGTCATTCCGCCAAGCCGTTTTCCGGGCTTTAGGCCGGCGTTGACCGCGTTCGCCGGATCGAGCGTATTGTCGCGCGGCCGGTTCACCCAACGAGCACCGTCCGTCAGCGTCCCCACCGCGCTTTCCGGCGCGATGGGCATACCTTGGTCCTGTTTCGTCCTCATCGGCTGCAGGTAGAATGCCACGTCGCATTCACGATGCCTGCGTGGCGACAGCAATTCGTCGCTGGCATGGCGCTCGACCTACATCCCGTCACCTATGGACCCGCCCTGCGGTGTCATCCTGGCGCGAAACGCTCCGTCGCGGGCACTCCCAAGGGAGAGCCCGCGTCCGAGCCTAGCCTCTATCCAGTCCTCACGGCGGCGGAGGGAATGACGGCGGGGTATCCGCGGGATCGGCTCCCCAAGCCTTGTTCGGCTGCGGCGATACTGCAAAATCGAGTGTCCCATCGCCCGCGAGGAACGACTCGGGCACCCATGCGCGCGCCGACGTCTGTCCGTTCACGCTGACGCTTTGCACGTAGCGCGTGTTCGCCGTGGCGCCGGGTGCGTTGATCGTGATGGTTCGACCCTTGCTATTGCGAATCACCGCCTTGGTGAACAAGGGCGTGCCCAGCAGCAACTCGGAGCGGCCGATGTACTGTGGGTACAGCCCCAATGCCGACCAGGCGTACCACGCGGACATGGCGCCCAGGTCGTCTTGGCCCGGAATACCGATTTCGCTGTTCTTCCAGTGCTCGTTGATGATCTCGCGCACCGTGTCCTGCGTCTTGTACGGTGCGCCGACGAAGTTGTACATCCAGGCCGCGGCCACCGAAGGCTCGTTGTTGATCTCCGCGTGCTCGCCGCCCGACCCGGTGAGCGCCCAGAGGCCATTGTCGAAATGGAAGAATCGGTCGAGCCGCGCCGTCGCCTTCTCGTTGCCGCCCATGGCCTTGAAAAGACCGCCGACGTCGTGCTGGATCATGAAGGTGTACTGCGCACTGCTGCCCTCGGCGAACCCGTCTTCGGTGCTCGGCGAGAACGGCGTCACCCAGGTGCCGTCGTACCTGCGGTCCTGGATGTAGCCGCCCGTGGAGTGTGCGGCAGGATTGAAATTGTTGCGCCAGTAGCCCGACCGCCGCAGGAATTCATCGTGCGTCGCACTCTGCCCGAGACGGGCCGCGAGCTGCGCCACGCCGAAGTCGGCCACCACGTCTTCCAATGTTTCGCTGGCACCGCCCCACGCATTGCCTTCCTCGGCGCGGGAGCCGTACGCCGGCACGTAATGGAGCGTGAGGTACTTGTCCAACGACGGCCGCTCGCCCACGACCATGACGTTCCACCCGCGCTTGCTCTTGTCGTCCTCCGTCACCGTCGTGGCGGCATGCACCATCGACTTGAGCGCGCTCGTCGCGTCGAAGTTCGTCCCGCCGAAGGCGTAGATGCTCGGCACCGCCGCATGCCCGGGATCGCCGGTCATCACGTGCGTGCCGCCTTGTGCGTGCGTCCATCGATCCCACACGCCATTGTTCTGATCGGCCTGGTTGAGGAGCGATTGGGCGATGTCACCGCCGATGGTCGGCTCCAGAAGGGTGACCAATTGCAATTGGCCTCGGTAAACGTCCCAGCCGGAGAAGTTCGCGTATTGGGCGTTCTGGCCGGCGCTCAGTTTGTGGACGTTGTTGTCCATGCCGACGTAGTCGCCGTTCACGTCGTTGAAGACGTTCGGGTGCAAAAGCGAGTGGTACACCGCCGTATAGAAGGTGGTGCGCTGGTCGTCGGTGCCGCCGGTGACCTCGACGCGATTCAGCTTCTCGTTCCAGGCGTCCCACGCCTTTTGCTTCACGCTCTCGAACGTCGTCCCTTGCGGGTTCTCCGCATCGAGGTTGGCCTTCGCGTTCGCCGCGCTCACGAACGAGATGCCCACGCGCATGTTGACCGGCTGCCCGCCGGTGTCGAACACGGCATAGGCTCCGGACCCTTTGCCCGCCGGCGGGTACCCATCGTTTCCGTAGCTGGTGCCCCCATTGGACTGGGTGCTTCCCGGCGTGACAACGTTGTCATGCCAAGACCCGGTCGCAGAAATGGGGCGGTCGAACTCCGCATGGAAGTAGAGCGTGTAGTAGCTGCGGCGATCGACGTTGCCCGCGGTCCCATAGATGTACCCACAGAAGTTTCCGCTGGTCACCGATCCCGTGATGGTGCGCGAGGCGGCATCGATGGAGACGTGCGCCTCGGTGCTACCCAGCTCGGAATTGGAGGCGCGGATCAACAGGGTGGCCGGCTTGTCGGCCGGGTAGGTGAATCGCGCCGACCCCGTGCGCATCGTTGCCGTGAGCTCGGCGCGAACCTTGGAGTCCATGGTTACGCCGTAGTAACCGGCGATGGCCTGCTCGTTGGGGCGCAGGAACGTGCTCGCGTAAATCTTGTCCGTCGTATCGGCCGTCGGCGATGTCGTGACCGTACCGGCGTGCGGGAAAAAGGGAATATCACCAAATGCGCCCGCGCAGCCCGTGCCCGACAAATGCGTTAGGCTAAAACCGCGGATCTTCATTGCACTATGCGCATAGCCGCCGGGCGCCGGCGTGCGCGTTTGATTGCCCCTGGTCGTTTCCGGGCTGAATTGAAGCATGCCGAAAGGCAAGTCGGCGCCCGGCCAGGTCTCCCCGCCCTTGGTGCCAATGATGGGATTGACGAAGCGAGCCAAGCCAGTGGGAAGCGGTCCGGACGAATCGGGTGGATTGGCCGAATCCGCTGCCGAATCTGCCAGCGGCGAATCAAAGGCAGCGTCCGTCCCGCGAACGATGGAATCCAAGGCGGCGTCGTTCTCTCCACCTCCAGAAGGAGGCGTCGATGGATCCGACGAGGAGCACGCCCCCGCGATGCCGAGGGGGGTCAGTGTAAGTGCCAACATTAGAGAGCGCTTCATGCGACGGACTGTACCAATTAAAGACAGTAAGGGAACTCTTCCTGTCCCAATTGGCGAACCGGACGCGAATGGGACACGGTACCGACCGTTCAGCCTCGCCCTTCGCACGCAGCGCCCTCCCGCAGTCCTCTTCTTCCAAGACTGCAATCGGCGTTCATTGTATTTGCAACTATCGATGTCGAATCGTCGACATTGGACTTCGTCGATTTTAATATTCGTCAAGTAACGATTTGTTGATGAACACCTCCAATCCTCATGATATGCAATCTGCCGTGCGTATCTCCATGGGTGCGGCCAGACGATTTGCAGTCCCGCAAGTGGGGTCTGGGGCGCGCCAGAGCGGCACCTGCAGGTGGGCATCCGGACGAAGCCTTTGCAACAAGGCCCGGGACGCGATCCCCTGTTCCTTTGTCGGGTGAGCTTTCCGCTCACTCGACCGAAAGTGGTGGAGGTCTGCTCTTGATAGCTCCATGTGGGGGCTTGCCCTTGGTTCCGTTCTGCCCATCGTGCACGTTTGCGCAATAGGCTCCTTTCCCGGAGATCGGCGTCGTTGTCGGCGCATGATTCCCATGTAGTGGGGACGACAGCCTATTACGCAATTCGCGTCATTCGATGAGGCGTACTTGAGACACCGGTGTCATCCGGTGGCGACTTAGCATCGTTGCACCCGCCGCGCGCCGTGGCGGTCGAGCCAAGGCCTCTCATTTCACCAGAGAGGTCGCAGGTGGTGCCGTGCCGGTTTTGCCATGAGGGGCGAAATCCGGATTGGGAGTCGTGTTGTCTCTTTTGGAGGTTTCTCATGACGATCAAGTCACCGTTCATCCGTGGCGTCCGCGGTAATTGGCTGTCTCTGGTTGGTTTGACGCTGCTCGCTTGCGCTCCCGCCGCTTGCTCCGGAAATTCCGAGGGCGATGATTCCTCCTCACAGGCCCCCGGCGTCGCCGTCGACACGCTCCCCAATGCGCAAGTCGTCGATGTGGAAGCGGCCACCGGGATTCCGACCCTCGTCACCGGCGATCTCGGGCCGGCGAAGGGCCATGCCCTCTCGGCCATTGCGGCCGTCTTCCACGCCGATGCGTCGGAGCTCTCACTGAAGAACGAGTTCACCGATCCGCAGGGCGAGCAGCACACGCGCTACACGCAATTCAAGAATGGCCTCGAGGTCATTGGCGGCGAGCTCGTGGTGCACAGCCGCGCCGGCGTGGTGTACGCCGCCAATGGCAGCGCGCGCGCGGACATTGCGGGCCCGCCGAAATCCGCCATTTCGACCGCGGCCGCCGTCTCCGCCGCCCTGGCCGGTCGCGTGGGCCTCGCCGCCGAACCGCGAACGGAGCTCGCCTACAAGCGCAGCGAGGCGGGTGACTCTCTTCTTCTCGTCCACAAAGTGACGGTGACCGGCACGCAAGACGATGGCACCCCCATCGCCGATCTCGTGTTGGTGAACGCGGCCGACGGCGCCATCGTCGACGTGATTCCCACCATTCACACGGCCCGCAACCGCGAAGTGCACAACCTCAATGGTGGCACGAGCCTCCCCGGCCCCGTGGCCCGCACGGAAACGGGCGCGGCCAGCTCCGATGCGGTGGTGAACAACAACTTCGCGCGCCTTGGCTCGACGTACGACGCCTACAAGGCACTCTTCAACCGCGATTCCATCAATGGCAGCGGCTCGAAGCTGATTAGCTCGGTCCATTACAGCAGCCGTTACAACAATGCGTTCTGGAATGGCACGCAGATGGTGTACGGCGATGGCGACGGCAACACCTTCTCCAACCTGGCCAACTCGCTCGACGTCACCGCGCACGAGTTGACCCACGGTGTGACCTCGAACACCTCGAACCTCACCTACTCCGGGCAGTCCGGCGGATTGAACGAGTCGCTCTCGGACATCTTCGGGCAGGTCGTCGAATGGTACGCCGCGGGTAAAGTCGTCAGCGCGGGCACGTGGCAAGTCGGCGAGGACGTGTACACGCCGAACAAGGCGGGCGATGCCCTTCGCTACCTAAACGACCCGAAGAAGGACGGTCGCTCGCTCGATTACTATCCGGATTTCACCTCCAGCGTGGACGTGCACTACAGCTCGGGCATTTCCAACCTCGCCTTCTATCTCTTGTCGCAAGGTGGCAAGCACCCGCGCGGAAAGACCACGACGCAGGTCACCGGCATTGGCATCGAGAAGGCCGCGAAGATCTTCTACCGCGCGAACACCTCGATCTTTACCGCCAGCACGACCTTCTCGCAGGCGAAGACCTGGACGGCCCAAGCGGCCCAACAACTCGGTTACACCACGGCCGAGGTGAACTCGGTACGCGCGGCGTGGACCGCCGTCGGCGTTCCGTAATCCAAAAAGACTCATATGCGTGACGTCTCGGCGAGTGTGGGCCTCGTCGAGGCGTCCCGCATCTGGGATTGCTCATCCCAAATAAGCGGTCGCGGCAAATGGACACGTGTCCGGACAGATGTCCGCGCGTTAACCTTTCCTCGGTGAAAACTGCGGGAATGTGCGCGCGACATCACCGGCACGTGCGTTGCTGAATGGTGGGCCACGGCGGGAGATACGGCGGACGAAATTAATCGGACGGCGCCCGCGAAAGGACATCATCATGCGACTTACCATCAAGCGTCTGCTCCCGCTCGTCGTTCTCCCCGTTGCCTTCGTGGGGCTGAGCGCGATTTTTCATCACGACGATCACGCAAAGGATGCGTCGGCGGCCAACGCTTCGCGCATCGTGAGCGTGACGGACGACGTGACGGACCGCGATGCTCCGCTCACGCCGCGCAACCGTCCGGATCTTTTCGTCTATTCGGCGCGCACGCAGGGTTTGGCCGAAACCAAGGTGTTCGTGGAGCACCGCAACGGTAAGAAAGAGCTCGTCTACATCGATGCAGAGCCCGGCGAGCTCGTCGACGTCAGCGCCGACGGCTCGCACGGAGTGTTTCGCCGCTACATCACGCCCGGCAAAACCGAGACGTACACCATCGACTTCAACAATCACGCAAGCTGAGTCGACGGTGCGAGGGGCAATGGAAGTACCTTACTTGCTTTCGGCGAGCGCCCGGTCGATGACCTTGCGAAACTTCGGATAAGGCTCTGCGCCGTTGATGAAGTACCCGTTGATGATGAAGCCCGGTGTGCTGTTGATCCCGGCCTCGCTCACGGCCTTGACGTCCTCGTCGACGACGGCCCGGTGAGTTTGATGGTCGAGCGCCGCCTTGAACTTGGCGAGATCGAGCCCCGCTTGCTCGGCGTACTTCTCCATGGCCTCCCGCTTGAATCCGTTTTGGGTCGGTTGGGCGGCGAAAAGTAGATCGTGCATCTTCCAAAAGCCGTCCGAGCCTTTCTGCTTGAACGCCTCGAGGCTCGCCTGGGCTGCAAGCCCGGCGTCCTCGTGCATGGCGAGCGGGAAATGGCGCCACGTTAGCTTCACGCGGTCGCCATAGTTTTTCATCACTTCCTTCATCGTATCCTCGGCGCGCCGGCAGTAGGGGCACTGGAAGTCGCTGACCTCGACGATGGTCACCTTCGCATTGGGATTGCCCTTGGTCGGCGCGTTGATGCGTGCGGGGAGCGTTTTCTTCTCGAGGTCCGGTGCGCCCTTGCCGTCTTTGACGAGCGTGTCGTAGAGATCCGCCGGTTTCGTGCCTTTGGCGAGAAGTGCGCCGGCTTTGGCGATCTCCTCGTCGATGACCCCTTTGAACCTATCGAAAGGTTCCGCACCGACGATGCGCCGTCCATTGACGAAGTAATGCGGCGTGCTCGCGGCGGCGAATTCGTCGGCCAGCTCCTGATCGGCGTCGATCTCTTTCTTGTATTTGTGCTCCTTGATGGCGCTCTGAACGCGCTCCACCGAGAGCCCGAGCTCTTTGGCCATGCGCGCAAAATCCTCGTCCTCGAGCTTCGGCGCGGACTCGAAAAGCTTGGCGTGCGCGTCCCAGAAGCCTTGGTCTCCTTTTTCGGCGCGTGCAGCGAGTGCGAATTGCGCAGCGGCTTCGGCATGTTTGTGAATCGATACAATCGGCTGATTCTTCCAAACGAAGCGCACTTTGTCGCCGTACGCGTCACGTACTTGTTTCATGGTCGCCTCACTGCGTTTGCAGAAGACGCATTCGAAATCGGAGAACGCGACGATGGTTACAAGAGCTTTGTCGGAGCCGAGCACGGGGCTCTTACCGATCGGCACCTTCCACAAGCCGTCGTCTTTCGCCTCGGCGCGCGGCGGCGGTGGGGCGTTCTTCGCCTCCTTCGAGGATCGCGTATAAATTTCGCTCTTAGGTACGCCCGCCGCAATCTTCGCCTGCGCCTTACCGAGCTCCTGATCGATGACCGCCTTGAACTTGTCGTAAGGTTGTGCGCCCGAGAACGCAACGCCGTTGATGAAGAAAGCGGGCGTTGCGTTGACATTGAGCTGCTGAGACAGCGCTGCATCCTGCGCGCATTTGCTCGCCCATTTGTGCGAGGCGAGACCCGCTTTGTATTTCGCCATATCGGTGACGCCCGATTGTTGCGCCCAGCGCTCGTAACTCTCGGGTGAGAGTGCGTTTTGGTTGCGGAAGGCCAGATCGTGGAACTTCCAGAATGCCTCGCTGCCTTTGAGGGCGAAGACACCCTCCGCGGCTTCGGCCGCCGATTGCGCGTGCGGATGATTGGGAATGGGCAAGTGTTTCCAGATAATGCGGACTTTGTCCGGGCCGTAGTTCTGTTTGATCTGCTCCAGCGCAGGTTCGACGCGCCCACAGAATGGGCATTCGAAATCGGAAAACTCGACGATGGTGACCGGCGCCAGGCGATTGCCCCACATGGGGTCGTTGCTGTCGACCGGAATGGGCGAATCCGAATCGCTCCACGGTGCGGTATCCGCCCCCGCGGATTCACTGCCGCGAAGGGTCTGCAGACGGTGCGCGTCGTAGCCCCACATGAGGGCGCCGCCGGAGAGAAAGCTCAGGAAAAAACCGATGATGGCGACTCCGCCGGGGACGTCGCGTACTTCTTGGGTATTTTTGGACATGACGAATCCTTTGCGTCCAGGCCCAGGGGCCCGCGCGAAACTCGAAAATGGGAATGGCGATGGGCACAGCGCTGCGCCAATGCGCGCGCGAACGTGCCGCGTTCTCGGTCAAGAACGGAAATAGCCGTGCAATTCAGGCCGCGATAAGGCCCCGTGATCAGGCAAGCCGCGGCGGACGTTCGATCGAGTGACGCACGCCAGCGGGCGCGGTTTCTTGGTGAATCGGCCACGCGACGAAGCCTGTTAGAGGCATTCGCAGCGCGTGCGCGTTCCCAGGGGGCAGCCCTTCCGGGGCGGCTTCGCCGGAGGAAGAAGGCGAGGGGTGATGCCCTTGCTCGTAGCTATGGCCTTCGAACGTGGGCAGGCAGCTCGCGTCGGGCTCCCCCACGTCGACGGAGGCGCTTGGGCCATCCAACGTCGGCGTCGGGGCAAACATGGTCGCGCCGCGAATGTCGCAAAGCGGGGCCGCGCGCGACGGGACACTGGGGACGGCGGGGGCCGTGCGGGAAACCATACCTGGAAGCTCCGAAGCCCACGCAGGCGCCGCCGTGAACCATACCGCCATGGTCACCAGAAGGGCCAAGAGGAACTTCAGCTTCGGATGCATTCCGCGCTTCCTACTCTGCACGGGCGCGCCATTCGATGCAAGGCATTGGCGCTCGCGGGGCAAAAATGAAGAGGGGAGAGAATTCACATGAAGGCGGGAAGGCGGGAAGGACGTACGGCGGGCGCGGTGCGGAACACTTTTTAGGGTTTCCAGTTCGTCCGCTGGACGAGTGAATTCCCAAAAACCTTCCCGCCTTCCCGCCTTCCCGCCTTCCCGCCTTCCCGCCTTCATATGAATTTTCTCTTCTTCTTCAGCGCGACTGGGGAGGCGAGGATCCGGTGGGCTGATCCAGGGGGTTGCCGTTTAGACTGCGCGCATGATTCGTTACGTTGCGATGGCGCTTCTCGTGGGCGCCTGTTCCTCTTCCTTGGGCAGTTCCGCACCGCTTCCGATTCGGCCCACCGTCGCCACGGTGCGGGCGCCCGAGTTCGATCGGGTGCTTTCGACGATAGCCACCGAGACGGCGGGCGAGTTTGCGAAGAAGGGGCTCACGCCCGAAGGGCTCTCCATTGCAGTGATCGATCTTCGAAGCGGTCGCTCGGGCGCGTACCGGGGCGACGTTTCGTACTATCCCGCGTCGGTGGTGAAGCTTTGCTACCTCGCCTATTACGAGGCCTCGAAAGAGGCGCGGCAACTCATCGACACACCGGAGCTCGCCCGGGCCGTCAAGGACATGGTGACCGTCTCGTCGAACGACGCGACGGGCTTCGTCGTGGACTCGATCACGGGCACCACCTCGGGGCCGGAGCTCGAGGGCGACGAATGGGAGGCCTGGAAGACGAAGCGCAATGCCGTCACCGAGTGGTACCACCGCCGTGGGTACACGAACCTCAATGCCAATCAAAAGACGTTTTGCGAGGATAGTTATGGTCGGGAGCAGGCCTATCGCGACGGCGGAAAGAATCGCAACCGGATGAGCGCCCTGGAGGCGGCGCGCATCTTCGCCGAGATCGTGCGCGGCGAGGTGGCCGGCCCCGCCGGAACCAACGAGATGATGGCGCTTCTGGAGCGCGCGAGCGGGGAGGTGAAGTCCGAGGAGGGGGAGCTCGAGAATGCCAGGCTCGCGGGACGGGCCCTTCCAAAGGGCTCCCGCATCTGGGCAAAGTCCGGCGACGCGTACGACGTGCGTCATCTGGTGGGGCGCGTGCTCCTTCCCGATGGCCGCGATTTCGTCGTTGCCGTGTTCACCAAGGGCGTGAAGTCGGAGCTCGACGTGATCCCAAGGGTCTACGAGCGCATCGGGGCGCAATCCTTGCTCTGAGCACCCGCCATGCGAGCGTGGATGGCCTTGGGTTGCGCGCTGATGGCGCTGGGATGTGGCTCCGACGATGGCGAGGATGCCGTCACGCAACCAACGCAACAGGTGTCGCAGCCCGCGGTGGCGGCAGCGGCCTTCCCGCGCCTGGACGCGGCCACCGTGGACAGCTACCAGCTCACCGCGGGCTCCACCTTCACCGAGTATGCGAATCGCATTGCGGAGCTGGAAAGGATTCCGCAGCTTCGCGCCAAAGGCGTTTCCGACGTACTCGCGTCGGCGAACCGCACCGGGCGCAATTTGTGTCATCCCACGCACCTGAATGCCAACTTGAATCCAAAGGGATTCTGCTGGCAGGACGGCGAGGACGACGACGAAAACGTGTGGATCCCCCAAGGCGTGACCGGCTCCGGCGACGCCAACCCTGCCTCGGGCACGGTGAATGGCCGCCGCATCGTAGTGGCCACGTGGCACACCAGCGGTGACACGTTCCTTCGCGTCTCCTTTGCCGACGTCACCGATCTCGCGCACGTGACCTATCGCCACGTTCTGCTCGTCGAGCCAACCTCGAATACCAACTTCGCCGCCATCCCAGGACATGGCCACGGTCTCACCTGGTACGCCAATTTCCTTTGCGTCGCCACCACCGGAAGTGTGATTCGCGTGTTCGACGTGCGCCATCTCTGGTCGATGGACACGAGCACCGCCGAAGTCGGGCGCGGCAGCGACGGGAAGTACCACGCGCGCTATCACGCCTTTGCCTTGCCTCAGGTCGGGGCCTATTGGTACCCGGGCGGTGGGGCTTGCGCGAACACCACCGGGACGCGTCCCTGTTTCGCGTCGCTCGCGTTCGACCATACCGGCGCTGGCTCACTCATGGCGGCGGAGCACGTGCCGCGTGGAAAGGGGCGCGTCGTTCGTTGGCCCATGGATCGAACGAGCGGCTTGCTCGCGACACAAGCCGATCAACGGGTGCACGCGTCGGAGGGCTTTCTCTCGCCCGTGTGGGCCATGCAAGGCGCCGTCGCGCGCGATGGGTATTTCGTTCTGACCGGGTTGTGTCCGGAGTACGCGGACGACCCACCGGCCGATCGTCCGTCGTGCCTTCACGGCGGAGTGGGTGGCGTGTCGACATCGCGCCTCGGGCAGGCCCCCGTGAACAGCGAGAATCTCTCGTATTGGCCCGCGACCGGTGAACTCTGGCTCATCAACGAGCAGCTTCGTGAGCGGGTGACGGTGCATATTCCGTGGCCGCGTTGATTCGTTGAGAGCTAACGTGCGGGCGTGAGCTCGAGATTACTGCGCAGTGTGCTTGCAGGTGTGACCGTTCTCGTGGCGGCATGTACGTGCGCCACCGGCGAAGACGAGGAAGCGCGCCTTTCGCAAGGAAACGCGCTGACCTTGTCGTCTGGCTGGTTTTTGCAGGACGTGGCGAAGGTGCGCGAATCCGGCGCCGCGGTCTCGCAAGTCGGTTACGCGGCCTCGGGCTGGTACGCGGCGACGGTGCCGGGCACGGTACTGACGAGCCTGGTGAACGACGGTGTGTACCCCGAACCGCTGTATGGCGAGAACAACCGGCCCGACAAGATTCCCGAGAGCCTGTGCCGTACTTCGTATTGGTACCGCACGGAGTTCCATGTCCCGCGTGTGCGCACCGGAAAACACATTTGGCTCAACTTCGAGGGCATCAACTACACGGCCGATGTCTGGGTGAACGGCCAGCAGATTGGCACCATCGAGGGCGCCTTCGCGCGCGGCATCTTCGACGTGAGCGGCTTCGTCGAGCCGGGGGAGGATGCCGCCGTTGCCGTTCTCATCCACCCGCCGCCGCACCCCGGCGATCCGGAGGAGAAAACCATCGCGACCGGCGCGGGGGTGAACGGCGGCGTTCTCGTGCAGGACGGACCCACGTTCCTCTGCACCATCGGGTGGGACTGGCTGCCGGGCATCCGCGATCGCAACATGGGCATTTGGCAAAAGGTGACGCTTTCCACGACGGGGCCCGTCAAAATCGAGGACCCGTTCGTCACCTCGGACCTTCCGCTTCCGCGCACCGACTCGGCGGATCTCGCCCTCGAGACCACGCTGCACAACGTGACCAATGCGCCGCAGGCTGGCGTGCTCCACGCGATGTTCGACGGCGTGCACGTCCAGCGCAGCGTCACCCTCGAGCCGAACGAGTCACGCACGATCAAGCTGGGCGCCGACACGGTGCCCGAGCTCCACGTGCTGAATCCGCGCCTGTGGTGGCCCAACGGCTATGGGCCGCAAAACCTCAATACGATGCACCTTCGGTTCGATGTCGTGGCGGGCGGTGGCGACGGCCAAACGTCGGACCGGCGGGACGTCACCTTCGGCATTCGCGAAATCAGTTACCACGTGCCGGGGACGGAGAATCTGACCTTGTCGGTCAACGGCGTGCCGGTCATCGCCAAAGGCGGCGATTGGGGCTTGGACGAGGGCTTGAAGCGCATTCCGCGCGAACGCCTCGAGGCCCAGGTTCGCATGCACAAGATGGCCAATTATACGATGATTCGCAATTGGGTTGGCCAGAGCACCAGCGAAGACCTTTACGATCTCTGCGACCAATATGGCCTTTTGCTCTGGGACGAGTTCTTCCAGCCGAACCCGTTCGATGGCCCGAATCCGGACAACGTGCCGCGGTATCTGGCCAATGTGCGCGAAAAGGTGCTGCGCTATCGGCACCATCCGTCGGTTGCGCTCTGGTGCGGGCGCAACGAGGGCGATCCCGAGCCGGCGGCCATCGACGAAGGCATCCAGCGGATCATGTCCGAACTCGATCCGCAGCGCCTCTACCAGCCCAATTCGTCCGACGGGCGGGGCGTTCGCTCGGGCGGGCCGTATTCATGGCGCGAGCCGCGCAAGTTTTACGAGTTTCCGCGGGACGAGGCCTTCAAGACGGAAATTGGCAGTGTCTCGATTCCGACGTTGGAAGCCGTGCAGGCGATGATGCCGGAGAAGGACTGGAATACGATCAACGACGACTGGGCCGAGCACGATCTCGCGCGGGGGGCCCAACAGGGGCGCGACGATCCTCGGATGTACGCGGATGTTCTGACGAAGCGCTATGGGGCCTGGTCGGATCTCGGGGGCTTCGTGCGCCGCGCCCAATTGATGAATTACGAAGCGTACCGCGCGATGTACGAGGGGCGCTTTGCGAAGCTTTTTGCTCCGACGACGGGCGTCATTACGTGGATGAGCAATCCTGCACAACCGAGTTTCGTCTGGCAGCTGTACAGCCATGATCTGGAGCCGAATGCATCGCTGTTTGCCGTGCGAAAGGCGTGTGAGCCGGTTCATATTCAAATGAACCAGAATGACTTTCACGTGATGGTCATCAACGATGGCACGCAGGCGGTGTCCGATCTGACGGCGCGCGTTCGGGTTTACAACTTGGATGGGACCTTGAAGGCCGAGACGCAAACCCCGGTGGTGGCGCGCGCCTCGTCGGCGACCGACGCCGGCGCCATCACGTGGCCCGCGGGCCTGTCCGCGGTGCACTTCGTGAAGGTCGAGCTACGCGATCCGCAGGGGCGGGTGCTCTCGGACAACTTCTACTGGCGCGCCCTGCCCGAGCACCCCGACGATTTCACCGCGCTGAATTCTCTCCCGACCGCCGCGTTGGCCATGAACGTCACGCGCCGCGATGCGCAAGGCAAGTTGCTCCTCGATGTGACCTTGTCCAACCCGACCAACACGGTCGCCCTCCTGGCGCACGTCCAACTGCGCAACCGGCGCACGAACCAGCGCATTTTGCCGGTCTTCTACAGCGACAACTACGTTTCCCTATTACCGGGCGAAACGCGCACCCTCACCGTCGAAGCCGCCGCCAAAGACTTGGGCCGCGACGCCCCGCTCGTGATCCTCGACGGCTGGAACGTGACCAACATGCGGTGAGCCACGGCTCCATGGATCGCCGGCATCACGCTCGTGGGGAAGGCGTGCGAGTGGGCGGAGAAGGCTAATTGGGTTGCGCGATGCGGTAGTACAAGGGGCGCGAGGCGCCGCATTGCATGCACGTGATGTGCGTTACGCGGAGGCGCTGGCCGTCGTGTTCTTCGGCGACGTGTTCGTCGATGCGCACGCTGGCACCGCACAGAGCGCACGGTAGGGCGCGGGCGTGGGATTCGACCACGGATGCGGAAACGACGACGATGGGGCGCTCGGGGGCACCGCCCGGTTCAAACGTGGCGATTTTCCATTTGTCGCGTACCAGTTTGGCGGTGGCGCGCTCGCGGGCGCGCCGTTCGGTTCTCGATCGCTTCGTCACCCGGCGCAGTCTAGCATTGTTGAATCTGGCTCATCCCAATGTGAAATCCGTTTCACTGGTTTCACCTGTGGGCGGCGCTACCTTGGCGAGCATGAGTTCACTTGGTAAATCCTTTTTCTGCCTCGCCTTCCTCGCTCTGGCCGCCTGCTCGTCGGACGACGATGGCAAGGAAAACCCGCCGCCGTTGCCTCCCTCCGTCGTGGCTTCCTTCGACGCCGCCCAAGGCCAGCTTCCCGAAGGCATCGCCTTTCGCGATGGCTCGGCGTACGTCGGATTTGCTCCGCTGGGCATCATCGCGAGGGTCAACCCGGCGACGGGCGCAATTCAGACGTTTGGCAAGCTGCCCGGGCCCTCGTCGCCCACCTCGGGATTCATGACCGGCCTTGCATTCGATGCGCAAGGCTCGCTCTATGCGGCATTGGTATCCCTGACCGGCGACGTCAAATCCGGCATCTACCGCGTTGGCAAGGATGGCGGCGACGCCACACTCTTTGCCGAGCACCCCGATTTGAAGTTCCCCAATGGTCTCGAATTCGACGCCGGCGGTCGCCTTTGGGTCACGGACTCGAACAAGGGCGCCGTGTTTCGCATTGCGAGCGATGGCACCGTCTCCTTGTTCTCGGACCATGCGCTCCTCGCGGGTCAGCAGGGCTATTGCGGTCCTGGGACGGATTCGGGCTTCGTCATCGGCGCCAACGGCATCGCCCTCGGGCAGAACCTCGTGTACGTCGCCAACACCGACAAGGCGAGCATCGTCGAAATCGCCATCAACGCCGACGGCACCGCGGGCGCCACGCGCACCGTTGCAGGTCCCAACTGCGAGCTGCTCGGCGGCGCCGATGGACTCGTGCGCGCGCCGAACGGCTCGCTTTTCGTGGCGGCCAATCGATTGAACCAAATCGCGCGCATCGAACCCAACGGCACGATGGCGTTGCGCGGTCGCGGTGCACCGCTCGATTTTCCGGCGAGCCTCGTCATCTCCAATGACACCTTGTGGATCACGAGCTTCGCCCTCGCGAATGCCAACGCCGGGACGAACCCGAAACCGGCCCTGCTTCGCTCGGCCTTCTAACGAACTACGGATACAGCTTGGCGACGGCCTCGAGATCGCCGGGGCTCAACACGTCGCGTTGGCCGATGGGCTGACCATCGTTCGCCACGATGGTCGGCTGGCCATTCTTCGAAAAGGCATATGGGCCGTAGTGCATGATGGACCCATAGTCGTACGAACCGATGTCGTCGCCGTCGGAGACGTGCTGCTCGAAATTGTGCTCCATGCCTTCGGTAACGTTATCCATGTTGATGGTCACGTGCTCGTTGCGATCTTCGCGTGACTGCTCGTGCCAGAGTCCTACGGCGTGGCCAATCTCGTGAATGGTCGCGCCGGTGCCGCAGCCTTCGGCCAGATTGATGTACTGCACACCGCCTTTGCGTCCGACGGTGGAGCTGCAGCCATCGCCCGCCCGGAATTGAATGTAATCCCGATACTGGCGCTGATTCTCCGGCGTACGCTCCACGAACGTCAGGGACGTGTGCTCCCGCCAATGGGCAATCGCGTCGTGCACGCGCTGCACGTTGGGCAAACCTTCCTGGACGGTGTACGCGACCACCTTGTTCTTCCAGCGACGGTTCTTTCCCGGAATCGCGACACCCTGCGGTGTGACGCTTTGCCCGCGCAGAATGCCCGTCGGCAGCAATTGCTCGCCGGTACGGTCGAGCAGAATGTCGCCCTCGAAAACCGCTTCGCCGTTCACTTCGGAATATTGAATCTTCTGCAACTCGCCGTTGGGCCCGAGTGGGAAATACCCCGTCTTCACGGGAGCATTCGCAGGTATTGCCGTTTCGGCCGCCGTTTGCGTGTGCTCGGCGGATGTTTGCGCGGAAACTTCGGCAGCAGGTCCTCCACTGGAGCACGCCGCGGCGCCCATGGCCAGAATGGCGACCATGGATGCAGATAGAATTTTATGCATATCGGCCCTCGTTTTATTTTGCTCGAAGCGTCTTCGGTTCCCTTCCCACCACTTCGGTTCGGGAGGGGTATACGAGGATATGGCCATGCGCCCCCGATGTCATCACCTGGGACACCATGTTCATGATCGATGATTCGATATTTCGGATCGAGATTCGAAAATATCGTCAATCGTGTAATTCGATGTCGTTACGGCGCGGAGGCTACGGCGGCTTGGATGGCGGGCAGCAGCACGCTCCGGGGATATCGCTGTTGGAAGCGAATCGCGCGGCGTTTGGCGTCATCGGTGCGATTGAGCAGAAGTAAGGCTTGAATGGACAGGGCCTCGCGTTCCTCCGCGAGAAGGCCCGAGGGGAATCGCGATTTGTGGCGATCGGTTGCGCGCAAAGCCTCTTCGCCCTCGCCGCGGTTCAAGGCGGCGCGTGCGATATCCAGCAATGGGCGCTCGCCCGCCAATTGTCGGCTCGTGGGGAGCGCCGCCGCGGAAGGGCTCGGCGCCTGCGGTGCGCCCTCGTCCGGGATCTCCAACGCGACCGTCGCCGACGGCGCCGCGGTCACGGCCGACGGCGAAGGGGCGGCGCGATCGACATAGACGATTTGCGTCGCGGGTGGCGCGGCCGTCTTCGCAGCATCGAACATGTGCATGCCCAGAGCGCCCACCACGATGCCGAGCGCGAAGATCGCCAGCACGGCGCAAACGCGACCGACACGACCGAGGCGCTTACGCGGGCGCAGCATCGCGCCGGAAACGCGATTTTCCGCGCCGTCGGGACCTCCCTCATCGAAGCCTCCTCCTCCGATGGATCGCTCGAGCCGCTCCCACGCGCGTTCCTCCGCGCCCCGCGGCGGGCCGTCGGCGTGGCGCTCCGCGCGGACCAGACGCGCCAAGGACGGCGTCAGAGGCTTGGGCTCTTTCATCGCCCACCTCCTCGCCGCACGGCGGCCGCAAACTCCTCGCGCGCGACACGAAGGCGCGAATAGGCCGTATGCAACGGGATCGCGAGGGAGGCCGCAATCTCGGCCATTGGCACCTCGTCGATCTCGTAAAGGATGAACACCGCGCGCCGATCGAGTGCGATGCCCTCGAGCCCGATTGCGGCGAGTCGCTGATCCTCCGCGCGTTCGAGAAGCTCGTCCGGCGCGGGGCGTGGATCGACCGACTCATCGCCGTCGAACGACGAACGAAAGCGAATGCGCGCCTGCTTGCGGTAGTCGGACGCAAAGCGGAACGCGAACGCGAAGAGCCACGGACGAATGGGGCGGCTCGGATCGTAGGTGTCGAACCGACGATGTACGGCGAGGAAGACCTCGTGCACGACATCGTCCAAGTCGGCGCTGTCCACGCCAAGGCGCCGCAGCGATGTCCAAACGTAGCGAAATTCGGCCGCAAAGAGGCGCCGGAAAGCGTCATCCCGCGCGTGTGCGACCTCCATCTCCTCGTCTTGGATGGTGCGCGCGGCTTTTGTCATAGATTCACGATCAACCCGAGAAGCACGCTGCCTGTGATGGCCGGCTGCGTGTAAACCGTGCGCCGGTCGATGCGAAATTCGGGGCGGGTCATGGGCAGACCCACCTCGGTGGCGCTGAACAGGGCGAGGGGACCGGTGAGGTTCAGCTCGACCCCGAGCCGCGCGCCCCCGCTGGCAAAGAGCGTCGAGGTCGATCGCGGTCCCACGATGCTGCTGGAGGAGCCGTTGAGCACCCCCAACGAAACCACGGGGCAAAGGAAGGCCGGCCCCGCGTGGAAGCACGGCACGATCGAGCCGAGCAGAACATTCGACGAGATTTGGCCTTCGGGCGCGACATCGGTCGAGGTCCCAAGGTCCGCGCGACCCTCGATGGCCACCGAAAAGGTCGTCGCGCGCAGCCCGGCGAAGGCCGACATGCCAAACGACGCCGCCGGTTCGACGCCAAAAGCGCCAATGAAGGTCGTTCCCACGAATGGCCGCGTCTTCGGAGGCGGCGAATTCGTCGCCTCGTGCGGCTCCTCGGCCACCGGCGGCGGGGGTTGGGGCGGCGGCGGTGTGGGCGCCGGCGGAGGTGCCTTCGCGAAGTCGATCACGTCGCTGTTGGCGTCGGGGGGCGGTGCCGACCGCGTCAGGCTCAATGGATCGATGGCAATGCTCACCGTGAGCGCCATCGCCGCCACCACGTCCTCACAGCGATCGGTGCGCTCGGCCAGCGCGCGGGTACCGCGCTCGATGCCGTTTTCGTCGAGAAGCTCGACCTCGCCGCGGTAGAGGCCTGCCACACGCGTGACGCGGGCCACGATGGTGACCGGCGCCGTATGCCGAAACGGCTCGTAGCCGAGGCGCGCAGCCACGGCCGTGCGCAGCGCGTCCTCGTCCGGGCACGCCGTCGCTCCTGCACTGCGCACGTAGACGAGCCGTGCCGTCGGATTCGCGTGCGCCTTCGCACCGAAAAGGAGGACCCCGACGCCCATGCACAAGGAAAAAAGCCGCAGATTGCCCAAGCCGCCCGCCAGTATATCGCGACAGGCACTGTGCTAAGGAGCTCCGATCATGCTCTTTTCGCGAGCCCTTCTGACGACCGTCAAGGAAGCGCCGGCTGATTCGGCCAATGTGAGTCATTTGTTGCTGACCCGCGCGGGGTTCATCCGGCGCGTGGGCGCGGGCATGTACGACTTCTTGCCGCTCGGTCTTCGGGTGCTCCACAAGATCACACGCATCGTGCGCGAGGAGATGGATCGCGCCGGCGCGCTGGAGATCCTCATGCCGGCCCTTCTTCCGGCGGAGTATTACAAAGAAAGCGGTCGCTGGGACGGCTTCGGCGACACTCTTTTCCGCCTCAAGGATCGCAAGGGGAGCGACCTTCACCTCGGCCCGACGCACGAAGAAATCGTGACCGATATTGCGCGCCGCGAAATCCGCAGTTACCGCGATATGCCGAAGAATCTTTATCAGATTCAAACCAAGTTTCGCGACGAACCGCGTCCGCGCGGCGGTCTTTTGCGGACACGCGAGTTTCTCATGAAGGATGCTTACTCCTTCGATATCTCCGAGGAGGCCGCGCTCGCGAGCTTCGAGCGCATGCGTGTCGCGTATTGTCGGATTTTCGATCGCATGGGCCTCACATACCGCATGGTCGCCGCCGATTCGGGTGCCATGGGCGGCTCGATGAGCGCAGAATTCCAGGCCCTCGTCGAATCGGGCGAAGACGCCATCGTCGCTTGCGGCACATGCGATTACGCCGCCAACATCGAAATCGCGACCGTCCAATCTTCCTCGCCCGACGACGTGGCGCTGGAGGCAATGCAAAGGGTGCACACCCCGGGCAAAGGTTCCATCGATGACGTAACGGCGTTCCTCGGCATCGGGCCGGGGCAGATGCTCAAGTCCTTGCTCTACGTTGGCCAGCACGGCGAGATCGTCATGGTCGTGGTGCGCGGCGATCATGCGGTGAACGAGGTGCGCCTTGCCCGCGCCCTTGGGGTGGCCGAAGTATCCCTCGCCACCGAGGACGACGTAAAAAAGGCCACGGGGGCGGCCGTCGGCTTTGCCGGGCCCACCACCTTCCAGGGGCGCATCGTGGTCGACCGCGCGGCCTCGCACGTGCGCAACGGCGTCGCCGGCGGCAACGAGACCGACTACCACATCACGGGGGTCAACTACGGGCGCGACTTCACCGGCGACATCGTTGACGTTCGCCTCGCCGCAACGGACGATCCCTGTCCGCGTTGTGCTGGCGGAAAGCTCGCCTCCTACCGCGGTATCGAGGCCGGGCACATCTTCGTTCTGGGCACGCACTACGCCACGAAAATGGGGGCGATGTTCAGCGACGAACGCCAGGAGAGCCATCCCATCTGGATGGGCTGCTACGGCATCGGCGTCTCGCGCCTGGTGGCCACGGTGATCGAGCAGCACCACGACGACAACGGCATGCACTGGCCCAAGGCCATCGCGCCCTACGACGTGTACATCGTCACGGTGGGCAAGGATGCGCCGGTGCTCGAGGCCGCGCGCAAACTGCATGACGCGCTCGAGGAAAGCGGCGTCGAAGTGCTCTGGGACGACCGCGACGAGCGCCCCGGCGTGAAGTTCAAAGACGCGGATCTGCTGGGCATCCCGCTGCGCGTCACCCTGGGCGCGAAGGCCCTCGCGGGCGGACATCTCGAGCTGAAGCCGCGCAGCGAGGCCGATCCGAAGAAGGTCGAGCTCATTCCCATCGCGGCCGCCGTGGAGACGATCCGCGCGCGCGTTCGCAGCTGATCACGCGGCCACCTGCTCCGCCGGAAAGAGCGCTGCAACTTGGGCGCGGGCCGCGGCCAGCGCCGTCTCCCGCACCTCGCGCATCGCGAGCCCTTCGGCGCGGACGAACTCGATGTCGCGGATGCCCACGAAGCGCAGCACCGTTTCGAGATGCCCCTCGTGCATCTGCACCACGGGCGAGCCTTCGTAGACGCCGCCGCGTGTGGCGACCACGTAGGTCTTCTTGTCGGGCACGAGCCCTTCGACGCCGGCGGGGCCGTATTTGAAGGTCTTTCCGGCGATGACGACGTGATCGATCCACGCCTTGAGCCCGCTCGGGATGGCGAAGTTGTAGAGCGGCGCGCCGATGATCACGACATCGGCGGCCTTCAGCTCTTCGATCAGCGTGTCGATGAGCGTGGCTTCGCGCTTCTGGGTGTCGCCATCGATGTGCGACAGCGGATCGCTGGCGAGGTCGCGGTAGGTCACCTGAAGGTCCGGATGACTCGAGCGGTACCCGTCCACGATGGACCGGGTGAGCTCGCGCGAGACCGAGGAGGAACCGAGGATGCTGGAGTCGAGATGAAGAAGTTTCATGTCGATCATCCTGCGCCGGACACCAAAGCTTCGTTAGATAGTTGATTCGAGATAGATTGTTCTATCCATAGGACAATGGTCGACCTCAACGATCTCTACTTTTTCGCGCAGGTGGTGCAGCGCGGGAGCTTCACGAAGGCGGCGCGCGCCATCGGTGTTCCCAAGTCGCGCCTCTCGCGGAGGGTGGCCGAGCTCGAGACGCGCCTCGGCGTGCGGCTGCTTCAGCGCACCACGCGCCGTCTGTCGCTCACCGACGTGGGGAGCAAGTACTACGAGCAGTGTCAGGCCATGCTCGCCGCCGCCCAAGCCGCGGAGCAAACGGTGGAGAACCTTACCGCGGAGCCGCGTGGCCAGCTTCGCGTCACGGCACCGCTCGGTGTCGCGCAGGACGACGTCGCCGTGCATCTGGCGAGCTTCCTGCGTCGATACCCGCGCATTCGCATGGAGCTCGTGGTGACCAATCGCCGCATCGATCTCGTCGAGGAAGGCGTCGACGTCGCACTGCGCGTGCGTCCGCGTGCCGAGGAAGATCCGCACTTGGTCACGCGCCATTTGCGCATCGCGCGCGCCTTGGTCGTGGCCTCGCCTGCATTCCTGAAACGATACCCCGGCCTCGAAAAGCCCGAAGACCTACGACATGTGCCGGCGCTCGGCTTCGGCACGCGCGCGGGCACGGTGCATTGGGTGCAGACCGGTCCGGCCGGCGCGCTCTCCACGGTGGAGATCTCGCCTTTTTTCTTCTCCGACGACTTCATCGTGTTGAAGTACTTGGCCGTCGATGGCCTCGGCGTGACCTTGCTGCCCGAGGTGAACTGCAAGCACGAACTCGCGCGCGGCCAGCTCGTGCACGTGCTGCCGGAGTGGCAATCCGACACCGGCATTCTGCACGTCGTCTACCCCACGACCCGCGGCCTCTCCCCCACCGTCCGCGCCTTCATCGACTACCTCGTTACTACGCTAGGAGAGCTTCACAAGCCCTTGCAGCCGAGCGCTTGACGGCGCTGTTTGGCCGTATGGGCGGAGATCGAGCGCGGCTTGGCCTCGCCCCATCGCTGAACGACCACGCCGTAGGCTCTGCAGGCGCCTTCTTTGTCGCCGGTGTGCTCTTTCGCGTCGCCGAGCCAGAGATGGGCGCGCGTGTTCATGAAGGGTTGCTCCAGCACATGGCAGCTTCGGGTCATTGGCTCGAAGAGGGGCACGGCCTCGGCGTATTCGCCGACCATCATGCCCACGTGCCCTTGCAGCGTGTCGGTGAGAAGGGTCAACGAGGCCGGCTGCTCGAGCGAGCCCGCAAGCGGCACGGGCGGCGGGCGCAGGCTCCAGGCCTCCATCGCCATCTCGCGCGTTTCGGCGGCCCCGCCCCATCGAAGCGACCATGCCTGGCGCTTGTCCAAGGTGGAGAGCGCGCTCTTTTCCCATGCTTCGGTCAAGCTTCGCCAGCGCTCGCGCGGGATGCGGCCTTGCCGCAGCAAGGTGCCGTACATCATGGGCTCGTAGGGAATGGCGCTCCAGAAGCCCTCGGTCCATGCATCTTTTCGCCGCAAGAATTGCTCGGCCGCGTCCGCCGCCTGCGCAGGGCGCCCCGTCTCGGTGTAGAGCTCCACCTGCATGGCGGCTGCGCGCGCATGGTCGAACAGCGTCGCCGAGTCCTCGATGCGCGCCGAGAACTCCGCGACGAGCTTCTCCAGGTTGACGAAGTCGCCCCGCAACGCGGCGAGCGATGCGCGGTGGAACACGTACAGGGCTTCGCGGCTCTCTTCGTGCGTGTTGTTGCGCCAATGCTGCAGGGCGGTCTCCACTGTTTCGGCCGGCGCACCCTCCGAGGCCAGTCCGTTCGCGAGGTGGCGGTACGCGCCCGAGCTGCGGGGCACGTTCGTGATCCATTGCCGCGCGGAGGCTACCGTCTCGCTGCACTGCCCGCGCGCGCTCAAGATGCGGATGCGATCGAGCAGGCACTCCCCCGAGCCAGGCGCCACGAGCATGCACTGATCGAGCGCATTCATGGCTTCGTCGGCGCGTCCGAGGCGGAGCAGGGCGCCCGCCTCCTGTTGCCAGGCTTCGCCGTACTTCGGATCGACCGCGATGGCCCTTCGCGCAAAGTCGATGGTCCGCTCGAGCGCCGACTGGTCCAGCGCGAGAAAGGTATGGGCCATGGCCGCAAGGGTGAGCATTTGCGCATCGCGCGGGTAGCGATCCACGGCGACTTCGAAGCGGCGCGCCGCCTCCTCGCGGTTGGCCGGCTCCTGCCCCACGAGCGGCGCCCACGCATCGAGCAGCACGCGATCGCGCTCGCTCAGCGCATCGCGCATGGACATGACGCGGCGAAACTGCTCGCGCTCCTTCGTCACCGTGTAGCGGAAATAGGCGGTGACGAGCAGCTGCAGCTGCACTTCGGGGCAGAGCGGATCGGCCGCTGCGGCTTGCTCGAAAGCCGGCCGCGCGAGCTCCCACGTGGCCTCGCGCTGGGCGGCCAGGCCTTCGCGGTAGCGGATCTCCGCCGTCTTGTTGCACGAGGCCGAGAGCGGCAGGGCGGTCACCGGCATGTCCGAGGCCGGCGTTTTCGGAGGTGCGCCAAGCACCGGGGGCGCTGGAGGCTCTTTGGGCGACCGAAGCAAGAGCGCGCTGCCCGCCGCACCAACGAGCGCGAGCGCGACGAGCCACGTGCGCTTCGAACGCAGACGCGGACGCCGCCACCTGGGCTTGGCCGTGGTCTCGGGCGGCCGCGCCGCGAGCAGCCGCGGATCGACCAGCTGCGCGTCCGCCGTCGCGATTTGTAGGGGCTCGGCCGCGCCCGCCGCCTGATTCAGCGCGGCCGCGATGTCGCCCATCGAGGCGTATCGATCTTCGGCGCGCTTCGCCAGCGCGCGGTCGACGACCTGCGCGATCTCGAAGGGCACGTTCGCGAGCGGCTTGGCCACGACCTGGAGCACCGCCGTGGCAAGGGCAGTGGTTCCGCGCGACTCGGGCCAGGGCATCTTTCCGCTGAACAACTCGTAGGCCATCACGCCCCACGCAAATTGATCGGCGCGCCCGTCGAACGGTTCGCCCCGTATCTGCTCGGGGGCCATGTAGCCCGGCGTTCCCACGACGGTGGAGGCCGAAGCGCCCACACCGCCCCCCTCCGACCAGGACGCGTGCGACGAGCGCGCGATGCCGAAATCGAGCACCTTCGCGCTGCCCGTGTCGTCGCGGATCATCACGTTGTCGGGCTTCACGTCGCGGTGAACGAGGCCTTTTGCGTGCGCCGCGGTCAGCGCCTCCGCCACCTCGGCCATCCACCGCAGCTTGGTGGGGAAGGGGAGCGCGGCCCCGATAAACTCGCGCAGAGGCCGGCCCTCGACGTACTCCATCGCGATGAACGGGATGCCCTCGCGCACGCCGACGTCGTGGATGGCCACCACGTGGGGGTGGTTCAACGCGGCTGCGGCCCGGGCCTCGTGCAAGATGCGCGCAGAGGGCGCGTCCGCGGACTCCTGCTCGTCCTTGCGGAGCACCTTGAGGGCCACCCGGCGCTGCAGGCGCAGATCGAAGGCGCGAAAGAGCTCCCCCATGCCTCCGGAAGCGATGCGCTCCTCCAGTGCGTAGCGCGCGCCGAACACGATGCCCGGTTGCAAGGCGATCTCCGGGCGATCTCCAGCGGCCGCCGTGATATCCGTCTCGCTAGGGGCATCGCTGTGCATCCTGGATCTTCGAGCATACATCACCTTCGGCTCGTACACGTCTTCGCGGCGAGCGTGTTCCTCCATGCGAGCTCGGCACGCGCGGACACCGTACCGGCCATCACCAACAGCGACTACGGGCTTGACCTGTTTCAAGGACCCGTGACCACGGCCAGTCGGGTCATCGGAATGGGCGGCGCATATACTGCGCTCGCCGAGTGGTGCGAGGGCGAGTACTCCAACGCCGCATCCCCCGCCGTTCGCGCTCCCTACAGCGTGGGGAAACGAGAACTCGACATATGCTTCGGCTTCACCAACCCCGGTGCGTTCGCTGGCAACGACTTCGAAAATCGAGGCGCACAGTTCTCCTCGTTGCCGACTCGTTTCACGAACGCCACGACCTTCAACTTGGGCCTTCAACTTCAATATGGCCCATTCGGGGGCACCGTCGTTTACGATCAATTGCACGTCGGCCTGGAACAATCGGGGGGTAAAAGCGACATCTCCGCGGTCATCGACCGCGTGACCGGCTCGTTGGCCAGCTCGTTCTCGAACGATCAACTCTTGTTCGGAGTCGGCTTCCGCACGGTGGCCTTCAACTTGAACCAGGTCACCGGTGATGGAAACCTGGTCGGTGGCAACGAAACGACGCTGGTCTCGCGCACGGGGGCGGGCACGCAGTTTGGCGTGATCTGGAAGCCGCGGACGTTGCCCTTCCGCCTCGGTGCCACCTTGCGCTCGGAGCTGGTGGTGCGCGAAATCCGCGGCATCAGCGAGCTGCCCGACGGCTCGCAGGTGGCAGGCAATCGCATTTTGCCGGACCATTTGACCGTGCCGTGGGAGGTCGAAATCGGCACCGCGCTCGAGCTCGGGCGCAGGCCGCTCAATCCTCCGCGCGTGGGCGACGCGGTGCTCGAAGAGCAGGTGCGGGCCCGCTACGATCGCCGGCGGCTCTCCCGGGCCACGGGCTACGCCGAGGAAATCGCCCGGGCGCCGGAGGCGATGCGCGAGCGCGTGCGCCGCGGTCTGGAGCTGCGCGAGCTTCATCTGCAGAACGAGGAGGAGGATGCCATCGGGCGGGAGATCGAAGGCTTTCTCAAGGCGGAAAAGGCGCAAGCGGCGCTCTGGGACCGCCATCAAATGCTGCTTCTGGCAAGCGTGCTGGTGACCGGCCCCGCGCCCAACTCGGTGGGCATCGCGGACTTCGTGGCCCAGCGCCACGCTTCGTCGGGCGAGCATACGGTGCTTTCCGTGCGCCTAGGCTACGAGACGGAGGTGGTTCGCAACTGGGTCATTCTGCGTGGCGGTACCTACCTCGAGCCTACCCGCTTCGAGGACAGCTCCCCTCGCGCCCATTTCACCTTGGGCACGGACATCAAGCTTTTCCGTTTCAATCCACTGGGCATCTTCGGCGACGACCCCTGGCGCCTCCGCCTCGCCGCCGACCTCGCCCCCCGCTATTTCAACTGGGCATTCGCGTTTGGCAAGTACCATTAGCAGTGGTGCTGACTCAAAAGGAGAGGATTCACATGAAGGCGGGAAGGCAGGAAGGGTTAAAGAATGAGAGGATTGCGAGACCGGAACTCTAAAAACCTTCCCGCCTTCCCGCCTTCATGTTCAATCAAATCATTCTTTAGAGTTTCCCGACACCGATCGCGTATTGTTTTGGCGTGGTTCCCATCGCACGGCGGAAGGTGGCGATGAAGGCGCTGACGCTCGTGTAGCCCAGGTCGAAGGCGATGTTCGTCACGTCCCGTCCGGCGGCGAGTTGCTCGAGGGCGACGAGGATGCGCAACTGGGTGCGCCATGTACCGAAGGACATTCCCGTCTCGGTGCGGAAGCGGCGGGTCAAGGTGCGCTTGGCGAGGCCACCGACGTGCGCCCATTCTTCCTCGGTGCGGGCATCGGCCGGGCGGCTCAGCAAGGCGCGTGCGATGCGCAGGAGCGACGCCGAGTGCGGCATGGGCAGGTGCAGGGGCTCGGAGGCGGCGTGGTGGATCTCGTCGACGAGTACGCGCGCGATGCGCTCCTCGGGCGGCGTGAGGGCGCGCGTTTTCGGCGTCCATGTGGCGGCGCGTTCGATGGTCTCGCGCAAAAGCGAGGTGACTTGGAGCACGCGCGGCGCCGTGGGAAGCTCGGCGCAGACCGAGGGCACGAGGTACAGCGACCATCCGTCGGCGGGACCGTGGATGCGCGCGGCATGCCGGACCCGGGGCGGGATCCACATGGCGCGCCCCGGCGGCATCACCCAGCGGCCCGCGTTGGTCGAAACGGTGACGAGCCCGAACACCGACGCAAAGAGCTGCGCACGCGCATGACTGTGCGCCGCCGTCTCACGGTCGCGCTCGTCCTTTCGCAAAACGGCCACCACGGCGGGCCCATCTTCGCGATCCACGATGGTGTCGAGACGTTGGCCCATCTGCGTTATTTTTAGTCCATAACGCGCGAGTTTGGCCAATCGGGAAGCCCTAAATCCATGGCCATGAAACCTGAAGACATCCTTCCCGATGACATCAACCACACCGTTCTCGACGGGGTTCGCGTTCGCAAAGGCTCGGTGGGCGCGTTCATCGCCAATGCGCGCACCTTCCTCGACCCGGCCTCGAGCGACGAAGCACGGCGCGACGCCGAGCGCGATTTGCTCGCGCTCGTGCCCGCCGTGCGCGCGGTAGGCCTGTTCGACCTCTTCGAATTGCGCGATCCGCGGCTGCGCGCCCTCATCGAGAACGCGCGCTGAGCTCGATCTGCTTCACGATGTGCTCGCACAATTCGTGCGTGCGCAGTGCATCGCGCGCGGAGAGCACGGTGCCCGAGCGCACGGCCTGGAGAAAGGCCTGACACGCCTGCTCGAGGCCGCGCTGCCGGGCCACGGGGACCCAATCGCCGCGCCGATGCGTGGTGGGATGGCGGTCGTGGTCGATGACGTCCGCGATTTGGATCACCTGCCGCTTCGCGTTTGCGCCAGAGACCTCGAGGACTTCCTCGGTCGAGCCGCTGACCCGGTTCTGTACGCCCAGCGCGGTGAAGCCCGCGCCGGCGAGGGTGAGCACCACGTGTTCCAGCCGCCCATCGTGGACGCGCGCACGCACATCGGTGTGCTCCACCTCGCCGGGCACGAGAAAGCGCAGCGTGTCCACCACATGGACGAAGTCGTCGAAGATGGCCGTGCGGATGTCCTCTGCGCACCCACGCCGATGCTTCTGGAACACCACGAGATCCCGCGGCCGCTCCCGCGCCTCCACATAGGAGGGGGCGTAGCGCCGATTGAATCCCACGAAGAGCGATAAACCTTTTTGCTCCGCCAATTCGACCAAATGGCGTGAGCCTTCCAGTGTGTAATCGAGCGGCTTGTCGACGTAGACGTGCACACCCGCTTGGAGCAACCGTGCCACGATGGGCACGTGCTGATCGGTGGAGGCGTGCACGAACGCCGCACGCAGACCGCTTTGAATGAGCGCCTCCAAATCCGTGTAGCGCTGGGCGATGCGGTAAGCATCACCGATGCGGTCCAATTTGGACTTGTCGCGCGTCATCAGCCGCAGGTCGAGCCCCGGCTGCGCCGCGAGGGCCGGCAAATATGCTTTCTGAGCAATGTCGCCCAGCCCGATGATGCCCACCGCCAACGTGTCGCGTTCCGTCGTATTCATTTCGTGTGATCCGGGACTACACCATCCGGACACTCCAAGGAATCCGTAGGGCAGTCACGCTTCCTTATCTTTCGTGGAATGACACACATGAAAACGTCGAGTGCAGTTGTAGGGATCGCTTTGCATCCGCTCGCCGATGCCGTACCGGACCTAACCGTCACGCTTGGTTCGCGCGCGACGCCCGCCGGCGAATTCATGATTCGGCTCGCAGTAACCGCGAATTGGTCTTCGTTTCATTTTCTTTGATCGCAAATCGGATATCGCGACATTCACGGGGGGACACTTGCTCTTCTTTGGAGGCATCTCAAAATGACGATTTATTTTGGTAAGGTCGCTGCTTGTGCATTGCTTGGAACGCTGGTTTTGGTCGGCTGCAGCAACGACGACGATGACAATCAGGCGCCCACCGCCAATGCAGGGACGGCCCAATCCGTCAAAGTGAATCAGAAGGTGACGCTCGATGGATCGAAGAGCAAAGATCCGGACGGTGACAAACTCACGTTCAAGTGGGCCGTCACCAAGCAACCGCAGGGGAGCACGCTCAAGATCGAGGAAACGACGGACAAGCCGAGTTTGACGCCCGCCTTTCCCGGCGAGTACGAAATCGAGCTGACGGTGAGCGATGGACAGGCTTCCGGTAAGGCGACGGTGAAGGTTACGGCCACGCCCGAAGGTCAGAACGGAAAGCCGACGTCCAGGGCATTGGGACCCACCAAGGTCCTGGTGGGCTCCGACGTGGTGCTCGATGGTTCGCAGAGCTCCGATCCCGATCAGGGTGACGCGCTCACGTACAAATGGGCGCTGGGGACGAAGCCGGCGAACAGCAATGCGGCCTTCGCCGACACGGCGGCGGCCAAGCCGAAGTTCAAGGCCGATCTTGCCGGCGAATACATCGCTTCGCTCATCGTGAACGATGGCAAGGCGGACAGCGGCGCGGCCGAGGTGAAGATCAAGGCCGTGGCGACGAACACGAAACCGGTTGCCAATGCGGGCGCCGCGCAAAGCGTTGCGGTCAATGCCTCGGTCACGCTCGACGGCAGCGCGAGCTCCGACGCCGACCAGGGCGATGTGCTGACCTACAAGTGGACCCTCAAGTCCAAGCCGGCGGGCAGCGCCGCCGCGCTGAACGACGCCACCGCGAAGAAGCCCACCTTCACGGCCGACAAGGCGGGCGAGTACGCGATCGAGCTGGTGGTGAACGACGAGCTCGAAAACAGCGCGGCCGTCACCGTGAAGATCACGGCGCAGTAACCCGGCGAATTACGCGCCAAGCACGTATTCGTGCGAGGCTTGCACCAGGCGGCGGGCGCGCTCGAGATCGGCCTCGAGGCGCCCGCCGCGTTTGAGAACGCGACCCTCGACCAACACCGTGTCGACGTTGCCGGGGTGCGCTGCGAGCACGATGGCATCCGCGGGGGAACTCAGTGGTGCGAGGTTGACGTCCGTGGCGCGGATCAAAAGAATGTCCGCGGCCTTGCCCGGGCTCAGTGAGCCGGTGCGGCGCTCCAAGCCCGTGGCCCGTGCCCCTTGCAATGTGGCCCAGCGCAGAACGTCGCGTGCGGAAACGCGCGCCTTACGCGACTCGAGTCGATCGCGCCGTGCGACGGCGAAGGCGGTGCGCATTTGGGTGAACATGTCACCGCCGGCGGCCGTTTCGCTGTCGATGCTCAAACTGGGGGTGAGCCCGGCCGCCAACATGCGCCCCAGGACAGGCACGGCGAGGCCGTCCATCCCGAGCTCGATTTGCGCGGAGACCGACACGGTAACGCCGTGATCGGCCAAAAGCTTCAGCGCGTGGTCCGTGGCACCGGCGCCATGGACGACGGTGATGTCCGGGCGGAGCAAGCCGGCGGCGTGCATTCGCTCGATGCCTCGATTTTCTGGCCCCGGTTCGCCGACCGCGACATGCGTCGTAATGCGGACCCCGAGCTCGCGTGCGAGCGCGAAGTCCTCGGCCATGGCCACGTCGCTGCTGAAGTCCGGACCACTTGCGGCCATAGCCAAGGTGAGGAGCCCATCGTCGCTGGTGAACCGCTCACGACGCAGCCTGCGAATGTCGGCCGAATGCCGTCGCGCCGCGGGATCGCTCCCCGGCGGCGGCTCGATGAACGTGCCACCATGGCCGAAGACGGCGCGAAGTCCCGAGTCGGCGAGTGCGGCGACGGCAGCATCCGCGTGGGCCGGCGAGTTCTGGATACGCGACCAATCGAGCAAGGTGGTGACGCCGCTGTCGATGGCCGTCAGCGCACCGAATAGCGTGCCGGCGTACACATCCTCCGGGCGCGTGCGTCGGCCGGCGGCAACCATAGCTTGCGCGAAATAGTCCCCGAGCGACCAATCGCCGCCACGGTGCCGTAGGGTCGTCTGCCACGTGTGGCGGTGCGTGTCGACGAAGCCGGGGAGCACCAGCATGCCGGAGGCGTCGAGGATCTCTGCATCATCGGCCGCGAGCGAGGGACCGATGGCTGCGATCGTACCGTTCTCGACGAGGAGATCTCCATGTGGAAGGTCCGCCGCGGATTCGTCGGTGCGGACAATCCAGCCGCCGCGGATGAGGGTTCGTTGCGTCATGATGGTAATTCCTCGTCGAAAAGGTTGATAGAAAGCTTTATGAAAAGCTTTCTAAGTCGTAGATCGCCCGAGCCTCTTCGTCAAGCTCTCCAAGCGAATTGGCTAACGGCGACAGACCTCCGCGAGCATGTCGCGGAGCCAGCGTTGTGCCGGGTGCGCATCGTTGCGCCTGTGCCACGCGAGCACGAAGGTCGTGATGGGCAACGCCAGCGGTGGTTCGAAGACATGGAGCGGAAAGGCCGCGGCGGCGTGTTCCACCACGCTCTTCATGAGCGTTGCGACCAGATCGGAGGAGGCCACGATGCCCGGCGCAGCGAACATGTGCGGCAGCGAAAGACCCAATCGCCGCGATAGTCCGAGTTCCGCCAGCTTCTCATCGACGTGGCCACGCCGGTCTCCCTCGGGAGAGACCAAGAGGTGCGGGTACGCGAGAAAGCGCTTCAACGTCACTTTCTTGGCCAAAAGAGGATGACCCTCGCGCACGACGCTCACGAAGCGCTCCTGAAAGAGCGGCTGGCTGATGACATTGGTCCCCCAACGGGCCGGAACGCCCACCGCTGCGTGCGCGGCGCCGCTTTCGAGGAGCTCCTCGGCCTGCTGCCGATCGGTGAAGCCGCGCACGTGCACCACCACCCCAGGCGCCTCCACCTCGATGCGTCGGACGAGACGGGGCAGGACCACGAATGCGGGATGGTCCGAGAGCGCGAGGGTGAACGTCGCCTTCGAGGCCGCGGGCTCGAAGGCCTGTGTGAAATCGAGCGTGCGTTGGATCTGCGCAAGGGCATCGGACAGCGGGGTACTGAGATCCAGCGCCCGCGGCGTGGGCTGCAGCCCGGTCGGACTGCGCACGAAGAGCTCGTCGTGAAAGAGCGCGCGCAGGCGAGAGAGCGCCGCACTCATCGCGGGCTGCGTCCGACCGATCCGCGCGCCCGCCCGCGTGACGTTGCGTTCGGCCATGAGCGCGTCGAAGGCGACGAGCAAATTGAGATCGATGCCGTGCATATCCATGTCGTGGATGCGCAAGCATATCAATTATCGATTGGGAAGATGTCGGGGCCGTACCTAGCTTCCTTTCGTCGGCAGCCGTCGACCTCGAAAAACGGAGTCCCCATCATGCGTGCGACGACCCCAAACGGGCTCGCGGCGGGCGATCTGCAGATCGTGCAGACGTTCTACCGCGCGTTCAGCGACAAGAAACCCGAGCTTCTCGACGAGGCGGTGACGCCGGATTGGGAGGACATTCCTCTGGCACCCGGTCAGGGCCCGGGCCCCGATGGCCTCAAGCCGATTCTCCAGTCCATCGTGGCGGCCTTCCCGGACCTGCGCATCCACGTGGAGGACGTCATTGGTTCTCACGGTCGCATTGGCGTTCGCGCCAAAATCACGGGCACGCACCGCGGCGAGTTCTTCGGGATTGCCGCGACGAACCGGCCCATCTCGGTGGCCCTCCACGAATTCCACGAGATGGACAACGGCCGCATCAAGCGCACATGGCACCTCGAGGATTGGTTCGGAATGCTTCTCCAAATCGGAGCGTGGCCTCCGGCTCGCTCCCTTCACCCGGAGAGTGCGTGATGAAGGCGCTTCGCCTGCACGGCTATCATGGCGAGCAACACATCTCCTTGGACGACGTTGCCGCACCGACTCCGGGGCCCGACGATGTCTTGGTGCGCGTGGCCGCTGCCGCGGTCAATCCGCTCGATGCAAAGCTCGCTCGGGGCTACTTCCGAGACGTCTTCCCGCTAAAGCTCCCTTACGTCGTGGGAACCGATCTCGCGGGCACGGTCGAATCGGTGGGGGCCCGCGTGACCGCGTTTCGCCCGGGCGATCGCGTCATGGCCCGAATCGAAGCGACGATGGGAGGAGCCTTCGCGGAGTGTGCCGTCGTACCTTCGTGGCTCGTCGTCCCCGTGCCGACGCAGTTTGGCTTCGAGGAGGCCGCCGCCTTCGGCACCATCGGAGGCACGGCGTGGCAAGGGCTGTTCGAGGTCGCCCAGATCAACGCATCGACGCGCCTGCTCGTGACGGGCGGCGCCGGCGGCGTCGGAGGAATGGCCGTGCGGCTCGCCGCCTCCATCGGTGCGCGGGTTTTTGCGACGGCGCACGCCCGCGGCCTCGAGTTCGCAAAACGACTCGGCGCCGAGCGCGTATTCGATGCCGAGGGCAAGCTCGATCTCGACGACGTCGACGTCGTCTTCGACACGGCGGGCGGTGAAGGGCAGCATCGGCTGTTCGACGTCATCCGCGACGCGGGAATGCTCGCATCCATCGTGCAACCGCCGGACGGAGATATGGGGCGCACCCGTGGCATCGACGCGCGCTTCGTTTTCCACGAATCGAATGGTTCGCGCTTCGCCGTGGCCACGAATTACTGCGCGGCGCACCAGATCAAGCCGTCGATCGACTGCGTGATGCCGCTCGAGGCCGGCCCGGAGGCCATCGCGCGGGTGGCCTCGGGAAAGGCTCGCGGAAAGGTGGTGTTGCAGCCATGAACCTGAACGCACTGCGCGCAAACCCCGCCGTGGCCCTTCTCGTACTTCGCGTGGGCCTGGGCATGAGCCTGTTCTTGCGGCACGGCGTGGAGAAGCTCACGGGCTTCTCCGAAATGGCCGCGCGCTTTCCCGATCCATTCCACATGGGTCGCGTGCCGAGCCTCGTCATCGCACTCTTGTCGGATGGCATTGCCTCGCTGCTCATCGCGGCGGGGGCGGGAACGCGGCTGGCCGCTGCCTATGTGGCAGGCAACGTCGCGGTGGCGTGGCTCTTCGTGCACCACCTGGAGTTCTTTGGTCCTCAGGCCGAGCACGGAGAGCTCTGCGCCCTCTACGTCTGCGGTGCCTTGACGCTCGCCCTCTCGGGCGCGGGCCCCTACAGCATCGATGCGATGATGCGCCGTCGGAGCGATGCAACCGTAGGGTCGGCTGCCAACGCGGCCCGACTCTAGGATGCACCTTCAGATGGTGCCTGGCGGAGAGAAGGGGATTCGAACCCCTGGTACCCTTGCGGGCACACCTGATTTCGAATCAGGCACCTTCGGCCTCTCGGTCATCTCTCCGCCGGCCACCTTCGTCGATTCACCGATGCATTGTCAAGGCTCTACAGCGCCCGTGTGTGCAAGATGTCCTCGGCGCTGCTGGCAATGGTCTCGGCGAGGCGGTCGATAGGCAGATCGTTGGGATCTTCCCCGAAGGGATCCTCGATTTCTACGCCGATTTCGTCGATGCCAATGAGGGCGAAGGCCAGAATGGCGCTGGCCATGGGTGTGTACCACCTCGTCGCGTCCGCCATGGCAAAAGGAACCGTGAGGGTGAAGAGCAACACCGCCAGCTTAATGTGCTGGGCGTACGCGAAGGGGATGGGGGTACGGACGATGCGCTCGCAGCCGCCGAGGGCATCGAGGAGCGCCGTGATGTTCGGGTCGAGCAGCAGCACATGGTGTGGTGCGAGCACCCCGCGGCGGGCGAGGTCCTCGATGCGCTTCGACAGAAACGAGGCCACGACCGGCGCGCGCGCCTTCTTCGGTTCCAAGATGGCCCGTTCCTCGGGCGTGAGCCGTTCGCCCAGCGCGCTCAAATCGCGCTGGGAGCGGAGGCTTTGCACCGCGAGTGCGAAGAACGCGCTCAGGTAACGTTGGACATCCTCGACCGCGCGCTGCACCTCGGGCTCCTGGCGGGTGCCGACGAAAGCCGCCACCTGCCGCGCCATGTCGCGCGAGCGATTGACCATGGTGCCGAGGAGCTTTCGCCCTTCCCAGTAACGGTCGTACGAGGCATTGGTCCGAAAGACGAGGAGCAAGCCAAGCGCGACGCCGATCAGGGTATGGGCAATGGCCGGGATCTTGAACCCGACGCTGGCATTGAGCCCCGCGGCCAGAAAGCCCACCACGCCCACGATGAGCACACGGCCGAGAAGCCGCGGGCCAATCGTCCCGCGAAAGCGGAAGGCCACCGCGAGCCAGTTTTTCGCCTCGTAATCAATCACGGCTCGAGCGTTGCGTTGAAGGCCGCATCCCTGTCAAGCGGACAAAGCGAGCTCATCTTCATGCCGTGCTGAAAGGTGCGTTGGCTGGGACGGATCACTGGACGTGCGGATGTTCGCCCTCGCCATCTCGTATTCGTAAATGCCATTCGCCGTTCTCAATTGTCACATATTCGATTTGAGATGACGTCATTCGGACAGCAAATCTCCGGATTGGAGAACTGGCGCGACACACTGGGCCTTTCCAATACCAGGCTTGCAGGACATTCCGCCCCGCCCTATTTCGTTTTGAATGGCTGCGTCTGACGCAGAATCGCTCTATCAGCTTTTCCAAGCATGTGTGCGACGGTATCCGCAACGCATCGCCGTGCGCTTCGGGGCCCAGGCGCTGACCTATTCGGAATTGCACGAGCGGGCCGAGTTCCATGCGGCGAGGCTGCTGGATCTCGGTGTGACGCCGGGCATGCCCGTTGCGATGCTGACGGAGCGTTCCCTGGAGATGATCGTGGGCATTTGGGCCATTTTGCGGATTGGAGCCGCTTACGTGCCCATCGATCCCGAGTATCCGCAGGAACGGATTCAATCGATTCTGCGCGACAGTGGGGCGCTCGTTCACCTGACGGTGCCGTTTCTCGCGCAGGACGCGCCACCGGGCCGGGCAGTCCTTCCACCCGCGGGGCCTGCCGCGGGGCCGGCGTACATCATCTACACGTCGGGCTCGACGGGTGCGCCAAAGGGGGTTGCGGTGACGCATCACAATGTGATCCGAACCGTGGCTCGACCCAATTACATCGATATCGATGCAAAGGACTGCCTTTTGCAATTGTTGAACTACGCCTTCGATGGGTCGGTGTTCAACATTTTCGGCGCACTGCTCAACGGCGCCACGTTGGTGTTGGCCCAACGGGACGATGTTGCCGATCCCGAGAGGCTGGCCGCGGTGATCCGCGATTCCGGCATCAGCGTGTTGGTCCTTACGACGGCGTTGTTCAATGTGTGCATCGACTACGATCCCTCGATTTTCGATTCGGTGCGAAAAGTGCTGTTCGGCGGTGAGCAGGCTTCTGTCCCACATGTGAAAAGGGCATTCGAGCATCTCGGGCCGGGAAAACTGGTGCACGTATACGGCCCGACCGAAACCACGGTGATCTGCAGCGCCCACACGATCGAGCGCGTTGGGGAGACGGTTCCCATTGGAAAAGCCGTGGCCAATACGCGCCTCTACGTTCTCGATGCAAATCGAGAGCCGAGTCCGATCGGCGAGCCCGGTGAGCTGTACATCGCAGGGGAGGGGGTGAGCCAAGGCTATTGGAGGGATGCGGAGCTAACGCGTCAGCGGTTCGTGCCGGATCCGTTCGTCGCCCGAGGCGAGGCCAACACGCTGCCGCTGATGTACAAGAGTGGCGATCTGGTGAAGTGGCAAGAGGACGGGGAGCTCGTTTTCATCGGGCGGGTCGACCAGCAGGTGAAGGTGCGAGGATTCCGAATCGAGCTCGGAGAGATCGAAACGCGCTTAATGGAGCATCCGCAGGTGAAGCAATGCGTCGTGGTGCTGAAGGCGCAAAAGCTCATTGCATTCGTTACGACGGCGGAGGTCGTGGACGGCGATGCCTTGAAGGCGCACCTTCGTACGACCTTGCCTTATTACATGATTCCCGAGCGGTTCGTGCACCTGCCGCGCTTGCCCCTCACCGCGAATGGAAAGGTCGATCGACAAAAGTTGGCGAGCGATGCCGGCGAAGGGGCGCACCCCGGTCCGCGCGTGCCGGCGCGTACGGCGCGCGAGGAGACCTTGCATCGGATTTTCGCCGAGGTGCTCGGCGTACCCGAAGTGGGCGCGGACGAGGGCTTTTCCGACATTGGGGGCAATTCGCTCAACGCGATCACGTTGGCAGCGCGGTTGAAGCGCGCGGGATTCTCCGTGACGACGCGGGACATTCTGCATTGTCAAACCATCGAGCGCCTGTTGGCGGAGGTGTTGCCCCTGCCAGCACGGGAGCCCGCCGCTTCGCAGGATACTGGCACGGGGCTGCGACCGTTGGAGCAACTCGACGTCGAGGCCGTGCGGCGCCTTTTGGATCCGTCGCTCGCGCACAATGACCAAATCCTCACCAGCACGGTCGTGGCGAAAGAGTATCCGCTCTGCGCAATGCAACAATTGCAAATTGGCTTCGAGACGCCCGCCTGTTTTGCCATGCATCCGCTGAAAGGCGCGGTGGAACTACCTGCCCTGCAGAGAGCCTATGCCGCTTTGATCGCGCAGCACGGATTGCTGCGAAGCGCGGCCGTCGAATCGGGCGAGCGGCACGTTTGGCGCGAATACGAACACCGCGCGGAGGAGTTGCCGTCGATTCCGGTGATCGACCTCGCGGAGTACGCGGGCTCCACGTCCGCCGTGCAGGCGCGGGTCGAGCAGGTCGCTACGCGCGTGTACAAGGGGGCGCAGATACTCCACCAGCTCGTGTTGGTGCGGCGAAACGGCAACGAGCACTTCCTGGCGTGGATCGTAAGCCACGTGATCCTCGACAAGGTCACGCAAGAGATTCTCACGCGTCACCTGATGCGACACTACGAGGATGCGCTTCAAGGACGACCCCCGCGCACCGAGGCTTCCCCGTCGTTCGAAGATTACACGCGCCAATTGGCCCGCGGTCCGCAGGGCATTGGCATGCAGCACATCGTGCAGTCGTTCCGTCTTCGCAAGTTTTACGAAGCCAAACAAACCGCCAAGCGCTTGGTCACGGCGACGGCGTCGCACTCGGCGACCAATTTCAATATCGTGCTACCCCTGCGGAGCGCATGGCAAGTGGAGAATACCCTGGAGGTGGCACTCACTGTTCATGCCAAGGGCCTCCAACGCTACCTGCAGATGGATTCATTGCCCCTGCTGTTCGTGACGGAGGGGCGGCAGTACGAAGGCCGGCGATATTACGATACCGTGGGTGAATTCACGGATGCCGTACCCCTGCTCGTGGATGCGCGCTTCTCGTCCCAGGAGATCACCGGGTCCGTCGTGGAGCGGATGGACCTGCTGAAAAAGCACAATTTGAACTTCCTGCACCTGCTGTTGGATCCCGCCGCGCGGGCGCTGTGGCCCGAGGTGGCCCGGCTGATGGACGCGGGAGAAGGGTTCGAGGACTTCGATATCTTGATGTTCAATTTCCTGGGCAACGTGGACGACACCCCCGTCGAGGAGACGTGTCGGGTGGAGCCGCACCCATTGCCGATTCAAACCCTGCTCAATGGCATTACCACCGTATGTTCCGATACGCTGGTTTGCTCATTTCGCACGAGCTGCGCGGTGGACGTCGCTCGAATTCGAGCATGCTTCGAACATGCCGCGTCGGAGTTGCCCTAACCAATGGCATCGCCTGGCAAGTATCCGCTCACGCCCTCGCAGCAGCGGATGTGGATCATTCACCGACTGAATCCGGGCAGTACCGCCTACAATTCGCCCGTCGTACGGACCATCCGCGGAAACGTGGATCCCCAGCGGCTGGAACGCGCCTTTCTGCAGTTGGTGCAGCGGCACGAGCAGCTCCGTGCGGCGTTTTGCCTGCGCGGCACCGAGCCGGTGCAAGAGATTCACGATGTTTCGTTCTTCGAGTTGACCTACGTCGAGGGCGTGGCCGCCGAAGACGTCCCGGAGAAGATTTCCGATTTCATAAGGCCTTTTTCGCTGGAGCAGGCACCGCTGCTGAGGGCTGCGGTCTTTCGTCTGGACGCGGTCTCCGAGTACGTCCTCGTATTGGATCTGCACCATATCGTTTCCGATCTTCGGTCGGAGGACATCCTCGTTCGTGATTTGTTTCGGCTGTACCACGGAATGCCGCTTCCCGAGCTTGGTGCATCTTACAAGGCGCACGCGGAGTGGCTAGCGGAGCATGCGACCGTTGCCCAGTTGCGGAGCGAGGAGGACTTTTGGCTCTCGAAATTCGCGGGTGAGCTTCCCGTATTGCAACTTCCGGCCGATCGTCAAAGGCCCGCCGTTTTCGATTTTCGCGGCACGATTCGCCACTTCCCCATGGGGAAAGAACGGTCCGATGCGTTGCGCGCGTTTTCGGCGTCGCAGGGTATTTCGCTGCGCGACCTCGCGCTTGCGGCCTTGTTCGTGTTGCTGGGCAAATACAGCTTTCAAGAAGACATCATCGTCGGTGTGCCCCACGAGGTTCGGCCTCGGGACGATATGGCGGAGCTCGTGGGGCTGTTCATCAACACATTGCCCATTCGCGCGCACGTTCATCCGGACAAGGTCGCGCGAACGTTGCTGGCCGAGGTTCGCGACGATGCGCGCGAGGCCCGTCGGCACTTTCTCTACGATGTGCGATATCTGGTGGAAAAGCTGCAGCCGCCGCGGGACCCGAGCCGCAATCCCTTGTACGACGTTTTGTTTTTCCATCATCGCCTGCAAACGGCAACCTACGGAGAACTCGAGGTGGCGCCCCGCGAGTTCGTCCACGACAAGGCGGAGGTGGACCTTACCTTCGGTCTGCTGGAGACCGATGACCAACTGAGTTTTACCATCGAGTATGCCACGGCCTCGTTCGAGGCCTCGACCGTCGTCCGGATGGCCGATCACTACCGGCGCGTGCTCGACGTGCTCGTTGACTCGCCCGATGCGCGTCTGGGCGACATGGACATTCTCTCGATCGAGGAGCGGCACCAACTGGCGTCGTTCAATGATACGGCGCGCAGCTATCCTTGGAGGACAATCGATCGGCTCTTCGAAGAGCAGGTCGCGCGAACACCGGATCATCCGGCGATGCGATATCGGAACGAGACGATCGACTATCGCGAGCTCGACGCGAGGGCCAACCGTGTGACCAATCTGCTGCGGGCGCGTGGCGCCGCCCCGGGCGACGTCGTCGCGCTGCTGGCCCAGCCCTCGCTCGAGATGATCGCCGCCCTGCTGGGCATTCTCAAGGCCGCGTGCGCCTACCTGCCCATCGAGCCGAGCTTCCCGGTCGAGAGGATCGCGCACATGCTCCGATCGAGCGATGCGAAGTTGTTGCTGACGCAACTTCCTGCGCCCTCGCAGCTACGAAACGTCGAGATCGTCGAGCTGGGTCAGGCCGAACGCTACCCCGCCGACGCATGGCAAACGCCCGAGGAACCTGACCCGGCGGCACCCGCATGCGTGTTTTACACCTCCGGTTCCACGGGAAATCCGAAGGGTACCCTGGTGCGGCACTACAATGTCGTCCGGACCCTCGCGAATGCCAATTATCTTACGGTGCATCCGTCGGACCGGCTGCTCCAATTGGCAAGTTACGCCTTCGATGCCTCGCTGTTCGAAGTGTTCGGAGCTCTGCTTCATGGCGCCACCTTGGTCGTGGCCGACGAGGATTCTCGGCGAGACCTGGGCCGCATCGCCACGCTGCTTGGCGACGAACGCGTATCCATCGCCTTCATGACGGCGGCACTGTTCAATGCCATGGTGGACGAGAAGCTCGAGGCCATGACCGGATTGCGCAAGATCCTGACGGGCGGGGAGCGCGCCTCGGTCCATCACATGCGCAAAGCCGTGGCGCAGCTCGGTCGCGGCAGGTTGCTGCACATGTACGGCCCCACGGAGAGCACCGTCTTTGCGACGTATTACCCCGTTGATCATGTGACGGAGGACGCGGCCGGCATCCCCATTGGATACCCGTTGTCGAATACCAGGGTCTCCATTCTGAATGGCCGCTCCCCCGTGCCCGTGGGCGTGGCAGGCGAGGTATGCATCGCAGGGGATGGCCTGGCCGCGGGGTATTTGGACGAAGCGCTCACGGCGCAAAAATTCGTCGTCATCTCCGGCGAACGCGTCTACCGCACCGGCGATATTGCCAAGTGGCGCGACGACGGCACCATCGAATTCATCGGCCGAAAGGATCGGCAAACGAAGATTCGCGGCATGCGGATCGAGCCCGAGGAGATCGAGGCCGCGCTCCAGAGCCACCCCGGGGTGAAGGCGGCGGTAGTGCTCGTTCGCCAAGATGGTCGGGGCGACAAATATTTGCAGGCTCTCTATGCCTGTATCCGCGGTGGCGCTCCCACGCCCGACGAGCTGACCGCCTATGCGAGTCGCCGCTTGCCCTCCTACATGGTCCCGACCTCCCTCGCCATGGTGGAGGCTTTTTCCCTCGATGCCAATGGCAAGATTGACCGCCGGCGTTTGCCATTGCCCGCACTGATAGAGACGACGGACGGCCCAGTGCATCCTCCCGTCACGGAGGACGAGAAGGCGATTGCGGCGATTTGGAAAGAGCTATTGAATCCACCGTGCGTGGATATCCATCGGAGCTTTTTCGAAAGCGGTGGCCACTCGTTGACCGCGGCAATTTTGTCCAGTCGACTCGAGCAAGCGTTGCACGTGGCCATTCCGCTGCGTGACATCTTCGAGCATCCCACCATTGCGGGGCTGGCCACGCGCCTCTCCAGCAATCCGAGGGGCCAGGCGCACCATTGGAGCCCGGTGCCGAGCAGCACGAGGCAAGCGTATTATCCATTGAGCTTTTCCGAGCGCATGGTGTACGTGCACCAACATGCGACCAAGGGAAATCATGGCTACCACTCCATTTTTCCCATGCTCGTCGAGGGCACTCTCGACGCCGATCGACTGGAGCGCGCCCTTCGCGCCCTCGTGCAGCGGCACGAGGCATTTCGGAGTGCGTACGTGCTGCAAGACGGCGTGCCCGTCAAAAAGGTCGTGGACTGTGTCGATTTTCATCTCGTTCGCGAAGAAGGAACGGCGGCCGACGTTCCGGCGATCGCGTCGATACTTCGGGAAGCCTATGACCTTGCCACCCCACCGCTCTTCCGGGCGTGCCTGTTGACCGTAGACCCCGAGCGGCACGTGCTCGTGCTGGCCAATCATCATATCGTGTCGGACGGCGTCACCGAAGCGCTGCTCATGCGCGAAATTGGGCAGCTCTATCGGGACGAGTCATTGGACCCGTGCCCCTTGCAATACCGAGATTATGCCGTCTGGCAGCAACGCCAATGGGAGGAAGGCCAGTATCGGGCGCAGGAGCTACACTGGTTGGAGCACCTGAAAGGGCCATTGCCCGTCTTGGAGCTGCCGCTCGATCGCCCGCGGCCTTCCGAAGCGAGCTTCGAGGGCCATACCGTGGCCGTTCGACTGAGCGCGGAACGAACGCGCCAATTGCGCGAGTGCGCGGCGGCGCACCAAACGACGTTGTTCACGCTCCTATTTGCGGCGTACACCGTGCTGCTGCACAAGTACTCCGGGCAAGACGACCTGATCGTGGGCGTGCCCGTCGCCAACCGCACGCACCCCGATCTGCAGGCGATTGCCGGGATGTTCGTCAACATGATTCCCTGGAGGACCCGTCCCACCCCGGACATTCCCTTCGCGGATTACGTCCAAGGCATCAAAATGGCCGCGGTATCCGCGTTCGAATGCCAGGACTACCCCTTCGAACGCCTCGTGCATGCGTTGCAAGGGGAGAGGGACCCGTCGAGAAATCCTATTTTCGATACCATTTTCGTATTTCAAACCACCGGGCCGGCCGTCCTAAACATCGAAGGTTTGCACATTGTGCCGTATCCGCTGCCCGACGCGTCGGCCAAGGTGGATTTGACGGTCGAGGCGTTCGAGTACGCCAACGAGATTCATCTCTCCTTTACATATGCCACCGCCCTTTTCGAAGAGAGCACCATCCGGCGCATGGCGGAGTCCTTCGTGTGTCTGCTGTCGGACATCGTGCTGCAGTCGGAAAAGCCGCTCCGCTCCCTCGCGTGGCTCACGGAGGCCGATGCGACCCGACTCGTTCATGGATTCAATCCTCCCGCCACGGCGTACCCCAAAGAGAAATCGCTGTATCAACTTTTCGAATCGCGCGTGCAGCAGCAACCGCGGCATATTGCCGTGCGTTTTGGCGACGCGGCCCTGACCTACGAAGAACTGCACGCGCGTGCCGAGTCCCTTGCCGAACGGCTGTTGGATCTCGACGTGATCCCGGGCACGCGCGTTGCGATGCTGACGGAGCGCTCACTGGAGATGGTCGTCGGCATCTGGGCCATTCTAAGGATAGGTGCCACGTACGTTCCCATCGACCCCGGCTACCCGCAGGAGCGAATTCAATCGATCGTGCGCGACAGCGGCGCACGCGTATGCCTGACGACCGCCATGGTCCACGCGGAGGGTGCGCGCGCAGGCCGGTCCAACGTTCCGCCGGTGGGGCCGCCCAGTGGACCTGCGTACATCATGTACACCTCCGGTTCGACGGGTGCACCCAAGGGAATTGCGGTTTCGCATCACAATGTGATTCGAACGGTGGTGCAAACGAATTACATCGCCATCGAGCCTGGGGATAGAATTCTGCAGCTCTCGAATTATGCCTTCGACGGCTCCGTGTTCGACATTTTTGGAGCATTGCTCAACGGCGCCACGTTGGTATTGCCCCGAACGGAGGACATCACCGATCCCGAGCGATTGGCCGCGGTGATCCGGGAGTCCGGTATCAGCGTGTCGTTCATCACGACGGCCCTGTTCAACGCGTGCATCGACCACGATCCATCGATTTTTGGCCCGCTGCGGAAGGTGTTGTTCGGCGGCGAACAAGTTTCCATCCCACACGTGAAGAAGGCGTTCGCCCATCTGGGGCCGGACAAACTCGTGCACGTGTACGGCCCGACGGAAACCACGGTGTTCAGCAGCGCCCACCTCATCGAGCGGGTTGGAGAAATGGTCCCCATTGGAAGGCCACTGGCCAACACGAGGGCCTACGTCTTCAATGCAAACCAAGAGCTGAATCCCATTGGCGTGCCCGGTGAGCTGTACATCGCAGGGGAGGGGGTGAGCCAGGGGTATTGGAACGACGCGGAATCGACGCCGCAGCGGTTCGTGCCCGATCCATTCGTGCCCGGTGCGGTGATGTACAAGACGGGGGATCTGGTGAAATGGCAAGACGATGAGGAGCTCCTCTTCATCGGGCGAGCCGACCTGCAAGTGAAGCTGCGAGGGTTCCGAATCGAGCCCGGGGAAATCGAGGCGCGGTTGCTGGAGGATCCGCGGGTGCAGCAATGTGCCGTCGTGGTGAAGGACCATCGGTTCATCGCCTATTGCACGGCCTCGGAGCCTCTGGACGATGCAGCGCTGCGAGCGCATCTCGAGAAGACGCTGCCCTATTACATGATTCCCCATCGGTTCGTGCAATTGCCGCAGCTGCCCCTTACCCCCCAAGGGAAAATCGACCGGCGAAAGCTCGCGACGCTCGCGGAGCCGCGGACCCGTTCCGACGCGGTCGTCGAGCCACGCTCACCCGTGGAGCAGTCGCTGGCCGCCGTATGGTGCGAGGCTTTCGGGCTCGATGCGGTGAGCGTGGACGACAATTTCTATGCACTGGGAGGGCACTCGCTGAAGGCGCTGCAGATTGTAAGCCTGTTGCAGAAGCGCGGGCAGGTGCTCTCGGTAAGCGATCTCTTTCGCTACCCGACCATCCGCGAGCTCGCCACGGGGGTCGTGCGGCAGCTGGAAACCAAGCCGAACACCGGTGCCATTGCGAGCACGCACGATGGCATTCCCTTGTCGGCCGTCCAATATCGCTTTTTCCAGCGAGGCTTGGTGGACCGCAATGTCTTCAATAGCCCATTCCTCGTAGCGTTGAACGAACCCGTCGCACCCGCCGTCATCCAGCAGGCCCTGCACGGAATCCTGGAACGGCATCGCATCCTCACGGTTCGTTTCGAAGAGCATGTCCCCGGTCGCTGGCGGCAGCATTACGGGATGCCCGACCCCCGGCGGTACTTCGCGCGGGTCGATCTCTCGAGCATCCCGCCGTCGGAGCACGACGCCACCATCTCCGCGCGCAGCGCCGCGCTTCAGGGCGAATTCGCCATCACCGAAGGGCATTCGTGCAAGGTATTGCTCTTCGAGAATTACCAGCATCGGCGCAAGCAGGTCCTTCTCTTTCTGTTTCATCATTTGGTGTTCGATGGCATCTCCTGGGACATCTTCCTCGACGAGTTTCAACGCCATTGCCGAAACCAGCCCATCCCGGCCAACCACGCGACCTCGTATGCTGAATGGTGTTTGCACTTGGGGCGCTACGCAAAGGGGGAATCCTTCGCGGAAGCGGCCGCCCATTGGCAGGGCGTGGCGAGGCGTGGGCAGCCCTTCTTACCCGATGAAACCGCCCGGCCGTATGCGCTGCAGAAGGAAATGGTCCACCACATCACGCGGCCTCTTCGCAGCGCCGACGATGTATCCAGCCTGCATCGTGCGGTCCAGTCCTACCAAGCGAATACCTTTCATCTACTGTTGGCCGCATTTTGCTGCGCCTGCCGCGATCTCCAGCCACGGACGTCGCTGCCGCTCTACGTGATGAGCAGCCAGCGGGAATCCTTTTTCGACGACGTCGACCTGGCGCAATCGATAGGCTTTTTCGCGGGCGCTTATCCTATTTGCATCGACATGTCCCCCGAGGGCGACGTTCCGGCGGTCGCGCAGGACGTCAAGCACACGCTCCTCGGTGTCCCCAAAGGAGGGCTCGACTATTTTGCCATGCGATTCATGCCGCCCTTGGCGGGACGGTACGAAGGACTCGACCACCCGTACCCCATGTTGTTTCACTACGTGAATCACCAGGACCGTGCACCGGGTGACTTTTGCACCCCGCTGCACTTGCCGGTGGGGCTGACCCACTCGCCGGACAACCCCTCGGCGTACCTCGTGAATGTAACGGCCACGCTCGATGCGGATGGCCTGCAATTGACGATATATCACAGCCAGGCTCACTTCCGGGCCGACACCATCGAGGAGCTTTCCAGAGCCTTCGAACGCCACCTGCAACGCCTCGTCCAGCACCTGCCAGCGGACGACCATCAGAGCGCCGCCCAATGAAAATATTCGAGTTTTGCCCCTTCTTCAATGAACGCAAAATCGCAGAGCTCAAGGTCAAAGAGGCCGGCTACTGGATCGACGAGCTTCATTTCTGCGAAGCGAACAAGACGTTCAGCTACGAGGACAAGCCCTTCAACTTCGATACGGCGCTCGTGGGCCGCAAAGTGAAATACCATCGCCTGAGCGCCGAAGAGCACTTCGAGCCCCTGCGCGCCGACCCATCGTATTACCGCCCGGATACGTGCAAGGCCGAGCTCTTCGATGATTGGTATTGGCACCTGCTCGCGCACAACGTTGGATATGGCAATGAGGCCGTACAGCGCAATCATTGCCGTCTTCTCAAGGACACCGTGGGCGACGACGACATCGTCATTCTTTCCGACGTCGACGAATTCCTGGATAGCCGCTTGGCCGATCGCATCGTCGACGCCGTGAAGCGCCATCAGGTCATCACCGTGCGACTCCACTTTTCGGTGTTCTACCTGAATCTCTTTTGCGACAAGAGCCACGGTGCGAACGATTTCAGCTACCGCACCTACGCGATGACCGGTCGCTATTTTCGAAAGATGCCCTTCACCGCCGACTACCTTCGCAAAAAGGGCATTTCCGAGGGCCTCGTGCGCACCGTGCACTGTCCCGAGGGCTTCATGGGCTTTCACCATTCATGGTTGCAACATGCAAGCAATGCCTTCGACAAGCTGAAGGCCTTCGAGGCCAATGTCGCGGACAAAAGACTCATCCGAAGCGACTTCGCCGAACAATGTATCCGCGACATGCGGCTGCCCTATATCGACGCCAACCTGTACGTCGCCAACGACAAGCCGTTCCTGCGCTCCGTTTTGGAGTCCGACACGGAAGGCCTCTGGTTCGGCGACGCGCGCTAAAGCTTGGGCCCGTCTACCGGACCGGAAAACGACGCCTCGGGAACAACCGAGGCTTCTAGGTCGCAAGTGCCGGAAATTTCAGCGGAGAGAGAGAGATTCGAACTCTCGGTACCCTTGCGGGCACACTTGATTTCCAATCAAGCACCTTCGGCCACTCGGTCATCTCTCCGTTGCCTTGCGGGGGTCCCGCGCAGCGACACGACGTCTAGCACACCGGCTGCGCCTGGGGCAGAGAGATCATCGCCCCCACGCTTTTAGGGCCCCCGCCGACTTCGTATCCAGGGTGACGGGCTCCCGCGGGACCGCGGATTCGCCGGGTTCGTGCAGGATCGCGAAAAGCATTCGCTCCAGGGCCTCGGTTGCCAGGGGATGCGTCGAGCTCACGTCGGCGATGCAGGCCGGCTCGATCAGCACGTCGCACAGGTCCTCGCGGCGATCGGAGCCCCGCAGCACGAAATTTCCCAGGCGAAGCGCGTAGCGGTTGCCCGCCGTCGCCAAAAGCGGTCGCCCCGACTCGGGAACCGAGCCCGCCATGGTCCGGTACAGATCGACCCCGCGGAAATAGCTCGATGGCGAAAGCGCCAATGCGTTGGCCATCGACGTCGCCAGATCGACATCGGCCGTCGGGGCCTTTACCCGCTGCCCGCCGGCAAATCCGGCCGGGGGAACCACGACCAGCGGCACCCAGAGGAGCGGCTCCTCCGGCGGCTCGCCCTCGCCGAAGGGAACGTGGCTCGGGCTATGGCCGATCTCATCGACCGACAGATCGCCCGTCACGAACAGGGTCGTGTCCGCATCCCGCCCGGTCCGGCGCAGCGTCGTCAAAAGCCGCCCGAGGGCGGCATCGTGCGCGGCGACCGCGTGCGAGTAGAGCGCCCACGTTCGGGCCCGGTCCGTGTCGCCGAAATGAATTGCCGGCGGCACGTGGCGCGCCTTCGAGAGCAGCTCCGCGGCGTGTTTCGGGTCGATGCTTCCCGTGTAGCCCGACGGTTCGAGGCCCTTGAGTTCCTCGCCGGTGATGTCCCACGGAGGGTGCCCGCCGCGCGCATGGATCACCACCAGGAACCGGTCGCCCTTGTGCGCTTCGATCCACTCGGCGGCGTCGTCGAACACCCGGGTGGCGAGCACGTCTTCGTCCGGACCGTGCGCCACGAAGGTGCCCCAACCCCGGTCGAATCCGAACAGGGCCGACGTGAGCGGATTCGCCGTGAACATCGCGCTCACGACCCCGGCCTGCCGCGCGACGTCTGCGATGGTCGTCACGCCTTGGGGCAACCGCGCGTCGAAATCGTTCACCGCGTTCGCGCGGCCCGTGCGTCCGCTGAGCATCGCCGCCAACGCCGCGTGCGACAGCGTACTCGTCGAGCGGTGCGCGTCGAACACCAGGCCGCGCGCGGCCAGCCCGGCGAGCTCCGGCGTGGGAAGCACGCCGCCGTAAAGCGAGAGCGTTTTTGGCTGCAGCTCGCCAAACACCACGAGCACCACCCCGCGCCCGTGCGGCGCCGGCGGGGCCTCGGGGGCCTTCGGTGCCACGATGCCGGGATCGCCCAGGAGCACGCGTGCGCCCGGCGTCGCGCGAATCACCTCCACCTCGAACGCGCCCACCGTGCCGGTCACCGGCCGGCCCAGATCGCCGAGCGACGCCTCGGCCTTGGTCCACGAACCCCCGTGCGCGGAGAACGTCGTCTCGGAGATTTTCCCCGTGCGATCGGCGAGCACGCTCATGCGAAGCTCGGCGTCGCCCTTGCCTGCGATGCCGGCGAAGGCCTGGGCCGTGCCGCCCTGCGGAATCCAGCCAGTGCAACGCACGAAGCCGGGCGCGCGCAATGAGAGCGCCCGCCGCGCGACACCGTCGAGCGTCGGATTGGCCGTCACGTCGTTGCGGGTCGGTGCAGCGTAATTCGCGTCCGGCTCGCCACGGCCAATGTGGATCCAATCGATCTCCGCGTACGCCTCGCCCGCCGCGGCTTTGGGCACGCCGTTGAAGCGCAGGAGCAGCTCGTTCGCGCCCGTCGTGGTCAACTCGCTCGAGGCGCGCGCCGTGAGGATCTTCGTTTCACCTTTGACCAGGCGCCAGTTCCCCACCGGCTTTCCATTCAGGTACACGCTGATCGACTTGGCCGCGCCGCCGCGCACGCGCGCCTCCACGAAGGAGTCCGTCGCCTCCGGGTTCTCGGGCTTCTCGCCGAAGTCCCGCTCGAGCGCGACGAACTGCAACGAGGCGGCCTTCTCGCGAAAGCGCGTCCACGTGGCCCCTTCACGTTCGAGTGTCTCGGGCGTGGGCCGGCTCATCGCGTGCGCGCCATAGCGTGCGCGCGTGCTGGAATCGCCCAGGTCGAGCAAAATTCCGCGATGGCCCAAGGTGCAGCCTTCGAGCTCCACCGCATCGATGGATCGCGGTGGGGCCGGCGGCGTGGTCGGCGGTGCATTCGAACCGGTCGGCGCCGTGGCGGCCTCCGTGGAGGACTCGCCACGTCCGCAGCGATCGCACGCCGCGCAGGCGGAGAGGGCGACCATCAACGTGGCGCCGCGCGCGACTCGCTTCGCATGGATCACGGGGACCTACGGTTCGATGGTCGATGCATTCGGCGCGTGTAGCAGCTCCGTGGCCGCAAGGTCCATGTCCGTCATTGGACCACGGCTCGCTGCAACGGCTTTGACGCCTGCATCTTTCGCGCTCGCTTCCTTTGCGGGCCCTTCCTTCGCGGTGGGCTCTTTGCCCTTGCTTCGCGCGGAGGCCGGCTGCGTCGCGGCAGCCGACACGACCGGCGCCGGCGCCACCTCGGGTTGCTCGGTGACCTCGTCGCGCGAATCGAACGCGGGGGCCGGCACCGCACCGGCCGCGGCGGCAGCATGCGCCGGCGCCGGTGCACCCGTGGCCAGGCGCGCGGCGAGGGCTGCCACCGCCACCACGCTGAAGAGCCCCATGCTGAACCACCGTCGCTCGCGCTTTTTCGGCGGCGCCGGATTCCTCGCCGGCACGGGCTTCACCGCCACCGACGTCATCGGCGTGACCGACCCCGCGCCCATCGACTCGATCAGCGCCACGTTGGACGACGAAGGCTCGGGCTCGGCCGCGGGCACCGGCTCGGGGCTCACGTCGACCTCGACCCCGGCTTCCGCCTCCGCGCTTCGCGTCTCGAGCTTCTCGCCGGACTCCATGCGCAAGGCGCGATCCACCGCAGGGCGCAACAGATCCTCCCCCTGCACACCGCGCACCTCGCGCACGGCACCGCGCGATGCCACATCGAGCAGCGCCGACTCGAGCAGCACCGGATCCACGTTTCCACGCAGCATCACCTGCCGCGGCGACTCCCCGGCGGACACGCGTTCCACCAGCCGCCGCACCGGCTCGGGCGTCGCGCCGAGGTAGCCGGAGATGATCTCCGAGTCCACCGTGACTTTGGTCACCGACAGGATGCGCGCCCCGGACAGGAGCTGCGCCGCACCGCGTGCGCACGCAATGGGTTCCGCAATTTGCGCGCGCAAAGAGCCCAGAAGCTCCGGCTCCAGCGGCTCCTCGCTCGGCGACACGTGAAAGCGACCGGCCCACACCCCGAGCATCGCCGCCAGGGCGCGGCTTCCGCGAAGGACGGTGCCATCAGGCGCCGTCCGCCACGCGCGGCACGGCACGCCGTCTCGGATTTCCAGCTCGTACACGAAGGAGGCATCGCGCAGGCAGACGTGCGACTTCGGCCGGGTGCTGCACACCAACTCGAGCAGCGAACGCACCGTCAGCCCATCGAGCCGCCCGCGCACCTCTTGACGCCCACGAAGCCGCGCCTCGATGCGCGCCCGCGGCCATAGCGCCTCGCGCACCCGCGCGAGGATCGCCCGCGCGTCGCTTTCCTTGCGCAGGTAGCCCGCCGCCCCGGCGCCGAGCTCGCGCACGCGCTGGAGCATGTCCTCTTTCCACGAGAGCAGGATCACCGGCGTATCGCGCAGCGCCACGTCCCGCGCCAGAAGCCGGGTCAGCTGAAAGCCATCCAGCTTGGGCATGAGCACATCGCTCAGGATCAAGTGGGGCGCCGTCTTGTACGCGAGCTCCAGCGCCTCGTCGCCGTTGCGCGCCTCGGAAACCACGCAGCCCGTCGTGCGCAGCAGGTCCGCGATGAACCAGGTGACGCCCGGATCATCGTCGGCCACGAGCACGCGCCGCCCATCGAGCCGCACATCCGCCGCCGCACCACGTCCGCGTGAAAACGCGCGATCCGCCCCCGCCTCGCTCGCCGCCTCGGCACCCGTCGTCTGGGCCGGCTTCTCCGCCTTGGCCACCGGCTCCGGCAACGTGATCTTCACCGTCCGGCCGCGGTGCTGATCGGCCGCCTCCAGGCACGCTGCGAAAAGCGCCTCCTCGCCGGCCGGCTTCTTCAGCGTCTTGGCCACGCCCAGCGCAATGAACCGCGCCTCTTCCGACGCCTCCTCGAAGCGCCCGAGCACCACGATCGGCAGCAGCTCGGCCCGTTCGAGCAACGTCTCCACCAGCTCGTCCGCGCCTTCGATGTCGCCGTCGACCACGACCACATCGGGGTTCATCTCCTGCGTGAGAACCGCGGCGTACGTCGCATCGGTGGTGCGCTCGCACTCGAACGAGGCCTTCGATCCCGTCGCCTCGGAAATGGCCATCGCAATCGCGTCTTCGCCCACGACCAGCGCCGTGTGCGGCGTTTCGGCCGGGGACGGTGCGCCGCCTTCGTCGGCCGCCCGCCGCGAGGAGACGTCTTCCCAGGCCAGAACCGGCAAATCGTCGAGCAGCCGCCCGATTTCGTCGAGGTCGCCTTGCGACAGAGCACCGTTCGGCCCCATCCGGTCCAAAATCGATTCCGCCCGCGCAATCGCCACGCGCGTGGAGTCGAAATGAAGCAGACGCGCCGCCGTGCCGATGGCGTGGAGCCTGCGCCGTACGTCATCGCGCGGCCCCCGCGCCTTCGGATCCGCCTCCAACGCACCGAGCGCCGTACGCACGTCGCCGGCTTTTCGTCCGAGGGTGCCGACGAAGTCGGCCTCCATACCGCCGAGCCTTCCGCTCGCCGCGCCCGTCAGGTTTGGCTTCGCTGCGCCCATCATGTTGGAGGCCGTTATCAGACGCGCGGAGAGTGGGCCAAATTGTCCGCGATCTTGACATATGCTTGGGTTTCCCATGGCTAGCCCGCTTCCGCTTCGGTTCCGCCAAGCCCACGAAGACGACATCGGACGCCTCCTCGACATCCAGCTGGGCGCATTTCCCGATTCGCGCAGCTTCGAGGCGCGCAAGCGCCACCTGCAACAGCGCATCTTCGGCGACTTCGGCGACCTGTACGTCGCCACGCACGGCAGCCAGCTCCTGGCGCAGGCCTTCGTCTACCCCATTCAAGGCTGGTTCGGTGGCCGGCGGGTTCCGCTCGGTGGCATCGCCAGCGTGGCTGTCGCCGCCGAGGCGAGGGGGCGCGGCGTTGCGCGTGCGCTGCTGGAGCACGTGCACGAAGTCTCGCGCGCCCGCGGCGATGCGCTGACCCTTCTCTATGCCTTCCGCCATGGTTTCTACCGGCGCCTCGGCTACTCCGCCGTGACGCCGATGGTCCGGCTCGAGGTGGCGCCCGCGGCCATCCCCGAGGCGTGGGTCTCCGCCGCCCGCGGCGCATTCCGCATCCTCGATCGCGACGATCGGGACGAGCTCGTGCCGATGTACGAGCGCGCGGCCCTCCGCGCGACCGGCTGGCTACGACGTCGTTCGCTCGCCTGGGAGCGATGGCTGCTCGACGATCGCCGCGCGTGGTTCATCACCAACGACCGCCGAGGCTACGTCTCGTGGTTCCTCGAGCAGACCGAAGATCATGCGGCCACGCACCTGGTCGTGCGCGATTTGGTGGCCGAGGACGATGCCACCTGGCGTCTCATCTGGGGCCTGCTCGGCGCGCAGAAGGACCAGATCCACGCCATCGACGTCTCCGTGCCGCACGACGATCCCGCGCTGCATGCCCTCGTCGACATCGACGCCAACCGCTTTGGAACGGAGCGCGTCGAGCACCCTCTCGGTACGGTCTACGCCGGCCCCATGGTGCGCGTGCACAGCGTAGCGACCGCGCTCGAAGCGCGCGGCTACATCGTCGACGGCGATCTCGTCGTCGGGGTCGCCGGGCAGGAGTCGTACGCGCTCGAGGTGCGCGGAGGCACCGCGCGCGCCACCGTCACGGATGCACCGTGCGATCTCCTCTTCTCGGACGCCGCGATCCTCAGTAGCGTCCTTTACGGCGCGGTTCGCCCTTCGCAGCTGACGCGCGCCGGGCTCGTGACCGTTCGCGATGGCGGAAGCCTCGCGCAGGCCGACCACCTTCTGGCCCTTCCCGCGTTCCACGCGCTCGATCCGTTCTGAGAAGCCATCCCATGCCGTCGATTCCGCCGCGCCCCTCGCAGCCCTCCCGTCCGCCGTCGCAGCCGCCGCTTTCCGATCTCCCGCCCCAGGCTTCGCGCCTCACCCGGTTTGGAAGCGCCGTGGGCGTTGCGTTGGTCGCGTCGGTTCTCGCATCCGGGCCCGCGGCGTTGCGGGTGACCAGCTCCCTCGAGGCGCGCGGCATCTGGCCGGGCCTCGCGGCCGCCACCTTGGTGCCGATGATCGTCTCCGTGCTGACCCTTCGCCAGGCGCGCGTGGGCCTGCGCGCCTTCTCCCTGGGCGACGGGCGCAAACGCAGTTGGTCGCTCTTTCTCTGGGTCGGCTTCGTCTTCTTCACCCTGCTTGCGTTCGGCGCCATGCTTCGTGCGACCACGCACCACCATGCCTTGGCCGGCGCCACCTTCGCCATCCTCACGGGTGCGGCCGCCATCGTTCTCGTGCCCATCTCGCTTCGCCTCGGATCGATCGCCGCACGCTGGCAGAGCGAAAACCGACGCGTGCTCCTCGCGGCCTTCGTCGTGGTGCTCCTGGCGGGTGCCCTTGGCGTCATGCTCGTGCTCGCGCGCATCCTTCCGGGCGGTGCGTCAGGCGCAACACCCGCCGTGTCCGCCAACTTGGTCGACGTGCTGGCGTTCGCCATGGCCGCCCTGCTCGCTTCCAGGCCCGAGTTCGAGGCGCGCCGAACGCTCGCCCTCTTCGGTCCGCCTGTGGCGGCGGCCCTCTTCATCTTCGGGGTGCGCTACCTCTCCGCGTCGCCCATCATCGGCGTCACCGTCGACCAACGTGCGCCGGCGTTCGGCCCCGCGGTCTCCATTTTGGCTGCGCCCGACCGCGCGCCCGAAACGGGAAGCACAGGTCGCGCCCAGCAACGTTGACGCCGTGCCACGCATTGTTACCTTGGTGGCGCGATGTATGAAATGAACCAGTATTCCAGGTCGTACGGCGCAGCGCAGGTCCGCTCCGCGGAGTCGGTGGCGAGCTACCTGCGGCGCGTGTACCTGCTTTTCACCGGCGGCGTTTTCTTCGCCATCGCCGGAGCGCTCGCCGCGCTTTACCTTGGCGAGCCTGCCGTCATCCGCGCCGGCCGCGGCGTCACCCTGGAGGTACCGCCTCTGGTGGCCTTTGGGATGCAGCACTGGCTCATGATGATCGTCATCTACCTGGGCGCGTTCTTCGCGGCATCCGCGCTGCGTTGGCGTCCGGGCATCAACGTAGCCGCGCTCTTTGGCTACACCACCATCACCGGCGTTTTCCTCGCGCCGACGCTCTTCTTCGCGCAGCTCATGGCCTCGCAAGGCGCCACGCTCGACGCATCGCCGGTGCGTGATGCGTTCTTGCTCACCGGCCTCGCCTTCACCGGCCTCTCCGGCTACGTGCTGGTCACGCGCAAGAATTTCTCCTTCATGGGTGCCGCCCTCAACATGGGCCTCTGGGTCATCATCGGCGCGTCGTTCTTGGGCATCTTTTTGCACTCTGCCGTGTTCCACCTGGCGATTGCTAGCGTCGGTGTTCTGCTCTTCTCGGGCTACATCCTCTACGACACCTCGCGACTGCTTCATGATCGGTCGCAGAACGATGCCGTGGGCGCTGCACTCGGACTGTTCCTCAACGTCGTGAACCTGTTCCTCTTCCTGCTGCGCATCCTGTCCTCGTCGCGCGAGCGCTGAGGCCTTTCCGAAAGCCGAGACATCATCATGGGCGTTCGCCGCCAGCTTTGGGCCGCGGGTATTCTTCTCGCGACCGTCACTGCGGGCGATGCCCTCGCAGAATCTCCCAAGGCCCCGTCCCCTGCAGTGCCGCCGCCATCCGCGCAGCCGCAGGGCACGGGGCTCGCTGTTCTTGCCGGTCGCGATGCGGCCGATGCGGCATGGCCGCTGGCCCAACAGCTTTACGCGCGTCCTTCGCTTCGTCCCGTGGGCCTCGACGAGCCCCACGCCCGCGTTCTCGCCGGCGAGGACCCTGCCGCGGACGCGCCGACGGATCTTCGCGAGCTCGCGGAGACGCGCGATGCAATCCGCGGGGAGGATGCGCCCTCTCGCCAGCTTCTCGCATCGATCGCGCGGCAGCTTCACGTGCGCGGCGTTCTGGTGGTGCGCCTCCCGGCGGAGACGGTGAGGCCCAATCCGACGGCGCGCATCTTTCTCGCCGACACCGGCACCTTCGACGCGGCGAGTTACGCGCCGGATGCGTCACCGGCCGGCAAGGCCGAGCGGTGGAACTGGTCGGGCACGGTGGGGTCGCTCGATCGCGCCTACGGTGTGCCGTCGTCACCAGCCGCGGCACCTGCACCGGCATCACGCGCCGCCGCGGCGCCGCTGGGGGTCACGAGCCCTGCCGGTGAGCCGGCGAAGCGCGACGGCGGAACGAGTCGTCCGTTTTATGCCTCGCCTTGGTTCTGGGGAGCGATTGGGGTCGCCGCCTTAGGTGGAGTGGGAATCTTCTTCGCGACACGAGACGGAAGCAACGACACGATCCATCTTCAGATGCAGGTACCTCGATGAGACGTCTGCCGTCCCTTGCGCGTGTATTTTTCCACGTGCGCCTCTTTGCGTTGACCCTGGCCGTTCTCCTTTCCCTCGCCACCGCGCGGCCTGCGCTCGCAGGGGAGCCCGTGGTCAGCGCCCCTCGGGACGCGCCCCTCGTTCTCCAGCCCAACGTCGTCAAGATTCCGCCCGTTCCCGGGTCGTATTCGGACAAGGATCTCGGCTGGCTCCACCTCCGCTACGTGCCCAACGCGCGCGAGCGCCTCGAACCGATTCTGCGCGAGGCCGAGGAGATGAAGGCGCAACTGCGCGACTGGTTCGGCACTCCGGTTCTCGATCAGGTGGAGGTGCGCATCGCCCGCACGACCGACGAGATGGCCGCCCTCGCGCCCGATGGCCTTCCGCCGCCCGCCTACGCCACCGGCGTCGCCTACGCACCGCTGCACCTGGTGCTGCTTTCCCTCTCCGCGCCGGAGGCCAGTGCGGAGGCGCCGGATCTTCGCGAGGTCTTTTTCCACGAACTGGTGCACGTCGCGTTGTACGACGCCGTCGCTGGTCGACACGTGCCACGTTGGTTCAACGAGGGCCTGGCGATCCATGTCTCGGGTGAGAGCCGGTTCCTTCGCCTGCGCACGCTCTGGGAGGCAACCCTTTCGCGCCAGACCATCCCGCTGGCGGATCTCGATGCGGCGTTTCCGCAAGATCGCTACGAGGTGAGCATCGCCTACGCCGAGTCGGCGGACTTCGTGCGCTTCCTCCTCCGCGATGCCGATCGCGTGCGATTCGCATCGCTCATCGAGCGCGTGCGCAACGGCACGGCGTTCGATCGCGCGCTCGCCGATGCCTACGGCACCGATCTGCGCAAACTCGAGTACCAGTGGCGCGAGGAGATCGCCAAGCGCTACACCTTCCTGCCCGTCCTCACGAGCGGCTCGCTCCTATGGGTCCTCGTCTTCGCCGCGCTGGTCGTCGGCTACATGCGCAAACGCAAGCGCAACAAGGCCATCCTCGAGCGGTGGGAGCGTGAGGAAGCCGCCCTCGACGCGGCCAAAGCCGCCGCCGCGGCAGCTGCCGTCGCCGCCGAAGCTCCTGCTTCGGAAAAGATCGCCCCACACCCGCCGGGCCTTCCGCGCATCGAGTACGAAGGCCGCTGGCACACGCTTCACTAGCAGCCGTACCGATCGCGTAGATCGGGAAGCACGGCGGCGATGGCGTCGCGGGATCGATCCCGCAGCGCGCCCACGTCGGCCGCCGTCAGGTGCTCCGTGGCCAGGGGCTCCAGGATCTTTGCGCAGGCATGCCCGCGCGCGATCCAGGGCGCCGCTTTCGGCCGCAGGCCCTTCGTGCCGGCAACGGCAATGGGAAGCAGCGGCGTCTTGGTGCGAATGGCCAGATCGAACGCGCCATCGCGGAAGCGCATCTCGTCGTCGTTCCGCGTGCGCGTGCCCTCGGGAAAAATCATGATGGAGATGCCGCCCTCGAGGGCGCGCTCGCATTCGTCCATCATGGACCGCACGCTGGTGCCGTCGCCGCGACGAAGTGCAATGTCGCCACCGAAGGTCAGTGCCCAGCCGGTGAGCGGCTGCTTGAACAGCTCCTCTTTGGCAACCCACCGCATGTCCCACGGCAGCCGGGCGAGGAGAAAAGGGTCCGCCTCGGAGGGATGGTTCGCGACGACCACGTGGGCCTTCCGCTCGATGTCCGGCGGCGGCTCCCCCTCGATGGTGAAGTTCCACAGCGGCGTGAGCGCGCCCGCCGTGCGTCCGAGGCGCCGCATCCAGCGCCCCGGCGCGCGCTGCGTCACATCACCGCGGTGCCGCAGGTGCGAGACGGCCAGGATGGGCAGAAACGCCGTGACGCACGTCACGAACTCCAGGTGGGTGTAAATCCCCAGGGCCGCATCACGGATCTTCATGCGAGGCACGGGGAATTAGCGCGCCGTCGGCGACGTTCGTGTCACGATCCTGCCATGTCTTCGAGCCGCGCGGCCCCGCGTCTCTTCGTGCTGGCATGCTTGGCATGCGTCATCGTGGCGCTTTTTCGGCAGGGATGGGTGCCCGCCGCGGTGAGCCCCGTGCCCGCACTCGACCTGGACGCGCCCGCGGAATGGCTCCTCGATTGGCAGCTCGCCGCGTTGAAGCATGACCGCGTGGCGTGCGAACGCACCGTACGCCAACCCTGGGTGGACGCCACGCCGGTGGCCGATCGCCCGCTGGAAGCTGGCTGCGGCTGGGAAAACGCCGTTCGCTTCTCCAAGGTGGGCGACGTGAGCATCGCCGTCGACCGCCTCTCGTGCGAGGAGGCCGGCGCCTTCGCCTTGTGGATCGCGCGCGACGTCCAGCCGCAGGCCGAGTCATTCTTCGGCCGCCGCGTTCGCAGCATCGGCCACATGGGCACGTATGCGTGCCGCAACGTCGTGGGCACGCGCTTCGGTGGTTTCATGCGCAGCGAGCACGCGTCGACCAACGCCATCGACATTGGCTCCTTCACGCTGGCCGACGGACGCACCATCACCGTGGCCAAGCATTGGGGCGGCGACGGCCCCGAGTCACGTTTCCTCCACGCCGTCCACGATGGCGCCTGCCGCTACTTCCGTGTCGTCCTAGGCCCCGACTACAACGCCGCCCACCGCGATCACTTCCACTTGGATCGCGGCCCATTCCCCGGTTGCCACTGAGTCTAGCCGAGGCCGTGTTCGGCCAGCTTGTTGTACAGGGTGCGCCGGCTCACGTTGAGCAGGCGCGCAGCCAAAGTGCGGTTGTTCTTCGCCTGCGCGAGCGCGCGGATCAGGGCTTCCTTCTCGGCAGCCAGGCGGTGCGCATCCAAGGAGGCGCCGTCGGTCTCGAGCTTGGGTGCCGACGAGGATGCACCGGCCGCAGGCAGCTCGCGCTCCACGTCCGCGCGCCGGATGGTCATGCCCTCCGTCAGCACGACCAGGCGCTCCATCAGGTTCTGCAGCTGCCGCACGTTGCCCGGCCACGCGTACGCGCGCAGCGCATCGATCGCGGCGGACTCGAGCTCCATGCCGGCCTTTCCATTGGCCTTGCCCAAGGTCTTCACGAAGTGCCGCGCCAGCGCCTCGATGTCCTCGGCGCGCGCGCGCAGCGGTGGCACGTGAATGGGCACCACGTTGAGGCGGTAGAACAAGTCCTCGCGGAAGTCGCCCTTGGAGACCATCGCCTCGAGATCGCGATGCGTGGCCGCGACGAAGCGCACGTCGACCTTGATGGTCTGCGTGCCGCCCACCCGCTCGAACTCGCGCTCTTGCAGCACGCGCAGAAGCTTCACCTGCACCTGCGGCGTGATGTCGCCGATTTCGTCCAAAAAAAGCGTTCCTCGGTGGGCCAGTTCGACGCGGCCTGGCTTGCGGGCCTGCGCCCCGGTAAATGCACCTTTCTCGTAGCCGAAAAGCTCGCTCTCGAGCAGCGCATCGGGCAGCGCCGCGCAGTGCACCCGCACGAAGGGCTGCTCCTTGCGTGCGCCCTGCTCGTGAAGGGCGCGGGCGACCAGCTCTTTGCCGGTTCCCGTCTCGCCTCGAATGAGCACCGTGGCCGTGCCCGACGCCACCTTGCGCACCGTGCCCAACACCTGGTGCATCGCCGGTGAGCCGCCGACCATCACCGAGCTCTCATCGCGCACCAAGAGCGGCGGCGCGCGCCCGGCCTCGGGCTTCGCATGCGCAAGCGCCTTCTCGACGACGAACAAGAGCTCCTCCCGCTGGAACGGTTTGAGCAAGAAATCGCGTGCGCCCGCCTTCATGGCCTCCACCGCCAAGGGCACCGAGCCGTGCGCCGTGAGCAGGATGACGGGCAGCTCGGGGAAGGCGACACCCAGCTTCGCCAGCAGGTCCATGCCGCTCATGCCGGGCATGCGCACATCGGAGATCACCACGTCGAACGCGCTGCTCTCGAGCACTCCGAGCGCCTCCTCTCCCGAGGTGACGTGGCGCGTCTGAAAGCCTTCGTGCTCCAAGAGTGCGGCGAGCACCTTCCCCACGGCGACGTCGTCCTCCACGACGAGCACGGATTGGTCCCTCATGCCACGAGCATCGGCCGAAGAGCGCGAGTGTGCAATCCTCTGCACGCCCCAGCACCTCACTGCACACTCATCCCCGTGCCCGTGCCCGTGCCCGTGCCCGTGCCCGTGCCCGAACAAACCAATGGCCTGCCCATTGCAGCCCGCCGTCCTCACCCATGCCGCCCACCCTCGACTTTCGCGACGCGACGTTCCTCCTTGCCGCGGTCGGTCACCTGGCCTTGGCCATCCTCTGCGTCTCGCGTGGCGGGATCCGCGGCCGCCGAGGGCCTCTCGCCTTTCCCCTGGCGTTGCTCGCCTTCGATCTCTTCGGCTGGACATTCGCTGTATTCTGCAATCATCTCGCCCCCAGCGCCGCCTGGCGCGCCTTGGACGCGGTGTTCTCGGCGCTCGCCCCGCCGGTGGTCCTGCACGTGGTGCTCGCATTCGTGGGCCGGCTGCGGGTGCGCCGCCTTCTCGTGCGCGCTCTCTACGCCGGCTATGCGCTCTTTGCGCTTTCGTCCATCGCAACGACCTCCATCGAGTCGCGTGCCTGGGCGGCGGTGTTTCTCGCAGGCTGGCTGCCCACGTTCGTGTACGAGGTGTGGCTTCTCGTCCAGCACCTTCGCGCCAGCGGCGATGCCGACGAGAAGGCGCGCACCCGCTTGATGCTCGGTGCCCTGCTCGTGGGCGGTGCATTTGCCTCCACGGATCTCTGGCACGACGCCGGCGTCCCGCTGCCGCCGCTCGCGCCCATCGGCACCTTGCTTGCGACTGCACTCGTGGCCGTGGTGGCGCTGCGGTTTCGCCTCTTCGAGCGCAACCTCGGCGCGACCACCTCGCTTTACGCCGTGTCGGTGGCCGCGTGCGCCGTGCTTCTGTACCTGACGCTCTTTCAAGGCCTGCGCGGAAACTTGCCCGCGATGACCTTCGGCATCACCGTCGTCACCCTGCTTCTCACCGCCTTCGTGCGCGAAGCCACCAGCTCGTTCTCGAATTACCGCGAACGGGTCGAGCGCCTCGCGGTCATGGGGCGCTTCTCGGCGCAGATGGCCCACGACCTGAAAAACCCGCTGGCGGCGCTGGTCGGGGCGGTGCAGCTGCTCGAGCTCGACGCAGGCGCCTCCGGGCCGCGTGCCTCGGGCCGCGACTTTCATGCGCTCATCCTCGAGCAAGCGGAACGCATCCGGGCCATCGTCGAGAAATACGAGCGGCTCGGCCGGGTGGAGCCCGTGCGGTCGCGGGTGCAGGTGAACGATCTCGTGAAGCGCGTGACCGCCCTGCAGCCGCACGCCAGCCGCGAGCTGAAGCTCGACCTGGAGCTCGACCTCGATCCGGCGCTGCCCGATTGCGAGCTCGACCCGGATCTGCTCGCCGGCGCCCTCGAGAACCTCGTGCGCAACGCCGTGGAGGCCATGGACCGTAGCGGCTCCGTCGTCGTTCGGACGCGGGTGGACGCGCACGATGGCGCCCCGGCCTCGTTGATCCTGGCCGTCGCCGACACGGGCGAGGGCATGGATGCACGGCAGGTCGAGCGCGCGTTCGACGACTTTTATACGACGAAGGCCACCGGAAGCGGACTGGGGCTCCCCTTCGTCCGCCGCGTCGCGCTCGCGCATGGCGGAGACGCCTCCCTCACGAGTCGGCGCGGAGCGGGCACGACCGTCGAGATTCGTCTGCCGCTGGCGTGCTAATTCCAGAGAGGTGCCGCTTTCCGGACCGTTCGACCGCATCCTTGCGCTGATGGCCGTGCTTCGCACGCGCGCGGACGCGGTGCGCGACGGGGTGTACATCGTTGTCTGTCTGCTCTTCATGGCGGGCATTCCCGGCAGCGCCGTTCGTCCCATCGTCTACGAGCGCGTGGCGCCGCCGGTGCCAGAGACCATCCGCGATCGCGACGCCGCGCTGGACGTGGACGTGCGCACCAGCGAAGGCGAGCGCTTGCCCCACGCGCGCGTGCGAGCGCTGGCCGTCATCGACGGGCGCGTGCACGCGGCAGGGGAGGGGATCACCAACGCCGATGGCTTCGTGCACATCGAGCACCTGCCGCGCGCCGAGCACTGGGTGCTCGCCGATGCGCCGGGGCGCGCACGTGCTGCGACGACGGTGGCGCTGACCCAAGGCGCACGCAGCGTGGTGCTGTCCTTGGAGCCGGAGCATTTCCTGGACGTCGACGTAAAGGACGAGCGCGGGGGCGGTCTCGCGGGCGTCGAAATCGAAGTCACAGGGCGCGATCCGCTTCCCGTCGGTGCCCGCACCGATCTGGACGGCCACGCGCGCGTGGGCCGCTTGACCCGTGGTCCCTACGTCGCCACGGCGCGCCTGCCCGGCCTCGAAGAAGTGACCCAGCGCGGACTGCTCGAGGGCTCGACCGCGCACTTCGTGCTGCGCCGCCTCGGCGTCATCATCGCGCGCGTGCGCGATGGCGGCGAGCCGGCGCCGGGGGCGCGCGTGCAGATCAGCGGCGCCACGCTTTGGCCCCCGCGCGCAGCCGAAACCGATGCCAACGGGCAGCTTCGCATCGCGTCGCTCTCGGCGGGCACCTACGCCTTGCGCGCCAACCGCGGGGATCGCGTGAGCGCCATCGAGCTCGACGTCGCGGTGAACGGCGGCGACGAGCGCGAGGTCGAGTTGAACCTCGAGCCGGGCATGCAGGTCGCGACCCGGGTCATCGAGGGCGACCAAGAGGGCGCGAGCGACGCCATCCCCATCGTCGGTGCACGCGTCACCTTGGTCGAGGGCGGGCTCTCACCTTTTCCCATCGAAGGCGTGACCGATCGCGATGGGCAGGCGCGGCTCGGCCCCATCGCCCGCGGATCGGCGGCCCTTTCCGCGCGGGCCGACGGCTACGTTGCGCGAGGGGGCATTCCGGTGCCCGAGTCCCCGAGCGGCCCCGTGGTGATCGCGCTTCCGCGCGGCGGCACGGTCATCGGCCGCGTGACCGACACCCGCGGCTTTCCCGTGGACGGCGCCACCATCGTCCTCTTCGGCACCGACTTTCACGGCGCGCCCATCGACGACGATCCGCGCCGCACCAGCTTTCGCGATGCGCACTTCAGCGCAACGCTCGCCGGGCCGCGCCCGCTCGTTCCGGCCGGTGAGCTCGGGGTGATGCCCGGCCCCGTGCCGCCGATCCCGCGCGCGACCGATCCCGCCCCCGGCGTGGCCTCCATGTCCGTGAGCGATCCCTCGGGCAAGCCGCCGGAACCCTGGGTCACACGCGCCGATGGCACCTACCGGGCCACGCCGGCCACGCCGGGCCGCATCCGCGCGCTGGTGCGCCACCCGCAGTATGTCGAGGTGACCAGCGATGTCGTCACGCTTGCCTCGGGCGGTGAGGCCCGCATCGATGTCGTGATGCATGCCGGCGGCTCGCTCGAAGGCCATGTCGTCGATGCGCGCGGGCACGCCATCGACGGCGCCCGCGTCACCGTGAGCGCCGTTCGCGGCGGGCTCGAACGCGCAACGCGCACCATGGCCGACGGCAGCTTCGCCTTCGCCTCGCTGCCCGAGTCCATCGGCCTGACCGTCACGCGCGACGACAACCCGGGCTCGCCCAGCGTGAATCTGCCGCTGACCATTCCCGACGGCCAGAAGCGCGAAATCACCGTCACCATGCCCGATCCGCGCCCGGCGCTCCGCGTCCGCGTGAACGACGATCGCGGTTACGCACTCGATGCCGTGCAGCTCTCCGCGAGCTCGCTCGACCCGGATGCGCCGTTGCGAAGCACCGCCTACACCGATGCACGCGGCGAGGCGAGCATCCCCGGCGCCCGCGGTGTGGCCATCCGCCTCGAAGCCCGCGCGCCCGACCGCGCCCCCACCATCGTCACCGTCGACGCCGATGCCGTGGAGCCCGTGATCGTGGCCCTCGGCCGAGCCGAGAGTGCGACCGGCGAGGTGCGCAGCAGCCGCGGCGATCGCCTGCAGGACGCCGAGATCGTCCTTTACACCGAGATCGGCGCCCGCCGCACGCGCACCGATGCCGAGGGGCTCTTCACCCTGGGCGAGCTGTCGCCCGGTCCAGCGCGTCTCGTGGTGCGTGCCGCCGGCTATGCGCCCGCCGAGCGGTCCGTTTCCATTGGGAAATCCGGGGGCAATCGTCCCACCGCGCTTGCCCGCGTGGAGCTCAAGTCCGAAGGCTCCGTCAGCGGCACCGTGGTCGACGCGCAAAATCGACCCGTGCAAGGTGCACGCATCGCCCGCGACCAGGTGCCCACGTACCTCGCCGTCGGCGCCACGCCGCGCGGCATGGCGGTGAGCGATGCGCAGGGGCGCTTCCGACTCGGCGAATTGGAAGAAGGGGCGGTGACCCTGGAGGCATTCGCGCCCGACGTGGGCCGCGTGCGCCTGGACGGCGTTCGCATCGTGGCCGGGCGCACCACGTCGGGCATCGTCCTCGCGTTTCCGCGCGACGGTGAGAAACGCGAGGCCTCCACCGCTAGCCCCGACATGGCCGGCGTCGCCGTCACCTTGGGCACCGACGAGGACGGCGACATCGTGCTCGCCGCCGTCGCCGAGGGCAGCGCGGCCGAGCGCGCGGGGCTCGCCCCAGGCGACGCGGTCCTCGAGGTCGATGGCGCGGCCGTGCATACGATGCCCGAGGCTCGCGCCAAGCTGCAGGGCCCCGCCAACCTCGACGTCATCATCAAGGTGCGTCGCGGCGATGCACCGCTCACGCTCCGCGTCGCACGGGAACCCGTTCGCCGGTAGCGCTTCTCTCCATGAGGAGATTTTTTTTATGGACTCTCCATGGAGAGATTTTTTTTGATGGATTCTCCATGGGGAAATTTTTGATGGATTCTCCATCGAGAAATTTCTTTTGATGGACTCTCTCGATGGAGATTTCTCTTTTCTGGTGGCTCAGTGTTCCCGCCGCAGGGTCATGCGCTTGCCCTCGAGCACCGTCCACTGCATCGTGTCGTCGTCCACGAACACGAAGGTTTGCGGCTCCTTGCTCCCGTCGGACTCCGTGATGACCACGACCGTGTTCTTCTCCGCGCGGACCACCTTGAAGGCACTGCTCGACTTCTCGCTTGGCGTCGTGACGGAGACTTTGCCCTCGCGAAAGTCCATCTCGGTGCCGGTGGCAAATGCCGTGGCCGCCGCCTCCTGCTCGGGCGTCACGCCCTCCACCTTGGTGCCGCGCCAGTGCCCTTCGAGCTTCTGCTCGCCTGATTTATGACAGCCTAGGGCGAGGAGAAGAATGAGGACGGTCGCTCGGCGCACACGGCGAAGTCTACTGCGATTGCGCTATGTCTAAAAGCGTGGCCGAGAAACGTCGTCTCCCCGTCCTGAACAGCTCTCCGCAGGAGCCTCCGCCCGAGGAGCGTCCTGCATGGCACTGGGCGGGCTTCGGCGTCGTCATCATCCTCGCCGCCTGGTTGCCGCTTGCGTACGTCGCCGAGTTTCTCAAGGGCCGCGCCATTCGCGCCTTTTTGGGGCCCGTCGAAAGCGAAGATCAAGCGACCCTGGCCATCGCCGCGCTCTCGTCGGGCGATCGCGCGCGCCTCACCTCCGTTCTCGTGGGCCTTTCCGCGCTGGCCCTCGCCGCGGGATCCCTGGCGGGCGGCTACGTGGTCGGCCGCTGGAGCGACAAGGCCGGGTGGCGCGAATCCGCCGCCGCGGGCGCCGCTGTCGGTGCGCTCACCGGCCTGCTGGCGTTCGCATCGGGCGGCTCGCCCACGGCCTTTTTGCCCGCGATTCTCACCGTGGTCATGGCCGCCCTCGGCGGCTCGTGGGGCGCCCGCCGCAAAACGCCCTAAGAAGACGGGCGGCCGCCGACGTGCTAATTCGCCCGAACCCATGTTTTGCTTGAAGGTGCGGAGCGATGCGGCCTGGGCCAAAGAGGCCGTCGCCCATTTCGACAAGGTCCTCGTGGACCATGCCCATTGCGAGATGAAGGCCGCCTCGAACGCGCTGTCCCTCGCCGCGCGCCACCCCGACGACCTCGCCCTCGTGCGTGCGCTCACCGACCTTGCAAAGGAGGAGCTCGACCACTTCCAGCGGGTGCTCGCCATCCTCGAGGAGCGCGGCATCGCCCTGGGCACGCCCGAGGTCGACACCTACGCGGCCGAGCTGCGAAAGGCCTCCAAGGAACGCCCCGCGGGCTGGCCCGTCCTCGTCGATCGCCTCCTCGTCGGTGCCCTCATCGAGGCGCGCTCGTGCGAGCGGTTCAAGCTCCTTCTGGGCGAGCTCGACCCCGGACGCGAACCCGAGATGCATGCATTCTACAGTGAGCTTTTCGCCGCCGAAGCGCGCCATTACCGCACCTTCTGCGATCTGGCCATCTCCGCCGGCGGCGTTTCGCGCGAAGACGTGGAGGCCCGGCTCGAGCACCTGAGCGTCCTGGAAGGTCAGATCGTTTCTCGATTGGCAAAAAACGAGTTTCGCGGCTTCATTCACGGGTAATGAGCTCGTTTTCGGGAGGCCCGCCGGACCTCGGCGACATTTTCGGCATCGACCGCGACGTCGAACACGCCTACCGCGCCTGGCAGACATGGCGCATTGCCCTGCGCGCCGATCCAGAGGCGCACGCCGACGAAGACGTCTTTCTGCTCTCGTCGCATCGTCGCGTCGCGACCAAGTCGCTCTTCGACGGCTTGGCCGCCCAGGTCGATCCAGCCGGCGCCCACGAGGGCCTGCGGCGCTGGGTCGCCTTCCTCCTCCAGGCCCGCAACACGCACGATTCGGACGTCACCCTGGCCCGCGAGGCCGCCTTGCGCGAGGACGATGGGCGCCGCGTCAGCTACCGCGAAGCTTGGCGCGCCGTGGTGCACGAGACCGCGCGCGGCAAGGCCATCACCGCGTTCGATGCGGCCGCCGAGCGCGGCCCGGCCATCGCCGCACCGTTGCGCGAGCGGCGTGCACGCCGCGAAGAAGTGCTCCGTCGCCTCGGCCTCGAGGGCGAGCTCCTGCCCAAAGAGCTCGCGTTGCAGGGCGCACTCGCCGAGGCGATCCTCGCGGCCACGCACGACCTGGCCGACGCCTTCCTGCGCGAAGAACGAAAGCACGAGGGGGCCGCCGCCCCGCACCCCGTCGATGCCATCCGCATCGCGTTGGCCCGCAGCGCGCGCGAAGGGTGGCCCTCGCGCCTCGCCCCGCGCTGGTTGCACGAGTTGTTCGGCGGATGGCTCACCGGTGCCGCACGCTTCGAGCTTGGGCCGCTGCCCCCGGCCATTTCCGGTGCGAGCTTCGTGCGCGCGCTGGAGATCTTCGGCCAGAGCTTTCGCCGCGCCTCCTTCGAAACCCGCAGCACCTTGCCCTTCGCCCTGCGCACGGATCCGCATTTCGTCGATGCCCACCGCACCGGGGCCCTCACGGCCTCGCTGGCCGCCTCGCCGGTTTTCCAGCGCCGTGCGCTCGGTTTGGGCAAGGACGCCGCACTGCTCCAAGCGCGCACCTTGGGCAAAACCCTGCTCTTTACCCTGCGCCTGTCGGCGGCCCGCGTTCTGCTCGGGGCGGCCCGCGCCGACGCTGCGGCCTGGGATGACGTGACCGCGCGCCTTTTTGGGGCGCCCGCCGCCCGCTCCCTGGCCGGCGCCTGGCCGGAAAGCCGCGACGACGAAGGGGCCCGCTTCGTGGGCGTCGCCACGGTGCTGCCTTGGGCGCGCAGCCTGGTCGACGAATTCGACGAAGACTGGTTCTTCAATCCGCGCGCGTTCGAAGCTTTGCGCGCGAGGACGTTGTATCCTGCACGCGCTTGGACGGAGGGGGAAGCCTTGGAGCCATCGCAAACCGCACGCGACATCGGTCGCCATTTCGAGGAGCTATTCGGGTGAGACGCACCGCTTTCCTGCTGCTTGCTGCTCTCGCCGCCCTGGCGGCCTCGCATCACCGCCAGGCCTTGGCCGCACCGACGCCCGAAAAGCCTTCGCCCTCGCGAACTGCAGGGCCACAGCTTCCGCTTTTGCCGAGCATCCCGCGTGTCCGCGTCGAGGTGGCCAAGGCCCACGTCCTCGTCGTTCAAGACGTGAACCTGCCCCGGGGCAACTGGCGCGGCGGCGATCTCGAGTTCTTCGTCGCCTACGGCGCCCCCGGCGCACCGTTCGCGTTCGACGCACACTTGATGGCCGTGCCCGACGGTGCCCTCGAGCCGGAGACCGAGGAGCGGGGCAGCCCCGTGGCCGTCGAGCGCGCGATCCGCCGCCCGGCCAACTCCAACGTGTACCTGCTTCTCGGTCGCCCCCAGATGGCCGGTGCCATCGTGCGCATCAAGGACGCCGACTTCCGCCGGGCGCTGGGCACCCGCAACATGGCCGCCCTCCGCCTGCGCACCATTCTCCCGCTCCCGGAGCTCGATGCCCTCACCGGGCGCGAAGTCCTCGTGCGCCTGGGCACCGAAGCGGGCAACCCGCTCACGTTGGGCCGCCTGCAAGTCGCCTCCATCGAGAAGGACATCACCCTCGAGCACGCCGAGGCGCATCTTTGCGGCAAGGACGCCGATCCCTACCCCCTGGCCATCGCCATGCGCCCCGGCGCCACCGGCGCCTTCCAACGGGCCACTCCGGACCCCAAAGCGCCCCCCAAGGGCACCGACGCCCCCACCGCCCCCGTCCTTGCCGTCCGCCACACCACGGACGACTTGTGCATCCGCTTTTGGACGAAGGACTAAAGCGCCGCCAACGCTTCTCGTTGACGTCTTACGTCGCCGTCGCCATCAACGACCACGTCAACGTAAGACGACAACGTCAACAGGTTCGCGTTGATGTCAACGATGGTCTACGGGTTCGGATACGGATCCGAGTTCGTCATCCCCGTCCCGCTGTCCTCGCGGGAGTCCGAATTGGCGCCCTTGGGGTCGACGAAGTACGTCAGCGCCACCGAGAACAGCGTCATCGGATGGTCTGTCGCGACGTCGCGACGACCGCTGAGCTCGACGCTCCATTTCTTGTCGACGTAGCCAACGCCGCCCGAAAGTGTGTGCGCTTGCTGGCCTGCGTCGTAGCGGTAGCCCGCCCGCAGCGGCACGTGCTCCATCAGCACGAACTCGCCGCCCAACATGAAGCGCCCCCGCGTACCCTTCCACGTCGTGAAGTCGGCCAACGCGTTGGCCTCCACCGCGAAGAGCTGCGGACGCATGTAACCGATGCCGCCGGCCAACGTCGTCGGCGCGAGCGACGTCCCTGGATTGGTCAGGTTGTGACCCACCAGCCCGAAAAAGAGCCCGGGCACCGGCGTGACGGAGACGCCGGCGTCGAAGGTGAACTGGCTGAAAATCGGATCCCCGCGCGTCCCATCCGAGATGTAGCTGTCGCGGAACGGACCATTGGCGACGCTCTGGTTCACCCGCAGGTAGCGCCCCGTCACACCGATGGAAATCTGATCGCCCAGCGGCATCGCCAGGGCGAGCCGCAGATCCGTCCACTGACGGCGAGCGCCGTCGGGATCGAGCTGCGACCACACACCGCCGAAGGCGCCCGCGACCTTGCTCGTCTGCGAGTCGGCAATGGCCCCGCCGAAGTTCGTGCGCCGCGCATCCGGCGAAAATGTTGCCAGGGCAGCAAAATGGTACACGTGCGTGTACGGCAAGTTGGCGGGGTTCAGCCAGAGCGCCGTCGTCGACGTACCCGTCGCGTTCTGCGCGCCACCCATGGCGACCGAGCGAGGGCTCTGGACCTCGCCCAAGTCGTAGCCTTGCTGCGGCGTCGTTGACGAAGGGTCAGCGACCGCCGTTGCGGCCATGGTCAGCACCGATGCAAACGATGCGAACGACGCTGCGCGCACCGCGTTCGAGTGACAACTTGTACGACCACGCGGCTTCTGCAGCGACCGGTCGCGGGCGGACTTTTTTGACGTGAGCGAAGAGGTGAACGGCATCGGAAGCGAGCTGCAGACCTCCGACGTCAACCGCGATCGGCGAGGGTCCGTGTTAGCTGGCGGCGACCCTAACAAGGTCCCTTCCCATAAGCAATTCCCGCGAAAATACGCGGGAAGCGGCCACTCTTGACAGTACGATCCACGAGAAAAACGCATGACTCGCTGGTCCCATCGCATGGGGGACGAGCGTTTCAGCCATCATTTTCTATATTTACGTGCCATCACCCCGACCGGAAAGCGTGCGAGCGACATTTCACAGGTGATCTACAACCAATAATGCTCTGTCATTTCGCGCACTTTGGTCATTCGTGCACATCGCCGTGGACGAGCTCGAAAAAGCGATGCTAGGAGCATGGTTCGCGTTTCGGACGCGGTGCTGTCACGCCGTTGCCCTTTTGACGCGATCGCTAGAGCTTTCCGAACCTGTTCAGAGACCTGTAGCGTTCTTGTTCCCGCCGACCGATGGATCAAGGTCCATGTGGTTAGCAGGGACTCTTTTGTCTTCGCTTCAAGATCACCGGTTTGTTCCTCGCCAAGTTGGGGGCGCGCCGGTGAGTGCCAAGCTCCAAGTAGTTGCAAGAAGGATGCGCAGCAAACCCGCGTAGCAAAGAGTGATGCATCGTTGGAAGTTCCCCGCACGTTCTCGCGGGGTGATTGGTCTCCGCGTCAGCGGATCGCGCCGGTACCTCGCATGAGAGCGAGGTCAGACTCTGGGAGGGGTTCCGCAGTACCTAAAACTTTGGGAGAACGATTTACTCGCCAATGTTTTTTCGATACGGACGCTCCAATCGCCTTCGAGGTGAGAGCAGCAACCCCGCAGCCGGAGTCACGTCTGGGGGGTGGCTCCTGACTAGCCTGAGGGACGGAGGGGGAGGGAGGGACGCCTTGCCATGCTGGCCATGGTCGAGACGTTCCCTGGCAACGCCCGCACAGCGGGGACACCTGTCAACTTTGGCCATTCGGCAAGGCAATCCAGCGGGGGAATCAACGATGAATGCGGTTGTCCACAGCCTGTGGATAATTTGTTGGGAAACGTGCGCGCGCTGCGCGTGAAGGGATTTTCGTGCGGCGGAAGTGATAGCGGAAGTGACAGAGTGACTCTGAAAATGGCCGGGTCTGTTCGATTTTGCGGACAAACCACGAGAGCTCGAACGTAGATCGCAGAGTTCGCGTGGTTTTTGGTATCTGGCCCCTCTGAAGGCGTATCGTGCCGGATCCGCGTCACCCACGGTCACGTGCGGTGCGGGGAACCTTCGCGTGCATGCAAGAGGAAACACTCTTCGCCGCCAGGTTGATTCGAAGCGAAACGTCCGGCGGGGTGGGGCCGACAAATGAAGACGAGCCTAAGCAACGCAGGAGCGGGTAACGGGAACCG